>NZ_FMWL01000020.1 GCF_900103005.1 Acidaminobacter hydrogenoformans DSM 2784 | reverse complement strand
AGGCAGACCTGAAGCCAGCTGCGGCAGTAATCGTGGCAACGGTGCGCGCGCTGAAGAACCACGGCGGCGTGAAGAAGGCGGACCTTAATGTTGAGAACCTTGAAGCGCTGGCTAAAGGCTTCGCGAATCTCGAGAAGCAGATTGAGAACGTTCAAAAGCATGGTGTGCCTGCGGTTGTGGCCATCAACGCGTTCCCGCTTGATACACCAGCAGAGCTCAAGTTCGTCGAAGACCGCTGCAATGAGCTGGGCGTCAACGTCGTTCTGTCCGAAGTCTGGGCAAAGGGCGGCGAAGGCGGCGTAGAGCTTGCGAAGAAAGTCGTCGAAGTGGCAGAGAGCGGCAAATCCGCTTACGCGCCGCTGTATGACCTGAGCCTCACGGCAGTGGAGAAGATCGAGAAGATCGCAAGAGAGATCTACGGTGCGGACGGCGTAGAGTTTACGTCCAAAGCACTTAAAGATATCAAGAAGTTTGAAGAAGACGGCGTAGGTCACCTTCCAATTTGTATGGCGAAGACGCAGTACTCCTTGACAGATGACCCAACGAAGCTTGGAAGACCAAGCGGCTTCAAGATCACCGTGCGCGAAGTCAAGGCGTCCGTAGGCGCGGGCTTCCTGGTAGCCCTTGCGGGGGAGATCATGAGAATGCCTGGTCTGCCTAAGGTGCCATCCGCGAACCACATTGACATCCTCGAAAGCGGAGAAATTGTAGGCCTGTTCTAAACTATTGTCCAACCATTTAAAAGGAGGCGTCAAATTAACATGAAGTATGATTTAATTGTCAAGAACGCGCTAATTCCAGCAATGAATGGAAACGACACCCTGATGACCAATATCCTGGTCAAGAATGAGAAAATCGCAGGATTCCTGGAGTCTGTCGAGGGCCTTGAGGCAGAGCGTTATGTAGACGCTGGCGGAAAGCTTGTCCTCCCTGGCTGTATTGATTCCCACACGCACTACATGGATCCGGGCTTTACACACCGTGAAACCTTCCTGACTGGTACAAGCCAAGCAGCGGCGGGTGGCCTGACAACCATTATTGATATGCCTTGCTGCTCTTTCCCAAGATCTGTTCTGGATGTCGATTCCATGAACGAGAAGCTCGACGCTATCAAGCCGCAAGCTATTGTCGACTTTGGCCTCTGGGGCGGCGCAACGGGCGACATGGTTCGAGACGGCAAGCTCGCGGATGTCCAGGCTCAGGCTGACGCCGGCGTCCTCGCCTTCAAAGTCTATATGACCCCTTCCGTTCCAACCTTTAACCGCGTTACTGACCCTGAAATGCATGAGGTTTTCAAAGCAGTTGAAAAAACTGGCGTTGCAGTCGGCGTTCACGCTGAAAACTTCGCAATGTGTGACTACTATGTCAGAAAATATCAGGCAGAAGGTCGCCTGGACGGACCAGCATGGTCAGAAGCAAGACTCGAGCTCGCTGAAAAAGCAGCCATCCAGCTCGGGATCGCGTTCGCTGAAGAGACGGGTGCGCGTTACCACGTCGTTCATATGTCCACAGGTATGGGCGCAAGACTCATTGGAGAAGCTAAAAAGCGCGGCCTGAAGGTTACTTCAGAAGTTTGCCCGCACTATCTCGTCCTCAATGCGCCAGAAGCTATGTCAGAATACGGTGCTTACGCCAAAATCGCGCCGCCGCTCAGAACCACTCAAGACAACATTGAGCTCTGGGAAGGCCTCGCTAACGGCAGTGTCGACTTCGTCGCTACGGACCACGCGCCGTATAAGATCCAGGCCAACAAAGACAATGATGATGCCGCTGTTGAAAAAGACGCTCCTGGCATGAACATCTGGACAGCGTTCCCTGGCATCTCAGGCTCTGAGACAATGGTCAACATCATTATCAGCGAAGGCTACAATAAAGGCAGATTGACCCTTGAGAGAACGGTCGAAGTACTCAGCAAGAGCGCAGCAATCCACTACGGACTCTATCCTAAGAAGGGCTCTATGAACATTGGTTCTGACGCAGACCTTACGATTATTGACCTCGAAAAAGAGTGGGCGATCGACAAAGATGTTTCCTTCATGAAAAATAAATATACACCACTTCACGGATTGAAGCTTAAAGGCAAGGTCGCCCATACAATTCTTCGCGGCACTTCTGTTTATCATGAAGAGCCAAATGAAGTACAAGGCAAGATCCTCGTCGAGCCTGGCTTTGGTCAGTTCGTCAAGCGCCAGAGCATCCAGGTGCTTCCTAACAAGCTCCAGTTCGAGAACTACAAAGCGATTGGTGCTGACTTCTTCAACAACTATCACAGAAGAAACATCAACAACGTGATTGACTAAAATTTATACAAACCGCTTTGTGTTTGAACTCGGCGGGAGCGGCAGGCTTTTTGCCTGCCTGCTCTCACCGGATCACATAGGCTACTCAAAAATTATTATTGACAGAAAAGGAGACTGAAAAAATGCCAAGACATGGAATCGTCGTTATCGACATGCTCAATGACTTTATTGGTGAAAAAGCTATGCTGCGCTGCCCGGGTGGGGACGACATCATAGCGCCACTGCAAAAACTGTTTGCGTGGGTTCGCGAGCGCAACGCCCAGGGCAATGATGACATTCAGCTGATTCACATCCAGGAAGCGCACAGAAAGAACGACGCAGACTTTCGCGTTCGTCCTGTCCACGCTATCGCAGGCACTTGGGGCTCTGATTTCATCCCTGAGCTTTATCCAGAGGGCGAAGAGTACAAAATTCCAAAGCGCAGACACTCCGCGTTTCAGCACACAGACCTCGACCTTTATCTTAAGGAAGAGAACCTTGATACAGTCGTCGTCACTGGCGTCTGGACAAACGTCTGCGTCCGTTCCACAGCTGCTGACGCTCTTGCGAACGCATACAAAGTCATCACCCTCAGCGACTGTGTGGCTTCCAAAACGGAAGAAATGCACGAGCATGGCCTAGTCGACCTCTCTATCTTTACAAAAGTCATGACCCTTGATGAGTATATGGCTGCTTGGGAAAAAGGTGAAGATCCATGGCTCGGCGGCGGCGACGCTGAGAATAAAGTCGAGTAATTCACTTGACTAAACGGCTCATAATTGGCATTACGGGCGGCAGCTGCATGATCTATGCAGTTGCCCTCCTTAAGGCCCTGGAGCAGATGGGTGTTGAGACCCATGTCGTCGTTTCCAAAATGGGCGCTTACAACCTGAAGCATGAATGTGACTTCAGTCTGGAGGAGGTCAAGGCACTTTCTTCATACTATTACCAGAATGATGATTTGGCGGCCGCCATCGCCAGCGGCTCGTTCAAAACAGACGGGATGATCATTGTGCCATGCTCCATGAACACCTTGGCTGCGACAGCAAATGGCATCAGCAGCAATTTGATCCACCGCGCCGCGGACGTAACGATCAAAGAAGGACGTAAGCTGGTACTCGTAGCAAGAGAAACACCCCTCAGTGCCGTTCATCTCGAAAACATGTTGAAGCTTGCAAGACTTGGCGTAACCATCATGCCGGCATCACCGGGATTTTACCATCTTCCTGAAACCATTGCCGACATTGTGGACATCATGGTCGGGCGGATCCTCGATCAGCTTGACATAGATTCGAAGCTGTATGAGCGCTGGCATTAAAACTATCCCCTCACGAGGAGGTGCTGCATTTGGAAAAACAAATGCTCAGAGCGTGCCTCGGCAAGCTTCGGGACCAGTATGGACTCCTGGAGTGCAATGTTGAGGCGGACCCAAAATTTGAAATAGGCGGCATTCTTGAAAAACTGGGAAACACGACGCCTGTACTCTTCAATCGCGTCAAGGGACATAAAATGCCTATCATAGGCGGTATGTTCGGCGACCGGGAAATGTTTTATGATTTCACGGGAACGACCCGGGAAGAGCGCATTTTCAAGTATATGAACGCAGTCAACCGGACAATTCCCCCAAGACTGCTTTCTGATGGTCCGGTAAAAGAGAACATAATAACGCGAAATATTGACATTGGCAAGATCTTCCCGCTTCCGACATTTCACGAGCTTGACTCATCCAGTTTTATAACCGCTGGTGTTATGGTTGTTCGTGACCCGGATGATGGCAAGATCTATACGTCTATTCGGCGCTTTCAATTTAATGGTGGCAATAATATCAGCGCGCTGGTGACGTCGCCCTTTTTAAGTGATAAAATAAAGCAGGCGCGTGCGCAGAAAAAGAATCTGGAAGTCGCAGTGGTGCTGGGCTATGATTATTACTTCTGTTTAGCGTCGCAGCTGGGCAGTGATTTGTACGGCGTAGACAAGTATGACTATGACGGCGGACTCAGAGGTGAGCCTCTTGACGTTGTCAAATGTCATACCATAGACCTTGAAGTACCTGCCTATGCGGAGATTGTTATTGAGGGTGTCATTCCGTATAACGAGGAAGTGACGGAAGGGCCGTTTGGTGAGCTCATGGGCTATTATGGCTCTGTAGCCAAGCATCCTGTCATCCGCGTCAGCGCGGTGATGCACCGGAACCAGCCAATTTTCCAGATTTCAGCACCATGCAAGGAAGAACATCTGAGCAACGGACTCATTCGCGACATTGAAGTCTACGCCCACGTTTCGCGAATCGTCAAAGTCAAGGATGTCAATGTGACCATAGGTGCGGGCTGCAGGTTCCATGCCGTGGTTTCCATCAACAAGAAAAGTCCTGGGGATGGCAAGGCAGCAGCCATTGCTGCTCTTGGCAGCAGTAAGGATATCAAGCATGTCGTCATTGTGGATGATGACATTGACGTCTTTGACCCGGGAGACGTAGAGGGGGCAATTGCCGCCCGCGTACAGGCATCAAAGGATGTCTTCATCATAGCAGGCGCGAATGGGACGGGACTTGATCCTTCACATCTGCTTGAGATGACGTCAGACAAAGTCGGCATTGATGCGACCAAACCTCTTGGAGAACTCGGCAAAGGCTTCGAAAAGGCCCGTATTCCAGGGTATGAAAGCATTGATCTGAAGAAATTTTTCCCCAATCTATAAGCGTTGGAGGAGGCATAATACATGAAGAAAGCACTCGGATTTTTTGAAGTCCGTAGCCTTGTCGCCGCCATCTACGCTGCGGATGTCATGGTTAAAGCAGCCAATGTCGTAGTTAAGGATTTCAACGTTGTTGGATCCGGCGTTGTTGCGGTTATTATCGAAGGGGATGTCGCGGCTGTCAAAGCAGCCGTCGAAGCCGCCAGAGAAGAAGCGGGCGGCATGGGACAGGTCATTGGCATCAACGTGATTCCGCGGCCTGAAGAGGGCATGGACATGCTCTTCAACTGATGTGAGGTGTTGAAATGGCAAATATTTTGACGAAACAAATCATGGACCATATTGTTCAAAAATGTGCCAAAGACCTTGTGGACGCTTCACCTGGGACAAAAGAAGCTTCCGGAGTCTCGTCCAGCTCGCATCTGACAGAGCGTCAAGCGGCAATGCTGTCTGATATTTTAAACAAGAAAGGCCAGGCAGCGGACAGAACCAGTGACAGAACCAGTGACAGGGCCACTGACAGAAACACTGACAGAACGGTCAAGGCCATGGATCTGAACGCGGTAGCTCAGGCAAGAAAAGGCGGGCAGACCAAAGCTTCAAAACCGGTAGCAGATAAAAACTCAAACGTCGTCCATGGTCGGGCAGTATCGCTGGACGAGCTGCTTGGTCGTCTCAAGTAATCGATTACGTCCCATGGAGGTGTTAATGTGAAAACTGGAGGAGCACTTGGCTTAATGGAGACCGTAGGGCTGACAACGGCCGCGGCTGCCCTGGACGCAGCTATCAAAGCGGCGGAGGTGCAGTGCGTCGGTGTCGAGAAAGTCATAGGTGTCGACAAGATCATCAGTGTGACCGTCAGCATTGTCGGTGATGTCGCAGCCGTTCAGGCTGCTGTAGACGCAGGGGTTATGGCTGCCAGCGCTGTTGGCAAAGTCGTTTCATCCCACGTCATACCGCGTCCCCACTCTGATGTGGACAAGCTGATTGAAATGTTCAGAAAAGATAAAGGTGAATCGCCTCAGGAGAAGGCTCCGGAGGAACTGGATGAAGCTGCGGCAGACAGCGGGCTGAAGTCGGAGACTGAAACGTCATCTGAGGAGCCGTCTGAGGATCTCCGCGCTCGACGCGCGTAAACACATAAAAAACCCACATTTGAGGAGGAAAAAGTATGAGTCAGGCATTGGGATTAATTGAAACTAAAGGTCTCGTAGGCGCAATTGAAGCAGCAGACGCTATGGTTAAAGCAGCTAACGTTACAATCGTAGGATACGAAAAAATTGGCTTTGGTCTCGTTACAGTTATGGTAAGAGGCGACGTAGGTGCTGTCAAAGCTGCTACGGATGCAGGCGCAGACGCCGCTGCCCGCGTTGGCGAGCTGTTCTCTGTCCACGTTATTCCTAGACCGCACTCTGAAGTTGAGCGCGTCATTCTCGGCAACGTTTAGAGTGAACTCAGCGGCTGATTCATCAGCCCTGAAAGGGAGGTATCACATTGTCCAATAAAGAGCTTATGAAAAAAGTCTTTCAGGACATGGCGCTCCCGGTCTTTGAAGGCTCGTCCGTTAAACCGGTCGACCTGGAAGCTTCGGATCTGAAAGACCGTAAAATTACTGTCCTTCTGCTTGGCAGTGACATTTCCATGGACAGTGCATTTAAAAGCCTCGTAAAGCTCAGAGAAAGCGGTTATTTGCTGACGGTGGTCATGTCTAAGGCGGCAGAGCATCTGGTGGGCAAAGATACGGTTGAGTCAGTGGTTCAGCCCTATAGGCTGATCACGGGCGACTGTTACGAGGGTGTACAAGGTCTGGTCCGTAATACGGATGTTGTCATTTTGCCGAATCTGACGCAGAATACCCTTGCCAAAGTGGCAGTGGGTGTTCAGGATGATTTTCCATCCATGCTGCTATGGCAGTTTTTACTGCAGAAGGTTCGAGTCATTGTCAACACGGATTCGATTCGACATGCCTGGTTTTCCATTGATGGCAATCCAAAGATGAAAAAAGTCATGGAAGGTCATATCAAAACGCTAGCGGAATACGGTGCCTCAATAATCGAGCATCATGATTACGACTCGGTTCTCATGAGAGATCAGCTGCCGGCTTCCAAGAGGGGCAGCGCTGGTAATTCTGAGGTGAGACCAAGGCACCAGAAAAGCAGTCTTACAGTCAGCGAAGAGACACCTCGCGTGATCACGGAAGCGTGGCTCAGGTCGCTCTCAGCCACGAACCGTCAGATCGTCATTGAAAAGGGCATGATGATTACGCCCCTTGCGAAAGATCTCGCAAAGTCTATGGGTGTTGAAATCGTCGACAAAAGGCAGCGTTAGGGGAGATTACAGGTGAAAACAGCCATTGTCATTGGTACGATTGTTGCAACACGAAAGGAAGAGGGCCTTGTCGGGAGCAAGCTCCTTCTGACACAGCCTGTGAACATGAGCAAAGAACCCATTGGTGAACCGTTTATTGCTGTGGATACAGTGGGCGCGGGCATTGGTGAGTTTGTCATGTATTCAACAGGCACTGCATCAAGAAATGCCGCCAACAAACCAAAATCCTCTATAGACGCCGCAATCGTTGGTATTATAGACGGTTACGACATACGGACGGATTTGTTCGACGATAAAAAATAAGGTGGTGACACATCCGACATGATGGATCCAAAGCTGATCAAACAAGCAATGGAGTACCGCCAGATGATCGACGCTCTCATGGGAGATTTCGAATTCGCAGACGTCGTCCTTCTGAACGGTAATATTGTCAACGTCATCACGAGAGAAATATATAAATCCGACCTTGCGATCAAGGGAAAGTACATTCTCGGCGTCTGTGACTCAGACAAGCTGATCGGACCCAAGACACTCGTGATAGACGTTACCGGCCGCTACCTCGCGCCGGGCTTTATTGATTCACATATGCACTTTGAGAGTTCCATGCTGACGATTTCAGAGTTTTCGAGACTTTCGATCCCGTCTGGTACGACGACGCTGGTTGCCGACCCTCACGAGATTGGGAACGCCCTTGGCGGCGTAGGCATGAAAGCCATGGCAGACGAAGCGGGCGTCGTCCCGAACCACGTCAGTCTCGTGGTGCCTGCACTGGTACCGGATTGCCCGTCGCTCGAAACCGCTGGGGTGGACATTTCCTCCAAGGATATGGTGGATCTCTTAAATTATCCCAACATTATAGGCGTTGGTGAGCTCCAGGGCTTCAGCAACGCTCAGCACGTGTACAACAATACGCCTGACATCATTACAGACCTCGTCGCTTCCACGACTTATGCGAGAAGCATTGGTAAAGTTGTGGATGGCAACGCGCCGGAGCTGTTTGGCCGGGAGCTGGCAGCCCATATCATAGCGGCTGGCGGCACGTGCTCCTGCCATGAGACAACCACTAAGGCTGAGTCTGTCGAAAAGCTCCGCCAAGGCGTCTACGTCTTTATGCGTGAAGGTTCGACCCAAAAGAACATGGCGGAATGTATCCGGGCTATTACGGAAGAGAAAATGGATTCGAGAAGAGCGGTTCTCGCGACAGATGACATGGTTGCGGAAGACCTTGAAAAGCTCGGTCACATGAATGAAATAGTCAAAAGAACGATTGCCCAGGGTGTCAATCCGGTGGAAGCGATTCAAATGGTCACCATCAACCCGGCAACTTACTTTAAGCTGGAAGACCGGGGCGCGCTGCTTCCGGGCAAACTGGCGGATATTGCTGTCATCAGCGACCTTCAGAACATGGTCGTCGACGCTGTCTTTATTGATGGCAAGCTGGCTGCGGCCAACGGCGAAATGCTGATTGACATTCCTAAATACACTTATCCTGATACCGTAAAGAATTCTGTCAAGTTCAAGACCATGTCGGCTGCAGATCTTGAAATCAAGGCAGAAGGCTCTAAAGCCAAGGTCAATGTCATAGGTCTCATTCCAGACCAGAACCTGTCAGATGCCCTCGAGGCGGAGTTGCCGGTGAAAAATGGCGCTGTCCAGGCGGATACGAAGCAGGACGTCGTTCCACTGATCTGCATTGAGCGTTATGGACGTAACGGAAACATCGGCAAAGGCTTTGTGAAAGGCTTTGGTATTGAGAACGGCGCCATGGCGGAATCCATTGCCCACGACACCCATAATCTCCTCGTCATGGGGACAAACTATAATGATATGGCCATTGCGGCTAACCGCGTCAAGGAAATTGGCGGCGGGATCGCCCTCGTTTCAAATGGCCGCGTGATCGATGAGCTCAGACTGCCGGTGGGCGGACTGATCACGGACGAGCTAACGGGTCATGAAGTCAGTGACAAGATCCGGGAGCTCGAGGACAACGCGAGAACGAAGCTGGGCTGTAAGGTCCACGCGCCGTTCATGCACCTGTCCTTCCTGGGGCTGTCCACGAGTCCGAAGTGGAAGATCACGGACATGGGCATTGTCGACGTCGAGAACTTCAAAGTACTCAGCGCAGTTCAAGAATAGGAACCTTGAAAATACAATTGAATGTAGTTAGTGCCCGGTAAAACCATTACAGGGCACTTGCCGCAATTTCTGCTTTTTATTGTTTTTCATTTTTCAAATCATACAATTCCAGAGGTAAGGAGGGTAGATGTAAAAACTCTTTTTTACAAATCATGGGGGGTAACGAAAAATGACCAATAATTCAGGATTTTTCGAGAAGTTTTTTAAACTCTCGGAGCACGGCACCAACGCAAAAACTGAAGTACTTGCAGGGATCACCACATTCATGACCATGGCGTACATCTTGATCGTCAACCCACTGATCCTGGCTGACGCCGGCATGGACTTCGGCGCCGTCTTTACGGCGACCGCACTCGCTTCACTCGTCGCAACGCTGGTTATGGCTTTCTACGCGAACCTGCCGTTCGTACTCGCGCCAGGTATGGGCCTCAACGCCTTCTTTGCCTACACGGTCGTCCTGACCATGGGCTACTCCTGGCAATTCGCGCTCACTGCAGTTTTTATTGAAGGTATTATTTTCTTAATTCTCACGTTCTTCAATGTGCGTGAAGCCATCATTGACAGTATCCCACAAAATATTAAGAAAGCGGTTTCTGTTGGTATTGGTCTGTTCATTGCCTTTATTGGTCTCTACAACTCCGGAATCGTCATTCAAGGCGCTGGCGTTCCTTTATCACTGGGTGACTTTGTCGCCAACCCTAACACTCAGGTTGCCCTCGCAGGCCTGGTCATCACCGGCGTGCTCCTGGCGCTGAAGGTTAAAGGTGCAATTCTCCTCGGTATTATCATCTCTACCATTCTTTCCATTCCTCTGGGCGTCGCTCAGCTTCCGGGCTCCATATTCAGCATGCCGCCGGCTATGAACGTCTTCGCGTTCGAGTTCGACAAGATTCTGACGGCGGATATGTGGATCGTTCTCGGTACGTTCCTGTTTGTCGACATGTTCGACACGATTGGCACACTGATTGGGGTTTCTACAAAGGCAAACATGCTGGACGAAAACGGCAAGCTTCCAGGGGTCAAGAAAGCGCTCTTCGCGGACGCGATTGGTACGACTTTTGGCGCTATGGTAGGTACTTCCACCGTTACGACTTACGTTGAGTCTGCATCCGGCGTCGCTGAAGGCGGCAGAACGGGTATGACCGCTCTGGTCTCCGCGGGTCTCTTCTTCGTAGCACTCTTTATTTCACCACTTTTCATCATGATTCCAGGTGCCGCTACGGCGCCGGCGCTGATCATTGTCGGTCTCTTCATGATGTCGCCTATCAAGGAAATTGATCTGGATGATTTCACGGAAGCAATTCCGGCGTTCCTGACCATCATCATGATGCCGTTTGCTTACTCGATCGCGGAAGGTATCGTTTTCGGTATCGTTTCTTACGCGCTGATCAAGACGCTTGCAGGTAAATCCAAAGAAGTTCCAATTGTCACTTACGTGCTCGCCGTGTTGTTTATCCTTAAGGAAATCTTCGCATAGAGCGTGTATCCGGAAAATGCCCCCACGCGCTGCTTGGGGGCATTTTCTTTTTAGGAGGTGTGAGATCAGATGAAAGTGGAAAAAGTCATCAAGGCCTTTTCTCTGAAGGAAGCTCTGGCAGCTTTGAAGGAAAATGAGGGAAGGGCAGAGCTGATCGCTGGAGGTACGGATCTTCTGGTCAAGATCAGGGAAAATCACAACAAAAAGCCAGTTATTGTGGACATTTCGGATGTGCCGGAATGTCGGGGAATCCGCTTTGAAGCGGACTATATTGCCATAGGTGCCTGCGCGAAGTATAGTGAGCTGGTAGAATCTGACCGGGTCATGCGTCAGCTGCCGGGTTTATGGGAAGCTTCAAAATCAGTAGGGGCGCCGCAGATTCAAAATCTTGGAACCGTGGGCGGCAATATTGCCAACGCTTCTCCAGCGGCAGACGCTGTTCCGCCGCTGCTGGCTATGGAAGCGCTGCTTGAAATTGTTTCGAACGAGGGCTGCAGGACAGTGGCGCTGAAGGATTTCTTCAAGGGCAAAGGCCAGGCGGACCTGAATGAGGGGGAAATCATCACCCAGATTATCATTCCAAGGCCGGGGTCCGCGCATATCAACGTTCAGTTTGAAAAGCTGGGGCTTCGCAATGCGCTCGCTATTTCGCGGCTCAGCGCGGCGGCAGCGGTTGAGCTGAGCGAGGATAAGGTCATTGAAAAGGTTTGTGTCGCGTCTGGGTCCATTGGTCTGACGGGCATGAGGGAGCCTGAACTGGAAGCGTTTCTGACAGGCAAAAAGCTGGACGAAGCTTTAATTTCGTCTGCCTGCGACCTGTTCTCCGAGGTGGTCAGCAGCCGTCTCAGTGGTCGGGGTACAATGCCGTTTAAGCGTGAAGCTGTTCGTGGCGTCTTTGGCAATGCACTGAAAAAAGCGCTTCGGGCATCGTTATAGCAACAGGGGGGCAATATCATGATAACGTTGAATTTGAATGTGAACGGTAAAGACCATAGGCTGGAAATTGAAGATCATATGAGGTTGTTAGATGTCATACGGGGGCCTCTGGGGCTCACGGGGACAAAGGAAGGCTGCGGGGAAGGCGAATGCGGCGCCTGTACGGTCATTTTGGACGGCAAGGCTGTAGATTCGTGCCTGGTGCTCGCGGCCCAGTGTGAAGGGAAAAAAGTCGTGACGATTGAAGGGCTTGAGACTGAAAATGGCCTCGATCCTGTTCAACAGGCGTTTTTAGATAACGGCGCGGTTCAGTGCGGCTACTGTATCCCAGGGATGGTGCTTTCGGCGAAGGCGCTTCTGGACAAAAACGCAGCGCCAAACGATCAGCAGATCAAGGAAGCCATCAGCGGCAACCTCTGTCGCTGTACGGGCTACGACAAGATGGTGAAGGCCATCAAAACCGCGTCTGAGGTCATGCAGGAACGGGGTGAGAAGAAATGAACACCTTAAAATCTGTAGGCCAGCGGATTCAGCGCAAGGATGCCCGGGCGAAGCTGACCGGGGAGGCGCTCTATCCTCAGGACATTGAAATGGAAAACTGCGTCTATGGGGCAACCGTCAGGTCAGAAATTCCCCATGGCTTTTTTACACTGGATCTGTCCGAGGCTGAAAAAGCGCTGGGGGTGATCCGGATCTTTACGGCAGCGGACGTGACGGGACACAACGTACACGGGGTTCTGTTCAAGGATCACGAGGTTTTATGCGCGAAAAAGGTCCGCCGTGTTGGGGATCCCGTGGCCTTTGTGGTTGCGGAGACTCAGGCGCAGGCAGACGCGGCGGGTGCCATGGTCAAGGTGAATTACGAGCCATTGCCAGCGGTATTCGACCCCAAAGAGGCTATGCTGCCAGATGCACCCCAGGTTCATGACGGCAAATCCAATCTGATTTACCACTACAAGTGCCGCCGGGGGGACGTGGCCAAAGGCTTTGAGTCATCCGCAGTGGTCATTGAGCGGGAGTACGTTTCACCTTTCGTGGATCACGTCTTTCTTCAGCCGGAGAGCGGTCTCGCTTATATGGAAGGCGACAAGGTCGTTGTGGTGGCGTCCACACAGTATCCGCACTTTGATCAGATTGAAGTGGCAGAAGCTATTGGCTGGGAGCTGGAGCAGGTGGTCATTCTGAATCCTGTCGTCGGCGGCGCCTTTGGCGGACGCGAGGACATCAGCATGCAGATTCACCTGGCACTGGCGACGATTGCCCTTGGCCGTCCGGTGAAGACGACCATGGCCAGGGAGGAATCCTTCTATGCCCATTCCAAACGGCACCCGGTTTATATGCGACTTAAAGTTGGGGCGGCTGAGGATGGCAAGCTTCTGGCGCTGGAAGCGGAGCTTCATGGCGACACGGGGGCCTATGCGTCCTGGGCCATCAACGTCATGCGTAAAGCTGGTGTTCACATCACCGGTCCTTATGAAATCGAAAATGTTCACGTGGACAGCTACTCCGTCTACACCAACAATCCATATGCCGGGGCTATGCGGGGCTTTGGGGCGACTCAGGTGCCAGTGGCGTATGAGCAGCATATGGACATACTGGCGGAGGCATTAGGCATGACGCCTTATGAAATCCGCATGAAGAACCTTTTTAGAGTGGGTTCAGTGACGGCGAACGGTCAGGTGCTGACGGAGTCGGTGCCGCTTGAAGAATGTCTCGAGATCCTGAATCAGGCTATGAATGGCAGTGATGCTGGTGCCGGTGCCGGGGCGACTTCTGCGGCGAAACCGGGTAAGCAAACGGAGGTGGCGGAGCATGCTTAAGCGCGGAAGAGGTATTGCACTAAGCTGGTACGGTACGGGCTACGGCAACGGCTTCCCGGATGTTTCCGTGGCGACCGTGGAGCTCGCGGAAAATGGTGAGGTTTTACTTCGCGTTGGGGCCACAGAGGTTGGTCAGGGGGCGAAAACCATAATGCCCCAGGTATGCGCGGAAGTGCTGGGTATGCATTCTGACCAGGTGCACATGATCTGCGAGGATACCAGAGAGTTTTTGGATTCCGGCACAGCGGCGGCCAGCCGTCAGACCTATAACACTGGAAATGCGGTCCTGAAGGCGTCGGAGTCTTTCAAAAAGGCTTTGCTGGAAGAGGCGCGCGTCAATCTTAAACTCAATTCTACTGCAAGCCTCGAAGTGGAAGATCAGAAAATCTGGTTGCCCATTTTTCCGAGCCGCCAGACGACCTTTGGCGAAATCGCAAAGCAATTGAAGTCTGAGGGCCGCGTGCTGGCGGTGACGGAATCGTTTACGGCTCAGACTGTAGGCATGGACCCGGAGACGGGGGAAGGGGTGCCTTACTGGCCATATACCTTCAACGCCTATGGCACGGAGGTCGAGGTGGACACAGAGACGGGAAGAGTTCAGGTGCTGCAGGCCTGGTGCGTGCAGGACGTGGGCAGGGCTATCAACCCGGACCTGGTGGAAGGGCAGATTGACGGCGGTTTTGTTATGGGCCTTGGGTACACCCTGTACGAGGACCTGGGGGTCAAGGACGGCGTCATTAAGAATAACAAGTTTGCGAAATATATAATTCCAACGGCTATGGATATCCCGGCGATTCACAAGTATATTGTGGAGGACCCGGAGAATACGGCACCTTATGGGGCGAAGGGTATTGGCGAACCGACCATGGTGCCGGTGGCCCCTGCGATCCTGAACGCGATCTATGACGCGATTGGGGTCCGGATTTATACCCTCCCTGCGACCCCGGACGTTGTTTTGAAAGCCATAGTTGAGGACAGAAAGGCGAAGGCTGCCGCGAAAGGGGCCGGTGCCAATGGCTAAGGTTCAGGACTTTGGTGGGGGACTGGGCCGGGCTGAACGCCCGGCCCAGAAAGCGAGGATCAAAAGCCGCATAGACGTGGCCAGCGGCCGGGTCAAGGCGGACCTCGTCCTGAAAAACGCGCGGATTGTCAGCGTCTTTACGGAGGAAATTCTGGAAGGGGATGTGGCCATTGTGGGCGGTGAGATCGCCGGCATTGGCCAGTATGAAGGGGTCGAGGAGATTGACCTCGGTGGCCGTTACGTGGCGCCGGGGCTCATTGACGGCCACGTGCACATTGAGTCCTCCATGGTGACGCCGGCGCAGTTCGCGAAGACAATCCTACCCCGGGGTACGACGACTATAATAGCGGATCCCCATGAAATTGCCAACGTCTGCGGTCTTGGCGGCATTCAGTATGTGCTGGACAACAGCGAGGCGGCGCACTTGCCGCTGGACGTCTTTGTCATGCTGCCTTCCTGCGTGCCGTCCACATCCTTTGAAAACGCCGGTGCGAAGCTGCTGGCGGCGGATCTGGAAACACTGATTGACCATCCCCGGGTTCTGGGACTTGGGGAGATGATGGACTATCCGGCGGTGGAGAGCGCCTCGCCGGAGGTCATAGATAAGCTGGCGATTGCTGATGGAAAGCTCATTGACGGTCACGGCCCCGTCATCAAGGACAAGGGGCTCAACGCCTATGTGGCGGGAGGCGTCCGAACAGAGCACGAGTGCACCACCGTGGAGGAAATGATAGACCGCCTCCGTCTGGGAATGTATATTCAAATTCGCGAGGGCTCTGCAGCCCGCAACCTGGCTGAGCTGGTGGCCGGGGTCAACAAGGACAACGTGCGGCGGATCTTCTTCTGCACGGATGACCGGCACCCGGGGGACATCCTGGTGGAGGGCCACATTGACAACAACGTCAGGCTGGCGATCTCCAGGGGCCTGCCGCCCATCACCGCCATCAAGATGGCAACGCTGAACGCTGCAGAAGCCTACCGCCTCTATGACCGCGGCGCGGTGGCACCGGGCTATCAGGCGGATCTGATCGTTTTTGACGATCTGAAGGCGTTTAATGTTGAAATGGTGTTCAAGGCGGGCCGCTTAATGGCGGAGCGGGGCAAGGCACTGTTTGAAGTGTCGGAAATTGTTTCTGATGCGGTTGTGAACACGGTGAATTTTAAGCCGGTGTCGACCGAGGATTTGAAAATTCCTATGGAAACCGACTTTGCCCGGGTAATCCGGCTGCTGCCACATTCTCTGGTGACGGAGAGCGCGGTGCGCAAGGTGGTCACAGAGGATGGCTATTTTAAGTATGATGAGCGTCTGGATATATTGAAGCTCCTCGTCATTGAGCGTCACCACGCCACAGGCAATATTGGGCGGGGCCTGGTGGAAGGCTTTGGCCTGAAGGACGGCGCCATTGCCACAACCATAGCCCATGACAGCCACAACCTGATTGTCATAGGGGATTCCAACGAGAATCTGATGGCGGCTATTGATGAGATTCGCCGTATTGGCGGCGGGATCGCCATGGTCAAGGGTGGCGAGGTCGTGGCCTCCATGCCGCTTCCAATAGGCGGACTGATGTCAGATGAGCCTATTGAGCTGGTGGATCAGAAGCTTAAGGATTTGCTGGAAGTAGGCTACAGTCTTGGCGTCAAGCGGGTCTATGATCCCGTAATGACGCTGGCATTTCTGGCGCTGCCGGTGATTCCGGAGATCAAGCTGACGGATGTGGGACTGTTTGATGTTAATAAGTTTGAGTTTGTACCATTAAGCGTGAAAGAGTGATAGAGGGACAGCAGGGCGCCGGTGGGTGCCCTGCTGTTTTGTGGTTTGGGGGAAGCAAGTGGCATATGGGGCAAGTGGTGCCTGGGAGAAGCGGTTTGCGTTGGGCCGGGCTCCTGTTCCCTCAAGGTCATGAGGAAATTGTATCAGGTAACTTTTCCCTTCTTGCAAATTCTGGTTAAAAACGTTACAATTTCTTAAGATGTGTGAGGTGGATAGAATGACGGTCCTCGAAAGCAAGGTGGAAAATTCAGCAGCTGCTGAGGGCATCAGGCTGCCCGGCAAGTACTTCAATCTTGAAAAAACCTTCGAATGCGGTCAGGCGTTTAGATGGCGCAAAATTGATGTCGCGGCTTTGGGTGAAGCAGAATCAGGATTTGAAGGTGTCGCATCCGGTCGGTATTTAAGAGCCCTGCAGCTCGCGGGGGATGTGATCCTCGAAACCTCCCAAGACGATTATGAAAGCTTCTGGAAGAGCTATTTTGACCTGGAAACGGATTATGCGGCCATTGAGCAGGTTTTACTGGAAAGGGATCCGAGCTCAGCCATGGCCTGCGCAGCAGAATTTGGCAGGGGCATCCGTATTCTCAGGCAGGACCCCTGGGAAATGGTTATCACCTTCATCCTCTCAGGCAATAATAATATTCCAAGGATCAAGGGAAGTATTGAGGCGCTCGCTGACCGGTTCGGCAGTGAAATTACGGAGGCTGGCAGCGCGCGGGTTCCTCATGAGAAGATGAAAGGATTTCCAGCACCGGAGATCTTGGCGGGACTTAGTCTGGATCAGTACAGGCAGGCTGGAGCAGGGTATAGGGATCAGTATCTGCTGGCTACGGCACAAAAGGTGGCCAGTGGTGAGGCGGACCTTGAGGCCTGGGGGCATCTGGAGGACACAGCGCTAATGAAGGCGCTGCTGACGCTTCCGGGGGTTGGAGAAAAAGTCGCGTCATGCATCATGCTGTTCGGATACGGACGCAGGGCAGCGTTCCCGGTAGATACCTGGGTCGCGAAAATGATGCGGCAGCTGTATTTTAACCACGAAGCCAGCGCCAGGGAAATCAAGACTTTCGCAGAGTCGCGTTTTGGTGATCAGGCAGGGTATGCACAACAATTACTGTTTCATTGGGGCAGAAATTCAGAGATGGAGGCGTAAGCAGTATGATTTTGTCAGGTACAATTGCAAATGCGGTGGCGGTATTAATTGGGGGCGTTTTGGGCCTTTTGATTGGAAAGCGGATGCCGGAGAAGTTTGGTCAGGCCATCATCAAGACCTTGTCCCTGGGGGTTATCATTATAGGAATTTCAAGTGCTTTGACGGAGTCCAACATTTTGGTGGTGCTTCTGAGCCTGGCGCTGGGAACGGCCATTGGTGAAGGGATCAATATTGAGCAAAAACTCGAAAGTATGACCCATGCCGTTGAGCGAAGATTTATCAAAGGAACTGGCGGATTTACAAAGGGTTTTGTCACCGCGACATTGCTTTTCTGTGTGGGATCCATGGCAATCATGGGGGCTCTTGAGGGTGGCTTAAGCAACAGTCACCAGACCTTGTACGCGAAATCTGTCATTGACGGGATTGTTTCAGTGATTTTCGCGGCGACGCTTGGGGTTGGCGTTGCGTTTTCGAGCATCAGCGTCTTGCTGTACCAGGGAATTATTGCCCTGACGGCAGGGTCGGTAAAGGATTTTCTTAGTCCGGAGGTTATTGGCGCTATGACGTCTGCCGGCGGTATGCTGATCATGGCGCTGGGCTTTAAAATGCTGGTGGATGCGGACCTCAAAGTGGGGAATATGCTTCCGGCGGTATTTTTGCCAGTGGCGCTTGTGCCGTTTTACAACTGGGTCGCGGGTTTGATTGCGGTACTGTAGGGAAAGTGGGCGGAATTGGTGTTCAAGGGCCTGTGAAGAGGGTCTTGGATATCGATTCCTTTTTTTTGCAATTTGAGTGATGGTAAAAAAGATAACTCTTTTTTACACTGAATGGTGATTCTGGGGCTGTAATGTTGACGCAACTTAATTTCGTTACTTTCCCAAAGATAGTGAAACCCAAGGTTTCAGCGATTGGAACGATTTTTGGAAAACCTGTGGAAACTTGGCGGGAATTTTGCATGCAATATTAACAAGAAACAATTCTGGGGGAGTGTTGCATAGTGCTTGACCATCTCTTTTTCAACGGTAGGATTCAATCTATGGATCATGAGGAAACTTTGTATGAAGCCATAGGCATAAAGGACGACAAACTTGCGTTTCTTGGAACCAACCAGGAAGCAGAGCGCCTGGAAGCGCTGAGGCGTATTGACCTTAATGGGAAGCTCGTGCTGCCGGGTTTTGTGGATACGCACCTTCACATTCTTGAGTACGCGGTTTCCAAGATCACAGCACCATTTTTTGACTGCACCTCCGCGGAGCAGGTTGTAGCGCGGGGCAGAGAGTATGCTGAGAAGCAGGGGCCTTACCGCGGGTGGCTGCTGGGCTGGGGCTGGAACCAAAACAGCTTCACCGGGGAAAAAAGCTTCATTACCAAGGCGCTGCTGGATCAAGTCTCGACAGAGCTGCCGGTAGTCTATACCCGGGTATGCGGACACATAGCAGTGGCCAACAGTGTTGCTTTGGAGAACATAATGAAAATGGAGGAAGCTAAGAAGCTCAGCGCTTATATTGATCCTGAGACTGGCGTTCTGCAGGAGAGCGCGGCATTTCTTCACAAGCTGCTGCTGGAGCCCCTGACGGAAGAGGCTGTCACAGCGCTGATGACTATGGGACAGGCGGAGCTCAACAAAGAAGGCATCACTTCGATCCACTCCACAGACTTTATGGGCATGCCGGATGGGCAGTGGCGTCAGGTGGTGCATGCTTTTAAAAAGATGGATAGGGAAAACGCTTTGACAGTCAGGGTTTATGAACAGTGTCTGTTTAATAGTATAGAAGAATTTCAGGCCTTTCTTTCTGAAGGTTATACGACTGGAGTGGGCAGCCCCTATTTTAGAGTGGGTCCGCTGAAGCTGTTTACAGATGGCTCTCTGGGTGCCAGAACGGCTTTGCTTGAGCTGCCGTACAGTGATGATCCGAAAACTTGTGGAATTCAAAGCTTTGAAACGGAAGCGCTGAGAGAATTCGTGAAGCTGGCAGATCAAAATAGGATGCAGATCGCGGTGCATGCGATAGGTGACGGCGCGATAGCGTTGACTGCAGGCCTACTTTCTGAGGTAATAGAAGCGCGCAGGGAGGCCGGCGAGGCTCTCAATCCACTGAGGCACGGTATTATTCACGCCCAGCTCACAACGCCAGAGCTGCTGGGAAAAATGAAGCGAGCGGATCTTGTTGCCTACATCCAGCCTATTTTTGTCCCTACGGACATGGGCAGTGTTGAAGCGAGGATTGGCCGTGAGCGCATGGAGAAAGTCTATGCCTGGAAATCCATGCGGGATATGGGTATTCGCACAGCGGGCGGCTCTGACGCGCCGGTGGAAAGCTTCAGTATTTTGGGGAATATTTATGCTGCCGTTGAGCGGGCGGACCTGAGCGGCGTGCCTGAGGGCGGGTGGCTGCCAGAGGAAAAGCTTTCTGTCATGGAGGCCGTGCGGCTGTTCACTTCTGACGCGGCATATCCATCCTTTGATGAGGACCGTCTTGGTACATTGGCGGTTGGGAAGCTTGCTGACCTTGTTGTCCTTGACAGGAATTTGTTTGATTTGAAGAGCAGGGAGATTCTTGAGGCCAAGGTCGCTATGACTATGGTTGGCGGGCGTGTGGTTTATAAGATGTAATTTGGTTGGGGACAGGCACCCGTGGCGGGTGCCTGTCCCCAACCACGCAATTCTCTTGACGAGCGCCTCAATGAGGCTTATAATTTAATTGAACATATGAACAGATATACATACGTTCAATCGTAAAGGAGAGTAAACCATGACTTTTGAGGTTACAAATGAGTATAAATGCGACTGTGCCATAATCCACGAAGATGTGGTTGAAAAGGTTCGGGCGGATCAGCACCCAGAGGAACGGCTGATCGATCTGGCGGACTTCTTCAAGGTTCTGGGGGACTCGACGCGCATAAGGATTCTAAGCGCACTGGCCCACTCAGAACTGTGCGTCTGCGACATTGCCCACGTCCTCAATATGACCCAGTCTTCCATCAGCCATCAGCTGCGCATATTGAAGCAGGCGCGTCTGGTGAGAAACCGCAGGGAAGGCAAAGTGGTCTATTACCGACTGGACGACGAGCATGTCTCCGCTATCATGGACGCCGGCCTGGTTCACCTCAGCCACGAATAGCGCAAGGGGACAGCCGCCAAGACTGACAACAGGGCTGTAGCTCGGACAGGCGCAAAGTCAACACATAGCAAAACAGCCCTTCATAATGACAATTAACCAATATTTCCAGGAGATGAGACCATGAGCATAAGCCAAACCACCCTTGAAAATAAAGCACAAAAATATCAATATGAGCTGACCGGTCTCAACTGCGCCAGTTGCGCGGCCAAAATAGAAACAGCCGTCAACGCGCTGCCGGAGGTTGAGATTGCGACCCTGAGGTTCGCCACCAAAAAGTTGATCATCAAGACCTCTGAAGGCGTGGCAGCCACTGCCCCAGAACTTATGACCGACAAGATCTCAGAGGTCGTCCACCGCTATGAACCTCACGTTGGTGTCAGAGATTTGTCCAAAGCTCAAGCCCAAGATCAGGAAAACAGCGATCACAGCCACGGCCACAGCCACGGCGGCAATACAGAAAAGCGGGAAAAGGCAGAGCTGCTGATTGGCGCGCTGCTCTATTTTGGTGCCATGCTGGGAAGCCTGGCCGGTTTCCTGCCTGAGCCTGTGAAAATTGGAATCTATCTGGTGGCTTATATTCTGGTTGGCCGTGGTGTCCTGCTTGGCGCTTACCGAAACATCAGGCAGGGCAACTGGTTCGAGGAAAAGTTCCTCATGTCTGTAGCCACTTTTAGCGCCTGGGGCATTGGCGAATATCCGGAAGCGGTGGCGGTTATGCTGTTCTACAGAGTAGGGGAGCTGTTCGAGGATTACGCTGTCAACAAGTCCCGCCGCTCCATTGCAGGGCTCATGGACATTAAAGTAGAAAAAACCCACTGGATTGTGGAGGCGCAAAGCCAGGCGTCAGAGCAAGCTCCAGCCCTCGGGGTTACTGGTGAGCCTTTTGGTCAGCCTTTAACCCAGCCATTCGTACCACAGATCAAAGCCACCACCCAGGAAGAAATCCGCGACATTGACACCGAATTCGTCAAAAGCGGCAGTCTCATCCTCGTCAAGCCCGGCGAGCGCATTCCGCTGGACGGCGTGGTTGAAAGCGGCACCGCCGTGCTGGATACCTCCGCTATCACCGGCGAATCCCTGCCGGTAGAAGCCGCGCCGGGCTCCACAGTCTACGGCGGCAGCATCAACAAGACCGGTGTGCTCAGGATCCGGACCACCGCGGATTACGAGTCTTCAACCATAGGCAGAATTCTTGAGCTGATTGAGTCAGCCGCTGACAAAAAGGCGAGCACGGAGCGCTTCATCACGCGCTTCGCCAAGGTGTATACCCCTGCGGTCGTCCTGATTGCCGCCCTGATTGCCATTATTCCCCCATTGGTCACCGGGGACAGCTGGACGACTTGGCTGTACCGGGCATCCATCTTCCTCGTCGTCTCCTGCCCTTGTGCACTGGTGATTTCGGTGCCTCTTGGCTATTTTGGAGGCATTGGCCGTGCGTCATCCAGGGGCATTCTTATAAAGGGCGGCAACTACCTGGAAGCGCTGGTAGGCGCTGACACGGTTTTCCTGGACAAGACGGGCACCATTACCGAGGGCAGCTTCAAAGTGGCTAAGATCCACGGACAGACCCGGGAGGCGGCCATTCTTGAAGGCGCTGCGGCGCTGGAGCACCTGTCGAACCATCCCATAGCCCGGGCAATCACAGAAGCTGCAGAGGAACGCGGCATTGCCTTTGGTATGATTGAGGATTATGAGGAGCTTCCGGGACGGGGTGTTAGAGCGACCTATGATGGACGCCTCTGGCACGTAGGGAGCAGCCGATTGTTGGAAGACCAAAACATCACCCCCGGCATCAGCGGCGGCCAGCTCACACGGGTTCACGTGACCGTAGATGGCGCATGGCTCGGGGCCATTGACGTCAGTGACCAGATCAAGGAAAGCTCGGCCAAAGCCGTGGCCGCAATGCGCCGTGAGGGCGTAAACCAAGTCGTCATGCTGACAGGGGACCGCCGGGAAATCGCAGAAGTAATTGGCAAAGAAGCTGGCCTGGACCAAGTGCTCAGCGAGCTGTTGCCGGACGGCAAAGTCAAAGCCATTGAGGACGCCAGGAACCGCGGCCGCAAAGTCGTGTTTGTAGGCGACGGCCTCAACGACGCGCCGGCGCTGGCCATAGCGGACGTAGGCATTGCCATGGGCGGCCTGGGGGCTGACCTCTCGATCGAAGCTGCGGACATTGTCATCATGAATGACGACCTGGAAAAGGTCGCGGAGGCCATCCAGATCAGCAAGAAGACAAATGCCGTGGTGCGCCAGAACATTGCCCTGGCCCTTGGGATCAAGGCGCTGGTGCTGGGCCTTGGCACATTGGGCCTGGCCTCTATGTGGCAAGCGGTTTTTGCCGATGTTGGCGTTGCCCTGCTGGCTATCCTGAATTCTATGAGGGTGCATAGGTGATGGGGTGCTTCGCTCGCTTATAGCATGCGCCCTATATAAACAGAAGTGTCCCTCCGCGTCCGAGAGCAAGCTCTCTTTAGCGGCGGTTGACAAATTTACTTCTCGTGTTTTGGTTTTGATTAAGTTACACCTCATGCAAACAGACGTGCACCCTCGCTTCGCTTCGCTGCGCTTCGGTCACGGGCTTGCTTCGCTCGCTTATAGCATGCGCCCTATATAAATAAAAACAACCCCATACTTCCGAGAGCAAGCTCTCTTCAGTATGGGGGTACTTTTATTTATGCACGTCTTTTAGCCTTCGCGTTGTTAGCACTCTTGTTTAAGGAGTGCCAAAAAACTATTGATAAATCTCTCAAAATATATTATCATAAGGGCAGAGCGTTAGGTTTATTGCTCTCGGCGCTCTCTTTCACAAGAAGTACCGGGAGTTTTTCATCTCAATTATATGAACAGGAGGATTTTAGCATGAACATCAGACCTTTAGGCGAGCGCGTTGTCATTCGTAAGCTCGAAGCCGAAGAAAAAACTAAAAGCGGGATCGTTCTCCCGGGTCAGGCTCAGGAAAAGCCTCAGATCGCGGAAGTCGTCGCAGTTGGCCCAGGCGGCATTGTGGACGGCAAAGAGATCACTATGGAAGTCAAAGTTGGCGACAAGGTTATTTTCCCTAAATACGCCGGCACAGAAGTCAAGATCGACAATGAAGAGTATACCATCATTGAGCAGTCCAAGCTTTTGGGTATCGTTGAATAATTAAATAAGTAAACAATCAAATTATCAAAACACTCACTACAGGAGGTTAACCTTAACATGGCTAAAGAAATCATGTATTCAGAAGAAGTGCGCCGCAAGTTGGAAGCCGGCGTCAACAAGCTTGCAGATACGGTTAAAGTCACCCTCGGCCCTAAAGGCCGCAATGTCATTCTCGACAAGAAGTTTGGCGCACCGCTCATCACAAATGACGGCGTCACCATTGCCAGAGAGATCGAGCTCGAGGACGCTTACGAGAACATGGGCGCTCAGCTCGTCAAAGAAGTCGCGACCAAGACAAACGACGTTGCCGGCGACGGTACCACTACCGCAACACTGCTGGCTCAGGCCATCATCCGCGAAGGCGTGAAGAACGTGGCAGCTGGCGCGAACCCTATGATTCTCAAGCAAGGCATTGAAGCGGCGGTCAAAATTGCTGTTGAAGGCCTCAAGGACATGAGCGTCAACATTGAAACGCAAAACGACATCGCTGACGTCGCGTCAATCTCCGCTGGAGACAGCACTATTGGTGATCTGATCGCAGAAGCTATGGAGAAGGTCGGCAAAGATGGCGTCATCACTGTAGAAGAGTCCAAGACCATGAGCACACAGCTCGAAGTTGTCGAGGGCATGCAGTTTGACCGCGGTTACATCTCCGCGTACATGATCACGGATCCTGACAAAATGGAAGCGGTCCTCGAAGACCCATACATCCTGATCACGGACAAGAAGATCTCCAATATCCAGGAAGTCCTTCCAATTCTCGAGCAAATCGTTCAGCAGGGCAGAAAGCTCCTGATCATTGCTGAGGACGTTGAAGGCGAAGCACTCTCCACGCTGGTGGTCAACAAGCTTCGCGGCACGTTCGAGTGTGTGGCAGTCAAAGCCCCTGGCTTTGGTGACAGAAGAAAAGCCATGATGGCAGACATAGCGGCAGTCACAGGCGGCACGGTGATTTCCGAGGAGCTCGGCTATGAGCTGAAGTCCGCGGACGTTTCCCTCCTTGGCCGTGCTAAGTCCGTCAAGGTCAGCAAGGACAACACGACAATCATTGACGGCGAAGGCGATCACAACGCTATTCAGGAGCGTATCCGTCAGATCCGCGTTCAAATTGAAGAAACCACTTCTGACTTCGACAAAGAGAAGCTCCAGGAGCGCCTTGCGAAGCTTGCTGGCGGCGTAGCGGTCATCCAGGTTGGCGCTGCGACAGAAGTTGAAATGAAAGAGAAGAAACTCCGCCTTGAGGACGCCCTCAATGCGACCCGCGCAGCTGTCGAGGAAGGTATTGTCCCAGGCGGCGGTACGGCGCTCATCGGCGTGCTTCCTGAGCTTTGCAAGCTGATCGACAGCCTCGAAGGCGACCAGAAGACCGGCGCGAAGATCATTGCCCGCGCCCTTGAAGAGCCAGTCCGTCAAATCGCAATGAACGCTGGCCAGGAAGGTTCCGTCATTGTCGAGCACGTCAAGAACTCTGACAAAGGCGTCGGCTTCAACGCCCTCACTGGCGAGTATGTCAACATGATTCAGGCGGGCATTGTCGACCCAACGAAGGTCACACGCTCCGCAGTCCAAAACGCGGCGTCCATTTCCGCAATGTTCCTCACCACTGAGGCAGCGGTTGTCGACATTCCTTCCAAGGATGCAGCGCCTGCCATGGGCGGCGGCATGCCGGGCATGATGTAAGGCAAAAGCCATACAAAAAGCCGCACAAAAAGCCTCACAAAAAGCTACACACGCAGTCACATGAAAATTGAATCCGTACACTAGGGGAGCAACTGCTGAGAGCGGCCATAAGCCGCGACCCTTCGAACCTGATCCGGGTAGTGCCGGCGTAGGGAAGTGTGTTTAGAGTCTTCTGAAGATCCTGTGCACACCCTGTACAGGATCTTTTTCTCGTTGACATAAAAAATGAGAGGAGACCTCGAGAAACATGAAAAATAAACTCACTGTCAAAATGCTGGTCGAAGGCGGGGTCATGCTGGCCCTCGCGTATGTCCTCAGCCTGGTGGTCATCTTCCAGATGCCAAGCGGAGGCTCCATCACCGCCGTCAGCATGCTGCCCATCCTGATCTACGCGGTGCGCTACGGCGCTGGTCCGGGCCTGTTCGTGGCCATAGTCTACGGGACGCTCCAGTTCATACTTGGGCCCAAGTGGTCCTTCCACCCGGTGTCCATCCTGTTTGACTACGTCCTGGGCTTCGGCTTCCTGGGACTGGCGGGCCTGTTTGGGAAGAAGCTTCTGAACGCGACTTTGGGCATTGTCCTTGGCATAGCGCTGCGCTTTGCCTCCAGCGTCATTTCAGGCGTCGTGGTTTTCGCGTCCTACGCGCCGGAGGGCCAGGATCCATTGCTTTATTCGCTGATCTACAACGCCTCTTATATGCTGCCGGAGATGCTGCTCACCACTTTGGCGTTTGCGTTTGTGTACAAGCGTTTGATCCAGCCGCTGGCGGCCGCTGAAGCTGTGAATTGATTTGAGTGTGAAAACAGATGACCATCGGCAAAAAAAGTCTTTTGAAGCCTTTAAAAAGCTTCAAAGTACTTTTGCCGATGGTCATTTTCACAGCAAGATTATCTTAGGATAGCACGGTTATGGCACAGAATAATACACTACCACTCTTCTATTCGCTTCAATAGATCTTCTATCATTTCGTCTATATCATCATACCCTCTATAGTCATCAGGATGCATTTTCATCTTCTCTGTTTCCTGGATCGCCTCAATGGTTTCAGCATTTGGAATACTACTTATTTTGACATTGATGGTGGCCACAATATTAACTCATGTGAAGAAAAAGTTGTCACAGACAAATGAGGGCTTGTTTTTTCCTCAAAAAAGAAAATCAAGGGTGGCACGGGGGCCCCCTCGATAAAAGTGTCGAACACTTTTGTTCTTCAAATTAATTATAAGGCTTATTTGCAAAATGGTCAATGACCATTCTCACAAAACGATAGCTTTCGATGATCTCAATATTATTCCTGTAGAATTTAGAGTTTCTTGACATTCTTACTTTGAATAACTTTTCCAATTCGCTCATTGTATGAGTTTTTACCTTAACGCTGCTAACAATATTATCAAAGACAAAAAGCAAACATACAAAGTCATGAATCACAGGATTACTCATCATCTTATGTCTAAGAGCTTTAGGGATATGATCAATGTTTGCGGCATAATTACTAACTTCTTTTGTTTTTCTTTTGAGCTTGTATGGAGTTTTCAATGAGTTAATTAAGCAATTATTGTGCGCTGCTGCATTTCTGATACACTTGACAGGAAAAATCAAATTGCTCATCGAACTTTTATCTGGATACTTAATATAGTAGTAATGATATAACTTGGCAAAATCCCCAAAAGAAAGTACTTCGACAATGTTCCATAACGCAAAGTCATTCTCATATTTCCGAATAAGCTCTGAGCATATACTGTTGAATTTCTTTTTTGAAAGATCGCTTAGAACCTTGGGGTTATTTATTAGCCACTCATGCACAAATTTATACCCATCTTCAAAAGGATTTTTAGATACAGCATTTAAGAGCCTGACTTTTAAGAAATGTTCAATATCAAGTGAGGATTTAATGATAAATTTTCTTAAGTGCATGTCTATTGTAGATAAATCCTGTAAGTAAGCAAATTCAAGATCTATATAATTTCCACATTTAGCACCTGTCGCGTATTTTTCAAAGTTTTTTGCATAAGCTTTCAACTTAAAATAATAGGTGCTATTCAATAAGAATAAACGTGCTTCATTTTCGGTAACAAGGTTGAATTTTATGCCGTTTTCATCGCGCATATGTGCAATTTGTTCATCGATATTTAATTTTAGGCGCTTCAATCTGTTCCTCCATGTGTATAGTATTTCTCTCATCTTACCACAAGTTCAAAATATTACAAAATATGGATGTTAATTTAATATTCATGGTTTACTCCCACCCCAGCAGCACCACTTCCCGCGGATTGAACAGCCTTGGGAACGGGATTTTGTTGCCCAGCCCCCGGCTGATGACGAGCTGTGTGTTGCCAAATTGATGCAGGCCCTGCGCCAGATCCGGGAAAAAGCCCTGGTGCGGCGACAAAACGGGACCAATGAACGGCAGCCGGACCTGTCCGCCGTGGGCATGGCCGCTGACCACGAGGTCAAAGCCTGCCGCGGCGTATTCACTGGCATACTCCGGACGGTGACTGAGGAGGATCTGGTACTCAGAGGCGTTTCGAAGGCGGTTCATAGTCAGGATATAGCTGCGCTCCGAGGCAAAGCCTATCCGGTCATCCAGGCCGCTGAGGATTATGGGCGTGCCGTCCACCTCCAGCACCGCGCTGCTGTTTCGCAGCACGAAAATGCCAAGGTTCTCAAGCCACCCAAGGGCCGCGCCCCGGTCAATATTTCCAATTTCATGATTGCCAAAGCTGTAATAGGTAGGGGCGATGTCCGGCAGGGCCTCCATCAAAGCCCGGGCCTCAGGCCAGTAGCGCTCCCGGCGGTCCACCATGTCTCCCGGCAGCAGGATGGCCACCGGGCGGGCTTCCCGTAGTGCCTCAAGGAGCCGGGCCGCGTTGTCCTCACTGATGTGGCCGTGGAGGTCGCTGAGGACCGCAATGGTTTTTCCTTTTAAGGCTTCGGGGACAGCGAGGCTGGTGGCTGCTTCAAGCTCGGGCGCAGCTTGTGCCAACGCCGCCCCAGCGCCGGTTGGGGCCATTTCAGTTGGGACCATTTCGGTTGGGGACAGGGACATCCTGGAGATCTCCAGCTGCTGTCCCTGGTAAGTGCCCATGCCGATAGTCACAGCAAGCAACACTCCCACCGCGGCAGCAAACGCTATTTTTAGCTGCTTTTTTGATTCAGGAAAAAGCTTTCGCATAATCATTCACCTCATACATAACCGTCATACCTCCATTGTACGGATTTTATAGAGAATAATAGTCAAGAAAACATGACAATCTCTTTATAATTACAAAAACACGAACAATAAAATAAATAAACAGATAAAATTTCGCAATTTCGCCGAAAATATCTCTCGATTCTGTTGACAACGTCCCAAATATTTGTTACCTTATAGAAAATCATCAACTTAATGCGGACACTCATATATCGGCGGTAATAGGGACTGCCAGTTTCTACGGGAAAACCGTAAATTTTCCTGCTATGAGTGAAATCTGAAGGCGTCTTTCGTCTTTGAAAGCCATGCCATCAATCTCGATTTCACTCCAGAAATCGGGATTTTTTTGATGCTTGTTCACATCTCTTCATTCAATTCACGGCAGGCGGGTCTTGGTCGGCCCGCTTTGCCACCCCCCCCCTCTCATCCACACCTTTAACGCTTTTCTTTTAATGTAATAAACCAAACACTTAAGCCTCGAAGCTGGGGCTCGTACCGTGAATGCGTCCATCCATCACTCCCGGACTGGCGAATAAAAGACCAGAATCCGGGCAAATTAGCGAAAGGGGACCTACTGCTGCATGTCTATTATCTCGATTAAAGAAGGCTTGACCTATGATGACGTCCTGCTGATGCCACAGCGCTCAGAGGTACTGCCAAGCGACGTCTCCGTCAAGACGCGCCTCACCAACAAGATTGCCCTGAACATGCCCATTCTCAGCGCCGGCATGGATACCGTCACCGAGGCCAACATGGCCATTGCCATTGCCCGTGAAGGCGGCATAGGCATCATCCACAAGAACATGACCATAGAGCAGCAGGCACTGGAGGTCGACAAGGTCAAGCGCAGTGAGCATGGCGTTATTGTCGATCCTTTTTATCTCTCAAAGGAGCACCACGTCAGCGACGCCCTTATGCTGATGGAGCGCTACAGGATTTCCGGTGTGCCGATAGTGGACGAAAACCACATCCTCGTCGGGATCATCACCAACCGCGACATCCGCTTTGAGACGGACAACACCAAGCCCATTGACGAGGTCATGACCAAGGAAAACCTGATCACGGCCCGCGAAGGCATCTCCATGCAGGACGCGGAGAAGATCCTGCGCAAGTGGAAGATCGAAAAGCTCCCACTGACAGACGAAGAGGGCCACTTGAAGGGCCTCATCACCATTAAGGACATCCAGAAGGTCGTCATCTTCCCGAACCGAGCCACGGACGACAAGGCCAGACTCCTCTGCGGCGCGGCCATAGGCCTGGGTGCTGACATGATGGACCGTGCGGCTGCCATGCTGAAAGCCGGTGTCGACGTCCTCACCCTGGACTCCGCCCACGGCCACAGCAAGAACGTCATTGACGCAGTGGTCAAGCTCCGTGCGGCGTTCCCTGAGGCCCAGATCATTGCCGGCAACGTTGCGACGGCGGAAGCGACCTATGACCTCATTAAGGCCGGCGCGGACGCCATCAAGGTCGGTATAGGCCCTGGCTCCATCTGTACGACACGCGTTGTCGCGGGCATTGGTGTCCCACAGTTCACCGCGGTTATGGACTGCGCGGAGGTTGGCCGCCAGTACAACATCCCAATAATTGCCGATGGTGGCATCAAGTACTCCGGTGACATTGTCAAGGCCATCGCAGCCGGCGCCGACACCGTCATGCTGGGCTCGCTCTTCGCGGGTACAGAGGAAAGCCCGGGCGAAATCGTCATGTATCAGGGCAGAAGCTACAAGACTTACCGCGGCATGGGCTCCGAAGGCGCCATGAACGCAGGCAGCAAAGACCGCTACTTCCAGACGGATTCGAAGAAATTCGTGCCGGAGGGCGTCGAGGGCCGCGTTCCTTACCGCGGTGTGCTGAAGGATATGATTTACCAACTCGTTGGCGGCCTCAAGTCCGGTATGGGCTACTGCGGCACGCCGGACCTTCCGACACTCCAGAGGGAGGCCAAGTTCATCCGCATCACGAACGCGGGCCTGATTGAAAGCCATCCGCATGACATTCAGATCACCAAAGAATCGTCGAACTATACACCAAGCAAGCATGATTAATTTTATTTCTTAAGACTACAGGCGGCCCTCTGTACAGGGTCGTCTGTGTTCTGTAGAATGGGATTGGATCAACATTTTTATCTAAGTGGAGGAATATGTATAATGATGCATATCGAAAACGAAAAGATCATCATCATTGACTTTGGCGGCCAGTACAACCAGCTGATCGCGCGCCGTGTCCGTGAAGCGGGCGTCTACAGCGAAGTCGTCTCCTACAAGACGCCCCTCAGCGCCATTGTGGAGAAAAAACCGAGCGGCATCATCTTTACCGGCGGCCCGAACTCCGTGTACCTGGAGGGCGCGCCTTCTGTGGATCCGGGGATCTTCGAGCTGGGCATTCCGGTCCTTGGCATCTGCTACGGCATGCAGCTCATGGCCCACCTTTTAGGCGGCAAGGTCAGAAAGGCAGATCAGCGGGAGTACGGCAAGATCAGCCTGAATTTAGCCGAGGAGAGTGCGCTATTTAGCGGCGTCGAGTCCGGGTCGACCTGCTGGATGAGTCACTTTGACTACGTTGAAAAAGAGCCGGAGGGCTTTAAGATCAGCGCGACCACGGACAACTGCCCGGTGGGCGCCATGGAGTCTGTGGAGAAGAAGCTCTATGCCGTTCAGTTCCACGCCGAGGTGGAGCACACCCCGTTTGGCCGTACCCTGATTCAGAACTTCCTCTATGAGATCTGCGGCTGCGAGGGCCGCTGGAATATGGGCTCCTTCGCGGAAGAGAAGATTGAACAGATTAAGAAGATTGCCGGCAACGACAAGGTGCTCTGCGGCCTGTCCGGCGGCGTGGACTCGTCTGTTGCGGCACTGATGGTGCATAAGGCTATTGGCAACAACCTGACCTGCATCTTTGTTGACCACGGTCTCCTCAGAAAGGACGAGGGCGACGAGGTCGAGAAGGTCTTTATGGAAGACTTCCACATGAACTTCATCCGCGTCAACGCCCAGGAGCGCTTCCTTGGCAAGCTTTATGGCGTGTCTGATCCGGAGACCAAGCGCAAGATCATAGGCGAGGAGTTTATCCGCGTCTTTGAGGAAGAGGCGAACAAGCTGGAAGGCATCAAGTGGCTGGTTCAGGGCACCGTTTATCCGGACGTCATTGAGAGCGGCACGGATACGGCACAGGTCATCAAGAGCCACCACAATGTGGGTGGCCTTCCGGACGACATGCAGTTTGAGCTGATTGAGCCGCTTCGCGACCTCTTTAAGGATGAGGTCAGAAAAGTGGGCCTTGAGATTGGCCTGGACGAGAATATAGTCTGGCGTCAGCCGTTCCCGGGACCGGGTCTTGCGATCCGCGTCATGGGCGAGATCACGGATGAAAAGCTGAAGATCGTTCGCGATTCAGACGCGATTCTGCGTGAGGAGATCAAGAAGGCGGGCCTTCACAGGGACGTCTGGCAATACTTCACAGTTCTTCCGAATGTCAAATCCGTGGGTGTTATGGGCGATGAGCGCACGTACAGCCATTTGGTGGGTATTCGTGCGGTGACGTCCATTGATGGCATGACGTCGGATTGGGCGAGACTGCCTTATGAGGTGCTGGATAAGATTAGCTCCAGGATTGTCAATGAGGTGGATCATGTGAATAGGATAGTGTATGATGTGACGTCGAAGCCACCGTCGACGATAGAGTGGGAATAGCCAGCAGGGCGCCGTAGGCGCCCTGCTTTTTTCTGTCCGGAGGACAGAAAAACCCACCAAGCGGAGGCTTGGTGGGAGGCTATTCACGATGTTCCGCGAAAGCTAACAGACGTGCATAAACGAAAATGATCCCGTGCGGAAGAGAGCTTGCTCTCTGACGGGTGGGATCGTTTTCGTTTATATAGGGCGCAGCCCGCGACCCAGAGCGCAGCGAAGCGGAGCTCTGGGGGCGCGACTGTTAGCGAGGTGTTGGTTGAGGCGGGGGATTGCTGGAGTTGGGGTAATGAAGAGATGGGAGATTTATAACTAGTGAAGGAGGAAAAGGGTGTGAGCGCAGCGGTATCCGAGGGATTGTACATCTTACAAGAGAGCAGGTAGAAATGGGGTGACACCCTGCTTTTTTTGCTATTCACGATTATTCACCTGGAAGTTTCTCGATATGTATGTGAGTGATGAGAGTTGTTATTAAATGATCTTTTGTCATCTTTTTACGCTACCGTAAAGTAAAATCTCAAAAAAACTGCTGGTGATTCCCTGACGATCTTTGATCTCTGGAATTGTAAGTAAAAAGGATTTGGAGAGTTCAATCAAGACTTCTGGATTAATTTGTTCGTTAAAAACACCATTGGTGATGCCGTCATTATAAACCTGAACGATCATGTTTGAACTTTCCCCTATATAATTGTGGATTATCTGAGCTGAAGAAGGGTAATATCTCTCAATTTCTTCGATGTTTGTTTTATAGAATTCAATTGGGTAGGGAAGATAATGATAACAAGCAATTTTCAATTTTTCGATGTAGGTATTTGCGTTATTAAGTTCGTTTGCTAAAATACGCTGGTTCTCGCTAATATATTCATGAATTGTTTGATATATCAATTCATCTTTACTATTAAAATGCTCATACAAGGTCTTTTTGCTAATCTTTAAGCGATCTGATAATCCATCCATAGTCATTTTTTTTAAGCCAGTTTCAAGTGAGAGACTCTGGACTTCCTTAATAATTTTATCTATCATTGTTAGCCCTCCGGTAAATTTGTAGTTTATTATACCATAGATTGGATCGAAGAAAATTCGGATAAAATGAAAAGAATGTAATTAAAAAACTAAAATAAAGAAGTCGGTTTATGATCAAAAAATATAAAAACTATTTTAAAAATAATCGTTTTGTGTTATGGTGATTTTAGCAATAAATGCTGTAAATGAATTTGGAAAATCTTTTTATTGTGTATTTTTTTGCTTTAAATTATATGATAAAATTATTTTGATTCATTTGCTGTGCAACAAAGAAACTTAAAAATCAATAATAGTTTCTAAATCAGAGGAGGTTAGTCATGAGTAACGAAAGAAAAAAGAACGGCGGAATTCTGAATACAATTGAAAGAGTAGGGAACCGTCTGCCACATCCAATTTTCATCTTTATCTTTATGGCTTTACTGGTTGTAGTGATCTCAGTGTTTACTTCTGGGACAGAGGTTGTTCATCCAGGCACAGGTGATGTTAAGGTAGTACAAAGTCTTTTGTCCAGAGAAGGAATTGTGTGGATATTATCAAGTATGGTTTCCAATTTTACTAAATTTCCGCCATTGGGCATGGTATTGGTAATGATGATTGGCTTGGGATTAGCAGAGGAAACGGGTTTACTTAGAACAGTAATTAGGAAAATGATCGTTGGAGCACCTAAGCATCTTGTAACATTTATCATTGTTTTTTCTGGAATTATGGGGAATATTGCTGGCAGTGCTACTTTTGTAGTTATCCCACCTCTTGGAGGGCTGATTTTTAAAGCACTGAACAGACATCCAATGGCAGGTATTGCTGCCGGATTTGCCGGCGTTGCAGCTGGGTTAAGTGCTAACCTTCTAATAACACCTACTGATGTACTTTCTGCAGGAATTACTGAAAAAGCTGCGCAAATTATTGATCCTGCTATGCTTGTGCATCCAGCAGTTAACTGGTATTTTATGATTGCATCAACAATAGTACTCTCTATTATTGGTACATTGACAGTTGAAAAAATTGTTGAGCCACGACTTGGAAAGTATGATGCTTCATTTGCCAGCGGTGAAGATCATTCAGGGAATGTTGAACTTGTTAGTATTACCAACGAAGAGAAAAAAGGTCTTAAAAATGCAGGTATTGCCACTATTTTATATATAGCGTTAGTCGCTTTCATGGTGGTACCACAAAATGCATTGCTTAGGCATCCTGAAACAGGTACTATTGTGCCCTCTCCATTTTTGTCTTCAATGATATCAATACTATTCTTCTGGTTTATTATAATTGCCCTTGCTTATGGTTATGGTGCAAAAACTATCAGGAACTCAGACGACATTGTAAAGCATATGACTGAGTCTATGAAATCCTTTGCTGGATTTATTGTACTTTGCTTTTTCGCAGCACAATTTGTAGAGTTTTTTGCTTATACTAACCTGGGCTTATTGCTTTCCGTAAAAGGTGCTGATTTTCTCAAAACCACAGGCTTTGTTGGGGCACCTTTAATTATTGGATTCGTAATTCTTGTTGCGTTAATCAATTTTCTTATCGGTAGTTCCTCTGCGAAATGGGCACTGCTTGCTCCAATCTTTGTGCCTATGTTCATGCAAATTGATTTGTCGCCAGCTTTAACTCAAGCTGCTTATAGAATCGCTGACTCAGTCACTAACAGTATTTCGCCACTCGAACCATTCATGCCATATATTATAGTCCTTGCTCAAAGATATGATAAGCGATCAGGACTTGGCACGGTTATATCAGCTATGATACCTTTAGCGTTGGCATTCTTAATTTCATGGGTAATTCTTTTGTTGATCTGGTATTTTGTGAATATACCTCTTGGACCCGGTGCTGGTATTGGAATGTAATCAATTTGCTAATTTGAAAGGAGCCTTAGATGTCGCATATAGATGAAATTAAAAACAAACTGGACGCTAATATTAATGCAATAGCGGATCAATTAATCGACGCATCAAGAGAACTATGGTTGCATCCTGAAATCGGACACGAGGAATTTTTCGCCCACAAGATGCTCACAGAGATGTTGGAAGCTGATGGATTTATCATTGAAAACAATCCAGCTGATATGGCTACAGCATTTATCGCTACTAAGGATACTGGAAAGCAAGGCCCAACTATTGCGTTGATTTCAGAATATGATGCACTACCAAAGCTGGGACATGCATGTGGCCATAATTTGTTTTCTGTTTCAGCAGTGGGCTCAGCGCTTGCCTTGTCAAAAATGAAGGATCAACTCAACGGGAAAATAGTAGTCATTGGTACACCCGCAGAAGAAGGTGTAGTGCCTAAAGCAGGTGGAAAAGCTTACCTCGTAGAAGCTGGCTATTTTGACGAGGTTGATGCTGCGATGATATGTCATGCTGAAGGGAGGACGATTATCAAACGAAATCTGATCGCTTCTGCCTCGATGGATGTCAAATTCAAGGGTAAGCCAGCACATGCTGCAGGTTCGCCGCAGGAAGGTATTAATGCTTTAACGGCTGGTGTGCTTACAATAAATAATATCAATGCTCTTCGACAACACTTTCTGCCGAGGACAATCGTCAATGCCATTTTAACCGAGGGTGGAACCAGTCAAAATACAATTCCAGATTGTTGCGTCATGCAAGTTAGTATTCGTGCTGAAAAGAGAGACGTGCATCAGTCTGTGATTGCGCAGGTTAAGCGGTGTATAGAGGCTGCTGCTTATGTTACAGGCTGTAGTTTTGAAATTGGGAGTGATAGAAAGATTTATGAAGACCTTAATTTAAATGATGAGCTCGCGCATCTTTTTGCTGATGCGATTAAGTCACTTGGTATTGAATATATCGAAAATGAGAATGCCAACTACAGCTGGGATATTGGAAATGTTAGTTATGTATGCCCAACAATTGCGCCATACATAAAGATTGGACCTGATAATTTGATTGGTCATACAGATGAGTTTAGAGAAGCGAGTAATTCGGTTGGTGGGTATGAAGGAATGATTGTGGGGGCTAAGGCGATGGCAAGGGTTGCTGTTGATCTTATGTTGGATTCGAAAAAAATGGAAAATGTTAAGAAATCATTTAAGCCCAGCTCAATAGTATAAAAATTTAATTTTGTTCTATTAAAAAAGCTGCCATGAGGCAGCTTTTTTAATGGGAAAAAATAGAAATGGTCAGTATTGTATTATAGAAGTGACATAGTTTTTCGTGCGGCAATATAAGTCAAAAGCTTCAAACCATTTTGCAAAGAGGATTCATCAATATCAAATCGGTTGCTGTGACAATATTCTATAGTATCAATATTATTAAGCTTAACACCGAGGGAAATAAAGCAACCAGGGAAATGATCTGTATATTTTGAGAAACTGTCTCCAACTAAATAGGGCATTGCTAATCGTCTGTAAGATCCGTCAGGGAGATATTCTCTAGCAACTTTTTCTACGAAGAGCGCTAAATCTTCTGAGTTTATTGTCGCGTTATAACCAGCAAGCATTCTGATATCCGTCTTGGCTTCATAAGCATCTGCAATACCATTTGCCATTTTCTCAAGGAGTTTTTTAATATTATAACGTGAATCGTCGTCAACTGTTCTTAAGTTTCCTTTTAAAATAACTTTGCTGGGTATTAGTCCGTGCGTCAATTGAGGGGTCATAAATTGCGTTATTGTTAAAATTCTTGGCGTTAATGGATTTGTTTTTCTAGAAATGATATTCTGTAGCGCTAATACTATTTCAGATCCAATCACAATAGTATCAATTGACTCATGTGGGTGTGAAGCATGGCCACCCTGACCTGTAATTTCAATTTCAAATTGGTCAATACTTGCTGTGATTGGTCCGGGCTTAGTAGCAATAATGCCGGATTCAATTTCTGGATTTACATGCAAATCAAAAATCATTTCAATGTCATCTAACACGTGGGTGCTAATTATATCATCAGCACCACTCGGGGGGATTTCTTCTGCGGATTGAAATATGAGTATGATTTCCCCTTCGATTTTATCCTTCATTTTGGACAAAACATTGGCTAAACCTAATAGGATCGCGATGTGGGCGTCGTGCCCACACGCGTGCATAACTTCGGGAACTGATGAGCTAAAGCTGTGATTTACAAGCTCTTGAATTGGTAATGCGTCTAAATCAGCTTTAAAAGCTATTTTTGAACCGGGTTTATTTCCTTTGATTGCTGCTATTAAATTTGGTTCTTTAACTGGATAAAAAATAAAGTTGCCACAGTCAATTAAACTATTGCGGATATATTCTCGAGTTTGATACTCATGACTGGAGAGTTCTGGATGTTGATGAAGGTGTCTGCGCCAATCAATTAATCTATCTGCAACTGAGGAGATCTCTAAATCTAAACTTCTTTTTAGAATATTTGAATAAGACAACATGCAAAATTCCTCCAGTGTGTACAGTGAGTCTTAACATTATTATATCGTAAAAGCGGGGCAGCAAAAAATAATTTCAGAATTTATGAGGAGTACAAGTTGTTTTATTCTTAAAAATATTTTGAGGAAAAAGACACGTATTTGGAATCTGTAGTGAAGTTGTGGAAGTTGTTTGTGCGATAATCTATATATAGTAAGGCTTTCAAAAAATAATAATTAGAAAACGTGGCGATCTGTTCCAATTACACTCGAAGAACTTTAGATAAAAAAGGGAGTATTTCGTTATTTCCAATTTTTGATTGACAACTACATCTTTAAGAAAAATTCAGGTATAATTAAATTGTCAATCAATTTCCATTCGTACGCGATAGGCTTGACGTCGATATGTACCTATCGCAACCAGCAAGTACATAAAACAATAAAGGATGAGAAAAATAGTCGGGACTTATAATGCAGCCCGAGTTATGAGGAGCGGATCTGATGAAGTCGAATTTCGAGTTTCTCAACCAAGCTTTCCCAATGCTGTCGAATCTGGGGGAAACAGCGGAAAACTACCTGTATACCGATACCAATTCCTGCATAATAAAGCTGGGTTTATTCGGCGAGACCGTTGTGAACTTAATGCTTCAGATCGACTGTATAGAGCCTCCAGCCTATGAGAACACACATGCAAACCGGATTCGTCTCCTCAAAAAAGAAGGCTTGATCTCCCAGGGCATCGACGATATTCTATATGCCCTCAGAACCAAACGCAATAAAGCTGTTCATGAAAATTACGATTCCTTTGAGGATTGTGTGACGCTGCTTGAAATGGCTCACAATCTTGGCATTTGGTTTTCTCAAACTTATGCCGATGGTCACGAAAAGCCTGCCCCATTTCTCCTGCCAGAAGATCTCAGCCAACAAAGTGGCTTTGAATCATTGCTGAACGAAAAAGAAGCGCTGATCCAGCAGCTCACAGAACAGTTAAAGAGCTTTGAGTCATCAGGCACAGGAGCGTTGACTCTTCAAGAGCGCGTTAAGCGTGCATCTACTGCTTCAGAAAGAATGAAACTCTCTGAAAAAGAAACACGTTATCTGATAGATGATCAACTGAGAAAAGTTGGTTGGGAAGCGGATAGCGTCAAACTAAGATATTCCAAAGGAACCAGGCCTCAGAAGGGCAGAAATTTAGCCATCGCGGAATGGCCAACCAATTCCAAAGTGGGCGATCACGGTTCTGCGGACTATGCACTCTTCATTGGCCTTAAGCTCGTGGCTATTGTTGAAGCCAAGCGTATGATGATGGATATCCCCTCAGTGCTGGACTATCAATGCAAAGATTATGCTTCGACAATAAAGGAGGAGCATGCTGATTATGTCGTCAACCATTGGAATGACTATAAAGTCCCGCTGCTATTTGCCACCAACGGCAGAAAGTATTTAAAACAGATCGAGACCAAATCAGGTATTTGGTTTCTGGATGTTCGTCAGCCCTCCAATATTCCAAAAGCACAGCAAGGCTGGATGAGCCCAAATGGCATTATGGAACTCCTGGAAAAAGATATTGAAGCCGCAAATCAATCCCTGAAAGCGATGGAGTATGATCTTTTGAGAGATCCTGACGGCTTAAATCTGCGGGATTATCAGATCAAAGCCATAGAAGCCGCAGAGAAGGCCGTGATTGGTGGAAGCACCACCGCGCTGCTGTCCATGGCAACCGGAACGGGGAAGACCAGAACTGTGCTTGGTATGATCTATAGATTCCTAAAGACAAATCGGTTTAAGCGGGTTTTATTCTTGGTCGACCGATCCGCCCTCGGAGAACAGGCACAGGATGTTTTCAAAGAAGTTAAAATTGAAGATCTAATGACGCTGGATGAGATCTACAACATCCGAAACCTTGAAGATAAAGATATTGAAAAGGAAACCAAGATTCATGTTGCCACCGTTCAGAGCCTGGTCAAACGCATCCTCTACAATGAAGACACTACAATGCCTGCCGTTTCAGATTACGATCTGATCGTCATTGATGAGGCTCATAGAGGCTATATTCTTGATAAGGAAATGGATGACGAGGAGATTCTCTACCGCAATCAGGAGGACTACGTCAGCAAGTATCGAACCGTCCTGGACTATTTTGAGGCGGTTAAAATTGCGCTGACTGCGACCCCCGCCTTACATACCAGCGAGATTTTCGGAAAACCAGTCTTCAACTACTCCTACAGGGAAGCGGTTGTCGACGGGCATCTAGTGGATCATGACGCACCGCATACCATTGTGACAGAACTCAGCAAGAATGGCATTGTTTACGAAAAGGGTGAAACCGTCGCAATCTATGATCCGGACACCGGGGAAATCATAAACAGTGATGAGCTTGAGGACGAGCTCAAATTTGATGTGGAGAAATTTAACCGACAAGTCATTACTGAATCCTTCAACAAGACCGTCCTTGAAGAAATCGCCAATGGTCTCGATCCTGAAGGAGATGGCAAAACCTTGATCTACGCTGTGGATGACAGCCATGCGGATTTGATTGTCAAGCTCCTTAAGGAACACTATGAGCCCCAGGGTGTTGACAACGAGGCAATCATGAAAATTACCGGTAGTGTGGGCGGCGGCAACAAAAAGAAAGTTTTGGAAGCCATCAAGAAATTCAAGAACGAAAAGTATCCCAATATTGTTGTCACTGTCGATCTTCTCACAACAGGGATTGACGTGCCGGAAATCACCACGTTGGTTTTCTTAAGGCGTGTGAAATCCAGAATATTGTTTGAGCAGATGATGGGGCGTGCGACGAGGCTTTGCCCGACAATTAATAAAACGCACTTTGAGATTTATGATCCTATTGGGGTCTATGAGTCCTTAGAGCCGGTCAGTACCATGAAACCAGTTGTAGCGAATCCTGAGACCACTTTTGAAGACTTAATCCACGGACTGACAACGCTGACGTCTGAAAAGCAGGTCGAGAAGCAGATCGACATGATCCTCGCCAAGCTGCACCGCAGGAAGCGAAGCATGTCCGAGAAGGCCATGGCACATTTTGTGGATCTGTCTGGCGGACTGAGCCCTACGCAGTTTATTGATCAGGTCAGAGAAATGCCTGCAGAGCTCGCCAAAGCCCATCTATTAAAGTATCAGCAGTTGTTTGACCGCTTGAACGAAGGCAGCACAGATCCAAGGCGCGCTGTCGTCATCTCAGACAGAAAAGACGCGATGCTCAGCCATACCAGAGGCTATGGTGAAGGTAAGAAGCCCGCAGATTATCTTGAGGAGTTTAGGGCGTTTATCACAGAGAACATGAATAAAATCGCAGCGCTGCACATTGTCTGCACTCGACCAAAGGAACTCACCAGAGAGAGCTTAAAGAGCCTTAGATTGGAACTGGACCGGCACAATTTCACGGAGCAGCAGCTGAACACAGCCATGAAAGAACTGAAGAACGAGGACATTGCGGCGGATATCATCAGCTTAATCCGACAGCAAGCTCTTGGATCTTCTCTTTTAAATCACGAAACGCGCATCGCGCGTGCTGTTGAACGGCTGAAGAAAAATCACAGCTTCAACAAAATGGAGCTGAACTGGATCGACCGCATAGAAAAGAATCTCATACAGGAAAGCATTATTGACCGAAGTACTTTTGATGCCGGCTCATTTAAAAGCTCAGGTGGCTTCGACAAGATCAACAAAGTGTTTAAAAATCAGCTCAACGAGATTATTGGAGAACTCAACGATTATCTCTATGACGACGGAGGCAGCGTAGCGTAATGAACAATCAGGAAATCGTAGCAAAGCTTTGGAATCTGTGTAATGTACTCAGAGATGACGGGATCACCTATCATCAGTATGTCACTGAGCTCACTTATATTCTCTTCCTGAAGATGGCGAAGGAAACGGGCACCGACGGTGCCATCCCCGAAAGCTACAGATGGGAACAACTTGTCAAAAAGCAGGGCGTGGAGCTGAAAAAGTTCTACAATTCCCTGCTGACGCATCTTGGTGAGGAATGTACCGGCAGAATTCGCGAGATCTATGCCGGCTCCAGATCTAACATAGACGAGCCCAAAAACTTAGAAAAAATTATCACTTCCATTGATGCCCTCGACTGGTATTCAGCCAAAGAAGAAGGTCTGGGAAACCTTTACGAGGGTCTTCTCGAGAAGAATGCGAATGAGAAGAAATCCGGCGCGGGTCAATATTTCACACCCCGTATCCTCATCAACATCATGACCAGACTCATTGATCCAAGGCCTGGCGAGCGCTGCAATGATCCGGCTTGCGGTACCTTTGGCTTTATGATAGCTGCAGACCGTCACATTAAAGATCAGACGGATGAATTATTCGATTTACCACTGGACTTGCAGGATTTCCAGAAGCATGAAGCCTTCACAGGCTGTGAGCTTGTCCATGACACCCATAGACTGGCACTTATGAACGCTATGCTGCACGACATTGAGGGCAAGATCCTCCTGGCAGACACTCTGACCAACCACGGCAAGTCTATGAAGGACTTTGACGTCGTCCTGACTAACCCACCGTTTGGCACGAAAAAGGGTGGCGAGCGCGCCACACGGGATGACCTGACCTATCCGACCTCCAACAAGCAGCTAAATTTTCTTCAACACATTTACAGGAGTCTGAAATCGGATGGCAAGGCCAGAGCCGCCGTCATCCTGCCTGATAATGTGCTTTTCGCCGATGGTGACGGTGCCTCCATCCGCGCAGACCTCATGGACAAATGCAACCTGCACACGATCTTAAGGCTGCCAACGGGCATCTTCTACGCACAGGGCGTCAAGACAAACGTCCTCTTTTTTACGAGGGGCAAGACGGAAAAGAACAACACCAAAGAAGTGTGGTTCTATGATCTCAGAACCAACATGCAGAACTTTGGAAAAACCAATACTTTGAAAGAGGCGCATTTTGAGGATTTTATCAAAGCCTATACCGCTGAGGACAGAACAAAAATCCAGGATGAGCGCTTCTCTTGTTATACAAGAGAACAGATCTCTGCGAAGAACAACAGCTTGGACCTAGGTTTAATCCGCGATGACAGCATCCTCGATTATGAAGACCTTCAAGACCCTATTGAAAGCGGCGAAGAGATCATTGCCAAGCTGGAAGAGGCCATAGACCTGATTCAAAGCGTGGTAAAAGAGCTCCGGTCGTTGGAGGGTAGATAGGGATGGGGAAGAAGAAGTCGAGGGAATTGACACAGGAAGAATGGTTGGAGCAGGCATTGGTGCCGGAGAGTGAGTGGCCTTACAAGGTGCCGGGGAATTGGGTTTGGGTTAGGGGAGAACATATTTTCAAACCAATGACTTCGAAAAAACCTGAAGGTGAATATTTTAGTTATATTGATATTGAATCGATTGACAATTTAAATCAACAGGTAAATAAAGTGAAAAAACTCAAGGTTTCTGATGCTCCGAGCAGAGCGAGTAGAGAATTGTATGAGGGGGACACTTTGTTCTCTTTAGTTCGTCCATATCTTATGAATATTGCATTCATTACTGAAGAATTTGCGCAAAGTATTGCCTCAACCGGGTTCTATGTATGTCGGCCAACATCGATTTTAAATAATAGATATCTATTTAGATTGATGACGTCAAATTATGTTGTTAATGGATTGAATTCATATATGAAAGGAGATAATTCGCCGTCTATCCGAAGCTCGGATATTCAGGGATTCTATTACCCGATCCCTCCAGTTGCAGAACAACAGCGAATTGTTGACCGCATCGAAAGCCTTTTCGAAAAACTCGATCAAGCCAAAGGGATTATTCAAGAAGCACTTGATTCATTTGAAAACAGAAGGGCTGCCATTCTTTATAAAGCTTTTAGTGGGGAGCTCACGAAAAAGTGGCGGGAAGAGAATGGGGTTGGGATGGAGAGTTGGGAAACTCTAAAATTACGACAATGTGGCAATTGGTGTGGGGGAGGTACACCTAGCAAGAGCCGGAAAGACTACTGGGAGAATGGTAATATTCCATGGGTTTCTCCTAAAGATATGAAGTCAATGTACATTGATAATGCAATTGATAAAATAACTCAAACTGCGATAAATGAATCAAGCACAAGACTTGTTCCTGAAGGTGCAATTCTAATTGTTGTAAGAAGTGGAATACTTAGAAGAATACTTCCTATTGCAATAACCAGGACACAAGTGACATTAAATCAAGATATGAAAGCCCTAATCCCAAAAGGTATAAATGCAAAATACCTATATTGGCTATTCGTTTCGAAAGAAGCGTCTATAAGAACTAAATGTGCAAAAAGTGGCACAACAGTGGAAAGCATAAGCTCCAAATTGTTGTATGAATATGAAATTACAATACCACCCATTCATGAACAAGTGCAAATTGCGCAAATACTTGATGATATTTTTGATAATGAAATTAACGCTCAGACTTTAATGGATGCGATTGAGGATGTTGATGTAATGAAAAAATCCATTCTCGCCCGCACGTTTCGTGGTGAACTTGGTACAAATGATCCTATCGAAGTAAATGAAATATTCGAAATGTGAGGGATAGATACCAACTTGATGAAATCATCTAAATATTTTTATTCTGAAAGGATTGTTTGAATGGTGCTTTATGAAATGGCCAGAGATGCTATGAAGTTACTTCAAAAGTCAGACAATATTGAGCTTATTCAAAAATTAATGGATATTCAAAAAGAAAGTTTGGAAATGTTTGAAGAGAACATACGACTCAAAGCTGAAATTAGAGCATTTAATGAGGTTAAGACTTTAGATGAAGATCTTGAATTTAGAGACAACTGTTTTTTCAAAATATCAAATGGCGAAGGGCCCTTTTGCATAACCTGTTGGGGAAAGGACCGTAAGTTGATCAGAATGCAAATTGCTGATGACTTTGCGCTTTGTAATGTTTGTAAAACCGGCACATGTTTTACAAACGAATAGACATTCCAGATACGCGAATGTTCTGCTCTAGTACATATACCTACGATTCGGGACCAGTCAGCACGAGTGAAATTGATGAAGTCGTTCTGCAGCTTCAGCCTTAAAGTATGTCTTTTGTCGATGGTTGTTTTGTCTGTGTTTGCAGGATTATGACAATCGGCATAGACAGCTTTTATGGTTGTATACGGACCTTTTAGTCAGATAGCGCTAAACATAGTACATCAATGAAAAAATGCCTGAGGTGAGCCAATGGGATCATTGTACCTAAGTGACATATTGAAGCGAAACAATCTAGAACCGGATAGAATAAAGCTCCTGAGGCACTCAAAGAACCACTCAAGATTTAAGAAGTGCTATGATTCAGAGTGTATGGATGTATATCAGAGCATTCAAAATAAGGGATTCTTCGACAAATTCGATTATGTCTTGTCCTTCGTTAGTGAGCCGGGGACCAGTGCAAAGTTTGTAGGTTGCTATTCAATTGGGTTAGGTGAACCCATAAATGCTTCAATGATGCCAACGGGTTTTCCGGTTCCGGAGATGTTTGTTGAGGATAGCTACTTTTATGATCTCCAGCCTACTGAGCTGCTTGGAGATCTTAGAGAAAGGTTGATCATCGATTGGGGTAAATCAGTGGTTTCGTGGCACCAAAAAGCGACGAATGAAAAGGCTGTCTTAGCGATTCAAGCGAATCCCAAAACAGCTTTCACTGGTTATGAAAATGCAGTTTTATCATTTAAAGAACTGAAAGACATTATTGAGGACAAGACATTGTATGAGAATTGGCATACCGCACTGTCATCCATCTATTCGATCTATCTGATCACGGATGTTTCAACGGGCAGACATTACATAGGTTCCGCTTATGGGAAAGGTGGGCTGTTGGGTAGATGGGAACAGTATGTTAAAACCTGGCATGGAGGTAATAATGGATTGAAAGAGGTTTTAAATATTGATCCTGAGGGATATAAGAATTTTCAGTTCAGTATTCTGCAGATCCTTCCTAAAACAGTTACTGAGGATGAGGTTGTATTGATTGAAAACCTGTATAAGAAGAAGCTTGGGAGTAAAGTGATAGGCTTAAATAAGAATTAAAAACGATTTGGTTTCGGGCGGATTGACCATCGGTTGAACTTATTGGAATGACCATGATCGCCTGTAAATGGTAACACCAGTGAAGTTGGAGAAGTTGTTAGTTAAAGATTTAAATATATGCAGTGAAACTGGCATCGCGAGTGAAATTGATGAAGATGTTTTTGCTGAAATGGAGCAATTTCAGACTTCTCAAAATAATTTAACAACATCGTTCCGAAAACTGTATTAGATCCGGGTGTGATTGGAATTTTGCTTAAACTGAGTATTCCGTACTATTTTGAGCCACGTGTCCGGTACAGTTGAGCCGCAGGGAATGCGGACAAGAATATTCATAATTTCTAACTTAAGCCATTGGCTAGTTGACACGCCTTTTGCGGTAGAACTTTGTATAGTCACGCCAATTGTCATGTGGGGGGAGGGATACAGCGTAAGTTCGCCTCTCGTTAATATGACAGTTAGAGAAAGTCGGAAGTGAGGAACAATAAGTGAAAAAAATAACGATAAATCTTGAGAACTGCTATGGTATAAAAAGACTTCAGGAGACATTCAATTTTGAATACTTAAATAAAAAAAAAGACATTGAAAAATCAAGTTCAATTTGCATCTACGCCCCAAATGGTATGATGAAGACATCATTTGCAAAAACATTCTATAAATTGAGTAAATCAGAAACACCCAAAGAGGAAATTCATGACAAGACAACAGTATGTGAAGTCATGATTAATGGTGAACCGATAAAACCAAACGAGATTTTTGTAATTAAGTCGGCTGTAGATATGACTTCAGAACCTGAGCATGTATCAACATTGTTGGTTGATGAAGATAAAAAGAGAGAGTACGAGAGTATATTTAAGACAATTTTAGAGCTTAAGAAAACTTTTATAATAAAAATGAACAGATTGTCGGGTATTAAAAAGGAAGATGTTGAAAAAGAAATACTGAATGATTTTGGAGCTGAGGACATATACAAGTGTTTGCAATCAATAGATGTATCTTTATACAATGATGATTTTTCTGACTTAAAATATTCCGAAATTTTTGATAAAGATGTCATAGATTTTTTAAAAACAAAAGAAGTACAGGGGAACATTAAAGACTACATGGAAAAGTACAATTCGATTATTGAGGAGTATCCGTTTTTCTCTAAAGGGAAGTTTAATCTTACTCGAGCGGATAAAGTAGTTAAAACGTTATCGGATGAAGGTTTTTTTGTTTCTCAAAATTCTGTTATGTTAACAGGCGAGGATCATCCTCTTTCTGAATTGGAACTTAAAGAAAAAATTGAAGAAACCCAAAACAAGATAAATTCCAATGCTGAATTGAAAAAAATTAGGAGTCTACTAACTGGAAAGGCTAAATGCAAAAGGTTTGAAGAAATCATTGAGGGAATGGATGACGTAAGTACTTTTTTTAATGAAATTGTTGATATAGATCAGTTTAAGAAAAAAATATGGGTTTCATACTTTAAGAGTGAAGCCGTATTCAGCAGTTATATAGAAGAGTACAATGAAAACATTGTAAAATTAAATGAAATTGAAAATCTAGCAGAATTCGAGAAAACAAAATGGAAAGTAGCCATTGATAAATTCAATGACCGATTTGGAATCAGATACATACTCGATATTGAAAATAAAAAAAGTGCAATTGTTGGCAAAGAAGTACCTAGTGTTGTAATTAAAACCATGGATGAAGAAACAGGAGAATGGAAGGTATTCAAAAGAAACGAACTTAATGGATTAGATGTATTGAGCCAAGGTGAAAAGAGAGCACTTTATCTTCTTAACATCATTTTTGAAGTCGAGGCACGAAAAGAAAGCACGCAAAAGACATTATTTATAGTTGATGACATTGCAGACTCATTTGACTATAAAAATAAGTATGCAATAATTCAGTATCTACGTGAAATTTCAGAAGATCCAAATTTTTACCAAATAGTATTAACACATAATTTTGACTTTTTTAGAACTCTACAAAGTCGTTATATTAAGTACAAGGATTGTTACATTGCAGTAAAAGATGAACAAGGAATACGACTTGAAACAGCAAATGGAATTAAGAATCCATTTATCCTGGATTGGAAAAAGAATCTTAAAGATAGAAAGAAGTTGATTGCGTCCATTCCTTTTGTAAGAAATATTATTGAGTACACTCAAGGAACTGACGGAGATAATTATCAAGACTTAACATCTTTATTACACTATAAACCAACAATTAGTGAAAATATTTCAATTGAGAGAATCAGACAAGTGTTTTGTCAGGCAATCCCAAACATCATTTTCCCTGAATTTGAAACAGACACACCAAGTATCACGACAATTATTCAGACTGAAGCCGCTGAATGCTTGCATTCAGCCGAAGGCATCAACTTAGAAAATAAAATTGTTTTGTCGATTGCGCTAAGGTTGAAAGCAGAAAAGTATATGATTGATAAAATTTCAGATGATGAATTTATTGGAAGACTGTTTGAAGATTGTAAGGAACGGAATGGTTCCCAAACATATCCAATATTCAAAAAGTACTTTGAGATGTTTCCTGATGATGATAAGTGTAGAAAACTCATTGATGAAATAAATTTGACGACCCCTGAGAATATACACGTTAATTCATTTATGTTCGAACCTATATTAGATATGTCGGATGCACATTTGAAAAAGATTTATGCTCAAGCATTAGAGTTGCTCAAAATTGAAGATAGAAAAATAGTGATTTAACCGTCCTTTACAGATCCCTACGGTGGCCCGTACCTGGTAACAGCAGTGAAGTTGCGGAAGTTGTTCATAAAAGAATCCTGATATATCAAGGCTTTCAAAGGACACCTTCTAAAAAACGAGTCAATCTGTACCTGGGAAAGCTCCGAAAAACTAAATTTTTGATCGAAAAGGCAAAATTTCGATCGCTATAAGCGTTGGAAATGCTATGTTCTAAATTTTCTAAAATTGCCTATTTCAAAAAATGATGACTTTTTCCGAGGTTTCCTTGGTAAGAACAGTGAAGTTGGGGAAGTTGTTTGTGAAAGAATGTCAATATATGAAGGCATTCAAAGGACAACGATCAAAAAATGAGCCGTTCTGGACCGAGAAAAATCAAAGAAATTTCTGAAATTGACCAACGATTAAGATCGCCCGTACTTGGTACCAGCAGTGAAGATGCGGAAGTTGTTTGCGGAAGAATCCTGATATATCAGGACTTTCAAAGGACACCTTTCAAAAAACGAGGCAATCTGTACCTGGTACAGTCAAAGAAATTCCGGAAATTGATCTGCAATTAAAAATAACCCATTATCTTAAACTTGGATAATGGGTTTAAAAAGAATTCGAACTTCCATATTTTTCAATTCGTTGTGAGGATGGGGAATAGGAACCATCGGCAGAGTCTTTGCTTTGAGAAGAAGGTGGTGGCAGATTTGTATTATGGCAGCGATATTATCACATAAGTATTCCGATGATTCAGAGCCACTTAATCCAGTCCACAGAGCCACCCAATCTGATCTTGAGAGCCACCGTGTATTGGACTGTGAATCAAGCGCAGAGAGCCCTGACAGTAGCATTAAAATCCCCTCAAAAGAATGTATGAATGTGCTGCTCGTATAGCAACAATCTTCCAATTTTGGTATCCTAAAAGAAAAGCAACGAAAAGGAGACCACCATGGGTATCTTCGATAAAATGAACGGACCTGTATTTCTCAAGGAATCCAGTGATGCCAGTCAGCAGCTTGAACAACTGAATCGCCTGCATCAAAGCGCTGCAGGCAATGTGAAGAAGCAGCTCGAGCTCGATATGAAGCTGCTATCTTACGGCATTTCTGGGGAGGAAACCATTGCTTTCGAGCTGAAAAACAGCTTTATGCCGATGGTTGTCCTCCACGACCTCTTTCTTGAACATGAAGGCTTAACCGCTCAAATCGATTATTTGGTCGTGACCAAGAAAAAGGTTTTCGTTATTGAATGTAAGAATTTATTCGGCAATATCGAAGTCAACAGTAATGGTGATTTTATACGGTCGATCAGCTTTAATGGAAAGGTGAAGAAAGAAGGCATTTACAGTCCAATCACCCAAAATCAGAGGCACATGGATCTGCTGAGAAAGCTGCGGAAGGACGACAAGTCAAACCTCCTATCGAAGATGCTCTTTGATACCTTTTTCGAGGAGAATTATCAGTCCATTGTAGTCTTGGCCAATCAAAAGACTGTGATCAATATGAAGTATGCGAAGAAAGACGTTAAAGAGAAAATCATCCGGAGTGATCAACTGATTGACTATATGAAAAGGGCCAATTCTAAAAGCAAGAATGAGCCAACGTCGGATAAGAAGATGCTTGAAATTGCTGAGTCTTATCTTGGTTATCATAAAGAGAAGTCAATTGATTATAGTCAGAAGTATCAGTTGTTGACCGATGCGCAGGAAGTCGAGGACGTTATTAATTTGATGCCGACGCCTGCGGTAAGTTTGGAGGAAACAGAGGTATACAAGCGGTTAAAAGAGTATCGTTTGAAGAAGAGCAGGGAAGAGAATATCAAGGCTTATTACATTTACAACAATGTACAAATGGAAGAGCTGATCCGTGCCATGCCGAAGACGATTGAAGAAATGATGCAGATTTCTGGCTTTGGTGAGGCGAAGTGCGCGAAGTATGGGGAGGATATTTTGGGGGTGCTGGAGGGGTTTAGGTAGGGGTTATAATACTTTGAGCGACTTACTACTTTTGATTTAGTAAAAAGCTGTGATATTAAAGAAAATGCGGCATTGTGACAAAAATAGTCATCAAATGCGCCTGTTAATCTCACGGTAATAAGTCGTGAAAAGAATCAGATCTGCCCTTAAAAAAGCACCCTATACATTTTGATTTGATACTGACAAAAGCAAATTTGCTTGAAGGCATTATTTGTTGAGTTCATCCTTCGTGATACACTCTATAATATGGTAAATGCCGAAAAGATCGTTGAATCGTAGATCGTTTAATTTAATTTTGATTAAGCAGATCTGATAATATAATGATAGTTATGACTGGCGAGTGAAGGGTTGATAATGTTGAAGAGATCAACGTGGGTTATGGTGCTGCTGCTTGTATTATCCTTTTTTGCACTGGTAATCAATCAATATTTTTTACTGGCATATGATCTTACCATCTATGAGTATACACAGAGTACTATGCCATTGACAGAAGATGAAAAGGATTATCTGAAAGAACGCACACCTTTGAGGTTTGCGTCTGACAACAATGCACCACCCTTTGCTTATGTTGATCGCCAGACTGGACAGTATCAGGGACTGGTGCTTGATTATGCAAGCGCACTGTCTGTTCAGCTTGAAACGGAAATTCAATTTACACCAATGTCCTGGGAAGATGCCGTTCAAAGCGTCGTCAATGGTTCGGCTGACCTGTGCGATATGTTTCCAAGCGAAGAAAGAAAGAAAACCATGATTTTTTCTGATGTACTATACACAATAAGGGCTGTGGCGCTTGTAAATATGGATTCTCATATTGCCGAGTTTGAGCATGAAATTATGGATATAAGCGTTGCTGTTCCTGCTGGAGATTATGCTCTCGAGTATTTGGCTATTCATATGCCAAAAGTTGAAGTGGTGGAAACAACGGACATTCAGCAGGGGATTAGATTGCTTTTAAATGGTAAAGTGGATATGGTCGTCGGAGATGAACCTGTTGTGCTTTATCATATTAATCAAATGGAAGTCGATTCGTATGTCAGAATATTACCCTCTATGGTTTATGAACAGGATGTGTGTTTGGCTATTAATCCGGAGGAAACTACTCTAAAAACCATAGTAAATAAAGGTATTTTACAGTTAAAGAAAACGCGTTTCTTAGAAAAAATACAACAAAAATGGTTTGGCATTTCTGCGCCGATTGAGAAGAATGTTATCCCTGCAAATCTTCTTCTTTGGACACTTGTTATAGTCAGCTTGCTTGTGATTGGTGTGTTAGTTTTTACCATATGGACCAACACACTAAAAAAAGAAATTCGAAAACGCACGATAGAGTTAACAAAGAGTAGAAATGACCTTGTCAGCACTATAAATTCCTTGTCGGATGCGATCGTGGTTGTTTCTGACAGAAATAAAATTCGGTACTCCAATCAAGCATTTAGACAGCTTGTTGGGAATGAAGAGAAATTGATTGAAGAAGAGGAAGCTGACAACTTCCCTATATTGGTGAATATTCTAGCAACAAACAAATATTCAAATGAGTTTTTATATAAAGGACATTACTACATAGCAAGTTTAGTTTCAATGGAAATGGATGAGGATCTAAAGCTCATTAGCATTAAAGATATAACAGATATGAAAAGCAGCCAGCAACAAATGCTTCAACAGGGGAAAATGATTGCGATTGGACAACTGGCAGCTGGTGTGGCGCATGAAATACGAAACCCGCTCGGCATTATTAGAAATTACAACTATATTCTTGAGTCCAAAACAAGAGGTCAGGATCCTATCATAGATAAGTCGATTCAATCCATTAATAGTGCGGTGAGCCGAGCAGTAAAGATTGTGGAAGCGCTGCTGAATCACTCCAGGATTTCAGATGACCAATTAAGCGATTTTGTACTGAGAGAACAAGTAGAGTCGATCTTGGCACTTGAAAGTGACATACTTAAGAAAAACAGAATAGAAACGTCAGTGGATTGCCCTGAGAATTTGCATATCAAACTCAAAAGTCAGTCTTTGCATCATATACTCATGAATTTGATATCTAATGCAGTTGATGCAATGCCAAACGGGGGAGAGATTCGAATTAGTTGCCGCCTTAATGAAGATAAGAACATTGAGATGATTTTTTCGGATACCGGAGAAGGCATTCCTGAGGATCGAATAGATTCAATTTTCCACCCGTTTTTTACCACTAAGGAAGCAGGTAAAGGAACGGGTCTTGGGTTATATATTGTGTATAACGAGGTAACTAAAAATGGCGGCACCATTCGTGCAGAAAGCATCTTAGGCATAGGAACGACATTCATCATTAGACTTTTTATGAGGGAGGCTGAAGAGCGTGTCTAAATTTAAAATAATGATCGTAGATGATGAAGCTGAATTCCGTGATGTTTTTCAGCTTATTCTAAGTGATCAGGGTTTTGAAGTGGTTTCTGCCTCCTCGGGAGATGAGTGTTTGAAGCTATTTAAACAAGATCCGGTAGATCTTGTTGTCACGGACCTTAAAATGCAGGGAATGAATGGCATTGAGCTTCTTGAACACTTAAAAACTTTGGATCCAGAGTGCGCAGTAATAATCATGACAGGTTACGGGACTATAGACAGTGCTGTTCATGCTATGAAAATAGGCGCTTTTGGTTACATCATTAAAGGTCATTCTCCTGAAGTATTGCTTTTGGAAATACAAAAATTGGTCAAAATGAATCGACTTGAGAAATCAAATCGGAGAATGTTGGATTGCCTTAACACGCTGCCTTGGCTTTTGGAATCAAAAAGCGAAAAATTTAATCAAGTACTTCAGCTTGCTAATAAGGCCGCTGTAAGCAATGCGAATATTTTAATCACGGGCGAGTCCGGAAGTGGAAAAGAAGTTATCGCGAACTATATTCATCATTTAAGCGAGCATCGGCAGGGGCCTTTTGTGGAAGTTAATTGTCAGGTGTTTTCAGAGAACACAATAGAGTCAGAGTTATTCGGGCATGAAAAAGGGGCCTTTACCGGTGCGCTCGATAAACGGATTGGAAGATTTGAAGAGGCAAATGGTGGAACACTATTTCTTGATGAAGTCGGAGAACTGTCGCCTGCAGTACAGACAAAATTGTTGAGGGTACTAGACAAAAAATCATTTGAAAGAATGGGAAGCAATAAGAAGATGACAGTAGATTTCAGACTGATATGTGCTACAAACAGGGAGCTACGCATAGAGGTTGAAAAATCAAACTTCAGAGAGGATTTATTTTACCGATTAAACACCATTATGATTCATGTCCCGCCGCTTAGGGAGCGTCGTGAGGATCTTCCGGAACTGATTCAATTCTTTTTGGAGCGGTTCAAGCTCGAAACGAAAAAGAGAAACCTTGAAATTGATCAGTCTATGTATGATACTCTGGTTCAGTACAGTTATCCGGGGAATATACGAGAATTGAAAAATATTATTGAACGTTTAGTGGTACTTAGCGAGGATGGTACGATTTCCGCAGGAATGAATAATATGATCGGTATATCAAACGATTCAGCGAGAGAAAGTATTCCGATGGAGTACCAACCCAAACCTCTAAGGGTATTTAGAAAGGAAACTGAACGGCGACATATTGCATCGACCATTGATTTCTGCCAAGGTGATTTAAAAAAGACAGCGGATACACTTGGAATCACCCGGCGCCAATTGTTTAATCTGATGAGGGAGCTATCATTGTAGGTTAAACTTTGTATTGCGATCAAAGGATTCAATTTAATGTTTTTACATGAAACAGAGAAGAGGAAATAAATTTCCGAGCAAGCAGGAAATTTATTTCCTCTTTTTGAGTTTTTAGGTTTTCATCAAATGTAACAGAATTTGCTGCAATTACTTAAAGCAAGCAGGTTGAAGGCTTAAGCAAAAGTATTCAGATATGTTCTTTACTTGGCGTGAATATTGCATTTAAATAATTTATCAAATATGGAGGAGGTAGTTATATGGAAAAGATTACTCAGATTAATGATTTTCTGAATGGTCTGGTGTGGGGTCCTTATATGATTGGGCTTATACTTTTTACTGGTGTATTGTTGACCGTCAGGCTTGGTTTTCCACAAGTTGTAAACTTTAAGTACATCATTAAAAATACACTGGGCAGGATGTTCAAAAAGCCTGAGGCTGGTGAAGGAGACATATCTTCAGGGCAGGCGGGGTTAACTGCAATTGCGGCAGTCGTAGGTACAGGTAATATTGCAGGTGTTGCAACTGCTATAGCTATGGGTGGTCCGGGCGCCGTTTTTTGGATGTGGGTTTCGGCATTCTTTGGAATGGCCACAAAATTTTCCGAAATAGCATTAGGCATTAAATACAGAGAACGCCGCAAAGATGGTACTTACAGCGGTGGTGCGATGTACTATCTTGACAAGGGTTTAAACAGTAAGTTTATGGCAGTTTTTTTCAGCGTCATGGTTATCATTACATATTTTATTATTGGTGCAATTGTCGATACAAATTCAATGGTGTTATCCTTAGAAGAGCAATGGGGGATTGAACCTTTAATCAGTGGTATAGTGCTAGCTGTACTTGCGGGAATTGTTATTTTGGGTGGAATCAAACGCATGGGTCAGGTTTGTGAGATTCTTGCACCTTTTATGGGTGGTCTGTACATATTGGCAGGTATAGCTATTTTGCTGTTAAACATTACTGAGGTTCCAGCTGCAATTTTAACCATTATAAAAAGTGCATTTAATCCAGTAGCTGCTACAGGCGGATTCGCTGGATCAGCAATTGCTACAACTATTAGAATGGGTTTCGCTAGAGGTATGTTTTCAAATGAAGCTGGTATGGGAAGTTCGCCAATCATTCATAGCAGTGCGCGGGTCAATCATCCGGTAGAACAGGGCATTTGGGGTGTTGCAGAGGTCTTTGTAGACACAATGCTAATCTGCTCAATCACGGGTATCGCTATTGTACTTTCTGGTGAATGGATGACGGGTATTTCCGGCCCTGCACTTACGATGAGAGCATTTGACAGCACACTGCCAGGAAATGTTGGCAGCTACATTGTTATGGGGTCTGCAGTATTATTTGGATATTCATGTCTAATATCTGCTAACTTTTATTGTGAGCGCGCTGGTGAGTATTTGTTCGGTCCTAAAGCAATACTTCCGATCAGGCTGCTTTGGATCGTGTTCATAGTCATTGGTTCAATTGGTGGTCTGGAGTTTGTTTGGGCTTTAGCTGACACCGCAAATGGACTGATGGCGATTCCTAACCTCATTGGTCTTATACTGTTGAGCAGTACAGTGGTTAGTTTGAAGAAGGATTACTTCAATAGTGAAGAGAAGAATAGAATTAATAAGGTTGGATAAATAGGGCATGAATCATTTTAATGACCATCGGCAAAGAACTGTGGCCCTTAAAGGTGCGGTGAAGTGAAGTGCCCCCCGTCAAGTAGACAGTACAAAAAACAAAAGCATTTGATGCCGCTAACCCTTTTATGGTTGGCGGTATTTTTTATGCTGCAATATTTGATAGATATTGCCTGTATTCAAGCGGTGTCATACAATCCAGTCGCTTCTGATACCGCCCGTTGTTATAGAAATCTATATATTCAGATACTGCGGATTCAAGCTCTTCATAGGAATCAAACTTCCTTAGGTAATACATCTCTGACTTCAACATTCCCCAGAAGGCTTCCATTGGGCCATTGTCAATGCAACGAGATACTCGCGACATGCTCTGTACCATCCCTGCGTCGTCCAGCTTCTTTCTGAAGTGTTTTG
>NZ_FMWL01000019.1 GCF_900103005.1 Acidaminobacter hydrogenoformans DSM 2784 | reverse complement strand
GAGCAAGGAGATCCTCAACGCCTTCAAGTATGGCTATACCAATGGCTGTACAGAAGGATTCAACAATAAAATCAAAGTCTTGAAACGCATCAGTTATGGCGTGAGAAACTTTATGAGATTCAGAAACAGAATTCTTCACATGTGCAGGTAGATTTAACTGGCTGTTTTACACTGCTGGCCTTTTTGTCATGCCCATAATTCGTTCGTTGACAATCGATTACTAAAATACCCTCTAAACATTAAAGGAGCAGGGATTCAAAGAATCCCCACCCCAACTATTGACTTAGAGCCTAAATAAAAAAACCCACTGGCCAGCTCCAGCAAAAGGCTCAAAGCCTGTTGCCGAGGCACCAGTGGGTATAGAAATGGGGCTGCAAATTTGGGTGTTGCTTAGGTTGATATGGAAGCTCCTGCTTTAAAGGCTTCACAGGTTTTAAATTAAGCCACCTTTAAGAATGCACCTTTATTAGGTCTTTATAAACGATCTCAGGCAAATAATCTCTATAGGCTTCTGGATTCCTGCGAATCTGAGCGCCGGAAACAGGGTGCCCGTTTCTATTAGGGTCATACAGGCAATGTGGGATACCAAGCGCTGTGGCCAGAACATCTCCATAGCTTTCAGACGAAAACAGAATGTCCGTCTCAGGAAAGGCTTCCGCGAAATACCGGGTCCACGCCGCCTCCGCTTCAGGGGTGTGACCGCCCGTAACGGGCAGGTGAACGGCTTTCAGGTCCACGACTTTAACAGTCACGGCGCCTTTGAAGAGCTTTTCAAACCATCCCAGTCTCACCTCAAAAGAGATGGGATCCGATGGTTTCGAAACCACCGCCACCGTCAATTGCTTGCACCGCTTCAGAGCAAACCGGATTAAGGCTACATGTCCCAAATGAAGCGGCATAAATTTGCCTATGACCAGCCCACAGCAGGGCTTCTCTGATACTTTATCTTTGTTTTTATTAACCTCTGTCATGGGTTCTCCCTCGAAAACGGTGGCTTTTTCAGAAATGCGTGATGTGTCCGCGAATGCTGACGAGGTCTTTACTCACAGGATTTGTTTCACGGACAAGCCTTCGTGGTATTTAATACCCAGAGAGTTGGCGTTCCAACAAAATTAAAAATATTTTTGTATTCAAACTTGAAGACGCTCTCCAATCCATCACGAGGAGGATCACATGTCAAGCGAACGCAAGGTTAAAGAAAAAAACACTCCTACCCTTCCCTCCGAAAACGCAAGCCAGTGTCAGCTGTTGGAAGACACTATGGATGTGTTCAGATGTCACGCCAATCCAGAAAACGCGCAGCCTATGGCTGCTTATATGAAGCATCAGTTCCCCTTCTTGGGCATTAAGAAGCCTGAAAGGAAAACACTTGAAAGAGCTCTGCTTCAGCAGCTCAAGAAAGACAAAACGATTGAAAGCGAGATAATTGAGCGCCTTTGGTCAGCCAAGGAACGGGAATTTCAGTATCTGGCGTTGGATCTTCTGGTGGCTGTCCAGTCTGAACTGAAGCCTGATGTGATGCCTTTGCTTGAACGGCTGATCCACGATAAGTCCTGGTGGGATACGGTGGACCTCATTGCAGCTCAGCTGGTGGGACCCATGACCCTGCGGACCCCTGAGCTGATAGACGCTTACATACGCCCTTGGAGTATCTCAGACAATCTTTGGCTGCGCAGAACGGCCATCCTGTTTCAGCTTAAGTCAAAAAAGGCAACAGACACGGGACTTCTTGAAGACATTATCATCGAGAACTGTGGTACAAAAGAATTTTTTCTCAACAAAGCCATAGGCTGGGCACTTAGAGAATATTCGAAGACAGACCCGGACTGGGTGGCGGCGTTTCTTTGCGCGCATGAGCTGGCGCCACTGAGTGTGCGCGAGGCGGGGAAGTATCTGAAGTAAGTCATATAAATTCTATGATCTCGACGAGAATGGACAAAGAACGAGCGGTCATTGACAGCGCTCGTTCTTTGTCATTTTTGTTGCTATTTAGAAGGGGAAGAACACAAAGTCAATTTGTGGATCTGAAGATACTGGCTGATTCAATGATTTCAATTCACCATATTGCTATTTTTTCGTGACCTTATCAAACAATTCTGCGCCATATTCTTCCCTAACCGCAGGCCATACTTCCGCTCTAACCTTATCAGCCATGGCTTTGTATTGCTCGTCGGTATATTCAATAATAACAGCACCAGCTTCTTCTAACAGTGCAATATACTCCTGCTCTTCTTCAGGTGCTGTCGCCCAACGATCTTGCTCAAATTTAAGCGCAGCTGCTTCAATAACTGCTTTCTCGTCATCTGACAGTTTATTCCAGGCATCCATACTCATTTGGAGCCACCAGATTTCAAAGTGTGAGTTGACTGGTAAATAATATTTTGTTACGTCCCTGAAGCTCGAATAGTAGCCTTCTGCGCCAGATCCAATCGCGCCATTTACAATACCAGTCTGAATGGCAGTAAATGCCTCAGAGAACGCTATTGGAGAAGCCTGATAGCCTAAAGCTGTAGCCGTAAGCTCGAATGACTTAATCCCGGGAACACGAATTTTAACATCTTCACTAATATTAGGGTCCCCTGGTGCTTTCGGCGCTACTGTGGTAATGATGCCTCCAAAGTACTTTGGATATCCTGCGAGCATCTTAATATTTTCTTGCTCAAACATGGCTTCAACTTCATTGAATAAAAGCCCATCTCTGGCAAAAATCGTTTTTGCTTCATCCCAAGTGCTGGCTAAAAACGGCAAACTTGGAAGTGTAATCGCAGGATTGATATTCGGCGCTGCTGGTGCGAGCTGCATTTCGACATCGCCAATGCCTAAGCGCTCCTGAACAAGGGCGTAGTCACCCAGCTGACTGTTAGGATAAACCTCAAATGTCGTTTTTCCTTCTGTACCTTCGGTAACTGCCGCCATAAAGGCGTTCGCGTCTTCATCCGTAGAGCTGCCTTCAGGTCTTACATGCCCAAACTTCAAAGTTCTTTCCTCGAAACCTTGTGCTTCATTAGTGCCAGCTGGGCTGGAGCTGCCTGCACACCCCGTAATGGCTATAATCACCATAACCGCAATAATAGCAAGTGACATAAACTTTCGCGCATTTGTTCTGTTTAATTTCATGCTTGAACCTCCCTTTTTGGTGAAGCTGCATTACATTTATTTGACAAACCCCATCAATGTAGGCAAGTACATTGAAAGCGGTGGCCAAAACGTGGTGAGGAAAACAATCGGCAGATAGCCAAATAACAAGAATACAAGTGTAGGACGCAAGATTTCATGGAATTGACAGTTTCCAATACGCATGCCCAGATAAAGTATACTTGCGTAAGGTGGTGTAACACCGCCCATAGCTAAGTTAACACCCATAATGGAGGCAAAATGAACCGGACTGATACCCAATTCTGTGACGAGTGGAAGTAATAGTGGTGCGATCAAGATCATCCCTGTGACATCATTGACAATCATGCCGACAAAGAACAGGAACACGTTGATGACAATGAGCAGCAGCACTTTGTTGGTCGTAATGCCAAAGATGATATCCACGAGCGCTTGAGGTACCTTAAGCAATACATAAGTTTGGCTGAGCATCAATGTAAACATGATCATGGTCATAATGGCGCCAATGGAGAGCGAGGATTCATTGACCGTCTCAAGGAAGGTTTTGAACTTCAGCTCCTTGTAGACCCAGAAACCAATTGGAATTGATACAATCGCTGCGACTGCAGCCGCTTCTGATGGTGTAAAAACTCCTCCATAAATGCCGCCGAGAATAATTACCGGAAGTGACAGCCCTGGTAAAGCACGTACCATTCTCTGGAGATTCCGGGTTCTCATTTCAGCGGCAGGAAGCTTCTCCTCGAGAATTATATCAGGCATTTTTCTGACCCAAATCATATTGATAATTGAAAAGGAAAGTACAATCATAAGACCTGGACCTACTGTAGACAAAAAGGCTGCCAGTATTGAGGTTTCTGTGACCCAGCCATAAATAATCATGATGACACTTGGAGGGATCAACAGGCCAAGAACCGAGGAGACGGTAACTAAAGCTGTCGCATACCCTCTTGGATAGCCCTGCTCCACCATTCTTGGGATCAAAACCGGACCCGTAGCAGCAACGCCGGTAAAGCCACTGCCTGAGATCGCACCTATAATGGCGCAGGTTGTGACTGCAACGACACCTATGCCGCCTTTAACTCGACCAACAAAGATATCCGCAAAATTGAGCAAGTGTTGCGCTACCCCACTTCTGGCCATGATGAGCCCCGCAAGGATAAATAAAGGACTTGCCAGCAAGATGGGACTGATCATCTGTCCGAAGCCCCAAAGCATCATACTCCTCATGGACGCACCACCTGCTACCGCCATGAAAGCCAGGGCACCGCCAAAGCAATAAGGCAGAGGCACACTGAACATCAATAACACGACAAGCAGAATGACATCAATTAAAACTAATGTCAGCATTATTTGACCTCCTCCTTTACCGCCGTAATAGTCTTGTTTTTACTTCGAATGGTCTCACGGGATGCCTTAAAAACATCCACCAATTCAGCGCCGGTATAAATGGTCATAAGGATCAGGCCAATTAATACCGCGCTCTCTGCAAAGAACATTGGGAATTTAAGCAGAGGACTAAGCTTCCAGGTCTTCAGCGAGTACATGAAATACCAGTAAGCCCAATAGGTCAACCAAAGACTCACCACAATTGAGATCAGGCTTCTGACGACATTGAATACCGCGCGACCTTTCGTACCCTCATGTATGTATAGCGTAAGTATGCCGCAATCAATATGGGATCTTGTTCTTGATGCGTTGGCACCGCCAATCATATAAAGCCAAATGATTGGGAACAACATCAACTCTTCAATGCCAAAAAGCGGCGCTCTGAAGACATATCGCAAAACGACCTGTATTACAATGAGGATTGGCAGAATAATGGTTAGAATCATAGTGAAATATTCCTGAAATTTTGCTGCAGCTCTACTAAACTTTTTCAAAGGTTCCCCCCCTTTCATGACAATAACACCTAAATTATCGTTTGTTGGTCTGACATTTCGTTGTTCTGCTGTTCTGTTGTTCAACTGTCCTACAGCTCATATTATAACAGATCCTTTTAAATTTTTCAATCCGTCTTATGAGCATTGTCGAAATTTGTTGAGAGCTTTTCATTTCCCACATGCTTTTGCTGATCATTGACTACAATTCCGACTCATCATAAGCATCGCTGGATTTCACCATATTAAGAGAATTCTCAATATGCCGGTGCATAAGGTTCTTCGCTGTAACAGCATCTTTATTTTTTATACATGTCAATATAGCTTCATGTTCATCCAGCTCAGAGTTCAGGATATATTCATTCAAATGCTGATAAAACACTTTGCCGCGAGTGACAATCAAGCTGTCCGTAATACTTTCCATGAGATTGATCAATATTCTGTTCCTGGACATATTGAACACATAAGTATGAAATTTGAATCCCAGATCAAAGGTATAGTTCTTCTCTTCGAGGGCTTTCTTCCCGCTGGCAATGATGACTTCCAGCGCCTTTATGTCTTCTGCTGTCGCATTTTTTACCGCGAGATAGGTCAGTCCAGGTTCAATGATCAGGCGCGCTTCCAGCAGCTCAACCAAAGAGCTCTCCCATTCAATCAGATTGGAAAGGTCCATGTTGTTGATATTGGTCATTGCATTTTTAGAAACAAAAGTGCCAATGCCCGTTCTCGACTCTAAAATACCAACCAACTCAAGTGCCTTAATGGACTCCCTGATGGAATTGCGACTCACTTCAAACTGTCTTGAGAGTTCAACTTCACCTAAGATCTTATCTTCAGGTTTCCAAACACCTTCACTGATCATTTTGATAATCTGTCTGGAAACTTCTTCATACAAATTTTGTTTTTTTGCCGGTGTAATCATAAGACTTCGCCTCCAATTGATGTTGTTTAATTGTACCACAATTATACCTGTTTACACATCATCAATTGAAGAAAAAATGCTGATCGAGCTATCCGTACAACTAAACTATGTACTGGATCAATTCGCTTTTTTTACGCCTGTCTCTGCGTATTCAATGATCTCCTCCAACGACATGTCTTCAAAGCCAAGGCTCTCCATGGTGCGACCTATTGCCTTGAGATCCTTTTGGAGTACAAAGCAGCCGAGCTCAACAATGTTCTCCATGCGCTCACAGCTGCAGCCCAAATGCTTGGCAAGGGATACCATTGGATACAAACTCATTGGGATGTCTTCGAGCATATAACGTGTATCTACCCTTTTCTGCCCCATCACCTCTTCGTAGGCTTTGTTCTTTTTGACCGCTTCAGATAGCGTTTTACCATCAGCCTGGTATAAAATCTGGTATTGCTCCAGGACGGTAGGCAACTCAAGACCCAGCTTGCTGCCGAGCTCCACACGTTCTCCATCCATCGCTTCTATGAAGGCGCCAATAGAGGGTGTGATCCCATCCCAATAATATCTCCAGTCATAAGGCGACTCGATCATGGAGACATTAAAAAGTGTTGGACCTGGATGCATGATGGCATTGAGATTGTTCAGGCTTGTATCCAGCACGTTTTTACCAGGAACCATTTCAGGGAAAGCCTTGTTGAGTTTAGCCACCACTTCCTCGGTTTTGTTCGCTGGAATCGCCGCGACCATCAGATTATTCTTGATCCCTTTAATCGACGCAAACCCTGGCTTGTTGAGCCTGCAGGCATAAAGCAGAGATTGGGCTTCTGCGACTATGACATCTGCTTTACAATTTTCTTCTTCAAAAACCTGTTTGAACTCGAATGCACCGAAGGTTGCGCCTGGATGAACAAAGACAATTTGCCCGTCTTCAAGATAAGGTGCCATTTTTTTAGCAATGTCTCTGTGATAAAGTGCTGGCAGAATGACCATAACGATTTCTGCGCCGCGCATTGCTTCTGCGATATCAATGGTTGCTTTATCGACCTTCCCAAAGCCTTTAACCGCGCCATCCACATAAATGCCGCCCTGGAAATTGATCGCGTTAACCGTATCAGGCATAACGTCAAACAGTGTGACCGGAAAGCCCATCACACCCAAGTGCGCCGCTGCCGATTGTCCCCCATTGCCACCCCCAATCACTGCCCATTTCATTGACTGAACGACTTTGTTAATCACTCAATGACCTCCTTTTATTTTTGTTGTCCTATTGTCCTACAACTAACTTTTTAAGAAAAACGACCTCGTCTAATAAGATCGTTTAGTCGGACTTCCTGTCTGGTTGTCCTACAGCTATAATATTCCGAAAATTTTATTAAATCAACCATTGTTATTTATTTATCTTAATTATTTTTATAACTGCGTTCATATATCATAGGTTTCAAACAGGACCTCCATCACTGTATTTCATGCAAATACTATATTGGTAATTTTCCTTTTCAAAAATAATAATGCAGGACAGAATTAAAAATCTTGCAAAGCTTGAGCTGCCAAGCTCATTATTGTTAAATTAATATCAACATGTAGATTATTACCTATTCATTACTTATGATTCAAACGCAAAAATGAGAAGAGCTGTGCCCTCCTCATTCGTTTAGTTTTATCACTTTTTTTGTGCGGCTTTAACCTTTAGCATCTGACACACTGACAGGATTCGTCAAAGACATAAAACCATCGATTTGACACTCAATGGTATCCCCCTGCTGAATGTGAACTGCCCTGGGTGTACCAGTCGACAGGATATCCCCTGGCAGCCACTTGAAGACTTTTGAATGGAAGGCGACGAGAAAATCCGGTGGAAAGGTCATGTTGGATACAGTGTTTTCTGCATAGACTTCACCGTTATGTACCGTTCGAACTTTGAGGCGCATGATGTCTTCGATCTCATCCGGAGTGATGAGCTGAGGGCCAAAGCTGATGAAGGTATTGAAGCTTTTTGCCATGGTCAGATACCTTGGGTTTTGCCTCAAAATGTCTTCCGCCGTCATATCAATGATGGTCGTGAAGCCTGCCACATAATCCAGCCACTGCGCCGGTTCAATGTTTTCGCATTCGCGGCCCATGATGACGCCAAGCTCCGCTTCTCCGGTGGTTTTTTCTGACTGGACTGGTATGACGATGGTGTCTCCATGACCAATAATGGCCGTTGCCGGTTTATAAAAGCTCGCCGGGAAGGTTTCAGGCGCCTTCTCAGATAAATCCGCCGCATGGTTTTTGTAGTTGAGCCCTATACCGAAAATTTTAGCGGGATATCTGTATAGAGGGGCAAAGATCGCTTGCTCGAAAGGGATGGCCTCCTCAGTCAGGGCTTCGAGCTGAGCTTTTCCACCACTGTTGTACCAATGGGTCATCTCGGGGATCTGCCCTTTGGTAATCAGCGGGAACATCTCTATCTCCCATGACTTGGAAAACAGCTGATTGATTTGGGCAATAGTTATGATGCCTTTAGGCGTTACAACGCCGGCGATTTCTTGTTGTTCACAGTTTATGGTGACCAGCCTCATTGTCAGAAGTCTCCTCTCATTGTGGATGATTGGTGGAGATTTTGTGTCGTTTGGACCCTATCCCTTCAGCGACCCTTCCGCCGCCTGCTTCAACCTTCCCAGGACAGTAGACGCCGCTCGCCATCCATCTCTTGAATGTCCGTGATATCTTGGCTGACTTCGAGGACGCCGCGGTAGATTGGGGGCGCCTCTGTCGTGTCAGCTGGCGTGCGCAAGGCAAAATACTGGATCAGGACTTTCCTGCCTCTGAGATTGATCCAAAAGCTTGCGGTATCCTGACGGCCTTCTTTAAAGGCCTGAACGATTTCGAGGACTTTGTCCACGCTCTCTGGCGGATGGCAATAGCGGACATCCCGGCCTATGATGGCGGTTGAGCGTGGGAAAAAGCGATCTTTGGGCCTTGAAAAGTAGCGGACTTTGTCGTTCTCATCCACAAAGGTCATGTCCACAGGCAGGGCGTTCAGCAGTGTGATCAGCTGGTCGGCGGTGAGGGTACCGGTGCCGGTGTTGATTTCGAGACCGCTGAGGGATTGGGAGAGGTGTGGGGCGGTGGGACCATCGGCAGAAAGAGGCTCTGGGAGGGTCTCTGGGGGAAGAAACGGGAAGCCATAGTCAAAGCTCTGGCGGGTCATGGACGCAAAGTCTTCCGCGGTCAGGGCTTCCACGGCGCATGGGAAGAGAATCAGGGATTCCTTCTGGTCGAGGCCTATCATGTTGAAAAAGAGCTGGCCAAGCTCGGCGTTGATTTCCGGCTCGGAGGCAGTGGCCTCTGTCAGCAGCTGGAGAACTTTTTTGAGGCTGGCGCGGGTGGTGTCGTGAAGGGCCCACATGATGGCCACGCCCTCGAAGCGTTCATTCCTCTGCTCCATGACCGGAAAGAGAATGTTTTCCTTTTTCAGATAGTGCGCCTCAAATTCCAGCAGCGGGGTCAGGGTTTCCAGGAGCTTCTCGCGGTTTGCCAGGGTCTGGCCCTGCTTGAGTACGGCTTTGACTTGATCCATTTTTTCGTTCATAGCCTCATTTTCCCGGAGCATCAGGTCGATAAAGGTGCCGGGCTCAGGCTTTGGCCAGTCGTAATGGCTGAGGGCGTGGTAGAAGACGTTGATGACTTTGTCGAGGACATTTAAGATGTCGTTATGGCTCGTACCGGAGGACCACACCCGGTAGAGAATTTCAAAGACCTCCTGGGGGGGTCACGGCTTCAATGTCGGGGCGGTACTCGAGGTAAAGGGTCTTGCCGTCCTGCTTTTTCAGGACACCGTGGACGTAGTCGACCAGGCGGCTGACTCTGGCTTCGCTGATTTTCACTGGGCTCACTCCTTGCGGGGATTTTTCGATTGTCCCTGGAGTCTATACCCAGGAATGGGGATGCAGGCAACAAAAGAGTGGCGGGAATTCAATGGGGGACAGGGGCTTATGGCGGGGACTGTCCCCCGCCATAAGCCCCTGTCCCCCACCAAACTATGGCTTTACTGCAACCCCTTCAATCAGTGCGCCGCCCAGGCTGACGCTGTGCTTTTCAAGGACGAAGCCCGCCTCTTTAATGGTCTCCAGGGTTTCCCTATTCAGGTTGCAGCCGCTGGCAATCTTACGCCAGTGGGGATTGATGCCATTGACCGCTTTCCTGACGTGATGGTGGTCCGGCATGACGTGCTCGATAAAATAGATCTTACCGCCTGGCTTTAACAGCTCGTAGACGCGCTGCAAGCCTTCCAGGGGGTCATCCACTGAGCAGAACACCAAGGTGAATACAATACTGTCGAAGGAAGACGGCGGCACCTTCAACGCTTCCAGTGGCGCCTCGTTGTAGACGACTTCGACATCCTCAGGAAAAACGTAGCTTCGCGCACGCTTTGAAAGCTTCAAATCACTGAGGGTCAGCGCTTCGATCTTTGAATAATCGAAATACGGGAGATTCGCGCCGGTGCCAGTGCCTATTTCGAGGACTTTTCCGGAAACTTTAGACATCAAACTCTTCCTTGAGGCCCTCAGCCTCAGCGCTTCAAGCGGTGCCATAAACCAGTCGTAAATTGTATTCATAAGTTCACCTCCAAGACATTCACATGTTTTTTCCAAAAAATCGAAAAGCCGCTGAAGGGACGCATCAGTTTCCTGACCCCCTTCAGCGGTTTGTATTATTTAGTTGCAGCGGCTTTGACCATGCCCTCCGGGAGACTGTCTGCAGCCGGCTCGGCTTTCGCTGGATAGAACCGTCCAAACAGCTTCACGTACCACGCCGCGGCCTGGGCCTGAATGACAAAGGCCAGGGAGATGACGAGCACTGCCTCAGCGCCTTGCGCACCAAAGGCTGTCATGGCAATGGCAAGGCTGATGGACAGGTTGCGCATGACCGTGCCGTAGATCAGGGCAATGGCGTCCTCACGCTTGAACATGAAGCGGCCAATCAGTGTGCTCAGGGTGAAATTGACAATGTAGATCAGCACCAGCGGCACCAGGAGCTGGAGCACCAGGGCTGGATTTGAAATGAGGATTTTGGCCCGCAGCGCCACGGCTATGAAGACAATCATCAAGACACCCAGGGTGGAGATCAGCGGGAAGCGGGTTTTGTAAACTTTTTGGAATTTTTCGGCGCCGTGACGGCGGATGAGTGCGCGCTGGGTGAGGTAACCTGCGACCATCGGCAAAAAGACGACTATGAGGATTTGGCGGGCTATGTCCACCATAGGGATGGAGATGGACGTGCCCAGGAAGAAGACGAGGTAGAACGGCGCCAGGATGGAGCCCAGGATCAGGCCTATGACGGTCATCTTGACGGCTTCCTGGATGTTGCCTTTGGCCATGCCGGTCCAGCTGATGGTCATGCCGCTGGTCGGCAGCAGCGAGGTGAGCAGGATGCCCAGGACCAGATAAGGCTGGTCGCGGAAGAAGGTCATGGCCATTAAGTAACCTACCACAGGCATAAGGATGAAGTTGACGAGCTGGGTCGTGACCTGCAGCTTCGTGTTGGTTTTTCTCAGCAGGGACTTCAGGTCCATGGTGACCATCATAGGGTAGACCATGAAGAAGGTTAGTGGCAGGATCAGGCTTTTAAGGGCGCTGACGTTGAAAAAGTAGCCGGCGAGGACGCCGAGGATCATAAAGGCCGGGATACTGAGGGCCAGATTTTTCTGGAGTCTCCCCAGGAATTTGAATATGGAAGCTGTCGTCATCATGTCACCTGTCTTTCATAAGTATTTTGGAATATTTTGCAGTTTTGCAGTTTTGCGGTTTTGCACCCGCCCGGGTGGGCAGGGGTTAAAAGGTTAAAAATCAGGCCAGTGGCTTTGCCGATGGTCCTTGCTAACACCACCATCGGCAAAACCGCCGACCACTATAGTCTATTGAGATCGCGTTGAAACAGCCGTCCCTACGCCTCCACAAAGCCCAGGAACTTCTGGATCGTGTCCAGCAGCTCGTCCATAGCCTCATCCGGGTGCTCCCCTGCGGCAATTTCCACCATGCTGCGTCTGTAATACTTTTCAAGGATCGCGCTGCCCACCTTATTGGTGGCCGCGCGTACGGCGGAAACCTGGGTCAGGACGTCGCGGCAGGGCTTTTCCTGCTCGACCATCCGCTGGATGCCCTTGATCTGTCCTTCGATCCTTCGCAGGCGGCGCATGATCTCTTCATTGCTTTCGTACTGGTCACTGAATTGGTTTTGGATTTCTTCCAGTTTGGTCATGGCTGTGTCCCTCCCGGGTTAGAGATTCGCCTCAATCATAGCCTTGATGCCGGCTTTTGTGGCGTTGTCTCTGGTGGCGTCCGCGACTTTCTGGCCATCCTTGTAGAGGATGAGGGTTGGCAGGCCTAAAACCTTTTGGGAGATCGCAAGTCTGCGGGCCTGGTTGGTGTTCAGCTTTCCGAATTTGACCTTGCCTTCGTATTCCTGCGCGAGGGCTTCAACGTCCGGCATCAGGGCCTTGCAGGGCTCACAGCTCTCGCCCCAGTAATCGACAAGGACAAAGCCTTCTGCCTTAAGTACTTCTTGCTCGAAATTATTTTGATCTAAAACTAACATGTCATTTCCTCCTTGGATTTTGGTTGGGGACAGGGACTCGTGGTTGGGGACTGGGCCCAACCACGAGTCCCTGTCCCCTTCTATAAGCCCCTGTCCCCGACCACACTTCGCTTTATACCCCCTAAGGGTATCTCTGTATTATTTTTACCATAGGTGTCCCCCCCTGTCAAGGGATTATGACCAAAAAAAGATCAGCCTATGCCGGGATTCGACTTAAGCTGATCTATATAACACTCTTAACTTACATTATTCAATGTAGAAGAAGGCTGGTGATTTTCGTACTTCTGAACAATTTTCAATCAACCGGTTCGTAATCTGTTGGATCATTTCATGCTCAAAGCGCTTTGCCTCCACCGGGCACTTGCGGATACAACTGCAGCAGCGAAGGCATTTCTCAGCTTCAATTTTGGAAAAGTCCATAAAATCTATAGCCGAGGTTGGGCAAAAGGACGCGCAAATACCACAGCTGGTGCAAGCGTCACTTGTAACAGGCGCCATAGGCGGCGTCGCCTTGCGCTCTTTGTATGGCAGGCTGCCGCTGACGTTAAGGCTTATGTTGACCTGGCCACCTGAAGTCATCAGCGAATTTATGTAAGCCGCGGTTTCACGTCCAAAAGCCTTAGCGCCGTCCAGGTCCTCAATATCCGGCCGCCCCGTCGCCACCAGCTCTGTATAGGAATGCTCACCCACAAAGGCCCCGCCCGCGACGCACTGAAAGCCACGTGCTGCCATCAGGTCTCTGAGCTCAATCAGCGCATCCTCATAATCCCGGTTTCCGTAAACCACCACAGGAACTGCCAGGGTACCCTCACCTTTGAGCTTCTCCATCCAGTGTTCCATAAGCTCTGGAATACGGCCAGCGTACACCGGCGCGCCAAAAACGACCACATCCTCTGATCCGAACGCCAGCGCCGCCGCCCGTCCCTTCACCAGCGTCAGGTCGTAAACGTTCTCCGCGTTGCCAAGGCCAGCACCCACGGCTTCAACGACCTTCTTTGTATTCCCCGTGGGGCTGAAATAGATCAGAGATAGGTTCTTTTGCTTCATTTTGAATTAGCCTCCTGTTATGCTTCATAATATTTTCACTCTGTGAACTCGTTTTCCGTTTTATTGACATATGTTATAATTATTCACCCAAAGCAGACCTTCTGTCAAGCCCCTTTCAAAAACAAAATGGAGAGCACCTTGAAAACAAAGCGCTCCCCATTCCCTGTCACCAGTACCTCAGTCCTTTACAACACCCGCTGCCCCACATCTGTCCGCGGGAGGAGCACCGTAAACTCGCTGCCTTTCCCGGGCTCAGACTTCACTGAAATGGCGCCCCCAAAGGACAGCACAATGTGCTTCACGATGGCCAGCCCAAGCCCCGTGCCACCCACGTCTCTGGACCGCGCCTTGTCCACCCGGTAAAACCGCTCAAACAGCCGCCCCAGGTGATCCCGCTCAATCCCAATGCCATTATCGCGCACTGAAATTGTGATCTCTTTCATGTCAAAAGAAACCTTCACCGTCACGTGCCCACCCCCTGGTGTGTACTTGATGGCATTGTCCACCAGGTTGATCAGCATCTGCTTGAACCAGTTCGGGTTGCCGTGCAGCGTCGGCAGCGTCTCAGGCAGGATGCTCTGGATCGCGATTTCCTTGGACGCAGCGCTGTCCTCCAGCATCAGCACCACATCGCCGATGGTCTTCTTCATATCAATAGGCTCATAAATCCCATCCTCTGTCCTGCGTTCAATGTCCGTCAGTACCAGCAAATCGTCAATGAGCTCACTGAGGCGCGACGATTCCACTTCCACAATCTCGAGGAATCTGTCCCGCACCCGCTCATCCTCAACTGCCCCACCCCGCAGGGTCTCTACAAAGCCTTTAATGCTCGTGAGCGGGGTCTTGAGCTCATGGGACACATTCGCCACAAATTGCTTGCGCATGATCTCCAGCTTCCTGATCTCCGTGATGTCCTGAAAAATCATCACGACCCCAAGGCTGCGGCCCCCCTCCTTAAACTCCCGGATAGGGTTCGCGTAAACATTGTAAACGTCCCGTCCCGCCGCGGTCATCTCAATCTCCCGAACCGTTGGCTCATTGGTCTTCATCAGCGCCGTCAGCGCTTCCTGAACACTTGAGCTTCGCACAAAATCGAGAATGAAACGACCTCTTGGGTCCAGCCCCTCCGCGCCAAAAATGCGTTTCGCAGACCCGTTGATGAAGAGGATCCTCAGCTCCCGGTCCACCGCAATCACTGGATTCAGCACGCTGGACAGGATGGCGTTCATCTGGGTGTTCTGGGCACTGGTCTCCTCCAGCTTGCCCTTAAGCTCATCACTCATGGTGTTGAAGCTCCGGGCGAGCTCCCCGAATTCATCCTCCGTACCCGTATAAATCTTTTCGCCGTAGTAACCGGAAGCAATGCGCTTGGTCGCGCTGCTGAGCTCCTTAATAGGCCGCATCAGCGAAACGATCCAGCGATACCCCAGCATCAGCGCCGCCGCGAGCCCAACAAGCGCCACCCCAACCACGATTTGAATCAGATTTCGAGTGTACTGATCCACAGACTTTAACGGCACCGCCAGTCGAATGACCGCCACGTCACTGTCAGTTGTAAGATTCGGCACTGCCACATACAAAAGCTCTTGGCCGATGGTCGCAGATACCCTGCTGCTGCGCCCAACCTGCCCCGCCAGGGCAATTTCAACTTCAGGTCTCCCACCATGATTTTCAAGGGTCTCCGCAGGCTCCGTCGAATCATAAAGCACCCGGCCGTCTGCCGCTATGAGCGTAATCCGGAAACCAAGATCCTCTGAGAGGGACCTGAATTCCTCTGTCATAAGCTCAAGGCGCCCGCCCTCCATTTCAATCAGCCGTGAAATATACCTGGCATCTGAGCTGAGCCGCTCCTCCACGCCATTCATATAACTCTGGCGGATCAAGCTATTGGACATCAGTGCCATAAAGAGCACTGTCAAAATTATAATAAATGAAAATATGCCAAAAAGTCTTTTCTGCATAAGCACTCCTCTCTTTTTACGGCGCAGCTGACTTACTTAAGCTTGTATCCCACACCCCGCACGGTTTCAATCAAATTGCCATACTGTTCATCTTCAATTTTGCTCCTGAGATGCCTGATATGGACATCCACCGTTCTCGTCTCACCAAAATAGTCATACCCCCAGATCTCATCCAGAAGAAGATTGCGGGTCAATACCTTCCCGCGGTTTTCCGCCAGCATTTTCAGCAGTGAAAACTCCTTCAGGGTCAGGGTATAAATTTTGGATCCCCGGCGCACCTCATGCTTATCCAGGTCGATTTCTATATCTTCCACTTTGATAACGCCGGTATGGATCGCTTCTTCCTGCAGTGGCTTCGCCCGTCTTAGAACAGTACGGATTCTGGCCTCAAGCTCTCTGACGCTGAAGGGTTTGGTCATGTAATCATCCGCGCCAATTTCGAGACCAACGATTCTGTCCGTCTCACTGGCCCGGGCCGTGACCATGATCACTGCGGTATGGCTGAGCTCTTCCGTCCTCCGGATTTTTGTGCAGATCTCAATGCCGTCCATTTTGGGGAGCATGAGGTCCAGCACCACCAGGTCAGGTTTTTCTTCGCCTACCAGCTTGAAGCCGGCTTCGCCGTCATAGGCGGTCAGGACGCTGTACCCCGTCGCCTCCAGGTTGTAGCGGATCAGCTCAGAAATGTTTTGATCGTCTTCAATAATCAATATTTTAGTATTCGACGCGGATTTTGTCTGTCCCGCCGCTACAGCGTTCCCCTTGCCTGTTCCATCAGAATTCATCAAAAGCACCTCCAAAGTTATCTCCTCTAATATACCCGATAATTGTTAAATTCACATTATGAGGGTAAAATTTTTTGCCTTCTTTTTGAGAGTCCTTATTCTGATGCACCATCTATGTTAAGATAGGATTGTGTTTTAGAGAGAAGTTTCGTTAATATGTTGTCATCCACACTTCCTGTGTTTATAATAAATACCAACGAACCATCAAACTTTCTCATAGAATCCCGAATAAGCTTCGACTGCGTTTTCGATAAATTTAATGGAGGTTTTTGACAATGACAGACATGACAAAACCGGCAAAGCCAAAGAAAGTTAAATATCCTGAAATTGACCTGAATAATGAGCGCTACCTGAGGATTCCAATCAAGACCCATGTCGTCATGTTCGGTGATCAGCTGAAAGACATTGTCGACCAATATGCCAGGGAGCATCTTGAAAAGGATGACATCCTTTTTATCACGGAAAAAATTGTCGCCATCACCCAGGGCCGCGCTTATTATATGAAGGACATCAAACCCCGGAAGCTGGCCAAAGTGCTCTCAAAATATGTCACGAAGACCCCCGCGGGGATTGGTTTAGGTATTCCTGAGACCATGGAGATGGCCCTCAGGGAGTGCGGCGTTCCCCGCATCATGATGGCGGCGGCAGCGAGCGCCATTACGAAGCCCCTTGGCAAGAAAGGTGTCTTTTACCAGCTTGCGGGCTACAAGGCTTCTTCCATTGACGGTCCGACCCTCAACACCCTCCCGCCGTACAACCAGTGTGTGGTACTGGGCCCGGACAGGCCGGACGAAGTTGCCAGGGAGATCAGCGCCCATCTCAGGGGGATCAAAGTCGCCATAGCGGATATCAATGATATCAGCGGCGTGATCTTAGGCACCTCCCATCCGGGCATGGACCGGCTTAAGATCGCAAAAATCCTGAAGGACAATCCTCTTGGACAAGATCTTGAGCAAACGCCTATGGGCATCATCCGCAAGATTTCCAGCGACCTTTAAAAAGGCGCCGGTACATACAAAGACAAATAAAAGGAGAGGCAGCTTGGGCGTATCCCCAGCTTGCCTCTCCTTTTGAGGTTTTGGTTGGCGGTTTTGTGGTGGGTTTAAGGGACCATCGGCAAAAGCTTTTGTTTTTTAGTAGACTTTTCTCACCTTGTAGCCCATTTTCGCGAGCTCCCGCTGGATCTCGTCAATGTGGGCGTGGCCGCTGGTCTCGCAGGTGACCTCGAGCTCCACGTTCATGAAGCGGTCTGTGTTTTTGAACTGGTTGTGGTCGAGGCCTATGACGTTGGCGTTGAGGCGGGCCAGGACTTCGGAGATTCTGAGGAGCTCGCCGGGCTTGTCCGGAAGCTCGACGCTGAAGCAGAACAGGCGGCCCCTGGAAACGAGGCCTTTGTTGATGAGGGTGGAGATGGTGACCACGTCAATGTTGCCGCCGCTGACGACGCTGACGACGTTCTTGTTGAAGACGTGAAGCTTATTCAGGGCGGCCAGGGAGACCGCGCCGGAGTTCTCAGTGATGAGTTTGTGCTTTTCGAGCAGCATCAGGAAGGATTCCATGATTTCGCGGTCGCTGACGGTGACAATCTCGTCGACGTACTGTCGGATGATGTCAAAGGTCAGCTTGCCAGGCTTTTTAACGGCGACGCCATCCGCGATGGTATCCACACAGCTGAGGCACACCAGCTCGTCCTGCTTGACGGAGGCTTTCATGGCCATAGCGCCCTCAGGCTCAACGCCAACGATCTTGACCGACGGCTTGAGCTGCTTGATGGCCATGGCAATGCCCGCGATCAGGCCGCCGCCGCCAATTGGCACCAGCACCACGTCCACATCCTCAAGCTCTTCGACGATTTCAACGCCTATGGTGCCCTGGCCTTCTATGACGTCCAGGTCATCAAATGGATGGATAAACACGCTACCTTGCTCCTTCTGGAGTCTCATGGCCTCTTCATAGGCTTCGTCATAGCAGTCGCCGGCCAGGACAACCTCTGCGCCAAAGTTTCTGGTCGCTTCCACCTTGATGATAGGCGTGGTCTTAGGCATGACTATGGTCGCTCTGACGCCGAGGCGTGCGCTGGCGAGGGCGACACCTTGGGCATGGTTGCCGGCGGAGGACGCAATGACGCCCCGTGCCTTTTCCTCTTCCGTGAGCTTATTGATTTTATTGTAGGCGCCGCGGATCTTGAACGCGCCGGTGACTTGCAGGTTTTCAGGTTTTATGTAGACGCGGTTGCCGCACTCCTCGCTGAACGCTTCGCTGAACAGCAGCGGCGTTTCGCGGATCACGGGCTTCAGCGTTTCCTGTGCCTCTTTGAAATTCACAAAATCCAGATAAGATACTTTTTCATTGACCATATGCAGTGCCATTATAAAGACCTCCGTTTCATTTTTGCGGGTGTTGGTTGGGGACTGGGCCGCGTGGTGCGGGACTGGGCCGCGTGGTGCGGGACTGGGCCGCGTGGTGCGGGACTGGGCCGCGTGGTGCGGGACTGGGCCGCGTGGTGCGGGACTGGGCCCGCCTGAACACCCGCCCTTTAAATACAAAAAACCGTCCTTTCACTATGAAAGGACGGAATATTCCGCGGTACCACCTTATTTGCACGAATGCCACTCACTCAGCTCGATCAAGCCTGGGCCTCTAACGGGGCCAGTCGAAAACGCTTACATGCCCTTCCCAAAAGGACGGGTGTTCAGCGTTTTTGCTCAGGGATGATTTGAAAAGGCACGATATTGCGTCGACTTTCACCAAATGCCGACTCTCTGTGGCAACCGTTTACTTTTTCCGTTTCCCATCTTAGCGGTTAAATATCGAATTATTGTTTTGAATATTATCAGAACTTTCGATCGATTTCAAGGGTTTTAGAAAATTTTTTTATTTTTTTCAATGCATTGACGCTGAGCAGCTCCAGCCTATATTCAATGACTTTATTGTTGTACAGGCAAAAAGACGTGAAAACCAACCGAAAATTCGGAAATTTGCCTTGACATCTTCACACTTACTTTTTATAATTAGTTCAATTCAATAGACGCCATCCGTCCGGGATGGCACTTATCCAGAGTGACGGAGGGAACTGGCCCTGTGAAGTCCGGCAACCTGCCCCTGAGGGCGTGGTGCTAAGTCCAGCGGTTTAACCGGGAGATGAGATCACGACAAGCGTAGCTCTACTTCGGTAGAGCTTTGTTTTTTGCCTGAAAGTCGGCGTACTGTAACCACACTGAAACAGCTGACATCGAAACACCCGGCCACAAATTAAGACCTTAATTGAGATAAAAGAGAGAGACGAAAGGAAGACACCCCCAATGAAAATCAAAGACATGCTCATCGCCACACGGCCCACGGTTTCCTTTGAAATTTTTCCGCCAAAGGCCAACTACCCTATCGAAACCATTTACGAGACCATTGAGGCCCTGAAGGACCTGCGCCCGGATTTCATCAGCGTCACCTATGGCGCAGGCGGCACGAGCCAGGACAATACTATTGAGATCGCATCAAAAATTAAAAACACTTACGGGATCGACTCCATTGCCCACCTGACCTGCGTCACTTCCTCCAAATCCAGCATGATCGAAACTCTGGAAAAGATTCGCTCCAGCGGCATAGAAAACATCCTGGCCCTGCGTGGGGACATCCCACAAGCCCTCCTCGATGACAAGACCTGGACACCGGAATACCGCTACGCCTACGAACTCATAGAGGATATCCATAAGTTCGACAACTTCTCCATAGGCGGCGCCTGTTATCCGGAGGGCCACATTGAATCCAGAAACAAGATCGACGACCTGAAAAACCTGAAATTCAAAACGCAAAAAGGCCTCGACTTTCTCATCACCCAGCTCTTCTTCGACAATGAGCTCTTCTATCAGTTCCGCGAGAAAATGGAGCTCCTCGGCATCAAAACCCCGGTTCTCGCGGGCATCCTCCCCGTCCTCAACATCAACCAGGTCATCAAAATCCAGGAGCTGTCCGGCTGCAACCTGCCGCCCAAGTTCATGCGCATCCTGAACAAATACGAGCACAACCCGGAAGCCCTCCAGGAAGCCGGCATTGCCTACGCGGTCGACCAGATCATTGACCTCATGTCCAGCGGCAGCGTCGACGGCATCCACCTCTACACCATGAACCGCCCGGAGCCGACCCGCCGCATCATGGAAAGCATAGGCACCATCCGCAGGGCCCTCAGCACCAGAAGAGAGGGATAACATGATCGACCGCGACGAAGTCCTGCGCTACCTGGGCGTCCGCGATAAGGCCCAGGCGGACCCACAAACCCTCGCTGAAGTCGAGGCCCTCTCGTCAGAGCTCGAAGCCAAGCTTAGTGGCCGATGGATTTACAACCCCTTCCCCGTCGAAAAGCACACGCCCGACGGGGTCTGGCTCCAGGGACTGTCCGAGCCCCTTATGGGAAAAGACATCGCGAAGCTCCTGGCCCCCTGCGACACCGTTTATCTCATGGCCTGCACCTTAGGCCCTCAAGCGGAGCGGCTTATAACCCTGAAAAGCCATCTGTCCCCCACCGCCGGCCTGATTGCGGACGCCTGCGCTTCCGCCCTGACGGAGGCCTGGTGCGACAAATGCGAAGCTGAGATCCGCAGCCGCGCCGGGAACCTGACCTTCCGCTACAGCCCCGGTTACGGTGACTTGTCCCTGAAGATCCAGAAGCCCATCCTGGAGGCCCTGGTGGCCCATAAGCGCATTGGGCTCTCCCTGAGCGACAGTTACCTTCTGACGCCCCGAAAAAGCGTTGTGGCGATCCTGGGGGTGCTGCCGGAAGTGAAGGGGCTGGAACAGGAACCATCGGCAAAGCCTCACCGCTGCGGCCTGGAAAGCTGCGACCTCTGCCCGCTCAAGGAGACGTGTACGCGCCGCCGCTGAGCGGGCGTATTTTATAAGTCTGCAGGCGTCCTCCGGGGTCGTCCAGTAGTGAATCCCCATGCAAATTGAGGTATAATAAGGCAACTATCAAAATAAACTGAGGATGTGATTTCTTTTGAGTGAACCACAAACAGCTTTCTCTTCTGCTTTCACAGAGCTTTTCGCAGCGAACCGGCTCATGATTTTTGACGGTGCCATGGGCACCATGCTCCAGCGCTATGGCATGAAGCCCGGGACGCTTCCGGAAGCCCTGAACGTCGCGGATCCGGCGCTGATCCAGCGGATCCACCGGGAATACCTGGAGGCCGGCGCGGATGTCATCACCACCAATACCTTTGGCGCCAACGCTTACAAACTCTCCACCAGCGGCTATACGGTGGCTCAGGTCGTTGAGGCGGCGGTGGAAAACGCCAAGGCTGCCCGTGGCGACCTCAAGGCGCTGATCGCCCTGGACCTTGGCCCTATTGGCAAGATGATGAAGCCCATTGGCAACCTGGATTTTGACGCTGCCTATGACTATTTCAAAGAGCAAGTCGTCGCTGGCGTGGCGGCCGGGGCGGACCTCATCCTGATTGAAACCATGTCCGACCTTGGGGAAACCCGGGCGGCCGTTCTGGCGGCCAAAGAGAATTCAAGCCTGCCGGTCTTCGCCACCATGACCTTTGCAGATGACGGCAGGACCCTCACGGGGACCGACCCTGAGATCATGATCCTTTCCCTTGAGGCCCTTGGGATAGATGCTCTCGGCGTCAACTGCTCCCTGGGCCCTGAAGAGCTGGAGCCCATCATCCAGCGCATCCTGGCGTTTGCCAAGGTGCCGGTGATGGTCCAGGCTAACGCGGGCCTGCCAGTCTCAGTCAGCGGCCGGACGGAATTTTCCGTGGACGCCCCGACCTTTGCGGATTACGGCAAGCGCTTCGTCCAGAGTGGCGTGAAGATCATAGGCGGCTGCTGCGGCACGACGCCGGAGTTCATCCAGGCCCTGGCAGCCCTGCGGGGGGATTACCGCCCGGCACCTGCCGTGACACGAGGGGATTACGTCTGCTCCGCCCAGCAAAAGGTGGCGCTGACGGGTAAGTTCACGCTGGTGGGTGAGAAGATCAATCCATCCGGCAACAAAGGCCTCAAGGCTCAGTTCCTGGCTGGGAATTCCTCCGCCGCCATCAAGGAAGCCTTCGACCAGATCAACCACGGTGCTGAGGTGCTGGACGTCTGCACGTCCCTGCCGGCGGTGGACGAAATGGCCGTCATGGGCGAAATCATTGAAGCTTTCAACGGCCTGATTGAGGCACCCCTTCAGTTCGATTCCACGAAGCCGGCGGTGCTTGAGCGCGCGCTGCGTCTTTACAGCGGTGTGGCCATCATCAACTCGGTCAACGGGAAGCCGTCCTCCATGGAAAAGATTTTCCCAATTGCGAAGAAATATGGCGCCTACGTCGTTGCGCTCTGCTTAGATGAAAACGGGATCCCAGAAACTGCCGATGGTCGCATGGCCGTCGCCCACAAGCTCATAAGCACTGCGTCGTCCTACGGCATTGATGAAAGCCGTCTGATGATCGACTGTCTCGTTTTGACGGCCTCCGCCCAGCAGGCGGCGGTCATGGAGACTTTAAAGGGCATCCAGACGGTCAAGGCGACGACCAGGGCCTTGACGACCCTGGGACTCTCCAACGTGTCCTACGGCCTGCCTTACAGGGCGCTGATCAACCGGACATACTTCGCCATGGCGCTGACCAGCGGCCTGGATGCAGTCATCATTGATCCGGGCGCCGAGGGCATCATGGACACGCTGATGGCGTTCAGAGTACTGGCGAACCAGGATCAGGGGGCCGTGGCCTACATTGATTACCAGAACGAGAAGGCGGATCAGGCGAAGCTGGAGGCGTCAGCAAAAGACGAGCTGCTGGCTTCTGCGCAGGCCTCCGCGGCGCACGCGGCGTCACTGCTTGGGCAGCTGACGAATGGCGGCGGCAGCGTCGCGGCGGTCAGTGTGCAGGCGGGGACTGGGCCGGCTCAGAATGTGGTCCGCCCTGCGGGCGGAGAGGGTGTTGGCGGGCGACCATCGGCAGCTGCCCTGCCTGCGGACAGTTTTGAGCGGCTGCTGCTGGAGGGGCAAAAGGATGCTATTATGTCTCGTACCCGGGCGCTGCTGGAGACGACGCCGCCCCTGGATGTGGTGGACCTGCACCTGATCCCGGCGCTGGACGCGATTGGGCAGCGATATGAAGCGAAGATCATCTACCTGCCGCAGCTGATTCGGGCGGCGGAGACGGTGACGGCGGCGTTTGAGCTGGTTCGCGGGAAGCTGTCCGAGTCCTCGGAGGCCATGACGGCGAAGGGGCGCGTGCTGCTGGCCACGGTGCAAGGGGATGTCCACGATATTGGCAAGAACCTGGTGAAGGTGCTGCTGGAAAGCTACGGTTATGAGGTGCTTGACCTGGGCCGGGATGTGCCGGTGGAGAAGGTCGTGAACACAGCGGTGGCCGAGGGGATCAAGCTTGTGGGCCTCAGCGCGCTCATGACGACCACGGTGTCGAGCATGGAGGAGACGATCCAGGCGCTGCGGGCGACCGGGATGCCTGTGACAGTCATGGTAGGCGGCGCCGTCCTCACGGAAAGCTACGCCAAGACCATAGGGGCGGATGAATATTGTCGTGACGCCCGTGCGGGGGTCAGCGTCGCCGCCAGGGTTTTCGCTTAGCTTTAACTGACTGGGATGGTGGTGGCAGGGTTCCCTTATTTTCCCGGGGGAATGGGCATCCGCGCAGGGTGGCCCACTCCCGCGCAGTCAGTCCCTGTCCCCCACCACGCGGCCCAGTCCCGCACCACAAGTCCCTGTCCCCATCTACCATCTTGATTTAAACACAAAGGAGGCCACCCTCTTTGAAAACCTGGCTTGAAAACACTATTACAGCTTATGTTCGCAGCTTTGAATCGCGGACTGACACTACAACCCGTTGGAAAGATCCGCTGTACGCTTATGCGGATGCAAAAGACCCTCTGTTTGAACTTTTCAAGGAGGTTGTCAGCCCTACGCACTGCATGCCAGAGGACTTCATTCCTGATGCCGCCAGTGTCATCACTTATTTCCTTCCGTTCAAAGCCTCTATTGTAAATAGCAATGTGGGCGGCCGGCTAAGCTCCGAGGTCTGGGGCCGGGCGTACATTGAAACCAATGTGTTAATAGGTGAAATAAACGCCCATGTGGCTAAAGTCTTGTCTGAAAAAGGCTATGTCAGCACCAATATGCCCGCGACCCACAATTTTGACGAGGAGCAGCTTATGAGCGACTGGTCCCATAGACACGCGGCTTACGCTGCAGGTCTTGGTACCTTTGGGCTCAACAATATGCTGATTACAGAAGCCGGATGCGCCGGAAGGATTGGCAGCATCATTACCAACCTGGTCTTGCCTGCAACGCCTCGCCAGGGGGTAGAGCGCTGCGCATACAAAAGGGACGGTTCCTGTGGTGTTTGTGTCAGCGCGTGTGTACATAACGCCCTTTTCTTTGACCATTTTGACCGCCACCGCTGCCATGAGATGTGTCTGGAAAATGCCAAGCACCTTAAGCATCTTGGCGTTGCGGATGTTTGTGGTAAATGTGTCGCAGGCATGCCCTGCGCGTTTAAAGGTTGAAACAACTAAAGCCGGTCTGAACCGACTGCTGAAGCCCTCATTATAGTGGGCTTTTGGCAGCGGCTCAGACCGGCTTTTTTCTTCTCTTATTTTCTTGTTTTCTTATTTTTTCAGATCACTTCAATCAAGCGCTCCCGGGCAATCCTTCTGTCTCTGTAGAAAAAGAGCAGGCTTCCAGCGAATCGAAATGCACCTGTGATGTAAAGGGCAAACACAATGCCCTTCAGCTCGAAGAAATAGTGTCCAAGCAGCGGAGCAGTCGCAAGGCTCAGGTTAATAAGCACGTTATACGCAGCTATATACATCACCCGGTTTTCATCCGGCGTCGCCTCAAGGAGCGCACCCAAAGTGACACTGAGGGTTCCAGAGGTGAAAAAGCCGGCGACCAGGGCTGTTGGAATCAAAATATAGAGATTGGGGGACCAGGCGTACATTAGTGGTGTGAGCGCCATTCCAAAAGAGCAAATGGGCAGGACGACACTGTTGCCGTGCTTTTCGATTTGCTTGCTCCAAAAACTATAGCCAAAGAACATGGTAATGGCAGAGACTACAGAGATGATGGCGGGCCAGAGCTCGTTGGCACCCAAGTTCTTGATCATGTAAATATTGAATAGCGGCCAACCCATGTGCCAGCCAAAGTGAAAGCCCAGGCTGCACAGCGCGAAAAAGCGGAAGGTTTTGTTTTTTATGATGCCAGTGATCATGGGCATGAAAGGTTCTTTGTGTTTGGTTCTCGCAAAACCGGCATCTCGCTTCGCAACTTTGAATTTCTTAAAGGCCTTATACTCCATAATCCCAAAGAGAAATGCAAGGACAAAAAAGATCTGGTAGATTATGAGCCGCTGGGCATCTGTTTTTGGCACAAGCGTCAGAACGTTTCCGCTGATCAGCGTCACCGCAGTCAAGGCGGGCACGGTCAGCTTGTTGCGCATACCTATGGCGCTTGCCCTGGCCCTTGGCTCGAATATAGCGCCTATAAAGCTCTGATAGCTGGTCTGGTAAATGGCGTCCGGTACACACATCAGCGTGAATAGGGCGAGGAAGCCAAAGGCGCGGTATTGCGGCGGGAGGAATGGGATGAAAGCCATGGTGAACAGGAACCATCGGCCAGACAGAATGAGGCGGGCGGTCGTACGCTGTGTATCTTCAGAGCGTCTAAGCCACAAGGCCCCTGGAAGAATGGCAATAAGCGTCACCAGTCCCGGTAGCGCATTGATCAATGCAATCTCCAGCTCAGTGCCGCCTATGCGTTCCAGAAATTTGACAGAAAAGGGTTTGTAAAAGTTCAGTGCGGTCTCATAGAGGATGCCGTAAAGGGCAAACATACGCGTATTGTAATCCGTCTTGCCGGCTGATAATTTTCGAAAACGCAAGGTCAATCCCTCACCCGTATATAAATTCTTGGAATATTTTATTCAATTCGGTTCAAGCTTAGTATCACGGCCTTAGTCCCGAGCGTAAAACGTTTCAAGCACTTCAAGGGGTACCGGGATAGGCTGCATGCGTTCGAAGCGGTAAATTTTGTCGAAGCCGGCTTCCCTGAGCATTTGAATGCCCAGGCGGAACTGGTCGCCTATGGTTTCAGGAACATGGGAGTCCGAACCAAGGGTCACGATTTCACCGCCAAGTTCTTTATACAGCTTCAGAACATCAAGGGAAGGCAGCGTTTCACCAAGGCCTTGCCTGATGCCGGAGAGATTGATCTCGATGCCTTTGCCTGCTTTGATGACTTCTTTCAGAGGCTTCTCTATCACCTCTTTGTATTTTTCAAATGACAGGGCTTTGACGTCGTCATTGTAACGTTTGACAATATCAAAATGCCCAATGACGGAATAATCCTTGTAATCCTTCAGCATTTCATAGAGCTCTTCGTAAAAAAAGAGAAGCGCCTCTTCCGGGGTCCGGTCGCGGTAAAAATCGCCATTATAGAGGTCTTGCTTTCCTGAGTTATGGACGCTGGCAATGACGAAGTCAAAGGCGTGCATATTGACGAGGATGGAGCAACGGCCGAGAACGTGTGGCTGGATGCCTATCTCCAGACCTTTTCGCACTTTAATGCGGTCGGCATACTGTTCCGCGAGGGCTTCATATTCCACAAGCCCCATTTCAACGTCAAAGTCAAACTGAATTTCAGTGGAATTATATTCATAATCAATGTGATCCGTGATCGCGATTTCCTTCATACCGGCTGCAATGGCGCCTTCAATCATTTCTTTGACTGGAATCGCGCAATCCGTTGAAAAATAAGAATGCATATGATAATCGTACATTTTAAGTCTCCTTTGCAGATCGCTTGTTGTATACATTATAACAAATCTTCCCAAACTTTATATGGTCAAAAGTCACACATTGATTAATTTTTACTCTCAAAATAAGGAGAAACTTTGGTTGAAATTATAAGAGTGGCATGAGGAATCTGGGTCTCTTGATTTGTATTTCAGCACTGACGCGCACCTCTCAGGTCGTCCCTGTCCCCCACCATAAGTCCCTGTCCCTCACCACAAGTCCCTGTCCCCCACCAAAAAAACACCCGCACAACGCTTCAACCCAAGCGTCATGCAGGTGTTTATGTATTTGGCTCTATTTATTCAGCGGCCGCGCTTCATCTTATTATAATTTTCATGGTCAATCCACTAAAACGGCGCGCTTTCAATGGTTTCTTCTGCAACGAGCTCTATTGCCGCGGACTCAGCAGCGTGTTTGTTGTTTGACAGGAATCTGATATGAGACGCGATAATATCTGTGGTAAAGACCTTCCCGCCATCCTTGTTTTCGTAGGATGACGTCGAAACCCGGCCTTCCACGCTGAACATGTCTCCCTTTTTCAAATAGAGCTGACAGGTTTCAGCCAGCTTTCCCATGGCGACCACTCTGGGAAAATCCGCGGTGGGTTTCCCCTGGCGTCGGAGCTCATCCCGTTTTTCCCGACCAAGGGAGCGGTCAACAGCGATGATCAGCTTGTTGACTGCCAGACCACCTTGGGTAAATCTCAACTCCGGTTCATGCGTAAGACGACCGATCAAACTGACATTGTTCATAGAAACCCTCCTGTGTTTGGTATATTTTTACAATACCAAACCAGACGACAAATGTCAATATTTAACATTTAAAAACCATACATTTATTTCCACTTTTTATGCTACAATTCCACTTCGCTGCGCTGGGGCACCCCACACAGCCACCTACTCATAAAAACCTGCTGACAGCGCTTCCAATCCCTGAAAATCTTTAATAATGATCTGACTTCGCCGTTTCTCAATCAATCCCTGCTCGGTAAAGTCCTTGATAACCCTGCAAAGGTGTCTGTAGCTGGTCCCCAGCATAGTGGCAATTTCCTTGAGGTCAAAGGTCTTGATTTCCTGAACACGCCTGTCATTGACCTGGGAAGAAATTGAAAGCAGATAGCCCGCGAACCTGTTTTCCAGCGGATAACTCAAGTTGATCGCCATAGCGTTGGAAACGGCCATGACTTTATGGCTCAGGCTCTCAATGATAAAATCCTTGAACACGGGATCATTCGCGGTTTTTTCCTTGATGACCTCAAGGCGGATGCCAATCAGATGACAATCTGTCGCCGCGCTGACAGATGTTCTCACAGGCCTGTTAATGCCAATCTCAACATCCCCACAAACGCCAGGGGGCTTTATGAACCTTAGAAGGACGACTTTTCCATTATCCAGTGCGTAGGATACTTTCAGAGTCCCGGTGGCAAGAAAATAAAACATGGTCACCGGCTGATTGAGTTCATAGACCTCTTCCCCTCTCTCGATCTGATACAAGGTCATATCAGGGCGCAAGTCTTTGGAAAAGCAAGCGTTTACGTTGAGCTTCCCAATATAATAATCAATCAGTTTATCGTCCATCAATCTGATCATTAGTCATTCCTCCTGCCATTTGTCCTCTATATTGCCATTATACCACCTAAAGGCCATTGCCATACACATTTATAACCCCTTCTGAAAATTCCCCGCGCCTTCCGGGCAGACCAATAAAATTCAAAAGAAAAGAAGGTCGATCAAGGGGCGCACCGCGCCACTCAATCGACCTTCCACCATTTCTTCTTAATTAAAAGCTTTAATCTCTTACGCTCTTAATCTTTACGCTCTATGCCTTAATCCTGCAACGCCCTACGCCGTTGCTTCCTTGAGAAACGCTCCAAAAAGCCGCTTCAGGTAGTTGGTCTCCTCGACATCATCGAAGAGTTTGCCTTCCTGAGGAATGACGTAACGCGCATGCGCCTTCAGCTGCTCTTTAGTATAGAGCTGCGGCGACTGACCAATTGGCCAGTACACAGGGCCATCAGAAGCTTTCACATTGGCAAGGCCAACATATCCGAACATATCCCGGCTGTACTCCGCTGTAATATCTTCGTGGCTGCCCACATAGCAGTTCGTGCTGTAGGTGTTCATGAGCTCCTTGAAGATCTCCCAGTTGCTGAGGCCCGTAGGAGACTCTACCGCCGCGCTGACACGGTGAACCCGGCGCTCCGCGGAAGTGATGGTGCCATTTGACTCAACCATGACCGTGGCAGGAATGACCACGTCCGCAATTTTCGCGAGCTCTGTCATGTGGGTATCCTGAACCATCAGGAAGGACAGACCGCGTACCGCGTCCACAGGGACGTCCTCGCCAAAGACCATGAGGCCCTTGAGTTCGCCATTTGCGATCTTGGCAAATTTTGATGCGCTGTCGAGGTCAATGCCCATGTCGACGAGGCCCTGGCCGTTCGCGTTGGCGCGAAGCTTAATGAAGCCTTCACGGGCTGAGGCAATGTGGCCGGACAGCATGCAAATTGAAGCGATCAGCTGCTCGCCTTCCAGGCTGATTTCGCGGCCGTCGTAGATGATCATGGCTTTTTTTGCATTGAGATAGAGCTCTGCGACTTCTGCGGCTTCGGAGGATACGCGAACATCGGCCAAAGCTTTTTTGACGTCTTCATAACCCGCAGCGTGGACTGCTTTGGCGCTGTGCTCCACCAGATACTTCGCGATCTCCCGGAGGAAATCGAGGTTATTCTCAAGGTTGACAGAGCGGGACGCCCAGTCATCCAGCTTGTTCTTTTTGTTGTTGAGGTGGATCAGCTTCGCGCCATTTCCAACCGCTTCCTTCACCTTGAGTGCCGCGATCGCGTAATCCGCCATCATGTCGCCGCCCACAGAAATGATCACATCTGTTCTGGTCAGCTCATCCAGAAGGTTTGGTGAAGCGTCATACGGCAGAACGTCCTTCAGGCCGCTCTTCTTGTTGCCAAGGGAGAAAATTTCATTGGTGCCAAGGACTTCGACGCCGAACTTCTTCGCCATATAAAGCTCTTCGTTCGTATAGCGGTCAGAGATGCTGATGCCCACGGAACTCGGGCCATGGAGCAGGTGCAGGCTCTGAGCACGTCTCGCCGCAAAGAGGAATGCCTCTTTGAACGTGGTTTCAACCAGCTCGCCATCTTTGCGAACCAGTGGCTTCGTAATCCGGTTTTCAGTGATGTAAGCCGAGAAGCCGAAACGTCCCTTCGAACACAGCAGGCCGTTGTTGACCGTCTCCTCACCGCTGACTGGCAGCGAGCGCAGCAGCATGTCACCGCGGCTCTCCAGGTCTCTGGTACAGCCTACGGAGCAGCAGGAGCAAGCTGTCGTGGTCAATGTCGTACGAACCGGCACTGGCTTATGGATTGGAGTACGCTCCTGAAGCGCCCCTGTAGGGCAAACGCTGATACATTGCCCGCAGGAGATACACTCCGTCTCCTTCAGGTTCTTCTCCATGGAAGGCTTGACAATGGTGTCGAAGCCGCGGCTGACAAGGCCCAGCGCTGTGTTGTCCATGACCTCGTCACAGATCCGCACGCACTGTCCGCAGAGAATACATTTATTAGGATCCCGTTTGATAAACGGATGGTCGTCGTTGTCCAGACGCGCGTGCATTTCGCCGGCAAAACGCTCAGGATGCACGTCATAAGATTGCGAGTGCCTGATCAGGTCGCACTCAAAATAGTCATGGCAGCCGCACTCGAGGCAGCGGTTGCCCTCTTTCACAGCCGCTTCTTCCGTGTAGCCCTTGACGACCTCTTCAAAATTATGTTTTCTCAGCTCCGGATGCTCATGTGCCATGTAAGGTCTAAGCTCGCGAACCACGTCCGGGAAGCTCTCACTGGTGAGATCCTCTCGCTTGACAAAGTAAGGCTCTTTATGTGGTTTCATGTCCCCGTGGAGATAGGTATTCATGACGCGCGCTGCCCACTTGCCCTCAGCAATGGCCGCGATCGCGATGTCCGCGCCCTTGTTCGTAGCGTCGCCGCCTGCGAAGACACCCGTCAGGTTGGTCATGAACGTCTCAGGATCCGCCACAATGTAGCCGTGCTTATTCAGGGCAAGCTCTTCAAAGCCGTCTCCTTTAAGGCGCTGGCCTACGGACATAATGACCGAGTCCACACTTAGAATTTCCTCTTCGCCTTCTACCGGCACCACTTTTTTGCGTCCGTCCGCGCCGCCGCCAACGACTTGCATCTTCTGAAGGCGGATCTGCTTGACGCGGCCATGCTCATCACCAATGATCTCAATTGGGCTCAGGAGGAACTTGAAGACAACGCCCTCTTCCATAGCCTCTTCAATCTCAATATCTACTGCCGGCATGTCTTCCTGGGTGCGCCGGTAGATCGTGTAGACTTCCTTTGCGCCAAGCCGGATCGCCGTTCTCGCGGCGTCCATAGCCGTGTTGCCGCCGCCTATGACCGCAATGCGCTCGCCCGTCTTGATGGGTTCATTGACAGCAAATTTCGTCAGAAACTGAATGCCGCCTATGACGCCGTCCAGGTCCTGTCCCGGGCAGTCGAGGCCCATGCTCGTCCACGCGCCTATGCCAACGTAAACTGCATCAAATTTCTCTCTGAGATATTCCAGGGAAACATCTGTACCGACGCGGATGTTAGGCTTCAGCTCGACGCCCATGCTGCGAATGACCTCTACCTCAGACTTCAGTACGTCCTTTGGCAGACGGTAAAGCGGAATGCCGTATTTGAGCATGCCGCCAAACTCCGGCATAGCTTCATAAATGGTCACCGCATGGCCTTGGGTACGCAGGTAATACGCTGCGGAGAGGCCGCTTGGGCCGCCGCCTATAATAGCGACCTTCTTGCCCGTATCTCCCAGCATTGGCGGCATATAAGGGTTGCCACTCTTCAGATCCAGGTCCGCGACAAAATACTTCAGCCATGCAATGGTGATGGACTCGTCTACCAGACCCCGGCGGCATGCCGTCTGACAAGGATGCGGACACACTCTGCCTATTGACGCCGGAAGCGGCAGCTCTTTCTTGATGAGCTTCAACGCCTCCTGATACTGTTTGTTGGCGATCAGACCTACATAACCCTGGACGTCAACGTGACCCGGACAGCCATGGGTACAAGGCGCTTTACAGTCCCCTGTGTGGTCAGACAGCAGGAGCTCAAGGGTCGTCTTGCGGCTCTCCCGGATCCGGTCGGACATGGTGCGTATGACCATGCCGTCCATGATCTCCGTGGAGCAGGAGCGCACCAGCTTAGGGTTGCCCTCGACTTCCACGACGCAGATGCCGCAGGAGCCATAATTCTGTATTTTCTCGTCGTGACACAGGGTTGGGATGTCGACCCCTGCCTGAGTCGCGGCTTCTAAGATCGTATGACCGCGATAGGTCTGAATTTCACGGCCATCGATGTTGACTCTAATGATTGACATTCGTTCACATTCCTTTCGCCGTTAATAGACACGAATCGCGTCGAATTTACACTTCTGGAAGCACTGGCCGCACTTGATGCAGGCCTCCTGGTCGATCTCATGGACCTTCCGCAGCTCACCCTTGATGCAGGAAACCGGACACGCCTTCGCGCACACGGTACAGCCAATACACTTCTCTGCGTCCACTTCATAGCGGATCAGCGCGGTGCATTGCTTCGCCGTACAGGTTTTGTTGTAAATGTGGTCTTCATATTCGTTTCGGAAGTATTTAATGGTTGTCAGGACAGGGTTTGGCGCCGTTTGGCCGAGGCCACACAGGGAGCCGTCCTTGACCTTGTAGCTGAGTTCTTCCAGGAGCTCTATGTCGCCATCCTTGCCCTTGCCTTCCGTAATCCGCTCGAGAATTTCCAGCATGCGCTTGGTGCCCATACGGCAGTACGTACATTTTCCGCAGGACTCTTTGCAGGTGAAGTCAAGGAAGAAGCGGGCCATGTCCACCATACAAGTGGTATCGTCCATGACGACCATACCGCCGGAACCGACAATGGCGCCCGTTTTGGTAATGGATTCGTAGTCGACGGTGGTATCAATCAAACTGGCCGGTACACAGCCCCCTGATGGTCCACCCAGCTGAACGGCTTTAAAAGGCCTGTCGCCCACAATGCCGCCGCCTATGTCATAAATGACTTCGCGAAGGGATATCCCCATAGGCACCTCGACGAGGCCGCCTTTTTTGACCTTCCCTGTCAGCGCAAAGACCTTTGTGCCTTTGCTGCTCTCATTGCCATATTTGGCAAACGCCGCGCCGCCGTTGTTGATGATCCACGGGACGTTGGCAAAGGTTTCGACGTTGTTGATGTTGGTTGGCAGCTGCCAGTAGCCCTTCTGCGCCGGGAACGGCGGCTTCAGCCTTGGCATGCCGCGCTCACCCTCAAGGGAAGCGATCAGCGCTGTCTCCTCGCCGCAGACAAAAGCGCCCGCGCCGGCTTTGATGCGCATTTCAAAATTCCTGCCCTTGATGCCAAAGATGTCCTTGCCCAGGAAGCCTTTAGCCTTCGCGTCTTTGATTGCTTTTTCAAGACGTCGGATCGCCAGCGGATACTCCGCGCGGACATATACGACACCCTCATCTGAGCCAATAGCGTAGCCACAGATCATCATGCCCTCGATCAGGTTGTGCGGGTCACCCTCGAGCACCGAGCGGTCCATGAACGCGCCCGGGTCACCCTCGTCCGCGTTGCAGACGACGTATTTCTTAGGTCCCGGTGACTTTCTCGCCGCGTCCCATTTGAACCAGGTCGGGAAGCCCGCGCCGCCGCGGCCCCTGAGGCCTGAAGCTTTGATTTCGTCAATGACCTCTTCCTGGGTTTTCGACGTGTAGCACGCGCGAACCGCCTCGTAGCCGCCTATTTTTATGTAATCCTCAATGTCCTCCGGGTTGATGACCCCACAGTTTTTAAGGACGACACGGGGCTGCTTCACAAGACTATCGGCATCCTCCGTACTGATTCGGTTGTTTTCGTAGTTTCTAAAATCCTCCAGGATTGGTCTGACATCCTCCGGCATGACCTTGACGAAGCGGAATACCTCGTCCCCTTCGTGAACCTCCATGATAGGCTCCAGGTGGCACATGCCTATGCAGCCCGTGATCTCGTAGTCGATCTGAAGATCCTGGATGGCTTCGAGTTCGTCCATCACTTTATGCGCGCCCGCCGCGAAACCGCAGCTGCCCGCGCCGACTAACACTTTCATCAGCTGACCTCCATTTCAGATTGGGCCTGTGCCCTGAGCTCTCTTAAAACGCCTACGGTTTTCTCCGGCGTCAGCTTAGCGTAGGTTTCCCCGTTGATCATCATGACCGGCGCCAGGCTGCAGCAACCGAGACAAGCCACATTAGTGAAAGTAAACACGCCGTCCGGCGTCGTCTCTCCCTCACAGATGCCCAGCTCCTCGACGATTGCCGTCTCAATGGTGGACGCGCCGTTGACGTGACACGCCGTCCCCTGACACAGCATGATCAGGTTTTTGCCCACTGGCTCCATCCTGAACTGCGTGTAGAACGTCGCTACGCCATAAAGCTTGGCTTCCTTCATACCCGTCTTCGCGGCTATGTAAGTGAGTGTTTCCGGCGGCAAAAACCCGTAGGTTTCCTGCACACCTTGAAGAATGGTAATTGTGCTGCCTTTGACCTTACCGTACTTTTCAATAATTGGATCAATCAGACTGAGATCCACAGGCGCTCGATCCTCAACCTGATCCTGAATCCCCATGGGATCCTGTTTGCAGCTGCATGTCATTTTGGCACCCCGTTTCTTGATATGTAAGCAATTCTTTACCTTGTTAAACTTTTATAAAACCCCAGCTCAATTTCCCATTGTTTATGCCGATGGTCTTTATCGCAGGATTTCTTTCAAAAATGTCAAATCCAGCCTCCAAGGCAATTGCAAGACTATTTTATCATAAAACTTGCTTATTATTGCTTCTTATCTTATAAAATCAACACTTTGTGTAATTAATACAAATTGTCGAATAATTCGATTTTCATAAACACGTTTAAATTCTGTTGGGACTTTTTTTGTCCCGCTTGTATTTGCAATGGTTTTGCAATTTTTTTTGTGCATGAGAAATAAATACCCTTAAGTGAAAGACGTCAGCATTCTTGTCAAATTTCACAGAAATCTCGTGTAAAACGAAGTAAGACGTCTGGTTGGTGACAGTCCCCAACCAAACGTCTTCTTTAAAAACGAAGGCGTCAATTTACCCGCTTGCTGCCCCCGTCCTGTGCTGCTTTAATTTGGTTGTGGTTTCGAACTTTATCCAAAGTCGTTTTGACAGGCTCTAAAGGCGCTTCAGAATCTCCATGAACCAAGGTGTAAACCTCTCTGGTTTCTCCTTGACCAAAGCCTTCAGTGCTTCCATGGAGATCCAGTTGACGGCGTCAACTTCCTGCGGATTGAACCTTATAACATCGCCGTTAAAACGCCCAATGACCATAGTATCAAACTCATGCTCCGTGAGCCCATTGTCAAAGCTTGCCCTATAAATAAAGGACCCGCCACTGCGAAGGGCATCAGGAGGGATCTCTATGCCGAGCTCCTCCCTCAGGCGCCTTGAGGCTGCGTCCAAAACGCCTTCCCCCGCTCTGGGATGACTGCAGCACGCGTTTGCCCAAAGGCCCGGTGTGTGGTACTTCCCTGCGGCGCGCTTCTGGATCAGCATTTCACCGGCATCGTTGTACAGCAACACCGAAAAGGCCCTGTGCAGAAGACCCTTTTCGTGCGCTTCCATCTTTCCCATGGTCCCGAGAACGCGGTCGTCCTCATCTACCAGAACAACGAAGTCTGTGCCGATGGTCGATGTGTCCTTCACCTTCTCTGCCATCACGCTGCCTCCGAGGGCCGCTTTTTCGGCATTAACCGTTCGAGGACATTAAGCTCCGCCACAAGCATCCCCAGCAGGATGAGCCCGCCGCCCAGGATCCCATTCATGCCCAGCACCTCGCCTATCATAACATATGCGAACATGGCCGCGAAGACCGGTTCACCCGAAAAAATAAGTGCGGTATGAGTCGAAGTTGTATATTTCTGCGCCACGTTTTGGACAATGAACGCCATGGACGTACAGACTATAGCCAGAAACAAAATGGCGAACCACGCGTTGCCGCCTGAAGGGACAATGGGTGTCTCAAAAGCGAGGGACGTCACAGCGCTGAACACCGCTACCGTGCCAAGCTGGACTATGGCAAAGGGCACAGAATCCACCTGTGTTGTATATTTGCCAACCGCGAGGATGTATAGCGCAAAGCCTACCGCGCATAGCAGTGTCAGGAAGTCCCCAAGGTTGAGCCCGCTTGCAGAGCCGGCTTCAGCACTGGCCCCAGTCAATGTCATAAGTCCGAGGCCGACAAACGCCATGAAAGCACCGAGCAGCGACGACCTGTCCGGCATGCGCTTCAGAAAGAGCGCCGCGAACATAGGGACCATCAGCACACTGGTGCCTGTTATAAAAGCGGATTTTGAAACAGTGGTCATGGTAATGCCAACCGTTTGGAAACCATATGACGTGAACATCAACGCGCCTACGCCAATGCCGAGAACCAGGGTCTTACGGCTCATACGGATCATATCCTTAAAAAAGAACAACACGGAGATCAATGTGGCAATGCCAAAGCGCACGGCAAGAAAGTTGAAGGTCTCCAGGCCATCCAGGGCATTTTTTGTCAGGAGGAACGACGCGCCCCAGGAAACGGTCACAAACAGGAGCGCAAGGTCTGCCTTTAATTGATTTTTGTTCATTCGTTGCCCTCCGATTCCTGAACCGGCGTCATGAGCCTGTTTTCTACAGCGGCTCTCGCAAAGTTGATCCCCGCGGCGTAGATCAGGTACAGGAACATAACGATCACAGGACTGGCTATAAGCCAAGCCGCTATGGCGATGCCAATAAAGCCGGACCCTATCAGCAAATGGTAACGTCTCGTCAATTCAAGGAACCTGTCCGGATCAAGAGCGTCCTCGTAACGAACCCGCTGGCCTGTGCTGCCGTAGCGCACCTTTCCGTCCTGCTTGATTTGCAGAGCTATATAGCACATCCAAAACCCAAGGGCCGCAGTCGCGGCCACTAATAATATTCTGCCCATATTTCACCTCATAAGAATGACCGATTAGTCGTTTGTAAAACATTGTTACTTTTCATTGAAAAATGTTGATGACTGCCTCGGGGATTACCGCATCAATTGTTTCGGCATACGCTCTGCAGTCAGCGCCGCGATCACGACCTTGAACAGATCCCCTGGCAGAAATGGCAGCGCGCCAGCAGCAATAGCCGCGCTCATGCTCATCCCAGTCGATGCCGCAAGCCAAGGTACCCCTACCAAATACGTTACGAAAACACCGCCTACAAGCCCTGCTGCCACGGCACCCTTGAAACCATGAATCCTTGACTTCACCGCGTCAATGACAACGATAGAAAGAATCCAACCGAAAAGATAGCCTCCCGTAGGTCCGACCAGCACTGTGAGCCCCGCCCGACCGCCGGAAAACACGGGCACCCCGACAGCGCCAAGTAAAAGCAGCAGAACCATGCTCATGACCCCGCGCCTTTTCCCAAGGAGCAAACCAATCAGCATGACCCCAAAGGTCTGACCCGTCACCGGTACCGGCGAAAACGGGAGCGGCACAGCCACATACGCCAGCACAGCGAGAATTGCCGTAAACATAGAGACCAGCATCATATCTCTCAGAGAAAGTCCAGAACGGTTGATCGTATTTGAAGTTGTCATGATTGTTAACCTCCAGAATAAATTTAGTTGACAATAAGAGTATAAAGGACAGCCTCATTTATTGTCAACCATAATTTATTTGTGGTTAACGTAGACGTTTTTCTTAAAATTATACTTCTCTCTCTCTGATTATCACACTGGCCTGAACCTCGGTCTCACCGACCCTCACAGCAAAGCGCGCGGTTTTGGCCAGCACTTTAAACTGCCTGTAGGTCAGTGCCTCCAGCTTTGCCCCTACAGCCTCGGTCTGCGCCTCAATAAGCTTTTGAAGCTCAGGACTTTGCTTTTCAAGCTCCTCCGTCCTGGTGACCTGATCCACGTCAAGCTGCATGACCAGCAGCTCAAAAGCGGTTTTAAAAGAGGGTACACCGTCACAAAGGGCTAAATCGATTACTTCGACACCCTCTGGCGCGGGAAAGCGCGCGGCGATCAGTGCCACCCGGTCACCAGCGCCAACTTTGCTGAGCGCCGCATTGAGTTCAGCGTTTAGAATAGGATTTCGACTCATAGACATACTCCTTTTTCACATTTTTGTTTTCTGCTGTCTCAAAAGTGTATAAATGAAATGTATAGCTTAGTCATTCCAACTTGATTATGACGAGGAGGGTTCCTCATGGAAGTATTATTAGCCAAGCAGTGTATTCCCTGCACTATCGACACCCCGCCCCTTGAAGCGGATGAGATCAAGGTACTGCGGCAGCAGCTGCATGCAGACTGGACAGTCATTGACGACCGCCAACTGGAGCGTCGCTTCAAATTCAAGGACTTTGTCAGTGCCCTTGAATTCGTCAACAAAATTGGGGAATTAGCCGAGGAAGAGGGCCACCACCCGGATCTTGAATTAGGCTGGGGTCGAGTCGTCGTCAAACTCATGACCCATAAAATAAAAGGCCTGTCTTACAACGACTTCATTTTGGCTGCCAAAATCGACTTACTGTAACACAGTTCACAGTTAAGGCGCGCTCCCGGAAAACTTCGGGAAGCGCGCTTTTTACGTCTGCCCTAACGCTTCAGCAGCCCGTGAAGCGTCATCCAGCTGTTGACGGATTCGCCCTCCCAACCGCGGTTGTAATCTGTAATCCTGTCGTTGTAGGTGAAGAGAATTTTTCTCTCCGCCTCCGTTGAACGCAGGTTTGCAGGGTGATCGTCCACAAAAACCGCGCCTGGCTCCAGCATGTGGACACGGCCCTTGCCCACGCCATTGTTGGACTTGTTGACCAAAATAATGATCTCATCCACGAAGGGCATGTGCTGCTCAATCCACAAAACTTTTTTGGAACCATTTTCAGGTGATGCGGAGGTACAAATCACTATTTCATACTCTTCTTTAAGGGCTTGAATGGTTTCATAAGCGCCCTCATAAAATTCAAGGTGATTAAAAAATGCTTCCTGGCCAAAGATCCTCCGAACCTCCGCCACTGGATCCGCGCAGTGCTGGTGGATCAAGGGGCAAGCATGGCGAAAAACCCAGTCGCCAGCGTGCTCTTCATGGGCTGGCACGAAGCCTTCATGGTTCTTGTAGTCCTGGTTATATACCTCGCAAAAAGCGCGCTCAGAGTTCACTATAGTTGAATCAAAATCCAGATAGAGTGTTGGTTTCATTTCTTTAAGTCCTCCTAAATGCGGTCGTTGATTCAAAAATGCATTTCTATATATTATACCCTGATCAACACACAAAAGAAAGCAGATGGAACAAGAAGTTATGCTGGCTCATTTTAACCCGCACAACTCGCGCCATCCGCTCAATCCATTTTCCTTGTGAAATCCACTGCCATGCGCCCTTCCCTGAGTTCGATCACACGGTCCGCCCTGTCAGCAATCCGCCTGTCGTTGGATACCACGACGCACGTCGTACGAAATTTGTCGTTTGCTTCAAAAATCAATTGGGAAACGATCTCAGCCGTTTCGTTGTCCATGCCGGCTGCAGGCTCATCCACGAGTAAGATGGAGGGCATGTTGACCAACGCGCCAATAAGGGATACAAGCTTTCTTTGTGTCTCTGACAGTGCCGCTGGGAAAAGCGCCTCACAGCCGCTCAACCCCGTGTCCAGAATGAATTTTTTGACCAAAGACAAATGTGGCGTCTCTACTGTGCCGTTTGAGATCTGACTTGACAGCAGCAAATTTTCGAGGACTGTGAATTCCGGGATCAAAGCAGGCCTTTGAGAGACCAGTCCCATCTCCTGTCTGCGAAAGCGGCTGAGGGCATGGGATGACAGCTTCGAAGTGCTCTGACCCCTTAACATCACCTCTCCCAAGTCCGGTTTTAATACCAAACCGGCAATCAGAAGCAGCGTACTTTTGCCAGCGCCGCCAGGACCTGAAATGTTGACGACCGCCCCATCCTCAATGGACAGATCAATCCCTGCGAGGGCTGCGCGGTCCTTAAATTTCCCAAAACGCTTTTCAACACCCAAAAGTTTGATCGCAGGCGGCTGATAGCTAACCATGATAAATCACCTCCGCCGAAGCGTGATCCAGAACCCGCCACGTCAGCATCCAAGCCGCAAATGCAGTTACCAGCGGCAGCGCCGTCAAAATCAGCACCAACTCCGACACTGCCGGGTCGGGCAGCGGTCTGAAGACCTCAACGCCTGCAACTGCCAGACGATTGTAAACGGACACAAGGCCGCTGCCCAAAACGCCTCCGCCCAAAACCCCAAGCAGGGATAAATAAAGCGCATACAGCACCGCTACCATAGCGCTGTGGGTCTTACTGAGCCCCATGGTCTCAAAGACAGCAAGCCGTGGCAGAAGCTGGCGTACCGCCAACGACAGCACCAGCACAAAACCAATCAATATGATGAGTGAAACAGCCCCTACAAGGAGGCTGACCGAACGTCGTTCCAATACCGCCGCACTGTAGATCGCGCTGTGGGTCTGCTGCCAGCTGCGCACTTCCAGATCCGTCCCAATTTCAAGTCCCATTGCCTTTGCAATGGTCCCAATCTGGTCTGCGGCAACCTCTTCTGCGAAGCTGTCCTTAAGCTGCAGCTCAATGCTCTGCGCCTCACCCGGTTTCCCAAAAGCGCCCTGCAGCGCTGAAAGTCCCGTGAAAATCTGAGACGTGTTAAGCGCTTCATGCTTCAGGTCATAAATGCCAACCACAGCAAACTGCACTGTCCTGCCCTCTTCGTTATCCATCACCAAAGTGTCGCCCACCCTCAAACCCATAGCTTCGGCGAGCTCCAGTCCAACCACGGTTTCCCGGGCCTGCAGGAAGGTTCGTCCACGGACCATAGCCCCTCCCAGAGGATATAAGCGCCCAGCACGTTCCAGTTCAATACCCCGCACTAACGTATGAAGTCTCAGTGCGTTCTCATCCGCTTCACGTGAAGCTGGACCCATCCCCGTCGCCGGCACGCTAATTACCACCGGCAGTTCCAGTACCGGCGTTATGGCCTCAAGCCCTGAGAGTTCTTCTTTCAAAGTATTTGTCAGCGCCTCAACTCTTTCAATTTCCTGCGTGAGCCCTCCTACACCTCTCACGACAACGTGAGGCAGTCCGCCCGCATAAGCTTCATCCAAAGCGAGCCCTATTCCACTGACCAGCCAGGTCATGACTACCAAAACTGCCACACCAAGGGCCAACCCCAAGATAATAACCAAAGATTGAACCTTGGATCTTTTAATAAACTTAACCGCGTAATAGGACGACAAATTCACCTAAGCTCACCCCGAATCAGTTCATAGAGGACTTCATGATCAAACACTGCCTCAACCTCTTTAAACGCCTGCGCATTTTGGGCTATAGGCGCGCCACCCACTGCAATTAACAGCTGCGGATGGGACTTCCTCAAAAGCGAAACGGTGTCCTTTAAAGCCACGAGGTTGACATGATGGGCTACGCTGAAAACAACGGCTGCAGGATTGACACTGTCTACCAGTGACAGGAGAGCTTTCGCGGGAAGATCTGCGCCTGTGAATCGCGCATTGAAGCCCTTGAGCCTCAAAAGCGCTGTGGTAACTTTGGCGCCCAAATCATGTTTTTCACCGGCTGGTGTCGTCACAACCACAGGCGCCGCACCTTTTTTGTTTTTTACGTAGTAGGCTTCAATACTGAGCCTGAGATTAGCGAGCACCACATTCAAAAGCTCACTGCGGCAGTGCTCTCTCCAGATTGCGCTGTCGTCTGAGCCGGAATAATCCAGGTTTGCGGCACTGTCCGCCATTCCGACCCGCAGAAAAGCTTCAAGACGCGCTTCTGTCTCAGTAAACCATAATCCCGTTCGGATTGAACTGACAAAGTCTTTTTCATCCAAAGAGCTGTAAAACGCTTCCAGTTGGGTCATAAACTCACCTCGGCTTTTTCATACCCAAAATGAAGACCCGTCTAACGAAGTACTTCGCCAGACGGGCCATGAATGACTATAGTTTTGTTTGACTTAACGCCTGATTATACAGAATGCCGGGCGGGCATTTTCCTGGTCGCGACCAAAGCCACACCCGTTCCTCCAACATTGGTGAGGACCGCTTCGCCAGCCTCTATTGGGGCCGTCAGAGCGACAGACTTCAGCTCGGCTTCGATTACGCCCGAAAGATCTTCACTTATAGGCGAATCCGTACGCACCGCCAAGCGCTTCATGTGCCCGTTTTTCACCGGCAGCTGATACGTTCTGATTTTAACTGCATCTGGCCGGTAGCGCTTCGCGTAAACCTCTCCTCTGGGACACTTATTGCCGGCAACTTGTCCGGTCTGAAACTCATAGGTCATGTCACATTTTGCCGTACAGGACTTACAGATGATTTTTTGAACGTCGCTGCTGCCTTTATGCTCTTTCTTAATGCTGTTAAGCTTCATTGCCAAGCTCCTGTCCCAGTCCCATATCCATTTCCACAGGCGGCTGAGCTGGGTAACGCCAGACGAAGAGGTCTTGGGCCGTATAGATCCTTTTGTAACCTGATTTTTCGAGGACGCGTATCGAAGCGCCGTTGTCCTTGTTTGTACAAGCAACAATCTTCAAAACACCAGGCAATGTGAGACCAAATTCTGTAAAAGCTTTTAAAGCGTCCGTCATAAACCCTTTTTCTCTGAAACCGGGACGGATCCCATAGCCAACCTCTATGGTGCCATCCTCATCCGGAGCACCTTTGTAACCAATGGTCCCCAAAATTTCATGACTTTCCATCTCAACGATAAGAAAATAAGTAGAAAATACAGATAGCTCGGGTGCAGCTTTCATCTTCGCAAGCTTAATTTCCAATATTTTCTTCATATGATCATCCGGGGGCTCCAAAGCGCCCTTCAGATCATATCTCTCTGCAGTTATCTTTGGATTGATGAGCTGATCTTCCAAGTCCTGAAGGGTCAGCGGAATCAAATAGGTCAAATTTCCATGCAGTCGTCTCTTCATGATACCGCGATGAATTTCCAGTTCCAATTCACCACGTCCCTCCTTTTGTGATAATATAATGACATAGCTGTGAGTTGTTACAGATTTCCAATTTTAGAAATTGTGATAGTGTTATTAGGCACATTTACCACAAATCAATTCTATCAAAGTATTCTTTTAGATTATCTTATCACGGAATGGGCTCCAATTAAATGAGAAATGAATTTTCCAATATTTTCGAATACTCCATTGACATTTCCGACACACACTGATAGAATCATACTTGTAAATTTTAATTCATTGGAGGAATTTGAAATGGAAAAAGGAACAGTAAAATGGTTTAACTCGGAAAAAGGCTTTGGCTTCATCACTGTTGAGGGTGGTAACGACGTATTCGTTCACTACACTGCGATCCAAGGCGAAGGCTTCAAGACTCTTGAAGAAGGCCAAGCAGTTGAGTTCGAAATCGTTCAAGGCCAAAAGGGTCCTCAAGCTGCTAACGTCAGCAGACTCTAATTTCCGAATTACCACACTTCGTCTTATTTCAACTTTGAGACAAAAGTCTGTTCCTTGTTCTGCTTGGAATAGCACCTTGATTTAAAAAATTGAGTCTCAGATCAAAGGGCTAACGCCCTTTTTTCTTTTTTGTTTGTAATTGTTTATAATAACAGACCCGGACGCCTCATGAATATGTGAAAGGCGCCCGGGTCTTTTTTTTTGATTAAATTGTTGCAAAGCCTTGTTTCTTTGGTTGGTGACTGTCCCCAACCAACACGCTTCCAAAAAAAACACATCCTCAAAAGAGGATGTGCTCCGTCACCATAAATACAATTGCACCGGCCGCCACAACCCCGCCTATGATTGCCGCAGCGGCATTTCTCGGTCGAATCCTTAAAATCACAGCAGCAATGCAGCCCGTATAGACCCCTGTTGTGGGAATTGGGACCGCCACCAGTAAAAAGAGGCCCAGAAGCCTGTACTTCCTATAGTTCTGGACTTTTGAAGCTGCCCGTACCTCCAGGCGCTCCACAAAGCCCCTTAACTGCTCGAGGCGCTTCATACGAGAAAACAGCGGCTCTATGATGGCGAGAAGCACAGGAACAATCAGCGCATTGCCAATCACCGAGAGTACCGTGCTGTGCAGGGTTGAAAATCCCAGGGAAACCCCGAGTGGGATCGCGCCTCTCAGTTCCACAATTGGCATCATGGACATAGCCAGTACGTAAAGCTCATTTGGAATTTGCTCTATAAACGTCATACGCGCTCCCCAAGCCGGAATCTGGCTATTGGCATATAGGCCAGCCTGCCGGTTGCTCTCTTGCTTTCAAATAATGTCAAGGCCTCAACCTTCAGCTTGATCTTCTCAGTACGAACAACGACCGCCTCATCCTCAGCACTGATCTCCCTGCCAAGGGTGACGTGAGGCTTAAAGGGACGGTTCGCGCCAGGCTGGGCGGATGCCATGGGTTTTTCGTGACGCAGAAGAACGCTGTCTGCCGCACTCAGCACACTTTTATACAACATTTCCAGCGGCACAGAATCCTCTGAACCAAACCAGAGGATTTTTCTGTTTTTCCTTGAAAAATAACCAGTATGGCACAGCGTTATATCAAAGCCCTGGTTTTCAGCAGCGGCCCGGGCTACACAGTCTTCCCATTCAGAAACCTCTTCAGCCGGCACCTCGCCTATAAAGAAGACCGTCAGATGAAAGTTATCCTTATCCGTCAGCTTACCCTTCTTAATTTTGTCAAGGGCTGGTCTCGCCGCCTTATAAATCCTCGACTTAACCGCCGGAGGCAGCTCTATGCCAATAAAGAGCCGCCTCTTGAGCACCACAGCACCTTCCGCACCTGTCCCTCCAGAATCCACTGCCCGCCCCTTGATGACCTTACCCTCTTGCATTCTCATTTTGAAAGCCTTTGTACGATCTCGTGTCTTGAACACGATACCAGGTGATCATTAATAAGCCCGGTTGCCTGCAAATGCGCGTAGATTATTTTCGTACCCAGGAATTTCATGCCCCGGGACTTCAAATCCCTGCTGATGGCATCCGAGACGCTATTCTCACAAGGTACTTCCTCCAGCGTTTTGGGATAATGGATCAAAGGCCTGCCATCCACAAAGCGCCATAAATAGTTTGAAAAGCTTCCAAATTCATGCTGAATCTCAAGGAAGATTCGCGCATTTGTAATTGAAGCCTCAATTTTCTTGCGGTTTCGAACAATGCCCGGATCCTGAAGCATGGCCTCTACTTTTTCCGGACCAAATGCCGCCACTTTTACAGGATCAAACCCCTCGTAGAGTCGGCGGTAATGGTCGCGCTTGCGCAGAATGGTCAGCCAGCTGAGGCCAGCCTGAGCAGACTCCAGCACGAGAAACTCGAAATGGACACGGTCATCATAAACCGGCACGCCCCATTCGTGGTCGTGATAGTCAATATAAATAGGATCAGACAAACACCATGGACAACGCGACATAAGAGCTTTCCCCCCTATCTGAGTTTCCTTCCGTTTTCAATGTCCTGATCCATAACCTCCGCAGGGACCATACTGCCACCGGTCGCCCATGCGAGGTGGACAGCTTGACTGAGCGCTTCCGGAGAATATTGCTTTTGCAGGGATTCATAGACCGGTGTACTGCGCTTCAGCCAGGAAGGGCCGCTGAGGCCGGCCAGGGCTGAAGGCTCAAGCCTGAGACTTTCCAGGTCAGCCATCAAAGAGAGATCCGCAAGCATGTGGTCGTCGCTGACGCTGAAGACACCTTCCAGTAGATGTCTGAGAACTTTTCCAACGAACAGGGACGGACGGCCAACGGCAAGTCCATCTGCAATCGTTCGGTTGTCGAGGCCAAAGTCCTGGACACTGACGGCATCATGACGGTCGGTCATCATGCCAATCAGCATGCAGGGCGAATGGGTCGGTTCAGCGAAGTAGCAGTGAGCGTGCTCGCCAAAGATCAGCTTAAGGCCAAAAGCAACCCCGCCAGGGCCGCCGCCGACACCGCAAGGCAGATAGACAAACAGCGGCGAAGTTTGGGACGGGGTAAACCCTATTCCGTCAAGCTGCGCCTTCAGCCTGAGGGCCGCCACCGCGTAGCCCAAAAACAGATGAATGGAATTTTCGTCGTCCACAAAGTAGGTCTTGGGATCCTTTTCAGCTTCTCTCCTGCCTTCTTCCACCGCGACACTGTAATCCGACGCGTATTCTATGACCTCGACGCCCTTTTTCCTTAGAAGCGCCTTCTTCCAGGCTTTTGCGTCAGCTGACATATGGACCTGGGCTTTGAATCCAAGTGCGGCGCTGATGATCCCTATACTGAGTCCCAGGTTTCCTGTTGAACCTACGGCGACGCTGTATTCGGAGAAAAATTCCTTGAATTTTGGTTCCGCGAAAGCCCTGTAATTCATGCCAGGGTTCACAAGCCCTGCCTCCACCGCCAGACGCTCAGCATGCTGCAGAACCTCGTAAATTCCTCCGCGGGCTTTGATGGAACCAGAAATAGGAAGGTGACTGTCCAGCTTGAGCATCAACCGGCCAAAGGGAACCCCGTAAAGCGTGTCCTCCACCGCTTCCTGAAACGCTTCTACCCTGCGCAGCGGAGATTCCAGAATCCCTTTCGAAGCCCTTGTTTCCGGGAAAGCTTCCATGAGAAATGGCGCAAAGCGCTTTAATCTGCTTTCAGCCGACTTAACTTCCTCAAGGGTAACGCCGGTTTCACGAAGTGCCGCATCCACCGGCTTCAGATTTGAATTCGACCAAAAGACCTCTTCATAGCTTCTTATTTGCTTTATCATTGGGAATTCCTCTTCCCACTGCTGAACAGACTTTCCGAGGATCTCCCCCTCGACCGCTGCTGCGTGCAGCAGATTCCTCTGATCCTTTTCTGACATAATCACATACGCCTCCAAGCTTCAGTCATGCCTGCCTTTATGCCTGCTTTTTTACCTGCCGTAAACCCAAAGCCTTCATTGCAAGATATCAATGAACTTAGTACAATAAGCCATTGCCGCTTTCACGCATTAAGCCCTCACAGACACAACCCGTGGACGGCATTAGCCGCTCACGGGTTCGTGAAAGTTGGCTGCATAAAAATCCAATTAGTCGACCTTAAAGATCCAGCCCTCCGGCGCTTCTATCTCGCCAAACTGGATCCCTGTCAAGGTATCATAAAGCTTTCGAGTCACAGGTCCAACCTCGGTTTCGCTGAAGAAGACCTTTTCCTTACCTTTGTATGTGATTGACGCGATTGGCGTGATGACCGCCGCCGTACCGCATGCCCCCGCCTCAGCAAATTCGTCGAGGTTATCCACAAATACATCCCGTTCTTCAACCTTCATGCCAAGATAATCCCTCGCGATCTGAATCAGCGAGAATTTTGTGATACTTGGCAGGATAGATGGGGATTTTGGCGTAACGAATACGCCGTCATGGGTGATCCCAAAGAAGTTGGCTGCGCCGACTTCTTCAATTTTTGTGTGGGTCTCAGGATCCAGATAAATGCAGTCTGCATAACCTTGCTTAGCTGCGAGCTCGTGAGGCATCAAACTGCCAGCGTAGTTGCCGCCAACCTTTGCCGCACCCGTACCATGTGGTGCTGCGCGGTCATAATCCGTCACTATAAATTTTACCGGTGCCAGGCCCGCTTTGAAATAAGCGCCCACTGGCATGCAAAAGACACTGAAGAGATATTCCGGCGCAGGCTTGACCCCAATGTTGTCGCCTATGCCAATCATGTAAGGACGCATATAAAGCGTTGCGCCGTAACCGTATGGCGGCACCCACTCGCGGTTCGCCCTGACGACTTCTTTGCAGGCCTCGATGAATTTTTCCGTCTCATAATGGGGCATAAGAATGCGGTCACAGGTCGCCTGCATGCGCTTCGCGTTCTCATCCGGTCTGAAGAGATGAATGCTGCCATCCTTTGCGGTATAAGCCTTCAGGCCTTCAAAACACTCCTGCCCATAGTGAAGCGACGTAGAAGCTTCGCTGATGGTGATCCTGTCGTTGTCAAACAAACCACCCTCGTCCCACTTGCCGTCTTTCCAGAACGAGCGGAACCGCCAGTCCGCTTTCATATATCCGAAGCCCAGCTGGCTCCAATTGATTTCATTTGGTCTCATAGATACGCCTCCTTTTGCCTTTATCATACCGCTGCAAGCGGCATCTGTCCATACGTCAAGCTCTAAAAATTGCCAAATGTCAGAGGCACCTGCCACACAATTCGCTCATAATTTCGTGCTATAATCGAACTAAGAATTGTAGTCCATAAGGAGGCGAACCTTTTGAAACCTGAAATTATACTGGTGGTTGATGATGAACCCCGGATTTTAGACATTGTCTGCGCCTACTTGGAGAAAGAAGGCTATCAGACCCGCCGTGCCACGCGGGGCCAAGAAGCCCTTGAAATCTTCCAGGAAGAAGAAATAGCCCTGGTGATTCTGGACCTCATGCTCCCAGACCTCACCGGCGAGGAAATCTGCCGCCAAATCCGGCTGAAAAACAGCACGCCCATCCTGATGCTGACTGCCAAGGTCGACCGGGACTCCATTGTCCAAGGCCTCAATTTAGGCGCGGACGATTATGTCACCAAGCCCTTTGACGGCAAGATTCTGGTGGCCAGGGTAAAGGCTTTGCTGAGACGCCAGTCCAATCAAGCCATCCCTGCAGAGCAATTTGTGTTTTCAGGCGGTCACCTTGAAGTCGACCTGGACCGTAAAACCGCCTCCCGCTTTGGCCTCCCCCTCACGCTCACCCCAATGGAATTCGAGATTCTGGGCCTGATGGCGCGCCATCCCGGCCGCCTGTTTTCAAGGGAAGAGCTGATCATGCGTGCCATAGGCTATGATTACGACGGCAGCGACCGGACCATTGACGTGCACATCAAAAACATCCGTCAAAAAATCGATGACCCCACGCACAAGTATATCCGCACTGTCTATGGCCTGGGCTACCGGTTTGAGGGGGGCTCCCAGTGAAGCACACCCTCAGAGGACGCCTGACGCGGTTCCTCCTGGCCTCCGCTCTTGTCAGCGGCCTTACAGCACTGCTGCTGACCAACGCCGCCCTGTACGACACCTTCTATAATTACAAGGAAGCCGTTCAGCTGGAGAGTGCCCGGGACTTTTCAGAGTACACCTCGCGCATTTATCAGATCAACGGCGGCTGGACCGGGAAGACCCAGGCCATGCTCCTGGCATACCCGGGTACAGACCAATTTGGCTTCAGAATCTACGATACCCAGGACTATATGGTCCTGAACAGCCAACTTCTGCCGGACCGCGTCAGCTTTCATCAGAGCATGATGCGCCGGATGGGCAGAAATGCCATTTTCTTCCAAAAAAGGTTTTATGACGGCACCGAAATCCTTGAGGAAATCGTAGTGAATGGCGAAACCATAGGCACCGTTGAGCTCGTTTATCCTTCGACCTTCTCCGTGGACACCGCTGAACTCGACTTCACTTCAGGGGTCAACCGCTCCCTGCTGATGTCCCTGGCAATTGCCCTGGGCATCTCCGGGCTGCTCTCCGCCTATTTGTCCAAGCTCCTCTCCCGGCCAATCGTGAACCTGACGGAGGTCACCAAGAGCATCCGCAGCGGCCAGCTGAACCGCCGGGCTGAGGAACGCCAATCCGTCCGTGAGCTGACGGAACTCTCCGGGGCTGTCAACGACCTGGCCCAGACCCTGTCCCATCAAAGCGAAATCCGCAAGCGTCTGACCTCAGACCTCGCCCATGAGCTGCGGACCCCGCTGACCATCATTCAGGGCCAGCTGGATGCCATCCTTGAAGGCATTTTTGAAGCCACACCGGACCGTCTGATCGTTGCCCGGAGTGAAACTGAGCGGCTCATTGGCCTCGTGGAACGCCTGCGGGAAATCGCCGACCTTGAGGACGACACCGTAGCGCTCACCTATGAGGACATTGACCTCAGCGCCATTGTCCAGGATGCGGTGACGCTCTTCGAAGCGGACGCCATGACCAGGGGCCAGACCTTGACCTCGGATCTGTCACCCGTTCTGCCGATGGTCGGTGACGCCCACCGTCTCAGACAGGTCCTGGTCAACCTCCTGTCAAATGCTGTTAAGTACACACCGGATGGCGGCCGTATACGTGTTGAGACCAGAACCATCGGCAGCACCGCCCTTTTAAAGATCTTCAACACCGGCGCCGGGATCTTGCCGGAGGATCTGCCCTTTCTCTTCGACCGTTTTTACCGGGCGGACGTTTCCCGGCACAGGGAAACCGGCGGCAGCGGCATTGGCCTGACTATTGTCAAGCTTATCGTGGACGCCCATAAAGGAAGTATTGATGTGAAGAGCGACGCGCAAACAGGGACAACCTTCACGGTGACTCTGCCGCTCCAGCCGCCTTTGTAAACGTTTGGGGGAAGCAGTGCACCTTATCCCCAACGCCATTTCCCATGCTGAAGTGATAAGAATAAATAATGCCAAGAAGCCGGAAGGGTGGTTTAATTAACCCTCTCCGGCTTCTTCTCTTTTCATCAATTAATAGTCGTTTTCAAAGCTCTGTGCCCTTGGTCTATGGTCGTACTCCGCTCTCAATTGCCCGTATAAGACATGATCTACATAATGGTCGTAAAGCCATTCATTTTGTCTCAAAATGCCTTCTATTCTGAAAAATAGTCTCTCCGGTATGGCCCTGGATTTTAAATTTTGCTCAGCGCAGTACATCTCCAGGCGGTTCAGCTTGAGATCCTCAAAAGCCGTTTTAACCACGGTATTGACGGCCCGCAGCATGAGGCCTTTCCCTTCGTATTCTTTCCCAATCCAGTAGCCTATGCTGGCCTTCCGGTTCTGCCAATCCACTTGCTGCAGCCCCACGATGCCGCAAATTTGGTTCCGGTAAATCACGACGTATTCGTAGCCGGCCTGTTGAAGGCGCTTTCGGTCTGACATCTCAATATAGCTGAGAACCGTATGTATGGTAAAGGGCCTTGTCACCCATGGAAGCCACTGCTTCAGGTGCTGCTCATTATTCAGAATCAGCTCGAGAACGGCCGTCGCGTCATGCAGCGCGATTGGACGCAGCATCAAGTCCCGGTTGACTGTCAAACGCATACCATCCCTCCCCTAATAGTTATCACCACTGGCATCCCTTTCTCAATCACACCCCCGGCATGGAAATAGCCGGGTTGTTCATAAGCGCGACAATCCTGTTTCTGACCGTTTCGGGCAGCGGCTGTGTGAGTGCCCCTTCAAGTCTCCCTGGGGCTTCAATGCCGTTTGCAAGGAAATGGGACTCTATGAGCTCGACTTTGTCTTCTTTTCGGTCCATAAGCATATAAAGCACATACCAATCCTCAAGGGCGGCTATGGGGACGCCTGCTCCGTTTAAAATAGCCACCCGGTCCACGGCATCATGATCAAACCGGTAATAGTACACCCCTTGTTCATGGGCAATCGCAAAACCGGCGATCAAGTCAATTTCCACACCGTCCACGACATACTCCCTGAAAAAGGCCGTTTTATATTTAGGATGATCTGTTTCCGGCGGCTTGACGGCATATGGCTCAAGGAAAGCGTCTAGTTTTGCGGCATCCTCCAGACGGACCATAATATCAAGGTCATTAACGGTTGACGTGAGGCCGTGCTCATACAAAACTGAAGAGGCGCCCGCGGCCCATACCACGTCCAGCTGATTGAATTTTTCTGCCAGGCGGCTGAGATGCTCTGACCATGCTGCAGCGTTCAAATAAAATTCCCCCTTTTCTATAAGAACAATAATATAGTGTTTTTCCCATCTATGATATAATAACTTGTCAAGATCATTTCACACCGAGGGAGTCTTTCAACAATGTCAAAATACAACAGCAAAGAGATCTTCAACTGGATTGCCTACCTGACGGTTTGTGTGGTCTGGGGCTCCACCTATTTAGCCATTAATATTGGCGTTTCCGGCATTGCACCCCTGTTTTTCACTTCCCTGAGATTTTTAACGGCTGGCACTATAATGGTGTTGTTTGCCAAACTCAGAGGCTTTGCTTTCCCTACAGTGCTTAGAGAATACATCCAGCTGGGCGTTATAGGCCTTCTGCTGCTTTTTGGCGGGACCGGCTTTGTGGGACTGGCGTCCCGGTATATCAGTTCTGGGTCGACCTCCCTGATCGTTGCATCATCCCCTTTAATCATGGCAGTATTTCAAATGATATTGTACCCGCAGCTTAGAAATAATGACTGGAGAGTCTGGTTTGGACTGTTGGTGGGCTTTGGCGGCGTTGGTCTCCTGATCTTTTCCGGGGGCGGCGAAATGAGTCTCGATCCCCGCGGTGTCGCCTTGGTTCTCACGGCTGTGACCCTCTGGTCCATTGGCACTCTATACTCAAGAACCGTCAAGCCGCAATGTCACGTGGTGGTCCAAATTGGACTCCAAATGCTGATCGCAGGGGTTGGCATCATGCTGATCAGCTTTGCAGCCGGTGAAAGCCACTCCCTCCAGGCTTCAACTTCAAGTCTGCTGGCGCTGCTCTATTTGGTGATCTTTGGGTCAATCCTCGCTTACAGCGCCTTTATTCACATCATCCAGGCATGGCCGCTTTCCAGAGCCAGCACCTATGCCTATATTAACCCTGTAATCGCGGTGCTTCTGGGGTGGCTTGTGCTTAGCGAGCCTGTCACACCAAGTATTCTTTTGTCCATGGTCGTCATCCTGTCCGGTGTCATTTTGGTTCAGACGGCGAGCTTGAGGCGAAAGCCAGTTTTGCAAAAGTCTGACGAAATATCATAGTCAGCGCTTACCTAAATCATACCCCAGCAAAGGAGGAAACGCCATGGAATTTCTTTGTACCGTCTGCGGCTACCGACACAAAGGAGACGAGCCCCCTGCTTTCTGCCCTATCTGCATGGCAGACCAAACCAAATTCGTCGAAATGACGCCGGAGAATGAAGAAAAGTACCGTCACTTGTTCGTTGACGCATTTTAAGGCACAAATTTACGAAGCGAAGAAGACTAAGCGTGGAGGCAGGGTTGGTGTTTGTGTGACCATCGGCAAAATCCTGGTTTTTAGATCCACTGCGCCCCACAAAACTGAAATCCCGCAGAGGGGCCTGACCGCAGAATTTGCGGTGCAGCGCCGCCAGCTGCGGGATTTTTTTCTTATAGCCACTTAAAATTCCGGTTCGCCATCCAGGTCATCCGGCGACTTTTTGCCAAAGTTGAAGAAGGTCCCAAAGGAAGGCTTCATTCTCTTCGCCAGCTGGTCCAGGGGCTTTCCGACCATGGACATCATGAAGCTGCGGGTATCCCGGCGTGCCCGGCGTCTGAGGGTGACATCGCTTTCGTCGGTGCCGTAGAGGGTGCGCTCGAAGGAGAGGATGGAGAGGTAGCCGTAGTAGTAAGTCATGTAGCCGTTGGCAAACCCCTGAAGGATGGAGGACATGATGACATCCGCGAAAGGGATTTTTCTGGTCAGCTCCAGGCTGCGGCTGCTGAGGATCTCCACAATCTCGTCGTCCAGGCTCTCGAAGAGGCCGGTGACCGAAGCCTGCAGCACAGTGTTTCTGTAATAGCGGCCTATGTTGAGGAAAGAGTCCCGCATCCTGAAAGATGAGTAAATCTTGTGAATCATGCTGATGTTGAAGATCAGGATCATGACGGCGTCCAGGACAGAATTCTGGTTGGCGGCGACGACGGCAAAGCACTGTGTGGCCGAGGCGCCTGCTGCGGCTTTGGCTGCCGCGCTGCGCTTTTTGTAATAGCCTTCCAGATACGTCTGAACGGCGGCTTCATCTTGACTTTTCAGCAGCGCGTCCACTTCTGCCCGCTCAGTTTCCTCAGTCACATGGCGCCGGACCTGTCTCAGGAGCTTGCGCTTTTGCTTCAGGCTGCCCCTGAGGGCAGCGCTGAGGGTCTCCGGCGTCGGATAAGCCTGCCAGCGCAGGATGGGCAGGAGGACATAGATCAGGAACAAAAGCCCCAGGACAACGTAAAGCACAATGTCCAGCCAGTCCACAATGCCATCCAGCAGACGGCCCCAGGTCAGCACCTGATCCACCGCCAGGCTGAGCATGACCAGCATAAAAAAGGTCGCTATCACGGTGATGACTTTCTTCACGGCGTTCCCACCTTTCCTTCAGTCCTATCTGGGGTTATTTCCACAGGGGGCATTTCAAGCTCAGACTGACATTTGGGACACAGGCCGTAGACCTCGAGCCGGTGTCCGGTAATTTTGTAGTTTGTCGACTTAGCCAGCGCTTCCTCATACCCCGCCAGCGGGCAGCCCGTAATGGTCATTCGGGATTTGCATGATGTGCATATGAGGTGATGGCCATGCTCGTGACGATTGAGCTCATAGACCGCCTTATTTTCGTCTGTACTGACGACCTTTTCCACGAGGCCCTTCAGTTCAAAGGCGTCCAGGATCCGGTAGACCGTGGAGAGGCTGATGGCTGAAGCCTCTTCACGAAGGCTCAGGAAGAGTTGCTCGGCGGTCGTCGGACCGCTCCCCTTAACCAGCTGATCCAGGAGATCCAGGCGCTGGCGGGTCAGCTTGATGCCGCAGTGTTCGAGCATGGCTTTCGTATCTGTCGTTTTATTTGTTTTCATGTCATACACCTCTTTCTGCTCGAGACGCTTGTTCATCAGCGGCGGAGAAGCTTCGCCAGAAACGCCAGCCCGAACGCTATGGCGTTCATAAGGACGATCACGGCCCCCGTTGGGAGATTGTAGGCAAAGGAGAACAAAACGCCCAAGATGACGCAAATTACAGAGATCAGTGTCGCGATCAGAATCGTGGTCCTGAAGCCCCTTGATACCTGCAGCGCGGTCACCGTAGGAAAGACGATCAGACTTGAAATCAGCATGGTTCCCACAATTCTGATCCCAAGGGCTATGGTGATGGACGTCAGAACTGCCAACAGATAATTATAAAATTTCGTATTCATGCCGACGGCCTGGGCATATTCCTCGTCATAGGTGACGGCGAACAGGTCGTGGTAGAAAAATATCACAGTCACAATGACGACGAGCGACAGCACTGCTGAGATGACGACATCAAAGTTGCTGATCACGAGAATGCTGCCAAAAAGATAGCTCATCAGGTCCACGTTGAAGCCCCGCGCCATGCTGGCAATCAAGACAGCCATAGCTATGGAAAAGGAAGAGACGAGGCTGATGGCGGCGTCTCCGTGCATGCTGGCCTTTTCACTGAGCTTGAGGATGAAGAAAGACGCCAGGATCACAATTGGAATCGACACCAGCAGGGGTGAAGCAGACATCCAGAGGGCAATTGCCACTGTCGCAAATGACACGTGAGCCAGGCCGTCGCCTATCATAGAATACTTTTTCAGGACGAGAAACAGTCCCAGGACCGAAGCGCTGACCGCGATCAGGGAGCCTACCAGGAGGGCCTTGAGGATGAAATCATACTGGAGAGCCTGCTGAACCGACTCAATGAAGGTCATCATGGCTGCACCTCCTCGTCTGGTTCATGGGAATGCTCTACAGACTGACCGTGCGCATGGACGTGGTCCACATGAATATGAGGCGCATGAAAATGGAAGCTCGGTTTTGCTGTTTCCAGTGCCGAGATCTCCTCGTGCTGCCAGCAGAATTTGTGCTGGGAGAGGGGTCCAAAATAATGTGTCATATCCTGGGAATGGCAAAAGTCTTCATAGGTGCCAAAGAAAACCACGGTTCTGTCCAGATAGAGCATCTTTTTGGTGTACTGGCCTATGGAGCCTATGTCATGAGACACCAGCAGAATGGTCACGCCGTCCTCTTCATTGAGCGCTTTCAATATGCCGTAAAAATTCTCCCTGACCTTTGGATCCAAGGCGCTGGTAGGCTCATCCAGAATCAGCAGCCTGGGGGATGAAACCAGGGCTCTGGCCAGCAGCACCCGCTGCTGCTGCCCGCCGGAAAGATTGCCAATTTTCTTCTCCGCCAGGTTTGAAATCTTAAGTCTGGCAAGCGTGCCATCCACCTTCTGATAGTCCTCCTGGCTCAGGTGCTTTGGAAAACGCTTTGAGGACAGAAGGCCCATAGCTACAACCTCCCGGACTTTTGCCGGAAACAGCGGGTCCCCGCTGATGACCTTTTGGGGCAGGTACCCAATAAAACGGTTGTCCTTCACTTCACCAGCATAGGTGAATTTCCCATAGGAGGGTGTGATCAGACCCAACATGGCTTTCATCAGCGTGGTTTTTCCGGATCCATTTGGACCAACTATACCAATGTAGTCCCCAGCCTCAACAACAAAACTGGCCTCTGTGAGCACCTCGTGTCTGCCGTATTTCAGGGTGATATTTTCCGCGTTCAGGATGATGTCTTTTGACGGGTGGCTTTCCGCTGCGGTCTTAGCTGAGCGCTCAGCGTCCGAAGCCGCTGCGTTTTTTTTAATTGTATTATCCACTATACCCCATCCCCAGCTTCAATTTTTCGAGATTTTCGCGCATAATGCTGAGATAGCCTATGCCGCTTTCCAGCTCATCCTTCGACAGATTGTGGGAACCGTGCAGGAGCAGCATCTCCGCCCCTGTCTCCTGGGCGACGAGCTTAGCGATCTTTGGATCCACCAGCTCTTCATAGTAAATATATTTGAATTTCGCCCCGGACATGGCATCGATCAGCGCCGCGATTCTCTTGGGCGTCGGTTCCGCATCAGGAGAGAACCCATCATAAGGCGACACGGTGCTAAGACCATAGGCCTCCGCAAAATAGCCAAATGCGAAATGCCCGCCGTAATAGATCGTCTGAGTCTCGGACTTTTCGAACAAATCTTTGAACGCGAGGTCAAGCGACTCAAGCTCTGCAATGTAGGCTTCCGCATTGCTTCGGTAAGTGCCTTCGTTTTCCGGATCGATCTCGATCAGGGTCTCCAAAAGCGTTGTCACCATAATCTTTGCATTGTTGGGGTCCAGCCAGATGTGCGGGTCATAAGCGCCCTCTTCGTGGCCTTCCTCTGCATGATCCCCTTCCTCTTCGTGTTCGTCATCATGGTCCGCCGCCAACAGCGTCACGCCCTGACTCAAGTCGACGACCTTGACTTCAGCGCCCTTAACGTTGTCTACGAGCTTCGTTGCCCAGGGCTCCATGGCCTCCCCAGTGAACAGAAAGGCGTCCGCCTCGGTTATGCCTGCAATATCCTTGGGTGTGGGCTCATAGGAGTGAGACTCCACCCCAGGCGGCAGCAGCAGCGTTATTTCGACCAGGTCCCCTGCCAGGACTCTGACAAAGTCATATTGCGGAAACAGTGTCGCAACCAGCCTCGGTTTGTCTGCCGACTGCTCTGCAGAAGGCGCCGTATCAGTGCCGGCTGGCTCTGTACCCGCCGGTGCCGCTGAGCCGCAGCCTGTGAAGATCAGCGCGGTCAGAAGCAGCAGGCTCAGGACGACGCGGAATTTGATTGATTTTGTCATAGCGTTCCCCTCATTTCGTTTGAAAATGTTTTGTTATGGAAGACAGTTGCTCAAGTGTCAGCGTCTTTTAAGAACTTTTGCGTGCTGTGCTTTGCCGAGTGGGCGACTGGGTTGGGGGCGTGTGACCATCGGCATATCTCAAATGCGAATCATTCGCATTTGCATTTACATTATATACCTCTTTCACCGCAATTTCAAACCTGCTATTTAATGTTTTTTCATCCGAATCTTAAAAATCAATACACATTCCTAAACGCTTTTTGCCGATGGTCTCCGACTCACCCCCTTGTCTTCTCCGCCAGAAACAGTTATATTTAATCATAGGTCCGCGCCTGCATCTTGCGGGCGCCGTCAAGCTGTCATGGAAAGGTCGATGTTATGAGGACTCTGTTTTGGTACATTTATTTTGGAATCACGCTGCTCGCGACACTGCCCGAGCTGATGAAAGCGAAAAAGCTGGACGCAGCCGGGGAAACCGAGGCCCGGGACCGCATAGCTTACCTGCGCGCCAGGATCTGGTCGCAAAATCTCGTCAAGAAAACCGGCAGCAAAGTCACCGTGACAGGTGAGCACAACTTGCCGACAAATGGCGCCATTCTTTTCGTTTCAAACCATCAATCTCACTTCGACATCCCCCTGCTTTTAGGCTATGTCAAATCTGACAAGGGTTTTGTTGCGAAGATTGAAATGCTGGATTTTAAAATCGTCAACGACTGGATGAGGTTGATCCACTGCATCTTCATGGACCGGGACGACGTCCGGCAAGCCATCCGGGCGATCAACGAAGGGATTGAGATTTTGAAGCAGGGCTACAATCTGGTGCTGTTCCCGGAGGGCACCCGGAGCGAATCCGGTGAGCTTCAGGAATTCAAGCCCGGCGGCATGCGGCTTGCGGTGAAGTCCGGCTCGGCAATAGTCCCAGTGGTGATTCACGGGGCGAAGGATATCATGAAAAAAGGCAGCCTGACCATTCACCCTGCCGAGGTCGAGATTCAAATCCTCCCCCCTGTCGAGCTTCTGGAGGGTGACCACAAGGATTCCATAGCCCTGAGCCAGCGTGTCCACGGGCTGATCGAAGCGGCATTGAACGAAAAGAAGACTTCGGGGAAATAAAGGTAAAATTCAAAATCAAATTCAAAGAAAAAAGCTGGAAAGAAGACACACCAGGCGTCGATTGCTGACGCCCGGTGATGCTTCTTTCCAGCTTTTTTGGTTGGGGACAGGCACCGCTGGTTGGGGACAGGCACCGACCAGCGGTGCCTGTCCCCAACCAAACAATGCCCTATTACGAATCACGCCGCCTTCGATTTGATTGCGTAGTACGCTTGTTTTACGACCTCGACGGCCGTCGCGACAACGACTATGATGACAATAATTTTAAGATTCAAGCTTCCAAGTTTGGCAATCCCAGCAAAATCTCCACTATAATGCGCCAGCGCAGCTGTGATTCCCTCAGTATTAAAGACGGCCGGATTCTGAACAAGAGCAATAAAAATTCCCACCCCAACAATACTTAATATGATTTTTGCCATGCGCTCCGTAAAGCCCCAACGCCCCTTTTGAATCAATCTGAGGTGGAGCAGTGCCTCCAAGATCCAGACGACATTGTAAAACATGACGTAAACACTGAGGATCAGAACGTTGAACAGTGGAATTGTGACCCATATTGAAGCTGCCTTATCATAGAAATAAACACCTATTTTATCCGGGTAAACATTGAATACCAGTAAAGCGATTCCAATAAATACGAGGGAAGCTATACTGTCTGACAAAATGACCCGGTCAGAAGGCACAGGTACTTCTGGCAGCTGCTGTGCTGACCATGCAGGCTGCTGTGCTGACCCTGCAGGCTGTTTATCAGACCCTGCCGATGGTTTCCCTGCCTTCCTCTTCTCACGATGGGACTGCTGCATGTCTTCGAACATCCCGGTGATTTCTTTTCCGGCTTCCCTAAGTTCGTTGGCCGTCTCGGAACGGCCCAACGACTCACCAGCAGCCGTATGCTGAATCACCGCGAAGATAATTGTGATCGTCCCAACCAGACCTACGGCCGCGGACCACAGAGTCCCTACAAACCCACCAATAACACTGAACGGACCACTTTGAGGTGCTTCTCCCAACAAAATGGAAATCACCAGTGAAACCGTCAAACCAAAGATCACTACCGCACCTACGATTTTAATAATCATCCAGTAGAGATCGATCAACTCAGGTCCAATCAGATAACGGTTTTCAGGCCTATATTCAGCAGCGACTTTCTCCGGATCCCCAAAAGCATCCAATAAATCGAGGATATCCTGTTCGGTGGGCTCCCTTCCATCAAGCCGTTCATCCAGAGCATCCATCAAATTTGAACGCAGTTCGCGTTCAATGTCCTCCCGCATATTTTTGGGAAGCCTGCGCGTGACAGCATAGAGATAACGATCCATCCAGTTCATCTTTCCTGCGCCTCCTCACTTTCCAGTGAAAGCATAAGGTTCATTGTGCTGACTAACGTCTGCCATTCCGTTTTTAAAGCTTCAAGGGCCTCCAGACCCGAATCACTCAGTTTGTAATACCGCCTTGGCCGTGGCTCTTCAACCTCCCAGCTGCTGTCCAGGAGTCCCTGCTTTTCAAGTCTGCGAAGCAGCGGATAAAGCGTTCCCTGGTCTATAGGCATCCCCCGGTCATTTAACTTCTGTACCAATGAATACCCATATTCCGGCTCATGGAGCTGGCTTAAAACACCAATGACGAGCGTGCCGCGGCGAAGCTCCTGCATCAGATTCTGTAAGGCATCATTCTGCGTCACTTATACCGCCTCCTTATACTTGCATTATACTATGCATCACACACTATTGTCAATATCTCAATATTAATCATTCCTTTATATTTGCTTAAATTTATCATAGATACATTACAGTAAAACCCAAAACAGATTTGACCTTGATCTTCGCACAAAAAAACAGGGCTCTTTCGAGCCCCGCAGATGAGGTAAAGTTATTTACTTAATGTCTGCATGATACTCCTGCAGTGACTTGAGCTTGTACCCGCCCGCGCCGTTTGCCTTAAAGGCCGCAATCCCTTTCGCGCAAGCCATAGCTGCTGTCAGGGTTGTGACATAAGGTACCTTGTGTTTGATGGCAGATTTTCGCACGTAGGAGTCATCAATCTGGCTGACTTTGGAAGCTGGCGTATTGATGATGATTTGGATCTCCTTGTTGGCAATGCCATCCGCGATGTTCGGTCGGCCGTCGCTCATTTTGTAGATCAGTTCGGATTCAACGCCATGCTCAGCCAGGAACGCCTTAGTGCCTGAAGTCGCTTTAATGGTGAACCCAATTTCAACAAACGCTTTAGCCACTTCGACAGAATCCGCCTTATCTTTGTCATTGACGCTGATCAGAACACAGCCTTCTGTAGGCAGGTTAAGGTTTGTTGCTTCATAACCCTTGAAATAGGCCATGCCAAAATTGTCCGCCATCCCGAGGACCTCACCGGTGGATCGCATTTCAGGACCAAGCACCGGATCGACTTCAGGGAACATATTGAATGGGAATACCGCTTCTTTAACGCCATAGTGTGGAATTTCTTTCGTTTTGAGTGACTTGACGCTGGACTCTGTTCCGGTAAAGTCCGCCATCATAAGCTGTACAGCAATCTTTGCCATAGGAATATTGCAGATTTTAGAAACCAAAGGCACCGTTCTGGAAGCCCGCGGGTTCGCCTCAAGGACATAGACCTTGTCATCCGCAATGGCATACTGCATGTTCATGAGACCTATGACATTGAGTGATTTTGCGATCTTCTTGGTGTAATCGACTATGGTGTCGAGATTCTTCTGGGAAATCGTTATAGGCGGGATGACACACGCAGAGTCACCGGAGTGAATCCCCGCCTGCTCAATGTGCTCCATAACAGCCGGAACGAAGGCATCCTTACCGTCCGCGATCGCGTCCGCTTCCGCCTCAAGGGCGTTGTTCAGGAATCGGTCGATCAGAACCGGGCGTTCCTTGGTAATTCCAACTGCCGCTTCCATGTAATCCTTCATGTGGCCTTCCGTATAGACGACCTCCATGCCACGTCCGCCAAGGACGTAGGACGGACGCGCCATGACCGGATAACCAATGGCACCCGCAACCTCAAGGGCCTCTTCCACCGTCACTGCCATGCCAGCCTCAGGCATAGGAATCTCAAGCTCTTCCATAATCTTTCTGAACTGGTCACGGTCTTCAGCCAAATCAATGGTCGCAGGCGTTGTACCAATAATTTTCACGCCAGCTGCCTCCAGCTCACCCGCAATATTGAGCGGTGTCTGCCCGCCAAACTGAACTATGACGCCCAGCGGCTTTTCTTTTTCGTAAATACTCAGAACGTCTTCTACGGTCAACGGCTCAAAGTAGAGCTTGTCCGACGTGTCATAATCTGTCGAAACCGTCTCAGGGTTACAGTTGACAATGACTGTCTCATAGCCGAGGTCCCGCAGCGCGAAGGCTGTGTGAACACAGCAATAGTCGAACTCAATGCCCTGCCCTATGCGGTTCGGACCGCCGCCGAGGACCATGACCTTCTTGCGGTCGCTGGCCGTCGTTTGGTCTGGCGCGTTATAAGTGGAGAAATAGTACGACGCGTTTTCAACGCCGCTGACCGGAACTGCCTCCCAGCCCTCCACGACGCCAAGCGCTTTACGCTGCTCGCGAATCTCAGCCTCAGCCACACCCAAAAGCTGCGCCAGGTAACGGTCTGCAAAACCGTCCTTTTTCGCCTGAGTCAGCAGTGCATCTGGCAGCTTGCTGCCTTTGTATGTGAGAATCTCTTCTTCGAGATCCACCAGTTCTTTCATCTGCTGAAGGAAATAGGGCTTGATATAGGTTTTCTTATAAAGCTCATCCAGGTCAGCACCTTTGCGGATCGCTTCGTAAAGAATGAACTGACGCTCACTGGAAGGCTCTGCCAGCATGGACATCAGCACCTCGAGACTGAGCTCATTGAAGTTCTTTGCATAGCCCAGGCCGTAGCGGCCAATTTCGAGGGACCGGATTGCCTTTTGAACCGCCTCTTTATAGGTTTTGCCGATGCTCATAACTTCCCCAACCGCGCGCATCTGCGTCCCAAGCTTATCCTGGGCACCAGGGAATTTCTCAAAGGCCCATCTTGCGAATTTAATGACGACATAATCCCCATATGGCTCATACTGATCCAGGGTACCCTTTCTCCAGTACGGAATCTCATCCAGAGTCAGGCCAGCGGCGAGCATAGCGGAAACCAGAGCGATTGGGAAGCCCGTCGCCTTGGATGCCAGCGCTGAGGAACGGGACGTCCGCGGATTGATCTCAATAATGACAAAGCGGTCTGTCTTAGGATCATAGGCAAACTGAACATTCGTGCCACCAATGACCTGAATTTCTTCAACGACTTTATATGCCGCGACTTGGAGGCGCTTCTGGAGCTCCTCGCTGATGGTCAGCATAGGCGCCGAGCAGAAGGAATCCCCCGTATGTACGCCAACCGCGTCTATGTTCTCAATAAAGCAAACGGTAATCATCTTATTGTTCGCGTCGCGAACGACCTCGAGCTCAAGCTCCTCCCAGCCAAGGACAGATTCCTCAACGAGAATTTGACCCACCATGCTGGCAGAAATACCGCGGTTCGCTATGGTTCTGAGCTCTTCAACGTTGTAAACCAGTCCGCCGCCTGTGCCGCCCATAGTGTAAGCCGGTCGGATGACGACAGGAAAGCCAAGCTCGTGGGCAATCTGCTCTGCCTCTTCCACGCTGTAGGCCGGCATGCTCTTTGGCATGTCAATGTCCAGTCTGTTCATGGCTTCTTTGAAGGCAATGCGGTCTTCACCGCGCTCAATAGCATCAATTTGAACCCCAATAACCTTGACGCCATATTGGTCGAGAATCCCTTGGGCGCTGAGCTCAGAGCACAAGTTGAGCGCCGACTGTCCACCGAGGTTCGGCAGGACCGCATCCGGTCTCTCCTTCTCAATGATCTCAGTCAAGCGCTTGACATTCAAAGGTTCAATATAAGTCACATCCGCCGTTTCAGGGTCCGTCATGATCGTGGCAGGATTGGAGTTGACAAGGATGATTTTGTAACCGAGCTTTCTGAGGGCCTTGCAGGCTTGAGTCCCGGAATAGTCGAATTCACCGGCCTGGCCTATAAGAATAGGACCTGATCCAATGATGAGAATGCTGTGGATATCAGTTCGTTTTGGCATGGTCTACCTCCTGTGTGTTCATACGCATCAATCTTAATTATGCGCGCCGTTGTATATTTATTTATCATTTTACAAAAGACTCAGCTAAAATGCAATCGTTTTTGTTATTGTCAGACATGTTTTTTTAATGATACACCCATTTAACTTGAATTACAAATTTTCAATCATAAAGAAATCACAAAATTGAGTGAAATCAAATTGTCTCGGCCTCCTAAATAACGTAAAATGAACTTGTATAATATGGCACGAAACAACAATGCCTAATGTTTTTCCATTCAGTGGAAGCGCAATTTCCGGTTCATTTCACTTGAAGCCAAGGATGTCTGATCCTATAAGTTAACAACCTTCTTCAAGCATAAAAATCCTGCTTTACCTCTTCCCTATACATCCAACAATCCCAGAAAAACTCTAACCCAGGAGGCGGTTTCACCTTGAAAAAACTTTCAGAAGTCGTTCAGCACTACCCGGCATCAGGGATTCGAAAAATGTTTGAACTCGCTGCCAAGTATGACAATGTCATCAGTCTGACCGTAGGTGAGCCGGTCTTCGATACGCCTGATTACATCAAGGCTGCTGCAATTCAAGCCCTGGATGAAAACCGAACCCATTACGTCAGCAACGCAGGCATTCTTCCACTGAGAAAAGCCATCGCCCAAAAATATACCCAACAGCTAAAGGTCCAGCATACTGAAGATAACGTTATGGTCACCTTTGGGGGTATGGAAGCCATATTGCTTGCACTTATATGTGCCATTAACCCAGGAGACGAAGTTATAATCCCGGATCCCGGTTACCCCAACTACGCAGGACAAATTCAACTTCTGGGTGGCCAGCCCGTCCCTGTCCCCATCTACGAGGAGAATCAATTTTGCATAAAGGCGGACGACATTGAAGCCGCCATCACAGAGAAGACTAAAGCTATGATCCTCAACTCTCCAAGCAATCCCCTTGGCGCAGTGATCCCTTATGAAGAAATGAAAAAGATAGCTGCTGTCGTAAAGCGGCATGATCTCTTTGTCATATCTGATGAAGTCTATGAAGCGCTGGTGTATGAGGGGGTTGAGCACCACAGCCTCGCCGAATTTGATGAGATCAGGGAAAACATCCTGATTGTCAACAGCACTTCCAAAACCTATGCCATGACCGGATGGCGCGTGGGCTATGTCGTGGGGGATCAAAGGATCATTTCCAATATGCCAAAGCTTCAGGAAGGCATTGCCTCCTGCCTGCCGGAATTCACCCAGCTGGCGGCGGCAGAAGCTATCCTCCATGGTGAAGAAGCCGTGATAGAAATGCGTCAGAAATATCTGAGCAATCGCGATCTCGTTCTCAATGAGTTGAAAACAATACCAGGAATGACCTGCCATACAATCCCAGGTACATTTTATGCCTTTGTGAACATAAAAGCCTTCGGAAAATCCTCTCAGACTTTTGCAGAGGATCTGATCCGCCACGCCAAAGTCCTCACCGTCCCTGGCTCCGCTTTTGGCACTATGGGTGAGGGTTACCTCAGAATCGTTTTCGCAGGCTCAGAGGAAATGCTCAGAGAAGCTTTCAGCCGCATCCGCAGCTATGTCTCCACCCTGCAGGAGCTCACGGCCGGCACATTTTAGAGCGTTCGCGCACCACCACAAAAAGACAGATCATTTGCGATCTGTCTTTTTTTATTTTGAAATTTTTCATCTCAACATTACTACTTTTTACTGCATGCCTCCAAAAACCGAACCATGGTCTCCGGCCTGCTTGCATAGTGAAGGTGCGGATAACCCGCGAACAAACTTTCAGATACGTGTACACAATGCCAGCTGCGCTGCTTCTTTTCAACAAAGAACCCATCGCCGTTATTGTCGCTGTCAGAGTAGTGGAATTCGTGAATGGGAATCTCTGAGCCTTCACCGCATAGAAGATTGTCCTTCAGCGCCCTCATTTTAGCGTATCCAAACCGAACCAGATGATCCAGCATTTTGGACTCACCCTCAATAGCCCCTACCATGGCATGGCGCCGTCCCTCAGCATCCCTCATGTATTCCATCAGGTACATGAAACCGCCGCATTCTGCAAGCGTAGGCAGACCTCCTGCTACGGCTTTCTTGACGCTTTCAAGCATGGAAGTATTACCCGCCAGCTGCTCACCATAGAGCTCCGGATAACCCCCGTAAAGAATCAGGCCATTAAGGTTCTCCGGCAGCTGCGCATCTTCCAAAGGCGAGAAATAGACGAGCTCAGCACCCAGGGCTTCAAGCAAATCCAGGTTGTCCTGATAAAAAAAGCAGAACGCTTTGTCTTTTGCGATGCCAATACGCTTCTTATGTTCCATCTGGTGATCTGCCAGTAAAGGCGCCCATAGGTTTGTCCATTCCAGTGCATCAGATTGTGCTGCCATCTCAGCCAGACCATCCAGGTCAATAAATTTTTCAGCAGCTTCTGCAAGCTTGTTCATTTTATGCTGAAGGTCTTCAATTTCTTCTGCTGTGACCAGGCCAAGGTGGCGACTGCCTATGATGGCTTCCCTGACCATCGGCATAAAGCCGTAGACACGGATGCCCAGCTGTTCCTCAATCATTTCCTTGTAGTACGGGTACATCCCCTCAGAGCACTGGTTGAGTATAATGCCTTTTACCAGGTTTGGCCTGAAGTTCAGATAGCCCTGGATCATGGCCGCCATAGAGAGGGCCATGCCGCCAATTTCGACAATGAGCACCTCAGGGGTTCCGGTCAGAAGCGCGAGGTGATTAGATGAGGCCTCATCCGAGGTCATGCTGAGTCCATCATACATCCCCATGACGCCCTCGACTATGGAAAGGTCAGCACCAGCCGCGGCTCTGGCCATGAGGAATCGAGCGCCCTCCTCACCGCTTAGAACAATATCGAGATTGCGGGATTTGACGCCAAGGACGCTGCTGTGAAACATGGGATCGATGAAGTCCGGCCCACATTTGAAGCCGGCGACGTGCTTGCCTCGCAGCTGAAAAGCCTTCATGACCGCGCAGGTCACGGTTGTTTTGCCCGCGCCGCTGCCGGTTCCCACCAGCATCAGTCGTGGCAGCTTGCTTTGTATAACCTCCATGTCGCACCCCATTTTACAAAATTAGTTGATTAGCAGATGAATCTACCTCTCAGTTGGAAATCTATTAAAGACGGCCTCGGTTGCAGTGTAAATACCTCTGGCTACACGCTCTTGCACTTCTGGATTCGTAATCTTAGCCAGGTCACCAGGATTAGTCATGAAGCCCAGTTCAAGAATGATCGCCGGCATTTTGGTGTGCCGGATCACGTACAAGCCATCCCTCGGCTTCAGACCTCGGTCCGCGACATCCACAATTGGAAGCAGTGTCTCATGGAAAATTTTAGCGATAGAAATAGAGCTGAGCTTCTCCGTTGAACCGCCCGGCATGTAGAGCGTCTCCATGCCCTCAAAAGCAGGCGTGCTCATAGCGTTGTTGTGAATGCTGACAAAAATGTCCGCCTCAAGGGTATTCGCCAGATCTGTTCTGTATTTCAGGCTCTTGTTCACATCAGATGTCCGCGTATAGTAAACTTTAAAGTCCTCGGAATTGTCAAATAAGGCTTTGACATAAGTCGACATAGCCAAGTTGATAGCCTTCTCCTGGTATCCGCCGGAAACCGCACCAGGGTCTGTGCCGCCGTGGCCCGCGTCAATAACGACAATTTTGTCGTAAAGCGCCTTAGGCTTAAAGCCTGCAATCATGATGCCCTTTGAGGTCACATTCAAACGGTATTCATAGTATTCAAGCTGCTTGATAACTATATTCGTCCGACCCTGGCTATCCTGCTTGAGCTCAATCTTATCGATCGCGTAATCGTCAATGACCAGCTCGCCCTTGCCAAAGCTCGCAGAAACGTCCTCCGGCAGCACGAAAGTATAGGTCATGCTCTGATAATCATCAATGACCTCCACATCAGCACTCTCAAAACCGAGGCTGCGTTTGTTGAACCGGATTATTGGATTTGTTTTGCTGCCGTTGTATTCCAGGTTTTTCAGGTCAGGCGCAGTGAACTGCACCCAGGTTTCCGCACCACTTTGATATACCTCGTAATTCGCAAGTCCATCCATTACGGCGACGACCCGAGTTGTAGTGGCATTGAATTGATCCGTACGGATCCCCGACACGAACTGCCCCTCCGCTGTCGCTTCTTTCCAGCCGATAGTCGTGCGCGTCCCAACCAGATCAATAACAATCCGATTCGGATCAGACATTCTAAATGTTTTTATGGACGTAGGCGACATCCCGGCAATCCTTATAAAATCACCAAGGTGACTTTGCCCAAGCTCAATGGTATGAATTGACTTTGGCTCAAACTCAACGATCAGACTCCTGCGGTCCTCGCTCAAGCTAACGTCGCAACGCTCATTATTGCTCTTTAGATCAAGGACTATTCTGGTCGTCATAGGATCCTGTGAAAATTGGCTGGTTCGGTAGCCGGCCGCCACTGGGTTATCCTTATAAGTCACTTGGGACAACCCGTTCTCAGCATTTATGACATCCATCACAAGCTTCTTCTCCATGGTATCAACCGCCACGTCCGAAATTGGACCCGAAGCTGTGATGATAAATTTCAGGACACCTTCAGCTGCTTCATACTTAAGTGACTGGATCCTGACCGTTTCGCCTTTTATGGCCTCAAATTTGACCTTTGCTTCCGGCATCTTCAGGGTAATCGCATTGTCAGGATTTCCATCTGTCCAAAGAATTGGATTTCTTTTAAGGGCCGTTGGTAACGAAGGCACTGACCCATCCGTTTCAAGCAAAAAATCATTATTTGTGTTGATTTCATCCTCGATGTCAGAATTGTTGTCTGGAAGCTCGGAGACTTCCGGCTCTGGCTCTGGATCAGGTGTTGGAACTGGTGTAGGTACTGGTGTCGGTGTTGGTGTTGGTGTTGGAACTGGCTTCGGAACTGGCTTCGGAACAGGTTCCGGCTCCGGCTCTGGAGCAGGTGCTGCTTCAGGCGTTATGATAGCAGCTGTATAAGTGACAGGATCCCAAGCAACTTCATAACCGAGCGCCTCTGACACAAACCTCAGTGGAATCATTGTTTTAGCATACTCTTTCTTGGTATCCCTGATCAACTTAGGTACAACTTTTTCGTTGTCAGGATCGATTTGTATTTTCTTGCCGTTCACATAAGCCACGGGGCTATTAATCGCGACGACGATGGTATTCCCATCATAAGTAACCGTAACCTCTTTCTTCTCATGGTTCCATGCCACATCAGCCCCAATGCCTTCGCTTTGAAAGACCTCCTTGATTGGCACCAAGGTTCGTCCTTCCAAGATGATCGCAGGCATATCCCCTATTTCAATTTCCTTGTCCTTTACTTCAATTGTCACTGTCTTTGCTTCATAGCTTTGAACTTTTCCATCCACTTCTATATTAAAATCCGGCCGCGCTTCACCAGCTAAAGTTGGTTGCGCGATTACCATCAGCATAATTATCATCAGTACCCAAATGGCACGAAATTTTTTCATAGTCATTACCCCTTTCGTCAATGCAGCTACGTCGTTGTCAGTCTCACACGTTCATTATACTCGTATTTTGTCGAAATCGGGCTGATCCTGATCAATTGTAATTATGTTTTAATGTCAGTGCCATGAGATTGTAAAAGAACACTGCAAGAAAGCAGCACAAATGCTTAGACGCCCAAACCCTGGTAATGGTTCCACCAAGCACAACCATTCCTTTAAGCCAAACTTAGTGTGATTGTCATCTTCAAAATTCATTCAATTTTTCTCTCTATTTTGCAAATAAAAGGCGCGGATCTGCCATTACTGTGATATGGCAGATCCGCGCTATTTCATTTTATAGATTTCCATTTAATTGAATTTGGCAGCAAAGGCCGGAACTTTCTCCACCACTGCCATTTGAGTTTCATCCGAATTTTCTTCCAGGGTGTAATCCCAATTTAAAGCAATATAGACGACTTGATGCTGCTGAGGGTATTGCATTTTTAGTTCATTTAGCGCAACGCTTTCAACGTGATGCAGCGAAACAGCATTATCAATGTGAGCATTTAATTCTTCAATCTCAAGCTGCAGGTCTCGGATCTCACTCTTTAAAACATGATTTTCATATTTAGTTTGGTAGATTGCTGCGCTTTGAACCACCATCCCGGAAAAACCCAAACAGAGAAAGGCACATAACGCAATAATTTGAAACGCAGAACTAAAGCGGCGCATTTCATGACGCTGCTTTGATTCGATCTTATAACGCTCTTGAGATTCTTTCAGATTCCTTTCAGTGATATATTTCCAATAATCATCATAAAAGATAAAGTCCGTTTCAGATTTGTGATTTGACACTGACAAGCCTCCTTCAGATGCGATCTGGTAAAAGAAGCGTGAGATGAAATAAGATATTATTCTTCAATTTGACTATGTAGGTTTTTGAAACGTGAATTAAATGTGTATTTATAGCTCAATTGGCAATGTTTAGTTATTATTAACATTTTTGTTATTATGTGTTTACATATATATTTTATCACATTTATTGAATATATATCTATATTTATAATAAAAATCTAAATAATTTTTGGAAAAGTAAAAGATAGGAGGAAATGATATTGTCAACTTCCAGAAAAAATGTGACTAAAACTCCTGCACAGGTCTCGATGCAGGAGTTTTTTGTTGTTTCCAGCCTATCCTTTTTCTTGATCAGTTGGTTGTATAAATTGAAGGATTTGGTCGTAGGATTTATCACTTTTCATAATAGCAGCGATAAGTTCATCACGCTTTAACCCATCGCGTTTGTCCATCAAATCTTTTAATGTTGCAAGCGCCGCATCGTACTTCGCCTTTGCCTTTACCACATCCAATTGGGCCTTTTCAATCTTTTGTTCCAACG
>NZ_FMWL01000005.1 GCF_900103005.1 Acidaminobacter hydrogenoformans DSM 2784 | reverse complement strand
ATTAATTTTTTTGAACTAAAAAAGACAGATGGTCATCAAAAATTGATTTCCATCTGTCCCTTCTATTGGGGACTATTATGCAACAGCCCCTTTTTTTATGATATACCATACTTATAGTTTGTCCACTTTGTTCAAACATCTTGTTGCAATCACATCCACACCAAGCCCCAGCAGATCGCGGCATAATATTTCACCAAGCGCGACCGGCGCCTGCACCTCAATCTCAGACAAAGCTTGAGCTGCTTCTCTCAGCTTGTCCCTCGGTACCGGGGCTGTCGTTTTGCATGGCAGCCGCGGCCACAGCGCGTCTCGAACAGCGACCGTTGTGGTCAATACAGCGCTGGGATCCTGCAGCTCTTGAAGGGCATATTCATAGCCTCGCCTGCATCCATAGCCGGTTGGTTCTCCCTTTTCATCAACAGTCATCCTACAGCTCTTTGGACAGATGATACAGATAATTGGCGAAGCTGCCCTACAGTTAGCTTCAGTGTCAGAAACTGAAAACTCTGCTTTTCGACAAGGACTTTCAAGTTTTTTAGACTCAAAAGGGCTCTTGCAGCTTTCCCGTCCTTCTGCGTGACACCCCAGAAAAGCGGCCGCATACCGCCCAGCAAGGGCAGCCTCTCTCGAAACCTCATCCACGAGATCATAAACGCGGTACGCATTACCACAGGCGAAAATCCCAGGCACCTCAGTCTGCATCCGCCCATCCAGGACCAGGCCGTTGGTACGGCCCAGGGTTTGGATGCCCGCCATGGCAGACAGCTCATTTTCCGGAATCAAGCCTACAGAAAACAAGACCAGATCACAGGAAATCCGCAGAGACTCACCGCCGTTCACTGGTGCTATGACCACACTGGAAACTCTCGATACGCCCTCAATAGCTATCACCCTGTGCGCAAGAAACAAAGGGATGGAAAACGCGTTCAGGCACTGGGAAACGTTTCTGGGCAGTCCGGCAGGCGTTTCTCGAATCTCAATCACCGCAGCGACTTCGACGCCCTCCAGGACCAAGCGCCTCGCCATGATGAGCCCAATATCCCCTGAGCCTACAATGACCGCACGTTTGCCGAGCGCATAGCCCTCAATGTTTATGAGTCTCTGCGCCGTCCCTGCGGCGTATACCCCCGCCGGCCTGCTTCCCGGCACCGCCACTGCCGCTCTGGTGCGTTCCCTGCAGCCCATTGCCAAAATGACCGCCATTGGACTCAGCTTTTCATAACCGTCTTCTTTGCTGTACAGTATCACATTCCGCTCTTGATCCAGGCTCGCTGCAAAGGTTTCCATCATAAATGCCACCCCTGCCGCTTCAGCCTCCGCCACAAGACGCTGGGCATATTCGGGGCCCGTCAGCGCTTCGCCATAATGAAAAAGACCAAAGCCGGTATGGACACATTGATTTAAAATGCCCCCCGCCTCGCGTTCCCTGTCCACCACCAGCACGTGTCCAACACCGCAGCGCTTTGCCTCTGTTGCCGCGGACAACCCTGCTGGCCCCGCGCCAATCACCAGTAAATCCGGAGACCGTTTTTCAACGCCACTCTGCGCTTTCGTTTTCACAGGCCCTTCCCCCTTCTGGGATAGACCATCCTGGCACCTGAATGCTCCAGTACAATCTCAGTCTCAGGAATCTCAAGCGCCTTTGAAAGGATTTCCAAAATTTTAGGTGTGCAAAACCCGCCCTGACACCGCCCAGCTCCTGGCCTGACCCTTCTCTTCACGCCATTGACTGATCGAGCCCCCACAGATCGCCGGATGGCATCCAAGACTTCAGCTTCACTGACCATTTCACAACGGCACACAATGTTAGAAAACCGCGGCTCCGCTTCAATGGCACGAATGCGCTGCGCCTCTGTCATCTCCGCCAAAACCGGACGTGGTCGCCGCCCAGGACTAAAACGCGGATTTTCAATATACCCCGGTAAAGCTTCACGAATCAACTCAAGCAAAGCCTGAGAAATGGCAGGCGCCGCTGACAGTCCAGGGGATTTTATCCCCGCGCCGTGAATCCAGCCCGGATAATTCCTGGAAGCTCTAATGATAAAATCCTTTTCAGAGGGTTCAGCCCGAATACCCGAGAAATTCGCAATCCCCAAATGAAATGGAATGCCCGGCACAAGCAGCTCAGCTTTTGACCTGACATAGGCTAAACCTGCCGCGGTCGTCTGAACAGCTTCCGCCTCATCCCAGGGAAGGCTTTCATTGTCCGGCCCTATCATGACATTGCCGTGAAGCGTTGGAATGACTAAAACGCCTTTTCCAGTCGCGGTTGGCGCTGGATAGATGACACGCTGCACAAGGGGACCCGCTGCCTTGTCCAGGACAAAGTATTGGCCGCGCCTCGGCGTCATCTCAAACTCCGGGATGCCATCGTTAATCAGCGCTGACAGCTCACTGGCGTGAATGCCGGCAGCGTTGATGACCACCCGGCAAAAAAACGACCCTTTAGTGGTCTTCAGCTCAAAGAGCCCATCTTCTGACACAGGCGCTGGTGAAGACCCAGGCGCCGGCGAAGCTCCAGTCGCACGCGAAGACCCAGCTTCCATAGCAGGTGGTCCCTGTCCCCGCCTGACAACATGAAGCTGTCCACCTGGAGGGACTGCGCCCGTTACTTCAGTTTCCAGCAGTAGATGGATCCCATTGTCAACGGCCGACTCAAGCGCCGCGATGGCTACCTCCCACGGATCGACGACCGCAGTCGTTGCCGCCATTAAAACCCGGCTGACCCGCTTGGACAAATGAGGCTCCAACTGGCGAGCCTGAACCCCCTCCAGCAATTCAAGACCTTGTACGCCATTCTTTTCGCCTCGGCCCATGAGACTTTCAAGGGTCTTCTCCTCCTCTTCTGTCATTGCCGCGACAAAAGAGCCCGTTCGCCTGTAGCCAAAGGATAACTCTCTGGAAAGCCCTTCATAAAGCCTGCTGCCCTTAACATTCATGCTCGCCTTCAAACTCCCCGGCTCAGGGTCGTACCCGGCATGAATGATGCCGCTGTTTGCCTTAGTCGCGCCAAGGGCGACGTCCGGCTCCTTTTCCACCACCGCCACCCGCCAGGAAGTCTTTGCGAGCTCATAGGCCAACAGCGCGCCTGTTATGCCAGCCCCAATGATAATAACATCATAGGGGCCGCCTTCAAAGTTTCCTTCGAGCTTCTTTGACTCTGCGGCATTCTGAAGTGCCATTCCCTCGCCCCCCTCGTCCCTTAAACCCTAAGTCAAACCAGCTGTATTTATTATCCTTCACTGAGCACCAGTTTCACTGCGCACCTGCTTGACCGCCCGCCTCCAGCCCGCGTAGAGTGCATCACGGCGCGCCGCCTCCATATGGGGCTCAAAGTGCTTCGCGTTGGCATTAAGTGCTTTGATCTCTTCCAGGGATCCGTATACCCCTGCGCCCAGGCCCGCGAGCAAAGCAGCGCCCAGCGCAGTCGACTCCATGACCTCAGGACGATCCAGCGACACCCCCAGCAAATCCGCCTGAAATTGCATCAGAAATTCGTTGCCTGTCGCACCGCCGTCTGCTTTCAAGGCGCAGAGCGGCATCCCGGCGTCTCCGCTCATAGCTTCAACCACGTCCCTTGTCTGATAGGCAATCGCTTCCAGCGTCGCCCGCACAATCTGGTCTCTTCCGGAGCCCCGAGTCAGGCCTACAATAGCCCCTCGGGCATACATATCCCAGTAAGGCGCGCCCAGCCCTGTAAACGCCGGTACCACATAAACGCCACCGGTATCTTCGACCCGCCTTGCGATCTCCTCGCTCTCCGGCGCCGTTCGAATCAGCTGAAGCTCATCCCTCAGCCACTGCACCGCGGCGCCCCCTATGAAAATAGATCCTTCCAGGGCATAGGTCGCCTTACCCTCTTTCAGGCCCCAGGCCACCGTCGTTAAAAGTCCGGACTCTGAAACCACTCGCTGATTACCCGTGTTCATGAGAATAAAGCAGCCCGTCCCATAAGTGTTTTTGGCTTCTCCCGGTTCAAAGCACCGCTGACCGAAGAGCGCCGCCTGCTGATCCCCAGCGACGCCTGAGATCTGCAGCTGGATACCCCCAAAGACAGAGGGATCCGTCCACCCAAACAGACCAGCGGAAGGCCGAATCTCCGGCATCATACTTTCAGGAATATCAAAGATCTCGAGAAGGTGCGAATCCCATGCCAGCGTATCCAGATTGAACAAAAGCGTGCGGCTGGCATTCGAGACATCCGTGGCATGAACCCGGCCCCGGGTCAAATTATAAATCAGCCATGTGTCCACCGTACCAAAACACAATTCTCCGCGCTGTGCTTTTTCCCTTGCCCCGGGCACCTCATCCAGAATCCACCGGATCTTGGTCGCGGAAAAATACGCGTCCACCACAAGCCCCGTCGCCGTCCGTATATACGCTTCGTGACCAGCACGCTTTACAGCCTCACATAACTGCGCCGTTCGCCTGCACTGCCAGACAATGGCCGGATAGACCGGCTTACCGGTCTCCCGTTCCCAGACCAGCGTGGTCTCCCTTTGATTGGTGATCCCCAGCGCCGCGACCTCAGAAGGCGACACCCCCGTCTTTTCCAGCACCTCCTGAGCGACCCCAAGCTGCGTCCCCCAAAGCTCTGAGGGATCGTGCTCCACCCATCCCGGCTGAGGATAATACTGCTTGAAGTCCTTTTGCGCCATGCTGACAATCCGCCCCTGTGTATCGAACAGCACCGCCCGGGAGCTCGTAGTTCCCTGGTCCAGCGCGAGCAGATAGCGCTTTTCCTCTCCCTTGGCCATTGTAACGGCCGTACCGTTTGTTCCGGCGTCTTTCTTAACCCCAGCTGAATTCAAACCTATCCGCCTCCCAGTTTAAATTACCATCACAACGCCCAGGGATTTTTTGCCGATGGTCACCAGAACCCCCAAACGCACCCAGCCTTCAATCTTAAACCTCACAACACTTGAATTATTCTTCCCCAACGCCTGCCTGAGCCAGCAGCGCCTGAGCCTCTTCCTCCGTGAGTGCCCTGTATTCCCCCGGCATCAGATCCGGATCCAGCTTCAGGGGCCCCATGCTGATCCGCTTCAAAAAGACGACAATCCGCCCCCTGGATTCAAACATTCGCTTAACCTGATGGAACTTGCCCTCATAGATGGTAAGCCGGGTTTCACTCTTGTGATCTCCTGACGAGAGAATCTCCAGCTCTGCAGGCATGGTCACATAGCCGTCCTCCAGAACGACGCCCGCTTTGAAAGCCTCAATATCCTTGCCATTGACCGGTCCGTCAACCGTAGCCTCATAAGTCTTTGCCACATGCCTTTTGGGAGAAAGCAGCCCATGGGCAAGGCCACCATGGTTGCTGAGAAGCAGCAGGCCTTCCGTATCCTTGTCAAGGCGTCCAACCGGAAAAACATCATAGACCTGGTCTTCTTCCTCGAGCAGGTCCACAACCGTTTGCTCCCGCCTGTCCTCCGTTGCAGACACTACCCCCTGCGGCTTGTTCATCATGAAATAAACATGCGCTTTATAAATGACAGGCTCGCCTTTGTACAGAACCACCTGCGTCTCCGGATTGATGTGAACGCTGGCGGATTTCGCTTTTGCGCCGTCTACCTCAACCCAGCCATGGCGAATATATTTTTTAACTTCACTTCTTGTGCCTATGCCCACATGGGCAAGCAGCTTATCAAGCCTCATAGTCTTAGCCATAATGTCTCTCCTGTCCTTTGCCGACTTGTCGGCCTGGTTTTCTTGTTTGATCAGCGGTTTCTGCCCGCTGCCTCACCTGATGCAGCCCGGAAGGCGCTAAAGCATCCGCCACGCCGCCGGGTATTGATTCTTCAAAACGCCTTTACTAAGTTTTCCCCAGCCTAATGGGTAATCCTCGACGCAAATGAGATTGAGGCCATCTTCTCCTTCTATGCTCAGGGTCTCGCCCTTTAAATAGCGAATGACTTCAAAGGCGCCTGCCTCGAAACGAATAACGCGTTTGACTTCCCCGGCCTTTAGCCCCATGGCAAAGGCACCCGAAGGGTTGAACCTGCCGTTTTTTTCTTCGCCCAGATACCAGCCGCTGCGGCTTACCCTGAGCCCCTGTGTGGTGGGGAGTCCCTCCGGGAGACGGTAGAGCTTGCCTTCGTTTTGATAAAATTGCCCGGTGAGCTCAATGGTCAGATTCTCTGCTTCGAAGCTGCGGTAAGCTTCTGTGGGCTGCGACGTTTTCGTTGGAATGGTTTTGGGGGTTAGAGAGGGTGGGATTTCGCGACCATCGGCATGCTTTTCCAGGAGACCAATAAAATGGCCTTCCCCCTGGTGAAGGTGAGGCCACAGCCGTCCGTATCCCGTCCTGCAGTCCAGCCCAAGGGCTGCTTCCGGCAGCCGTTTGGAAAAGCCGCCATGGCGGGTCGTGAAGGCCTCCAGGGCCATTTCGTTTTCCAGTCGGTTAAAGGTGCAGGTCGAGTATACCAACCGGCCGCCAGATTTTAGCATTTTAGCCGTCTGGTCGAGGAGGCTGTCCTGCACGGCCCTGAAATTTCCAGGCGCTTCGACGGACCAAGCCTCAACCGCTTTGCGGTCCTTTCTGAACATGCCTTCACCAGAGCAAGGCGCATCGATCAGCGCCCGGTCAAAAACGCCGGCGAAACGGGCGCTCAGCTTCTCCTCGCTTTCATTGATCACGAGGACGTTAGTTGCGCCAGCCATTTCGAGGTTTCGAATCAGCGCTTTGATTCTGCCGGTGCTGATGTCATTCGCCACAATGGCCCCCTTGCCGCCTAACGCCGCGGCGATTTGAAGGGTTTTCCCGCCCGGACAGGCGCACAGATCCAGGACAGTCTCTCCCGGCTGCGGATCCAAAACGGCCACTGGCGCCATAGCGGACGGCTCCTGCAAATAATACAGCCCCGCGTGGTAATAAGGATGCTTTGCAGGACGGTCCTCTTCGTCATAGTAAAAACCATCCGTTGTCCAAGGGATTGGCTTCAGGTTGAACGGCGATATTTTTAGAAATGCCTCCACTTCAATCTTCAGGCGGTTGACCCTGAGGCCATAGCGCCGGTCTGCCTCATAGCTCTTCAGGAAGGCCTCCGTCTCGTCCCCGAGCAGCGCCTGGATTTCAGTCATAAATGCTTCAGGTAGCTTCAATCTTCTCACGACCTCACTTAGAATTGGCCATTATGTCGGAATTGCGCTTTCGTGGCCGCTGTCACCCCATTATATCGCGACTGGAGCTGCCTTGACAAAAGAAAAGTGATCTTCTATGATGAGTATAACTCGAAGATATTTACAGAGGAGGAATATTTATGGCTCTTGTGACAACTAAGGAAATGTTCAGAAAAGCTTATGAAGGCGGCTATGCGGTTGGCGCGTTTAATGTCAACAACATGGAAATCGTACAAGGCATCGTGGATGCGGCTAAAGAGGTCAGGTCACCGTTGATCCTTCAGGTCTCTGCTGGAGCGAGAAAGTACGCTAAGCCCGCTTACCTCAAAAAGCTGGTGGAAGCTGCTATAATTGACTCCGACCTGGATATTGCCCTGCACCTGGACCACGGTGACAGCTTTGAAATCTGCAAGCAGTGTATTGATGACGGTTTTACCTCCGTCATGATTGACGGCTCCCACTTGCCTTACGAAGAAAATATCGCGCTTGTCAAGCAAGTCGTCGAGTATGCCCATGCCCGCGGCGTCGTCGTTGAAGCCGAGCTCGGCAAATTGGCCGGTGTTGAGGATGAGGTCAACGTTAAAGCAGAGGACGCAACCTATACGGATCCCAAGCAAGCTGTGGACTTTGTCAAACGGTCAGGCTGTGATTCCCTGGCAATCGCAATTGGCACAAGCCATGGCGCTTACAAGTTCAAAGGCGAGCCTAAGCTTGACTTCGAACGTCTTGAAACCATCACAAAACTCCTTCCAGATTATCCGCTGGTCCTGCACGGCGCGTCCACGGTCATCCCTGAGTTCGTCGAGATGTGCAACGCTTACGGCGGTGACATTCCGGGGGCTCAAGGCGTTCCGGAAGAAATGCTTCGCCGGGCAGGAAGTCTTGGCGTCTGCAAAATCAATATCGACACAGACCTTCGTCTTGCCATGACCGCTGCAATCCGAAAATACCTGCACGACTTCCCTGCGGAATTCGACCCAAGGAAATACCTGGGTGTCGGCAGAGATGCCATCCGCAGCATGGTGCGCCACAAGCTGGTTGACGTACTGGGCTCTGACGGAAAAATGTAGTTCCAGCCCTGAAAAAGCATAAGATGCGCTGCCGCAAAACGGGAAATTTTGTTTTGCGGCAGCTTTTTTAATGCTGTTTATGTGGCCACCAAGACGAAAAAAGGTGAAGCCCTTGGCCACGGGCCAATCTGACCGCCGGCAACAGCTTCACCATTTTAACATTCTTACATCATTTTGACGGGTTCAGGATACTCGACCCCAAAGGTCTCAACCGTCATTTTCTTGATTTTCTGAGGCTCGACTGGACGGTCTCTGCCATCCGTTTTTACTGCCGCGATGTCATTGACGACCTCCATCCCTTCGACGACCTTGCCAAAAGCCGCATACTGGCCATCCAGGTGCGGGGAGCGCTCGTGCATGATGAAAAACTGCGAGCCCGCGGAATCCGGTGCTTGTGCCCGTGCCATGGACAGGACGCCCGGCTCGTGAACGAGGGCATTTTTAAAGCCGTTGATGTCAAATTCCCCTTTGATCTTATAGCCGGGACCACCCATACCAGAGCCTTCAGGACAGCCGCCCTGAATCATGAAGCCCCTGATGACCCGGTGGAAGATCAGACCGTCATAATACCCCTTGCGGGCGAGGTCAATAAAATTGTTTACCGTATTTGGCGCGATCTCTGGATATAGCTCAGCCTTAATAATTTTCCCGTTTTCGAGTTCAATGGTAACCACTGGATTTTGATTCACTCTAAACACCCTTTCTGATTTATGGTTTATTGGGTTGCAGTTCATTTACGACGTTCAAAATTCTTTCTGAAGGTGAGGTTTTGAAGGTAAGGTTAAAACGTCAAGCGTATAGACTTAAGTGGAACCGGAATAGAAAACGACTTCATAGTCCTTAAAAACGCCAGCTTCATACCTGAATACCGCTGAAAAGAGCGCCTCCCGGTTAAACACCCAATCGAGAAAAATCCTGTCTCCTTCCCAGAGCTTCAGGCTCAGCACCTCGTCCTTAGGGATCCAGGCCAGCGTGCCTTCCTCCGGGTCAGTAACTTCAGACTGTGCCGTTTTAGCCGTATAGACAAAAGTATACCAGTCCTCTGCCCCATCAAACAAGGGAAAAGTGATGAACCCCCTGAGAGAATAAGACTCCGGGCTCAGACCGGACTCCTCGCGCACTTCCCTCAGCAGGCAGTCTTCAGGCGATTCGCCTGGCAGAAACTTTCCGCCAAGGCCATTCCACTTTCCCAGGTGATAGTCGTTTTTTCTTTTGTTCCTGTGCAGCATGAGCACACGGCCCTCGTTTTCCACGTAACACAGCACTGCCAGCTTCATGAAATGGGCTCCTTTCTGCCGTAGTAACGCCATCCGGCAGCGACGACCAGGATCAGGATGAGCGTAGCCAGACTCATGACCCTGGTGAAATCATAAGCCGCCCGCCGCAGATCCCCTTTCAGCGGATCCGAAGCCGGCACATAGACAATCCACGACCCCCGCTCCGGCCTTCTTATTCCAATTGTCTCCTGAACCTCGCCCAGATACAGTTCCATCCCCAGCTGCTCCGCCTGCTGCCTCGCAGCAATTGAATCCGGAAGTACCGCTTCCAGAAAAGGCACCTCATCTGCGCCTTTCAAAGAAAAATGCGCAAAAAAACCATCAATGTTGGCCGCAGAGCTTGCAAGCGGCACCCAGGAAAACGTCTGAGCTTCTGCCGCTTTTCCCATCAGTGCCTGTATGACCCAAACATTGAGCTTTTCGGCATCGTAGCCAATCAAAGTCAGCCCCGTGCCACCCGCTTTCCCCTCCAGAACAGTGTAATCTTCCACACTGCCCAGGTCAACACCATACTGACTCAAGAGCAGCTCCCGGGTCGTCTGAGATACTCTCATCCAGTTTGCCACGTAATTTCCGCTGCTGGCCGTAGAAGGATAAGAACGCACAAGCTCAGACGGCACTTTCCTCAAGGAAGCGAATAAGGCCACGAGACGCTCGGTTTTACTCGCCTTCATTTCAAGATTGAATATCCTGTTCTGATCTTCAAGGGATTCATAAGCCTCGCTGTACTGTCCCGCCATGGCATCCGAGAAGCGCTGCAGCTCCTTGTCAAAATCAAGCTTCGTCATCTGAATACTCATGAGTCCATTAATCAGTAAGATCATCAGGGCAAAACCAAGGACAATGACAACCACTATGAATCCGGCTGCCTGCCGGCGCCTTTTAACCTGCATCTCGGTCAAACTTATTTTTTCTATGACGAACGCGTGATTTTTTCTTAAAAACATCATGACAGCGGTGACTATGGCAAGGTTGAAAAAAATCATCCCATACCCCAGAACCCGATTGATGCGGCTTGTGCCTTCATCAGAGGCCGACGGTTTCATCAAGAGCATATAACCCTGATCAAGCTCTATGGCATACGCCTCATAAGGCTGTTCCAAAAGCACGTCGAATTTCTTGTCAGGATGGTCCACCACCATCTGAAACAAACTGACACCACTATTTTTATCTGTCTGCGACAATGTTTTTCCAATGGTCCCAGGATCATGGGCGTTCACAATCCGTCCGCTTTTGTTTAAAATTATTGTAGCATAGCCCCGGGTCTCAAAAAGGTCTTTCAAGTAATCCTCGAGTGCAAACGCACTGAGATGAACCTCCGAAGCGCCCTCTATAATTCTTCGTCCCGTAAACACGGTTCCACTGAGCTTTTCATTTCTGGAAAAATTCAGGACATAGCGCTCCGCCTGCCCTGAGGCAAAATTGCGAACCGTAGTTTCTACACGGTCAAGTTTAGGATTTTCATTCAGGCGCCTGATCGCCTCGTCTATGACCTGATCCGGCAATCCGCCCGTATAGAGTACGACGCCCCGGTCAAGAATCTGCCCAAAATCACCGGACGAAAACTCAGCCACGAGAGTTTCATCCTTTATCGCAGATGTTGGCGCGTTTGAAATCAATGAATTGATGATCTGAAGCTGCTGCGCCGCAAAGCGGTCTTCATCCAATTGTATTTCCGCTTCATAAGCGGATGCGCTGTCCTGAAATTCCTCCGCTACCCAGGTGACCATGGCGGCCTGAAGACGCAGCAAGTCCGCTTCCAGTTTTTCAATCTGGTCTTCAATCAGCTCATCCGTGTATATGAAAATTGCTGCCATAAACGAAAAAATAAACATTAGGAATATCACTACACGGCTACGGCTGAAGAGCATGGGTCCACCTCCCTTACTTATACTTTTTTCCATTTTAACACATTGCTTGAACGCGGGAAAGGCGCGGGAAAAAGACCAGCGTCGTTTCTCCAAAAATCAAAAGCCAAGACCGCTTCAGATGGTCTTGGCTTTTGCATTTAATTCCAATTATCTTTCTGCCTGATCAGGCTGCTGCCGCTCAAAGCGCGCTTCAAAGCCTTTTTGTTCCAACAAACTATTGATAAAATCCCATACGTCGTATTTGCCTTTTCGTGAATCCGCCGACGTAATCAGCAGAACATCCTCAGGATCCATGCCCAGCTTCTCCCTGAGGGCTTTTTTTCTGATTTGCAGCTGACTATTTTTAATTTTATCCGCTTTTGTGGCTATGACAATGCCCTTGTAGCCAAAAGTTCGAATCCACTCGTACATCAAGCGGTCATCCTCAGACGGGTCATGGCGCAGGTCCACCAGGAGAAAGACCTCCATAAGATTTGGGCGGTCCACCAGATAGGATTCAATAATCTTGCCCCAGCCGCTTTTTTTGTCCTTGGACACTCTGGCGTAGCCATAGCCGGGCAAGTCCACCAATCTCATCTTGCCATCCAAATCATAAAAGTTGATAGTCTGCGTTTTTCCAGGTGTTGACGACGTCTTCGCCAAGCCCTTTCGGTTAATCAGCATATTGATAAGTGAGGATTTGCCAACATTGGACCTTCCAGCCATAGCAATTTCAGGCAGCAAATCCTCCGGATACTGATCTCTTTTAACCGCGCTTATGATGAAACGGGAATTCTGGATCTTCACTTTATGGCCTCCTTAACAAGCGCGTGCTCAAGAACTTCATCCATAGATTCAACTGGAATGAACTTCATCTTGCTGCGCACCGTTGAAGGGATCTCCTCGAGATCCTTCACATTTTCCTTAGGGAATAGAACAGTTTTGACACCCGCGCGGCTGGCTGCCAGCGATTTTTCCTTGAGGCCGCCAATTGGCAGAACCCTTCCCCGCAAGGTGATTTCTCCCGTCATAGCGAGATCATTGCGGACTGGAATACCGGTAATCGCGGAAAGAACAGCCGTTGCCATGGTAATCCCGGCAGATGGCCCATCCTTTGGAATGGCGCCTTCTGGAATGTGTATATGAATATCCATTTTTTCGTGAAAATCATCCGCGATTTCATATTTCTCTGAGATGGATCTTAGGTAGCTCAAGCCTGCCCGAGCGGACTCTTTCATGACGTCGCCCATTTGACCTGTAAGCACGAGATTTCCCTTGCCTTTCATAATTGAAACTTCAATGGAAAGAGTTTCTCCGCCTACCGGCGTCCAGGCAAGGCCTGTTGCGATCCCAATTTGGTGCTCTTTTTGGATCTCGTCATAGTGGTGCTTTTTAACCCCTAAGAATTTGTCCAGGTTGCTTCTGTTTACTCTGACCGTGGTGACCTTCTCTTCGACAATCCTTGTCGCCACTTTCCTGCATACAGTCGCAATCTGTCGTTCGAGTTCCCGGACACCGGATTCCCTGGTGTAATAGCTGATGATGGCACTCAGCGTATCGTCACTCAAGCTGAGGTTGTCCTCCGTTAAGCCATGCGCTTTCAGCTGCTTTGGCACAAGATATTTCTTGGCGATATTCAGCTTCTCATACTCTGTATACCCGGAAACTTCAATGATTTCCATTCTGTCGAGAAGCGGCCTTGGAATGGTGCCCAATGAGTTCGCCGTCGTCACAAACATGACGCTTGAAAGGTCGAACGGCACCTCCAGGTAATGATCCGTAAAATCTTTGTTTTGCTCCGGATCCAGTACCTCAAGAAGTGCAGACGCCGGATCCCCCCTGAAATCAGAGGTCAGCTTATCTATCTCGTCAAACAGGAACACAGGATTTTTAGTTCCGGCTTCTTTGATTCCATTGATGATTCTGCCCGGAATAGCACCAATATAGGTCCTTCTGTGACCACGTATTTCTGCCTCATCTCTGACGCCGCCCAGGGACATTCTGACAAATTTCCTGTTTAAAGACCTTGCTATGGATTTCGCTATAGACGTCTTACCGACACCGGGAGGTCCAACCAGGCAAATGATGGGTCCCTTCAGACTCTTCGTGAGCTCTCTGATGGCCAGATATTCAAGGACGCGCTCTTTGACGCTCTTTAAACCGTAATGGTCTTCATCCAGAATGGCGCGGGCCTTACTTATATCCAGTGTATCCTTAGTCTTTTTATTCCAAGGCAAATCTAAAATCCAGTTTACATAGCTTCGAACGACCGTGCTTTCTGCAGAGGCAGGTGACATTCTTGCCAGTCGCTCAATTTCCTTGCCAACTTTATCAGCGACTTTTTTGTCAAGCTTGAGCTTGTCGAGCTTTTTATAAAGCTCCTCAATCTCGTCATCCGGATCGAAATCTTCGCCAAGCTCCTCACGGATTGCTTTCATCTGTTCTCTGAGGTAGTACTCTTTTTGCATTTTGTTGATTTGTTTTCTTACTTTTTCATTGATCTGCTTTTCTACTTCCATAATCTCAATTTCGCTGAGTAATATTGAATAGATGGCAGTCAAACGCTTTTTGGGTTCAACCGCCTCAAGAATCTCCTGCTTTTGCTCCGTCTTCAAAACCATATTGGACGCTAAAACATCCGCGAAGCGCCCAGGCTCTTCAATAGTGGTCATGGAGAGCATAACTTCAGGCGATACCCGGTTACTTACTGCAATATACTTCTCAAAAGCAGTTAAACAAGAGCGAATCAGCGCCTCTGTCTCCCTGTCCCGGGTTGTGTCCTCTTCAATTTTCATTATACGCGCTTTAAAGTAAGGCTCTTCAAATATAATCCCTTCGACTTTACCGCGGCTGACGCCCTCCACCAGCACCCGAATTGCGTCCCCTGGGAGTTTCAGCATTTGCTTTATTTTGCATATGGTACCGATCTCATAAAAATCTTCCGTTGAAGGCAAGTCAACATCTATGTCTCGCTGCGTCGTCAGGAATATTTTTTGATCGTAAATCATGGCCTCTTCAAGTGCCTTAATTGACTTTTCTCGACCAACATCAAAATGAAGCACCATATAAGGAAATACCGACAGTCCACGTAGCGGTATAAGCGGCATTGACAAAATCTTGTCGTTTGTTTCCATGGTGTTCTCTCCTTTCCGCCCTCCTTTTGAAGGCTAATGAAATTATACCAAATGAATTATCACTCATCAAGCAAGAGTGCTAACAAAGACAAAAAGTTTTTTATGTTCACAAGTTTTCCCTGTTAGCGGTATGCGAAAAATAAAAGCGAGCCAATAAACCTCTATGACTCGCTGATAGACTTTCAGTTTTTTGGCAGGTCGCCTTCGTGCTGGTCTTAAACCCCTTACCAGCAGTACCTGTCCTCTATTTTTTCAGGGGCACATTCACCAGTCCTGTTAATGGCTGCGCTTCATGATCAGGAAACGCTTTGCCTGTCGCGGGATGGTTTCTTTTCAGAGGTGCCATCTTTCAGCAGCATCACTGGCATTTTCTTATCCACAATGGATTCTCGCGTCACCCTGACAGAAACAATGTCGTCTCTGCTTGGAATTTCATACATGATATCCAGCATTGAATTTTCCAGGATACTGCGAAGTCCCCGGGCGCCGGTCTTTCTCTCTATGGCCATATGCGCGACCGCTTTGAGCGCTTCTTCGTCAAAAGTAATTTCGACATTGTCGAGCTCAAACAGCTTTTGGTATTGCTTGACCAAAGCGTTCTTTGGCTCCTTGAGAATTCTGAGGAGCGTTGGCTCATCCAGCTCATGGAGGGAAACAACAACTGGAACACGACCGATAAACTCTGGGATGAGACCGAATTTCAACAAATCCTCAGTCTCAAGCTTTTCGAGAAGCGCGCCAATCTCCTTGTCTTCTTTGCTGACGATTTGCGCACCGAATCCAAGGGTTTTAGTCCCTGTCCTGCGCTCAATGATCTTATCAAGCCCATCAAAAGCCCCGCCACAAATAAACAGGATATTTGATGTATCAATCTGAATAAACTCCTGATGCGGGTGCTTGCGCCCACCTTGTGGCGGTACATTCGCGACTGTCCCCTCAATGATCTTCAGAAGCGCTTGCTGAACGCCTTCCCCGGACACATCCCTCGTGATGGAAGGATTATCTGAACGTCTCGAAATTTTGTCAATCTCATCAATATAGATGATGCCTTTCTGAGCGCGTTCAATATCAAAATCCGCTGCCTGTATCAGCTTCAGCAGGATGTTTTCCACATCTTCACCAACGTAGCCGGCTTCCGTCAAAGCTGTTGCATCCGCCATAGCGAAGGGCACGTTGATTATTTTCGCCAGTGTCTGAGCCAGGAGCGTCTTTCCCGAGCCCGTTGGACCAAGCATCAAAATATTGCTTTTTTGCAGCTCGACATCCGCCTTGCCTGACTGCCCGCGTTTTACCCGCTTATAGTGATTGTAAACGGCTACAGACAACACGCGCTTGGCGCGGTCCTGCCCAATGACGTACTCATCCAGCGTCTTCGCAATAGCATCCGGCTTTGGCAGATCCTCGAGTTCAAGATCCTCGACATCATCCATTTCTTCCGAAATGATTTCGTTGCATAATGTGATGCACTCATCACAAATATAGACGTTTGGACCGGCAATTAATCTCTTTACCTGGTCCTGCGTCTTTCCGCAAAAAGAACACTGCAGTTGAGTCTTATTTTCATATTTCGTCATGTCTAACCTCTTTCTTTACACTCTGGAAACCAGAATGCGATCAATCAGGCCATAGTTCACGGCTTCTTCAGAAGTCATGAAGTTGTCCCTGTCCGTGTCGCGTTCAATTACCTCCAAAGGCTGTCCTGTCCTTTCAGACAGGATCTTGTTCATCTGCTCTCTGATCTTCAGTATGCGCTCAGCATGGATTTTGATATCCGACGCCTGGCCGCGATAGCCGCCAAGAGGCTGATGGATCATTATTTCTGCATTAGGGAGCGCAAAGCGCTTTTCTTTGGCACCAGCAGCCAGCAGAAACGCGCCCATGCTGGCCGCCATACCGACGCAGATCGTTGACACATCCGGCTTAATGTAGTTCATGGTGTCATATATGGCCATCCCAGCTGTGATGCTGCCGCCCGGACTGTTGATATACAAATGGATGTCCTTGTCCGGGTCATCCGCTTCCAGAAACAGCAGCTGCGCGACTACCAGATTGGCTGTCACATCAGAAATTTCCTCGCTGATGAAAACGATACGGTCTTTAAGAAGTCTCGAGTAGATATCATACGACCGCTCTCCGCGATTGGTTTGTTCTACAACGATAGGCACCAAACTCATATGCGCACCTCCACTATTCTGTGAAGCTGGCTTGCTCGACCAGGAAATCTACCGTTTTCTTGGTAATCAGATTATTTTTCAGATATTCATAATTATCAGAAGCGAAGACCTTTTTAACGTTTTCTACGTCTGTACCTTGGCGCTCCGCAATGCGAACAAATTCATTCTCAAGGTCTTCATCCGTAACAGCGATCGCTTCTTTTTTTGAGATCTGCTCAATAGCAAGGGTCGTCTTGACTCTCGCGAGGGCGTCAGAACGCATCTGATCTTTAAGGTCTTCAAGACTCCCGCCCGTAAACTTCATATAACCGTCCAGGTCGAGACCCTGATAGCGAAGCTGGCTGTCAAAATCACGGATCATATAGTCGATTTCAGTTTCGACCATAGCATCCGGAATATCCGCTTCGAGGTTTGCGACGACCGCATCAATAACGCTGTCACGAAGTGCCATTTCATTTTGCTTTTCTGCCGTCTCGACAAGCTTCGCTTTAATATCCGCTCTGAGCTCTTCGAGTGTATCAAATTCGGAAGTATCCTTCGCGAGCTCGTCATCCATTTCAGGAAGCTCTTTAACGCGGATTCCTTTGACATCCACTTCGAAAACCGCCTCTTTGCCAGCCAGCTCTTCCGCGTGATAGGTTTCAGGGAAGCTGACTTTAACAGCGACATGATCTCCGAGGTTCGCGCCAATCAGCTGCTCCTCAAAGCCTGGGATAAACTGGCCTGAACCAATCACCAGCTGCTGTCCTTCAGCCGTTCCGCCATCAAAGGCAACGCCGTCAATGGAACCTGCGTAATCAATAGTCACTGTGTCGTCTGTCTGTACAGGTCGGTCTTCAATGGTGATGAGGCGGGCATTCATGTCCCTGATCTTTTCAATTTCCTGATCAACCTCTTCTTCTGTGACGACCGTTTCGACTTTCTTGACTTCGACACCTTTGTAATTTTCAATAGTTGCTTCAGGTTTTACAGTCACGGCAGCTTCAATGACAAGACCTGTTTCTTTGCTGATGGTCTTGACGTCAATGTCCGGTTGTGCGACCGGCTCAAGGCCCAGTGCGTCAATTGCGTCGCTGTATGCACCTGGAAGAAGCTCATTAATCGCGTCCTCAAAAAACACGCCTTCGCCAAACTGCTTTTCAATGATTGCACGTGGTACTTTGCCCTTTCTGAATCCAGGGATCGCATAGCGCGCCTTCGTTTCGTTGTATACCTTTTGAATAGCCTTTTCAAATGCTTCTGCGGAAACCGTCATTTCGAGTGTAACGTTGTTTCCTTCTTTTTTGATCTGTTCAAATGCCATGTAAATCCTCCTAAAAATGTGATGATTTGACTTGTTTTACGAGCCATGATTGAAAAGCCAATGGACTGGTCCATTGGCGAGATCGTATTTCCTCTTTACCGTGTCATGTCTTGATGACTGTACATCACGACATCATAGTCACAGAATATCTTACCTCATTCCCTACTATAAGTAAACCATTTTTTACCCCTGTACTGCAACCACTTTTGCAGGCTTTTTACTGTCAAAATTGTGGCGAAGATCTTGGATTTATTTATTTGCGTGGTCTATGATACAATAATAGGATCTTACCGGAGGTGAAGCATGACTTTTTTTGAAACCCTTGAACAAGATCTCAATCTTTTCTTTGGTAACGATCAGCAGGATGCCATACGGCACTTTGAAGGCCCTGCGCTGACACTTGCTATTCCCGGCAGCGGCAAGACAACTTTGATGCTTGCGCGGGCAGTTTACCTTTCTGAGGTTCACGGACTGGATCCGCGAAACCTTTTAAATTTGACTTTCAGCAAAGCCGCCGCCTCGGATATGGCCGAGCGCTACACAACACGTTTTCGCCCTCATTTCAGACAGCAATTTGAATTTTCTACGATTCACAGCTTCGCCTACAGAGTGCTGGGACAGGTTTGGAAGGAGCGCGGCGTACGCCCCAGGAAGCTTATCACGCACACGAGAGAGCTGCTTTCAGCCGCCGCATACCATGTGTCTGCAGCACGTCCCAACGACGACCAATACGAGACGCTGTCAAATCAGATTGGATATGCCAGGAATATGATGTTTGCCGCTGGACAGCTCTCCGCCAGCGGTCTGGATTATCCAGAGATCGACAGAATCTCGGAGGCCTACGAGGCCCTGAAGGCCAAGCACCACGTCATGGACTTCGACGACCTGCTGCTCGCAGCTTTGAAGCTGCTTCAAGAGGATGCAGGCATCTTGAACAGGCTAAAGAAACGTTACCCTTTTGTCCAGATCGACGAAGCCCAGGATACCTCAAAGGTACAGCATGAAATATTGAAACGCCTGGTCTATCCCTCAAACAATCTCTTCATAGTCGCTGACGACGACCAGGCTATTTATGGCTTCAGAGGGGCAAGTCCGGAGCTGCTGATGAGCTTTGAGTCACAGTTTCCCAGAGGCCAGATTTACCATCTCAGCAAGAATTACAGATCCCGGCAGGAAATTATCAAGGTCTGCGCTGACATCATCTGCCACAACCAGACTCGTTATGATAAAGTCCTGAAGGCAAGCAGAGACAAGGGTGGCAAGGTCAGCCTCCTGGAGTTTGAAAACTATGCGGACCGAAACGCCGCCATCCTCGAACACCTTCAGTCAACACAGGGGCAAAGTACAGGTATTTTATTCAGGAATCATTTATCTGGCCTTTCCGTGATGGATACACTCCTCGAGGCAGGTCTTCCCTTCAAGGTGGAGGCCGGAAGACGCACCTTGTCGGACCACTGGCTCGTCCGGGATTTGGCGGCTTTCCTTCAGCTCTCTGAAGACCCCTCGAATCTTGAAGCCTTCCAGCGCATTGTCCACAAGACAGAGCTGCGGATCAAAAAAGAGATCCTCGAGACTATCAAGCTCAATCACAGGGGCAGAGATGTGTTTGAAGTGTGTCTCGAAACCATCGGCAGAAAAGGGCACTACAGCGACCGCATACGAGGCGTGCAGCAAGCAGTGGGTAAGTTGAGGCGCCTGCGCGCAGTGGATTTCCTTGAGACCGTTGACGGCGAGCTGGGCTACTCAGGCTACCTCGAGTTCGCGCAGGATAATCTTGGTCAGTCCGCGGACAAAATCCGTTCATTGTGGTTTTCCCTGATCGCGATCGCAAGCCGTTTCAGGAGGCCTGAGCAGTTTTTCGAGCGTCTCGCGGCACTGGATCAGTACAAACCAAGCGGGCAGGATGCGAATATCGCGTTGTCTACCCTCCACGCTTCTAAGGGCCGGGAATTCGACCACGTAATCCTCATTGATACGCTCAAAGGGATATTTCCGGTGAAGGAGGAAGCGCGCACTGAGGCGCAGAGGCTTCTGCTCGAGGAGGAGCGGCGGCTTTTCTATGTTGGTGTCAGCCGGGCCAGGGAAAGCGTCAACCTCATGCACGCCCGGTTTGGCGGCGGCCGTCATCTGAGACTTTCCCTGTTTGTGACGGAAATCATGGAGAGTCTTGAGCGCGTTCGCCCCAAGCGCCCGGAAGCGAAGCCTGGCGACAGTTTAATGGCTCTGCCGGATGCTGTCCATATAACAGGCACCGCACACCACCTCAGATTTGGCAGGGGCGAAGTGCTTTCTTTAAATGGGGACGCTATTGAAATTATGTTTAATGACAAAGCCCGAACCCTCTCTCTGAGATTGTGTCTTGAAAAGGGCTTCCTGACTTTTCCGGCGCAATGAGAAACGACAAAAAAGCCGTGGTTGTCAGTGGCGCGCAGCGCCCTTGACCCATTCCACAGCTTTTGCTTAATAGAGCTTAAGTTCAAGGGCATCCGCAACTTTTCGAATGACCTCAGTGCCATAGCCTTTCCTCTGGAGCAGGCCAACCACGCGCATGGCAGCCTTTCTCGGATCGACCCCCTGGTCGCTTTCCAACTTTTTTCGAGCTAACAAGAGCGCTGTCTCGAGCTCCTCCGCAGCACGGCATCCATCTCCCGGACCGCTTATCACCGCGTCCGCAGTCGAACTGGAAACACCGCGTCTCAGGAGCTCGCTTCGAATCCTTCTATTGCCCATGCGACTGCGATTCTGCTCGAAGTATTCTTTGGCAGCCTTATGGTCATCCAGTTCGTAATCCCGACGCAGCCGCCCTATAATTTCAGTGATCAGGGCCTCATCTGCCTCCTTGCTTTGCAGGTAGCGCCTGACTTCCGCGGTCGTCCTGGTTTTGGACAAGGCGTAGCGCAAGGCTTTATGCCAGGCCTCCAGCGCCGCCTGATCCGCCAAGATCGTGTTGACGTTTTCTGGCGAGAGAACCCTCCCTGTTTCCAGCTGGTGCTTCAAAACCAAATCCAAATGACAGGTGAAGGCCAACGCGTCATCCAGCCAAACCGTCACCATAGGGGTCATTTTTTTGAACGCGAGCTTTGTAATTACAGTGCCGGCTGCCTGTTTCAAGACATCAGTGCGGTCATTGGTCACCTGATCAGGCGGCGCGTATTGTTCCAATATTTTTTGTTTCAAAAGCATCCTCTCCTTTCAGGCCGTTACTGCCAACGAAAAACCGACAAATTTCTGAGGTGAGCCCATGGATCAGCCTTTACAAAAGCCAGTTTACGACGACACGCTTAAGCTAATTGCCATTCTCACCATGTTGATTGACCACACAGGTTATCTGCTTTTTCCGGATCAAATCGCCTGGCGTTTGATTGGGCGCCTGTCCTTTCCCATCTTTGCCTTCCTGGTGGCAAGGGGCTCACGGCTGACGCGGAGTCAGCCCCGCTACCTGCTCAGGATGCTGACCTACGGCTTGATTTCTCAACTTCCTTACAGCTACTTCGTGCCCCATGGCTTGAACATATTCTTCACCCTCGCGGCAGGCATTGCCCTCATTTTCTTGGTGTCCCGCCAAAACTTAGCCATAAAGCTGCTGGCTCTGCCTATTCTTGCAAGCACATGGGTTGTGGACTATTCCTACGGTCTATACGGGCTGCTGCTGATCCTGGCTTTCCACTTTTTCTACGACAAGCCTGCCCTGATGGCGGTTTCCTTCACAGGGCTCTCATGGTATTACTGGATGACGACACACGTCTCAATTCAAGCGCTTGCAATGGCGGCACTGCCCTTCATCTACAGCACGCCGCATACTGGCATTCGTCTGCCTAAGCATGTCGGGTATTTGTTTTATCCTGTCCATATTATAATTTTGTTGTCTATTAAGGGACTCCTGGGACCTGGATAACAGTCCTGGATAACCTTTTTCACTCTTGAGCGGGCCGACCTTCCAGCCACTGTCCCAGATGGCGGTCATAAGCCTGGGCCGCGAATTTTTCAACCTCAGCGCACATTGCTTCGTAACGCCGAATGAGTTCATGGGCCTCCGGCGTCAGTGTAGCACCGCCACCCTTCGACCCGCCAACCCGCTTAACAACAAGGGACAGACCCAAATGCCGCTCCAGTCGCCGGACCACGTGCCAGGCCTTGGAGTAAGACATGCCCATTTGCCTGCTTGAGGCACTCAAGGAACCCGTGGCTTCAATGCCTTTCAAGAGCGCCACCGGACCGTTTCCAAGAATCTTCTCGCCCTCGTCTCCCAACCAAATCTTAAATTGGGCCTCCATCAGCCTCCACCTCCCTCATCATCACACGAACACTCAGGCGCTCGGTCTTTACGGCTTGGAACAACAAACAGGACTGGTGTCCAGCAACGTCTCCAGGGATTGCGACAAACCCTGAGCGTGGGCTGGATTGCCAGTCCTGTTTTGGTTAAGTGTAAATCTTTTAAATTTGACATAACTTTTACAAATCAATCTGCATTTCGATCCAGTCCTCACTGGTTTCAATAATCTGAAAGCCAACACGCTCCAGAACTTTAACCGAGTGCTTGTCACCAGGCAGAATCAGCGTCCTAATGGCGCCGCCTCCGTAATCATAACGCTCTACCAGGAAATTGACGCATTCCGTGATGAAATTGCACCCCAGTCCCATGCCGGTAAACTCGGGAAGCAGCGCGCCACTCATCTCGAGGATGCCATCCTCGTCAAAAGCGACCTCCGCGAATCCAAGTATATCTTCCTCGTCGCTGTAGGCGACAAAAATATCCACCTCCGGATCGCTCAGAAGCGAATCAATATCCGTCTGGTTTTTCTCAGAGTCGAAGCAAGCGTAGTCATTGCCATGCTTATAGCTGATAATGACCTCCGCATCTTGTTCACGCATGGGTCTGAACATAATCTCCATTCGAACACGCTCCTTTCTTTGAAGGATATATACCCCAACATTTCATTCTAATCCATCCGTATTGAATGTGGCGTACCACATTTCGGACAAAACCGGTCTTTGACTTTGACGGCAATCTCATAGCCATGTCGGTCTACAAGACACGCGCCGCAGCTGCGGCAGTAGGTGCCATGATCGCCTTCGTTAAAATTCCCAATGTAAACATAATTTAAATGGGCCTTAGCTGCGTCTTGAGCCGCAAAAAGTGCTTCCCTGCGGGTTTCGGGGTGGTTCATGAGATAATTTGGGTAATAACGGCTGATGTGGAGCACCGTCTCAGGCCTGATCGCTGCGACGCGCTCGGAAAAAGCAGAAATTTCATCTGGCGCGTCATTATGCCCTTCAATCAGGAGCCATGTCAGCTCCGTATGCAGCTCAGGGCGCTCAAGCATGGCCTCCATGCTTCTCATTACGGGTGCCAGCGTTGCTTTGCAAACAGATTCATAGAAGCCGTTGTCATAGGCCTTGACATCCAAGTTGACGGCATCCGTCCAGTCGAGAAGTGCCGCCAAAGGCTTAGGATTGATGTACCCATTGGTGACGAGGACATTTTTCCGGCCGGCGGCGCGGTTGCCCTTAAAGACCTCCAGAACATATTCCAGGTTTACGGTAGGCTCATTGTACGTGGCCGCGATCCCTATGCTCCCTGGTTCTTCAAGGGAGCGGGCCAGCAGCGCTTCTGGCGCCAGTTCCACAGAGGGTGCCACAAACTGCGAAATTCTGTAGTTCTGGCAGTTCAAACAATGAAGGTTGCACCCAAAAGAGCCAAAGCTGACAATGTCCCTGCCGGGAAAGTAATGATACAATGGTTTTTTCTCAATAGGGTCAACACCAAAAGATGTAATTTGGCCGTAGGACGCGCTATAAAGCACACCTTCTTCATTTTTTCTGGCCAAACAGTTCCCGCTGTAGCCCGCTTCTATGACGCAGCTTCTTGGGCACAGCAAGCACTGGACTGTCTGCGCCTCACGCTTTTGATAAAACATGGCTTCCTTCAATAGCGCACCTCCTCTGAAAAAGGGCCGCACTGGGATCAGAGCGACTTTACAGGATCCTTAGCTGATCTGTCTGGAAAGGCCTATTTCTTCCAGCAACCTCGGAATAACTTGTTTTTTGCGGGACAGCAGTCCTGGTATGAAGACACCTTGATATTCCTGAATTTCAAAGCTTTTCGTCACCAGGCCGCTAATGTTGGATTTATAATAGAGACACGAGCCCTGACTCGAAAGGTCTGTCGCCATGAAGACCGTGGCATCAAAGCCCTGCTCCTGATGGGTGCGGGCGATCATATCGAGAATAGCCTCCCGCCTGGCTTCAACCTCTTCAAGACCATAAGTGAAAATCTGGGATACCCCAACTGCGGTACCTGCGTCCCTGAAGATCTTGAAGTCCTTGAAGAAGATGGACTCTACCGTCTGCCCTTCGAGGGAGGTGCCCGACTTCAGCAGCTCTTTCGCGTATGCATCAACGTCAAATTCAGCCCCCAGCAAGGAAGAGAGCCACGCTGACATCTCACGGTCTTCCTCGGTCGTCGTGGGAGACTGAAAATATAAGGTATCTGATAAAATCCCGGATAGAAGGATGCCAGCAATTTCGTAAGGCGGCTGAACCCCCTGTTCGCGAATCAGATCTCCCACCAGTGTACAGGTACTGCCAACCGGTCTGCATACAAAGGTAAGCGGCCGGTTGGTCACGACATCACCCAGTTTGTGATGGTCCACTATAGCCAGGATCTCCGCTTCCTTCAGTCCCTCGACACTCTGGGCATACTCATTGTGGTCCACCAGGATGACCAGATGCTTGTTGGGCTTCAGGAGATGTCTGCGGGAAAGGAAGCCAACATAACGTCCTGCAGCGTCTATAACAGGAAACGTGGTGTGCCGGCTCGTGGTCATGACCTCCCTGGCCTCAGAAACATCATCATGCTCATAAAAGCTGATCAAAGGCTCTTTGACCATGATGTCCGAGACGGGTGCGCAGGACGCGATCAGCCTTGCTGTTTTCAGTGTGTCATAGGGTGTTCTGATCATGGTGACATTCGCTTCCCTGGCATGCCTCAGAATTTTTCCCGGGACAGTCAGCCCGCCTGTGACTACAATGAGCGCCGCCTTCTGTCTCACAGCATGCTCCAGCACATCATAACGGTCTCCAACGATCACTATGGTCGACCCGTCAATACTGGAGCGGTCGATCAGGGTATCCTTATAAAAGGCTGCCACCAGGACCCTTCCCTCTATATGCTCTGCAGAGGCGTGCAGCACCCTGGCGTCGAGGCCGTCTGTCATATTGGAAAGCGTTGTTTTGAGTCTGTCCCCTTGCCAGCTGAAAAAGCCCATGGCAATGTCTTTCATGGTGACTATGCCCACCAGCTTACCCTCAGGATCTGTGACCCCCAGGGCCTTTGCGGATGCGTCGCCAAGCCTCTTATAGGCGGTTAGAATTGAATCTGACAGAGATAGCGGCGCATGCCTTTCAAAATCCAGATGCCTGACATCCGGCCGAACTTCTCTTAAAAGAGGAGGCACTTCAAAGCCAAACTTCGAGAGGGCGAAACGTGTTTCAGATGCAGCTTCGCCGAGCCTGAAAGCAACCGCGTCGTGCCCCTGCGCACGTTTGAACCAAGCCATGGCAATGGCGGACGCTATAGAATCCGTGTCCGGGTTTTTGTGTCCAAAGACGTGAATCATGTCATTACCTCATTTCAATTTACCTTAATGTATATTCAAGCCGTATCCTGTCAATAATACCGGCGCGAACTTCAAAACAGATGGCATATTCGCCCTGGGTGTCCTGGTCATAGACATAATCCATGTTGCCCGGATCTGTCATTTCATTTGGGACCGGCTTCGCTTCAGGATACTTCGTTATGAGCAGTTCCAAAGACTCGCCTACATTGAGCCCTCGGACTGTACTGAAACGCGGGTCTCGCGTCACAATGGACGAAAGCCAGAAATCCTGGCCGTTTGGAGGCGCAAACAAACTGACCTGTGTCTTGTTGAAGCTGAAGGTCCGAATCCTCGACCCTGTAAAAGTATCCGCCCCTATGCCCAAAATTGACTCTTCAATTTTTTCTGGTTTGCCAAAGGTCTTCGTGATTTCCTCATCAAGAAAAACTTTGCGCAGGGGCAGCTTCTCTGAGCCGTAATTCAAAGTAAACTCACGTTCCCTAATGAGCGCGAAGGTGTGGTCGAAAAGCTCCGGACCACCTGCAGCGCCGCTGTCCGTTACGACAATCACAGGATTCGGAACCGCAGCCTGAAGCCCTGTGACAATTTGCTCCCAAACCGAGGTCTCATAGACTGGCGACTCAATCATGTCAATATCCTGGCTGATGAGATTAGGCCCTGTATAGAGCAGCGCCAGTTCTTCAAGCCACAAGGAAATATGCAGAGCCTCCAAATCACCTTTTTTTCTAAAGCACAAGGCTTCAAGGGCATGGTCTTCAAGGATGATTTTGTCCGGCGCGTTGGGTATATACAGCTTCGCGCCTTCAAGGCTTTCATCCTGGGCGACTGCTTCCGGCACATAAAGAAGCGCTGAGGCCTCCTGATAATGCTGATAGACTGGCTGCCTCGTCAATAACCTTCCCGTCCAAAGCACTTGGTCAACCCTTTTGCCAAAGTATTCTTCAATCAGCGCGTCAAGACGCTCCGCCTGGTCGAGGTTGTCAGGCGGGTCAATGATCCCTATGCCATGATCACTTTCAAGGATCAAGCCGTTCTTTGAGAGTTCATCCTGATAAGCCGTGTAAATCCAGATATGGTCTGCCGCTCTTCGAATGATCAGGTCGCCCTCAACATTGTTGATGACATCCAAAGTTGTCAAATCCGGTTTTGGCGATTGAGTGGGCATACAGCCGACCAACAAAACAACCAGAAGGATTACTGCGAGCAGTTTGAAAACGCGAGCCATTTGTCCACCTCATTTTGTTCTGAATATTTTCATGAAAACTGTTTGTTATTTATTATACCATTTGATTCGCGATTCAACGATGTCATTTTCTAATTGAAATGGACGTATGATAAAATTTCACAAAATACAAAAAGTGGGTGCCCCCGGCGCCAGAATTCACTGCGCTTGCTTTACAGGACTACCCACTTATTTGAAAGATCTATGTCTGTTTTTTCAGCAAGCGCCTCCTGCCTGCCTTTCAACACTGGAGGCGCAGGCGGACTACCGTTCTCTTCGCGTCAGCTCTTCGAGAACCTCTGATACCGCCACGCCTTTCTCACGCATCAGCACCAGGCTGTGGAAGAGAAGATCCGTGAGCTCGCCCACCAGTTCAGGCCGGTTTTCATTCTTCGAGGCAATGATGACCTCAGCCGCTTCCTCGCCCACTTTCTTGAGGATCTTATCAAGGCCCTTATTAAAGAGATAAGTTGTGTAGGACCCTTCCGGCCTTTCGTTGAAGCGTCCGTCAATCACGGAAACCAGCTTTGACACGCCAGTGCCAATCCGGCTGGGTTCCCCCACAGTCTCAAAACAGCTCTCCGCGCCAGTATGACACGTTGGGCCCGCCGGACTCGCCAAGATCAAAAGCGCGTCCGCGTCACAATCCTCAGAAATGGTGACCACTTCGAGGACGTTTCCGCTGGATTCACCTTTTTTCCACAATCGGCTGCGGCTTCTGGAATAGAACCAGACGACGCCCTCCTCCTGAGTCCTGGCAAACGCCTCTTCATTCATATAGCCCAGCATCAGCACTTTGCCGGTTGCCGCATTCTGTATAATCGCAGGGATTAAGCCCTGATCGTCAAATTTTAAAGGCTTCATAGCCTATTCACCCCCTTTATTCACGTCCAGCTTGTCAAACCGGTTATCCAGCGGACGTACGGCAATTCCTTTTTCAAGCAGGTAAGACTTCAAATCCGCTATGGAAATGTCACCATAGTGGAACACGGATGCCGCGAGGATCCCATCCACATCTGCCACCCGGGCCGCTTCTTCGAAATGCTCAAGGGCCCCGGCGCCGCCGGAGGCAATCACTGGAACGTTGACCGCGGACGTGACACGCTTCAGGAACTCGACGTCATAGCCTTGGCGGACCCCATCCTGGTCAATGGAATTGACCACGACTTCACCCGCCCCCAGAGAAACACCTTTTTTGATCCATTCCAGCGCGTCCATGCCCGTGGACTCGCGACCGCCCTTGACGACCACTTCCCAGCGCTCCGGCCCCATTTTGCTGACATCCACAGAAAGCACAACGCACTGCGCTCCGAATTTCAGCGCCGCTTCCCGGATCAGCTCCGGCCGCCGCACCGCGGCGGTATTGACAGACACTTTGTCCGCACCGGCCATCAGGACCCGCGTGAAGTCCTCAACCGTCGCAATGCCACCGCCAACCGTCAGCGGAATGTTGACGACTTTAGACACCTTTCGGACGACTTCGTCAAAAATGCCCCGGTCTTCAGCACTTGCCGTAATGTCGTAAAACACCAGTTCATCCGCGCCTTCCTTGCAGTAACGGTCCGCCAGTACCACTGGATCCTCAACGTCCTCTATCGCCTGAAAGCGCTTGCCTTTGACCACTCGACCCTGTCTGACATCCAGACAGGGAATGATTCTCTTCGCCAACATGGCTACACCTCCTCACAGCGTCTGATTTCCAGCGCCCCTTCATATATGGCTTTGCCAACAATGGCATCCTCGACACCGACCGCTTTGAGCGCCTCAAGGTCCTCTAATTTAGAGATGCCCCCTGAGCCTATCAAAATGCCGGTGTACACCTCACGCATTTTGCGGTAAGCTTCCACGTTCGGGCCTTTCATGGCCCCGTCACGGGCTATATCCGTGTGGACTACTGCCGCGACGCCAAGGCGTTCAGCCTTTTCCGCAAGCTCCACCGCCGTGATCTTTTCCGTGTCCAGCCATCCCCGTGTCGCCACATAACCGTCACGGGCGTCTATGGACAGCACAATCTTATCGCCAAACCGCGCCAGCACTGCTTCGAGAAACGGCGTGTCCAGCGCCCCGGAAGTGCCTAAAATCGCTTTGTCCGCCCCGGCCTCAAAAACCGCCTCGAGATCTTCCATGGTGCGAATCCCGCCGCCAAACTGGAGGGGCACGCCAGCCGCTGCCTTGATGCCGCGGATCATACCCTTCATAGCCTCGGTGATACAGCCCTCGACACTGCCGTCAAGATTGACCACATGCAGGCGCTGAGCCCCTTTTTCCTTCAGATCCTTAGCGACAGCCACCGGATCTGAGTTGTACACAGTCTTTTGCCCAAAATCCCCTTGAAACAGCCGGACACAGGCCCCGCCGCTGATATCTATTGCCGGATAAATCCTCATTGTGTACCTCCCATCAAGACCGCCAGGACCTGACGGATTAAAAACTCACCCACTGCGCCGCTCTTTTCCGGATGGAACTGCATGCCCACTATGCTGCCCCTTCGGACGAGTCCTGGCACCTTCACGCCGTAAGGGCTGGAGAGGACTATGTCCTGCTCGTCCCCACCTGCCAGGTAATACGAGTGGACGAAATAGGCGTAGGCGTCTTCCGGAAGACCACTGGCCACCGGGTCCTGACGCTCTTTGACCAGCCGGTTCCAGCCCATGTGCGGCACCTTGAGGCCCATGTTTTCATCAAACTTCACAAAGCGGCCCTTCAGAAGGCCAAGGCCCTCCCAGTCGCCGTCCTCTTCGCTGGCTTCAAACATCAGCTGCATGCCCAGGCAGATGCCCAGAAGCGGTCGCCCCTCCTGGACACGCTGCTGGATCACCCGGTCAATGCCGGTGTCGCGCAGCTTGTCTATGGCATCCTTGAACGCCCCAACGCCGGGCAGAATGGACAGCTCGGCGTTCAGGATCGTGTCGTGGTCCGCCGTCAGGACCGCTGGGATCTCCAGGCGCTCGAAAGCGTTGATCAGGTTCTGTATGTTGCCCACGCCATAGTCTATGATGGCGATGGGGCTCCGTGGCGCTGAAATTGTACTCGTCATACTCTAACCTCCAAATCTCAGGCAGCGCGCTGCCCTGCTCTTTAATCCGCTAATCCGGAATTCCCTAATCCAGCATGCCCTTGGTAGACGGCACACTGGTATCCCCGTCCTGTACCGCCACAGCGTCCCGCAGCGCCAGGGCAAAGGCCTTGAACTGAGCCTCCACCATGTGGTGGGTGTTGCCCGGCGTCAGGATTTTAAAATGCAGGCACATGCCCGCCTTGTCCGCCAGACCCTTGAAAAATTCCCGGACGCTTTCCGTGGCCAGGGTCCCCAGCATCTGGGACGGATAGACCGCGTCATAGCTTAAATAGGCCCGACCGCTGAGGTCAATGGCACACATGGCCAGCACCTCGTCCATAGGCACAATCCGGTCCGCGAACCGCCTGATGCCCGCCTTGTTCCCGAGGGCCTCCCTGAGGGCCATCCCAAAGGCCATACCCACGTCCTCCGCGGTGTGGTGGCAGTCTACCTCCAGATCCCCCTTGACGTCAATCATCAGGTTGATCCAGCCGTGCTTCGCGATCTGGTACAGCATGTGGTCCAGAAAAGGCAGCCCCGTCTCCACCTTTGAAGGCGCCTGGGATTCCAGGGTCAGTTTTAAATTGATCTTCGTCTCTGATGTATCTCGCTTAACTTCGCCAAACCGCATGAAGCCGCGACCTCCTTCAGGCTGCTAAACTTACGCAGCATTTTTTGTTTTTTTTGCCGATGGTCATTTATACCCACACCAGGCCCCATCCCCACACACCAGCCCGGCATCCATCTTTTAATATTAAAGGGACCTGCGCTTCGTCACCGATGCCGCATGGGCATCCAGCCCCTCAAGCCGCGCGAAGTGCGCCACATCCGCCGCCTCCTTCATGAAGGCTTCCTTGCTGTATTCAAGATAAGAATACCGGGTCATGAAGTCATAGACCCCAAGGGGCGAGGAAAATCTCGCCGTGCCGTTGGTTGGCAGCGTGTGGTTCGTCCCCGCGTAATAATCCCCGAGGGCCTCCGGCGTATAACTGCCCAGGAACACAGAGCCCGCGTAGTTCACCTTGTCCAGAAGGCTTCGAGGGTTTTCCACCATCAGTTCAAGGTGCTCCGGCGCAATGACATCCGAAATACGGCAAGCGTCCTCCAAGCTGTCGCAAACTACCACCAGCAGATTGGCTGCGGACACTGAAGCAATTTCTTTTTTGGGCAAGGTTTCAAGCTGCTTGTCCAGCGCTGCCTTCAGACGCTCCGGCAGGCTGATGTCTGTAGTCAGCACCACCAGCCCCGCACGCTCGTCGTGCTCTGCCTGGGCCAGAAGGTCTGCCGCCACCAGCTCAGGGTCGGCAGTCGCATCCGCTATAACGAGGACTTCACTTGGCCCTGCGATCATGTCAATGGCAATCTGCCCACTGACCTGACGCTTCGCCTCCGCCACGTACTGATTCCCCGGCCCCGCGATCTTGTCGCAAGGGGCAATGGTCTGGGTCCCGTTGGCACAGGCCGCAACCGCCTGGGCACCGCCCACCGAATAAATCTCCTCAATGCCAAGGATGCCGGCAGCCGCCAGAACATAAGGGTTCACGGTTCCGTCCTTGGCCGGCGGTGTGAAGATGACAATCTCAGGCACACCTGCCACCTGGGCCGGAACGGCGTTCATCAGCACCGTGGAAGGGTAGGCCGCTTTTCCGCCTGGTATATAAAGTCCCACACGTCTCAGCGGCACAATCCGCTGTCCCAGGGAGACCCCCGGTCTCGGCTGGATTTCATAGCCCTTCTCCAGCTGCTTCTCGTGGTAGACCCTGAGGTGTTCCACCGCTGTTCTCAGGACCCTGAGGTCTTCCTGTGTCACTTGGTTTGAAATCGCTTCCTTCATGACTTCCTCTGAAACACGGAGGCTTTTCAGGCGGACACTGTCCAGCTTTTCTGTCCACTCCAGAAGCGCGGCGTCCCCACGGGCCCTGACGTCCTCAATGATCCCACTGACCGAGTCTCTGACCGCCCCGGAGGTTTCTGTCGTACGCCTGACTATGGCTGCGATTGAGGCCGGCGTCATGTCTTTCGTATAATTTATGAGTTTCATTTGACAGCACTCCTTTTTTCCACGGCATCGAGGTCATTCAGCAGTCCCATCATCCGCTCGTTCATCAGCTTGAACGAGATCCTGTTGGCAATCAGCACCGAAGAAATTTGGCCGATGGTCTCAAGAACCACCAGGTCATTTTCCTCCAGCGTCTTACCGGTCTCGACGATATCGAGGATACAATCGGCCAAATTCACTATAGGCGCCAGCTCCACAGATCCCGACAGGAACAGAATCTCCCCGTTGATCCCCTTCTCTTCAAGGAGGTCCTTCGCCCGTTTAGGGTATTTCGTCGCGATCCTGACAAAGCTTCGGTCCGAAAGATTGAAGCCCCTGAAGCCTGCGACGCACATGCGGCACTTTCCAATGGGCAGATACCGGAGCTCATAGCCGTCAAAGCTGCGTTCGTAGAGAATGTCGCTGCCTAAAACGCCGAGGTCGGCCGCGGCTCTTTCCACATAGGTTGTGACGTCGTCCGCCTTGACAGAGATCAGGCTGATCCGCCCGGACGTATCCACATGCTCAAGCTTTCGGCTCTTAAGATCCTCAAATTCAAAGCCCGCTTCCTTCAGGAGGGCGATGAGCTGATCTTTGACACGCCCCTTGGATACAGCTATTTTAAGTGGTTTCATTGATCGTGTTCCTCCTCTTTCCATGGATTTCAAGCTGATTCAGCAGCATCTGGACTTCGCTTCTGCGGCTTTCGTTCATACGCTGGTCGAAAACCACGGCATCCGGTCCCTCTACCGACAAGACGAATTTTGCGGACCTGCACTCCGGCTGCTCAAAGGTATCGCTGATGGTGGACTTAAGCTTCACAAGTACCACGCTGAAATCCCGGTCACGGAGGGCCGCCGCGATTTGCAGCGCGTCGCCGGGATCGTCCGTGTCACAAAGCACCGCGTAGTCGAACTGCGCCGGTACGTTGAGAGGGGTGTGCATAGTTTTCATCCACTCGACGACGTTTGCCGTGTTGAAGGAGATCCCGCAGGCCTCATTCACACCGTTCATGCCATCATATCGCCCGCCGGTCACAAGGGCTTTGCCCGTGCGCTGGCTAAAAATCCTGTAAATATTCCCGGAGTAGTATCTGAATTCGTTGCCGCCCTGGCTGAGGTCCAGCTGGATCCTGGTCAGCCCCAAATTCTCAAGGAGTTTGTAAAGGGCTTTGAGTCCGTTAAGCTCAGCCTGGCAGGCGTCGCCAAAACGACTGGAAGAGGCTTTGGTGAAGACAGCTTTAAAATCGCCAAACAATCCTGGGAGCTGGCTTAAAAAGAGACTTTCTTCCTCAGTCAGCTCTGAGCCCTCAAGGAAAGCGTTAAGGGCAGTCAGCCGTTTTTCCTCGATCAGGTTCATCATGGTCTCGACCGCCTCAGGTGACAGCTCCACCATTTCGGAGATCGCCCTGTAAAAACTGGAGTTGCCTATCTCGAAGCGAAGGTCTGACATTGGGATCCCCACGTCCTCGAGGACATTCAGCGCCAGGCGGATGACTTCCACATCTGCCGCAGCCCCAAGGTCTGTATAGTTTTCACAGCCCAGCTGCAGAATTTCGTCTATGCTGCCCGCCTGGCCGTAGCGGAAGACTTTGGAATTATAGGCAATCCGCCTTAAGGGCGTTCCCTCCGGCAGCTTCAGCGTCATGGACGCGCAGCTCATGGTATTGTCAATTTTCAGGCAGCCTATGGCCCCGGAAGGCTCAATGAGCTTCACAAGCTTTTTCGTCATAGCCTGGGGAAGATCCTGGTAGCGGGACCAATCCTCAATGGCCGGCGGATCAATCTCGTCGTACCCGTAAAGTCTGGACCACTTTCTGAAGCTTGCGGATAAAGTCCTCAAATATGCGTAATCCTCGTACAAATAGTGCATGAATCTCATAGCTGCGCCTCCTCGCGAAAATAAAAAAGCCACCCAAATCCGGGTGGCAGTTAATTATGACTCAATCACCACCGCGGACGCTCAATCGTTGTAAACGACGAATAGAGCTTGCAGCGCGTGGTATTTTTAACCAGCTTACAAACTCTAGAACGTATGATGGTGATGGATGCTGTTGTATGGGTTTACAACCTGGGGTGTCATGGCAATCTCTCCTGAGATATGTTTTTTTGAATTGAATAAACTTTAACACACAATAATTATACAGTCAACAGGCTTTTTATAATATTTTTACGATTTTGAAACAATTCTAACTTTTGCTAAAGCGATAAAAAATGGCGCACAAGACTTAAAGTCAGGTGCGCCACGCTTCTATAACAACCGCCAAATCAATTTACTTTTTCTTCTTCGTTGGAGAAATATGAATAGCGGCATCTGTCACGTTAAGAACCGCCTCATGCAGTGCCTCAGCCAGGGTTGGATGCGCGTGGATTGAATTCCCAATCGCGTGGACATCCATCTGATGGTCAATGGCGAGAGAAGCCTCATGAATCAGGTCAGAGGCGTGAGGGCCCATGATGTGCACCCCAAGGATTTTCAAAGTTGACGCATCCGCTATGACCTTCACGAACCCATCCGTCTCTCCCATACTCAGGGCTTTGCCATTTGCTACAAAATTGAATTTACCCGTCTTGATCTCATAACCTTTCGCAACAGCCTGCTCTTCTGTAAGACCCGCGTAGGCAATCTGAGGATCTATGAAAATACAGTCCGGTACCGTTGAACCGTGATGAGGGGCCTCGCCAGTTGCTATGCCTTCAACGCAGGCAATGCCATGGTGAGAGGCGACGTGCGCCAGCATGACGCCGCCAAGGACGTCCCCAATCGCGTAGATGTTTGGCACATTCGTCTGGAATTTGTTGTCTACCGGAATGCCATTGCCGTCAAAAATAACGCCCGCAGCTTCCAGCTTAAGGCCATCCACGAAGGCTCTGCGGCCTACTGCCATAAGAACGACATCCGCTTCAACCTCAATAGTCTCGCCCTTTTTATTGGTCGCGATCATCAAAAGACCCGTGTCTGTTTTGCGGATCTCCTTGGCACGAGCGCCGTCGTGAAGCTTAAGGCCACGCTTCTTTAGAATCAGGGGCAGACGCTTGACAATATCTTTGTCGATCCGCTTGAGGAGGGTTGAAGATATAACGGTTACTTCTGAGCCAAAGGAATTGTAAATGGAAGCGAACTCCATCCCAATAACGCCACTGCCTGCTACAACCATACGCTTAGGCAGCTCCCTCATTTCCAGAAGCTGATCGCTGTCAATGACACCCGGAAGGTCATTTCCAGGAACCGGTGGAGAAGAGGGCACTGAACCTGTGGCTATGATAACGCTCTTTGCCTTGATCACTTCGGTTGTACCATCATGCAATTTGACTTCAACAGCCTCTGAGCTCAAGAAAGAAGCAAAACCCCTTAAAATCAAAACGCCGTTGTCCTCGACGACTTTATCCGTCCCTTTGACCAGCTGATCGACAACGCTGTCTTTTCGGTCCATAACCTGACCCATATCCATCTGATAGCCGTCCACTTTTATGCCAAAGCTGTCCGCATGAGCCAGCTTGTCCATAAGCTGAGCGTTGGCGTAAAGTGCTTTTGTAGGGATACAGCCGCGGTTCAGACACGTTCCGCCAATTCTGTCCGCTTCCACAAGCGCGACATCCATGCCGAGCTGAGCCCCGCGAATCGCTGCCACATAACCGCCAGGACCGCCGCCTATAATTAGCAAATCTTTTTCCATGAGTAGCCTCCTCGTCATATCTAATCCTTTATTGCCATGTGCTATAATGATATCAGAAAATTTATAACTTTGCGAACCTCACGGCTTATAAAGACTCCACAAAATTTCTATAAAATTCTAAACTTCTTGAAACCAATCGTGGAAGGGGATCACCTATGAAAGAGTTCGTCCCGGAAATTCAGGGAAATCTCAGAAAGCACATGATCAGAGTGCCTGAGGTCATCTACAAAGTCAGCGGCATCAAGATTTTTGGGAAACGCATAAAATCACTGGTGTTTTCAACAGACGTCGCCATTATTAAGAACTGCAACGCAGATGCAGTCATAGCCGTCTACCCTTTTACCCCACAGCCCATCATTACCCATGCCATCATTACAGCGTCTGATGTCCCTGTCTTCAGCGGCGTTGGCGGCGGCACCACCACTGGCAAACGCGTGATCAACCTCGCTATGGACGCAGAATTTCAAGGTGCCATGGGCGTCGTTGTCAATGCGCCTACCTCCAACGAGATCATCCGTGGACTCAGGGACCGCATTGACATTCCAATAGTCGTCACGGTGGTTTCCGAAAAAACAGATTTTGAAGCGCGGGTCAATGCCGGCGCGACTATCCTGAATGTATCCGGAGCGTCCAAAACGGCGGAAATTGTACGGTTGATCAGGCAGCAATACCCAGAGCTGCCCATCATGGCCACAGGCGGCCCAACAGAAGCGGACATTCTGAGAACGATTGAAGCCGGCGCCAACGCGATCACGTTTACGCCGCCAAGCACAGGTGAGATTTTCAGGGATATCATGATCAAATATCGGAATCAGGATGATATATTCTAAAAAACCAGAAAGAGAGGCAAGCCATGCGGCCGCCCCTCTTTTTTCGTTTACGCGCTAAATGCCTGCTGGCGCTGCGTGGGCTCAAGTGACCATCGGCAAACGCCCTTGAAAGGTTTTTAAAAAGCAACCCCAAATGATCCTAAGCTTCGCCCGCCTGAAGGCTCATGCCGCTTTAATCTCTTCAACATTTGGCACTTTCGTCAGCAAAATCCCGCCTATGATGAAAAGAAGGACAATGCTGAAAACGCCATTGTTGGTGCGGCCCGTCATCTGAGTGACAAAGCCAACGAGGAACGGCCCCATGATCGCCGCGAACTTCCCAAAGATATTGTAGAAGCCAAAGAATTCATTTGCCTGTTCCTTGGGCACCAGCTTGCCAAAATAGGAGCGGCTGAGCGCCTGGATACCACCTTGAGAGGTGCCCACCAGCATGGCGAGAATCCAGAAGTCCAGGACCGAATCCAGAAAATAGGCATAAATGCAAATCACGGTGTAGGTTATAATGCCCACAAACAGCATCCTCTTGGTGCCAAACTTTTCTGCCAGCCTGCCGTAAAGCAGCGCGAATGGAAAGGCGACAAACTGCGTGGCCAGAAGGATGATCAGGAGATTCATGGCGTCAATCCCAAGATCCGAGCCGTAGGAGGTCGCCATTTTGATGATTGTGTCCACACCGTCAATGTAAAAGAAATAAGCGACGAGGAAAGTGAACAGATGCTTGTGCGCCCTTATGTTGGAAAAGGTCTTCGCAATGCGTTTAAAGCTGTTGGAGATTGGCTTTTTTTCCATAGGGATTCCGTGAATCTGATGGACGTTTTTGATCAGCGGCAGGGTAAAGACGCCCCACCAGAGGGCAGTGATGATGAAGGAGATTCTGAAGGCCATGCCTGTGGTAAGGGGCAGCCAGCCCATCTGAGCGCTGATGACCACGGCCATGCACAGAATGAAGGGAATGGTACTGCCAATGTACCCCATGGCGAAGCCAGTGGTTGATACCCGGTCCATGCGCTCACGGGGCGTGATGTCCACGAGAAATGCGTCGTAAAATACGTTGGCACCCGAAAATCCAATCGCAGTCAAAATGTAAACTGCCAAAAGCCCAAACCAGAAGGATTCCGGAATAAACGCCAGGAACGCCGTCGCCGCGATTCCCACCAGCACAAAGGTCACGAAAAACCGTTTTTTGACGCCAATGTAATCCGCTATAGTCCCCAAGACTGGCGCAAGGAGCGCCAGAAACAACGTTGCAATAGAATTGGCGTAGCCCCAATAGGCAGTGGACGTGGTGGCGGAACCAACGTTTTCAAATATCATTTTAAAATAAAGCGGCATGATGGTCGAAGTAATGGTCATGCTGTAAGCGCTGTTGGCCCAGTCGTAAAGTGCCCAGCTTTTTTCGATCTTTGTCAGCTTCATCATAAGCGTCCCCTTCTCTCATCTTGGGCTTATCAGAAAAGCATTACAAATGCTGCTGCGCTGTGACTTTTTCTCAGCGGGAACAGGTCATCCTTCAGCGCTCACACAATGAAGCGGTTCATTCATAGCACCCTCAATCTCAACCCCCAGCCACTTTGCAAAGGTTGGTGCTTCGTCCAGCAGAGACATGGGGCCTTCGAGCTCACCGACCTCAACCCCTGCCCCAGACATGATCCAAACCGTATTGTAGCCGGACTTGGTCGGCGAAAAGCCATGGGTATTCCAGTGGTAGAAAGGCTCTCCCCGCACGAAGCTCTCCGTGATCTCCTGTATGGGTTCCCTGGCGTCCAGACGGTCATTGAAATAATACCCCCGGGTCGCCTCCAGCATCAGAAACGCGTTTTGGTCGCCCCCAAGCGCAGCAATTTCGCTGTGGTGGAACACCGCCTCAATAGCGTCCTCTTCCCTTGCGAAATCCTCTACGATTTTTCTGACATGTGCTTTGACATGATCCAGCTCGGGTCCCTTGACATAAAGGTACGCCGAGCCGTCCGCAGACTTCATCAGCGCCCTGTAGTCCTTCAGGTGCCCTTTGCGGTCCAGCTTGATCAAACCCCTTTCAATGAAAAGCGGGTTCAGGTTAACGACGCGCTCAACATCCAGGCTGCTGTGGTCCCCCAGGACACAAATCCCGTATAAGTCCCTGTCTTCCTGGGCGTCCACCCAATCCAGGATGTCCCCAAGCCTGCGGTCGTGGCGCTTTAGTGCCTCGTTTGCCATTTTGGAATCAAAGCCGTAGTCATGTCGCTGAGCGTCCAGATCGGTATAATGCACCAGGACCAAATCTGGTTTTTTCTCTTCCAGTGTCGCCATAAGCGCCTTGTGCATAAAATGGTCAAGGGCGGGCTGATCCGTGCCGTGGCGGAGCTTCCCGAACCTGCGGTTCATATCGAGCTGATAACCCGGCGACCCGGATCTCAATGACACCAGAATCTGGTTTTCCCAAGGCCGGTTAGCCAGGACCTCCGGCATGTTGTAATCAATGCCAGCCCCTGCCGTTACGGGCCATAACAGCGCCGCCGTTTTCAGGCCCGCCCTGGATGCAGCGTCGTAAAGTGTATCTCCCTGAAGGTGACGCCGGTTCCAAAACCAATCCGGCGAACTGCGCTCCGGTTGAAAAAGGGTGTTGTTTACAATTCCATGATCCCTGGGCAAACGTCCGGTCACAATGGTTGCGTGGGCCGGATACGTCAGGGAGGGATAGATGCTTTTGACATTTTTATGCCAAGCGGAAACCCTCAGGAGTCTCGAGAACGCCGGCATGCTCTGTATCGCCTCAAAGTCCCGCTCTCCAAGCCCGTCAAACGAAATCACAATTAATCGCCGTTTTTCCTGCATGACCAAACCTCCCGTCAACCGCCCGAACTGCCGGACGTTCCTCTTTTCAAGGCTTTGTGATATAATTCCAAGTATCTTGATGCCCAATTTTTCAAGAATTAACCTTTAGACAGGAGGGGAACCTACAATGGACAAAATCCAATACGAGCGCGAGCTCTACGAGCCCCTGAAACAGTATCTTGAGGTCCAGGGCTTCGACGTCCGCTCGGAAGTCCGCTCCTGCGACATTGTCGCAAAGAAGAATGACTTGATCTATATCATAGAAATGAAGCGCCACCTCTCCTTTGACCTCCTTGCCCAGGCGGTCGAGCGGTTAAGCTACGCGGATGCTGTCTATGTGAGCATACCCAAGCCGAATAATTTCAAACAAGATAAAATCTGGAAGTCTAAACTCAAGGTCCTCAAGCAGCTGGGTCTCGGTCTGTTGCTTGTCAGCAAGACTGGCAGCAGCTACCTCGTTGAAGAGGCCTTAATCCCTGAATCCCTTAAAGCTGTCCGCACCTCATCCAAAAAAAGAGTGGCTCTTGAGAAAGAATTCAACAATCGCAGTATGGATTTAAATATTGCGGGGAGCAGCGGTGTCCCGCTTGTGACTGCCTACCGGGAAGCGGCGCTCTACATCGCTTTCCTGATAAGAGAGCATGGGGCTTTAGACACTAAGGCATTAAAGGGCCTTGGCGCCCATCCCAAAAAGACGACGAGCATTCTCAACGCGAATTACTACGGCTGGTTTGAGAAAGCTGAAAACAAGGTATATTGTTTGACTGAAGCTGGAGAAGAATCCTTAACAGCTTACAAACCTTTGGTAGACGCTTTTAAAGCATTGAATTTTTCAGATGACTGACAGAAACCAGAAGTTTGGTTGGGGACAGGGCCGAACAATATACACCAAAAAAAGCTGCCTCAAAGGATTGAAAAATCCTTTTGAAGCAGCTTTTGTAATGGCGATTTGGACTATGCCGTCAGGGTGTCCTGAACCACTTTTGCGAGGTTGGCGGAAAGGTCCGAGACGCGCTCGAGATTGCTGACGACATCCAGGAAAATAATGCCGGATTCCGGATTGCAGTCGTTTTTGTTGAGGCGGTCAATGTGACCCCTGCGGCAGATTTTTTCCAGCTTGTCGACATCATTTTCAATGTCGAAGACTTGCTGAATGGTCTCTCTATTGCCTGTCACAATCGCTTCCATAGCCTTGGAAAAAGCGAGGGCAGACTGTTCGTACAGGTTTTGAAGCTCTTTTTTGGATTCCTCAGAGAACGGCAGTCCTTTTTCCAAAGCGTCTGTCACCAGCTCCGCAATGTTGTCTGCGTGGTCGCCAATACGCTCAATGTCGTTGATGTTGTTGAACAAGCCATCCACCACTTTTCGGTCATAATTCGACAGCTTTCTGTTGGACAGCTTCACAAGATATTCCGTAATGGCTTTTTCGAGCTTATTGATCTCTTTTTCAAGAACAAAGGTCTCTTTGATTTTGCCCAAATCATTTTCAAGGAACCCATCCATAGCATTGCTTAAAGCTTTGTAGGAAACATTTGCCATGTGCAGCTGCTCTCGAATGGTATTTCTAAGCGCGATAGACGGCGTTTCAAGAATCCGCTCATCCAGGTATTTCGTAACGGTTTCACGCTCCGCAGCCCCAGTATCCGGAATGATCTTCATAGCGATCTTAATCAGGAACATGGCAAATGGAAACTGAACTGCAACGTTGATCAGGTTAAACATGGTGTGTGCGTTCGCGATCTGACGGCCAACATCATTTGGATCCAGCTGGGTCACCACATAAGCTATAGGCTTGGTCAAAACAACTATAAACAGCAAGGTGCCTATGAGGTTAAAGACCAGATGTATGATCGCTGCACGTTTTGCGTTGCGGCTTGCGCCTACTGACGAAATGAGCGCTGTCGTACAAGTGCCTATGTTCTCCCCATAAAGAATAGGCATGGCAGACGCCAGCGGAATCAAGCCCTGGGATGCAAGCGCAATGAGAATACCCATGGATGCGGAAGAGCTCTGTACCATCAACGTCAACAGAAAACCAGCTAAAACGCCAAGCACAGGCACGGAACCAAAGCTGACCATCATATCTGCAAAAGCCTGAATCTCCCTAAGAGGCTTCAATGCATCCTTCAGCGCTTCCATACCCAGGAACAATATGCCAAAGCCTATGAAGATCTCAGCAATGTTTTTCTTCTTATCATCCTTGGCCGTAAACCAAACGAAGACACCAATGCCTATGGCAAGGGGCGCCCAATTCTCAAGGTTCAGGGAAACGAGCTGGCCCGTAATCGTTGTGCCTATGTTCGCGCCCATTATGATACCAACCGCTTGGGTCAGCTTCATGATTCCGGCGTTGACAAAACCTACCACCATGACCGTAGTGAGACTTGAGCTTTGAATAATCGCCGTAACAAACATACCTACAATGACCGCGATGAGACGATTCTTGGTGAGCAGCTCAATGATTTTCTCCATTTTCTTCCCGGCTACCTTTTGAAGCGCTGTCCCCATCATACTCATGCCATACAGAAAAAGTCCGAGCCCGCCTAAAACGCCAACACCAATTGTAAACGCCATGTTATGCCTCCTGATTTTCATTTCTGATTTCTATGGGATCTTAGTCCAAAATATTTGCTTTTGTTAAGATACCGTGAAATTCTAACAGAAAACCGTAGCCTTTGTGTAAAATCTATGTTAAATTTACTTCCCAAATAAAATGATACCTAACGCACCTTCGCATTACAACACCTAATTAGTTTGTAATGTTACAAAAACTTCAATTTAGATGCATCAAGGACGTTTCATACGGCCGGCCATTGGGTATTTCTACAACAATATCCTGTTTATAATTATTTCAATTTGTAAGGAGTGGTGCGACTCGCTTGATTGACACCCTGGTACCACACAATACATCAAGGTTTACTCCATTTTCCAAGTACAAAGGAGGGGCGATTCAATTGAAAATGAAGAAGAAAGAAATTGTCGCCATGATCCTGGCTGGCGGTCAAGGCTCAAGGCTCAGGGAGATTACAGACAAAGTCGCGAAACCAGCGGTGCCGTTTGGGGGCAAATTCAGAATTATCGATTTCACATTGAGCAACTGCTCAAACTCTGAAATTGATACCGTTGGCATTTTAACCCAATATCAGCCCTTAGAGCTGAATTCCCACATAGGTATAGGCAGTTCATGGGACCTCGACAGAAATTTTGGTGGCGTAAAAATCCTTCCGCCATACTTCGACAAAGAAGGCGGCCGCTTTTACAAAGGCACTGCCAACGCCATTTACGAGAACATGAATTATATTGACGCTTACAACCCTGATTATGTCCTGATCCTCTCAGGCGACCACATTTACAAGATGGATTATCAGAAAATGCTCAACGTCCATAAGGAGAAGAACGCGGATCTGACCATTTCGGTCATTGAAGTACCTTGGGATGAGGCTTCACGTTTTGGCCTTCTCAGCGCTGACGAAGAGGATCAGATTTTCGAGTTTCAGGAAAAACCAGATGAGCCTAAGTCAAACCTGGCTTCCATGGGCATTTACATTTTTAGCTGGCCGGTACTGAGGGCCCATTTGATTGAAGATTTTAATTCCGAAACCAGCACCTCTGACTTTGGGAAGGACATAATCCCCAAAATGGTGGAAGGAGATGACCGGGTTTTCGCTTACCGTTTCAGCGGTTACTGGAGGGATGTCGGTACTGTTGAGAGCCTCTGGGAGTCCAACATGGACCTCCTCGGCATGGACAATGCCCTCAACCTCCACGACAAAACCTGGAGGAACTATTCCGTTAACCCTATCAGTCCGCCTCAATACATCAGTCCGTTTGGCAGAGTTGAAGGCTCACTGGTCAACGAAGGCTGCGTCATAGAAGGTCACGTCGTTAAAAGCGTCATCTCCACAGATGTGCATATTGGCAGAAACTCAGTCGTACAAAATACTATTGTCATGCCTAACACAAACATTGAAGATGATGTGCAGATTGACTATGCCATCATTCTAAGTGACATCACAGTGAAGAGCGGCACGGTTGTCAAGGGTACACGAGACAAAATCGCCGTCTATCCTTCGGAAGGAGGCGAAGATCGTGAATGATGTAATGGGCATCATCAATCTTAGCGAATCAGAAGAACAGATCAAGGACCTGACTTTGGGGCGTTCTCTTGGCGCGCTGCACATTCTGGGCCGCTACAGAATAATCGATTTCCAGCTTTCAAACATGGTCAACAGCGGTCTCTCAAACGTTGCTATCTTCACCTATGGAAAATCCCACTCCATCATGCTCCACGTGGGCAGCGGAAAACCTTGGGGGCTCGACAGAAAGCGGGACGGTCTGTACATTTTCTATCCTGAAATCAATACAGAAGACAATATCAGACGCCAGGGCGACCTCGACAACTTCAGAAACCACCTGGATTACCTTCAAAGCTCCACACAAAAATATGTCATTTTGTCCAGGAGCTATATGCTTGCCAACATCGATTATAAGGATGTGGTTCAGCACCACAGAGCGTCTGGTTCTGACGTTACCATAGTCTACAAGAATATTGAAAAATCCTACGACCGGTTCCCGAACTGCGACACTTTAACGCTGAACGACCAAAACCGCGTCATTGGCATTGGCAAAAACCTCGGCAAACAAGAAAACTACAACGTCTCCATGGAAATGTACGTCATGAAGCGCGACCGTTTGATCAAAATTATCGAGTCCGCGATCCAGAGGGGCGACGCAAGATTTCTTAAAGAGGCAATTTTCCAAAGGCTTCCGGAACTAAAGGTTGGCGCTTATCGTTTTAATGGCTACCTGAGCTGCATACAAACGATCAACAATTATTTCGAAACCAACATGGAGCTCCTCAATACACAGCTTTGTGAAGAGCTTTTCGGAAAGAACGGCCCAATCTATACAAAAGTCATGGACGCGCCTTCTACCTATTATTCAGAGGACAGCTACGTCTCAAACTCTTTGGTCGCCAACGGCTGTATCATCGAAGGCAAAGTTGAGAATTCCATCATCCACAGGGATGTCCGCATCAAAAAAGGCGCCGTGGTACGAAATTCCATCCTTTTACCTTATGTCACCGTCAGTGAAGCCACTAACCTGAACTACGTCATCTTAGACAAGCACGTTACCATCACGCCGCGAAAAATGCTCTTTGGAGATCAATGCAATCCATTTGTGATCAAGAAGAATATGGTCCTTTAGACCCGGCAGAAAGGAGGCAGAAATTTTGAAAATATTATTCGTTACCTCTGAAGCACTGCCGCTCAGCAAAACCGGAGGGCTTGCGGATGTCGCGTTCTCACTTCCAAAAGCCCTCGCTGAGGATGAAGTCGACATCAGGGTTATAACACCTTACTATGGCACAATTGCCAATAAACTCGTAGAGCATGCAGACTTTTTGGGGTCCAAAACCATTCATATGAACTGGCGCAATCAATATATGGGTGTTCACGAAATCAAGATTGGCAAGGTCATTTACTATCTGATTGACAATGAATACTACTTCAAGCGGGATCAACTCTATGGCTATTTTGATGATGGCGAGAGATTTTCCTTCTTTTCAAAAGCGGTTCTCGAAGCTGTAGACCTTACCCATTTTGAACCGGACATCATCCATTTGAACGACTGGCACACCGCCATAGTGCCATATCTGCTGAAGACACAGTATTCCAAGGATGCCCGCTATGCCAAAACAAAATCCATTCTGACCATCCACAACCTTAAATATCAAGGTGTATTCGAACGTGGTTTCCTTGAGGACATGTTTGGACCTGAGAGCGCATTTCACGGGGATGGAAGGCTTGTATTCGGAAGCGGCATCAACTTCATGAAGGCCGGCATCCGGTTCGCAGATAAGATCACCACCGTCAGTGAAACCTACGCTGAGGAAATCCTTACCCCTTATTTTGGCGAAAAGCTGGAATGGGACCTCAACTACAGGCGACATGACTTGACAGGGTTGACGAACGGCATAGATTATGATGACTACAACCCCGAAACAGATCCAAGGATTTTCTACAACTTCAGCCTCAGCGCACCGGAAGGAAAGCGCTCAAACAAATCAAAGCTCCAGGCCCTTGCAGGTCTGGAGATTGATGAAAGCGCGCCGCTGATTGCCATTGTATCCAGGCTCGTGGACTCCAAAGGCTTTGACCTGATCGAGCGGGTCATGCCGGAGATGTTTGAGCTCGGCGTTCAGATGATTGTCCTCGGTACGGGAGATTACCACTATGAAAATCTCTTCAAGTACTATTCACAGCGGTTCCCTACCCGCCTGAGAGTTTTTGTTGAATTCAACGCGACCCTGGCTCAACGGATTTACGCTGGCTCAGATTTGTTTCTCATGCCTTCAAGATTCGAGCCTTGCGGTCTTGGCCAATTGATCGCTTTAAGGTATGGCTCTATACCAATTGTCAGGGAGACTGGCGGCCTGAAAGATACCGTTGTGCCTTACAATCGTTTTACTGGCGAAGGCACAGGATTTACGTTCACCAACTACAACGCTCATGAAATGCTCGAACAAATCCAGGATGCAGTGGCACTTTACAAGGACAACCAGGAAGCCTGGTTTGCGCTCGTAAAGCAAGCCATGGCAGCTGATCACAGCTGGAAACGTTCTGCACACCTTTATCTGGAAATGTATCGAGAACTAAGAAAGTAAGGTGACTCTATGGAACTAAATGTCAACCAGTTTAAAAAGGACTATTTGCGCAGGCTGAAAGCGAAAAGCGGCCGGCCACTTGAGGAGAGTACTGTCTGGGATCAGTATCACGCGTTGGGAAGTCTGATCAAGGAGTACATGACGGACGACTGGGTTGGCACTTCCATCGCGTATAACAAGCTGGATACACGACAGGTATTTTATTTTTCAATGGAATTCCTGACTGGGAAGCTGCTCTGCGACTATATGCATGCTATGGGGGTCTTCGAGGTTGTTGAGCAAGGCTTGACTGACCTCGGACTTTCCCTTGAGACCATCTCTGAAGCTGAAAGGGATCAAGGCTTAGGCAACGGCGGCCTTGGCAGACTCGCGGCATGCTTCATGGATTCCATGGCTTCCGTGGGGATCCCCGGACATGGTATTGGCATTCGGTTTAACTTTGGCTTGTTTGAACAGAAGATCATCAACGGTTACCAGGTTGAGTTCCCGGACAGATGGCTTGAAAACCGGAATGTCTGGGAAGTAAAAATGCCGGACAAAGCCGTAGAGGTTCATTTTGGCGGGTCTGTACGCCAAGATTATATTGGCGGGCGCAATGTTTTCTTCCTCGAAAACACAGAAGTTGTCATGGCCGTCCCCTATGACACGCCAATCCCCGGATATCAAAATGGGATCGTCAACACATTAAGACTTTACAGCGCTGAAGCGAAAACACCTGACTTCGACCTGGCAGGCTTCAGCCGGGGCGACTACAACCGTGTCTTTTCAGAAAAATATGCAGTCGAAGCTATTTCTCAGGTTTTGTATCCGGACGACGCTTACGAAAATGGCAGACTGCTTAGATTGAAACAGGAATACTTTTTTGTGTCTGCAGGGCTCCAAGGCATTATGCGTTCTTTTAAGCGCAGCGGACTCCCTATCAGGGATTTCCACAAATATAATGCCATTCACATCAACGACACGCACCCTGCTTTAGCGATCCCAGAACTCATGAGGCTGCTCATGGATATTGAGGAGCTGAACTGGGAGGAAGCCTGGAAAATCACGACGCAAACCATCAGCTACACAAACCATACGTTGCTTCACGAGGCTATGGAAAAATGGCCGGTGGACGTCATGAAAAGCTTGCTGCCAAGGATTTTCATGATCATTGAGGAGATCGACCGCCGCTTTAATCAAATCACAGAACGGTTATACCATCAGGTTGATCCACGCAGATCCCAACAAATGGCAATTATTGGTGACGGCCAAGTACGGATGGCACATCTTTGCATAGTGGGAAGTCACAGTGTGAACGGCGTCGCGAAGCTTCACTCAGAGCTTTTGGCAACGAAAGAGCTTAAGCCTTTCAACGAATTCTACGCCGGAAAATTCAACAATAAGACTAACGGGATCACACATCGGCGGTGGCTGCTTCATTCGAACCCAAGACTATCGGCACACATCACCGAGGCCATAGGTGACGAATGGATCAAAGAGCCGGAGTCCCTGGGGCGTCTGATGAAATACCACTCTGATCCAGCGTATCTCGAGAAGCTGATGGCGATCAAACGCGCCAACAAAGTCGACTTTTCGAACTATCTGCACAAAACCAGCGGCGTCTCCATTGACCCGGACAGCATTTATGACATTCAGATCAAACGCCTCCATGAGTACAAGCGGCAGACGCTCAACATCCTTCACATCATGAGTATGTACCTCAGGCTTAAGGAAGATCCGGACCTGGATTTGATCCCTCGCACCTTCTTATTCGGAGCGAAGGCAGCCCCTGGCTATCAGACGGCAAAGCAGACCATTAAGCTGATCAATGCCGTTGGCGACCTGATTAACGCGGATAAAGACGTCAACGAAAAGCTCAAGGTCGTTTTCGTTGAAAATTATGGCGTTACTGTCGCCGAGCACATTATTCCGAGCGCGGACATCAGCGAGCAGATTTCAACCGCCAGCAAAGAAGCTTCGGGCACCGGCAACATGAAGCTGATGATGAATGGCGCCGTTACAGTCGCGACGCTGGATGGCGCGAATATTGAGATCCTGGAAGCGGTCGGAAAAGACAATATTTTTCTGTTTGGGCTCACCGCTGAAGAAGTCTACAGATATACTGAAAATCATTCCTACAAAGCTTTTGAAATTTATCAGAATAATCCACTCCTGAGACGCGCTATCGATATGATGACAGACGGAACCCTGAATGTTTCTCCTGAAGAGTTCTATCTGATCCGCTCCGCACTTTTAGATCATAACGACGCATTTTTTGTTCTCAAGGATTTCGAAAGCTATGCCAATATCCAGAAAAAGGCTTGCGAAGCTTATCGCGACAAGAAAAGATGGTCTGCCATGTCCCTGGTCAATATAGCCAAGTCAGGCATCTTTTCCAGTGACCGCACTATACGGGATTATAATCGCGACATCTGGAAGGCGCCTGTCTTCGAAACCTTGAAGGGCTCACTATGAGTTTTGCCCACGATCCAAAATTAGACGCGCTGGCGGAGCGCGCCTCTAAGCGAACTGATTTTGGCGTCACGCTCCACCCCGAGCGCGACGCAACAAAATTCGTTCTCTGGGCACCCGCCGCCTCTAAAGTCGAGGTGGCGCTCTACGATACCTACAGCACACATCACAGAACGACCTATGCTATGCACAGAGAACCTGATGGCTGCTTTGTCCTCGAGGTTCTCAGCGATTTAACGGACAAGTATTATACTTATCTGATCCGTTACGAATCAGATGAAAAAAGATTTGAAATTGTAGACCCGTGGGCAAAAGCTGCGGGGCCAAACTCCAAGCGCGGCTTGGTCCTTGACCCTCGCAGCCTTGATCCGGAGGGCTTTCGTGCCCTGCCAGACCTGGCCCCAGTGGACTATGGCCGCACAGTGATCTATGAACTCAGCGTCCGGGACTTCACCGCCCACCCAACCTCAGGTGTGGCCCACCGCGGCCTTTATCTGGGCTTGGCCGAAACCGGGACTTTGTGTGATGGCATGTCAACCGGCCTGGATCACCTTGCTGAAATGGGTATAACACACGTTCACTTAATGCCTGTTCAGGATTTTGTAACGACGGACGAGCTGACGCGCGAACCTTATAACTGGGGCTACGATCCTGTCCTGTATGATGTGCCGGAGGGTTCATTTACGTCTAAGCTTGGCAAGGGCAACCGGATTTTCGAGCTTAAATCCGCCATCCACGCCCTACACAAAAAAGGGATTCGCGTGGTGTTGGATGTCGTCTACAATCACACTTATGAGTCTATGCATTCCCACTACCAACGCATGGCGCCCAACTATTTTTACAGAATGACAGAGCATGGATTTTCCAACGGGTCCGGCTGTGGCAACGAACTTGCCACCGAACGCCCAATGGTCAGGAAGCGCATCATGGATTCGCTTTTATACTGGCTTGAAGAATATCGCGTCGACGGCTTTCGCTTTGATCTTATGGGCCTTTTCGACAAGACAATGGTTCAGAGCATCTCAAAGCAGCTGTTGAGCCGCAGGCCGGATCTTTTAATTTACGGAGAGCCCTGGACCGCGGCGGACACCACCTTGCCAGAGGATGAGCGGTTTGGAAAGGGCAAACAGCGCGGCCTCGGCATCGCAATTTTTGAAGATGACTATAAGAGCGCTATGATTGGTTCTCCAAATGGAGATTCAAGAGGGTTTATTCAAAACGGTGTGGCAAAGCCTGACGAACACGCGCTTAGGCAGCTATTTTCAGGCATTTGCGCCAGCATGGCCTGCGCCCATCACCCTGCGAAGCTCGCGGACTCTCCCTCTGAGATCGTCCACTACCTCGTTACTCATGACAATCTGATCCTCCGGGACAAGCTTGAGTATTCCCTTCCAGATGCAGATGAGGCAGAGCGACTGGAACTGACTTGCCTTTCCTTTAATCTGTTGATGACCTCCTTTGGCATGCCTCTGATTCACAGCGGCACCGAGTTTTACAGAACCAAGTTTCGAAATGATAACAGCTACAACGCTGGGGATGCCATCAACGCCGTTTGCTGGACCCTAAAATCACAATATTGTCTTCTCCTTGAGCATGTGAAGCAGTTGATTCGGTTCCGCCTTGATACAGGCCTGTTCTCTCTGAAACCGGATGCCATCCGCAGAGGCTTTGAGCCCATTGATGCCGATTGTCTCGCCTACAGCATCCGAAAGGACAAGACACAATACTCTTTTTACCACAACCCGGGCGAAATCCACCTTGTCCTCAATGGCATGGATCGCAAAAGCGTCCAAGTGGTGCTGGATGGATTGAAATGGTACCCAGAACCGGAAATCCCCATAAAGGTTCCCGCAAAAGGCACCCTCATCCTGAAGCAAAATATTCTTTGATTGGTAACGAGGGTTACTGTTTTTTTGAAGTGCTTTGGGTTATAATCTCAATATAAACCCAACCAATACACTCGGATTTAATTCCGGTATTTTAAAAAGGAGGCACTTCAAAATGGAAATAACTAAAGACATGACTATTGGTGACGTCGTAAAAAAATACCCAGCTACTGTGAGCGCACTTATGAATTATGGCATGGGCTGCATAGGCTGCCCGTCAGCACAAGCTGAATCCCTTGAAGACGCAGCGCGCGTTCACGGCATTGAAGTATCCAAGTTAGTCGAGTCACTGAACAACAGCATCAAATAGACAGTTTTAATTGAACTCTTTATCAAGGCCGGCAGACACTTAAGAAAATCGTGTCTGCCGGCTTTTTTCTGTTTTTGGGGCTTCATTTGAATATTATACAGAGCCTCCCTATCCTTTCTCCATGTACACAGGCAGTCAAAACATGATAGAATATTTTCATATGGAATTTCAGGAGGTGCCCATGAAATCATCCAAACACCTTCACCTTATGATTGCCTTTATCACTGTCTTGTTCGGTGAAATTTACCTTAGACCTTTTTATACGGACTTCAGATTTTCCCTTGGGGTTTGCGCCCTTGGGATCCTGCTCCTGATCTATGAAACAAGCTTCCGGACAGTGCTCGTCACCGGGATGTCCATATTGATTTTCAGGGTCTGGCTGGCAATGAACCTATCAACGCCTTTTGACCTGGCACTGATGACACATCTGCCCGGTGCGCTGTATTATATTTTCTACGGCTCAATCCTGCTCGCATCAAAGGTCAGATACCGTTTGAACCATCCCCTGCTGGCACTGACGGTTCTTTTGGTCGCTGACGTCACAAGCAACATCATGGAATTAATTATACGGGGGCAATTCCACGACCTGACCTCCACCTTCAAACTGCAAGCACTCTTATTAACTGCCATTATCAGGGGCATCCTTATTTTATCCGTCTATCTCCTTGCGAGATTTTATCCGACCATGTTTCAAAAGGAAGAAGAAAAGAAAAAAATCTCCAGCTGGATTCTCGCTCAATCCAAACTATACGCCGAAGTCGTGTTTCTCAAGAAATCGGAAGGTGATATAGAAAAAGCCATGACAAAAGCCCATGGCTTGTACACCTACATCCAGGCCCACAAGACCGCGTTGCCTTCAGAATGGGCTGACATGCCCCGTAAGGTTCTCTCCATAACCAGGGATATCCACGAAATAAAAAAAGACTACAGAAGAATCAACGAGGCACTGCGCGCGCTGATCCCTGACAATCTCCCCGCCTCAGTGCCAACACCTGCCGAACTCACCAATTTTCTGTGTGACGACATTGAAGTCTGGGCACATTCCAACGGGAAAAGCATAAAGATTTCCCGTTCCTTAAGCCCTTATTTAAGCGACCAGAATTTATTCGACTATTTAAGTCTGCTCAATAATCTGCTCACCAATGCCGTGGATGCCATTGATCAGTCCGGTGAAATAAAACTCGGGGTCAGCGTTTTGGATGGGCTATGGGAAATTACCGTTGAAGACAACGGGGGGGGCATTCCAGAGGAAGATCTTTCCGTGATTTTTGAGCCGGGCTACTCGACCCATTACGATTCGAAAACTGGTCATATGTCTACCGGCATTGGCCTGTCCCAAGTGCAATATATTGTGAGCCACCTTTTAAAAGGACAAATTACCGTAGCGTCTAAGGTTGGAGACGGCACTTTGATACAAATTACCTTTCCATTACTGATTTAACGCTATCACGCCAATGCAAACAGGAGGTACACTGCCCATGGCTTGCAGCTTTTACATTGTAGATGATGACCGGACTGTGCGGAAAATCCTGTCCCAAATCATCAGTGCGCATTTCGAAAGCGCGGAGATTTATCAAAGTGACGATCCATGGTTTGCAGCCCAGGATATCTTGCGTCAGAAACCGGACATTGTCGTACTGGATCTCTTGATGGAAGGTATGGACGGGATCGAGGTCTCCGAAGCCCTTATTAAAAATGATTATAATGGCCAAATCGTCATGCTTTCCGAGGTGGGAGCCAAAGAAATCATAGGACAGGCTTACAAGGCGGGCGTCGATCACTATATCAGCAAGCCTATTAATGTCACAGAAGTCGTTACGGTTCTGACGCGGACCTTAGAGATGCATCAGCTAAAGAATTATGTAAGAATTTTTGGTGCCCCTTCAGTTTCAAAGATTAATGCAGCACCGGAAAGCAACCACATCCCCAAAAACGAAAAACTCCAAACCATTCTTAAAGACATTGGCATTCTTGGGGAACCTGGCAGTGATGAGCTTTTATTCGCCGTGCCACAGCTGACAGAGGAAATGTCCCTGGGACAGCTCTACCAATGGCTTAAAGCGCAATATCCGCCCTACAAAGACGATTCAATCAGCTTAAAAGGGATTGAGCAAAGGCTGAGGCGCCTGGTACAGCTCGCCATGGAAAACATCGCCAATATAGGTGTGGAAGATTTTTCAAATTATAAATTTGAAAGATATTCCACCTCACTTTTCAATTTTAAATCCATCCGCCAAGAAATGGATTATGCAAGAGGGAAAGGAATTTCGCGAGGAAAGGTTGATGTCAAGCGTTTTTTGGACGGACTGATCACGCTGGTCAAATAACCTGGAATAATCTGAACTTTGATTTAATTGAATCTATTTTTGTATGATGTTGTAGGATTCTGTAGGCATTCAATTATGATTAAATTATCATGACTGAGGGTTTCGCAGGATCCTGTTTTATTTCGAGCCATTCTTTCCTAATGAAACACCCCTTTAAGAAATAACATCCTCCCTGTATAATCTGCCTGCGCATATCTTTTTGTCAATATTGTTCATTTTTTGGTATAATATATAGTATAGATAGAATTTTTAGTCAATTGAAGGAGGGGGATCAGTATTAAAGAGAGAAACCGAACGCACCATCAGTCAACTATTTTAGGAGGGATTGTATTGTCAAAAAAAATGTGGTCTGTATTACTCGTCGTCGTCATGATTCTTTCACTCGGTCTTACTGCTTGCGCACCTAAAGCAGAAGAGCCTGCTGCAGGCGGAGAAACTCCAGCTCCAGAGGCACCGGCAGAAAAAGTCTACATCTCAATCGCAACAGGCGGCACCGCTGGCACGTACTATCCACTCGGCGGCGCTATCGCAAAAATCTTTAACGAAAACGTTCCAGGGGTCACCGCGAACGCACAAGCAACTGGCGCATCCGTCGAAAACGTCGGTCTCGTCTCCAAAGGCGAAGCTGAAGTTGCCTTCGTTCAAAACGACATCACCTTCTACGCTTACAATGGCACTGAAATCTTTGCAGACAAAGAGCCAACCACTAATATCCGCGGTATGGCAATGCTTTATCCGGAAGTCGTCCAAATCATCGCGACAAAATCCAGCGGCATCACTTCCGTTGACGATCTTAAAGGCAAAAAAGTCGCCGTTGGCGCACCAGGCTCCGGCGCGGAAGCAAACGCACGCCAGGTTCTCGAAGCACATGGCATTACTTACGAAGACCTTGGAAAAGCAGACTTCCTTTCATTCAACGAAGCTGCTGACCAGATTAAAAACAAGCAAATTGACGCAGCCTTCATCACTGCAGGCCTTCCAACTTCAGCCATCAACGAAGTTTCGCAAACTGCTGATATCGTTGTTGTACCTATCGATTCCGCAAAAATCGCAGAAATGATCGCAGCTTATCCTTTCTACACTGAAGTCGTCGTACCTGCAGGCACTTACAAAGGTACTGATACTGATGTTTCAACTGCAGCAGTTATGGCAATGCTGATCGTTGGCGAAGACATGGATGAGACACTCGCTTACAATCTTACAAAATCAATGTTTGAATATCGCCAGGTCATCATTGACACGCACCAGCGCGGCAATGACATCAAGCTTGAAACCGCACTCGCAGGTATGCCAATTGAGCTGCACCCAGGCGCACAAAAATACTATGACGAAATGGGCATTAAGTAAGCATGTCTGACAAAATGAGGTATTGGGCGCAAACTGCCCCAATACCTCACTCTTTAAATCAAATTGGCGCATCGAAAAAAGCGCTTCTCATCCTGGTATCGTTCTTAATCCTAATATCTTTATTATTCTTTTTAGTTTGGCCTCATCACTGGCTGTTAGCAAGAGATGACCGCTCCGGCGCACATCTGGGTATGTGGCGCATAGAGCCGGAAGAACCCTTTACTATCATTTACATACATTCCGTTCAATTATCACCCGTGACAGAAACCTATCACTTTAACCCGTCCGGTGATCTGATCCTTGACGAAACATTGTTTTCAAGCTATGGGGCCGGGCTGCCGGCAACGACACCTTATGACTTTGAAATTACTGAGGACAGCTTCAGAATCTATAACATTCAACTTAAAATGGAGCATCTCGTCTATAGAACCGGGGCCGTCAGAGCAAATCACAGGCTTTTGATAGGAGATCAGGATATACCCTTCACCACTTTTTCCGAGCCTCGTCAAGCGGTTGAGCTGACTTACGCACGCAAGCCTCTGCTTTATTATGTCATCAAGGAGGTTATAAAATGAACGACGACAAACAAAAACAACCAAATGAAGATCCTAACTTGACAAATGAACCTGATTTTAATCCAGACCACGAACCCTTGGATGCGAACGTACTGCTTGATAAATTTGACAAAGACGCCAGCAAGCTCAGAAAATTGACTGGCATGCTTGCAAAAGCAGTGACGGTCATAGCGATTGGCATGTCGCTCTTCCACCTTTATACTGCAGGCTTTGGCACTTTACTTTCTGTCCGCCAACGCTCACTTCACTTGATTTTAGCATTCACCTTAGGCTTCATGCTCTATCCTGCCGGCAAACGAAGCAGCAAAACCAAAGCCTCTATCCTGGACTTTGGACTCGCGGCCATTGCCATTGTCGTCTTTGGCTACTTGTTCGTCTTTGTTGAAGAGATTGCGCGCAAAGGCGGCGACGTTTCTCAGATTGACATTATATTAGGCGCCTTGGCCATCCTGTTGACCCTTGAGGTAACAAGACGCGTCGTTGGTCCAGAGCTTCCAATTGTAGCCATCCTGTTCCTTTCCTACGCAAAATTCGGCCCTTATTTACCCGGCGTTCTGGCGCACAGAGGCTTCAGCTTTGAGCGCATTATCAGCCACATGTATCTGACAACAGAAGGCCTGCTGGGCATACCTACCGGGGTTTCCGCAACCTTCGTCTTCATGTTCATATTGTTTGGCGCATTTCTCGACAAAACCGGCGTCGGAAAATTCTTTATCGACTTGGCTTACGGACTTACCGGCCATTTAAAAAGCGGTCCGGCTATGACTGCCGTCGTTGCGAGCGGATTTATGGGTTCAATTTCCGGAAGCTCCGTCGCAAATACAGTCACCACCGGTGCCTTCACTATCCCGCTCATGAAACGCGTTGGCTACAAGCCTTACTTCGCTGGTGCTGTTGAAGCCGCTGCTTCGACCGGTGGTCAGATCATGCCGCCTGTTATGGGCGCAGCAGCCTTCATCATGGCAGAATTTACAGGGATCCCATACATAAAGATTATCGCTGCAGCTGCGATTCCAGCTGTTCTTTACTACTTCGCAGTCGGTACTATGGTTCACCTCGAAGCGAGTAAACTCGGTCTCAAAGGACTTCCAAAAGATCAACTGCCGAGCGCGCGGAAAATCATGCTGAACCAAGGTTATCTGCTCGTGCCGCTTTTTGTCATTATCGCATTTCTGATCATGGGCTTTACACCACTGCTTTCAGCTTTTTACGCGATTGGTATCAGCGTCTTTATGGCCGTTGCAGTCACGCTGATCAAGAAAGATCATTCCTTTACACCTGCCCTGTTCATGTCTGCGCTTGAAAGCGGTGCCAAAGGCGCCTTAGGCGTTGCCACTGCCTGTGCTTGCGCCGGTATGATCGTTGGTGTCGTCACCCTGACAGGCCTCGGTCTTCGTATCGCAGAGCTCATTGTCACCCTTGCACAGGGTATGCTGCTTCCTACACTGTTCTTCACTATGATCGCTTCCATCATTCTTGGCATGGGGTTGCCAACGACTGCAAAATACATAGTCTTGGCGACAATGGCAGTGCCGGCGCTGATCAAGCTTGAAGTCAACCTGATGGCTGCGCATCTCTTCATCCTTTACTTTGGTGTTGTGGCGGACATCACCCCACCAGTTGCGCTCGCCGCATACGCCGGGGCCGGTATAGCCGGAGCCAACTCCATGAAGACAGGCTTCCAGGCCGTTAAGCTGGCCTCGGCAGCCTTCCTGGTACCTTATATTTTTGCGATTGATCCACGTTTGATTCTCGTTAAGGAAATCGTTGGAGACCAGGTCACTTTCATGCCATTCTATGCCGCTATACCGGTTATCTTGACGGCCATGCTTGGTATTGTGTGTCTGGGCGCCGCAGTCGAAAATTTCCTTCTCGTTAAATGTAAAATTTACGAACGTATATTTTTACTTGCCGCTGCGCTCAGCCTTCTCGTACCAGGTCTTTACACAGATGCTTTTGGTTTGGCCGTCCTCGTGGTTGTCGTCGTACTCCAGCGTCCAAGGTCCAAAAAAGCAAAGATGGAAGCCGCATAGGCATGTAACAAATGACATTTTAGAGATCCCAAGATGAAACCAAAAAAGGCAGGGCCAGCTTCAAGCGGCGCCTGCCTTTTTATTTAGGGAGGTAACCTAACCATTTTCAAAACTGCCATTTCAAAAGTTCAACAATCAATACCCTCACGCGACAGTACGCCCTGAGTATAATAATGCTTAATCTCGCGCATCTCAGTGACGAGATCAGCAGCTTCGATCAGAGCCTCAGAAGCATACCGGCCCGTCAATACGACTTCCACAGGCTCTGCCTTTCCTTTCAGCGCCTCTAATACTTCGTCATCCTTCAATAGCTTGAAACAAACAGCAATAAATATTTCATCGAGAACCACAACATCAAACGCCCCGCTTGCCAGGATCGATTTGCATTTTTCAAGTCCACGCCTTGCGCGCTGCACATCTTCCTCGTCGGGATTTCGGTCAATGTAACACGTCGTGCCGTACTGTTCAATTTCAATGCCCGCTATGTAATCTGAGCATTTTGTTTCGCTGTAAGCCATCCCTTTGACAAATTGGCCAATGTAGACTTTCTTTCCAGCCATAGCGGCACGCAGCGCCAATCCAAACGCCGCGGTTGTCTTCCCTTTCCCATTCCCGGTGTAAACGTGGATGTAGCCTTTTTCCATCAAAATCATCCTTCCGTAATTCGAGGTTTTGGATAGTTTTAGGGTAATAGTCCACCATTAGAATCCCTTAGAAACCCATACGAGGAGAATGCCTATGTGTATTGCCTGGATTGCCTATCATGCCCACCCCAAATACCCCCTTGTCATAGCCGCTAACCGGGATGAGTTCTTCTCCCGGCCAACCGCCGCTGCCGCTTACTGGTCCGACCAGCCAGGCATTGCCGGAGGCAGGGACCTTAAAGATCAAGGCACTTGGTTTGCCGCAGATCAGCTTGGCCGCTTTGGCCTTCTCACCAACCACAGGGACTTTTCACTTCACAAGGACGCGCCCGAATCCAGAGGCATACTCATCCCCTGCTACCTGAGCCGTCCAAACAGCGCTGCGGCTTTTTTCGACACTCTCCTGGAAGACGCGTCTAATTTCAATCCCTTCAACCTTTTGCTTTGTGATGCCGATGGTCTTTACCACTTCGACAACATCACACAGCAGGTTACCGCTCTCAAGCCCGGCATTTACGGCTTATCGAACGCTTTTCTCGACACCCCATGGCCAAAGCTTGAGCGGGGTAAAGCGCGCTTCACAGAGCTACTATATGCCTCAAGGGATCATCTGCACCCTGATCTATTCATGCCCATCCTCAAAGACAGCCAGACTGCCCCGGATCAGGCGCTCCCTTCTACGGGCCTTGAGCTCGACCTGGAGAGAAAGCTGTCCTCCATCTTTGTTGACGCAGGCACTTATGGGACGCGGGCGCATACGGTCTTTCTAATCGACGTCGCAGGCAATGTGACGCTGTATGAGCAGAGTCTTCTGATCGACACTTCAGATGTCACTTTAGACGTCACTCGAGAGCAAAAGAAATGGCGTTCCACTGAACTCAAATATAAGCAAGCTGCTTCAAAGTAAAAATCATAAAAAATATGGTCAGGACAGATAGCGCAGAGCCAAAGACAATAATTTGCCCGGCGAGCTCACCGTCTGCATCCATCTGGTGCGCCATTGTGAAGGATGCCACCGCCGTTGGGGCACCGTAAAGGACCATCAATGTGATGAGCTCAATGCCGCGGAAGCCCATGTGGATGGAGATGGGTATAAAAACCATCGGCAAAACCACCAGCTTGCCGACGACGCCTATGATCAGAGGCCGGAGCAAACCTTTTACCGCGCTGAAGGACATGGTCCCGCCGAGGAGAAACAACGCCAGCGGCGTCGCTACACGAGAGAAATCGAGCGCCGTCTTCTCAATGGGATAAGGCAGCGTCAATCCAAAAACCAAAAGGACAAGGCCCAGGAACGAACCAATGATATTGGGATTTGTTGCGACACCTTTCGCAATACGAGGAACGTCTATACGGCCGCCCCTGAAAATCTCGAGAACAACCACTGAAATCGCGTTGTTCAGCGGGACGGTAATGGCAATGATCAAGGCGGCGACGCCGACCTGGTCCGCAGGCGCGAGGGCTTGAGCGACTGGAATCCCAAAGAGGACGAAGTTTCCACGAAAGATCCCCTGAATCAGAACACCGCGTCTCCGGTTGTCTTTTTCCAGGATTGGGATCAGGACAAAAAGCGCTCCCAAAGCCGCTGCCAACGTTCCCACAGAATAAAGCATCAGCCGGATATTGAGCACTGCCGCGAGGTCCGTTTTGTAAATGTTATAGAAGAGCAGTACCGGGAGGAATATTCTGAAGGCAACGCCGTTCATGACCGACAACGTATGGTCATCAATAGCGCGAAGCTGCTTCATCAGATAACCGGCTGCCATTGCCAGAAATAATGGCATGACGACATTCAAAGATAGAATAAAGTTTTCCAAGGCTGAAGGTTTCCTCCTTTCTGTTTTTTTCCTTGCTGCACGGTGAGGAACACCCTTTCTGACGCCTTATTTGACGAGGATGACTGTCCCTTCACGCCTTGGGGCCGCCTGTTTTTCAGGCCCGCCATTGAAGCCCAGAGCTGCACAGCCATAGCAGCGCTCGTTCTCTGGAATGCCCCACTTGGTGAAGAGTTTTCTGATTTCAGGAAACTCACTCATACGCGTGAGCAAGTTGATCCAGCAGGAAGACACACCAAGGGACTGGGCTGCGATAAACATATTCTCAAGAGCCGCCGCGCAGTCTGAGGCTGGCGAGGAGACCGCAGGGTCTTTGGCGCTCGTCACAATCACAAGGGTTGGCGCGCCATAAAAGAAATTGAAGTCCGGTTTGTTCTTGAAATGCTTCGCCTGGTTCTTTAAAGGGCCTGAAACCGTATCGTCATCAGGAAGGCTCAGCAGCGTGTGCTTTGCGGCCTCATTTAAAGCCGCCAGCGCGTCTTTGCTTTGGACCGCAGTGAAATGCCACTCCTGCAGCCCCATACCGCTGGGCGCGAATTTGGCAGCTTCCAGAATAGTCAGCAGCGCTTCCTCGGGCACCTGGTCTTCTTTATAGATTTTAATGCTTCTGCGGGATAAAATGGATTTTATGGTTTCGTTTTCAATCATTATAAGAGACCTCCTTTTTTCAAGAGCAGTAAACACACTTGCAACCATTATAGCGTATTTGGCGAACTTTTGAGTGCGTCTTATTATAAAGTGCATCAAAAGCCATTTGGAACCCATCATTCCTTTTCGTGTTTCTCAATAAATCGCATTTTAATAGACACCAGTTCTTCCAATGAATACAAGTACTGATGCAGCGCGATTCTATTTTGAAGATGCCTGTTGTTCTCTGGCAGTTCAGCCTCAAAAGTGAAATGATGCTTGATCTCATTCAGACGCTCTAACTGAAATGAACAAGTGTTAACAGCCCTGGTATTATTGACAAAATTATCCGTAAACCCTTTCAGCAGATCGACCTCAAGATATTTCAAAAAATTCAGCGTTAAGAAATTTTGCATTGTGTTGATAATATAATATTGCTGTCTTCTCATTGTAAAATACTCAACATAATAATTATTCTCCTGAAAATAATAATTGTTGAAGTATTGATAGGCGCGATTCTTAGCTTGTGTCAATACAGCATCCAGAGCCTCAAGATCTTCCTGCACCCCTTTTGCGCCACATTGATTGACCAGGCATTTCCCCATATTTTTGAATATGCGGTCGAGCAGCCCCTCAACTTGATGTTGGTAACCAATCAATTCGCCCTCAATGTCCAAAACAAAAAAGTTTATAACAAGAGCAACGGTTATCCCTAAAAACATCAATCCGAATTCATTGAGCAAGATCGAATATGAAATCTCACCCAACGAATAAATGTGCATGACAAGGACGACGTTCAAAACAATAGCAGTAACAGCATCCAATTTATACATCAATAATGTAAAAAGAAAAATATAAGCAATAAAAACGGCTAAAGTAAATCCAAACACCGTGAACATGATCGACGAAAGCGCTAAGGAAATGACGGCCGCCAATAAGCGAATTCCGGCCATCTTTAAGGATTGCTTTTTGTCAGAAAGCATACTCACAATCACAATGGTGGCAACAGAACTATAAAAGTCCATATGAAGCCACTTAGCGATTAAAACACCTACTGCCACCCCTAAGGTTATTTTGATGCTCTTAATTAGATTTTCTTTGTTCATGATAAAACCCTCCATGCATTATAGCTTGTATTTACCCACATTTCCACGCCGAGGCGTATTTTATAAAATATTATTTTTTTCTCCAGTTGTGGTCAAATTTGTGGTCAAAACGTAAAAAATGCTGGATTCTCACTTAAGAGAATCCAGCATTTTCAAGTGCTTTCTGGTGCGCCCGGAGGGACTCGAACCCCCGACCAACTGGTTCGAAGCCAGCGACTCTATCCGACTGAGCTACGGACGCAAAGGGTGAGCTTGTTGCATTGAGCCTGTATAAAGAATGGTGACCCATCCGCGGCTCGAACGCGGGACACCTTGATTAAAAGTCAAGTGCTCTACCGACTGAGCTAATGGGTCACATTGGCTGGGGATGCAGGACTCGAACCTGCGAATGACGGAGTCAAAGTCCGTTGCCTTACCGACTTGGCTAATCCCCAATGATAAATGGGGCGGCTGATGGGGATCGAACCCACGAATACAGGAGCCACAATCCTGTGTCTTAACCACTTGACGACAGCCGCCATGATAAAATTATTGGAGCGGGTGAAGGGGATCGAACCCTCGCAACCGGCTTGGAAGGCCGGGGCTCTACCACTGAGCTACACCCGCGATATAAATGGTCGGGGCGGCAGGATTTGAACCCGCGACCCTCTGATCCCAAATCAGATGCGCTACCAAGCTGCGCTACACCCCGAACTGACAAATACGATTATACCTCATAAATTCAGGGAGAGTCAACCTTTTTTCTTGTTTTTTTTACAACTAATATTTGGTACGGCTTCACCCCGGCTTCACCCCGCCTTCAACCTGACTCCAACCCGTCTCCAGCTGATCTTAAAGCTCCATCAGGTCAATAAACCTATCCAACAAATCCTTCAAGCATTAAAATGTAAACAACTGGCAGGTGAACTCCCCAGATTTAATTTCAATGAGCCCATAACCCGGTCTTCCACCCCGGGGTCTCGCCGGGCTCCCCGGATTCAAAAAGGTAATCCCCTCATGCTGAAGCTTCAGCGCCACATGCGTATGTCCAAAGAGCACCAGTGCCGCTTGCTCTTCAAGCGCCCTGTAGAACAGATTATTAAGCGTATGCTTAACATCATAACGGTGTCCATGGGTGAGTAAGATCCTGACCCCCTCATAGACCAGCAGGCGCTCCTCCGCCCGGTTCTCAGGAGGAACAAGCCCATTGTGAAGGTCCATAACGTTTCCAGCGACCGAAACCACTTCCACCGGAGCACCTTTCACTACCTCAAGGTCTGAGGCAAAATCCCCGCAGTGCACGACGACATCCGCATCCGGATGCCGTTCAAGAGCCTTTTGAATCCAGCTTCTCTCACCATGCGTATCGCTGATGACAATCAACTTCAAAAACTACTCACCCTTTCCAAAAGGCTTATCTGCTGATCTGTCCCTGTCCCCAACCGAAGTTTCCACCGCCAAGGCATCCTACTGGCTCAGCATAGTCTGAAGCTCTTTTATAGCGCGCCCCCTGTGACTGATGGCGTTTTTCTCTTCACTGCTCAGCTCTGCGAAAGTCTTATCCAGTGACGCCACATAAAACAGCGGATCATAGCCAAAGCCACCTGTGCCTCTTTCTTCTTCGAGGATCCGTCCCTCGACCTCGCCACGAGCCGTCAGAACCGTGTCTTTATTGATGTAGAAGGTGATCACCGTCACAAATTTAGCGCCTCTGTCGCCCTCAGGAACGCCTTTCAACGCGTCGACCAGCTTGGCGTTGTTAGCCTTGTCGCTTTTCGGTTCTCCCGCGTAGCGGGCAGAATAGACGCCTGGCGCGCCATTCAGATATGCTACCATGAGCCCTGAGTCATCCGCAATAGCCGGATGTCCCGTCATCTCGGAAACCACCTGTGCCTTATAAAGCGAGTTCGCCTCAAAGGTGTCCCCTTCCTCGGGAATATCCAGCCCAGCGAGGCCGACATCACTTAATGACAGCAGCTCAAAATCAAATTCTGAAAGCATAGCCTGAAGCTCTTTAAGCTTGTGACTGTTGGAAGACGCAAGTACGACTTTACTCATGGCTGGTCCGCCTTCCCAGCTCGTCCGTCAGCGCTTTTCTCTGGGCGCCAATCATACTCTGGATCCCCTTTTCAGCCAAAGCCAGCAGACCGTCAAGCTCCACTCTTGAGAAAGGTCTCGCCTCACCAGTGCCCTGAACCTCAATAAACTCACCTTTGCCGTTCATGATGACATTCATGTCGACGTCCGCCGAGGAATCCTCCAGATAACAAAGATCCAGAAGCTGCTCGCCACCGCAGACCCCAACACTGATCGCTGCCACCCAGTCCGTGGTAGGCAATTGAGACAGCAAACCCTTATCCATCAGTTTCTCCATGGCCAGCACCATAGCAACATAAGCACCCGTTATGGATGCCGTCCTGGTCCCGCCATCCGCTGAGATGACATCACAATCTATCCAGATCGTCCGCTCGCCAAGGGCCTTAAGATCCACCACCGACCTGAGGCTCCTGCCAATCAGCCGCTGAATCTCCGAGGACCGCCCATCCAGGCGCCCCTTGGTTATATCCCTTTGTTTTCTCTGCTGGGTCGAGCCTGGCAGCATGGCATATTCCGCCGTCACCCAGCCGCTGCCGGTTCCTTTGAGGAACGGCGGCACCTTCTCCTCAACCATTGCCGTACAAATTACTTTTGTTGCCCCTAACTCAATCAAAACAGCCCCGTCCGGATGCTGCAAAAAATGCGTCGTCAGCCTGACCGGTCTGGCCATATCCTGTGTTCTTCCGTCATGTCGGATCATGTGTTGCCTCCTGAAATTTGAATTCTTTTAACAAGTTTAACATAAAATGTGCTGTCTCGCACATAGGTCCTTTAAAATCCGAGCACTCTATAGAGCGGATCCACATCAGGTCTGCCGATGGTCTCAATCTCCACATCCCCGCCAATCAACCGCCGTACCGACGCATCCGCCTCAATAATCCCTATCCGTCTCAACGCCACACCTTGACGCTCTGCTTCGGCCTCAAGCAGCTGTGCTTTATCCGGCAAAATCGTCATCAGCATGCTCCCGCTGCCAATCAAATTCAAGGGATTAAACTCAAATATTCCTGACAATTTCTTTGTCACAGCCGCGATCCTGATTTCTGAGCCCCAAATGGTACAACCGGTGCCTGACGCTTCACAGACCTCCCAAAGGGCACCAAGGACACCCCCTTCGGTGATGTCATGCATAGCACTCACACCTGCTTTTCTGCCAATTCGACCTTCCGGCATCACAGAAAGGGAGGCTTGGAGCTGCGCCAGCTCTTCAAGATCTTTTTTGTCCAATACCCCTTCGAGCTGCTCTGATTTTTCTGCAGCAATTATGACTGTACCTTCCAGGGCCGCTGTCTTTGACATATAGATCCAGTCCCCAGCCCTTGCGCCAGCAGTAGAGATCAGCTCATCCACCGGCACGCGTCCCAGCGCTGTAACAGAGAGCACCATACGGGTAACCGCACTTGTCACCTCTGTATGCCCGCCTATAACCGCTACGCCTATTTCTTCGGCGGCTTCGGAAATCTCTTCCATTAGCGCTTCAATGTCTTCCAGGGTTGCATGGATTGGCGCCAATATGGTCACTGTCACCGCTGTGGGTTCAGCCCCACTGGACGCAAGGTCGTTGCATGACACATGCACGGCCAGCCTCCCCGACCCCTTCGTCGCCCCTGTGATGGGATCTGTAGTGACGACACACGCCTCCTCGCCAAACCTAATAGCACCGCAGTCCTCACCCACACCGGGCCCAAGAAGAATGTCCGGTGTTTCAGTTTTTATTTTTGAAAGCACAGAGCGCTCCAATACCTCATTATCCAGCTTGCCTTCCTTCATGTAGGGTCACCTCTTATTAAATACTGACAATAGCATAACACAGGAGATTTAACTGCGCAAAAAAGAAATGAGCGGCTTTGCCGGGTTTTAACCAGCAAAGCCGCCAAGTCTTCATTAAAGGGTTAATCTGGATTTCTGACTACTTCATGACGTCAGCAAAGCCAAAGAACCATGTGCTTCTTGTAGTAAGCTCCCAATCTGTTACGTAATCTTGAACCATGACTGGGTTTGTATAGTAGTAAACAGGCATAACCGGCATTTCTTCCATAAGGATTTTGTCCGCAATGTAGAGCTGTTCGAAACGCTCTGAACCTGTCAAAGACTTGGATGCCGCGATTGCAGCGTCATAATCCTTGCTGACCCACTCACCATAGTTCATAGGAGAACCTTCAATGAACATGCCAAGGTAAGTCATAGGGTCAGAATAGTCGCCAATCCAACCGCCACGGGCGATTTGGAAGTCATGATTCGTTCTTGTATCCTGGAATACTGCCCACTCTTGGTTAGCAAGCGTTACATTGATGCCAAGGTTTTGCTTCCACATTTCCTGGATCGCTTCAGCGATTGCTTTGTGACCTTCAGAAGTGTTGTAGAGAAGCTCAAACGCTGGGAATCCTGCGCCGTCTGGATAGCCAGCTTCCGCAAGGAGTGCTTTTGCCTTTTCGACATCTGCCGTGCCATCTTCTTTAAAACCATGGAAACCGGACTTAACGTTAAAGACGTTGCCTTCAGCATCATAGTCTGTACCCGGGATCATGGAGTGTGCAGGCATTTGGCCAGCTTTTGTGACAGTCTCAACGATCGCTTTGCGGTCAACTGCATACGCAAGGGCCTGACGAACCTTAACATTGTCAAGTGGCGCTACTTTTGTATTGAAAGAGAAATAGTAAACAGCATCCTGAGGGAAGACCATAAAGGTTGGGTCTTCGGCCATCAGTCTTGGAATCTCAGCAGTAGGCATATCGTCAATGATGTCGATTTCCTTCGCTTCATAAGCTGTAAGCGCTGTTGACTGGTCATCAATCAAAAGACCTTCAATTTTGTCGAGCTTGACTTTTTCAGCTTGCCAATAGTTTTCGTTTTTGACGAGGATCATTTTGTCGCCTTGAGTATAGGACTCAAGTTTGAAAGGACCGTTGACAACTGAGGCAGCAGGATCAAAAGCCCATGCGCCGTCTGCACCTTTTGCAACTGCGTCTTCACGAACCGGGAAGAACGTATAGAACGCCGTTAAGCCAAGGAAATAATCTGTAGGAACCTTAAGTGTGACTTCAAAAGTCATATCATCAATTGCTTTGAAAGAATCTACGCTGGCTTCGTCAAAGATCCATGAATACTCGGATGCCGTAGCAGGATCGAGTACGCGAGCCCACGCATATTCAAAATCCTTCGCAGTGACAGGCTGGCCATCAGACCACTTCACATCAGGGCGAATTTTGAAAGTGTAGACAAGGTTGTCGTCACTGACTGTGTAGCTTTCAGCCATAGCAGGCTCAAGCTTGCCGTCGACTTCTCTCATGAGACCTTCAAACATGTTGTTGATGACGTTTCCGCCGTCACTTGCAGCATTCAGACCTGGGTCTATGGTCTTAGGACCGGAAGATCCAATATTCCATACCAATACTTTTTCAGCTGCAGGCTCTTCAGCAGGTGTCTCCGCAGCTGGTTGCTCCGTCGTTCCACCGCAGCCTGCGAGCAGACCAAGAGCGAGTACGAGAACTAACAAAAATGCCAAACTCTTTTTAAACAAACAAATCCCCTCCATTATCTAATAGTGTGATGCTTTATTTATCAGCGCCCTCTGCGGGGATCCCACCCCCGCTTATGCGCAAATAAATCCGGATTGCTGCTAATAATACAGAATTTTCGCATTCGACTGAATTTTTAAGGATAATTTAATATTAATGTAAAACTAACCTGTGTTCAAGGCATGTAACCAAAACATTATTTAAAATTTTGTAACATTTGGAATTGCTCCAAGTTTTGGAACAACTGATTTTGATACGTTTTTGTAACATTTGAACCAATTAAATAATTATCCAACTGTTGCATAATTATTTAATTACGCTTTGTCCCCGTCCATCAGATGGCATGCCACCATGTGCCCGCCGCCCATGTCCTGGAATACCGGTTCTTCAATTTTACATCTTTCAAAGGCGTACTGGCAGCGTGTTCTGAACCGGCAACCGGATGGCGGATTGATTGGACTTGGAACATCACCTTCCAGCACAATTCTTTGCTTTGCATGGGTCACCTCCGGGTCCGGAATTGGGATCGCGGACAATAACGCTTGCGTGTACGGATGCATTGGCTTTTCGTAAAGTTCTTTACTGGAAGCCAGCTCCACAAGCTTACCAAGGTACATGACGCCTATTCTGTCCGAGATATGTTTAACCATGGACAAATCGTGGGCAATAAACAGGTAGGTCAAACCAAATTCTTCCTGAAGATCTTCCAGCATATTGACGACCTGTGCCTGAATGGAGACATCAAGGGCGGAGATTGGCTCATCACAAATGATGAAATCCGGCTTGACCGCCAAAGACCGGGCAATGCCTATGCGTTGGCGCTGACCGCCGCTGAATTCATGTGGATACCGGCTGGCGTGATCCTTGCTGAGACCAACCCGCTCCAGAAGGTCATAGATCATTTTCTGACGTTCTTCACCCGTCGCTAAATCGTGAATATCAATAGGTTCACCTATAATGTCACCCACCGTCATCCTTGAATTCAGCGATGCATAGGGATCCTGGAAGATCATCTGCATTCTCTTTCTGAAAGGCTTCAGTTCATTTTCAGTCATGCTGCTGATGTCAGCACCGTCGAAAATTATTTCCCCTGCCGTAGGGTCATACAAGCGGATTATTGTCCTGCCCGCCGTGGATTTCCCGCAGCCGGATTCGCCAACCAGTCCCAAAGTTTCACCTTTGTAAATGTAAAAACTGATGTCATCTACGGCCTGGACATTGGTTTTCTTAGTTCCAAATAAGCCTTTGTGGATTGGGAAATACTTTTTCATATTGCGCACTTCCAGAAGAATCTCCCGGTTTTCTGCTGCGTTTGTCATTTTATCCATTATTCCGTCACCCTCCTGACACCCGTGTCGAGCTCTACTGTAGGGGCATCCTGGTGATGAAGCCAGCATGCGGCTTTGTGCCCCGGTTTTCGCTCATAATAACCCGGCTGATGGTCAAGGCAGATCTTCATGGCATAAGGGCAGCGCGCTGCAAACGGGCAGCCTTTTGGCGGCTTAATGAGATCCGGCGGAGAACCGGGAATTGGCACCAGACGCTGTTTATGACCCAGATCCAGTCTTGGAATGGATTTCAAAAGTCCCATAGTATAAGGATGGAGCGGTTCATAGAAAATATCTTCCGCTCTGCCCTCTTCCATGATCAATCCGCCGTACATGACGACAATACGGCTGCAGACATCTGCTACGACACCCAGGTCATGTGTGATCAGAATGATGGAGGTGTTGACTTTTGTTCTAAGATCTTTAAGAAGCTCAAGAATCTGAGCCTGAATGGTGACGTCAAGGGCTGTAGTAGGCTCATCTGCGATCAAGAGATCCGGCTCACAGGAAAGCGCTATCGCGATCATGGCACGTTGGCGCATGCCGCCGCTGAATTCATGTGGGTAGTTGTCCACGCGGGTTTCAGGCGATGGAATGCCGACGAGCTTCAGCATGTCAATGGCCCGCTCTCTGGCTTCTGTCTTGCTGACCTTTTGGTGACGGATGACCGCCTCCATGATTTGATTGCCTATAGTGTATACCGGATTCAAGGAGGTCATAGGATCCTGAAAAATCATAGCGATTTGATTGCCGCGAACGCTCATCATTTCAGCCTTGGATTTTTTGACCAGATCTTCACCTTTAAAGAAGACCTCACCTTCTTTTATTATGCCCGGATATTGAAGGAGCCTCATGACCGACATGGAGGTGACGCTTTTTCCGCTTCCGGATTCGCCAACGATTCCAAGGGCTTCCCCCTTTTCGAGGTGGAAGCTGACCCCTCTGACGGCCTGGACTTCACCAACATGGGTGTGAAAGGAAGTCTTCATATTTTTGACTTCGAGAATTCTTTCTGTCATCTGTTCGTAGCCCCTTTCTATTTGCGAAGTCTTGGATCGAGCGCATCCCGGAGTCCATCCCCAAGAAAGTTGAAGGATAGAACGGTCATGCTGATAAAGAAGGACGGCACGAACAATTGATAAGCATAGGTTCTGAGACCTCCCATGGCATCACTTGCCAGAGTTCCCCAGGACGCTTGAGGCGCGCTGACGCCAAGGCCTATAAAGCTGAGGAAGGATTCCGTAAAGATCGCGCTTGGTACCATCATGGCAAGAGAGACAATGATGGCGCCCATTGAGTTTGGAATCAAATGGCGGACCATGATTCTCCACGGGCTTGCGCCAAGGGTTCTCGCCGCAAGGATAAATTCGTTTTCTTTGATACTGAGCACTTGGCCCCGAACGAGCCGCGCCATGCGGACCCAATAAACAGATCCCAGCGCTATGATGATGGTCATGAGGCCAGCCCCCAGTACGACCATCAATAGTATGACATAGAGCATGAGCGGTATGGTGTCGACAATGTCAACGACCCTCATCATAAAGTTATCCACGCGTCCGCCCACATAACCGGATACACCGCCATAAATGACGCCTATGAAAAACTGAACTATGGTCGCTACTAAGGCAATCAGAAGTGAAATTCTGGCGCCGTACAGATTCCTGACAAAAATGTCTCTGCCAAGCGTGTCTGTCCCGAACAAGTAAGTTTTATTCCATACCGTTTTATCTGGTGTGGCATTTTCCTGACCATTGATAGTCAGTGTAAATTTTGGCGCGTTCGGCACATCTTTATTGATGGCGGCGAGTTTATAATCAATGACAATTTCGTTGCCATTCAGTTCAAACTCGCGGACTTTATTGACCATATCTTCCTTGGTGTGTTGAACCCGGCCAATGAGCTCCCCGTTTTCCGTCACCTCATAAAGTCTGTATTCCTTGTGGACGTGAACAAAGGTGCCGTCATCCAGCTTGTGAAGTTCAAGCCTTGGCGGCATGTTCGACATGTTGAGGTCCTGATCCGAATAGGAATAGGGTGATAGAACCGGTCCTACAATTGCTGCAAACGCCAGCAAAATGATAACGCCTAACCCAAGCATAGACAGGTGATTCTTCTTGAGCCTTCTCCAGGCATCCTGCCAGTAGGTCAGACTTTTTCGAACAATTTTATCTTTTTCCCTGTCTTCCAGAATAATGGGCTCCCACATGTCTGGTGTTGTTTTAAATTGATCTATCATGGTCAGCCCCCCTAATCTCCTAGTTTGATTCTTGGATCGATAAATCCGTAAGCTATGTCGACCAGGAAAATCATAGTGATAGAGAAGGCCGCGTAAAAGATTGTGGTCCCCATCAGAACCGTATAATCCCGGCTGCTGACGCTTTCGACAAAATATTTGCCCATGCCTGGTATCGCGAAGATCTTTTCTACTATAAAGGATCCCGTCATCATGGCGGCGATCATAGGTCCAAGATAAGTGACGACAGGGATTAAAGCGTTTTTCAAAGCATGCTTGACTATGACGACAATTTCAGGCAGGCCTTTTGCCCTGGCTGTTCTTATGTAGTCCTGCTGCATGACTTCGAGAACGCTGGATCTCGTCAGACGCGCGACAAAGGCAAGGGAGAACCCGCTGAGGGCAATGACAGGACCTATATAATGCTTCCAACTGGTAAGGCCAAAGGAAGGCAGCCACCCAAGCCTCGAACTGAAGATATAAATAAAGAGTGCTCCGAGAACAAAACTCGGTACTGCAACGCCAAGTGTCGCGAGGACAGTAACGAGGTAATCCTCCCATTTATTGGTTTTTAACGCTGAAATGATCCCGGCAGGAATGCCAAGTGCCACTATGGCGAGTGTAGCGAAGAAACCAAGCTTGGCAGAATACGGGAATCCAGCGATAATCAAATCATTGACGGTGGTCCCAACGCGTTTAAAGGATGGACCCAATTGGAACGTGAAGACCCCTTTCATATAATCGAGATATTGTTTCCACAGTGGATCATCAAGGTGATATTTCTCATTCAATGCTTGAATGACCGCTTCAGGAAGCGCTTTTTCACTTTGGAACGGTCCACCTGGCACTGCGTGCATCAGAAAAAAGGTAATAGATGCGACAAAGACAAGGGTAATGATCATGGAGATTAATCTTCGGATGATATACTTGCCCAAACTCTCAACTCCTTTCAAATTTTTCATAAAAAAGTCCCTAACGCAAAGTTCAACAATTGCAATCCTCGGCAACGCGACTTGAAATCTGCCGAATACACTTACAATATTCTGCGGCACATGTGGCGAAGGTACAGCAATTATTAAATTTCTTTGCCGGAAGCGTTAATCTTATCTTAATCCACCAGCCCGCAACTATCAATGGCTTCAGAGAAATCTAAATTTAAGCTTTTGTAACATTTGGGTAATCTTTTGAACGTCTTAATTCCCTTAGCGTCAGCATTTTCAGCTGCTTATAATCTTTAGCATCCAGGCGACGCAATTGGCGCTCCGCATGAAGCGCTATTGTCCCAAACTTGCAATTTTCATCATTTTCGGACCACGTGTTCATAGTTTTCACTCCCACGTTGTATAGGCACCTTTGACATGCTATACTCTGACTATGGATGTTCAATTTTGTTACAATGATCAAATTCTGCGCAGTTTTTAGCGAACTTCCGAGTTTATGCCACTTATTAAGAGGAGGTCATCCCTTTTGAAAACAACCTCTCCCACCAAAGATTTTATCATAAGATCGCATCAGCGCTGTGATGCGATGGAGATAGGACGCGACAGACTTTACAGCAAGCGCATTTTGGAAGGTACGGCGCTGTTTGACAGGCTCGCGGACCATCAGACGCTGATTGGCACCGCTGAACCGTTTATGAACCAGCTTTATGATTTTGTTAAGGGTACTGACTTTTTCGCGTTGCTGACGGATCAGGACGGATGCATTCTTTCCATTTTTGGGGATGAGTCCATCCTTTCTGAAGCCTTCTCGTATAAAATGATGCCCGGCGCTTTTATGGACGAAGCCAGCATTGGCACCAACGCCATGGGCACCGCTCTCGCGGAGCAGATGCCCGTTCAGGTGTCTGGCAACGAACATTATATTGAAGCGTATCACAGGTGGACCTGTTCTGCGTCGCCTATACGGGATACCATCGGCAACATCATTGGTGTACTGGATTTGACTGGTTATTCAGAACAAGTGCATCCACACACCCTTGGCATGGTCGTCGCCGCAGCAAAAGCCATTGAAAGGATGCTCCAGGTACAGGTGTACAACGAGGAGCTCAAAATGGCCAAGCTCTACAACGATACTATTATTGACAGCATTTCTGCCGGCATCTTGACCGCAGATCAGGACGGGACGGTCAAAACGGTGAATCACTTTGTCCCGGAGCTGTTTGGATATTCAACCAAAGAAATCAAGAGCATGAAGGTTTGGCAGCTTTTTGAGGGGTGGGAACAGGTGTTGGCCGCGTCCTCTGCCCACCGTGGAATCTCAGACGAAGAAGTTGTCGTCAATTCCAGAAGGAACAAATTGAAGCTTAACCTCAGCACCTACCCCATTATTGACCATAATCAAAGGCACATAGAAACAATCCTCGTCTTCAAAGACGTTAAGAAAGTCAGAAAGCTTGCCAACCGCATTATGGGCCGTAAAGCAGTTTATACTTTTGACAAAATCATTGGAGAAAACGTCAATTTTATTAAAGCTGTGGACTTCGCAAAAAAAGTAGCGGACAGCCGCTCCGGAATCCTCCTCTTTGGCGAAAGCGGAACCGGTAAGGAGCTGTTCGCCCAATCCATCCACAATCATTCTGACCGTCGCGAGGAAGCCTTCGTTGCGTTGAACTGCGGTGCTATTCCAAAATCCTTGATTGAAGCAGAGCTTTTTGGCTATGAAGAAGGGTCTTTTACCGGTGCCAAGACTTCTGGCAATCCTGGCAAATTTGAGATCGCGGACGGCGGTACGCTATTCCTTGACGAAATAGGCGAAATGCCTTTAGATATGCAAACGCGACTGCTGAGAATCCTCGAGGAGGGCACCGTCAGCCGCGTGGGCAGCACAAGGGAGTTTGTTGTCGACGTCAGAGTCATAGCCGCCTCCAACAAAAATCTTCAGGAAGAGGTCGAAAAGGGCAATTTCAGAAAAGACCTGTTTTACCGTCTGAACGTCCTCCCCATTTATCTGCCCGCCCTGCGCGAAAGAAAAGATGACATCCCTCTTTTGATTGAATTTTTCACAGAAAGGCTCTCAAAGCGCTTAAACAAAAGGCCACTCCAGCTGTCCGAAGAACAACTCCGGCAGCTTCAAGCCTATGACTGGCCCGGTAATATCCGGGAGCTCGAAAATTACATTGAGCTTATGATCAATACAGAATCCGTCCCAGAGCTGACTTTGCGCCTAACCGCGGATGCTGCCACAAACAAGCGATTGCCCATTTTATCTGATCTTTCGCTGCAGGAAACAGATGTGCCTTTGAGCGAGATTCAGAGGCGCCACATTATCCGGACACTCGGAAAATATAATGGCAATATCTCTATGAGTGCCAAGGCTTTGGGCATCGCTAGAAATACACTTTACAGAAATATTGAAACCTTCAGCATCGACTGCTCTATTTTTGAACAATGATCCATTTTTGAACAGCACTCATCAGCGGATAATGTTCATATATTGAGCACTTCGAATTTCAAAGCTGCCCTAATGACTAAAGGCGCTGTAGAAAAACCGTGAAATCGGTTTTTTTACAGCTTTTTTTTGCGTTAGCAATGCTGGGAAATGGGGGTGACAGGCGCCAGTCCCTGGTATCTTTTCACGGCCCCCTCCTTTTTTCAAACAGCACTTTTCTTTTTGGCACAAGAGTTGCAATATATAACGTCACCAAACCAAATAGGAGGCGTTATATGAACCAGTTTATTCGCGTAAATCTGACGAACATGGCAATCGAGATCCAGCCCGTCCCTGAAAAGTATCAAGGTCTCGGCGGACGTGCCCTCACCTCCAGCTTCATCAACGACGAAGTGAAGCCTACGTGCCATCCTCTTGGAAAGAACAACAAGCTGATCTTTGCGCCTGGTCTATTGAGCGGTACCTCGGCGCCCAATTCAGGCCGGCTATCTGTAGGCGCTAAGAGCCCTTTGACTGGCACCATAAAAGAGTGCAATACTGGCGGCGTCTTTTCTCAGAAGATGGCCAAAATGGGGATTAAGGCTTTGGTGGTGGAAGGGGTACCATCGGACGATAAGTTTTACATAATCAAGCTGGATCAGAATGGAGTCACTATAGATGAAGCGCCTGAGGAAATTTTGGGCGGCTGCGGCAACTACAAAGCCATTGAGGTCTTAAGCGGGAAATATGGCAGCCACGTTGGCATAGCGCTGGCGGGACCTGCCGGAGAGCACCGTCTGCCTACCGCCAACATCTCTTTCAAGGACCCGGAAGGCAACATCCGCAGCGCTGGCCGCGGGGGCCTCGGGGCAGTCATGGGCTCCAAGAAGCTCAAAGGCATTGTCATTGACGATACAGGCGCCGGCGCAGTGCCTATTGCCGAGCCAGAAAAGTTTAGAGCAGCGGCCAAGGTCTTCGCGAACGCCCTTCTCTCGCACCCAGTTTCCGGCCAGGGCCTCGCGGCTTATGGAACGGATGTCTTGGTCAATATCCTCAACGAGGCCGGGGGACTTCCGTCCTACAACTTTACCCAAGGCCGCATTGAGCACAATGACAATATTTCAGGTGAAACCATGAACGCGACCATCACTGAGCGAGGCGGCGACGGCAAGGTTTCCCATGGCTGCCACCGCGGCTGCATTATCAAGTGCTCACAGTGGTATCCGGACAAACAGGGCAAATATATCACCAGCGGATTTGAGTACGAAACTATTTGGGCCCTCGGCGCGGATGCCGGCATTAAGGACATGGATCAAATTGCCTACATGGACCGGGCTATGGATGATATTGGGATTGACAGTATTGAGGTCTCCGTCGCTGTCGCTACCGCTATGGAAGGGGGCCTATTGCCATGGGGTGACGGCGAGGCCGTTCTTGATGCGATCCAGCAGATCGCAGTACCGACACCGCTCGGAAGGATTCTCGGCGGCGGCTGCGCTGTGGTAGGCAAAGTTTGTGGTCTGTACAGAACCCCGGTCGTCAAGGACCAAGCCATCCCGGCTTACGATCCGCGTTCTGTCAAAGGTATAGGCTTGACTTACGCGACCACACCAATGGGCGCGGACCACACCGCGGGCTATTGCGTTTCCGGAAACATTTTGAAGGTCGGCGGCGACCTTGACCCACTTAAGAAAGACGGCCAGATCGAATATGCCCGCTCCATGCAAATTGGAACTGCTGCCGTTGACAGTACCGGCATGTGCCTGTTCGTCTATTTTGGCATAGCAGACAGCCCTGAAGGCTATCAGGCTCTGATTGATATGATCAATGCCCAATATGGCTTGTCCCTGACCTCTGGGGATGTAGACAAGCTCGGGGAAACCGTTTTGAAGGTTGAGCGGGATTTCAACAAAAGGGCCGGCTTCACAAACGCCCACGACCGTTTGCCGGAGTTCTTCGAGTACGAAGCGCTGCCGCCGCACAACACGGTATGGGATTTTACACCGGAAGAGATCGACGAGGTCTATAATTTTTAGAAGGGCTCTCTCATATACTGCGTGCCCACTTTCATCCGCCCGGACAAACTACTACTCAGGAGCGTGAAGCGGCATGTCTAAAGAACTTCATAAGCAATTGACGGAAATCAGAGGTTTCCTTCACCTGGATGCTTTTCTTCGGAAAAAACACGGCTCGATCCCTGTCATGTATGAGATGGCAGAACCCATGACCGGGTTCGAACTTGCAGAAAAACTCGACATTAAGCTCCATGAGATTGAAGTCATCTTTATCAACGGCTTCGTGCACGCGCTGGACACCCTCATTCACCCGGGTGACCGCGTCGCATTTTTGCCGCCAGGCTGCCCTGGTCCTTACCGAGTCGCACTTGGTTTTTACGGCAAAAACCAGGATAATGCCGCCAATTTCAAAATTAAAAAAGAAGACTAAGACTTGCCTTTTCAAGTGAAGTTGGCCTTATCAACTGAAGTTCGCCTCATTAACCAATCAAGGAGGGGATTGCCACCTGTGAAAATCAAAGTTAAACTGTTTGCCACGCTGAGGGAAAATCGTGAAAAGGAAATGCTGTTGCACCTCAATGAAAGCGCAACCCCTTCAGACATTCTGAGCCTGCTGAACATCCTGCACGAAGAAGCGGCCATTATCATGGTCAATGGCAGACACGCAAAGCCAGATGCGCTTCTTGTTGAGAACGATACCGTTGCTTTATTTCCACCGGTTGGCGGCGGTTGACGCTCTTAGACTTACAAACAAAAATCGAAAACGGGAATTGAGGCCAGTTAAAGGCCCAATTCCCGTTTTTCTTTTGAATCCTATTATTTCCTGTCTTCACTTTTTCACTACAAATTCTTAAGTGCCTCCGCCAGCAGCTCATTGACCACCTGCGGGTTGGCTTTGCCTTTTGAAGCTTTCATGACCTGCCCTACGAGGAAGCCAAAGGCTCTGTCCTTGCCGTTCTTATAATCCTCAATAGACTGAGGGTTGGCGGCCAGGACCGATTCCACGGTTTCTTTGATCAGCCCGGTGTCAGACAGCTGCACAAGACCCTCTGCCTCAACGATGGCTTTAGGGTCCCCACCTTCTTCAAACAAACGGCGGAAGACTTTCTTGGCAGCGTTTTGGTTCAAAGTGCCATCCTTGACCATAGCGATCAGATCTGCAAACTGCTCTGCCGTAAAGCGCAGGGCGTCGAGCTCCAGACCCTCGTCCTTGAGGCGGCGCATCAGCTCCGTCATGATCCAGTTGCTTGCAAGCTTGCCATCTCCAACACGGCTAACAAGGGACTCAAAATAATCCGCCATCTGACGTGTCGCTGTGAGAACGCCAGCATCATACTCTGGAATCCCATATTCAGAAGCAAAGCGGGCTTTTCTCGCCTCAGGCAGCTCCGGAAGCTCCAGTTCAAGCCGCTCGATCCAGTCCGCGTCAATCTCGAAGTCGACAATATCTGGCTCCGGGAAGTAACGGTAATCCTGAACGAATTCCTTGGATCGCATATGGAAGGTTTCGTTTTTGGCGTCGTCCCAGCGGCGCGTCTCCTTGAGGGAGTTTTCACCCTTCTCGAGAAGCTCAATATGACGGCGGGTTTCGAATTCAATCGCCTTCATGGCCGCCTTGAAGGAGTTGAGGTTTTTGACTTCCGTAATGTTGCTCTTTACCGTGCCATCTTCACTGACCACGTTGACATTGACGTCACAGCGCAGGGAACCCTGCTCCATCTTGCAGTCGCTGACCTCAATGTATTCCAGTGTTGCCTTGAGGCGTTCCAGAAACGCGCCGGCCTCTTCCGCATTTGAAATATCCGGATGCGTCACGATCTCGATCAGCGGCACCCCGCAGCGGTTATAGTCCAGGAGAGATGAACCGTCTTCCGCGTGGAGGGATTTGCCGGTATCCTCTTCTATATGAATTCTCTGTATGCCAATACGCTTTTTACCGGAAGCGGTTTCAATATCCACATGGCCATTCTCGCAAAGGGGCATGTCGTACTGTGAAATCTGGAAAGCTTTCACCAGGTCCGGATAGAAATAGTTCTTGCGGTCCATCTTGCTCTTGCGGGCGATCTTGGCGTTGAAGGCCAGACCCGTTTGGATGGCGAACTCGATGGCGCGTTTGTTGACAATCGGCAAAGTACCTGGGAGTCCCAGGCAAATTGGGCAGCAGTGGGTATTGACGTCACCGCCATAGGTGGTCGTACAGCCGCAGAACATTTTGGAAGCGGTGGCGAGCTCCGCGTGGATCTCGAGGCCCACCAGGGTTTTATAAGTCTTCTCTGTCATGAGCGCACCTCCTAAAGCGATGGACGCTGCTGTGCGTAGCCCGTGTGCTGTTCAAAGGCATAGGCCGCGCGCAGGATCGTCTTTTCGTCAAAATGTCTTCCAATCAGCTGCATGCCAATTGGCAGGCCGTCGCTGAAGCCGCATGGCAGGGACATGGCGGGAACACCGGCAATATTAATAGGCACCGTACAGATGTCGGACATGTACATTTCCAGCGGATTGTCAGTCTTTTCGCCAATTTTGAAGGCGACGGTTGGAGAAGTCGGCGTCAGCAGGACATCCACAGATGCAAAGGCACGGTCAAAGTCCTCTTTCAGCAGCGTTCTCACCTTCATGGCTTTGTTGTAATAAGCGTCGTAATAGCCAGAGCTGAGGGCATAAGTGCCCAGCATGATCCGTCGCTTGACTTCTTCGCCGAAGCCTTGAGTGCGGGTCTTGGTAAACAGATCATTGAAGTCCTCGAACTCCTCCGCCCTAAAGCCATAGCGGACGCCGTCAAAGCGCGCCAGGTTCGAGCTGCACTCCGAGGAGGCAATGATGTAATAGATAGGTAGCGCGTAGCCCGCGTTTGGAACGCTGACTTCTTCCACCGTTGCCCCAAGGGTTTCATAAACTTTGGCCGCCGCGTACACCGCGTCCTTGACTTCCTGGGAAATGCCTTCCCCAAAGAACTCTTTTGGCAGGCCAATACGGAGGCCTTTGACATCATCGATCAGCGCTGCCTTGTAATCCGGCGTCGCCTCCTCGACGGCAGTGCCGTCCTTGACATCATAGCCCGCAATGGCATTCATCATGATAGCGCAGTCCTTGACATCCTTCGTGAAGGGACCAATCTGGTCCAGGGAGCTGGCAAACGCCACCAAGCCATAGCGCGAGACGCGGCCATAGGTAGGCTTGAGCCCCACGAGTCCGCAGAGGGATGCCGGCTGGCGGATGGAACCACCTGTATCAGACCCCAGGGAGGCAAATGCCGCGCCGGCCGAGACAGAGGCCGCAGAGCCGCCGGAAGAGCCCCCTGGAACATAGTCCGTATTCCAAGGATTTCGTGTTACTTTAAACGCGGAGTTCTCTGTGGAGGAGCCCATGGCGAACTCGTCCAGGTTTGTTTTGCCCACAATGACCGCGCCTGCTGCTCTGAGCTTGGTCACCACTGTGGCGTCATATGGCGGTTTGAAGTTCTCGAGCATTTTCGACGCACAGGTCGTCGGAATGCCCGTGGTGCACATATTGTCCTTGATGGCAATGGGCACACCGTGAAGGTCCCCAAGGTCCTCCCCCCGGGCAAAAGCCGCGTCCGCCGCCCTCGCACTTTCAAGGGCCTCCTCTTTTAAAAGTGTGATGTAAGCGCTGATTTTCGGTTCTACCGCTTCAATGCGCTCGAAAATGGCCTCCGTCAGCGCAGCCGAGGTGACTTTGCCCTCACGGAGCGCCTGACGGGCTTCGTGCAGCGTCCATTCATACATCTTTGTATTCTTATCCATCTTTGATCCCGCCCCCCTATTCCACGACTCGCGGCACTCTGAAGCAGCCGCCGCGCCGGTCTGGCGCGTTGGTGAGCGCAGCGTCCCGCTCGAGGGAAGGCTGAATTTCGTCTTCCCTGAACCGGTTGCGAAGCGGCAGCACGTGGTAGGTTGGCTCCACGTCCTCGACGTCCACAGCACTGAGCATTTCCACATACCCGACAATGGCGTCGAGCTTTTCCGTAAAGGCGAGAACTTCATTTTCCTCGAACTCGAGGCGCGCGAGCTTTGCAACGTGCTCGACGTCTTTGATGGTGATCGCCATAGTATGACCTCCGTTTTGAGAATTTTTTGTTTTATTTTGAGCATTATTTTGAGCGGCAGCGGATGGAATCCGGAGACCACTGGCCGCCGCTTTTATTTTTTATAATTAGCTTAAGACGAGGTTTGCGCCGCCTCCAGCATTTCCACGAACGCCGCCTCGTCCAGGGTCTTGACCCCCAGTGACAAGGCCTTGTCGAGCTTTGAGCCAGCCTCAGTGCCATACACCACAAAGTCCGTCTTTTTGCTGACACTGCCGGCAACCTTTCCGCCCAAGGCCTCAATGCGCGCCTTCGCCTCGTCCCGGGTGAAGCCCGCAAGGGTTCCCGTGAGTACGAACGTCTTGCCCGCATAAGGCTGAGGCCCGGCGTCGCCGGTATGTTCCCCTTTGAAATTCAGACCGGCCGCTTTTAGTTTGCCTATAGTCTCCTGATTCCCCAAATCGCCAAAATAGCTGACAAGGCTTTCCGCCATCTTGGTGCCTATTTCCGGCAGCCTCACAAGCTCTTCCTGGGTCGCACCCATAAGCATCTCGAGGCTGTCGAAGCTGCGGGCGAGCTGCTTGGCCGCCTGAGCACCAATCAATGGAATACCAAGACCCGTGATCAGGCGCCACAGCGGATTTTCTTTGGAGGCTTCAAGGGCTTTCAGAAGGTTGTCCGCGGACTTCTCCCCCATGCGCTCCAGGCTGATCAGCGTCTCTCGTTGATTCTTCAAAGCATACAGGTCAGCGATGCTTCGGATGAGGCCCTTTGAAATCAAAAGGCTGATGATAGACTCTCCCAGGCCGTCAATGTTCATGGCCGGCCTCGAGACAAAGTGCTCAATGCCCCTTCGGTACCGGGCTGGACAGCTTGGATTGAGACAGCGCAGCGCCGCCTCACCCTCGAGTCGCTTCGTGGTGCTGCCGCATTCCGGACAGGTTTTTGGCAGCTCGAAGGGCTGTTCCCCACCGTTTCGGTGATCTTTCAGAACCCGGACAACAGCTGGGATAACATCCCCCGCCTTCTGGACGACAATTCTGTCCCCTATGCGAATGTCCTTTTCATTGATGTAATCCTGATTGTGGAGCGTCGCCCGGGCAATGACAGAGCCTGCCACCTCCACGGGGTCAAATTCCGCTCTTGGCGTGATGACACCGGTTCGGCCTACATGAACGGTTATATCTCTAAGGGTCGTCTCCACCTCTTCTGGCGCAAATTTATAGGCCACCGCCCAGCGAGGACTCTTGGCTCTGGTCCCCAGCTGGTCTCTATGGGCGAAGCTGTCGACTTTGACGACCATGCCGTCAATGTCGAAGGCCAGACTATGGCGCTCTATTTCCGCTTGTAACAGGGCGTTAAGGATTTCCTCCGGCTTTTCAAAGCGCCGGCCGTGACTGACCTTGAAGCCAAGGCTTGCCAGCTCCGTCAGGGCTTCGTCGTGGGTCTTGGCATTCAAAGTACCGCTGAGCAGGTCGAACACAAAGATATCCAAAGGACGCGCGGCAGCGATCCGGCTGTCCAGCTGCCGCAAGGAGCCCGCCGCGGCATTGCGGGGATTTGCAAACGGCTGAAGTCCATTTTGTTCCTGTTCCTCATTGAGCTGCCGGAAGCCTTCTTTTGGAAGAAAGACTTCGCCCCTCACCGTCAGCGTGCGGGGCTCTGACAATCTCAGCGGTATGGAGCGAATGGTTTTGAGGTTTTCAGTGATATCCTCCCCGGTTTCACCATCTCCCCGGGTCGCACCCTGGACAAAGCGTCCGTTTTCGTAGCGCAGGGCGACACTGAGGCCGTCAATTTTGTATTCGACCACAAAGGCGGCCGCGAGGCCCAGCTCCTTGTCCGTTCTTCGGATAAAGTCCTCGACTTCTCCAGCGTCATAAGCGTTGTCCAGACTTAGCAACCTCACAGCATGACTGACCTGGGAAAAGGCCGCAAGGGGCGCTCCGCCCACGCGCTGGGTTGGGGAGTCCGGATGCTTAAGCTCCGGATGCTCGTTTTCGATGGAAATCAGCTGCCGCATTAACTGGTCATAGTCATAATCCGTTATTTCAGGTCGATCGAGCACGTAGTACTGGTGGTTGTGGTACTCGATTTTCCGGATGAGTGCTTCATAGTCTTCTGTCCATTTTGAATCCACAAACATCCTCCCTAATTGGTTATTTAGTCAATCACTTCGACGGGCAGGTAGGATAAATCCAGCTTCTTGATGCCGGCCCCGTCAAAGGCGATGGTCGTGATATTTCGGTTTTCTGGTGTTCCAAGAGAAATAACCGTGCCAATGCCAAATTTCTTGTGGCGGATCTTGGACCCCGGTCTGATGCCTTCCTCTTGCGCTGCGTCAGCGTCTTCTGATGATCCGGCTTCTATCAGTGATGGATCCGTATGCGGCCTGAAGCTTTCCACCGAGTCAGTCCCGGTGCCTCCACCGAACCCTCCGCCGCTGTAACCGCCCGCTTCCGGTTTGCTGAGATAGCTGGAGCCAAAATCATAAACCGGCGCCGCCTTAGCGCTTTGACGCCTTGGCTTGGCAGCCCTTTGTGCGTTCATCTGTGCCCGGGTTTGCCCGTGACTCTCAACGAGCGCCTCAGGCACTTCTTCCAGGAACCTGGATGGCAGGTTCGCCTGAATGTTGCCAAACTGCATTCGCCTGAGGGCACTTGAGAGATAAAGGCGGTCCTCCGCCCGGGTCATACCCACATATGCCAATCTGCGTTCCTCTTCGAGGTCGTCCTCACTGGTGAGGGCCCTGGAAATTGGGAAGAGATTTTCCTCGAGACCCGCCAGGAAGACGACTGGAAATTCAAGCCCTTTTGCGCTGTGAAGCGTCATCATTGTGACGGCGTCCTGTTCATCCTTCATACCGTCTATATCCGAGACGAGGGAGATTTCAGCCAGGAAATCCTCCAGCGAGCCACCGCCGGAGCGCAGATCGAAGTCTGCCGCGACGGAGATGAGCTCGTAAAGGTTTTCCAGGCGCGTTTGGGATTCTATGGTATTTTCAGATTTTAAAGCGTCCTCATAACCGGAGCGCTGGATGATGGTTTCCGTAATCTTCGCGAGCGCTTCGCTGTCCTTCAAAGCTGCCATGTCATGGATCAGCCTGATGAATTCGGAGAGGGACTGTCCCGCCTTGCCGGTGATTGAGCTGCTTTTCAAGAGTCCTGCCGCCGCCTCCACAATAGAAACGCCGCTGCTGAGGGCTTCGTTATGAATAATTTCGAGGGTCTTTGGCCCAACGCCCCGTTTTGGTGCGCCTACCGCACGGTTGAAGCTGATGCCGTCGTGCGGATTCTGAATGATGCGCAGATAGGACATCATATCTTTGATTTCCATGCGCTCGTAGAAGCGGAAACCGCCCACCACAGTGTGCGGGATGCCCTGGCGCAGCATCATTTCCTCAATGGCACGGGACTGGGCATTGGTTCTGTAAAGGATGCAAAATTCTCCGTACTTTCTGCCTTCATCCCTTTTCAGTTTTTCAATTTCCTCAGCTATGAATCTGGCTTCATCCCGCTCGTCATAAGCCTGGTAATACCTCAGCCGCTCACCGTCTCCGCGGGTTGACCAGAGGTTCTTCTCCTTACGCTGGGTGTTGTTCTGGATCACCGCGTTGGCCGCGTTCAGGATGTGGGCAGTGGAACGGTAGTTTTGCTCCAGGATGACTGTCTTAGCCTCTGGGTAATCCTTTTCGAAGTCACGGATGTTGCGGATGTCCGCGCCCCGCCAGCCATATATGGATTGGTCCAGGTCCCCGACGACACAAACGTTGTGACGCTCGTTCGCCAAAAGCTTGATCAAGGTATACTGGGCCTTGTTGGTGTCCTGGTACTCATCCACAAGGATGTACTGAAACTTCCTTTTGTAATAGGCTCTGACATCCTCAAAGGTCGTCAGGAGTTCCACGGTCTTCAGGATCAGGTCGTCAAAGTCCATGGCGTTGTTGGTCTTCAGCCTCTTCTGGTAGAGCTCGTAGACCTTGGCGGCCTGAAGGCTGCCAAAGTCATTGCCGTAGAGACCGGTGTAATCCTCCGGTGAGACCATTTCGTTCTTGGCTTCGCTGATTTTCGCCCTGAAGTGCTTGGGCGGCGTCTTCTTCTCGTCAATGTTTAGGGCTTTGACCACTTGTCTGAGTAAAGTCAGCTGGTCGTCCGAGTCGTAGATGACGAAGTCCTTGGTATAGCCCAGCTTCTCTATGTCCCTGCGCAGCATTCTGACGGAAAGTGCGTGGAATGTACCGATCCACATACCGCCGGAAATGTTTCCAATCAGACTTTCTACCCTGTTTCGCATCTCTTTGGCTGCTTTGTTGGTGAAGGTAAAGGCCAGAATTTCGCTTGGAAAGACCGACTTTGATTCGATCAAGTAGGCGATCCTGTTAGTCAGGACGCGGGTCTTGCCTGATCCGGCGCCTGCCATGACCAGGAGCGGGCCTTCAGTCGATACGACGGCCTCGCGTTGGGTTTCATTCAATTTGTTTAAATCCATCATGTCCTCCCTGGATATGCTATATGCAAATTTGTTCGGTATGGCCAGTTCGGGGTAATGGCCTCATCAAGACATTATATCACAAAAGACTGCCCTTGCGCGGGTGGGATTGGGTGTCCATCGGCTGGATTTTGTCTTTTAAGGGTGTCAGGTGGGGACAGGGACACACCGGAAAAAAATAAGCGGCCCGGAATGGGCCGCCCTTCGGGGTCATGCAGGTTGTGGCATTCTTACAAAATGTAGATTTTATTTTCAAAGCACTCGTGGATCATGTCGTCCGGCCAAACGCTGGCTTGGACTTCGCCAATGTGAGCTTTCTGGAGGAAGTACATGCAGATGCGGGACTGGCCTATGCCGCCGCCCACGGTGAGCGGAAGCTCGCTTTTCAGGAGCATTTTGTGGAATGGCAGGGTCCTGCGCGCCTCGGCACCGGCAATGTGGAGCTGTGCTTCGAGGGCTTTTTCGTCGACGCGGATGCCCATGGAGGAGAGCTCAAGGGCGCAGTCGAGGATTGGGTAGTAGAACAGGATGTCGCCGTTGAGCTCCCAGTCGTCGTAGTCTGGGGCGCGGCCGTCGTGAGGCTGGCCAGATCTCAGGGCCTTGCCAATTTTCATGAGGAAGACGGCTTTTTTCTCCTTAGTGATGAGGTATTCGCGCATCTTGGGTGTTTGGCCCGGGTAGCGGTCCTCCAGCTCCTGCGAGGTGATGAAGAAGATCTCTTCCGGCAGGGACTTGCCGAGGACCGGATAGATGGCGCTGAGGTACTGTTCGGTTTCTGTGAAGACTTTGTAGATGGTCCGGACGATTTCTTTCAGTTTTTCCTCGGTGCGGTCGCTGCGATCTATGATCTTTTCCCAGTCCCACTGGTCCACGTAGATGGAGTGGAGGTTGTCGAGCTCTTCGTCCCGGCGGATGGCGTTCATGTCAGTGTAGAGGCCCTCGTACATCTTGAAGCCGTAGCGCTGGAGCATGAGGCGCTTCCATTTGGCCAGGGAGTGGATGACCTCGACGTCTGCTTCCATGTCCTTGACGTCAAAGCCAACGGGGCGCTCGATGCCGTTGAGGTTGTCATTGAGGCCGGATTCCGGGCGGACGAAGAGCGGCGCGGAGACGCGCATGAGGTTGAGGGATTCAGCAAGTCTTCTTTCAAAATAGTCTTTAATGCGCTTGATGGCGATCTCGGTTTCCAGCAGGCCAAGCTTTGGCGTGTAGTTCTTCGGGATCTGTAAGCGCTGAGATTTAGATGTGGTGTACGGCATGTTGAATTTCATGATTGGGGATGGTGTCATTTTGTATTCCTCCTCGTCAATTTGGTGGTCATGACGGCATTAAAAAAGACCCATCATCCCTGTATATCAGGGACGAAAGGTCTTGCTTCCGCGTTGCCACCCTGGTTACCGCCTGTTTGACGCGGTCACCTCGCTGCGATACGGCGCTGATCAGCGCGATACCGTGCCCGCTGTAACGGTCGGGGTCCGTTCGAATCTACTCGTCTGGGGCCTGGGTGTTGTCCCGGGGCCGGACAGCTTTCGGTCGAAAGCTCGGGGATGTTCTTCAGGTTACGCTTACCTGCCGGGCTCACACCATCCCCGGCTCGCTGAAGGGTCGTCAGAAACCTTACTCTTCCCGTCACTGCCATTTCATTTTGATCTTGAAAGTTATAATAATGTAAACTCGATCGCCCGTCAAGGGGTTTTATTAAAAAAAGTTCATAACTCTATTTCGACCGCCGCTTCGCGATCATCTCAATCTCTATAGAAGCGCCCAGGGGCAAGGAAGCCACCCCAATAGTCGTCCTCGCCGGAAATGGCGCGCTGAACTGCTTTTCGTAAACCTCATTCATAGCTTTGAAACTCCCCATATCCGTCAGGTACACATTGACTTTCACGACATCTTCCTGGCTAAGGCCAGCTGCCTCAAGGACGCTGAAAAGATTGACAAAGCACTGCTTCGTCTGTTCTGGGATTCCGCCTTCCTTAAGCAGTCCCGTCGCCGTATCAATAGGGGTCTGACCCGAGAAGAAAATCAGTTCCCCCGAATCCACCGCGTGTGAATATGGTCCAACAGCAACGGCACCTGGTGAAGCATACGCAATTCTTGTCATGGACAAGCCTCCTAAAATTTGGTCTGACTTAAGTATAGCACATTTCTCCTTCGTCTGGATTCGCGATAAATTTCGACAGGGTTCGCCATTTTCTTTCACATCTGGGTATAAATATACTGGAGATTTATTCAGCGCCACCGCTACAATAATCCAGGAGGTGTTTACCATGAAAGCCGCTTCTATCCTCAAAAGGAGCGCCGCACTTCTCCTTCTGACCTTACTGGTCCTGATGACCATAGCTACTCCATCCCTGGCGGCGAAGCCAGAGAAGCCACCCACCGAGAATGTTCCGCCGGTCATCATTCAGGGCGAAACCCTGCCTATAGAGACCGAAGTCGACCAGTCCATAACCTTTACCCTCAACGCGACGGATAAAGAACGTAAAGAAATGTTATGGGAAACGACAGGCGGGCCTTCACATGGCGTTGTCACTTTAACAGAATTGACCGATTCCCGCGGCAAAAGCAGCGCTGAAGTGACCTACACCCCTACCGTTGGCTATTCAGGCTCCGACGCCTTCACTGTCACAGTCTATGACAATTTAGGCGCCACAGACTCAATCGCTATAAGCGTGACCATTACCGGTGCCGTTGGCCCTAACGCCCCTCCAGAGCTGGGCACTATAGGCAACCAAACCACCGACGAGCTCGCCACCCTGACCTTCACTGCAACCGCTACGGATTCTGAAAACGATCCACTAACCTTCAGCCTCTCCTCAAGCGCCCCATCAGGCGCATCCATTGGCAGCACGAGCGGCCTCTTCACCTGGACACCAACGGAAGCTCAGGGCCCTGGCAGCTTTACCTTTGACGTGATCGTCTCAGACGGCACCGACACCGCCTCAGAAACCGTCACCGTCACCGTGACCGAAGTCAACACCGCGCCGGTACTGAATGACATCCCGGATCAAACCGCCTTTGTTGGCGTGTCCCTGTCCCTCACCGCAACAGCCTCAGACGCGGATCTGCCTGCCAACTCCCTTACTTATAGCCTCACCAGCGGCTCCGTCGGTTCCATCAACGCTGAAACTGGCGCCTTCTCCTGGACCCCAGCCGTCGCAGGCACCTACAACACTTCCATTGAGGTTTCCGATGGTTCCCTGACCAGCACCGACACCTTCACCATCATCGTCACTGAATCCAGCACCGGTCCAACGGAAATCCGCTACGTTTCCCTGGGGGACTCCATTGCGACGGGGACGACGACACCGTTAACCAGTCCAACCAACCCTTACGTCGATCAATTCGAAGGCTATCTGAACAGCATTTACGACATCCCGGTCTACAGAAGCGCCTTTGAAACTGACGGTGACCGAACCAACGAGCTCTTAAGCGACCTTAAAACAAATACCACCATCCGAAACGCAGTTGACGCCGCAGACGTCATTACCATCAGCATAGGCGGCAACAACCTGATGCAGTCCTGCAAAACCTGGCTTGGCTATGATTTCTTCAATCCAGATATTGAGGAAGCCAATCAAGGCTACGCAGATTTTGTCAGTCAGTATGATGACATCATGAGAGAGCTCCGTCTCTTAAATGAAGACGCGACTGTAATCGTCATGACACTTTACAACCCATATAACACCGCAGACACTTACATGCATAACTTGGTAGACGGTTACTATTTCAAATCTGACGGCTCAGGCATGAACGATTTGATTTTAGAATATGCTGACGATTTCAACTATCAGGTCGCAGATGCCTTTACAGCATTTGATGCCTACAGCAATGGACAAATGGGCGAAGTCACATTTATGTATCCTGCCTCATGGCTCAGGAATCCACACCCTACCCAATTTGGCCAAAATATGCTCTTTAACTTGCATCAGGTGGCATATGAAACACAATAACCTTTAAACATGAGTTTCATGAATTTTTTACTTTCTTGTCATCTGCCCCCCCAAAAGCCTCTCCCACTCCGGAAGAGGCTTTATCCACGCCAAAAACGGGTATAAATGGGAGTGAAAGAGAGTTAGGGAACAAAGCCAACCCTATCCCCGTCAAAACTACACGAAAGAAGGCGCACGCCATGAAATTCACTTGGATGCCAAAGGATGCCGCCGGTAAGAAGGCTGTGTATCTGAGTATTCTGTTTGTCGCGCTCATGGCCCTCAAAATGACAAACCTGCTTCGCCTCCCGCTCCCTTCTCCGTTGATCGCGGTTTTGGCTGTTGCAGGTCTGGTCTTTGGCCTGATCTCCATTTTCTTACATAAGGGACGGGCCGTCCTGCTCCTCATTCCGGTACTGGTCGGTCTGCTGGTCGTGGCCTGGACCACGGCGGAGCTGATGTTCCCTCACTGAATATCGAGGTGGTGATCTCATGATTCATTCCCATAAATTCAATGCCGGGTGGCGCCTGGCCCTTGGCGGCTGGGTTCTCAGCTCGGTTTTGGTACCTTTCCTGCCCGAGCTCACGTCTGGCGGGCAGGTTTTAGGTTATCCGCTGATGGAGTATGTGGCGACCATCGGTCTCTTCGCGGTTATTTTGCTGATCATATGGATTCCAGCAGGCAAACGCGCGTCACGGCTTTACAAAGTCTTTGGCCCGCGGCGGGCGGTCTTCGCGCTGCTGAAGGTGTTCGCCGTGCAGCTCCTGGTGTTCGCGGTGATCTTCAGGTTCTTCTGGAACAGCTGAGGCCTGACGCTCCACACTTAAGCTTTGAAACCAAAGGTGATGCCAGTGAAGCTCTCCGCCATCTCCCCATCTTGTTTTCATAAACCGCGTTACGCAGCGCCAACTTTGGGTAGAAATGTAACGCGATTAACCTTAAATGTCGGAGAGGAGGGCGACCATGCAAAGGATCCTGGAAACCGAAAGACTGTTGCTTAGGGAATTCATAGAGGAAGACGCCGAAGAGCTCTTCGTTCTCGAAAACGACCCTGAAGTCACGCGTCACGCCATCTCCACGTCTGGCCTCGAGCTCAGCTTCTCCGACTGCGAAAAGGCCGTCAAGCGCCAGCGTCAGTACTACAAAAAACACCCGGGTCTCGGCATCTGGGTGGTCGTCCTCAAAGAAAACGGGGAATTTGTAGGCTGGGCAGGACTCAAACACGTCGACCATTCCAAGGAAATCGAAATGAGCATGCGTTTTCAGAAGACCTATTGGAATCAGGGCTTTGCGGCAGAAGTCGGCGCGGCGCTGATTCGCTATGGCTTTGAGGTGCTGGATTTGAAACGCATTGTGGCGGCCTCCCGGCCGGAGCACGGCGCGTCCAAGCGCTTCCTCGAAAAGATTGGCATGCACCTGACAGATCCGCGGCTGTTCTATGAGGCGGATGTGCATTCGTATGTTATTGAGCGACCATCGGAGCAATAAAGGCACTGCTTCAAACGTTAAAAAGACCACCTTGATCGGTGGTCTTTTTGTTCGTTGTGGAATTATCTCTTACCTTATTTTTTCGGATCCACATTCTTAAAATTCACAATCGAGCTACTGCTGCAAGAAGCGCAGCCGTCCTTGTGAGAACAGCTGGCACATTTGCCATCCACCGCTTCGCGCTTAATCGCCCGCGCCAGCAGAAACACGCCCGGTATAATAATTAAAGCCGCAATGATAAAAGTTGCTATACCACCCAAGGCTCCTCCACTCCTTCCGTAAAAAAGTCCAGCCAGTCGAGCCCCGCTGCTGCACTGCTACCCAAAGATCAGCATGCCCACCTGATACACAATGAAGGCCATGACCCAGGCAACCACGAGCTGGTACAGCACCGAAAAGCCCGTCCACTTCCAGGAGTTCGTCTCCCGCTTGATGACCCCAATAACCCCCACACATGGCGTGTAGAGCAGTACAAAGACCATGAAGGCGTAAGCCGATACTTGCGTAAACGCCTGAGACAGCACCGGCCCAAACTCCGTGAGTCCAGCAGTATCTGACAACCCGTACAGGATCGCGGTATTGGCTACAACGATTTCCTTTGCTATTATGCCTGAAACCAAAGACAGCGCGTTTTGCCACGTGCCAAAGCCCAGCGGTCCAAAGAAAGGTGCTATGAAATGGCCTACTGAAGCGCCAAAACTCTCCGTGATGGGCACCTGCCCGCTGAAATTGAAGTTCAGGACAAACCAGAGGATAACGCTGGCGCCAAAGATGACCGTCCCCGCTTTGATCAGGTAGCCGCGAACCTTTTCCCAGACGTGGATGCCAAGGTCACTCGGCTTAGGGAAACGGTAGGGCGGCAGTTCCATGATGAAGGGGCTCTGCTCGCCTTTAAACAATGTCTTTCTGAAGATCATGGCAAAGGCCATGGCCATCAGGATCCCCAAAATATAGAGGGAGAACGTGACCGCCGTCTCGTTGCCCGGGAAAAAGACCGAGGCAAAGAGGACGTAGACCGGAAACCGCGCGCCGCAGGACATGAACGGGTTGATGAGGATGGCGATCAGCCGGTCATTTTCGTTTTCAATGGTCCGGGTCCCCATGATGGCGGGAACGTTACAGCCGAAGCCCAAGACCATCGGGATAAACGTCTTGCCGTTGAGGCCGACCTTGGTCATCCAGTGGTCCATGAGGTAAGCGGCCCGCGCCATGTAGCCCGTGTCCTCCAGGAGGGAGATCATTACGAAGACTATGGCAATGTTAGGCACGAAGGTGAGGACCCCGCCTACGCCGCCTATGACGCCGTCGACGACCATGGAAACCAGCCAAGGGGCCACCTGCAGGAATTCAAAGCCGGCCGTCACCCAGGAGGTAAGATAGACCGAGAAGAAGACGTCGATCATGTCCGCGAAGACGCCGCCTATGTTAAAGGTCAAATAAAACATGAGCCACATGATAAAGGCAAAAATGGGAAGCCCCAGCCATGGGTTGAGGAGCACCCTGTCAATCCTGTCTGTCAACGGGTCAAAAGCAATGTCGTGAACGCTTGAGGTGCCGCCAATAATACCGCCAATAACTTTGTACCTCAGATCCGCCATGAGGTCCGGGCTGTCGTGGCCACTGTCGAACTTAAGCGGCGCGACCAGCTTCTGAACCTCAATGTCGTGCTCGTACAGCTTCAGCCCAATCCAACGCGGGTCGTGCTGTGCCTTCAGCGCTTTGGGGAGCTTCAGCTCCACTTCACGCACGAAGGCCTCCACCTCCTCGCCGTAGTTGAACCGGCGGGGCTTGTAGGTTTCCTTGGCGTGGTGGGTGTTGACGACTGTCTCCAGGAGCTCGGAAAGTCCGCGTTTGCGGAGGGCCACAATAGGCACCACCGGTACCCCTAATGCTGCCGATAGTCCCTCGAGGTCCAACTGAATATTCTTCTTCTCGGCCTCATCCATCATATTGAGGGCCACGACCACCGGCCTGCCCAGCTCAATCAGCTGGAGGGTCAAATAAAGGTTGCGCTCCAGAGCAGTGGCGTCAATGATGTTGAGCACCACGTCCGGTCTTTCGTTCTGAATGTAATCCCTGGAGATCTTTTCTTCCAGGGTGTAGGGGGAAAGGCTGTAGATGCCGGGCAGATCCACAATATCCATGATGTGCTCGGCATGCTGCATGCGGCCTTCGCGCTTTTCCACCGTAACGCCGGCCCAGTTGCCCACATAATGGTTGCTCCCGGTCAGCGCATTAAACAAAGTCGTTTTACCGCTGTTGGGGTTTCCCGCAAGAGCGATCTTAAAAATATCCATGTATTAAGCCTCCGCGTTCCTTACTGTGATTTTTCCGAGAATGCCGCGGCCAAGGGCGACCCTGGATCCGCGAACGTCTACAATCATTGGACCAAACATGCCTGAAGAGACAACACAAAGTCTGACACCCGGGGTCAGGCCCATATCCTGCAGTTTTTTCTTAACTTTATGTCCGTATTGAATGTCCTCGAGAATGACGCATTGTCCTTTTTTTGCTTCAATAAGCGACATAACCGTGCCCTCCCATGCGATACCTATGTAAAATATAAGTAAATTCGCCACATTTTTTCTTTTGATAATAATTCTCATTTACAGCTTCATTTTACTCCAAATGATAGACGTTGTCAATTAATTCATTAAACTTTTAACGATTGGCATGAGTTTTCGTTTGTAACTATTTCATAGACAGAAAACTCTGTCACCGCCCCCTGCCAGGGGCCTTCTCCTCCAACACCTTGAAACAACAAAGCGCTGCAACACCCCCTTCCGTTTGAAAGGAAACGCTGCAGCGCTCTCACTTGTTGTTATTTTACAACGTCCGCTTTCCCGGAAGCCACCGCCAGGGCCGCCGAAGCAAACGCCCAGTGGAGGTTGTAGCCCCCGGTATCCCCGTCCACATCCATGAGCTCACCGGCAAAATAGAGACCTGGCAGTCTCTTGGCCATCATAGTGCGCCCCACGACCTCGCGGGTTGACACGCCCCCGGCCGTCGCCATGGCACTTCTGAGAGCACCCAGACTTGAGATTCCAACCTCATACGCTGTGGCCAGCTTTACCACTTGCTGGCGGTGTGCTTTAGATAAAGATGCCATATTGGTTTTGCAGGCTGCTTCACCAAGCTGACTTTCGATCATGTCCGAAATGGATCTGGTCTGTACCAGTCCCCGAATGACCGTACTCAGCTGCCGTGTGCCATGGGCCGCCGCCGCTTCAAGCAGCGCAGCTTCGAAGGCCGCCGGGTCAAGGTTTGAGAAGTTGAGCTCCAAAATGCCGCCGGCTTTCATCCACCGGGAGGCATCGAGAATGCCTGGGCCGCTGAGGCCGGTATGGGTGAAGAGCAGGTCGCCCTTCAGCTGACGGGCACCTTCAGAATCCCGGTATTTGAAGCTGGCCCCTTGCAGCACCACGCCGGCGAGGCCGTGAAGCATTCGGTCCTGATGGTAGATTGGCGTGAGGGCCGGGCGGGCCGGAAGGGTTTCGAGGCCCAGTTCCGCAGCCAGGGACAGTCCCGCACCATCAGAGCCCGTCATGGGATAAGAGCTGCCCCCACAGGCCAGCAGCACGTTATGGGCCTGGTAAGTGTGTTCGCCGCTGACAACTTCATAGCCTCCTGAGACCGCAGGCACAAGCTTTTCAACGTACCGGTTGAATTCGAACTGAACGCCGCCTTGTCTCGCTCTTTTGAGCAGGACCTCAATTAGGTCCTCAGCGACAAATGACGCTGGGAAGACTTTGCCGTCCGGCCTGGTGGTGGAAGACAGACCCAAGTCTTCGAAATAGCGCATCAGGGTGTCCGCATCCAACCTGGAGATCGCATGCCTGACGAAATTTTTCTTGTCGCCGTAGTGCTTGACCATATCTGCCGCGCTCTCGGCATGGGTAAAATTACACTGGCCACCCCCGGAGATCAGGATCTTTCTGCCAGCACGAGTGCCACGTTCAAGGACCAGGACGGAAGGACTGTTCTGGGTTGGGACTTCGGTGCCAGCAATGGTGACTTGAGTGCTTTCAGCCATTCGGGCAGCAGCGAAAAGTCCCGCTGCCCCTGCGCCTATTATGATCCAATCATAAGTGGTCTTCATCCGCGGTTTACCTGGCGGCCCATTTTTGACTTGAGATGTTTTTGAGCACCACGGAAGAGACCCGCTTATAAACCAGCGCCGTGAGGATGCTGATCGCCACGCCCTTGATCACATTGAACGGAATGACAACATAGAGGATGTAGCTCTTCAGGTCAACAACGAGGGCATTTACCGCCGCCGCCATGCCTATGATGGCCTCAAGCGGCATGAAGTTCTGGTAGAACGGGATCAATATATAGTAGTTTGCTACGGCCCCCACTGCTGCCATGCTGATGGTGCCAAGGACGAAACCAAGAACCATGGTTGGCGCCGATTGTCGCTTTCTATAAACCAGCGCCGCCGGAATAATAAACGCCGAGCCTACAATAAAGTTGGCCAGTTCGCCTACGCCGCCGGTGGACGTTCTCATCAGGTGCAGGATGTTTTTGACGAGTTCAACAGCGACCCCTGAAAGCGGCCCAAAGGCAAAGCCCACAATGATGCCCGGAATATCAGACAAATCGATCTTCAAGAATTCCGGGAAGATTGGGAGCGGGACTTCGAGGAACATAATAATGAAGGACAAGACGCCCATAAGGGCAATGGTAATGGATTTTCTGAGATTCATGGTGGAGACCTCCTGATGGATTGGTGGGTTGGTTGGATGGCGGGATGGTGGGATCATGACATAGGACGGCTTTCAAATAAAAAACCCCCGGCAGCATAAAACTCCAGGGGTAAAAAACGTAAGTAAACTCTTCTTTCATCCAGACTTTAACTGTCGGCTCCAGAATTCAACTGGATCAACCTTTCGGCTCGCGGGCTATACCGCCGGTAGGGACTTGCACCCTGCCCTGAAGATGTTTGTATTCAATTCAATTAAACTATAACATCACAAAATTGCCCCGTCAATAGCTTACCGCTGATTGAGAAGGTCCATCAGCCGCGTGTTGTAGAGAATGCCAAAGCGGAACACGATCACGCCCAAAATTGAGACGACAACAAATTCCCCAAAGGCCACCTGAAGCATGGTAAGCACCAGCGGAAGCTTAAACACCGCCCAGAGCTCTATGCCTATAATCACGCCATTAAACAGAACCGGCCAAAGGGACGCCGCAAACAAATTCCTTGTCTTTGACATCATGAAGACGCTGAGGAACGTGGCCGTAGTTCCAAAGATCACGTCCACAATCCCTAACGGGCTGGCCAGATTCGCCAGAAAACATCCCAGAGTCAGCCCCCCAATATACATTGGGTTAATGAACGCAAGCAGTGTCATAACTTCTGATATTCTGAACTGAATGGCACCATAGCTAATGGGCGCAAGCCCCAGCGTCAGCGCCGCGTAGAGGGCTGCGACAATGCCTGTTACTACGATTTTACGGGATACACTTCTACTTCTCACTTGACTCACCTCGAAATTTACTCATCTGACCATAGCACAGACTATGAACGCTGTCAACGCAGTGTCGTTTAAGAGTGTACCGAAACGGGTAAATATGCACCAGGCACTCAAGAAATGACAATTTATGTTCACATGAACCGAAGGGAGCGATCACACATGGCAAAGCTCAGCTGTGTCCTCAAGTATAAAGATGATAAAGAGAAAGACCTTTTATCCCTCTCCAGGAAAATGGGCCTGGATCTTCCAGATTCCTGCGGCGGCAAGGGCAAGTGCGGCAAATGCACGGTCATTATCCTATCTGGGGACGTCAATAAACCTACCAAAGATGAAGAAAAGAAACTCAAGAAAAAAGAGCTGGAGGATGGGGTGAGACTCGCCTGCCAGGTCATCCCCAAGGGGGATGTTTCGTTTAAGGTGGAGTAGCGAAAAGATAAAAGCGTAAAAGGAAAAGCGCCCGAACAAGGGGCGCTTTTTGATTTAAAGAAAAGGATTCTTCGGTTGGGGACAGGGACGCGTGGTAGGGGACAGGGACACGTGGTTGGGGACTGGGCCGCACCGAAAACCCATCAATTTCCCACCCGTTTTCCACCGCCCATGCCGCCCATACCGCCGGCACTGGCGCCTTCCTGTACCACTTGAGTCACCGTACCGTCAAGCTCAAAGCTCATCACTTCAGTCCCACCGGCAGCAATACCATTGGCACTCTGAGCACTCCCTCCACTCTGAGCACTGCCTGAAACCAAGCCGCCAACTTCTTCACCGGCGCTATTACCACCTACATAGACTTTATAGGTCATACCAGACTCAAATTCAGGTGATGCCACCACTATGGATGAAAACGCCTTCGCCGGACGAAAGGCCACAACCTCCGCGCCATCCTCCCCAACAACCTGCACCAGTGTGCCGGCGGCCTGACTCGTCAGGAAGACTTGCGCGGACAATGTGGACGAGCTCGCCACTGGCCCCTGAACCATCCCGGAGCTGCCCGCGGCAATTAAAAGGCCGCCCATCTGAACAAAGTCACCATTATAATCCAGCGCGCCGTTCCCGCTGCTGGTCGGACCATGTACCAAAAGCGTGCCCCCAGTCATTTCGCCGCTGCCGTTGAGATCGACACCATCGCCATCCGCATAGACGACAACGACGCCACCTGCCATAAAAAACCCGCTGCCATCACTGGCATCAAAGGCGTTTTGCCCCGGCCGCCCGCCAACAGACGAGCCATCCGCGCCGCCGGAGGTATTGATGCCGTCGTCGCTGGACACAATCTCAAGTTCACCACCCAGAATCTCAATGGACGCGCTTTCCACGCCCTCATAGCTCTTCGTAATACGCACTTCACCGCCCTGGATCACAATGACGGTGTCCGCGTGAATACCATCATCCCCAGACGCGAGGTCGAAGACCCCACCCTGGATCAGGATGCTCCCGTTCGAGTGAATGCTGTCATCCGCGCTGTCCACCGCAAAGGTACCCCCGCTGATAACGACTGCCCCATCTGACTTTAAAGCCTTGGCGCTGTCAGAGTTTGGTGCGGCCCAGTCCCCACCCGAGACCTCATCTGCCGCCACGGACGCAGAGCTGTTTGCCGATGGTCCCCCTTCCGTCACAGCAGCTTCCGGCGGCAGACCTCGCGCCGGTCTCGTTCCGTCCCCCGGCCACTGACCTTTACCCATGGCGCCTGCATTCGACGCCGCTTGCACGCCGTTGACGCTGCCGCCGCCCGTTTCGAGGTCAAAGTCACCGTCTTCAATGACGAGGGCGCTCGTTGCCTGGAAACCATCAGCAGCCGCCTTGAATTTGAAGGTGCCATCTTCAACCAGAATATAACCCCGGTCTTCAGCCTCATCATTATTGGAAAGGAAAGCGTCACTGCCCGCTTCAATCTCAAAATTTCCACCGGCAACCGCAATCAGATCCTTGCCCCTGATCGCGTCCCCAGCAGCCTTGACCACATAGCCTCCGCCGGTAATCCTGAGGTCATCCTTGCTGACAATCCCATGCTTGATTGTGCCATTGACCATCAAAACGCCATTGCCATTCAGGGTCAGGTCGCCCTTGCTGTAGACTACGCCATCCGCTTCGTTGGCATCGACATTCTCATCCTCTGCCGGGATCGCCGCTGACGCAGCCTCTGAAGCCGCCATTGTCAGTATATTCGTCGTCCCTTCCACCAGCGTGATGGTCGTTCTGTCCGCCGCCTCAATCTCAATTGCAGGCGCATCCACACTGGAAATATTGACCCCATTCAGAATCAGACGCACGTCCTCGTCACTGCCCACAGCAACAATCACCCGTCCATTCTCAAGGCTTCCAGAGAGCACATAAGTCCCCGCCTTTGTAATGCGAAGCACGCTGCCCTCAGCAGTCGCCCCCTGAACCTGGCCTTGGACTTGATCTTGGCCCGAAATACTGATGCTTCCGTCATTAAAAGCGACCTTTACCGCCCCTGCCTCATCCCAGGTGGTCTCAAAGTCTGATGCATCAAACTCAAAGCTTTGAGCCGCCGCCACCGCCGCCGCGCCATTCGACTCCGCCAGGACCTCTGCAGCAGGCGTGACCACCGCGCCCTCCACAGCGGCACCCGTCACCGTCTCCACCTGTGTCTGCCCGCAGCCCGCCAGCAGCCCCACAGTCAGCACAGCCGCCATCATCAGCGCCGCAGCCTTTTTCTTAAGTTTTTTCCCCGAATAATGTCCTTTATTTATAGGTTCCATACCAGACTCTCCTTCTCTCTTCCAGGTATTATAAGCACTTAAAGCTCCGTATTCTGCGACGACACCCGCCCATATGAAATCGACAGGTTCCCGTTGCGGCACCGCAGCTCATCCATGAACGCCTTCTCCGCGCCGGCCTCTCGCATATAAATATGATATTTGAGCTCGTACAGGCTCCCCATGTTAGTGGTCTTCACCTGTATCAGCACCGCCTTTTTGGTATATTTCTCAAACAGGTCATCGAAAACGCCGGTGTAGTCGAGATTTTCTGGAATTGTGATCTTAAGCTCCTTTTCCCGCTGCTCCAGCGGCTGCTCCCCGAACCCGAAAACCGTCAAAAGCACAGAGGCACTGCCGATGATCACCAGAAACACCAAAGCCACCCAAACATACCCCATACCTGTCGTCAGTCCAATCGCCATGGCAAGGAATATATTGCTGATCTCCCTGGCGCTGCCCGGTACAGACCTGAACCGAACCAGGCTGAACGCCCCCATCACCGCGACCCCAGCCCCCACATTGCCGTTGACCATCATGATGACAATCTGGATCATGGCTGGCAATAAGACCAGACTGACGGCAAAGCTCTTACTGTAAGTATTCCTGAACATATACACACCCGCGACGCCAAAGCCTAAAAGCAGTGACGCCAAAGTCGCAAGGACCAGGCTCCCCATGGTTAACCCACTGGCGCCCGCGGCCGTTGAAGCTGAAGCGAACAAACTGTTAAGCACTTAAACCGCCTCCTTGCTTCGCATAGTGATAATCCTGTCGAAACGCTGCAGGCTTCGCCACTTCAGCGCGCCCCGCCAGCCTCTCCCCAAGGAGATAGGCCTTATAGCACACCCCGTATTTTGAAAAAGATGCCGGATAGATCTTGAGCTCAGAGAGCATCCGGCTCATCCACAGCGGCATTGCTCCGGGAATCTTGATTTCCATGAGAACCCTGTCGTCCTCAAGCAGTGCCTGTCCCCAATCACCTGAAGCCAGGTCCAGCGCCGTTTCCCGGAAGCGGATCCCCTGGTCAAAGGTGACTCTCAGATTGGCGTCCTCGTTGCCGTGCCAGGCACTGCGCTCGTATGCAATAAACACCTTTGGCGTCGCATGGTACATAGACTGGAACCAATCGATTTCATTAAACACATGGCTGTCGGAGAGGGGTCGTTTGCCGTAACGGAGATAATCGGCAGCCTCTTGTAAAGAAAGGTCCACCCGGCGCTTGTAGACAATCCCTTTGTATTTTTTCTTAAGCTCAAGGAACACCTGATCGTTGGCAGCCGGAACACCATAGCTCCTGAGCCGCAGCTTCTCCTTGTACACCGGCTTTTCTATGGATGTGCGGATCAGGTCATACTCCGGTGTATCAAAATACAGGTTGCAGATCGTGTGCTCCCCGTACGCGTCCTGAGTCATCTTCTCCTGAAGCAGCGGGCGAAGCGCGTCATACTGGCCGCGGCTGAGCAGGTATTTCTTTTCGTAGCGCTTGAAAATGGTTTGTGGCTTTGACATTTGGATCACCTCATACTTGAATTTACCTTTACAGTTGTCTTCCTTATGAGTTCATCTTAGACCTTCAACCTGAAAGCAGCCTTAAAGCGGAGACTCCAGCTGTCAAAAAATAAAAAAACACCCACGAAGGGCGCTCAAAGGTATGGAGATAAAAATGACCATCGGCAAAAATCTCTGGCCCTTAAAAGCCTCAAAAACTCTGCCGATAGTCACTTCACCAAAAGAGGGAGCCCCGTCTTGCGAGGTTTTCTCCCTTTTTCGACATCCTCCTATTCATTTACTCTGTCACTATCCTTCAGAGGATCTACTGGGGACTAACCCGGGCACTTGCCTCACGGATCGAGAGAGACTGAATAAATCTTAAAAGCACATAAAGCACTATACTCACCGCACCGGCCTCAAGGAGCTTGACCACTGGAACAAGATAACCTGCGCCAAAGCCCATGGTTGTCAAAACGCCGTTCAAGCTTTTAACCCCCACCGCCGAAATCACCAGCGGAAAGGTGAAGGCAGCGTAGCTTGGGTAATACTTGAGCCTGAGCAGCCTTGGAAGGAAGGACAACGCCAGCAGCAGCATGATCCCTGAAATCAAGGCCAATAATCCCGCCGTAATCAGCGATGGCTCTGGGAAGCTTTTAAGGTAGCCCGTAAGAAGCAGACTCGCTGGCGCCGCCAAGATCATAATGGCGGGCTGAGCAGGCTCCGGCAGGTCTCTCAGCACGAAAACCCGGTTGAGGACATGGGGCAGCAGCGCAAAGAAGGAAACGAGCCCAAACCAAAACGCCGCCTGGCCCAAAGCCCATTGATCAAAAACGGGGGCCGTAACACTGGCAACGACAATGCCAACATAGACGACGAAGTAGCTTGGCAGATACGCTTCAGTTTTTCGCCCCATCAAATGATGCCGGGTGAATAGGACTATGAGGGTCACATGGAGAAGCCCCCCTAAAAACCAAAGCCCTTCGCCAACAGCTGGCGAAACCCCCGCCACATACCCGGATAAAAGAAGCAGGCTCATTGAAAACGTGGGCATGACGCTGGCGATCAAAGGGTTCGAAAAGCCCTGCCTGACGGACGTCGGGTCAAGCACGACCTTCAAGATCAGCGCTAATAAAAGCGTCCATGACAATACCCCGAAGCCCCAGCGATAGCCCTGACCGTAAGAGACGAGGAGGTTGCCGGTGGCGGCGAGGGCGAGGGAAAGGCCGGCCATCGGCAGTGGTATTTTTTTTATGAGTGGCATATGACCCTCCTCCTAAGCCGGATTTTCAGAAGCGGACGCCGCCGCATCCAAAAGGCTTTCCGGGGCGATGCCTTCCAGTGAAAGCCGCGCGGCTACTTCCGGGTCTTCCGCCAGCCGCGCCGCCACCCAGGCCGCGACCTCGCCGGTGATTCTGACGCAGTGGGCTTTTCGCTCAGGGCTCCCAAAATCATAGCCTTTGACGAGGACTCTGCAGCAGGTGCTTTTGTACACCGCTTTGACGTGGTCATGGAGCCCCGCTGCCACCGGGAACATCTTATCGTTCATGGCTTCGCCGTGGTTTCGCCCGTAGACCATGCCCAGCGCCATTGCCCCGCCGCTCACAGCGCCGCACAGGCAACCTGATTTTCCAATGCCTATTGGAAAAGAAGACGCCAGCTTTGTAATCTCAGCTGGGAAGGGCCACCCCAGCAGCTCATTGATCGTATGCAGGACGGCTTCAGAGCAAAAAAATTCACCCCGCTGAAAGTAGCCCTCTGCTTTGGCGCGCACGGCAGAAACCAGTGACGACTCAAGAGCCTGGTTATGCCGATGGTCATCCGCCACACCTGCAAGCCGATTCGTCTGCATTGTTTGTTCCTGATTATGTTGCTGGTGCATTGTAATCCCTCCAAATAATTTGTCACCTTATTTTACAACAGGTTAGACTATGTGACTCATTGAGGATTTCAATGGATAGCGGCTCTCAATAGAAATTGTATATACAAGCTGCATCATCGCATATAAAAACGGCCCTCCAAAAGGGGGCCGTTTTCTGCACTTTACCAAGTTTTTTTATGAGCCTACATGCTGATATTGATATTGTATTCCTGATATTTCTCATCAAGCCATGTCGTCACTTGAGACTGGATCTTCTGATCCAGCAATGTGTCACGAACCTCTTCCTTTTTCTCTTCCAAAGTTGCTTCAACGGCTTCTACTTTCTCATCCACAATGAGGAGGTGATAGCCATAATCCGTTTCAACAGGACCAACGACTTTTCCTACCTCTGCCGTGAACGCAGCTTCTTCAAAGGCTGGTACCATTTGGCCTCTGCCAAAGAAGCCGAGGCTGCCGCCAATATCCTTGTTGGAGGTATCAATAGAGTACGCGCTGGCAAGCGCCTCAAATTCTTCACCAGCGTTCAATTTACCTAAAATCTCATTTGCGGTTTCAACTGTCTCAACGAGAATGTGACGCGCGCTGACCTGCTCCTGCTGGTCAAAGGATGCTTTGTTTTGGGTAAAGTAATCCGAAATCTCAGTTTCTGTAATCTCGATAGTTGGCTCGAGAATCTTCTTGATCATGAGGTTGGTTTCAATGTTGCCTCTGAGATAATCCATATCAAACCCGCTGGAAGCGAGGGCCGCTTCGAGGGACTCTTTGCCCCCATACATTTCTTCGTAAGTCGCGATCTCTTCATCAATCTCCGAAGCTTCAACTTTAACGTTGTTTTTCTCCGCTTCGAGCTCAATGATCTTTTCAGAAATCAACGCGTCAAGGGCTTGCTGCCCGCTCTGTTTAACCATGTAATCGTAAAGATCATCCTTTGTAATCTTTTCAGAACCCACTGTTGCCACAGTATCGCCACTGCCAGTCGTCCTGAACGCGCCTACTCCGATATAAACACTGCCGGCAAGCAGCGCGATAATCACGACTACGGTAATAATAACTCTAAAATTGTTCTTCACTCTGTTTTTGCCCCTTTCAAATTGTCATTTCTCTACATTTTAGAATAACATCCTTAACCCAACCTGAAAAGAAAAATAAAAAAACAAATTGAAGTCAATTTTGGGGGCCAGTTATAAGGACCCACTAAAAAGGAAGGCACCCCAATGGTTTAACCCCACGGGATCGCCTTCCTTTTATTTATTAACGGCCAATATTTTAATTCCTTAAGAAGCTCTTGAACTGGTGTTTGCCGTTAAAGTCTCTATGACCGTGACACTGTCCTTGGAGACTTCAACCAGTGCATGATCAACCGCGTTCATGTGGCAGATCAAGTCCACCACTTTGTTTGAATAACCCCACTCATTGTCATACCAGGACACAAGCTTAACAAAATTTTCATTGAGGCTGATGCCTGCATTGGCATCAAAGACAGAAACTCTTGACTCTCCGAGGAAATCTGTGGAGACCACTGCATCTTCCGTATAACCGAGGATCCCCTTCAATTCGTTTTCAGAAGCATTTTTGACCACTTGTTTGATTTCCTCATAAGTCGCCGGCTTATCCAAACGGCAAGTCAAGTCTACTACAGAGACATTAACAGTTGGAACTCTGAAAGACATGCCTGTCAGTTTGCCCCTCAGCTCCGGAATAACCTCTCCAACAGCTTTTGCAGCACCTGTTGACGACGGGATAATATTTGAAGCTGCTGCTCTGCCGCCTCTCCAATCTTTTTTGGACGGACCGTCCACAGTCTTCTGTGTGGCAGTCGTGGCGTGAACCGTTGTCATCAAGCCTTCCACAATGCCAAAGTGCTCATGGATCACTTTTGCAAGCGGCGCCAGGCAGTTTGTGGTGCAAGACGCGTTGGAGACAATGTCCATGTCTCTCGTGTACAGATCCGTGTTGACCCCCATGACAAACATTGGGGCATCTTTGGATGGGGCGCTGATGACGACTTTTCTTGCGCCCGCTTCCAAGTGGCCGCTGGCGGCCTCCTGCGTCGTGAAAGCCCCCGTTGCCTCAACAATGTATTCTGCGCCGCAAGCTTTCCAAGGAATGTTTTTAGGTTCTTTTTCCGCGAAGATTTCAATTTCTTTTCCGTTGACAATCAGCTTGCCTTCTTCTGAAGAAACTTCTCCGTCAAATCTTCCATGCACGGAATCATATTTGAGCATGTAAGCCATATACTCCGCATCCACGAATGGGTCATTGATCCCTACTACCTGAACATTCTTATTTGTCACAGACGCGCGAAGCACTAGTCTCCCAATTCGTCCAAACCCATTAATCCCAATTTTAATCATAGTCATTCTCCTTCTGCAGCCACTATGCCATTGATTGTTTAATCGCTTCTACACTTCTTATTATACGGATGTTTCGCTTTTTGTCCAGCGGGACTTTTTTTGTCCATCGACCGTGTCAATTCATCCCTTATCCACTGCAAATGCTGTTTTTCAAGCAATCTATAATACAAAAATGTGTTGATGTACGAAAAAAAATAACGAAATTGTAATAAGTATTGTGTCTTGACGCTGCATCCAGTTATCGCTACACTTAATTTAAGTCAGAACGACAGAGCAACTTAATAACAGTTTCAGGTGCCCAAGATTGGGAGAATAGGGAATCAGGTGAAAGTCCTGAGCGATCCCGTCACTGTAAATGGAGAGCGTCCTCAGAATGCCACCTCTGCTTTAAAGCAGCTGGGAAGGTCGAGGCAGCGCAATGACCCTGAGCCAGGAGACCTGCCTGAAAGCTGTGCGTTCTTTGTGTCCTCAAAGAATGCTTGGGATTGGATGATGGAAAAGTCCGCGGTTATTAGCCGCGGACTTTTTATTTTTTGGATCCCATATTCCTCTGAAGCTCTGCAAAAATTTTAAAGAGGTGTCGCCAATGCAAACACAAGTACAAACTCAAGTGCAAACAAAATTGAAAAGAACTGTAATTCTCTCCATGTTTATTGCTCTATGCTTTGTGGGTACCATGATCAAGCTCCCCAGCCCTACCGGTACTGTAGCCCTGGATGCCCTGCCGGCTTTTCTGGCCGCTTCTCTGCTGGGTCCAGTCCCCGGTGCCATCACTGGTCTGCTGGGACACCTGATGACGGCCGCCAGCGCAGGCTTCCCGTTGACACTCCCTATCCATCTTTTGATTGGCGTTCAGATGGCGGTCATTGTCTCGATTTACGGTTTTCTTTTTAAAAATGTCAACCGCGTCTTAGCGGTGATTATTGCCATACTGCTTAACGGTATAGGCGCCCCTGCAGTGCTCATGCTGCTGCCTGGTTTTGGCGCTGCATTTTTTGCAGCCATGGTTCTGCCACTGAGTATTGGCAGCCTGATCAATATCCTGCTGGCCTATATGGTCCATCTCGCTTTGGAAAAATCAAGGGCCGTCATAAAAGTGACAAGTGTGATGCACAGTGAACAGTAAATACAGAGATCTGGATCTCATCCCGTTGGATGGGGATCAATTTTTGGCGATCGCCTGCGACTCCTGCGGTGGCATAGGATCAAAGCCCTTGGATACCGTTCATGCGCCTGCTCAAACCGTAGCGCGGCTTACCGCCAGGGTTGTCTTGATGGAAATTCTGTCTGCGGGCGCTGTCCCAATAGCGCTCACTGCTGCGATCTGCAGCGAACCCGACCCCACTGGCGAAGCACTGCTGGAGGGTATTCGGGAGGCACGCGCAGAAGCGGGATACCCTGATCTCCCCCTAACCATCAGCACAGAAAAAAATATCCCCACGCAGCAAACCGGTTTAGGGATGACTGCCGTGGGGCGCCTTCGTAAAGAAATTTTTGAATCCAGAAAATCCAAAATTGGCTGCCCTGTCTACGCTGCCGGATTTCCCAAAGTCGGTCAGGAGCTCGCAGATGACCAAAGTCAAATCGCGGACTTCACAACGCTCAGACAGCTTCTAAACGAACCGGAGGTCCTTGAAATCTGGCCGGTGGGCTCAAGAGGGATCCTGGCAGAAGGCCATGATTTAGCAGCGACAGCAGGCGGCAGACTGAAGCTTGATCCTGACTGTGCCAGCGCTCTGGACCTCCACAAATCAGCGGGGACCTGCACGACGCTTATTTTTACAATGCGTCCGGGCAAAATAGACCCCACACTTCCGGCGCTCAATGCGCCTTGCTCGAGAATAGGCATGATTGACCCAATTTAAGCGATACTGTTCATGAAGCGCGCCCTTACTGCTAATATCTCAAAAACACCCATCAGAATTGAATCAGTCCCTTCATTTCCCAACACGAACGATCTGCGCTCCTCCCCTGCCTGTACCTTCCTCCCATAGCCAAAACTTCTGCCGACGGTCCCCGCAACCTACACTTTCACTGTTTAAACCCGCAATCACCTTCATCCTATGGTGCAAAACTCAAAATATGTACATTTTTCTATTGTTCTTATTAAAAATTCGTTATTTTAGCTGTATTTCTGTGTATACTGTATTATAATAATGGTGTAAATGAATTTTATGCACTTTTTCACGAACTTTTATCATTTGACGGCTAATGTGGATAAAAAAATTCTGGAGGCATGAATCTATGGGCGGTTTGTTTGGCGTTGCTTCAAAGAAAGACTGTGTATTCGACGTTTATTTTGGTACGGACTATCATTCACACCTTGGAACCAGCAAAGGCGGCATGGCGATTCTTGAGGGCAATACCATCCATCGGGCAATTCACAATATTACTACGACGCAGTTCAGAGCGAAATTTGAGAGCGAGCTTGAGAACTTCAAGGGTCATATGGGCATAGGCTGTATCAGCGACGCTGAGGCGCAGCCTCTGACGGTCCGTTCCCACTTAGGTCAGTACTCCATCACAACAGTGGGCAAGATCAACAACGTGGACGAAATTATTGAGACGGCTTTCGAAAACCGCATGGTGCACTTCATGGAAACCAGCCGTGGCGTCGTGAACCCAACGGAGCTGGTTTCTGCGGTGATTGATACGGAGACGTCTTTTGTGGCGGGACTGCTCAAAGCTCAGGAGCTGATCCAGGGCTCTTGTACGATCCTGCTCCTCACCTCTCATGGACTCTACGCTTCCCGGGATAAATACGGGCGCACGCCGCTGATCATCGGCAAAAAAGAAGATACACATTGTGTGACTTTCGAATCCTGTGTCTTCGCCAACTTGGGCTATAGCTTCGAGTATGAGCTTGGGCCTGGGGAAATTGTCCTGGTGAACGCGGAGGGCTACAAGCAGCTGGCGCCGGCCAGAAAAGAGAAAAAAATCTGTTCCTTCCTTTGGGTCTACTACGGCTATCCGTCCTCGACTTACGAGGGAGAGAGCGTCGAGCTCATGCGCTACAGAAACGGTGCGTCCATGGCCAAGCAGGACACTGAGGAAATTGATGTGGTCGCTGGGGTCCCGGATTCCGGGGTCGGTCATGCCATTGGGTATTCCAACGAGTCCAAGATTCCATTCGGGCGTCCGTTTATCAAGTACACGCCAACCTGGTCCAGGAGCTTTATGCCTCAGAATCAAGAGGTCAGAAATTTAGTGGCACGGATGAAGCTGATGCCTATTCCTGAACTGGTCGAGGGACGGCGGCTGCTCCTGTGCGACGACTCTATTGTTCGCGGGACGCAGCTGCGGGAAACGGTGGAGCTGCTGTATGGCTCGAAAGCCAAGGAGGTTCACATCCGGTCCGCATGTCCGCCGCTGGTGTTTGGGTGCAAATTCCTGAACTTTTCGTCGTCACGCTCGGAAATGGACCTGGTGGCGCGGCAGGTCATCATTGACATTGAGGGCAAGATTCCGGAGTCGCTTTCGGAATACTGCGATCCGAAGTCTGAGAAATATGCCCAGATGCTCGATGGCATCAGAAAGCACCTCAACCTGTCCACCCTCAAATACCAGAACATCCACGACATGGTGGACGCGATTGGCATTGGAGAGGAAAACCTCTGTACGTATTGCTGGACGGGGAAAGAGTAAGGTGTTTGGTTGGGGACAGGGACTGACCGGAATGTTATTCCGGCCCAGTCCCCGACCAGAGCGTTCCACAAAATATTGGGACGACATTAAGCACATGACTGCGTTTTTTGACCAAAAGGTCTAATTCCCGCGAATGGCACACATAAATAAGGCAAGCCAGTTTTCGTCAATGAATACTGGCTTGCCTTAAATTTTTGAGGCATCCCGTTGATGTGGTTCAACGAAACTATAATCTACTATGCTTTTGCCGATGGTCACCGTTCGTCTCCCGAACAAGTCAAGCGCATTCTGCTATGGAAACGAGGCTGATGGCAGCGCTACCTGCGGCTGCTCGACTATCGCTTAATTCCTCGATTGTGTGGTTCGGCCCAGTCCCCGACCAAAAGACGGATTAAACAGCAATACTCTGGGTAGATAATTCGTTAAGTACTGACAATCAAATTCTGATTGAAGACGTCCATTTGGGCAGGTGATGATATGAGTACTCAGTCAAATAAATTTACACTGAACGAATGGGCCGGTGCTTTTGGAGACCTTGGTATTCTTATCCCGTATGTCATTGGATATGTCGCCATAGTTGGAATTGACCCCGTTGGCCTGCTGTTTTCCTTTGGCATTCTAATGATTGGCTCAGGTCTCTTCTACAAGACCCCTATGCCTATCCAGCCTATGAAAGCCATTGGTGGTGCCGCTATTGCAAGCGGCGGGGCCATTTCACCCGCCGTGATATGGGGCGCGGGCGTCGCCACTGGCCTGATGTGGCTCATCCTGGGACTTAGTGGTTCAATGAAATGGATCAGCAGGCTGGTCACCAAACCAGTCCTTCAGGGCATCATGCTCGGTCTTGGGCTGGCATTCATGCTCGAGTCTATCCGAATGATCAAAACGGATCTTCCTCTGGGACTTTTAAGTATCGCCGTCATTTTAATCCTCAATAGGTTTGAAAAATTTCCTTCGATTTTCATAGTACTTCTGATTGGCATTTTCCTGGCAGTTTGGCAGCAACCCGCTTTAGCAAACCCAGTCAATTTATTGCCACACTTTAAAACACCTTCATTCGCCCTCCCAGCCTTAACCTGGGATGATATCCTCACCGGCGCGCTCATCCTCGCACTTCCACAAATGCCTTTGACTTTAGGAAACGCCATTGTAGCGCTGACTGCCGAAAATAATCGTATGTTCCCAGCCAAAGAGGTCTCCGAACGGAAAATTGCACTCTCACATGGTATCATCAACCTGCTGTCGCCCATTTTGGGTGGTGTTCCTGTTTGTCATGGCGTCGGCGGACTTGCCGGCCATACGAGATTTGGTGCCAAAACAGGCGGCGCACTCATCATCCTCGGGTCTATTCTCATCACCTTATCTCTGTTTTTCAGCAGCTCGCTCATACTGCTGCTCGAAGCATTGCCAAAGGCAACGGTTGGCGTGCTGCTATTTTTCGCCGGTCTCGAACTCGCTGTTGGCACTTGGGTCAGCAGCCGTACTCGGGAGGATTATGTCATAATTATGGCTACCGCTGTTATAGGACTCTCTCATATGGGTATAGGTTTCGTAGCAGGCATACTGCTGCAGCAATTAATTCAGCGTAAACTTATCAAAGTATAGTTTTGCATTTGGAAAAGGAGAGAAGCTTCATGAGAATCAGTGCAAGAAATCAGCTTAAAGGAAAAGTCGTCGATCTCAAAGAAGGCGCTGTCAACTCAAAAGTGACTATTGAGCTCCCAGGCGGCGAGCGCATTACCTCCATCATCACCATTGAATCCGTTAAAGAGTTGGGACTTGAGGTTGGCAAAGACGCCTTCGCCATTGTCAAAGCCTCTAATGTCATGATTGGCGTGGACGAATAGTTGTTTAATGATCAGAAAAATTTAATCCTTTTTAAAGTACGAAAGCGCCCTTCTTGAGAAGTGGCGCTTTTTATGTTCAAATTTTGGTGGCTTTTCAGCGGAGAATTTTGAGGAGATGAAGGCGCCCTCACTCCGCACCCGTTTTCAGCCTCGCAAAGCCTTGATCAATCACGTCCTGAATAACGCCATGACAGCAGACCCCCAGCGGATTATTCAGCTTGCAGTTGGCATTTTTCATGGCACCCGTCAAACGATTGACCTCAGACACCGTCCGAGCGCCTTGGTGAATGACCGCATCCATGACGTCCTCAACCGTCACATGACTGCAGTAGCAGGCATACCTTGGATTCGCATCTCTTTTGAACCATATGGGCACTTCAATCTCCTGCTTTGTGAAGCTTGTCGCACCATCAGTCTCGTAATAGACGACATCACAGTCCTCATTCATACACATAAAATAAGCCTCTGAAGTCGCTTCTTCTCTGTAGGCTTCAAGCAGCAAATGCCTGACGGTTATTCCACCCACCGGTCGTCCTGATTTCCCGCATAAAGGGCAAGGCTCAATCTTCAAAGCGGCTTGGCCAAAAATTTTCATAAACTTTTTCTCCCCTTCAAAACCGAAGCTAAAACCTTCCAGCTTCAATCCTTAAAACTCAATCCCAAATCGCCCAGTCCGGACGCTCAAGCGCGTCAGAACTGTTGCCCACAACCTTCGCCGGAAAGCCTTCCACAATCTGATGCTCTTCAACTACGCTGCGCTGTTTAACCAGGCTGCCGCACTTCACCAGGGTATTCCTGCCCAGTACGCTGTAGTCACAAACTATTGCTCCGGCCTCTACCACACTGCCGGCACCAATGGTGCAGCCATGAACAATACAACCGGGGCCTATGGTAACATTATCCTCAATAATCAGCGCATTGTCCGGCAGTAAATGCAGCACTGTATTCTCAAGAATTTGGACGTTATTCCCAATCCTCACCGGCCCATGGGTATTCCCAATAATCCTCACGCCGGAGGCGATTTTCGAGCCCGCGCCCACAACCACATCCCCTGTGATTTCAGCTGTATCATAGACACACGCCGTCTCGTCCACAGTTGGCGTCTTACTTCCAAATGGATAAAGCTTTCCCATATCCTCACCCTTCCCAGGAGCAGACTTTGGTTCAACATGAAGCTGCTGGGGCTCAAATGGCGATAGCGTCACATCATGCCCCCGCATCCTCGAAATCATAGCCCGGTCCTCATCCGTCAGCTTCCTGATGACACGCCCCGGACGTCCTACGACCACAGAACCGCTGGGAACGACTTTTCCCGGCGCAATCACTGTCCCCTCGCCAAAGATACAATAGTCTCCAACCTGGGATCCCGGCAAAAAAATCGTTCCATTGCCGACTTCACACAAATCGCCAATCTGGGCACCAACCACGATACATTTATGCCCAAAGACGGTCTTGCTGCCAATGTCCACGAGGTATGAAGGCGTGCCAATCACAACGGAATTCTCCAGTACCATGCTTTGATTCCCAAGACTGATGGAACCCGACGTTCCTTCTGATCTCAGCACTGTACCCTGAGCTATGTAGGCACCCTTACCGATACTCAACCCGCCCATGAGCCGGGCAGAGTCCGCCACTCTAAAAAGCGTCAAGCCCTCCACCTCACATCTTCTATTCGCTCAAACCTTCAACTACAATCTCGTCAATGTCATCCCTTGGGGATGGCTTTTCTTTTTTCAAATTTTCCGGACTAAGCGATGCCTTGTCGCCATAGTACCCCACCGCCACTGCGGCAATAATACTCACATCCTCCGGGACCTCAAAAGCTTCCCGGACCTTGTCCACACTAAAGCCGCCCATGGCATGGGTGATGAGCCCCCTGCGCTCCGCTTCCAGGCTGAAATACCCCCAGGCTGTCCCCGCGTCAAACAGATGCCATCGATTGTCCTTTTGGTTTTTCTCGAACTTTTGTCGAGACAAAATCATCATCAGAACAGACGCGCTGGACGCCCACTCGCGGTTTGTATCCTTCAAGGCTTCTTTAATCTTATCATAAGTTTCATCCCCCCGGCGTCCAAGGATAAACCGCCAAGGCTGCTCATTGAAACAAGACGGCGCATAGCGCGCTGCCTCCAGCATAGCCATTAAATCCTCCTGCGGAACCTCTCGCTCCGGATCAAAGGCTCTGGGGGACCATCGCGTCGTGATTTCCTCCACCACTTCATAATCAAATTCACGGTTTTCCATAAAACCACACCTCCAGAAGCTTCCAAATGCTTTATTCTTTGGTCTGTCCCTGTCCCGCACCACGCGGCCCAGTCCCGCACCACATGTCCCTGTCCCCCACCAAAAATCAATTAAACCAGATCAGTGTCGCGAACAGAAAAAAGACAAAAAAGCACGCAATATACACCAGCGCCACCACCAGCCCCGCCGCGACGGCTGAACGGGTCAGCTCCGCAGCTTCACGGCGGCTGAGATCCGGCCCAGGACCCGCGTCAGACCGGGACCCAATAACCTCCATATCCTCCCACCATCTCATTCGACACGCCTCCCCTCCGTATACAGATGACACGCCACCTGATGCCCGGACGCCACCATCCGCATGACCGGTGCCTCTACCCTGCAGACGTCCATGCAGTGACTGCAGCGGGTATGGAACTTGCACCCCGCCGGCGGATCAGCCGGCGACGGAATGCTGCCCTCCAGGATAATCCGCTTGGTCTTCACATCCGGATCCGGCACCGGAATCGCGCTGAACAGCGCCATGGTATACGGATGCAGCGGGTTGTCAAAAATCGTCTCTTTATCCGCGTATTCCACCAGATTCCCCAGGTACATGACCCCCACCGTATCCGAAATGTGCTCCACCACCGACAGGTCATGAGAAATAAACAAATACGTCAACCCGTACTTCTCCTGCAGCGCCTTCAAGAGATTGATGATCTGCGCCTGAATCGACACGTCCAGCGCCGACACCGGCTCGTCACACACGATAAACTCCGGATTCAGCGCCAGCGCCCTGGCAATGCAGATCCGCTGCCGCTGCCCCCCGGAAAACTCGTGGGGATACCGGTCCTTGTGGTACACCTGCAGCCCGCAGTCCTTCATGATACCCGTGATGTAATCATCGAAGGCCTCCGGCCCCACCAACCGCTTCTCCCGCACCGCCTCGCCAATAATCTCCCCCACGGGCATCCGCGGTGACAAGCTCGAATACGGGTCCTGAAAAATGATCTGGATCCGCGGCCTTAGCGCCCGCAGCGCCTTCCGGTCCAGGCCGTGAATGTCAATCCCATCGAAAGTCACCGTGCCGCCCGTAATATCATTGAGTCTCAAAATGGTTTTGCCGATGGTCGTCTTACCGCACCCCGACTCCCCCACCAGCCCCATGGTCGTCCCACGCTTGATCGAAAAGCTCACGTCATCCACCGCCTTGACATAGCCCTTCACCTTTGCGAACATCCCCCCGGAGATGGGAAAATACTTCTTCAGATTCTTAACTTCCACCAGCGGCGCTTCCAAAGCAAATTTATCCGTCATTTTCCCCCTCCTCTGCCGTCAGACTTCGGTAACAAGCCACGCTGTGGGTCCCAGTAATGGAAACCGCAGGCGGGTACGGACCGTCGCAGGCCCCAAAAGCCATGCTGCAGCGGTCCCTGAAATAACAGTAATTGGGCATGTCAATGGGATTCGGCACAGCGCCCGGGATACTGTAAAGCGCCTTCGTCCCTCGCACTCTGCTTGGCCGGCTGGCCATCAGGCCAATGGTATACGGATGGGCCGGATGGTGAAACACCTCCGCCGCCGTGCCCTGCTCCACAATGCGGCCGGCGTACATGACCACCACATAATCCGCCATCTCCGCAATGACACCCAAATCGTGGGTGATCAGCATGATGCTGCTGTTAATCTGTTCTTTCAGCTGCCTCAAAAGATCCATAATTTGGGCCTGAATGGTCACATCCAGCGCCGTGGTCGGTTCGTCCGCTATGATGAGCTTTGGCGTACAGGCCAGGGCCATGGCAATCATGGCACGCTGGCGCATGCCGCCAGACAGCTCGTGGGGGAACATGTCGTAGACGCCCTCTGCATTGGCAATGCCCACCGTCTGAATCATTTCAAGGGTCCTGGCTTTCACCGCAGCCTTATCCATGTCCTCGTTGTGGAGCTCGATCACCTCATCAATCTGCATCCCCACCTTGAACACGGGATTGAGGCTCGTCATGGGCTCTTGGAAGATCATTGAAATCTCATTGCCCCGGATCTTCTGCATCTTTTCCGTTGGCGTCTTCGCTAAATCAAGGGTCACAGCCCCGGCGTTGAAGCGGAGCTCCCCTTTGACAATTTGCCCCTGAGGCCGCTGCACCAGCTGCATGATGGACAGCGCCGTCACAGACTTGCCGCAGCCCGACTCCCCCACCACGCCTACGGTCTTACCCCTGGGCACGTTAAAGGTCACGCCGTCCACGGCTTTGGCCGTGCCTATATCCGTAAAGAAATAGGTGTTCAGATCCTCAATTTCTAAAATATTTTCCGGATCCTTCATGGTGGTCGTATATTCAGATTCCGGCACGTTTTCCCGGTTTCTCAGCCGTTCGAGTTCATCTGTAATCCTGCGGTTCTCATGGGAGATGCGGCGGATCTCTTTGGCGCTCATATAGTTGACGCTCTTAACCGCACCGCGTCCGTTCCTTTTGCCAAATAGCTTACCCAGTATGCCCTTCTTATCCTCCATAGCGCACCTACCGTTTCATCTTAGGGTCAAAAGCGTCCCTGAGGCCGTCCCCCACAAAGTTGAAGCCCAGGACCGTGAGCAGGATCAGCATGCCCGCCGGAATCCAGACAAACCAGAAATTCGTCATTTCGTAGGCCGTGGTGACCCCACTGATGATATTGCCCCAGGAAGCCAGCGGAAACTTGACCCCAAGGCCTAAAAAGCTCAGGGTCGACTCATACAGGATGACACTGCCCAGGCCCATGGTCGCAAAGACGATCAGCTGCGGAATGACGTTGGGCACGAGATGCTTGAAAATGCGCCGGGACACCGAAAGCCCCGTCGCCTCCGCCGCAATCATGAACTCCTGCTCTCGAAGGGAGAGAATCTGCCCCCTGACCATCCGCGCGATCCCCGGCCAGCTCATAATCCCCAAAATAAACATCAGGTAATAAATCCGCAGCTGCGGGTCAATCTCCAGCGTATCCATGATAGAGCCCAAAATGATCAGCAGCGGCAAAAAAGGAATGCAGTTGAACACATCCACAATCCGCATGATCAGCATGTCCACCCATTTACCAAAATAGCCTGCCAGGCCACCCATAATGACCCCCAGCACAGACTCCAGCAGCACGACAATAAACCCTATGGTCAGTGAAATGCGGCCGCCGTACATGAGCCGCGTCAGCACATCCATGCCATGCTTGTCCGTTCCCAGCCAGTGGGTCTTTGACGGCTGCTCGTGAATGGAAATCAAATGCGTCAGCGTGTCCGACTTAACCGTATAGACGTTGTTCAGCCTGGATAGGCTGTAATCTACCGCTGCACCATCCGCTTCCCCATGGACAAAACCATCCGCACCCGCCGCGACACTTTCAATCAGCGTTTTCTTGAACTCAAGACTCAGGAAGACAGCCTGGGAAACAGGCTGAATGGCCATCCTCGACAGGATTGCATAAGGCACCTTGCCAGCCCCTGCCACTGCGTAAATCACAGACAAATTGTCCTCCTCTTCAATTTCATAGCTTTGCCCGTTTACAACAAAGCTGCTGACGCCCTCAGCCCTGACTGCTTTTTCCGCCTCATAAGCAAAGGCATAGCCGATGGTCGTCCCCGCCACCGCCGGTTCCAGAATATTCTTCGATTCAATAGCGGCATCCCCGGACCTTCCGAGGACATACTCACGCCCGTTCTGAGTGATGGTGTAAAGGACACCTTCTGCAGTGAACTGGTTCGCGCCGCTGCCAACCGCCTCAGTCGCCGCTGTTTTTGCCGCTTCTGAAAGCGTCTCCCCCGCCACCGGATTGATGGCGACGATCCCTCTGAAGCTCGTCATATTGGCAATGGGCTCCGAGGACACAATCCTGTAGAAGGCATCCCCTTCCTCCACGATATGATACTGTGTATCGCCAGCCGTAAACGTCGTTTTGCCAGTGTTGCGCGCCAGGATGAATTTGGAATGGGCGAGGTTGTTGTAGTCACGACCGTCGGCTGCCAAAAATCTGTACTCGTCGTTAAAGGTCACACTGGCATATTCCTTCGACATTGTACCTACATATTTAAAGACCTGGGCTTCGTCATAAGGGGACACCAGCCCGCCAATGAACGAAAACACAAACATAAAGGCTATGATGATGAGCCCAATAATCGCAAGTCGGTTTCTCAAAAATCGCTTGATGACCAGCATGCCCGGCGACAGGACCTTGAGTCTCTGCTCATCTGACAGCGCATTGGAACGGCTCAGGTGACTGAGGTCGGGTTCCCCCTCCGTATTGGTATGCGAGAGTTTGACTTTACCCCGGATGCTTTCTTCACGTTGTGTCATATCCCTGTGTCACCTCCGTCATCTGATTCTGACCCTTGGGTCGACTACCGCGTACAGAATATCCGCGATCAACGTGCCCAGCAAGGTCAGGACTGCCAAAAACACCATGTAAAACATGGTGAAGGGGATGTCGCCGCTGACCATAGCCTGATAGCCCGTGTAGCCAATGCCCGGGATCTGGAACAGCGTCTCGGTGATCAGCGCGCCGGCAAACAGTCCGGGCAGCGAGCCGCCCAGGATGGTCACAATAGGGATCAGGGTATTTCTGAAGGCATGATAATTGATGACACGTCTTTCCGAAAGGCCCTTGGCTCTTGCTGTTCGGATGAAATCCGCGTTGAGCACCTCGAGCATATTCGTCCGGGTATACCTCATGAGACTGCCGACACCTATAATGGTCAGGGTCATAATGGGCAGCACGAAGTGACTGGACACATCCATGAATTTTCCAAAAGCGTCCAGCTGCATATAGTCTCTGCCTACCTTACCATAAAGGTCGAACCACCCCAGCCAGACCGAAAAGATCAGCTTAAGCACCGTGGCAAAGAAAAAGGTCGGCAGTGAGATGCCAAGAAGCGCGAACACCGTAATGGCGTAGTCTGACCTGCTATATTGCTTCCTGGCGGCGTGAATCCCAAGGGGAATGGAAATCATGACTTGAAGGAACAGTGCTATGGACGCCAGGATAAAGGAGTCCCAGATGACCTCGGTAAACTTTTGTGTCACCGGCACATTAAATGCCCAGGAATCTCCAAAATTTCCGGACGCGGCGTTGGACAGCCACCTGAAAAAGCCCGGAACAATGCCAACGTCAAGCCCGTATGCCTGCTGAAGCTGAAGCAGCCAGTCCGTATAGCTTTTGGCGCCCGGCCTCATGGAAAGCGTCCGGGCCTGGGCTTCAACATAAGAGGTTGGCAGGCTTCTCATCAAGATGTAAATGATCAGGGACACAAAAAATAAGAGTCCTACTGAAATTAAAAGTCTTTTCAGCACATATTTGCGCATCGCAAGCCCCTCTTTTTCTTTCTGTCTTAATGGGATTCTTTATCGCTGTCATGAGGCGTTGACTGGTGCGCCAGAAGCCGGGAAATGAGCTCCCGGCTTCTGGCCGCACCATTCTTCAGTTTACTTCATTTGAAGCAGTTCAAGATCGTTCATCCAACCCCAATAGGTGGTGATGTCCGGGGTAACGGTTTCCATGTTGACGCGCTCCGGACTGAAAATAACGAGGTTTTGTCTCTGATAGGTCGGAATTTCAACGCCCCAGTCGAGGATGATGTCGAGGCATTGTTTGTAGGTGGCTTTCCTGAATTCTTGATCCGCGCTCGTTCTGGCCGCCAGGATCAGCTCGTCCAGCTCAGGGTCCGCAATGTTGTAGTTATTGCTGTCCGTCCCGCCAAGGCCTTTGCCGTTCTTGCTGAAGTAGACCTGGTACATGTCCGGATCAATGGTAGAGCCCCAGGCTGCCGTCCACATTTCGTGTGTGTTGGCGTCCAGAGTATCCCAAAGCAGATTGGAATCCGCAGGATCGTTGATGGTCAAGGTAATGCCTATTTTTTCAAGGGCAGCTTTTGTATCCGTCAGAATCGCGAAAGCAGGGTGCTCACCGGTGCCGTCGCCAGGGACGATCACTTCATAGACCATTTTGGCGCCTTCCGGAGCTGCGGTGAATTTGCCGGAAGCTTCATCATAAGTGAACCCCGCAGCTTTGAAGAATCCCTTAGCCGCTTCAAGGGCAGCGGTATACTTGTCTTCTGCTACCATGCCCTCAGTATAAATACCGTCGCCTTCAACCGTTTTAGAGTACGCGACTTCGTAGCCGGCATCAGATTTCTGAGGGGCAGCCCAAGAGGTATTGGAAATTGGATAGTTGATGACGGCTGCGGCATCGCCATAATAGCTGTCAATGGCGACATCTCTGTGAACGGCGAAAACAGTCGCGAAGCCTTTTCTCAGATTCTTGCTGGCTTCGGAATCCGGCTCGCCCTTGACGTTGACCGTCTTGGCGTTGATGCCAATGTAGCCATAGCCCAGGTTGTCCACGGAATTGGCGACAATTTTGTCTCCAACGACCTCTTTATTGGTGTTGTAGGATTTCAGCTCGTCGAATTTGGCTTTGGAGCCGGATGGATTTGCAATGTCTACAACGCCCGTACCCACGCCGGCGATCATTTCAGCATCTGTGGTTTCCTTCAGCTGCAGGAATGGCGTTTTAGGCGCGCCTTTGTAATAGTGCTCGTTTGCTTCGTAGTAGACGACCTTGTCTTTGTATTCAATGAATTTGTAAGGACCCGCGCCCATCGGCACCGTTGTCTTGGCGTCTATGCCGGAGAGATCCCCGCGGGTAAAACCGAAATTGTTGTTGTCATAATCATAGGCAGCCGCATCGCCATAATAATGAAGTGGCGCGACCTGAATGCCGCAGATGCTGTAGACGGCAGAGGCGTCAAAGCCTTTGACCTTGACCTCGACCTCTGTCTGGCTGAGTTTTTTGATGCCCTCTATATTAGGCACTTCTGTACCGCCTGAAGCGGCCAGCTTGTCCTTCAGGACCATGCCGCCAATTTCGCCTTCAATATCTCCTGCGAAATAGCCTTCACTGCCGCCATAGTTGGCGCCCAGGGTTTTCCAATCCGCGCCGTACTGAGCGATGACGTCAGAAACGACCGTCATTTCATCCTCTACTGCCGTAGAATCATAGGTTTCATCAATGCTGTAGAAAAACGCGAAGAGATCTTTTGCGACCGGGTAGTCTGTGGTGTATTTCTCATAGTTTGGATCCCCATAAATGCTCTTGACCCAGTCCAGCTCCGAGGTCAGCACGTCGCTGACAAAGCCTTCCATGAAGGCCTTCATTTCCTCAGTAGGATTGTCCATGGCCGCTGCCAGCTCTTCAGGGGTGACCGCCAGCTCTTCAGCTTTGGAGTTGTTCTCCCTGTAGTTCACCATCCCAAGGATTGGGAAGGAATACACTGTTGAGGATCCCGTGTAGCTTGGATCTGAGAGCACGTAGAGATTGAAGATGATATCATCCGCGTCCATAACTTCGCCGTCGCTGAATTTCACATCATCCCTGATTTTTATGTAGTAGGTGGTCAGGTCTGCAGCTTCATCAAAGTCGACTTTGATATCCGCGACCCCTTTATATTCGTGGTCAGTGCCATCATAATTCACCGTCTCGCCTTCAATGGCATTGTAGACAATGCCGCCCACGCGGTCTGTGGTCAGCAGCGACACCTGGGTCAGAGTCACGGCGTCCATGTCATAGGCCGTCGTGGCAAAGAACGGGCTGAACTTCTGGCTGAAGGCCTGATAGCCCACAACCAGCGGCGTCTCGTTGACGGGTTCCTCCGCCGGGCCAGGCGCTGGCTCTTCACTTCCCGTGCAGCCTGTGGCGAGGGACATTAGCAGTAAGAAAAGCAATAAAAGCCCCAATACTTTTTTCATAACTCTCCTCCCCTTTACTTGAATGTCTGATTTGAGCGTTCCCCTGGCTCATAAGTGAATGATACCCATAATTTTCAATTTTAACAGGCTTGCGGCATGGCGTTTGTGAGGATTTGTGACGAAATGAGAAAAATAAGGCTCCAAGCGATTGGTTAGCGAAAGCTTATATCCTCCAAAAAGCCAAAAAAAAATGAAGCCGCGCCAAATCATAAAATGAAAACGCGCCAAATCATTAAATAAAATTGAGCCAATCCAGAAAATAGATTATAATTGAAGCGAACTATAAGTTTTCTATTAAAATGATCTGAAATTTATAGCTCTTGATGATCTACAACGAACGCACATGATCTATTAGAACAACAACCTCAAAAAAGGAGGGTCACGAATGGGTGAATATTTGCCTCGCATTGCTGACCAATTGCTTCAAAAAGCGCTGCTAGCGTCAGGTGCAGTCTTAATAGAAGGTCCAAAATGGTGCGGAAAAACACGAACTGCATCAGAGGCTGCAAGAAGTGTATTATATATGCAAGATCCGGATAAACAAGCCTCGCATCTTCAAGCGGCATCCTTAAAGCCGTCGCTGCTACTGCAAGGCGACACCCCACGACTAATTGACGAATGGCAAATGGCGCCTGTTTTATGGGATGCGGTCAGATTCATGGTTGACCAACGAGACAAAACAGGGCAGTTTATTTTGACCGGTTCAGCCGTACCGGCAGATAATATTGCCGCACATACTGGAACCGGCCGGATCTCGCGCCTAAGGATGAGAACTATGAGCCTTTTTGAATCTTTGGATTCAAATGGCACAGTTTCACTTCTTAGTTTATTCAATCACCCAGATGACATATCCGGAATAAATTCAATAAGCATAGAGAGACTTTCAGAGGTGATCTCCAGAGGCGGGTGGCCAGCCTCAATAGGCATCGATCCTGAGATTGCTGAAAAAAGAGTCCAGGATTATGTAGACGCCGTTATTCAACAAGACATTTCACGAGTTGACAACGTTGAAAAAAGTCCGGATAAAGTTCGAGCTTTGATGCGCTCCATTGCAAGAAATATTTCTACCGAGGCCACTTTAACGACGCTAAAAAGGGACATGGAAGGTTTTGACGAAAGCATTTCCCTCCCAACTGTCTCATCCTATTTGAATGCATTGTCGCGCATTTTTGTTATTGAGGACTTACCTGCATGGAATCCCTCATTACGATCCAAAACACCACTTAGAACATCATCAAAGCGGCATTTTACAGATCCATCCATAGCCGTTGCTGTCATGGGAGTCACTTCAAAAAGGCTGCTGCATGATTTCAACACATTTGGTTATCTATTTGAATCCTTATGCATCAGAGACCTCCGCGTTTACGCAGAAGCCATAGGTGGCAGCCTTTATCACTTCAGAGCTAAAACCGGACTGGAGTCAGATGCTGTATTAGTGCTTCGGGATGGACGTTGGGCTGCTATTGAAGTCAAAATGGGTGCAAACGAATTCGATCTCGCCTCTGAAAATCTCTTTAAATTCTCAAACCGCATAGACACGGATAAAATGGGTGATCCATCCTTCTTAATGATTTTAACCGCTACTGAATTTGCTTATAAAAGAGAAGATGGGGTCTACGTTGTGCCACTTGGTTGCCTTAAGCCTTGAACTAATTAAATTTAAAATTAACAATAAGACCCGGAAGGGGACATTGGTTGACAGACACCAATCTCCCCTTCCGGGTCTTATTGTTAACTTTAAATATACTTCTAAGCCGCCAACTCCGCCTCAACAAGCTCAAAGGCCTCTTCCTCAGCTTGAGTACTGTCGTAGTGATTCAGGATGTCCACGACCTCCCGCGACAACATCAGAATAGCTATGATATTGGGAAGCGCCATGAGACCCATGAACAGATCCGCCAGCTTCCATACGAAAGCCGCATCGATCAGCGTGCCTATCACCAGAGCACTGATCACGACACCCTTGAAAACGTTGACTGTCAGCGCTTTAGAGTTGAACACCAGCTTGACATTGGACTCAGCGAAGAAATACCAGCCTACAATAGTGGTCAGGGAGAAAAAGGACAGGCAAATCGATAAGAACATGCCGCCAAAAGCGCCAAAGCCCGCCGCGAAGCCCGTTTGTGTCATCACCGTAGCCGTGGCCGTCATTTCAGCGGCTGAGATCCCCACGTTGTAAGCTCCAGAGGTAAGATTGACCATGACCGTGGACAGGCAAATCAGGAAGGTTGAAATGAAGACGCCAATCATGGCGGTGAAGCCCTGCTCCGCAGGGTGCTTCGCGTCCGCTACCGCATGGGAGTGAGGCGTCGAGCCCATGCCCGCTTCGTTGGAGAAAAGACCTCTGGCAAGCCCAAAACGAACCGTTTGCTGGACTGTGATGCCCAGGACACCGCCACCAATAGCCTGAGGCATGAACGCCCCAAGGAAGATCATTTTGATGACCGGAAGCAGACTGCCTATGTTGAACAGGATGATCAGCAAGCTTCCAAGTATATAAAGACCAGCCATTGCCGGAACCACTGTTTCAGCGAAAGAAGCAATTCTGCCCATCCCGCCCATCAGAATGAGGGCGACGACGACGGCGAGGACACCAGCCACCGCGAAAACGGGGACCCCAAAGGCGCTGCTGACGGAGCCCGCTACTGAGTTCGACTGAACCATAACGCCAACGATACCAAGGGCGATAATACAAGACACCGCGAAAAACATCCCCAAGGCTTTTGACTTCAACCCATTTTTAATATAATACGCCGGACCTCCAACCCACTCGCCATTTTTCTTCTCCCGGTACTTCTGGGAAAGGACGGCTTCGCTGAAAATGGTCGCCATTCCAAAGAAGGCTGACACCAGCATCCAGAAGGCTGCCCCCGGACCACCCGCTGCGATTGCCGTGGCTACACCCACTATGTTGCCGGTGCCGACCTGTGCCGCAACCGACGTCGCCAGCGCTTGAAACGGCGACATTTTGCCTTCTTCTGCTTTTTCCTTTCTTATGATGGCGGCCACCATGTCCTTCAGTGCCGGCATCAGCCTCGTGAACTGTGGGAACCTGAGGCGAACCGTCATGTAGATCCCAACCCCAAAGAGAGCTATGATCAGTATGTAATCCCATAAAACCTTGTTAACCCCATCGACAACTAAATTCATCATTTCCATTTTACCCTCTCCTATTCGTTTTGTATGCGGCATTTCAAACCCTTGCAGACTAACACTTTTTCCTTGAAATGAACGTGCAAATTGAATGGCTGACCGGAGTGTTCATTTGTGTCGATAAATCTTTGTTAAATGTATGTTAAACGACGACCTTCAAAAAGTTTCAAATGGTTTCGATATTGTCAGAATATTTAATCTAACTTTTTTGTAACCCTGACGTACTGCCCCAATAAAAAAACTGCCCGAGGCGGCGCTTTGCCACCCGGACAGCTTGTTTGTGTTACTTATTGACTTTGCAAAAGGATACCATACCATCAATAAACTTTCTTAGGTTCACTTTTCCCCGCTTCTTGGTCTTTCCTCTGATATAATCCATCTCAATTTTAATCTGTTCATAGCTGTAAAGGCCATTTCCCAGCTCATTCAGGGTTTCGTTCATGTAATCCTCAATACCCATATGGGCAAGATTGGTCATGCCGACGGTCGCGGTACGCCTAATTCGCTGTTCCATGCTCTTGGTCTGGTCCGTAAATTTTCCGCAGATTTCCTTCACGGTGAAATCCGCCATGCCCTTTCCGCTGTCCAGCAAATAGAGGACCACCCTCTGAATATCCTGACTCCCCACCTCACCTACAATGCCAATCTTCTGAAAGATCCTTCTGATTTCGTCTTCCCTGCTGTCTCGCGGTGTCTCTGCTGCTGGCTCAGTCCCTGAAGAAAAAATGCTCTGGATCTGATTCAAGGTGTTGTAAATGCTGATTTTTTCCTTTACTTTCTTTATGACGCTCTGGGTTTCAATGGCGTTGACGGGCTTGGAAATGTAGTATTCCACACCGCTCTGATAGGCTCTGCCAATCATTTCCTTGGAAGATACCTGAGAGATCATGACAAACTGAACCCTTGAATTGACTTTTTTAATGTCCTGTACCAAAGTAATGCCATCTTTGCCCGGCATCAGCAGATCCACCAGCACCAGATCAGGCTTCAGCATCAGGATTTCATCATAAGCCGCAGCACCATTCTGGGCGATTCCAACCACTTCTCCCAGATCGCAGTCCACAATGATATGGCTAAGATACTTTATGACATTGCTGTCATCCTCAACTATGTAAATTCTCATTCTGCGTCCCCCAAATCTGCTTTAGGAATAGCAATGTCAAAGGTCGTCCCCTGACCCTTGACAGAAGTCACCCCAATTTCCCCATTGAGCTCTTTCTCCACAATATTTTGTACCACGCTGAGTCCAAGGCCTCTGTTGATATGGCCTGTCTCATAGTTGATCTTTGTTGAAAACCCAGGCGTGAAAATGGCGGCCAGATCCTGCGGGTCAATGCCCGACCCAGTATCCGACACAATAAAGTGATGATGCGTGTCTCCCGCCTTGTGGATCAATTCAATTTTACCGGTTTTTTCGCCGGTTTCAATGGCATCCATACTGTTCATAATCAAATTTCTCAGAATGGACATCAGAAAATAATGCTTGGACGTGTAAAAGTTTTCTCCCGTTTCAATGGTCAGCCCAATCTCAGTTTCAAAGCTCTGAAGCTCCCTTTTCATGGCATCTTTGAGGATCCTGCAAATGTCCTTGAATTCCATGCCGCCCTCCACCATTTCACTCATGGTCAAGTCTTTTATGCCCCTGACCGCCAGCGCGTACTCCTTCTTGATTTCATGGACGTCCCGGGCTATGGTCACGGCCTGCTCCCCCCAGTCCTCCTGGCGCTGGATGAATTTGATATTCTCAAACAGCTTATAGGCATTCGTCATGACCTTTTCAATCTCATCCATGTTCTTTTCCATCCAGTACATCTCAGACTTCAACTGGGCGGTCAGCCATACGAGACGTGCATAACGGACTTCGTGCTCCTCTTTAAGGAGCAGGTTTTTGTAATGCTTCAGCCCCGTCAGCACGACCCAGATCAGCGCTGAGCGAATCAAGGCGACAAAGAGCAGTGTCCCTGCGACGCTAAGTGATAGCTCACTGTTTGCGTGGGTTGGGGTCAGCATAAGTCTTGAAAAAAATTCTATAAGGTTCGCGCCTACATCACAGATAAAAAGGTGTATGGCTAATTTGTTCAAGTTGTACTGTTCCTGCCTGCGGCGCAGCCCCACATAAAGTAAGCTGTAGAATAAGTAAAACAGAATTTCAAACTGGTAAGACAGCCAGACGTCCCGAAGTGTCCCGTTTCCCAGATAGTAGACGAGCAGCCTTGAGGCGTAAACGGCCAGCCCTGAGATTAAACCGAGGGGGATGGGCTTCAGGTTCGGATACAGAAACAGTGACAATGCAAAAATGATGATGCCCGCGGTGATTCTAAAATCCGCTTCAAAGACGCTGATGCTGACCTGGGAGGCTATGGCGATCAACACGGCAAGGAGTAAATAGCGCTTTATGAGTTTCATATAACGACCTCGTTTCGTACTGTGACCATCGGCAAACGTACTGACGTACTTAAGTACTGTAAGCGTTTGAGGGTGGTACAGCGCTCTTACAAATTTTCGTAATTAATACATTATACCACCCCTTTTTCATTCTGCAGAAAAATTTGCCCGACGCTTTGGCCTCATTTAAGGCACAAAAAATACAACCGCCGGTCAAGACCTTCTTTCGAAGGCTGGACGCTGACCGACAGTTGTTTTCTATGCGTTGAATTTCGATTAGGGTCTGATTCTCTGTGGCTAAAGCGCCGCTTCCATAGCTTCGAGCTTCGCTTTGATTTGCTCCATGAACTGATTTCTCAGCTGGATTTCCTCGCGGATTTGCTCCATGGCCTTTGTGGCGCCTTCAAGATCATTCTGATAAGCGGCTCTGTGCATGTTGGCCACTTGAGCCTGAATTTTGCCCATGCGCTCCGCTTTCAGCTGTTCCTGGAACTGCTTCATGGTCTGAACCATTTCTTTAAGCTTGGCAGCTTCTTCTGGGGTAAGCTGCTCCTGGGAGCGCAGTCTGTTTTGGAGCTGCTCTTTCAGCGCTTCAGCGCAGTCTCTGATGCGCTCTTTGATCTGCTCTTGTTCGCCGGCTTCCATACGGACTTCGTTGCGAACCATTTTCGCGTATTCATAGCGGTGCTGGAACATGTTCTGATCTTCATTTGGCCCTGCGTTTCCTGCAGGCTCAGTGTTGCCAGGCTCGCCATTTTGACCGTCGTTTAAACCACCGGTGCTGTCGTTTCCGCCGGTGCTGCCGGAATCACCCTGGTACTGGCCGCCATCTGAGCCGCCTGTGCCCCCAGAGCCATTAGACCCGCCCGTTCCTGCGGCAAACCCTGTTGAACTGATTGCAAGCACCATTACCAATGTCATGATTAACGCTAATGTTTTTCTCATTTTCACTCACTCCTCAATAAAATTTAATTCCAGGTCTGATTCCTGAACGGTGTCGAGGCCGTCCAGCAGTGCAATCAGATCGTCGATCTGAATGCTCAGCTCATTCAAGAGCTCATTTTTTTCTTGATTCTCGCCAATAATTTCATTTTCGGATTTGGCGATCAGGGAGGCAGATTCTTGCGGGACGACTACAATGGTTGATTCTGGCGATTTTTTGGTTGGGCCCAGTCCCGCACCACTATCTGAAGCTACGGCTGTATCAGGTCCCAATGCCTTATCAAAAGCTTCAGAAGTACCATTTTCAGCACCTGGGGGATTTTCCGTCAGATCCAGAGCTGGAGGATCATTAACCTTTTCCTCCGCCTCCGCCTCTGCTTCTGCTTCTGCAGCCTCGAGTATACTTTCAGCGGCCGGCACGTCAGATAGGACCGTATCTGTCGACTTCAAAGTGGTGCAGCCCGTTGAAAGCATTACGGTCAAGATCAGCCCCGCAGTCCAGAGTCCGGTAAAGAAGCGTTTTAACACATTGACCACCTTCTTTTTTTACACCAGTGCGCATGCCTCTTCTTATAACTGATTGTACGGCAAAGTTGTGAACTGCCAACAGAAAAAAAGTGAACAGAATGTAAACTGAGAAAACTTTTCTGCGCAAATCTTTTAATAAAAAAAGACAGATGACTAATGCCATCTGCCTTATAACAAAGCGGCGCCAACCGCAGGTTCGATTCCCGCCCTATAGACCAGCTGCACCATCAGCCGCGCACAACCCGCAGCTTGACGCCATAAGCCTTTTCAAAATCCTCCGCAATCCGCATGGTCGCGACACACTCAAGCTCAGTGTCCTTTTCGGAGAGCAGCCGCACCAAAGCTTCCTCCCCGGACAGCGTCACTGAGAGGTCGTCCACCACCTGGGATTCACTCCGGTCAATCCGCTCGGCAATCTGGAGAAACACCGCAAGCCGCCGCAGATGCTCAATGGTCTCTTTCCCCAGCGCGCTCTTGAAGCGTTCCAGGTCTTCCTTCAGTTTGGATTCCCGGTGATGGCCCACGAGAACTGCGACCTTGATGATTTCTTCATTCGTCAACCCGCAGAGCCTTGCGTTGAGGGTCAGATAAAACCCGTGTCTGTGATGATTGTAATACTCAATGTGCATGCCTATGTCATGCAGGTGCCCGGCAGCGTCCAGAAGGATTCTGTCACTTTCGTCAAAAGGCCCCAATTCTTTCAAAGCGTCAAACAGGCGCAGTGCCAGCTTCCGTACGTGGGCCGTGTGAGGATTGTCCACATTGAAACGTTTTCGGACGTTTTCGAGACTGTGGTCCAGGACGGAAGGCACGACCATTGGCAAATCTTTTTCTTTGAAGTAGCGGTTGAAGAACACGCCTTCCCGGAGGCCATTGCCGCTGACGACAAACTGCTCCAGGTCCACGTAGCCAGCCAGGACCTTCAGCGGCAGGACGCCCCCGGCAATGATGTCCGAGCGGTCCTTGCCAATCCCCGGAAGGTCTGAAACCTTATCCGGCGAGGTGTTGACAATGTCCGTGAGAAGGGCCTCAAGCTCTTTTCCAGGCATCCTGTAGTTATGGAGACTGACGTTTGAAAGGGGATCCTTGCCCCGGTGAACTTTAGCCACCGAACGGAGTGACCCACCCAGCCCCACGACGGGCAGACCCTTGGCTTCCTTCAGCCATGGCACGTCCTTGTAGGCTTTACGAACGAATTTATCAGCTTTTTCAATGCCTTTTTCCCTGTTGTCTCCACTCAAAAAACGCTCCGTCAGAATAACACTGCCAAAGGGCAGGGACACGGACGCCTTGATTTCACGGTCCACGACCCAGGCCAGCTCGGTACTGCCGCCACCGGTGTCAATCATGAGGAAATCCTTAAGGTCAATGGTATTGATAATCCCAAGATAGTCATAATAGGCCTCGTCTTCACCACTGATCACCTCAAAGGCCATCTGGTGCTCCTCCAGGGCGCGGTCGAGGAAGTCTGAGGCGTTGGAAGCCTGCCGGACCGCCGCGGTGGCTACTGCGGCCACTTTTGTGACGCCATAAGCTTCTATGAGCTGATTGAAGAGCTTGATGGCATTCAGGGTTCTGGCTATGGGCTCAGGCTTTAGGGTCCCGCCATCCGCCAGGCCTTCCGAGAGACGGACCATGACTTTGGCCTGGTCCACCAGGCTGTAAGACCCGTTTTTGTAAACGTTGACAATGTTCATGCGCACGGAGTTGGATCCGAGGTCTATAATGCCGTAGCGTTCCAAGAAAGTCCCCCCTTTATAGTTGGAAACCCTTCGCGCTCCAATAGGGGCTCGAAGGGTTTTTGATAAATATACACTTAGTAATGGCCCTCGTTTGGCACAATGCAGATAAACTTCAGCGGTTTGTCCGTGAGGTTCTTGAACTGATGCAGCTCGCCGCTCGGCACGTAGGCATAGGAGCCGGCTTCAATTGGGTTTTCCTTGTCGTGGAGGAAGAGTGTCCCGGAGCCCTCAAGGACATAGTTGATGTGCGGCCAAGGATGGGTGTGCCGCGGCGTATAGCCGTGGCCCTCAATCTCGAAGACCCGCATAACGTGGTCCGTCCAGCCTTCCTCTTTGGAAACAGGCACCTTCATAACAGCCCCCTTCACCTCAGGGCTGACGATTGATTTTCCTTCAAGATCGCGAATATGGCCTATTGGCATGAGATCACCTCTGTGAAAGATTTTTGGTTTTAGTTCATGGTTAGTGTTGTCATACAAGTAGTCTATACCACGTTTTTATTGGATGCAAACGTTTAATACAAAAAAGCAAACGAACGCCAGCTTGCCGCCGTCGCCCGTTTGCTTTCATTCAAATGAAACACTTCCCAGCCGCCAAAGGATCAACAATCACAGCCTGAAATGCCAACTTTAAAACTTCGCAATATCACTTCTGCAGTACTTATTCCCATACCGGATCATTTCAGCGCCCTGATAGGCTTTCTTCCTGGCACTTTCCAGCGTCTCGCCCAGCGCCGTGACCGTCACAACCCGGCCGCCGCTGGTAACAGCCTTTCCATCCTTCAGCACAGCGCCCCCAAAGAAGGCCATGACCTCCGGCATAAACTCCGTCTGAGCACCTGGAAAATCAATTTCCAGACCTGTCTCAAAGTCATCCGGATAGCCGTCTGAGGCCAAAACCACAGACACCGCCGCTTTAGACGTCCACGCCAGCTTAAGGTCACCCAGCCTGCGCTCGTTCAGGGCAAAAAGGACATCCACAAAGTCGCTGTCCAGTCGCGCCATGAGCGACTGCGTTTCCGGGTCCCCAAAGCGGACGTTGTATTCAAGAACCTTGATGCCGTCTGCAATCCCTGTCGGACAGGCTTCATCAATCATGAGCCCTATGAACATGATGCCTCTGAAATCAAACCCCTCGGTCTGAAGACCCTTCAAGGTCGGCTGCAGTACGCGTGCCTCAATTTCCGCCATCAATGACGCGTCCACAAATGCACTCGGAGAGTAGGAGCCCATACCACCCGTGTTCGGTCCCAAATCCCCGTCAAATATCTTCTTATAATCCTGAGCGGTTTCCAGCGGCAAAATAGTCTCGCCATCTACCAGACAAATAATGGACGCCTCGAAGCCCTTCAGGAACTCCTCCAGCACCACCTTATGTCCGGAATCCCCAAAGCGGCCCTCCAGCATCATTTCCGTCAATGTCTGCTCCGCCTCTTCATAGCTCTGGGCAATGATGACACCTTTGCCGGCGGCGAGACCATCGGCTTTAATCACGACTGGAAGCGTGTAGGAGCGCAGCGCCGCCCTCGCGGCTTCAACCTCTGTATAGACGCCATAGCCCGCCGTTGGAATGCCATAACGCACCATAAATTCCTTCGAAAAGGCCTTGCTGCCCTCAAGCTGCGCGCCCGCCTGGTCCGGCCCTATAATGGCGAGGCCCGCCTTGCGGAAAGCATCCACCACTCCAGCCACCAGCGGCACCTCTGGGCCCACCAGGGTCAGATCAATCTTCTCTTCCAGGGCAAACGCCACAAGGGTCTCCACCTCGGACACGCCAATTGCCACATTCTTCCCAACCAGAGCCGTCCCAAAATTGCCAGGCGCGAAGAAAAGCTCAGGCGTGTGAGCGCTTTTCGAAAGCCTCCAGCCCAAAGCATGCTCCCTCGAGCCGTTCCCAATAACCAAGATCCGCATGGATCTACCTCCCCTTTGAGCAAAAATAATCAGTGCTTGAAATGGCGAACGCCCGTAAAGACCATGGCAATGCCAAACTTGTTGCAAGCCTCAATGACCTCGTCGTCCTTGACGGAGCCCCCCGGCTGAATGATCGCCGCAATCCCCGCCGCAGCGGCAGACTCCACAGAATCCGCAAATGGGAAGAACGCATCCGAGGCCAGCACCGCACCCTTAGCCTCTTCTCCAGCCTGCTTCAGCGCGATTTCGGCCGCACCAACCCGGTTGGTCTGACCCGGTCCCACGCCCAGCGTGACACCGTCCTTAGCCACGAGAATAGCATTGGACTTCACATGGCGGCAAATGCTCCAGGCAAAGCGCAGATCCCTGAGCTCGTCCTCCGTTGGAACGCGGTCTGTGACCACTTTCAGCGCCATATCAGCAGGCTCAGCGTCCACCTGCTGAATCAGGAGTCCGCCCTCAATGCGCTTGATATCGTAGTCGTCTTCGAAGGCCTGATCTGTTGGGAGGGTCAAAAGCCGGATGTTCTTCTTCGCTTTCAGGACTTCAAGCGCTGCCTCGCTGAAAGCCGGCGCTACAATGATCTCAAGGAAAGTCTTGGACATTTCGAGGGCTGTTTCCCTGTCCACTTCACGGTTCAGGGCCACAATGCCCCCAAAGATGGACACCGGATCAGCGTCATGGGCTTTCACATAGGCGCTTACCAAGTCACTGCCCGTCGCAACACCACAAGGGTTTGTATGCTTGACCGCCACTGCCGCCGGCGCTTCGAATTCACGCACCATGCGGACTGCGGCGTCGAGATCGTTGAGATTGTTGAAGGACAGCTCTTTTCCGTGGAGCTGTTTAAAATCCGTTGAGGCCCCTTGAGCTGGCAGCGCATCTCTGAGGAACCACGCCTTCTGATGCGGGTTCTCTCCATAGCGAAGGGGCTGAACCACGTCATAAGCAAGGGACAAGGTGCGGCCAAAGCCCTCTGGCCGGAAAGTCTTCGCCATAAAGGACGCGATCATGGCGTCATAGTGGGCCGTATGCTCGAAAACCTTGAGAGCCAGCTTCGCACGCTCCTCCACCGAAATGGCTTCCCCCCGCTCCAGCGGCTCGAGGACCGCCTCGTAATCTGCGGGATCGCAGAGCACAAGGACGTCATGATAGTTCTTCGCAGCGGAGCGCAGCATGGTGGGCCCGCCAATGTCAATATTTTCAATGATGTCCTCCAGGGTCGACTCCGGCTTCTGGACCGTCTGCCGGAACGGATAGAGGTTCACCGCTACGAGATCGATCATCTCAATCCCGAGCTTTGCCGCTTCCTCCTGATGCTTCTCCGAATCCCGTCGGGCCAAAATCCCCCCGTGAACTGTTGGATGCAGGGTCTTGACCCGGCCGTCAAAGCACTCCGGAAAGCCCGTCGCCTCACTGACCTCCGTGGCATCGACGCCTGCCTCTTCCAATACTCTATAGGTTCCGCCCGTAGACAGAATTTCAAAACCTATGGCCGCCAGGCGTTTGCCCAGCTCGACCACACCGTGCTTGTCGCTGACGCTGATTAATGCTCTTCTCACGCTTCTGACCTCCCAAAATTCTCCGCGATCAGCTGCCCGACCGCTTCGACCAAAGTCTTATGCTCTACCGGCTGAAGTCTGGCATAGAGCGTTTCAGGGGTGTCCCCCGGCAGCACCGGAACCTTTCGTTGCATTAAAATCCGCCCGGTGTCCACACCCTCGTCCACCAGATGCACCGTAACGCCGGTCTCCGTATCGCCTGCCGCCAAAACCGCCTCATGGACGTGATGCCCGTAAAACCCTTTCCCACAGTACTTGGGGATCAGGGATGGGTGCACGTTCACAATCCTGTCCCGGTATTTCTCTATAATGCCGGCCCCTAAAATGCCTAAGAAGCCTGCCAGGACAATGTAGTCCGCCCGGACCTCCTCAAGGAGCGCCAGAATCTGCTGCTCCCGCGCCTCGGCCGTGCCAGCCTTACGGTCGATGAGGGCCGCCTGAATGCCGTGCTTCGCCGCCCGCTCCAGGGCGTAACACCCCGGCCGGTCCGCCATCACCAAAGCGATAACGGCGTTCAGCCGATGGTCCCCGTATCCCCCCACCGCATCTATCAGCGCCTGCAGATTCGTCCCACCACCAGAGACAAAAACGGCAATGCGCGGCGCCCCATTCACCGAGGAATGGGCGCCGCTTGCCGTGACATCGCTTGCGTTTGAAGTGTGGCTGAGGTCAGAAGACCACGGGCCACTTTCTTTTTCTTGAGTGGATTTAATCATAGAATAACACGATCCTTGCCCGCAGAAATCTTGACGACCTCACCGATCTTGTAAGCCTCGTAGCCTTCAATGGCAAGGGCTTCCAGTGCCTCAGCCGCCGCCTTGGACGGGAGCACCACTATGAAACCAATGCCCATGTTGAAAGTCCCGAAAAGCTCGGCTGGGGACAGTCCCGCCCTGGCTTCAATGTGATCGTAAATAGCCGGGCGCTTCCAGGCAGTGGTGTCGATCTTAACGCCAAGGCCTTCCGGCAGCATACGCGGCACATTTTCCTGGAAGCCGCCGCCGGTAATGTGGCACATGCCCTTCAGGTCAAAACGGGGCTTCAGGACCCGAACCTCAGGCGCGTAAATATGCGTTGGCTCCAGCAGCATTTTGGTTATGGCTTTGGCGTCCGCGGACGCTTCCGGGTTTGCGATCTCCTCCGCGAAAAGTTTGCGGAGCAGGGAATAGCCGTTGGAATGGGCGCCGCTTGACGGGAGGCCCAGGAGCACGTCCCCTGGCAGAATCCGCTCGCCGGTGATGATTTCGCTCTTTTCTACGACACCTACGGCAAAGCCGGCAAGGTCGTACTCGCCCTCGGCATAAAAGCCTGGCATTTCAGCAGTTTCCCCGCCTAACAGCGCAGCCCCTGCCTCACGGCAGCCCGTGCTGACGCCCTTGACGATTTCCGCCGCCTGCTCCGCCTTCAGCTTGCCTGTAGCAATATAATCCAGGAACAGGAGTGGTTCCGCTCCCTGGCAGATGATGTCGTTGACGCACATGGCCACCAGGTCGACGCCCACGGTGTCATGGCGATCCAGGGCAAAGGCCAGCTTCAGTTTGGTGCCGACGCCGTCCGTGCCTGCCACGAGGACCGGCTCCGTGAATTTCCCGCCCAGGGTCATCATGCCGGCAAAGCCGCCAATGCCGCCTATGACTCTGTTGTCATGTGTCGTCTTGACATATTTTTTCATCAGGTCCACCGCACGGTAGCCCTCTTCCACATCTACCCCCGCGGCCTTGTAAGCGTCGCGTTTCAGGTCCTTGGACTCTTGCTTGATTTCTGAGTCCGCGGTGGCTTTTGTAGCTTTTGTAGCTTTTGTAGCTTTTTTATCTTTAACGTCTGGCTGCGACATGGCGCGCCTCCTTATCGTTGTTGGATCTGGTTTCCAGTGATCTAATGTGTATTCTGCCGTGCACTATTTGTCGAGTCGATTGAAAATCTCCTGATACGCCTCTTCAACGTTTCCGAGATCCCGTCTGAAACGGTCCTTATCCAGTTTTTCGCCTGTTGCCGCGTCCCAAAGGCGGCAAGTGTCCGGAGAAATTTCATCCGCCAGGATGACCTGATCGCCATAGAGGCCAAACTCGAGCTTGAAATCGACGAGGGTAATGCCTCTGGCCTTGAAGAAGGCGCTGAGAAGCTCGTTGATTTTGAGGGCATATTTTTTAATCTCCGCGACCTGCTCATCCGTAGCCAGCTCCATGGCGCGAATGTGGTCTTCGTTGATCTGTGGGTCTCCAAGTGAATCATCCTTAAGGCAAAATTCCAGGATGGTGAATGGCAGCTGCTTGCCCTCAGGAATCCCAAGGCGCTTTGTCAGCGAGCCCGCCGCAATATTTCTGACCAGCACTTCCAGCGGCATGATCTTCACGGCCTTGACGAGGACGTCCCGGTCGCTGAGGCGCTTCACGAAGTGCGTTGGGATGCCCTGCGCTTCCAGCATGGTGTAGAGGCCTTCGCTGATCTTGTTGTTCAGAATGCCTTTATCATGGATCGTGCCCTTTTTCTTGCCGTCAAACGCCGTAGCGTCATCCTTAAACTCAATAACGAAGAGCTTCTCGTCATCCGTCTTATAAACACGCTTTGCCTTGCCCTCGTAGAGCATTTCACGCTTTTCCATTGAACTATATCCTCCTCAAATAGTGATACTTTCTCGATTTTTTGGTGGGGGACAGGGACGGACCACTATGTCCCTGACATGGTGGTCCGTCCCTGTCCCCACCTGTCAGCCATCCCACGCCTCGCCCCTGCAGCCTTCCATCCAGACGAAGGTCTTAGAAATTATTTACAATGTTCGTTATTTCCTGCTCTTTAACCCTACTTGCGCAGATTCTGAATCGACGCGTCCGCCGCCACGACATCCTGGCGCATCTTTTCACGGAACGCCTTCAAGCGCTCGCGCACCTCCGGATACTTCACGCTGAGGATCTGCGCCGCGAGAATGCCCGCGTTGTCGCCGCCATTCACCGCAACTGTGGCCACAGGAATGCCGGAAGGCATCTGTACTATAGACAGCAGCGAATCAAAGCCATCCATAAAGCTGCTCTTGATTGGAAGACCAATGACCGGAAGCACGGTGAACGCCGCAATGACGCCAGGCAAATGCGCCGCCTTTCCAGCCGCGGCAATCACCGCCTCAAAGCCATTTTCCTCAGCCTTTGCAACAAAGCTCATGACTTCATTCGGAGTGCGATGGGCCGACATGACTCTCATTTCCGCCTCAATCCCAAACTGTTCAAGGGCCTCCGCCGCTTTTGACACCACTTCCAGATCTGACTTGCTGCCCATGATAATTGCAACTTTCATTAGATACCCTCCCAAAACACGAACATTTTATTGTTTAGACAACACTATCGTTCTTAATTTAACACTATTCTACCCTACAACAGACGTCATATCAAGACCGAAACGCCAATTTGAAACTTCACTGTATTACATTTGCACGAAAGTCCCAGACATCAGTCCCAGGCATAAGCACCTTCCAAAAACACCTATCATAAGCGCCTGCCCGACCAGCCTACTTATTAAAATAATCCACGCCAGCCTCAAAAATCTCCATGTCATACTGCCCCGGCACATTCAGGTAGGTATGAGACGTCATGCGCTCCGCATGACCCATCTTCCCTAAAACCCGTCCATCCGGACTCACCAGGCCCTCGACCCCAAAGGCCGACCCGTTGAGGTTGTGACCCCTGGAATACACCGTCGCCACCTGGCCCGCCGCGAGCAGCGCCTCATACTGCGCCTCGCTGGCAAAGAACCTGCCCTCGCCATGCGACACCGGCACACTGTACCGCACGCCTTCAGATGCCCGCGCCAGCCATGGCGACATCTTCGACACAACCTCGATCTGCACCATCTTCGAAATGTGCTTGCAGCACGCGTTGTACGTCAGTGTTGGATCCTCAGGCCCCAGATCCCGGATCTCCCCATAAGGCAGAAGCCCCAGCTTGATCAGCGCCTGGAAACCGTTGCATATCCCTATCATCAGACCATCCCGCTGCTTCAGCAGTTTCATGGTCGCCTCGCTGATCCGTGCATTCTTAAATACCGAGCTGATGAACTTCCCGGACCCATCCGGCTCGTCCCCTGCGCTGAAGCCCCCCGGCAGCGCGATCATCTGCGCCCGGCTGATTGCCATCTCATAGGCTTCGATCGACAGCTCCACGTCCGCCAGGCTGCGGTTTCTGAAGACGATCACTTCCGCCTCCGCCCCTGCGCGCTCAAAGGCCCGGGCCGTGTCGATCTCACAGTTCGTCCCCGGGAACGCCGGGATGAACACGCGAGGCTTCACACCCCTCAGGATATTTGCCGATGGTCTCCCTTCCCCAAACACCACATCCCGCTTCTCCTTCTTCTTATCCACAGAAGGCTCTTTCGCTGCAAGCGGCGCATCCGCATAAGGCCTGCACCGAGGAAACACACTATCAAGCGGCTCAAGCCAAGCCTCTTCAACTTTCTTCAGATCCACGCCAGCCCCCTGAGCGTCAATGCTATAGGCTCTTTGAGTCTCGCCCAGCATCACCCAGTCCGCCGGCACCGCATCCGTGCTGGCTATGTCGATCTCCAGCATCAAGGCGCCAAAGCCCGCCGCCGGAATGACATCCCCGGAAAGCTTCACGCCTATACCATTGCCAACACCCATCTTGAACAAGCTTTCCAGCACGCCGCCTTCTTCCACGACATAGGACGACAGCACCGCGCCGTGCCCAATCAGCGTCTGGGCCTCTTTGAGCCTCGCCGCATAAGCCGTGAGATCAGGAAGTCCCGCCGCGTCCCTGGCCACATCCGCCAGGTAAACTGTGCTGCCCTCCGCTTTAAAGTCCGTTGAAACCACATTTTTAAGATCTACCGGCGCCGCGGCAAACGCGATCAGCGTTGGCGGCACGTTAAGATCCTTGAACGTCCCGGACATGGAGTCCTTGCCGCCTATGGCCCCAAGGCCAAAGGCGTCCATGGCGTGCAGCGCCCCAAGCAGCGCCTTGAATGGCTTCTGCCATTTGAGCGGGTCAGTCCCCAGCCGCTCGAAATATTCCTGACAGGACAGGTGGATCCGCTCCAGGTTCGCCCCTGTCAGCACCGCCTTGGCCACGGCCTCCGCCACGGACATGGCGCCGCCCACGAATGGATCCTGCTCCAGAGCCTTCAGCGCGTAACCTGCGCTCATCACGGTCCCCGTCAAAGACGTCCCTTCTGCCGATGGTAACTTAGCCACCATAGACATAGACGGCGACATCTGTCGCACACCGCCAAACGGCATAAGAATTGAATAAGCCCCCACCGTATTGTCAAAATTCTCAATTAGTCCAATTTGTGACGCGCTGTTCAGATCTGACACTGTCGCCGTCAAAACCGCCTCAGCCTGAGCCGCCTCAACCGCCGCACCAGCATCAGCCCCAGAACCGGCAACCGGCACTTCGGTCACCTTGACGACCTGGCTCCTGCTGGCACCACTGGAATCTATGAACTCCCGGCCAAGCTCAAGGACCACTTCACCCTTCAGGAACATCCTGAGCTTTCCGGAATCCGTCACCTGAGCAATCTCATAAGCGTCCAGGTTCTCCGACGCCGCCAGGGCAATGACCCGCTCCACATCACAGCGGTCCACGACCACCGCCATGCGCTCCTGGGATTCAGAAATCGCCAGCTCAATAGCCCCAAGGCCTGGGTACTTCGTCTTAATAGCGTCCAGCTGGATATCCAGGCTGTCCGCCAGTTCACCCACCGCGACAGAAACGCCGCCGGCGCCAAAGTCGTTGGATTTCTTGATGCGCTTCGCGAATTCAGGTCTTCTGAAGAGACGCTGCAGCTTGCGCTCCTCCGGCGCGTTGCCGCGCTGAACCTCAGACGCGCAGGTTGCGAGACTGGACTCGTCATGCTCCTTGGAAGAGCCCGTGGCCCCGCCAATACCGTCAATGCCCGTCTTGCCGCCTATCAGGAGGACCCTGTCCCCAAGCTTCGGCTTCAGCCGCTTGACGTTTTCCGCCGGCGCCGCGCCAATAACTGCGCCCACTTCCATGCGCTTTGCCTTGAAGCCTTCATTATAGTACTCGCGAATATAGCCCGCAGGCAGGCCAATCTGGTTGCCATAGGAAGAAAAGCCCTTCGCCGCGCCCCGGGTGATGACCCTTTGAGGCAGCTTTCCAGGCAGTGTTTTTTCGAGACTTTCTGTTGGATCTCCAGAGCCGGTGATGCGCATGCCCTGATAGACGTAGCTCCGCCCTGAAAGCGGATCTCGGATCGCCCCGCCAAGACACGTGGCCGCGCCGCCAAAAGGCTCAATCTCCGTAGGGTGGTTGTGGGTCTCGTTCTTAAACATCACTAAGTAAGGCTTGGTCTCGCCGTTTTCAAAGGCTGCGTCCACCATAAACGTCGCCGCGTTGATCTCATCCGAAACCTCCACGTCCGCCAGGCCGCCCTGCTTACGGAGCCAGCGGGCTTGAATGGTCGCCAGGTCCATGAGGGTCTCCGGCTTTGAGGTCGCAATGTCCGCACGCTTTTGTCCATACTTTTCATACGCCTCACGAAGCGGTCCATAGGTTGCCTCTGAGAAGTCAATGTCTTTCAGCTCAGTCATGAATGTTGTGTGACGGCAGTGATCGGACCAATAGGTGTCCAGCACCTTGAGCTCTGTCATCTTTGGATCCCGACCGGCAGTAGTCTTGAAATAATCCTGAACCATGGTCAGGTCCTCTCTCGACATGGCCAGACCGTGGCCCGCCAGGAAACCTTCCAGCGCTTCCTCTGACAGTTCCCTGAAGCCATGCAGCACCTCCACTGGCGGCGCCTCCGGCTGAACCACCTCTGCCGGACAAAGCTCGTAAAGCGATATCTCCATGGCCTCCACCGGGTTGATCAGGAAACGCTTGATACCCTCGACCTCTTCAGCCGTCAGCGCCCGCTCACTGGTCAGCCGCACCGCTTTAAAGGATACCACGTGAGGGTCCTTTCCCAGCTTCAGAATGGTCAGTAGCTGCACCGCGGAATCCGAGCGCTGGTCGTACTGGCCAGGCAACAATCTGTAGGCAAAGGCCGTTTCGCCCTGAACCGGCGTCCAGACGTCACTCACCAGGTCCACGTTGGGCTCAGCGAAGACATGCTGCACCGCCTGAGCCACCTCGGAAGCCTCCAGCCCAAAGATGTCGTAGCCGTTGTAAACCTCAGCCTTAGTCACCGCGCCAATCTTCAAGAAGTCCCTGATCTGACTGGTGAGCCCGGCGCTCTCCACGTCCAGCGCCTCGATTTTTCGGACGAACTTTCTTACACCTTGCATGATTTGCCTCCTCTTTTATGTGTGTAGTCCCGACACCCGCCGGAGCTTATCTATTTTCTCATTAATACCCCAATGTTTCTTCTCAGTCCACCTTGATTGTATCATCAGATGTACTATAATAATAATTAATTATATTAATCAAAAGCATAAGGAGCGCTAATGTATGAACTCCATGGATCTTTATAATGTCTTCTACCACGCGGCCCTCCACGAGAGCTTCACCCGGGCCTCGGAGGTCCTCTTCGTCACTCAGTCCTCGGTGAGCCAGTCGATTCGACAGCTGGAGACGGCTTTAGGCATGCCCCTGTTTTATAGAAAAGGCCGCACCGTTTCACTGACTTCTGCCGGCGAGACCCTTTTCGACTTTGTCAGCCAGGCCATCAAGAGCATAGAAAAGGGAGAAAAGGAGCTTTTAAGGCTCCAGGGGCTTGACCGGGGCCACCTGCAGCTCGGGGCCAGCGATACGCTGTCAAGGTATGTCCTGATGGGACCGCTCCAGGATTTTCACCAAAAGTATCCAAATATAAGACTGTCCATTCAGAACCGGCCGTCGCCGGTGTCGAAGGCCAGAGTTAAAGAGGGCGCGCTGGATTTAGCCCTCGTCAATCATACAGGGTCTTTGGAGGATAAGGATTTGGTCTATCTTAGGCTGGCCTCGGAGGAGAATGTTTGGATCACGTCGACAGACTACGCGAAGGCCCATAAGCTGCTGCGTCGAGCACTCAGCTTATCCGAGCTCGCAATGCACCCGCTGGTAACTTTAGAAAAAAACTCCACCACCCGTCGCCTGCTGGAGGATTTTTTAGCGCGACACCAGCTCCACCTTGAGCCGGAGTTCGAGTTTGGCAGTGTGGACCTCATTGTGGACATGATCGCCAGCGGCGTGGGCATAGGCTTTGTACCAAAGATGGCCCTGCAAAACGCACCTGAATCCGTGGTGGTACTGTCGACGGAGATCGCCGTCCCGTCCACGGACCTCTGCCTCATCCACAGCCGCCACCTGCCCCTGACCGCCGCCGCCGAGGCGTTCCTTGAGGTTATGCGTGGGGCGTTTTAAGAAAAGAAAGAGGTGCACGAAAGAAAGTGTCAGACACCCATTTCATTCTGAAATGGTGTCTGACACCTCTTTAGAAGTGTATGGCAGAGTCATGTAATGTGAATCTATCCCTCATTGACACGCCTTTACTGTTATCCATCATTTAATAAGATGTTGAATTCCTAATTTCTGTTACATTATTTCTCTTCAGCAGCTTTCGCTTTCAAATATTGAAAAAGTCCACCGGCATCCATGATTTCTTTTTCGAGATTGCCTACACCATCCCCAGATAACTCAAGTCCATTTGTTATATCCTTTATAAGGCCTTTCTCAATATCCACTTCAATCAGATCACCATTATTGATTTTATTATCTTTAATTGCTTGTGATAAGCCTTTGACGAAAAGAACCGGATACCCGTTATTGATAGCATTTCTATAATAAATTCTCGAAAAGGTCTCAGCAAGCACGCACGGGACTCCAGCATATTCCAGACAATATACAGCATGCTCGCGGCTGGATCCACAGCCAAAGTTCTTTCCAGCTACTACAAAATCACCTGGTTTGACTTCATTTGCGAAATTTTCCATGCCCGGATAATATTCAAATGCATATTGCGGCATTTTATTTGGATCTGTTTCAGCCAGATACTTATTGTGATAGATCAAGTCTGTATCTACATCATCTCCAAAAACCCAGGCTCTACCTTTTAAAACACTCATAAATCAGCCCTCCAAAATATCTCTAGGATCTGTAATTTTGCCTTTTACAGCTGTTGCCATTGCCGTCATAGGACTCATAAGATAAGTATGGCTTCCCTTCCCGACTTTACCCAGGAAGTTTCGATTCGTCGTTGAACAGCCAATATCACCTGACGGCAATGTCCCATAATGCTCTGCAGTACAAAGCGAGCATGTTGGATTGGTGAAAACAACGCCTGCTTCGAGGAATTTTTCAATCATCCCGTGCTTAGCACAGAGCATTTGTACTTCTGCGGTACTCGGGGTAATAATGGTCCTCACTCCTGGATCAACCTTTCCACCACCTGCAATCAGAACGTCAAACGCTTCCTTTATGTCATCAAATCTTCCGTTGGAACAAGACCCTATGTGAACCTGGTCAATCTTGGTCCCTGCAACTTCATTTACAGGCTTGACATTATCAGGTGTGTCCGGACAGGATACCATCGGCACTAATTCGCTGACGTTATAGCGAATCACTTTACAGTATTCAGCATCCGAATCTGCAGAAAGCATATTGACGCGTTCGATGACTTCATCTCCAGCTCTCGACACCAGCCAGTCTAAGACTTCGCCACTCGGCATGATCAAAGGCACTTTTCCGCTCATTTCAGTTACCATCGAGCAAAGTGTAATTCGTTCTGCCAAAGTGGCTCTTTCGATTGTTTCTCCGGTAAATTCAACGGCGAGAAAATCCATGCCGCCGGCACCCAGATCTCCAACAATGTGAGTTATTAAATCTCGCATACAAACACCCTTTTGAAAATTGCCAACAACTTCAATTTTCATGGTTTCAGGAACCCTAAACCAGTTTACTCCATTGATATAGGCTGCTGCGATATCCGAGTTCCCTACGCCCGTGGCAAACGCGCCTACTGCTCCGAGCAGGTTCATGTGACTGTCCGTTCCCAGAATGACATCGCCAGGTTTAACAAGACCCTTTTCGAGCATGACGTGTTGGCCAATACCGCAATTGATGTCAAATACATTCTTGATGCCTTGTCTCTTAGCAAATTCTCGAATGATCTTCTGATTATTTGAATTTTTCTCCGAATGAGATGGCGCCTGTAGATCAAAAGTGAATGCGACCTTGTCCGGATCCCATACTTTTGCTTCCATTCCCATTTCCTCTTCAAATTGTAAAACACAATTTGCGCCACCAAAATCTCTCGCTGAAGCTAAATCGATATTGCACCATACGCGTTCTCCAACTTGAACGGATTTATTTGCTGCGCGTTCCATGATCTTTACTATTGCAGTTTTTCCCATAACGCTGTCCTCCTATAGACTACTTCATTCCAAGAAATGATTTTACGATTTCAAAATTAATAAAATCCGCTTTGTTTACCATAACCGCTTCAGGACCTCGAAGTGTCCCGTCCCCTTCCGCTGCATGATTCGCGATGATATGTCCAATTTCGCTCGAGCAACCATTACGCAGAGCAAGAACTGTACCGGAGAAAGGATGGCGCAGATCTTTTCCCATTTTTGATTTTACTGTCTTTCCGGATTCGTCTTTCTCATATTCAACCAATTTTCCAATATCATGCAGCAACGCGCCAGCTATCAATAGATCGTGATTCAAGGTGTACTTACTATCCTTTGAGGCGTAAATAGCATTGAATTCTTCCATAGCCTTCTTTGCAACACGCGTGACACCGCGAACATGATCGAGGTATGAAAATGGACAATTTTGAATTAATAAAGTGAAAGGAATTTTATCCATGTCATCAGGTTCCCAATGCCCCATATTCAATGCATCGAGATAGGTAGCGACCACTTTGCTCTTAAGTTCATCTTCTATAATCCAATCAATTTCAGGAATAAGTTCTTTTATTCTGTCTTTCATTAGATTCACTCCTTTTGAATTATTATACTTATTATTCATTTTTTTACATTTCGGTGTAAAGAACCCCATTAACATTCTACAAACTAAGTCCATCAGAATGTCAAAATCACAATCATAAAATTCGAAACTGCGTTATCCGACACTCCAGCAGGTAGGATGACCGAAGTTTTTCTTAGTTTATCATCGCTTTATTTGCCTAATAACATCAATAACGGTACCATCTCTATATTCAACAATACATACAATCTTATCGGTCACTTCAATTGGCTCTGGCACACCCGTCATAGACTCAGCGATCTTTTGTAATTCTTCTATGGTGACAAGTTTCAAACTACTTTTTTCAAGATCTTCTTTCAGCTCATTATAAAATTTATGTGCCGGATTCAGCGCTATTCCGGCTTCTGTAACAACCGCCGCGATGGTTTCACCCGGAGAGCAGACAGTAAATACCTTTTTGACTATTGAGGGTGTACGCCCTCTTACAATAGGAATCGTGACAATGGAGAAGTCCGCGCCAGATGCCACATCAGGTCCGCCGCCTAGTCCTCCCATCATTTCACCACTCGAACCAGTGAGTATATTAACATTAAAGTTAATATCCACTTCGAGCGCTGCCAGAATTCCGAAATTCAATTGGTCCAGCATACTCCCTTTAGAGTGTGGATTTGAATAAACAGCATTGTCGATCTCAATAATATTGACTTCATTCGCCATCGCCCTGGCAGAGATGTCATCAAAAGATTGCGAACACGCCAATACTCGCACCTGACCTTTTTGATACATATCAATAATATTGGAAGTTATGCCGCCTAGCGCGAAACTCGCCTTAATGCCGTGCTCTTCCATTTTTTTTGAGAGATAATTCGTGCAGGCTATACTGATTACGCCAGCACCGGTTTGAAACGAAAATCCATCGACAAAACGTCCAGAGGCAGCGATCATTTCTGCTGCCCGTTCTGCAATCAGAAGATCGCGCGGATTCCTGGTGACACGGGCAGCACCCGCACCTATTTTTTCGCTGATTCCAATCTTCTCCACCACGGCCACGATATCAACATACTGCTGAGAGATGCTAATTGGTGTGCAAGGATAATCCACCAGATGATCCGTCACTACAACTACCTTGCGAGCAGTGAACGCGTCTATAAACGAATATCCCAAAGCGCCACAGGCATTTGGTCCAATCTGCCCGGTTGCATTTCCATATAAATCTGCCGCAGAGGCTCCAATAAAAGCGACGTCAATGGAAAGTTCCCCTGCTTCTATAGCTCTCGGACGCGCGCCATGAGGCCTTAGTATGACAGGCTTTTCCATAACCCCAGACATAATGGCATCGCCAAGTTCCCCACGAATACCACTAGCTTCAATGCTTGTGATAATGCCTTCACGAATAAAATCCACCAATGAAGGCTCTTTGATATTGACGACTGCACTGGGGGCAAATTTTAAGTTCTTTATGCCCAGTTCACGAATGATTGTGAGCACCTGTCCGACAATTAAATCACCTTCTCTAAAGCTATGATGAAATGAAATCGTCATGCCATCCGTCAAACCACTTTTCAGAATTGCCTCTTTTAGAGATCTGACTACTTTGCTCCCACCACCTGGCGTTCTTAGAGCTTTGCGGTTTGTATAAACAGTTCTGTCAGCAGGTTCAGCTTCCCAAGGTCCTCTGTAAGGTCTCACATCGTAATTGCCTATCTTTTCCGGTAATTCGCGTCCATATTTATTTATCAACATCATCAATGGCCTCCTATGTCAATTCCAGCTGCGCCTGCTTGCGCCAACACAGTCCTGGCACGAAGCTCCATAGGTTTATCAATCATGCTCCCATCCAACGTGACAGCGCCCTTGTTCATTTTTATTCCTTCATCTACCACAGCCAGAATCCGAAGCGCTTGCTGAATCTCCTTTTGACTTGGCGTAAAGAATGCGTTGACTATGTCAATTTGTCGGGGATGTACAACAGTTTTGCCATCAAAACCCAAATTTTTTGTAAGGGCAGTGTCTTCACGCAACCCTTCATCATCATTTATATCTGAATATACTGCATCAAGCGCATCAATTCCGGCACTGCGGCAAGCCAGGAGAACGGCATTACGTGCAAAAAAGATTTCCATCCCTTTCTTTGTTCGGGTTGCTTTGACGCTTGCCGTATAATCCTCCGCGCCCAAACTTAACGCTCCCACTCTTGAATCCGCTTTCGCAATTTCCTCTGCCCTGAGAACCCCCAAATAAGATTCAATGTTACACCAGATCCTAATGCTGCCAGCTTCAATCCCTGCCTGTGCTTCAATTTCGGAAATCCTCTTTGAGACCAGCCTGACTTCCTCGGCGGATTCGACTTTAGGAATTCTCAGAGCATCCGGCCTTGCGCGGACTGATGCTTCCAAATCCTCATCGAAAAATTCAGAGTAAATACCATTAACTCGTATCAGTACATATTTATCTTTTGGTCTGTGAAAACGGACCGTATTGTAAACGAGCAGGCGCGCTGCGTCCTTTTCTGTCAACGGCACCGAATCTTCCAAATCATAAACAATACAATCTTCATTATAAAATATTGCTTGATTCATATTAGCTGGACTTGACCCGCTTACATACAAAGAGGTTCTTTTCAGTGTTATGGTTTGATCCATGTCTATTCCACCCTCTTCCAGTCGAACAAATTCCCGCTGGCTCTACAAACCGCCGTTTGCATCCGAGACCGTATCACACAGTCAAAGGCACCTTTATCTTGAATCTGAACTGTTGCCTTGTCAATGTCGTATCCTTTTAGCACATCCATTACAGTTGCCATGATCGCATTTCCAAACTGCGCTTTTACAATACTGTTGAGATTTATCTCAAGTCCAATTTCCTCATTAGGTGAAATCATGATCTGGACATCGCCCGACTCCAACGTTCCGGCAATCGCGGTCTTTATGATCTTCATGAGACGCTCCTTTCTCAAATGACCTAAATTGGTTGTTTCAGTTTTTCAATTATTGTTTTCCCTTCTGGATTACACAGAAATTCATATGTCGTTCTCGGCACGAAGTCATGCAGCCATTCTCCAACACCCTCTGCAGAAAGTCGCGCTCTCACTGTTGACGCACTGATTACATTTCCGCATTCTGTCTCTTTTCTAGGTATTTCAACGATCTCGACACCATATTCAGGCAATATTCTCTTCATAGCATTATTATATTTTTGTGTTGTATGACACTTTGGTTCTTCTCCTACAAAACGCAGCTTAATATTCAGGGCAGGCGCAATTCTCTGTGCAAAAATTGCGATGTCAAGTTCCGCCTGAGTCAAGGTCACATCGATATCTTTCTTAAGAAAATAAGTTGGAAATGTCGAGCTCGAAATAATGTATGGCCCGCTTGGATAAACCGTCACATTATCCAGGTCTGAAACACCTTGCTTTACCAGGGTTAGGCGCACATCATATGAAAACGCCGACTGATTTTCTTCTACAACAAAAATATAGAGTTTCTCACATAATTTCGACGCATACTCAATCAAGTAACGATGCCCTAAAGTAAATGGATTGCAGTTCATTACTATGGCGCCAATAGTATCTGAATCCCAGGTGTTCACTCTTAAAGACCTGATATACTGTTCGATTCCAGCGGCTTTGTTTTCCAGCATCACCACATTGTTAGTTTCAGCGATTATGTAAAAACCGCTGGATTCAAACAATGCCACATTCTCTGGTTTCGTAAAGACAAACAGATGAGACACACCTTCCTGGATTCGATTGCTGATCAGATTTGAAATCATCTGTCCGGACAAATTACTTCCTCTTAGTTCACTGTCAATCGCAAAACACTTCAACGTGTTATAGGAGCAACACGCACATGCCAGCAGATGATCTTGATCGTCTGCATATCCACATGCATAGATAATGTCATCCTCATATTCAAGGCCTTGACTTTTCAGAAACATTTCAAGCTTTGTCCGATCTAAGTCTATCAGTCTGGGCAAATACTCTCTGAATCTTAATTCACGATCCATAGTGATCACTCCAATTATCGGTCTCAGCGAATTTACTCATTAAAGAATCCTCAGCATTATAAATTAAGCTCGAACAAAGACGAAGCCTTCCATGATTCTTCTGGCTGTACGTTCCAAATTGCCGCTTAAAACCTCATATGACCCATCCTCATGAATGGCCAAATCCGCGAATACATCCATAACACCCCACGGATGCCCTATACGGACATGATCTATCTGATGTGAGTTTTTTTGTTTGCCGACAATATCATTAACTATAGTTCCTGGAGTATTTGCAGCCGTTATTGTGCAGATTGCGCCTGTACCCATATAGGCATCGATCATTTTCATGCCCACCGAGAATAATCTGCCGACAATATCAATTCGATCTGACTTAATCTGCTCACCACTGCCTGCTTCGTATGCCACCGGACTTGTCACAAACGCAATTTTAGGTAGTGTCTGGCTATGTATGCGCGCTTCTTCAAGATCTTTCGCATAACCTATAGTGATCGCTCCTGTGCCCCTGATAATCTCCAAAATCCGGCAAATTTCTCCGCAATTTGGCAAGGCATTAAATTGAGCTGGCGTCTCTGTGCCAGACAATCCGAAATCCTCAGGATGAACAAAAATGACCGGATTAGCCGCATCGACAAAACTGAATTCATATTTCTTCCCATCTATTACAATTTCGTCTTTAGGGCTGCCCGTGGGCAATAATTTACCCGAAGCTGCACCCTGAGGGTTCATAAATTTTAATGTAATTTTTGCCCCTGTACCAGGAACGCCGTCTATCGCAAATTCGCCCTCTGTCATTGCTTTGCCATCTTTAACCGGCACTTGAGACACAATAATTTTCTGGGTGTTCGTATTGAAGATGCGTACTGTAGTCATAGGTTCTGTCGCCGGAACTAGTCCTTCATCAATGGCATATGGCCCCACCGCAGAAGAAATATTTCCGCAATTCATGGTTTTTCCAACGATTGGATTGTTGACGTCGACTTGTCCAAAATCATACTCTATGTCCGCATCAGGTCTGTCACTCTTTTTAATAATCGCGCATTTACTTGTAGAAGTATTCGCACCACCCATACCGTCAATCTGACGCCGGTCAGGGGTACCAAAGGCACTCAGGATAATCCTATCCCTTTCCTCTTCATTTGTTGGCAGATCCTTGTCGTTAAAAAACAATGCTTTACTTGTTCCTCCACGCATGTAGACACAAGGAATTTTTTTATTCGGTTCAAACATGTGTGATTCCCACCTTAAACAATAATTATCAGAAAATGTTACTTTGGGATTAGTATTCATTTAAATGATAAATTAACTATTTTTAAAAAAGCTTCCCGGGAGACAGGCTCATAGGAAGCTCTTTTTATACGATAATTATTCGAGAAGTCCAATCTTCTTGAGCAAAGGCTCTACCATTTCAACATCGCTTAAGTATTGTTGGGTGAAGTCATCCATATTTTTGTAAACTCTTCCCTCTCCCAAAGTCGTCGCTCTTTCAAGATAGCTGTCACTCATGATTAGTTTTTCGAGATTGACATTCAAATAGTCAAGTATTTCCTGCGGTGTGCCTTTTGGTGCGAAGACACCCCTCCAACTTGTAGTCACTGCATCAAAGCCTTGTTCGACGAAAGTCATTTCATCAGGATATTCAGCTACTCTTTCAGGCGCTTGAACACCAATCAGTTTCATTTCACCAGCCTTAAGCTGCTCTGCTAAGGAAGTCGTAAAACAGCTTACCACATCAATGTGACCGCCAAGAACTGCAGCAATACCTTCTGCGGTACCATCATATGGCACTTCAACGACAAGGTCCTGAATGCCCATAGCATTAAAGGCGTTCGCACCGCAAATATGCAGAGAAGAGCCAATACCCGGAAAACTCCATGTTAATTTGCCAGGATTTGCTTTTACCCAATCAACCAACTCTTGAGCATTGCTATAAGGTGCATCTGCTTTGACGGCAAGTACCGGTGCAACTGTACTGCATTGAGCAATGCCAATCAAGTCTTCTGCAGCAAAGTCCACATCACCCATAGCAACAGTGGCAGGCAGTGAAAATGTATGATAAAGAAGTGTATAACCATCCGGCTTAGCCATCGCAGCATAGTTCGCTCCAATCGCGCCACCAGCGCCAGGTTTACAGACAATACTTAGAGGTTGGCCCAAATATTCCTGCGCGTCCGGAGAAAGGAGTTCTGCCGCCAAATGCGTGCCCCCGCCTGCTGCATAAGGCACTATCAATTCTATTGGTTTAGTGGGATAGTCAAGTTTAGTTTCACTCCCTTGACTGCCTTGAGCATTATCAGTTCCTGTTGAACATCCGGTAAGGATTAGCGCAAAGATCAAAAAAAGTATCGAAAAATATTTTTTCATGTTGAGTACCCCTTTCAATTTTGTTCAATGAGTGACTCCCGTGTTGATAACAGATCAGAAAAAGTGATCTAAGTCGTTGCATTGCTTTTTAAATTGCTTCGGATCATTAATGCTGTCGCAACAATTGAAATAATGATCAAAGATACCGCCAAAGGACGAGTAAAGAAAATTTGCCAACCTATTTCAGGATCAAGCAATAAACTTCGTCGAAAATTTGACTCCAACTGCCCGCCTATAACGAATGCTATAATCATTGGCGAAAGAGTATATCTGAATTTTCTAAGAAGATAACCAACGACACCAAAGATCAGCATGACATAGCATGAAAAATAGTCAGATCTCGAAGCATATGTACCAATAAAACAGATTAAGAATACCATTGGCAATAGGATTGATTTTCTAACTGTAACTATCTTTGAAAATACAGGAATACCAAAAGTACCAACAATCGCTAATGCTACTATCGCAAATAGCAGCGCAAAGTAGATGGTATAAACATCAAACATATTCTCCACAAAGAGCATCGGACCCGGTTTGATACCTTGAGCGATAAGCGCGCCAACTAGAATGGCTGTAACGACATCGCCGGGAATACCCAGTGTCAGCATTGGCACCAGCGCGCCTCCACAAACCGCATTATTGGCTGCCTCGGCAGCTGCAACGCCATCAATAACGCCTGTACCAAAGTCTTCAGGGTGTTTTGATCTTTTTTGAGCCGAAGCATAGGCCATAAAACTGGCAGTACTGCCTCCTATACCGGGAAGAATTCCAATCAGCGCTCCAACGACTCCCGATTGAACCATGTTAAACATTTGACCAAAGTACTCTTTTAGCGTGAGACTTTCCTGCAACTTTCCTATAGCTTCTACCTTCTGATTTAACAGACTTCTCCCTGTACCAAGTTGAACAAGCAGCTCAGAAACTGCAAATGCTCCAATAAACACGGATAATGTATCGACACCATCGGCTAATCCAAGCAGTTTGAAAGTTAAACGCTGACTGCCGTATATTGGATCTAACCCGATTACCGACACGAGTAAACCAATCATACCAGCAATCAAACCTTTGAGCATAGATTTGCCTGAGATCCCTGCAATGAGCGCCATTGACAACGTCATTAATCCAAAGTATTCCGGTGGGCCAAACATCAAAGCTACTTTTGCAAGTGGTTGAGCTGAGAGAAGTAGAATAAAGATTCCGACGACCCCACCTGTGCAGGAGGCGTAAAGTGCAACTTGAAGCGCCTTTTTGGTCTGTCCCTTTTGATTCATTGGATAACCATCCAGCATCGTCGCAGCCGCACTCGCAGTACCTGGTGTATTGATCAGAATCGCTGAAATTGACCCCCCCATCATTGCCCCTTGATAAGCGCCCATCAATACAGAGATTGATGTTACCGTTGGCATATATAGTGTTATTGGCAATAGAAGCGCAATAGTCATACTAGGGCTTATTCCAGGCATTGAGCCTCCAACAATTCCTGCGAAAACGCCCAGGAAAAGACCAATGATTGGCTGGATAGACAAAAATTGTGACAACACTTCTGCAATCATACTATCCCTCCTAAATTCCAAAGATTCCTGCAGGGAAATTGATCCGCAGAACCTGAGTAAATATTAAAAACAGCACTACTGGATATGTAACGGAGAGTATTAGATTTAATAGTTTTTTTTCTGAGCCAAATAACCATAAAGTAAAGAACATAAACGGAATAGCAGCAACAACAAATCCCAATTTAGGAGCCAAAATCAAGAAAATTAGGCCCGACAGTAAAAAGAGAAAATGCGGAAAGTATGATTTCAGCATGATCTTATATCCTTTAAAACTGCCGCCTTCCTTCTTCAACGCCCGATATTCCATTATAAAACCCGCAATCGAGAGAACAATAAGGATTCCAGTTATCAGTTGAGGGAATACCTCCGGACCTATGTCTACATTTGCTCGTTGTTTGATGAAATTTGGGATAATTAAGAATTCCATAAATATACCAAGAATAATAAGTAAAGCATAAAACAACAGATTGCCTTGTCTGTCTTTCATTATTTCACCTCCTCAGAATACTTTTCATCCAATCCGAGAATACGGTATATACACTTGTCCGTCCAGAATTTTTCTTGCTGTTCGGTAAACCCCCTCTTTGATTACTGTTTCATTTTCCTTATCTACTGACACCTCCATTGGACCATATGGATGTCCGATAATTAATGTATTACTATCTTTAGCTCTTTGACTGATCGCATCATGTACAACCGTACCCTGTATGCTGGCTGCTGCACCAGTACTGATGGCGCCTGTTATCATATAAGCCCTATGCATCTTTTGCATGGATGCCAGTCTCGATACAAGATCTACCTGGTGTGCTTCAATAAGGATTCCCTCTGGGTTGATATAGTCTTGAGGCGGACTGACGAAACCAATTTTAGGATACGCAGGGCTCTTAGCTGTAGCAACAGAACGATCTGATACAATGCCAATCATTTCAGCAGCAATACTTCTGACTTCTTCAATTATTGCAAGCACTTTTGGCATACCCTCTACTTCTACAGGCAGTTCAGTTCCTTTAAGTCCGAGTTCTTCCGCGATCATGTACACAACTGGATTACCGGCATCAACAATTGAAATGGTATATAAGCCTTTTTCTCCTAAATCAATTCGATCCTTAACATTTCCAGTTGGAAGCAGTTTTCCTGTAATAGATCCTGCCGGATCGAAAAATTCAATTTTAATTTTCGGCCCAGTACCCGGAACTCCTGGTATACTATAATCCCCATCCACTATCACTTTCCCATCTTTCACTTGATAGGTTGCGTGGATGATCTTTTGCGAATTTGTATTAAAAATCCTAACGGTTGTTGTCGGTTCTGTTACTTTAAGAAGGTTTTGCTCAATTGCAAAGATCCCTACACCAGCTGTTAAATTGCCGCAATTTCCCTTCCAATCAATAATTGGCTTATCTACACTGACTTGACCAAAGGTATAGTCGACATCCGCATCTTCTCTTATAGATGGTCCTATAATACAGACTTTACTTGTCAGAGAATTCGCGCCGCCCAATCCGTCAATCTGTCGTAAATCCGGACTTCCAAAAACTGATAGAAGTATTTGATCACGCATTGCGCCTGCAGGTGGTATTGAACTTTCGAGAAAAAAGATGCCCTTGCTTGTTCCTCCGCGAATTATCGAACAATTCAACGTTATCGAATCTCTAATCATATTTCCCTCCTAATTCGTCGTAAATAGAAATCGTTTCTTTTTGTAGCTCAAAAGTACCATGATTTATGCAAAGTGTCAAGGTTTCATTTCTGCAGAATGAAAACGATTTGTTAATTAAGATATCAAAACCATCGCCTATTAGTTTAAATCATTCGCTCTTTTCGTTATTTTTAGTTATTTCATTATGTTTTCGTTTGTTTCTGTTTATTTGAAGATTTTATGATTCATAACAGACTAACAGAAAATCATTAAAAAACAGAAATCATTTCCGTCTAACAGAATTTTTTTAAAAGAACTTCTATCTTACTGCTGGGCGATTCTATTGAAAATAGATTCAATTCCTATAACTTTTTAAATCAAAAATTGCATTTGAGTTTAATTTTTAAATATTCGCAACGCCTATAAAAATTGCGGAGTATTTCTATTTGTGTTACAATGCTTACACAAATTAGAAAAAGGAAGTAAAGGACTATGAAGAATGAATCAACTGTTAAGTCTATAGAGCGAGCACTTATGATTTTGGATTGTTTTACTAAGCAAAGACCAAGTCTTTCCTTGGTAGAAATTTCAAAATTGATTGACATGTACCCTAGCACAGCTTCAAGAATAATTTCTACGCTTGAAAGTATGGGGTATCTAAAACGCAATGAAAAATCTTTAGAATATAGTTTAGGTTACAAATTAGCTAACCTCGGCTCAATATGCTTATCCGGCGAAGATCTGAGAACTATAGCAAGGCCGTTCCTTATCAATTTAAGAAATAGGTATAATGAGAGTGTAGGTTTATACGTTGTCAATAAAAATCAAAGGGTTTGCATTGATTGTGTCCCAAGTACACAACCTCTGCATCGCGTTATCGACATTGGTACCAGAATGTCTATGACACGCGGCGCTTCAGGAAAGCTTTTACTTGCATATATGCCTGATTCCATTATTCAGACCTTTCTTTTAGAAGATCCATCGCTCTCACTTAAACAGCTTGAAGAAATAAGGCAGCTTGGCTATTCAGTGAGCATAAACGAACAGGAACAAAACTTGACATCAATCGCAGCACCAATCTTTAACGCAGAGCACGAAGTCATTTCTGCCCTGTTTATTTCCGGACCATCCTTTAGATTGAGTATAGAAAAGATTGAGGAAATTGCAATGAAAATGAAAGAAACCGCAAGAGAAATATCTATTATGCTAGGTTATTAAGTTAGTTTATATAGGTTAATTTGACAAATACACTGCTTCTAAACACAAAACACAACACCCCCGTTCTGTTTTTCTCTGTCACTGGGCATAGTTTATAATCATTTGTCACAAGTTCTTGATTGTAGTACTTTATGCGCAAAAATCAACAAAAATCCAAAATGGTCATGACCAGCAGAATAAACACTGCTGATCATGACCATTTTCACTTAGCTATAACATTCTATGCCGTAGCAAACTCAATAACCACCTGTTTCACATCCCACAAATTCTCAAGCCTCTCTTTCGCTTCCTCCTTGATCGTTGCCGCGAATTGATGGTCTTCAGGCAGATCCACCACCACGCGAATTACACCCTCACTGATCGCAATATCCCTGATCAGATTCGTCGCCACCACATCCAAGCCCTTCATAGGGTTCATGACCCGTCTCAATTTCTTTCTGACAATTTCCTCCGTTGTCGGTTCCAAATTTGTGACCAGGCCATGCTTTTCTTCGTAATTCAAAATGGCACTCCTTAAGCATTCCACCGCCAGCACCGAGCAATGCGCTTTGATGGACGGCAGTCCACCCAGGGCCTGTGACGCCTCTTGCCACGTGATGCTTTTCGCTTCCTCCAGCGTTTTGCCCTTGGCCATTTCCGTGATAATCGAGCCCGTCGCAATGTTGGAGGCGCAGCCATAGGACTCAAACTTGATGTCCGTGATTTTTTCAGTCGCCTCATCTACCTTGATATAAACCGAGACCATGTCCCCGCATGCCGGGCTGCCTTCAGACGCTTTACCATCCGCATCCTCAATTCTCCCGACATTGCGCGGATTTTTGAAATGTTCCAAAACTATATCATTATAAGGAAAAGCCATTTTACACGCCTCCCTGTTTCCCTAAAGGACTGATCTTTCTCAAATTCTCAACAATCTTTGCCAAAGTCTCCACCACCAGGTCAACTTCCTCCATGGTATTATATCTGCCAAAAGTAAAGCGAATGGACCCGTGGGCTCGCTCGTGATCCCCGCCTATCGCCATCATGACATGGCTGGCTTCCAGCGACCTGCTGAAACAAGCTGAACCCGTACTCACCGCAATCCCATACATGTCCAGGTGCAGGGTAATGGACTCGCCTTCCACATGATGAAAGGAGAGGTTGGCATTCTGTGGGGTTCTCTTCTGCGGATCCCCATTCAGCGTCACCAAAGGAATTTTAGCGACAACCTGTTCAATGAGCTGGTCGCGCAGGTCTTTGAGACGCGCGTTTTCTTCTTCCGTCACCAGCGAAACCGCTTTGGCAAACCCCACGGCGCCGGGAATATTCTCAAGGCCCGCCCTCAGGTTGAATTCCTGAAAACCACCATCGGCAATTTTCTCAAGAGGCGTTCCCCGCCGCACATAAAGCCCGCCAATGCCCTTCGGACCGTGAAGGGTATGGGCGCTGACCGTGATCAGATCCACCTTGATGCGCCGGACATCCAGTGGCAGCCTGGTAAAGGTATGGGTGGCATCCGTGTGAAACAGCACATTCTTAGCACTGCAAAGCCTGCCGATGGTCCCAAGATCCTGCACCGTACCAATCTCATGATTGGCATGCTGAACCGACACCAGAATGGTATCCGGTCTCAAAAGCGACTCCAGCTGGTCAAGCCTCACAAAGCCATAGTCGTCCACATTCAGATAATCCACTTCAAAGCCTTGTTTTTCAAGAGCTCTCGCGCTTTGCAGAACAGGAAAATCTTCAATTTTCGAGACAATGATGTGCTTGCCTTTCTTGGTCCCAAGTGCCTTGGCAACGCCTTTCAGCGCCAGATTGCTGGATTCTGTACTGCCTGACGTAAAGATAAATTCCTCAGGGTCAGCGCCTAAAACACTCGCGATGGCGGCTCTGGCTTCCGCCAACGTCTCTCTTGCCTCAAGACCCTGGGAATAGCCAAATTCCGATGTTGCCACCGCATAATTCTCAAAATAGCACGGTGTCATAGCTTCAAACACGGCTTCATCCAGTCTCGTCGCAGCCGCGTTATCCATATAAATTTTATTTTCAGTCATAGTTTTCACCCTTAGATTAATAACGTAATGGCGGATTCTCTGGCTTCCTGGATATAGGTTCCCACAGCGCCATATTGGTCAATAATGTCTTCATTCAAGTCACTTTTCTTAACACCCATAATTTCCATAGTCATTTCACAGGCAATAACTTTGCCGCCAAGCTCTTTATAGTCCGCCATAAGCCGTTCCAGAGAGGCGACATTGGCTCTGTGCATCCTGTTTTTGATCATTCTCCGTCCAAGTCCAAAGAGATTCATTTTTGATAACGGCCCTTTGCTTAAGCCGCCTTTTTTCAGTCGCAGCAGTCCCCAGAACGTAAAGTACAGGGACACTTCCATCCCCATAGACAAAGCGCCGTTTGCAACGATTAAGGCGCTGTACATTTTATCGAGATCTCCGCTGTGAACAATAATAGTCGCCTTTTCAGCCATAGTGACATCCCCTTTTCATTATACCGGCTGAAATTCCTTTCTATTTTTGCAGCTTGATGGTCCAAACCTCTCCCTGCTGTTCTTCGCTGATGATTTTCACGTTCAAGGCATCGGCCGCCATTGGAATTTCCTTCAGAGATGCCGGGTGGGTTCCAGTGATTTCAATGATATCCCCTTCGGCGGCTTTTCTAAGTGCTTTGCGCATTTCCACCAAAGGAATTGGGCACGTTTCGCCTCTGACATCGACCTTTAATTCCGACATTGAACAGGCCCTCCTTTCTGTGTGGGGTGTTGAACAGGTGTGGTTACATCCATAAAGTTTATTTGAACCCATTGAAGGGATTATAATTGACTTACTACTCATTAATTTATACCCATTTATATTCATATAAATTAGTATGATTTAATTAAATTTTAAAATTTATCTGGAAAAAGAAGCTGCCAGCTTCTTTTTATGGCGTCTTTTTATGGTGTCTTCTAAAGTGACCAGGGATGGAAGAAGCCCCCTTGCATTTGCAATGGGGGCTTGGTCGTCCTTATTGCTTTTCAGGTGTGACTCTTAAACATAGATTAGCAATTTACAAAGCTATAGTTAATATTGCGTCTATTGACCATTTCCAATGGTCCAGTCCAATACGCTCATTAATCACCCAAGACAAACACTTCCAAGGTATGCTATTTTTTTACAGAAGCATAGTCGACATATGGCATGCCCAAGCTGTCCGCGACACCTTGATACACAATGTTCCCAAGGTAGACGTTCAAGCCCTTCATCAATGCTTTGTTTTCTTCAACCGCCTGTTCCAAGCCTTTGTCCGCCAGCATCAAGCCATACGGCAGCGTGGCCGCTTCAAGAGCAATGGTCGATGTTCGCGGCACCGCACCTGGCATGTTGGCAACGGAATAATGTACCACACCATATTTTATATAGGAAGGATTGTCGTGAGTCGTTACTCTGTCGATCGTCGCAATGGAACCGCCCTGATCTATTGCCACATCTACGATAACAGCGCCGTCCTTCATTTTCTTTACCATATCTTCACTAACCAGCTTCGGCGCTGCTTTACCAGGAATCAAAACGGCACCAATCAGCAAGTCCGCCTTTTCCACCGCTTCCTCAAGATTATGTTCATTAGAGGCCAGCGTAGTTACGCGACCGTTGAATACATCATCAAGATAAGCCATTCTGGCCGCGTTTGTATCCAATATGGTCACTCTGGCACCTAGTCCCACTGCCATCTTCGCCGCGTTTGTGCCCACATTGCCTCCGCCTATAATCACAACTTCAGCAGGCGCTGTACCAGGGACACCGCCTAGAAGAATACCTAAACCACCATTTAATTTTTGAAGAAGCGTCGCGCCAATTTGAACTGACATCCTTCCCGCGACTTCGCTCATTGGTGCCAAAAGTGGAAGGGCACCATTATCCAACTGAACGGTTTCAAAGGCTATACCTTTGATCTTCGCCTTCAGCAGCGCTTTGGTAAGTTCCGCAGCCGGCGCGAGGTGCAAGTAAGTGTAGAGGATCTGCCCTTCTTTGAACAGCTCGTATTCTGGAGGCAGTGGCTCTTTAACCTTGATGATCATTTCCGCATCCGCGAAAAGCTGTTTGACATCTGAGTAGATTTCACATCCGACAGCCTCATACTCTTCGTCACGGAAACCGCTGCCTTCACCCGCATGGGTTTCCACAATAACCTTGTGTCCTCTGCGGATATAGGCTTTTGCGCCACCAGGGGTCATTCCAACTCTGTTTTCATTATTTTTGATTTCTTTTGGTACACCTATTATCATCTATACACCTCCATATTATTTTGGCAACCATTGACCATACGCTCAAAGATCACACCTGAGTTTACAAACTTTCATCAATGTCATTTCACACGCCTAACCGTGATAGTTTCCAAAATTGGTCCCGAAAGGTCAATAAATGTCATTCAAACTTTACTCTTCTTATCATTGGAAAGCTCTAGGATTCCTGACCTTCATAAGTTCTTCAAAGATCAGCTGATGGCCGATGGTCGTTGGATGCGGATCTATCAGAACAGGCGGCATCATCATACCTGCATCCATCCAGGTCAACCTGAAAGCCACCGCATCCGGCTCTTTTCTGAAAGCATTGGCGACATTGGCCAGCATGGCTCTGTTTTGAGTCATTCTCATGGCCATATTCATAGGGCGAACCAGTGCCTCATAGCGCTCGAACAGCGCTTCGCAGTCGTCTTTCTCAATAGGATTGTAGAGGGTCATGGCAATGATATGGGCTTCAGGATTCAGCAGCTCAATCTGATCCAGTATGGCTGGCCAATCCTCTAAGAATTGAGCGGTTCTGGTTTCGAGGAACCATCCTAATGATGGATAATCAGAGCTTAAAGCGGACATGACAAACGCCTGGAGATTTGCATTCCAATTCGCTTCTCCGCCCGCAATGATTGCAGCCATCAAATCATTCTCATCGTCAACGCCAGGTTCCAGATCATACATGTCAAATACTGACGCAATAACCGGGGTCAGCAAATTGTTCCCACCAATGCTGATGGTGATGACGTCCGCTTGTGGTATCAGATTTAACAATTGTACTTGTAATGCATAGTGGGGATCTGTCATGCTTGGTAAAAATTCATTATTAAGTGCCTTTAACAACTCTATGCTGTCAAGACCAGGAAATCCGAGATTATATGCTCCGTCATCCCAGGTATATGGCGGCATTGGCAATTCAGGAATTGGCGAATAAAATCTGAATAAATTTTCCTCCCCCAAATACCCTGCGTACTGCGCAAAGTAGTCCTCTTCATTTGGCAGCGCACTCAGCCCCGCCGCAATCGAATCCCCAATATTCAGGTACTTGAGCCCTGCTTCAGCTTCCGCCTTCTCAGCAAACGCCTGCGCCGGCATCAATGAAAACAGCAACATCAAAATCATCAGAATGGTAAGTAATCTCTTTTTCATGATAAAATGCCACCTCCAATTATCTACAATCGTGAGAGTGTCCACCTTTGATCCATTCGCACCATCCGCCTCTCATACACCATAAAAACGCTCGCAAAAATAAAACCGACCATCTTCGGTCGGTTACGCCCCAGCTCGCTCAAGAGTATTGGCGTCCAGTCTGCCCCCTTGAGATCATCACTCCCGTATGTGTTAAAACAATATCTTTTAAGTATTTATTCCCCTTATAGCATAACTTTAAACATCTGCGACGGCGGGAAGCAGTGGGAATGATGTGACCATCGGCAGAAATAGTATTTGATGGGGAGTGGCCTGAGGAAAAGGCGCCTTCGGCCGATACCTGTTGCCCCATTTTCCTCTCGCGGTCCGTCCCAGTCCCCCACCACACATTTCCGCGTTTCCCCCGGCCACTTATGGGTATCAATGGTTTCAAAGGCTCAAAATCCAATCCATTTTAATTTGACAAAGGAGGCCTACACATGAGCACATTAATCGAGCAAGTCCCTGGTTTATACAGCATTTATAAACTCAATCTCTTGAGGCAGACCCCCGGCGTGGTGTTCGACCTGTTCCCGCTGGACATCATCGATTCCAAGATAGGTTCCATTGACCGGGTGCTCCACGAAAAAGCCGCCGTTTCCCCTGGCCCAGTCGGTGACGTGGAACGGCCATGGTATATGCACCCTTGCCAGGGGGACAATCTCATTGTCCTAAGCGGCACCCGGCATGTTGAAATCTTCACGCCGGCCCACGGGAAGGTCGAAAGCTTCACGGTAACACCTCACGCCGTTTATAAAAACGGGGAGCTGGTCTACGAGGGCGGCGCCCTGCTGGTCTGGCCGCAGTACGTGTTCCACAGGATTGTCAGCGGCGAGGAGGGCTCAGCGTCCATCAACATTGCGGAGCATTTCGAAGGCTTCGACATAGACACCAACTTCAGCATTTACGACCTGAACACCGAGACCGGCGAATACAAAGTCATCCGCAAGGGCTCGGACGACCAGACCAAGCCTGGGGATGTATAAACATTCACGCGACTTAAAACCCTAAAGACTTTTTTTTAGCCGATGGTCCCATAACCCCCACCACCTTCACCACCCCGCTCCACTTAAGAAAACACAACCAAATGTCAGCCCTCAGCCTCTGCCGGACAGCGTTGTCAGATAGAGGCTGATGTTTTGCCAACTTTCCAGAAGGGCAACTGATGGGAACCACCAGCAGCGCCCACTCGTCTAATACATAGCACCCTGTTCCCAATGCCATACAACACAGAAAGGAGCGTTTCCCATGACGTCCAATAAATTTGTTTTTAAAGGCTTGAAAGCCAGCACCCTCCTCATTGCCGCACTCCTCCTCTTCCTCCTGGCCTTCACCGGCTGCACCAAGCCCGAACCGCCCGCTGAGCCTGCAAATCCGCCTGCGGAGCGGCCTTCCGAGACAGAGGTCTTCGAAAAAGAAGCCCTCTCTGCCCTGCTGCCCTCCGAGACTGGCTACACCTGGATCTACAACGGCTTCGCGGAGTACGGCCACACCATGACCCTGGACGCGCTCATTGAGTCCGAAAACGAAAGCGTCTACGAAATCTCCGGCGACGTGGCGGACATGTCCGGCGGCGAGGGTAGCCTCGACACCGCCCTGACCATTAAGTACATCCTCAGCGGCAACACCCTCATCCAGGAAAAGACCGAGGAAATGATGCTGGACTCGAAGTTCGACCGGCTCACCCTTATTCAACTGCCTTTTGAAGCCGGCACCACCTGGGAGGACAGCGTGATCGACCCTGAAACCGGCGAAGCAGTCACCCTGAACAGCACCATAGAAGCCGCTGAAATGGTGGACGGCGCCATGCAGTACACTGTCCGCTATGAAGACACCGCTTCCAATTACTACGAGCTCCGCGTCCTTCGCGAAGGCGTTGGCGTCCTCTCCGTCGAGAAGCTGCTGCAGCTCAGCGAAAGCGACTTCCCAGCCTCCTACAGCCTCTACATGAGCGGCATGCTGGCGGAAGTGACCGTTGACCTCTATTTCGGAGCCCCGAATGCCGATGGTGTCCTGCCCGAATCCCGCACCCTCCTTGTTTCTGACGGCGCTGTCGCCAGAGCCGCAGTCGAAGCACTTCTGTGGGGACCACAGAGTCCTGACCTCTACCCAACTATTCCAGAGGGCACGCGCCTTCTCGACATCAGCATAGCAGACGGCACTTGCACCGTTGACTTCTCCCAGGAATTCCTCGACAACCACTCCGGCGGCAGCGCTGGGGAGCTGATGACCTTGGGCTCCATTGTTCAGACCCTCAAGCAATTTGACGGCATTGACAGGGTCCAGATCCTGGTGGAGGGCCGCATAGGCGAAACCCTGGGACACGTCATGCTGGATGAGCCGCTGCAGTAAAAAAGAGATAGAAAGTTGACATTTGTGCCGGACGGGGCGTTACGCTTGGTCCGGCATTTTTGTTGTCATAGCTCGAGATGGCTGTTTTGAAACTGTGGTGGACAGGTGACCATCGGCAAAAGTCCTAATCTTAAGTTTTATGACGAAAATTTATCAAAGAATTTTCACCGCCGTAACCTGCGTTACATCCTTTGCCCTCAAAACATGACACAATGAGTCCATAAGTTCTGATGCACAAATCCAAGCGCACTCAGCGCACAAACCGAAAGGGGTATAAAAAAATGTCAATGTTTTGTTATCAATGCCAGGAAGCTTCGAAGGGTACAGGCTGTAATGTTGTCGGCATCTGCGGCAAGCAGCCGGAGACCGCGAACCTTCAGGACCTGCTCATCTACACGGTCAAAGGGGTTTCCGATATTGTGGTCAAGGGCGGCCTTGACGCGAAGGACCTGGGCGAAGTCAACCACGAGGTTCTGAAGAGCCTGTTCATGACCATCACCAACGCCAACTTTGACGACGCGGCGTTTGTCAAAGACATCAACAAGATGATTACCCTCAGAGATAACCTGAGAGCTATGGTCGTCGCTGGCCCTCCAGCGGAAGCTGGCTTCTTCAAGAAGCTCCTGGGCCTCGCTAAAGAGACGCCTTCCAAGGGTATCCCGGTTTCCAGCCTTCATGACGCAGCGGTCTTCGTCGTTGGCTCAAAAGAGGAGATGTTGACAAAAGCGGCTGGCGTTGGCGTCCTCGCAACTGAAAATGAAGATATCCGCTCCCTCCGTGAGCTGATCATTTACGGCCTCAAGGGCTACGCGGCTTATGCGCACCATGCTCTGAACCTTGGCAAAGAGAGTGACGAGATCTATGCTTTTGTTTATGAGGCATTGGCAGCGACTTTGAACGACGGCCTCGGCGCGGACGAGCTTGTAGCGCTGACCCTCAAAACCGGCGAATACGGCGTTAAAGCAATGGCCCTCCTGGACGGCGCAAACACTTCCAAATATGGCAATCCTGAAATTACCCAGGTTAACATTGGCGTTAAAAAGAACCCTGCGATCCTGATTTCCGGCCACGACCTGGCAGACCTGGAGCAGCTCCTGGAGCAAACTAAAGGCACAGGCGTGGACGTCTACACCCACAGCGAAATGCTGCCGGCGCACTACTACCCGGCGTTCAAGAAATACGACAACTTCGCGGGCAACTACGGCAACGCGTGGTGGAAGCAGCTCGAAGAGTTCGAGAGCTTCAACGGCCCGGTCCTCTTCACGACCAACTGCATTGTGCCGCCTAAGAGCGACAAGGTCAGAGACCGCATCTTCACCACAGGCGCTTCCGGCTTCCCAGGCTGCACGCATATTGAAGCGGACGCAAATGGCAAGAAGGATTTCTCAGCGATTATTGCTATGGCTAAAACGCTTCCATCTCCGACTGAGATCGAGACTGGCACTATTGTTGGCGGCTTTGCTCACGAGCAGGTCTTTGCTCTGGCAGACAAAGTGGTCGACGCGGTCAAGTCCGGCGCGATCAAGAAGTTCTTCGTCATGGCGGGCTGCGATGGCCGCATGAAGGGCCGCGACTACTATACGGAATTCGCTGAGAAGCTTCCAAAGGATACTGTTATTCTTACAGCAGGCTGCGCGAAGTACCGTTACAACAAGCTGCCGCTTGGTGACATTGGCGGCATTCCGAGAGTCCTCGACGCCGGTCAGTGCAACGACTCCTACTCTCTTGCGCTCATCGCGCTGAAGCTCAAGGAAGTCTTTGAGCTGGGCGACATCAACGAGCTTCCGATTGCCTACAACATTGCGTGGTACGAGCAAAAGGCTGTCATCGTTCTCCTCGCACTGCTTCACCTGGGCGTTAAAAACATCCACCTTGGACCAACGCTTCCGGCATTCCTTTCTCCAAACGTGGCAAAAGTACTCGTCGAGACCTTTGGTATTGGCGGCATAGGCACGGCGGACGAAGACATTAAGATGTTTATGGGTGCTTAGTTTCTAAAGAGATTAAAAGAGTTTAAAAGAGTAGTTGGCCAATGGTTGCGCAAAGCATGCGCACACAGGCAGCAAAATGACACAGAAGTTGAACAGCCTCTTCCGGCAAATTGCGGGAAGAGGCTGTTTTTATTGTGCTTTTTGCGGTGTTGGGTGGAAGGCGCGACCATCGGCAGAGCTTTGCACTTAACGCCTTAAAGTGCTTTGCCGATGGTCACCCATCCCCACCACGCACGCTTACTCTAAAACCACAACAGGATTTGTGCGGTCCACAATGAACCAAATGCCATCCTTGGGGTTTCGCTCCAAAATCACATAGGATTCCAGTAAACCATCCGGTATAGCTGTTTTGCTGTGATCGAGTTCGCATTCGTACCTGACTTTAACGACAGCAAAATGCTCGTCGAGGTAGTCATCCGTCCAGCCGCGGCTTTTTGCGAACTCGCTGCCTTTATAATGCTCAATTTGACGCTGCGTCTCAAGCTCATCCACCTCGGATTTGATCACTTTCATGCTCAGGGTATAATCGGTATATTCCTCTTCAAGCCAAAGCATATAGTCCATTCGAACTACGTCCGACGGGTTCGTGGGATCATAATCATCATCAGGAATCGGATCCCCCTTTGGATACCAATAGCAGGAAGCTGCGAATATCGTAAGTAACGCAATGCAGACTAAAATAAGCAGCTTTTTCTGGAATAAATGGTTTAACGTGCTGCGACGGTTCACTTAAATCCCTCCAGACAATTTTTTCGGTTTGATAATCGATCAAATTCGCTTTTAAAGAAGTGGATTTCCCGCGATCAAAGATTCTGCCATATTGGGCGGTGGTGGGCGGTGGCGAGACCATCGGCAGAGTTTTGCACTTAATGCCTTGAGCATTTTACCGATGGTCGTCCTATTTCACAAACAATAGCATCATCCAACCTTTGCTGGGCCAAATTGCTCCTTGAAGGAAATTACCACGTCGAATACACAAATTCTTCCTCAATTATATCACATTGTAAATTTAAGTGTTTGTGTGGGAAATTTGATGTCAGCAAAAATTAAACGACCATCGGCAAGAGATTTAAAGCTTTTGATTGCTTTAATCCTGCTGATGGTCGTGTTTTTTGTCTCGTTTACTGTATAAAATCTGTTTTGAGGGTTTGGTGACGCGGACAAAAACAAACATGGTGCCTGTCACCAACTCAACTTCGTTGCCAAAGCTTAGTGTAAATTCACACTAACTCTTACTGAGTCGTTTAGTCCTCGTACTGCCCCATTCCTCGGTACTTGCCGTACCTGGCTTCGAGGAGAGCTTCCAGAGGCATCGCTCTCAACTCACTTAGTGTTTGTTTGATCCACTTGCCAGCCGCCTCAACGGTCTGAGCCTGATGGCGGTGGGCGCCGCCCAGGGGTTCCTCAATAATGGCATCAATGACGCCCAGGGCCTCAATGTCCCTGGCGGTCATTTTCATAACGGCTGCCGCCTCGCTGGCTTTTGTGGCATCCTTCCACAAAATGCTGGATAGGCCCTCCGGCGAGATCACGGAGTAAACTGCGCTGGACAGCATGGCGACCCGGTCGGCCACGCCTATGCCAAGGGCGCCGCCGCTGCCGCCTTCGCCAATGACCACGGAGATGACCGGGACTTTGAGACCTGCCATAGTGATGAGGTTGTTGGCAATAGCATGGCCCTGTCCCCGCTCCTCGGCACCCAGGCCGCAGTAAGCGCCGGCGGTGTCAATGAAGGTGATTACCGGTCGCCCAAACTTCTCTGCCTGCTGCATGAGTCGAAGAGCTTTCCGGTATCCCTCAGGATGGGGCATGCCAAAGTTTCTTCGTATGTTCTCTGCGGTGTCCCGGCCTTTTTGATGTCCTAAAACCGTGACCGGAATGCCTTCAAGCATGGCCAGGCCGCCAACCATGGCGGGATCATCGCTGTACGCCCGGTCGCCTTTGAGCTCAATGAAGTCGTCGAAGATGCCATCTATGAAGTCCAGGGTGGTAGGCCTTCCCGGATGGCGGGCGAGACGGACGCAGTCCCAGGCGGAGAGGCCGCTGAAGGTCTCGCGTCTGAGTTCAGATACCTTGTCTTCCAGCTTACGGATTTCCGCGCCGAGGTCCAGGTCATTGTCCTCAGAAAACTGGCGCAGTCCCTGGATCTTCTCCTCCAGTTCAAAGATGGGCTTTTCAAAATCGAGCTTATGAGACATGGGTGTCACCGCCCTTCGATTCTATGGTTACGGCCGCGACTGACACTGACGCGAATCCGTGAAGCTTCAGAAGCTGCTCGAGGGCCGCTTTCATTTCTGTTCTGTGGACAATTCGGTCGACGAAGCCCTTGTCGACGAGGAATTCTGCGCGCTGGAAACCATCGGGGAGGCTTTGGCGGATGGTCTGCTCGATCACGCGCTGGCCGGCGAAGCCAATGAGGGCCCCCGGCTCTGCCAGAATCACGTCTCCCAGCATGGCGTAGCTGGCGGTCACGCCGCCGGTGGTGGGGTCCGTGAGCACGGCAATATAGGGCAGGCCTGCTGAAGAGAGTCTCCCAAGGGCTGCCGAGGTCTTCGCCATCTGCATCAGGGAAAGGATGCCTTCCTGCATGCGGGCGCCACCAGAGGCACAGAAGCCTATGACGGGCAGACGGTTCTCTATGGCGGTCTCAACAAGGCGCGTAATGCGCTCTCCGGCGGCGCTGCCCAGGCTGCCCATCATGAAGTCGGGCTCCATGATGAAAAGCGCTGCGGGGATGTTGTGGATGCGGCCCGTGCCGGTCAGGACGGCGTCACCAGCTTCGGACTGCAAGCTGGCTTTGTCCAGTTTTTCCTGGTAGTCAGGGAACTTCAGAGGGTTTTTTGAAGTGACTTCCTGGGCTATGGGACTGAAGGTCTCCAGATCGAGGATCTGCGCCACGCGTTCCACGCTGGTGATTCTGCCGTGCTTGCCGCAGGCTGGACAGACTCTTAAGTTCCGTGCCCAGCCCTGCTTTGAATGGAGAGTGCCGCAGCCGGGGCATGCAACTTCATCCGGGCCTGGCGGGTTTTTGGTGGGGGACAGGGACACACCAGCGTCTGACTTTCCGGTGGGGGACTGGGCCCCGCCAGCATTTGTTGTTACAGCCGGTGTCTGGGCCACATGCGCGGTTGGGGACTGTCCCCCACCAGATGTCCATGCTTGGTTTGACAGCTCCAGTTTGACCCATTTCTTTCTTTTAAGAAAATCGAGCTTCATGGTTAAGCTCCTTTCGAATTCTGGTTCATGGTGAGAATCAACTCATCCAGCCTGGCTTCCAGGGTGCCTGTATGAAAGTCGCCGGACTGGAAGTCTTCCAGCTCAATGAGGTGCTTTTGAAATTCAAGGTTGGTCTTCATACCGGATATGATGGTCTCATCCAGGACCCGCTTCATGCGGTTCAGGGCTTCTGAACGGGTTTCTCCCCAGACAATGATTTTGCCCAGCATGGAATCATAGCAGTGGGGCACCTTGTAGTCCTGATAAATGAAAAAGTCATTGCGGACGCCAAAACCGCCTGCAAGATGGAGCGCTTCGACCGTGCCGGCTGCAGGACGGAAATTCTGCGCCGGATCTTCAGCGTTGATGCGGCATTCAATGGCGTGTCCATTCAGGCGAACTTCGTCCTGTTTGAGACTTAGGGCTTCACCGCCGGCAATGCGGATCTGGGCTTGAATGAGGTCAATGCCCGTGACCATTTCCGTCACAGGGTGCTCGACCTGGATCCGGGTGTTCATTTCCATGAAGTAAAACTCGCCCGTACTGTCGAGCAGGAATTCTATGGTGCCGGCACCTATGTACTGAACGGCTCTGGCGGCGTCTGCGGCGGCCTTGTAGAGACCTTGGCGCTGCGCTTCTGTCAGCGCCGGACACGGAGATTCCTCAACGACTTTCTGGTTGCGGCGCTGAAGACTGCAGTCCCGCTCACCCAAGGTGAGGATGTTGCTGTGACCATCAGCTAAAATTTGAACTTCGACGTGGCGGGGCTTCACAATTCGGCGCTCGAGGTAGACGCGGTCATCCCCGAAAGCGGCCTTGGCTTCGGATCTGGCGGTCTGCCAGGCGTTTTCAAGGGTGTCTGGCGACTCCACCACCCGCATGCCCCGGCCGCCGCCGCCGCTGGCCGCTTTGACCATCAGGGGGTAGCCAATTCTCTCCGCTTCGGCGCGCAGGGTCTCCAGATCCTCCACGGCGCCTTCAGTGCCAGGGACTACAGGGACGCCGGCCTTCTGCATAACTTCTCTGGCTTTCGCCTTGTCGCCCATCATGCGGATGTGCGCCGCCTCAGGACCTATAAAGCTCAGGCCGGCGGCGCGGCAGGCGTGGGCGAACTCGGCGTTTTCGGAGAGGAAGCCATAGCCCGGATGAATAGCGTCCGCACCGGTGGCCTTGGCTGCCTGGATCAAAGCGTTTGCGTTAAGATAGCTGAGCCGTGCGCTGGCGGGGCCAATGCAGAAGTCTTCATCTGCCAGCAGGACGTGCAGGGACTCCCGGTCCGCCTCGGAATACGCCGCCACGGACTGAATGCCCAGCTCTCGGCAGGCGCGAATGATTCTCACCGCGATCTCTCCGCGGTTGGCGATTAAGATTTTCTTGATCATCCCAGCCTCCGGATGCTGAAGAGCGGCTGGCCGTATTCGACAATGTCCTCGGGCCTTGCCAGGATCTGATCTACCACGCCATCCCACTCCGCCTGAATTTCATTCATGACTTTCATGGCTTCAATGATGCACAGGGTTTGACCTTTCTTGACCGTTTGTCCTGATGTGACAAACGGCGCTGCGTCTGGCGCCGGGGCGTTGTAGAAGACACCCACCAGTGGTGCTTTGATCAGGTCTTCAGGGGAAGCTGCAGGGGCGGTGGGGGCTGCTGTGGTTGCTGCCCCTGGAGCAGGTGCTGGGACTGGGGCTGAGTTAAGCGCTGCGACTGGCAATGATGCAGGAGCGCTTATGGACGGTTGGCTTATACCGTGGGTTTCAGCGAAAACAGGTTTGTCGGACTGCCGCTCGAGCACGAGGCTGAAGCCCTCTTTGGAGTAGGCCATTCTGGTTAAGTCCGTTGCGTTAAAAGCTTGGAGCAATATTTCTATCTCACGAGTTTCCATTTAGTACCTCCTACTAATATCTGATGTTGTTACCAATCAATATAGCATGAAGCGTCTGGGATGACAACGACAATTTATATAGAAGTACCACCTGGTGGAAAGTTGGGGTTTGTTTTGGGGTTGTGATGACCATCGGCAAAAACTGAAAAAGAGAAAGTCAGGAGCAGGTGCGCGGTCCGGCCCAGTCCCCCACCACATGTCCCAGTCCCCAACCACATGTCCCTGTCCCCAACCACATGTCCCTGTCCCCAACCACATGTCCCTGTCCCCAACCAAAATATCATTCAAAAAAATATGGCCGATGGTCGCGAGACCCTTCAATTTGAAGTTCTCGCGACCATCGGCCAATCTTTTTTTAAATAAATTCAGCTGATTTTTACATCCCCACCAACGCCGCTTCCGCCTACCGTTCCCGGACCCGCCCGTCCCGGTACGCCTGCAGCAGCGCCTTCAAGGCCTCTATATCCTTTTTGAGCAGCGCGCCATTATCCGTATCCCCCACCAGCATCCGCGTTAGATGTTTCTCAATAAACACACTGGTCGGCAGCATGTCCAGATCCTCCTGCACCGCCCGTGTTTTCGACTCAAAAGGCTCGTGGGACACGAGGTGCATCCCCTGAGAATTGAAAATCAACGTATAACCGGCAATCCCCGTGACCTTCTGGTAAGCCTTCGAAAGGCCCCCGTCAATGGTGATCAGCTTGCCGCCTGCCTTGATGGGCATCTCGCCCTTCACGACCTTGACGGGAACGTGTCCATTGATGATATGGCTGGTCTCTGCATTCAGCCCAAACTCACTCAGGATGCGCACGCAGACGTCCTCATCTTCCCGCAAGGCATAATAGGGATTCTTGACTTCTTTGTGGGTTTCCTCGGCCTCAACAAAATAGCGCTCGAAGGTCGCCATCTTGCTTTTACCAAATAGCGGCGATTTCTCCCCGCACCACAAATACCAGACGACGTCCAGGGCCTGAGCCTTCTCCTCCGGGTCTTGGGCATAATAGGCACTGCGGACGCAGTCGTCGAACCTGTCCAGCAGAGCCTTGCCTTTGAGGGCCTTTCCGGCGAGCTTGAAGGTCTCAAACGCCCCCGCCTCAGTCATCGGGATGCCGCCGTGATAGAGCAGGTTCCCATTGAAGACTTTGTACATCCCGCCCTTATCCACCAGGAATCTGATGTGCTTCTGGAGATCAGTCGCGTGATCAAAGGATGTCCGCAGCTTCTCCACCACATCCCTTTCTTCCGCCGTGAGCTCGTATGGGTTCGCCGGATCAAGGGTCGGCAGCACCTTGTCGAGGAGTGGGTACCACGCCCCTTCAATCTCCACCGCGCCACGGCTGAGGTCAACCCGCTCCAGCAGCCGTCTGTGCCCAAGCCCCAGCTCTGGGCGCCTGAGGGCGAGCTGCCCTTCAAGCTTCAGCTGAATAATCGCTATAGCCTTCTGCATCCTGGACAGCAGTACCAAATCCTTTTCCTCAAGAACCTCTTCCTTGCTCTTCACCTGAAAGGTGGGCGCATAGCTGCCGGAATATTTGTCCAGCGCCAGCCGCACCAGGGGCGACAGGTTGAGGCCGTAACCCTCCTGCAGCGTTTCCAGATTCCCGTAGCGCAGCGAAACCCGGATCGCGTCTGCCATGCAGACATCCGACCCGCAGGCCGCCCCAATCCACAGCACATCATGGTTCCCCCACTGAATGTCCACCGTATGCTGCCGTCTCAGGGTGTCCATGACCAGATGGGCGCCTTTTCCCCTGTCGTAGATGTCCCCAATGATATGTAAATGGTCCACCACCAACTTTCGGATCAGCTCCGCAATAGCCACTATGAAATCCTCCGCCCGCCCAATGTCCAGCAGGCTGTCCAGGATCCCCTGATAGTACCCCTGCTTCATGGGATCGTCCTCGTTCTCGTGGAGCAGCTCCTCTATGATGTATTGAAACCCCTCTGGAATCGCCTTTCTGACTTTCGAACGCGTGTATTTGTAAGCCGCCTGCCGGCACAGCTGCACCAACTGCAGCATCATGACTTCATGCCAGGCCGCCAGCGACTGGTCTGACCTTGCGGCCTTTTCCAGCTCCAGCTTCTCCCTTGGATAGTACACCAGCGTCGCCAGGGATTTCTTCTCCGCCTCCGACAGCGTTCCCATAAAAACGTCATCAATCTTCCGCTTGACGACCCCGGAAGCGTTGCGCAGCACATGATCGAAGGCCTCATCCTCCCCATGGATGTCCGCTAAAAAATGCTCCGTTCCCTTGGGCAGCAGGATGATCGCGCTCAAATTTACAATTTCCGTGCTTACGGCATCCACCGACGGGTATTGCTTGGATAGCAGCTTTAAATATTCCAAATCATAGGACATGATGCACCTCCGAAATTTATAACGCCAACTTTACACGTTCTCATTTATGTGTTCTCCAGTGATAAATACCCTGCCGATGGTCTTTTATAACCAAAACACAAAATGAGGGCCATAAGACCATTGGCCTCAGACCCCCATTTCAATATTCTGCTTTGATGATCACGAAGACTTCTAATGCCCACAGCCGCTGCAGCTTCCACAGCCACCTTCCGCCTGTTCTACCGGTTGAACAAGATAACCGTTGCCAACAAATTCAACCTTAATATCTCCAAGGTTCTCAAACAGTTCTTTGTCCATGACAAAATTTATTTCCCCTTGCTTATGGGAGAAATCAGCTTCTTTTACGTCATCCAGGGCAAGACCAAGAGATGGTCCGCTGCAGGCGTAGCCAGCCACAAAGATCCTGACATTTTTAGGGCCTTCCTGGGCTTCAACCACTTTAGCAATTTCAACGAGCGTTTCGGGATTGGTTTCAACTCTTAACATAAGGTGCCTCCTATTCTATAGCCCGACAGGCAGTCTGCCTGGTCAAGCGTTGTAATATGATTTGTTTACAAGTCTATTATATACTATGATGGTTTTATTGAGAACCGTTGTCATCGATTGAAGTTTTTGCTGTATCACTTACTTGGATAAAATTTTCTTATGAGGGTATCTTGAGGCAACACTGCGCCGACAGCCACTGACTAGTTTCTGGTGCGGCCCAGTCCCCTATGGTTCGTCCCTGTCCCCAACCAACTCTCCAGGCCGGCCCAGTCCCGTCCCAAAAACTTCAAAAAAAAACTGTCCGAAGGGCTCGTCAGAGACCTTCAGACAGTTTACCTTTTAAAGCTTTGCTTTTTTCAAGCCTAGTTACAGCCACTGCAGCTGCTGCAATCTGACTCATCCTGATTTGCAGGCGCCACGTGGTAGCCATTGCCTACAAACTCAACCTTGATGTCGCCAAACGTTTCGAAAAGATCTTTTTCCATTACAAAATTTACTGCGTTGCTGTTGTCCACAACATCTGTATCCTTCAGCTCATCCAGAGCCAAACCGAGTGACGGGCCGCCTCAGCCGTAGCCTGCGACGAAGATGCGCACATTGTTTGGAGCGCCTTGCTGAGAATCCAGGACTTTTTTGATCTCAGTGATCGTCTCCTGGTTCGTTTGAATCTTCATTATTAATCCTCCATTTCATGTTCGAATGCTGACCGAGATGTCATTCTCATAAAGCTATTGAACTTTTCTATGATCATACCGGAATGCATCAAAATTGTCTATGTCCAAAGTCATTATACAACACATACTATGAAATGAAAACAGTTTTCAGTTGATTTTTATCGAATTTTAATGATTTTTTTCGATTCATTTTTTGACCCCCCCTGCCCATTCACACCCTTAAACCCTTATGTTAGAATGAAATCAACCTATCAAATTGAAAGGGGGGTCATTTCCCCATGCCTTCAGGCGCCCTACTCAAGCACCTCAAGCCCTTCCTTAAGAGAAAACGCTGGCACCTCCTCGGCGGCGTCATAATCCTGATCATAATCGATCTGCTCCAGCTCATCACCCCCCGGTTGATTGGCGCTCTTGCGGATCTGCTCGCGCAAAAAACGGCAACGAGATCAGACATCCTCGAAACCATAGGCCTGATCTTAGGCATTGCGGTCCTGGTCGCGACGGGTCGTTATTTTTGGCGTATCCTGATCATCGGCACCGCCCGGGAAGCAGAGTACTGGCTGCGAAATCGCCTGTACGCCCACGTCCAGACCCTGCGGACTGACTATTTCAACGTGAACAAGGTCGGCGACGTCATGGCCCTTGCCACCAACGACGTGGTCTCAGTGAGCCACGCCATGGGCATTGGCACCGTCATGCTGGTGGACGCAGTCTTCATCACCATCATGACCCTAATCTTCATGCTGTTCACCGCGGACCTGCAGCTGACCCTCATCGCCCTGCTGCCCATGCCCGTCATTGCCACCCTGGTCCTCTATGGCGGCCGGTTAATGCGCAAACGCTTCAAGCGCGTCCAGGAAGCCTTCTCGGACATGACGGACCTGACCCAGGAGACCTTCTCCGGCATCCGGATCGTCAAGACCTACACCCGGGAGCCCTTCCAAAGAGAACGCTTTAAAACCTCCAACGACCTGAACTACAAAGAAAACATGAGCCTGGTGAAGCTGTGGGGTGGGCTGTTCCCACTGGTCAGAACCATTGGCTCCGTCAGTCTGGTTCTGACATTGCTCTTTGGTGGCCGGGCAGTCATTGACGGCCGCATCAGCGTAGGCGCCTTCGTGGCGTTCATCTCCTACGTGGGCATGCTGAGCTGGCCCATGATGGCCCTGGGCTGGGTGGTCAACGTCCTGCAGCGGGGCTCCGCCTCACTTTCCAGACTCAATGAAGTCTTCGACCTGAAGCCAAGCTATACCTACGGCACCCTGGAGCCCCCAAAAGCAACCCACGACCACGCCCCCCTCATAGAGCTCCGTGACCTCACCTTCACCTACCCCGGCCAAAAGACCCCAGCCCTGAAGCACCTTACCCTCACTATCCAAAAAGGCGAAAAAGTCGCCCTGATTGGCCGCACCGGCGCCGGCAAGACCACCCTGCTCCAACTGCTCACCAAAGCCTGGGCCTCCGCGAACGGCCAAATCTACCTGGACGGCTACGACCTCAACCAGCTCAGCGCCCGCGCCATCAAGGACCGCTTCGCCGTCGTCCCCCAGGACAACTTCCTCTTCTCAAAAACCATTGAGGACAACATCCGCTTCTACCATACCCCGAGCGAGAACACCGCCGGCGAGAAGGCCTCCAGCACCCAAAGGACTCTGCCGACGGTCACCGTCACCACCACCCCTGAAATTGTACACCCCGAGACCATCGGCAAAAACGGCATCACAAAGCCGACGCTTTCGATCCAAAGTGCAGCCCAGGCAGCCTGCGTCCACGACGAAATCCTAAGCTTTCCGGAGGGCTACGACACCCTGCTGGGAGAGCGGGGCGTCAACCTCAGCGGCGGCCAGAAGCAGCGGGTCTCCATTGCCCGTGCGTTATTTCGGGACGCGGACATCCTCATCCTGGATGACGCCCTGTCCGCTGTGGACACCAAGACGGAGGAAACCATCCTGCGCCACCTGAACGAGGCACTCGCGGACAAGACCGCCCTGATCGTGTCTCACCGCATCTCCACCGTCAAGGACTGCGACTGCATCTACGTCCTGACGGACGGGGAAATCACCGAAAGCGGCACCCACGCCGAGCTCTTGGACCTGGGCGGCTACTACCGGGATCTCTACAACCGCCAGCAGCTGGAAGACAAGCTGGGCAGCGGGACCGGAGCTGCGGCTGGCGACACCGGGATAACCACTGCCGAGGAGGTGAGACCATGAGCCGCGACACCCATTTTGAAGAGCAGCAGATCGAGAAGTCCTTTGACCTCGCCATTTTCAGGCGCCTTGCCAGCTTCACCAAGCCATATGTGAGGCTTCTCCTGCTGAGCGGCGTCCTGCTCCTCTTCGTCACCGCCGTGGACCTGGTCCGCCCCTACCTGATCAAGGTCGTCATAGACGACCACATCTCCGGCTATACCCGGGAGTGGAAGTCGCTGGACGCGGCGCCGGCCTCTGGCGCCCTCAATTTCACCGAATATCAGGGCCGTTATTACGTCCTCGCGGCGGCCCTTGAGAAATCCCCTGATGCGGAAGCTGGTAAAAACGCGCCTTCCGCCCAGCTCGTAAAGCTTGAGGGCGACTACTACCTGCTGCCCGGCTACGTCCCGCCTGAGGAAATGGGCCAGGCCGCAGAAGCCATTAGCCAGCGCAGCGGCGCCCTCCTTCCAAAAGCAGCTGCCGATGGTTTCCTCGCCCCCAGCAAAGCCGCCATCCTCCGCCTCTCCACAATCTTCATGGTGCTCCTGGTGGCCGCCCTGGCCATCAGCTACGCCCAGACGCTGCTCCTGAACCACGTGGGCCAGCGCCTGGTCTACGACATGCGGGCCCACCTCTACGACCACTTATTAGGGCAGTCCCTGTCCTTCTATGACCGCAACCCCGTAGGTCGCCTGGTCACCCGGGTCACCAGCGATATGAAGAACATCAGCGAGATGTACACCGACGTCCTGATCCACCTGGTCAACGACCTGCTGCTCCTGCTCGGAACCCTGGTCATCATGCTGTCCCTGAACTGGAAGCTGGCGCTGATCTCTCTTTCCACGGTGCCTCTGGTCATCCTGGCCTCCTACCTCTTCCGGCTGAAGGCCCGGGAAGCCCATAGGGCGGTCAAGGTGAAGATTGCCCGCATCAACGCGACGCTCAGCGAAAACCTCAGCGGCATCCGGATCATCCAGCAGTTCCGTAAAGAAAAAGAGCTCATGAACGAGTTCGAGGCCATCAACCGGGACCACCTGAACGCCTCTATGTCCGAGGTCAAGGTCTTTGGCATCTTCCGGCCAAGCATGAACCTGCTCTACACCGTAGCTCTGGCCCTCCTGATCTGGTACAGCGGCGGCCGGGTGCTGCAGGGCGCCATTGAGCTGGGGACCTTGATCGCTTTTATTTCTTATACGGAGCAGTTCTTCCGGCCTATCTTTGACCTCAGCGAAAAGTTCAACATCCTGCAGTCCGCCATGGCCTCTTCCGAGCGGATCTTCCTGCTGCTGGAGGAGGACACCAGGCTGCCGGAAGGAAAGCTCTCAGACATGGAACTTTCAGGCGGGGACAGGCACCGCCTGAAAGAAGACTTCAAAGGTCACGTTGTCTTCGACAACGTCTCGTTCCAGTATCAGCCCGGGGAACCCGTGCTGAAGGACGTCTCCTTCGAAGTGAAGCCCGGCGAAACCCTGGCTATTGTTGGGGCAACCGGCTCCGGAAAGACGACCATCATCAGCCTTTTGTCGAGGCTCTATGATGTCTCTGCCGGCCGCATCCTGGTTGACGGCACTGACCTGCGGGACTTCGACAAAGCTTTCCTGCGCCGCCGCATTGGCGTCGTGCTTCAGGACGTCTTCCTGTTTTCGGGGGATGTCCTCGAAAATATCACGCTGGGCGATCCGTCCATCAGCGAAACGCAGGCTGTGGCCGCGGCCCGCCGGGTCAACGCGGACCGCTTCATTTCCAGGCTGCCGGACCAGTACCACGAGCGGGTCTATGAGCGGGGCGCCACCCTGTCCACCGGACAGCGCCAGCTCCTTTCCTTTGCAAGAGCCCTGGCCTATGATCCGAGGATTCTTATCCTGGACGAGGCGACCTCCAGCATTGACACCGAGACCGAGCAGCTGATCCAGGACGCCATAGGCAAGCTGACCCAGGGCCGCACCACCATTGTCATTGCCCACCGCCTCTCCACCATTCAGCACGCCGACCGCATCTTAGTCCTCCACGACGGCCAAATCCGTGAAACCGGCACCCACGAAGCGCTCCTGAACAAAGGCGGCCTCTACTACGACCTCTACCGGCTGCAGTGGGTTGGGGACAGGGACGCGTAGTGCGGGACAGGGACGCGTGGCGCGGGACTGGGCCCACCTGAACGTCCCCACCTGCACAGGCGGGGACTGGGCCGCACCAAAAATAAGGAGGCCCCCACCATGATCGAAATCAAAACCACCGCCCCTCAGCAAATGCTCGACATCACGCACCTGGTCCGCCAGGAGGTTCAAAGCCAGGGCCTGAAGAACGGCCTCGTCACCGTCTTCGTCCCCCACACCACCGCCGGCGTCACCATCAACGAAAACGCAGACCCGGATGTGGTCCACGACATCCTCTCCACACTGGAGCGAGCCTTCCCCACAACCGGCCCCTACCGCCATTTTGAAGGCAACAGCCACGCCCATATAAAAGCGTCGCTCATGGGCGCCTCGGTGACGGTGCCGGTCAAAGGCGGGAGACTCAGTCTGGGCACGTGGCAGGGCATCTATCTGTGCGAATTCGACGGCCCAAGGACACGCCGCGTCGAGCTGACGCTTCTGGGCGTTTAGTGCTCAGAGCAACCTTTAAGCACAACAGAATCACTGAAATATAAAAGACAGAGGGTCATCACGCATGAAAACCCTCTGTCTATTTAATTGGGACTATTTCCCCCCAACCCTTTACCTGCTATCAGCACCAGTGTCAGAGACAGTGCCAGAGACAGTACCTGCCAATGGTCACCGCCCCAAACACCCTTCCCCCATCACGCTGCCAGATCCCTCCGGGACACCCAGTACGCCATGGACAGGATGACGGCGCCCCCCATAATCTCCCTGAGCCCCGGCACCTCGCCCAGCAGCACCACCGTCGCGAGAATCCCATACACCGGCTCAAGACTTGCAATGACACTGGCGGTCTGGGCCTTGATCCGCTTCATGCTGCTGATGAAGAGTGTATGCGCAATCCCGGTGAAGATAATGCCCAAAATTGCCAGCAGCATCAAAGCAGGAAAATCCAGAACCGGCTTTAGCGGGATCACCACAGGCGCAAGCACCAGTGCAGCCGCGGCAAACTGATAGAGCGACACCTGGCGGCTTGGGTACTCCGCCACATATTTCTTATTCAGGACGGACAGCAGCGCAAAGGTCAGTCCCGAGAGGACGCCCCACAGCGCCCCCAAAGTCACTTGATTGGACAGGCTGAAGTCAGGCACCACCAGGCTGACCCCCAGCATGGTGATCAGGGCGACCACCACATCCTGCATCCTGAAGGCACTCTTAAGCAGCCACGGCTCCAGGAACGTCACAAATACCGGGAACGTCGAAAACGTCAAAAGGCCCACCGCCACGGTAGACAGCTGGATCGCCATGAAAAACGCGGTCCAGTGGACTGCCAGAACAACCCCCAGCATTAAAAAAACGACGTAATCCCGCCGCTGCTTCAGCCGGATCCGCTCCCGCCTAATGCCCATGACCGCCAGCAGGAACGGCACCGCAAAGCTGACCCGCCCCAGAGAAATCGCCATGGGATGCAGGGTCAGCCACTTACCGAAGAGTCCCGCAAGGCCAAAGAGCAGCACGGCAAAATGGGCTTCCAATAGGCCCCGCTTGTTTGAACTGCTGCGATCCGCCGCTGCAGCTTCCACCGGCTCAACCGGTGTTACTTCAATTTCCGTATTTTTCACGCGCCTGCCACCTCCTTTGCCAGCGAAGCACTGAGCTGCCGACTATTGAACCAGCCTCTCTATCCCTCAGCACCGCTCCTCTGAAGCCACGGAAAAAACTTCACGTCCTCCGTCAGCAGATGCCCCACAATGATTTCGTCCACCAAAAATAGAATCATGTCCGCCTTAACCACATGCCCCTCAGAAAGCCGCTTCTTCATCTGAAGTCCCTTCATCACCAGGTGCTGATGAAACCTTTCGTGAAACGCCGCGGACGGATAACCGATCGCCCTCAGAACTTCTTCCTCTTCATCAAAATGCTTTTCAACATGAGACAGCAGCTGATCAAAGACCTCAGAGATTTGCGTCAGATCCTCATCCCGCTGAATCACGGCCATTACGCTATTCGCCAGCGTCAGCAACTGTATGTGCCCCCCGTCGATCACCGCGTTGCCGCACGACCACTCCGGGTTCCATGCCAGCTCGGTGGCCTCCGTCAAAAACTCCTGATCCTGCCATTCTGAGACCAGGTTGCGTCCCTGGCTCTTCGACCGGTACATGGCCCGGTCCGCCCTCGTGAACCAATTTTCCAGCTGCTCCCCGTACCGGTGCTCTGCCACCCCAAAGCTCGCAGTGACTCTGCCGATGGTCGGATGCAGCACCCGTCCCAGCCTCTGCCTCAGCTTCTCCGCCGCCATCACCGCATGTCTCTGATCCGTCCCAGGCATCAGCACCACAAACTCCTCCCCGCCCCACCGGGCAAAGAGGTCCGTGGCACGAATGGACTTCATGACTTCACTGGCCATACGCTTCAACACCTCATCGCCAAAGCCGTGCCCCCACTGGTCGTTGATCTTCTTGAAAAAGTCGAGGTCATAAATCACCAAGGACACCGGCGACCCATAACGGCGAGCGCGCTCAATTTCCTCCTGGGCACGCTTTTCAAAATAGAAGCGGTTATACACCCCTGTCAGCTGATCCGTGATGGCCACCTTTTCAAGGGCCTCATTCTTGAGCTTCAGCTCTTTTGAAAGCTCAAGAAGGCCTGCTTCAGACGCACGCAACTGTTCTATCAGCTGATTCTTGGCCTCAATTTCTTCAAGGAGCATGCGCTCGTAGTTAGGTTCCATTCCTGAGGTCACAAAATTTCCACCCTTTTCAAAATAATTTTCGAGCGGCTGGCGCCTGTCGCCCCTCTTCCTTTCTTGTATCCCAATACCATTCCTTACATAATACTAAATTTTCTCAACATAGAAAAGTATTTGGTCAAACTTAACTCATCCCTCCAGCGACTTCAATAGCTTTTCACCCCGCGCGGACAAATAAGTGTACAGCCCTGCGCTTAACAAAAGCAGCATGCCAAGCACCCCAAAGGACACCCAGTGGGCGTTCAGCCCGGGGTATTTGATGACCAGGGTCAGCGGCCCGGCCACACTGCCTATGCCAATCAGCAGGGTGATCAGTGTAGCGGCGCTTTGCTTGACAGGCTGGGTTTCTGTCATCCAGTCCAGAAACGGATAACGCAGATTGACCACGAGCCCTGCCAGGGAGACGAAGAGGGCGTAGGCGGCGGGAAGGGTGAGGAGGAGGAGACTATCGGCAAAACTCGTTTTTAAAGCACCCATTAGGAGCAGGCCATTGACGAGCACCGCTGGCAGGGTCATGGTCAAGTTGACGCCCAGCTTGCTGTGGAAGATTGTCATGGCTTTGACCGGAGCGGACTTCGCGAGCCACAGGGACTTGCCTTCCAGCGAAATAGAACAGGCGGTCGTAGAGGAGAGGGCCATGAAGGTTGAGGCCATCAGCGGCGCCATGCGGCTGATGTAATCCGCGAAGTACGGCATTTCCAGCAGCTGGCCTATGGACGCCGGCCTGAAGAACATGAGGGCAATGGACATGGCGGTGTAGAGCACTACCCCAAATGCCGTGTTGAGGACATAGATGGGTGACGCGAAATAGCGCCTGATCTCCTTCTGATAAAAAGCGCGCAGTGGCGTTGAGCCCGCCTGGGTGTTTTCGCCCATGACGAACCGACGGCGGACGGAGGCTGTGGTGAGCCTTGTGTGGATCCGCTTGAAGCGAGCCCCCACCAAGGCCGCAAAGGCTCCGAATATCCCGAGGGACAACAGCACATAGGCCAGAAAAGCTGTGGTCTCGCCCAGGACGACGCCGTTCACGTAGAAGCCCGCCAGCGGATAGATTTGGTTGATGACGTTTGTCAGCGTCTCCGTGATGTCCATGAGGTTGACGCCTTCGGTGCTTAAGGTGCTGGAGCCTACCATGAAGGCCAGTACGGCCGCGGCGGAGAGAAGGATGTTGAGCAGGTTTTTGTAGCGAAATTTGGCTGAGACCAGGTGGATCAGGATGCCTATGGCGGTTGCCGCGACTATCGGCACAAAAGGAAGTGTGACGAGAGAGGCGGCAAACCGGGCGTAGAACAGGGGCTCCGGTTGGGCGCGCAGGCCATAGACCACGGCGGCGGGGAGCATGACCATCAGGACAAAGGCCATGTTCAGAAGGTACAGGGCCATCATGCGGCTCGCCACCACCACGCCGGTCTTGACCGGCAGGGCCATGATCATGTCGTAGTCCCTGAAATTGAAGAGGGCACCGTTGACCTTATAAATGGTCGTCATCAAGGTCACCAGGGAGGCGGTGGCCATCATGAGGCCAGGCAGGAGCGGCAGTGCGTCCACGGTTTCGAAGGCACGGCCCACCTGGTCGCTGTACACGTAGGAGATGCCGGTGAAGTAGACCACGAGGAACAGGCCGCCTGCAGCCGCGAGCAGGTTCTTGCGCCGCTGGCCAGGCACCCTGGTATGGAGGGCTTTGTTGAGGCCGAACCATCCCAGCAGCTGGAGTTTCGTGAGCGACCACAGGCTACGCATGGTCCGTCAGCTCCAGGAAGACTTCTTCCAGGCTTGAGTCGCCCACAATGTCGTCCATCAGGCCCGTGGCAACCAGCTCGCCCTGGCGGATGATTGCGATTTTATTGCAGAGCTTCTCCGCCACGTCCAGCACGTGAGTGGAGAAAAAGATGGCGCCGCCGTTTTGACATAGCTGGGCGAATATGTTTTTGAGGGTCTTGGCGGCTTTGGGGTCCAGGCCCACAAAGGGCTCGTCCAGGATCATCAGCTTGGGCTCGTGGATGAGGGCGGCAATGATGGCGAGCTTCTGTTTCATGCCGTGGGAGTAGGCGCCAATCAGGTCGCCAAGATCGTTTAAAAGCTCGAAGTCTTCTGCGTACTTTCGGATACGGGCCTCTCTGGTGGTAGATGGGATGTCGAAGATGTCTGCAATAAAGTTGAGGTACTGGATCCCGGTCAGGTAGTCGTAGAGGTCCGGGTTGTCCGGTATGTAGGCCAGCTTCTTCTTGCAGGCGACAGGGTCTTTCAGGATGGAGCTTCCGTCCACGAGGATGTCCCCTTCTTCAAAGTCCAGCACGCCTGCGATGGCTTTAATGGTCGTGGTCTTGCCGGCGCCGTTGTGGCCGGCGAAGCCGTAGAGGTCGCCTGGCTCAATGCTCAGGGACAGGTTTGAGACGGCTTTCTTGCCGCCCTTATAGGTCTTCGAAAAGTTTCGGATTTCAAGCATCATGTTCAGCCCTCCGGTTTCTTGGTGATTCCAAAGATATCTATACCCTTTGCCGCCTAAAGGCCACGAATTTTTTGGTGGGGGACGGGGGCGCGTGGTGGGGGACAGGGACACACCGGAGTTTTGGTTGGGGACTGGGCCGCACCACGCGGCCCAGTCCCCAACCACAAGTAAAACAATTTTTACCCTATGTCGCCTTCAAACGCCGCTTGCCTGTTTTCCCACAGGCTCTTATGCCTCACAAACCCCTTCCCACAAGACCTTAAACCGCCTGAAATTACTGCATTCCAGGAGTTCAACCGCGGCAAAGTACAGACAATCCGCCCATTGGCACAAAAATTGCTTCTTTATAATTCAAAACAACAAAAAGATAAAATAAAGCTTCACACAACTTCCAGGAGGCGATTTGAATGCAACAAGCGAAAAAACTGTTTGTCAACGGCCGGATCTTCACGGCCAACCCCGAACAGCCCTATGCGAGTGCTATGCTCATCCAGAACGGAAAAATTGAATGGATTGGCGATGAGGCTAGTTTAGACGCCGCCTTACTCTCCCCTGAAACCAATATTGAAAAAACAGACCTTCAAGACCGCAGAGTCCTCCCGGGGCTGATCGACGCCCACATGCACCCGGTCTACCTGGCCAGCGCCGCGAAGCAGATCGCCTGCACCCCACCCGCTTTATATTCCATTGAAGAAATGATTGGCCAAATCCGCGAAAAGCGGGAGGCCCAGGGCCCCGGCGTCTGGATCGAGGGCTGGGGCTACGACGAGGGCAAGCTGAAAGAAGGCCGCACCCCAACCCGCCACGACTTGGACCGGGCAACCACCGACGCCCCCGTCAGCATGATGCGCACTTGCGCCCACATCTATACCGTCAACAGCCTGGCCCTGAAGCTCGCCGGCATTGACCGCAGCACCGCGGATCCCGCTGGTGGCGCCATAGGCCGAGACGCGGACGGCGAGCCCAACGGCATCCTCTACGAGACCGCCCGGGAACTGCTCTTCAAGGCCCTCCCCGAGAAAAAACTCGCAGAAACCGCTGCCAGCCTGGCAGACCTCAGCCGCACCCTCCTTTCCCAGGGCATCACCGGCGTCACGGAAATGTTCGCCCGCACAGGCCCCACGGACTACTACGACCTCTACACCGCCGCCAGCCAGGCCGGTTTCCGCCAGCGCGCCGCCCTCTATTATATCTGGGATGACCTCAAGACCGCCCCACCTTTTGCCCCTGAACGCCGCGACCACAGTCAGCCCATCTTCGTAGGCGGTGTCAAGACTTTAGCCGATGGCAGCGTTTCCGGCCGAACCGCCTGGGTCAACCCCCCTTTCCTGGCAAACGACCAAAGCGGCGGCGAAACCTCTGACGGCATGGCCACCATCACCCCTGACGAACTCAGAGCCGCCGGCGCCTATGCCAAAACCCACGACCTTCAGCTCCTCACCCATGCCATGGGCGAACGCGCCATTGATATGATCGTCGACACCTTTTACAAGCAAGAGAATGCGCCCAAGCTCCGCATAGAGCACGCCGCCATGCCAACGCCAAAGGCCCTGGAGCAGAGCGCTGAAATGGGCGTGGCCTATGTCAACCAGCCTGTGTTCCTTTTCGCTGAAATCGAGAGCTACCTCAACAATCTCGGCCACAAGCGCACCAAGAACACCTACCCGGTTCGCTCCGTCCTCGATGCGGGTATCCAATTAGCCTTCTCCTCAGATGCCCCTGCAACTTCCTGGGCAGACCCGTCAAACCCCTTTGTAGGCATTCAGGCCGCTGTCACCCGTACCAGCTACGACGGCACGGACCATGGCCAGCAGCACCGTGTAGATCCCGCCACTGCCGTGTCGCTCTATACCCGTGAAGCCTCTAAGGTCGTCGGATTCCCAGGCGTTGGCCAGCTCGCGACAGGCTATGCGGCTGATTTTATCCTCCTCGATCGCGATATTATGGAAGTGGCGCCTGAGACCATTGGCAAAACACAGGTGCTGGAGACTTACATGAGCGGAGAGCGCGTTTATAACGCAACTGAGGAGTAATAAACAAGTAGCGCAGCACAAAATAAAGTACAAAAATAAAGCACAAAGTCAAACGAACGAAAGAGGCAGCTGGCGCCTATGACACTTGGCGCCAATTGCCTCTTTTTTGTTGTCGAAAAATGTGAGACGGTGTGGCCTTAGCGGCTTACAACCTCTCAAAATAGGCGCCAATCCGCCCCAGATCCTCTGCCCTGACCTCAGTCTCAATCAGCGGGATCAGGATGCGGCGCTGCTTCGCGAAGACAGTCTCAATGTCCTCAAGGTACTTCTTCTCGATCTCACGCCGGCGGTTCCAGAAGGGATCCGTGAGCCCCTCAGGCAGGATGCGGTTCACGACCAGGTCGCGCACCTGAATCCTGTATTTGGCCAGAATCTGAATGGCCTTTTTGGTTTCCTCAATAGGCAGCTTTTCCGGGTTCAGGACGAAGACGAAGGAGACCTGCTCATGATCTGTAAGCAGCTCCCGGGCACTCTCCATTTTTGCTTTTCTGGTGCTCAGGGTCGAGATGACAGGATCCGACATGATCAGCTCTTCCATTTTCCTTTTGTCCCGGTTGGCCATTTCATAAAGGGCCATGGCGGCCTTACGCTTTTCTATAAGCCGGTCCATCCAGCCGCCCATGAGCTCGGGCAGGGAAAGGAGACGGACGGTATGTCCCGTTGGCGCTGTGTCAATGACAATCCTGTCATAGTCGCCGCTGAGCTCCAGAAGCACCTCCATCAGCTTGTCAAAGACCGCAGACTCATCCGAGCCCGGTGTCACCGCTGCTGCATCCAGTTGCTTCTCGATCTCTTTGACAATGACTGGACTGACAATGCTTTTCATGTTCTTCTTGATGGCATTGATGTACTTCTGACTCTCCTCCTCCGGGTCAATTTCGAGCCCGTCCAGATTGGAACCCAGCGCGGTAACCTTGGCGCCTATGGTTCTCTCGAATATGTCACAGAGGGAGTGGGCCGGGTCCGTTGAAACCAGCAGCGTTCGCTCCCCTTTTTCCGCGCAGGCACTGGCGTAAGCGGAGGATACCGTGGTTTTTCCAACGCCGCCCTTGCCTCCAAAAAACACAATCTTATTCAAGCCTCGTCCTCTCCTTCAACTGCTGACGACAATGGTTTGCGACAATGAATTACGATAACAGCTAACGGCAATGGTTAGCGAAAATAGCCAACAACATTGGTTAACGTCATCACCTAACAGCAAAAGTCGCCCCAGCGGTCGCCATAGATACTCTTCCTCGCCATGATCCTGCGCTCCCAGCCCTCAAGATCCTCTGCCAGGTAGGGCAGAAGCTCCAGGGTGTAATAGGTGGTAGGCAGCGGAATGCCCAGCAGGTCCCCATAGCACAACAGCATAAAGTTGTCCATTTCATCCATGGCTTCCTTCTTGATGCGCTTAGTGGCATTGTCCTTAAAATCAAAAGTGCCGGCAAGCAGCAGCTTGAAGTTTTCAAAAGCCGCTTTCAATGCGTCAGCTTTCAACAGAACCCCTTCTTTCTTTATCTGCGTAAAATGTGAACAAAAACCCTCAAGTTTATAATACACCACTTGGCGGTCCTTTACCCTTTTTTTGGTGGTTGAACGCGGATAAAGTTGTTTGGTTGGGGACAGGGCCGGGCCAGAGTCTGGCCCGGCCCTGTCCCCAACCAAACAAAAAAACACAGCAGGCCTCTCAGGCCTGCTGTGCACCATCTCCATAAAAATTGTCCATTTCCAACTAACTTTCCAACAACATTTCCAACTGCATACCCAACCTACGCTGCTTTAACTTCAGCTTCAGGTACCTTTTTCTTATTTCGGTAAATGACCCCCCCTGCAACCCCGCCAACAACTGCTGGCACGATCCAGGCAAACCCCTGGCCCGCCAGAGGAATCGCCATGTAGAGGTTCGTCAGCGCCGCAGGCAGCTGGAAGCCAGCAATCGCGCCAATGACCGAGAAGGAATCATAGAGGCTGACCAGGATAACCAAAAGTGCTGCACCCTTCCAAACCCCATCGTTTGGAATGAATTTGCTGAAGAGTCCGAGCAAAACCAGCAAAATGGAGATTGGGTAGATGCCCATGAAGATAGGTCCAGCAATGACAATAATTTTCGCGACGCCGCCCATTGCCTGGATGATGCCTACGCCGCAGGTCAACGCGACGCCGAGCTTGTAGCTGACTTTTTGCTTTGTAAAACCATTTAGAAAATCTCCGAGAACCGCCGTCAAGCCAACGGAAGTAGTTAAACAAGCCAGAGCAACCGCGACCGCAAGCGCCGTCAGACCTACACTGCCAGATAGTCTGAGAACGAGACTCTTGAGAAGCTCCGTATGGTCCGTGCCAGCCGGGAAAAGGCTGTTGCCAGTTGCGCCAAGATATTCGAGGCCGCCGTAGACCACAAACAGACCTACAAAAGCGACGACGCAGGAGATCAAAATCATCTTGACATTGCTGGCCTTATCCGTGTAGCCCTTGCCGCGGAGCGCTTCAACGAAGATGACCGCGCAGAGGAGCCCCGTCAAGACGTCGCCCGTCTGATACGCTTGTGTGAAGGCAAAGTAGAACGGATTCGCAAGCTCTGTTGCGACCGGCGTCCCCAGCGGATTGACAATCGCAATGATGACAATGCCAACGAGGATGATCAAGAGCACAGGTGTCAGCACCTTGCCCACCTTGTCAATGACCTTCGAACGGTCATTGGCGAAGTAATACGTCAATGCGAAGAATCCAATGATGGCGATAGGCTTCAGGAGCCCTTGGTTGACCATCGGCAGCATTACGCTGAAGCCTGTTTCATAGGCCACCGCCGCCGTCCGCGGAATCGTGATGAGCATCCCGACACCAATCATAACGAGGACGTTATAGACCTGATAGAACCACGGGGTGATCGGACGCGTGAGGTCCTTGAAGGTGCCGCCCGCGTTGGCGACTGCCGCAACAGCGAGGATTGGGAGCGCGATGCCTGTCGCGACGAGACCAACCAACCCCGAGACCCAATTGGTGCCCGTTTCAAAACCAATAAACGGCGGGAAGATGAGATTGCCGGCGCCAAAGTAAATGGCAAACATTGCAAAGCCTACTACTATTGCGTCTCGTAGCATGTTTCTGTTTTCCATAATTCCCCTACTTTCGTTGTAATATGTATGTAGTATGACGACGCAAGGTATAATAAGCAAGACAGATGCCAAGTTTTCCAATCCAATGATTATTTATACAAAGGTATCCCCCACGCGCCCGTTTAACCCGCTTTGGGGCGGATTGCCACAGTGTACCTTGGGTACTTTTGCGCCATCAAACCGAATATATTCAGAAACAACGGACTTTTCGTAAAAATTTGTGTACGATCGTAAAAATTCTCAACAGTCAGCGACTAACACCTCATGATCCCCTTGGTGTTGGCTGGGATCACCATCGGCAAAACACCAGTGCTTATGCCGATGGTCCCCCGCCCAGCCCCCTCACCCCCAATTCAAACCCAACAAAAAAAGACAGCTGGGTCCATAATGGATCCAACTGTCTATAGAGGAAAAGGGCGCACTTTCAGGCTTATTTTCCTCTCAGGTCACTTTCTTCCTACACCTCAAGCGCCGGCGCTTTCAGCACATTTTCAATGAGTTTAAGCAAATAGCTCCCAGAAATCAGCGACAGCGCGCACTGTCCGCCCCCAAACTTAATGAGGAGGTGCTCGTTCAGCCCGGCGCTGACCACCATGGCCTCGCTGCCCGCAAGCTTGTCCCCAACCTGGTTGAAGACTTCCAGTGTCGTCACCGCCCGCGGTACCAGGAACTCCATGGCAAATTTGCCGTGGTCCCCCGCCAGCCTTAAGTCCCCGCTGTCGAGCATTTTGACCAAGCCAGAGGTCGCCTCAGACGCTGCGCCCAGCCCCGACACAAGCCGTGCCTTCAGATCAGCAGGCTTTAAAGTCACCTCAAAATCCCGGCGATCCTTGACCATAGCCACCAAAGAGCCCGCCACCGGCGCCGCTAAATGCGCCGCCAAAGCCTCCACGTTGACATCCGGGACAGGGACAGACCAGAGCCCAAGCATGGCCGTCTTCCTGTATAAGTCAACAAGCCCCAGATAAATCAACGCGTCCTCAGAAGAAAGCTCAAGCTCCAGGTCATAAGCGACCACCCTGGACATCCCCGTAACCTGGGACAGCGCCATCAGCACCGGCTGCAAGGACTCAGACCTCGAGACCTCAAAGCCGCTTTCCGTATGCTCCGCTAAAACATAAGATTCGCCTTTTTTATAGCCCAGCTTCTCTATCAGGACATTGCCTTCGCGAATCGCAACCCGTCCGGAGCGCTCCGGTGCCGCCAAAACCTCGAGAAGTGCCTCGCCGTCAGGCCGCAAAGAATCACCAGAAAACCATCCCTCTGCCTTCAGCAACTTCTCGCCTTCCGCCGGATCACCTTTACCTGCGTTCTTCAAGAGGCTCATACGGTTCTCCGTTTTGTACTGACCAGCCAAATAGGCTAAAGCGTTAAAATCGATATGCATGATACCCCTCCTATTTTTTAGCAAATTCAGGACGATCGACCTGAATGAGATTCTTGGCAGGCTCCAGCGCGCCCGGCTTGAGGACAAATTCATCCGTCAAGGCCGTTTTGATCTTGTCTTTGGCGCCCTGGTTCGTAAACACTTTCTTCAGCGTCGAATCCACCCGTATAGGCACATCCGGAAGATCCACATCTGGCGCTTCTCCAAAGATTTTGTCCGACACAGCACCCACCGTCACTTTGTAAACCCCGTCCACATAGCCGTTTTGCGCCGCCTGAATGTAATCCTCGCCGCGTATATAAGCCCCTGCCGCAGAGCCGCCGGATTCCGCCGCTGCTGTGACCACGGCCTTCGCATAAGGGTTCTTGATATAATCCCCCGCTGCGTCACCTGCGCCTTTTATGAAGCCTTCCGTAGCCCCGGCCGTCCAGTCCTGGCCTTTGGAATGATGATCTGCAGCCGTGCCCGCCGCGCCCTTGATGACCTTATAGCCCGCGCGCACGTAGTGGCCTCCTGGCACCGTCGCGCCCATGACATCAATTGCCGCGTCCGCGCCAGCCAGCACCACCTTGGATCCAACCTCGCCGACCTGGGCAACATCCCCAATCCGCTGCCAGGTTTCGAAGCTCTCCCGCTCCTGCTCGGCACGCTGTGTAATTATGGCCTTCATGAGCCCTACCTTGGAAGTACCGAACTTCTTCTCCATCTTTTGCATATGCTGGTCGTGGGCAAACTCTCTGTCAATTTCCTCCATAGCCTTGGCAAATTCCTCATCCGGCTTCGCGTTGTCTGCAGAATGCTTCTCAAGCACCGCCAGCTCCTGCGCAAACTTATCCTCCGCCGTGGCCTTATATTTTTCATAATCTAAAACACTGCCCGTTTCTGCGTCGATCCACTCCCCAGTCTCAGGGTCCTTGACATACAAGCTTTCTGCGCCACGGGCCGAGGTCTTGAGCACCATAGTCTCCGGCTCCGCAGCGGCCTTCTCAGCCAATTGTCTTTCTGCTTCGGCCGCAGCCGCCGCTTCTGCCTCTGCTGTCGCTTTATCCGCGTCCTGAGCCACCTCTGGTTTTGCTTCAGGCTCTGGCTCTGGTTCTGGCTCTGGCTCTGCTTCTGCTTCTGGTTCAGCCTCAGCTTCTTCCTCAGCCCAGTCTTCCTCTGAACCGCCAAAATCCCCGGAATCACCCGCATCTCCGGAGCCCTCATTGTCTCCCACCGACACGGCATCCCCCTCATCTGGTTCGTCGGTATTACCCATGGCATCTGCCAACATGATCATAGCAAGCTGCTCGTCTGTAGCCTCCGGATACTTGTTCTTGTACCAGGCTCTGTCCCGAGGGCCACCCTTGTTCCGACGCGCCTGTGCCTCGGCTTCCTTCTTCTTCAGCGCTTCCTGCATCACGCTGGCCACCAGACCCACCAGTGGTGGGAACAGGATGCCCGTCGCGTTCTGGAACGGTGTGTCTGCCCCCGGAATGTTGCCAACGCTGTTTGCCGCCCCCAAGGCCGCTATGACAAATGGGGGAAGCTGTTCGGACACCCGGCTGCCGCTGCCGCTGACAGTGTAAGTGTTCTGATCCGCGCCTTTTGACGCGCTGGCCTGACGGTTGTAAAACGCGTCCCCCGCAAAAGAGACCTGGACCCCGCCCGCTTCATCCTGGACGAACGTCACCGTCACCGTTGTGCCCACCTCGGCCTTGTACGGCAGCCCCGTCAAGTCCACGGCGAAATCAAAGATGGCCGAGAGCCCGTTTTCCGTCTGCTCCGTGATAACACAGTTCTGAGACACCGGCATGCCCTCGTATTCCCCAATCAGCTCGACGTAGCCGTCTTTGTGCAGCACAGTCATCTCAAAATCCCTCAGGAATGCCGATGGTGTCCCCGCCACCGGCCCCATAATATTTGAAGTCTTGGTCGTGTCCACATTAATGAGATACGTTCCGGTGAAATCCGGCTCTTCCGGGAGGGTAGGATACGCCGTCAGATAAAAGAGCGGCTCTCCCGCCGGGTCGTAGCCTATGACACTTGGATCTGAAGATCCAATGTAATAAGTCCCCGCCGGTAGCAGGATCTCTGGCTTGACAATCCAGAGGCCATTGGCCAGGTTGCCGAGTGCGCCCCCAAAGGCCTGCTGCGTGTAGATGACCTGGTTGGATTCGTCCAGGATCGCAATGAGGCCCGGCGCCGCCCCCATGCCGTTGTTGTACGTATTTAGAATAATTTCATCAACCAAATAAATGTCATCAAAAACAAACATGGCAGGCTTCTTGCCCTCGACGCCAGACGTTGCCGCTGGCTCAGTTTTGGTAAGTGCCTGTCCCGCACCAACACTCGCAGAAGGTGCGCCAAGGACCTCGGAGGCTAACTGGGCGACTTCGGAGGTGTAGCGTGACTGACCGTCGGCATTCACGCCTTTGACGGCGAAATCCCCGCTGGCCCCCTGCGCCGTATAGCTTCCCGCCGGAAGGCGGACATCTCCGGCCGCTTGATACACCTGGGTATCCTCACTGATGCGAACAGCTTCAAAGCCTGGATACAGGTTACCCTGCTCATCCACGAGGGTAATGCTCTCGGAAGCGGCTTCGCTGACGTAAATCTCGCTGACCAGCGCTTCCTCACGGGTCGTGAAAGTGATGGGCTCAGTGCTGCCTGAGGACATGACGTCTCTTTCACCCGTATAGGCCACCGTCAAAGACTCAGTCGTGCCAGAAGCCGGACGGCCGGCAAACCAATCGCCCTCACTGGCCAGGACCTTCTCATAAGGCGCGCTTGGCAGGACGGTGGATGGAGCGCTGGAGAGGATGCCGGCGAAGGCGACTATCGGCAGAGCCTGTGCAGCTATAACGAAGGAAATCAAAAGCTTAGCAAACCTACGCTTCACGACAGGCCACCTCCCCCAAGAATCAGTGAACGGACAAAGGTAACGCCGCCTTCGATCAGGCCCGGCGCGCGAAAAAGAATAGGCTGAGCATAAGTCCAAAGGAAGCTGAACATAAAGGAGACGCCCGAGGTCGCAATGGCATTGCGGATCATGGACTTGCCGCGAATCCGGCTGATTTCAATGGCCGTAGACGTTCCAGCCGCCATCATGCCCGTGCTGATAAAGGCGGACGCGTTATTCCATTTCAAGACAAAGGTCGCAAGAGCAAGCATCACCGCAAATGGGATCATAAAGAGCATCCCTGTCTCCACCGGATACCGCATGACTTTCTTGCCCCATTCCTTTTTGATATTGCTATTCAGCGCAGCGAGAAATATGTAAAGAAATCTTTTGAATAGCCAGCCAAAAAACAGCCCGAATACGGCGCCAAAGGCCATATTGTAGACGGACAGCGGCTCCAGCGGGTTGGTAAAGGCGCAGATGCCAAAGGTCATAAAGCAAAGGCGCCGGGAGAGAGCTTTTAGAAATCTGCCATCATCAATACTTTTCAACACATCCACCCCCTAATAGTTGCCAAGGAACGCCCAGCTCAGCAGCACGAGGCTGCCCACCAGGGTCGCAAGGATGACGCCAAGACCGGTCTTGCCGCCGCTCATTTCCCGCAGGCCAATCATCATGGGACCAATTGCCCACAAAACGCCGGTAACGCCAAAGGCCATGGAAGTCTTCCAGCCCAGTACCAGGGAGAAGACAATGCCGGCCAGACCGTAGATCAGCGCGCCGCTGTAGCTCAGGCAGAACGACGAAATGGCCCACTTTAAGCTCTTTTCATTCTTGGTCATTTTCAAAATAACCCAGACCACGACGGCCAGCGCCGGGATCACGAGAAGACCGTACAGGGCGCCTGTCGCCGCGCTCAGGGTCACGAAGCCAAGACCTTTCTGACCGGTTTTATACAGGTCGAGACCTGTCTGAAGGAAGAACAGCATAAATGCGAGGGTGGAGACTATGAGGCCCAGATACCATTGCTTGCCGGATAAGGCCCGTTTCACGGTGGGACCAGGGCTGATCATCATGCCAAAGATGGTCGAGAACGGCCTGGTTTTTGTTTTCTCCATAGATTTTACGCCTCCTGTGTGATGCGGATTTTTACTGTGACAGCCGTTGTTGCAGTGATACCGGTGACTCTTGAATCTGCAACGCTGCTAATGTGACTTTGCCGCAAGGGGGGCTTCCATCAGCCCCCAATGTTTTCAGGAAAAATCATTTCTCCATCCGCCACCACCATGCCATATTCCTCACCGGTTTCAAGGACTATGGTTACCAGAAATACCTCTTTATACGCCTCAAGATTGCTGTCCCTATCGTTGCGTTTCAGGATGAACGCTGCCATGATCTGGTGGCTCTCACTCATGCCCGAGCCGTACTTCTCAGCCTTGGCGCTCTTTACCTGATCTCCAGTGGCCTCGCTCCAGGCTGCAGAAGCTTCCTCAGCAATATCACCATCACCGCCGCAGGCCGCAAAAGACAGCGCCAGAATCAGTACCAAACTCAACGCCAATAATTTTTTCCACATTTTAACTTCCCCTTTCTCTTTCAGATGAAAACGCCAGAGAGCGTTCAGCAAGCCGTTTTAAAGGCTTTTCTCCGCTCCTTTTAACCTCTTGGATTTATAATAGCTTTTTTTACGTTAACTTGCTATCACTTTTTTGTAAATCAGGCACGAATTGTGACAAATTTTGCGAAGATATTTCCTTGGCTTATCCGCGATTGTTTTGGGTATAAAAATAGAGCAATTCAAATTAACTTCCGACTTAATTTGTGATCATTTGTCTAAGGAGGATTTTTCTATGAGCGAACAAGGAAAATGCCCAGTCACGGGCATGACTAAGCACTCTACTGCCGGCGGCGGCACCGCTAACCGAGACTGGTGGCCCAACCAGCTGAACCTTAAAATCCTGCATCAGAACTGTAAAGTCAGAAATCCTTTAGGCGAAGACTTTAACTACGCGCAGGCCTTTAAAGCGCTCGACCTCGACGCCGTTAAAAAAGACCTGGTCAACCTGATGACGGATTCCCAGGACTGGTGGCCGGCAGACTACGGTCACTACGGCCCGCTGATGATCCGCATGGCATGGCACAGCGCCGGTACATACCGCATGGGGGACGGCCGGGGTGGCGCGTCCACCGGCAATCAGCGTTTCGCACCGCTGAACAGCTGGCCGGACAACGGCAACCTCGACAAAGCCAGACGCCTGCTTTGGCCTATTAAGCAAAAGTATGGCAAGAGCATTTCCTGGGCGGATCTCATGATCCTGGCCGGCAACTGCGCCCTCGAATCCATGGGCTTTAAAACCTTTGGCTTTGGCGGCGGCCGGGAAGACATTTGGGAGCCTGAGGAAGACATCTATTGGGGCACAGAAAGCGAATGGCTCGGAGACAAGCGCTATTCCGATGGTCGAAATCTCGAAAACCCTCTGGCCGCTGTCCAGATGGGCCTGATTTACGTCAATCCAGAGGGCCCTAACGGTCAGCCAAGCGCCCTCGCTTCCGCAAAAGACATCCGCGAAACCTTTGCGCGCATGGCCATGAATGATGAAGAAACCGTCGCGCTTGTGGCTGGCGGCCATACCTTTGGCAAGTGTCATGGCGCTGGCAGCCCTACAAATGTAGGCCCAGAGCCAGAGGCAGCGCCTATCGAAGAAATGGGCTTAGGCTGGAAAAACAGCCTTGGTACCGGCAAAGGCGGCGACACCATCACCAGCGGCATTGAAGGTGCCTGGACGCCTACGCCTATCACCTGGGACAACAGCTATCTGGAAACGCTGTTCAAGTATGACTGGGATCTTGTGAAGAGCCCGGCCGGCGCATGGCAGTGGATCCCAACGGATCCGGAGGCTAAAACGACCGTTCCGGACGCCCACGATCCAAACAAGCGCCACGCGCCTATGATGACCACCGCGGACCTTGCCCTGCGCATGGATCCGGAATATTCCAAAATTGCCCGCCACTTCATGGAAAATCCTAAAGAATTTGAGGACGCCTTCGCACGAGCCTGGTTCAAGCTGACTCACAGAGATATGGGTCCAAAAGCATGTTATCTTGGCACGGAAGTCCCTGCAGAAGATCTGATCTGGCAGGATCCTGTGCCTCCTGTGGATTTTGAGCTGATTGACGAAGCGGATGTTGCTTCATTAAAAGAAGCTATGCTGGCCACCGGCCTGTCGGTATCCGAGCTGGTCTACACCGCCTGGTCCTCCGCCTCCACCTACCGCGGCTCAGATAGACGGGGCGGCGCCAACGGAGCTCGAATCCGGTTTGAGCCTCAGAAGTCCTGGCTCGCCAATCAGCCTGAGCAGCTCGAAAAAGTTCTCACCGCCCTTGAAAAAGTCCAGGCAGACTTTAACGAAAAAGCAGCTGGCGGCAAGAAAGTCTCCCTCGCTGACCTCATAGTCCTGGGCGGATGCGCGGCTATTGAGAAAGCCGCCAAGGACGCGGGCTTTGTGATTTCTGTACCATTCACACCAGGCCGCACCGACTCGACCCTCGAGCAAACCGACGTCCCTTCCTTCTCCGTCCTCGAGCCATTAGCCGATGGTTTTCGCAACTTCACCAAAGCCAAATATGCGGTCTCTGCCGAGGAAATGCTGGTGGACAAAGCCCAGCTTTTAGGTCTCACGGCACCTGAAATGACCGTTCTCGTAGGCGGCATGCGTGCCCTGAACGCCAATTTCAAAAAAGCCCCTCACGGCGTCTTCACCAAGCGCCCAGAGCAGCTGACCAACGACTTCTTCGTGAACCTCCTCGATATGGGCACCCAGTGGAAGCCTATGACCGAGGACGCAGACCTCTTCGTAGGCTCAGACAGAAAAACCGGCGAAACCAAATGGACCGCCAGCCGTGTGGATCTGGTCTTTGGCTCCAATTCAGAGCTGAGGGCTATTTCAGAGGTTTACGCCAGCGAAGATGGCAAAGAGAAATTCGTCAGTGATTTCGTCGCTGCATGGCATAAGGTCATGGATGCGGACAGGTTTGAGCTTAAGTGATAATGCACTGAAGGATTAGAGATTTAAAGACCAAAGAAAAAGCGATAAAAGGAAAGAAGCGTAAAGAGCGTGCTGACGCACCCTCTTCACGCTTCTCTTTTTTTGAAGTGCTGGACAACTTGTTTTTGGTGGGGGACAGTCCCCCGCCATATGTCCCTGTCCCCGCCTGAACAACTTACGCCATCCCTACACAGGTACGACTTGACGCACTTAAAAGAAAAGGCAAATGCCGCCACGCGGCATTTGCCCACCTTTGTTAATACGGCATTGATGACCATGATTGTTACTTTGCTTCAACCATAATCTTCTTCAGTGTAGTTCTGCCTTTTTCGGAGGTCAGAACCATCACTGTAGCGAAAGCTGAGAGTCCCCCGCTGAGCAGTCCGCTGATCCCATTGCCAATGCCGTTAGAAAAAACATCCGTTGGCATTGGGATCAGGAAATAATTCACCACAAAACTGAGAATTGCTGAAATGATGCCACCAATCAGTGCATTTTTGATTGCTTCCTTTTTCCTCATACATAATCTCCTTCCAAAATTTATTGTAATAGCATCTTCTCACCCAACTCAGCTTTAGCCTCAGAACTAAGACACAGCCTTATTGGCTTCAAGCCCCTCTTCCGCCTGGTAATCGCGGTTAAACTTATGTTCATTCACAAGCAGGATTAAAAGAATATTGACTGCCAAAATTCCAATAAACAACATGTACACACCTCTCAGGCTTCCTGTAAGCGCAATGGAAATGCCGCTCAGCAGGAAATTCAGGGAGGTGATCAAACCTTGGATCGGAAAAATCACACTGTTAACCTTTTCAAAGCCATGTCTTCCAAAAATCGCGGCTGGAAGTGACGTCGTGAAGTTCGCTGAACCTCCAATAGCCATACCAATCATAAACACCGAGAGGAAAATCGACGTTCTGGTTTCAAGAACGTTAAACACCAACGCTGCCATATACCAAAAGCCAAAGAAGATCATTGTGGGTTTAGTCCCATACTTTGAATCCAGCACACCAAACAACCAGGAGCCAATGACGCCAATGGCCGCAAGAATCGACATAATGGTTATGGCCTGCCCCTGTGTAAAACCAAGCTGCATATTTCGAACCACCAGCTGAGTCATAACACCTACCGTGACAAGTTGATAGATCCCGGTGGTGGACGCAGCCAGCCACGTTTCACGCTCAGACAACAGACTTTTAACGGTCCATCCGCCAGTGCTGTCCTTTACCAGATCACTGGTATCATATTCCTTCATATAGGTTTCCTTTGAAACGTTGTCTGGAAGAATCCCTATTTCTTCAGGTGTGTTTTTAATCATCAACAAACCAATCAAGCCCAAAATCATGACGAGAACACTGGGCACCAAAACGCCCGTCCGAAGGCCCAGTGAATTAACAAGGAATGCAATCATAGGGACGTAAAGCGCTGAAGCGAGGTTATGCCCCATTGTGGTGTAGCCCATGACGATGCCTTTTTTCTTGGGAAACCACTTCGCGACTAACGTGCCCCCCGCTATGTAGCCACCGGACATAACTGATCCCGTGACCAGGCACAGGCAAACCGCATATCCAATCAAAGAGCTTGAAAAACCAATTCCAATATACGCCAAACCGGCAATCAGCATGCAGATCGCAGACGTGTTTTTCGCCCCGAGTCTGATGTTGATCTGACCAAAAATTATAAAGAACAAAAATCCAACAAAGCCTGCCACTGAGCCCATACTCAATACCATGGAATAATCAATGCCTGTGTTCGCGGCAAATGCAGGTGCTGTGATATTGGAACCGTCATTGACCATACCGACATAAAACCAAAACATTGCAGCGCAGTAAATAATCACACCCCAGCCTTCCCGGCCGAATCCAGCAATGAGGCTATTCTTCTTGCTTGACGTCATTAAATCGTCCTCCATCTTCCTTTGGAATTTTCGTCTCAGTCTATTGAATGTCCCTATTTTCGCTCTACAACAACCGCAGTTCCCATCCCGCCGCCTATACACAGCGTCGCGAGGCCCAACTTGGAATCCCGCCGTTTCATTTCATACAGGAGCGTCGTCAGAATCCTCGCGCCTGAAGCGCCCACCGGGTGTCCAAGCGCAATGGCACCCCCATGAACATTGACTTTCTCCATGTCAAACTCCAATGCTCGCGCCACTGAAAGCGCCTGAGAGGCAAAGGCTTCATTGGCTTCAATCAGCTCGACCTTATCCAGAGGGATGCCCGCTTTTTCCAGTGCTTTCCTGACAGCAGGGACCGGACCGAAGCCCATGGTCTGAGGATCTACGCCAGCTGAACCATAGCCAATAATCTCTGCAAGCGGCTCAACGCCGAGCTCCAAAGCTTTTTCAGCAGACATCAGCACCATAGCCGCAGCGCCGTCATTAATGCCAGATGCATTTCCCGCCGTCACCGTGCCATCTTTCTTAAACGCAGGCTTCAATGCGCTCAGGCTCTCAACCGTTACGCCAGCCTTGGGATATTCGTCTTTATCAATGACGACTTCCCCTTTTCGGGTCTTGATGACAACAGGAACAATTTCTTCATCGAAAATACCTGCTGACACTGCGGCAACAGCCTTCTGCTGACTGGCAGCCGCAAAAGCGTCCTGCTCCGCACGGCTGATATTAAACTGCTCTGCAAGATTTTCCGCTGTAATCCCCATATGGACCCCAGTGAAGGCATCCGTCAAAGCATCGTTGACCATGCTGTCCACCAGACTGCCATTGCCCATTCTATAACCTGTTCTCGCATTCATTAAAACATAGGGGGCTTGGCTCATGCTCTCTGTTCCACCCGCCACGACTATGTCCGCGTCCCCGGATGCTATGGCCTGAGCAGCCAGCTGAATTGTCTTCAAACCTGAACCGCAGATCATATTGACTGTGTAGGCCGGCTTTTCGACGGGAATACCCGCTTTGACCGCCGCTTGTCTGGCGACACCCTGTCCAAGCCCCGCTTGAAGTACACAGCCCATGATAGTTTCATCCACTTGCTCAGGGTTAATCCCTGCCCGCAGAATGGATTCCCTTATGACTAAAGCGCCGAGCTCAGCCGCCGAAACAGTGGCTAAACTTCCGCCAAAACTGCCTATAGGCGTCCGCGCCGCACTGACAATCACTGCTTTTTTCATTATGTAATAGTCCTCTCTTTCTCCGTGAAAACGTTATTATCAGAAGGTCAGGGACTGGTGCCAAAGCGCCAAGCCACAACTGCCTCCCCTGCTTATAGCACCTTAGACGAACGTACCGTTCATCACCGCTTCTTACTTCGCAATGCTAAGAATCTGACGCGCTTCATCCGGCGTCGCGATCTCCTTGTTCATTTCTTTAACAATGCGCTTGGTTCTTTCAATAAACTCAACATTGGATTTTGCAAGCACGCCTTTAGAATAGAGAATATTGTCTTCCATACCGACACGCACATGGCCTTCGAGTGCCAACGCAGCATACATGATTGGCAGATGGCCTTTGCCAATCCCCAGAGCACCCCAAGTGCAGTTTTCCGGCAGCTGGCTTTTCAAAAAGACAAGGTTTTCGACCGTCGCTTCCATCCCGCCTGCTGCGCCGAGCACAAACTGGAAGTGGAGCGGTGCTTTCAGCACGCCTTTTTTCAAATAGTATTTCGCGTTCGCCATCATTCCGGCATCAAAGATTTCTATTTCTGGTTTAATGCCCTGATCCTGCATGACAGTGCCCAGCTTTTCCAAAAACCTTGGGCTGTTTTCGAAAACAGAGCTGTGCTGCCAGTTCATTGAGCCGCAGTCATAAGAGGCCAGTTCAGGTTTCAGCTCAATCAGATGCTGCATGCGCTCTTCATCCGTCAAGCCAAGCTGCCCGGAGGTAGTCAGGTTGATGACAATATCACAGTCCGTCTCCCGGATGTATTTAACGGTTTCCCTGAATTTCTCCAGACTCATGGAAGATTTATCGTTATCATCCCTGACATGGATATGTGCTATCGAGGCACCGGCCTTCCAGCATGCGTAAACTTCATCCGCAATTTCGCGGGGCTGAAGGGGTACAAAAGGCGTTTCGTTCTTGGTCGGCCATGCGCCGGTCGGCGCAACCGTGAGGATGACTTTATTGGTTAAATCAGACATAGAAACCTACCCTTTCATTTTTAAAAATTCTCTTAATATATGGATGTGTCCGACAAAGCACTGGAAATGCTGTCCACTTCGCAGACACATCCATTTCCGAAACATTCACTTCACTTTTTTCAAAATGTAGTTCTAAAATCCACCGAAAGTGTATGTCCTTTCAGGCACATCATTGAGGTCGTCTTCATCTATTTCAGCGACACAGCGGACCATGGAACCGTCACCCAGCCACCAGCGGATTGGGAAAGCCATGAACTTGAATCGCTTGCCTACAACTTTATCCAAGTCGCCTCCGAGATTTTCAACACCGACAATGCCATTGCCCATCATGAACTTGTGGCAAGGCTCCCAAGTGCCTTCCAGTCCATGGTTCTCAAGATCGCCGTAAGCCTCCATGTACTTTTCTTTGCCTAAGACGTTGATATACGTTTCTTTGTTGAATTCCGCGTAGGCTTCAATGCCAAACTTTTCAATATACTCTTCCGTGATCGGTTTGCCGGAGTTGCCAATCAGATTCATGCCGACATTGCCGCCATTCTTGCCCATAGTCGTATGAAGCGGATGGTCAAGCGCCTGCATGTCCATAGCGACACATCTTGGCTTATATTTGGCAAACCACTGTCCCGCTTCCCTGCCACAGCCACAGGAATAATGATAGTAATCCCTGGTGTCATCAAATTTTAAGTGCATGCCCGTTCTGAGACAGATGACCATACCTTCCAGCTCTTCATGCTTAACACCAGCACGCGCCAAAGCGTCATCCAGGTGTGCCGCTGTAATCAAGCCCCAATCCTCAACCTGAATATCGAGACAGACCGCATCCCCATAGTAGGCATCCAAAGGCATTTCATGGGTATAGCGCGCGCGTTTGCCATTGAACTCGCGCTCCATGACATGTCGCGGCGCGTCCGCATGCGTGCCGCAGTGCATGACAACATCAATTTTCTGAGTTAAAACGCCGCTCTTCGCGAGGTTGTGCATAGTATCAATTTTTGGTTTTGCGAAGTAAGGCCAGCATGGAATGTCTGCGTGGAACGGATGGCTCAAATCAACTAATACTTTTTTTCCCATTTTTAAAATCTCCTTTTTTTATATAGTTTTTTCACTTCTTTGGCACCTTCAATTCAACTCTCTGGTCACATCAATCAGGTATTCCCTCAACCGCTTGTTGGAAGCTGAAATCTGCTCCGGCGTCCAGTCTTGATAGCCTTTTCCGGTTTTGAATCCGAGATCACCTTTCTCAACCAGTGACTGAAGCAGCGCAGAAGGCTCATGGGAATCCTCAAGGTACTTCACAATATATCGCTGAATGTTTAGGGATAAGTCCAGTCCTATCATGTCTGCGTTTTCCAGTATGCCCAGCACCGGCCATCTGAGGCCAGGTCCGAAGCGCAGCGCTTCATCCACCGTCGCGGCATCCGCAATACCATTCTCCACTATAGAGAGTGCTTCTCGCCAGATCGCGTGCTGCAGCCGGTTGGCAATGAATCCGGGAACATCTTTCATGCACTTGACAGGCTTCTTCCCAATTTTCTTTAAGTAATCGTAAGTCCGCGCCATAGTCTCATCAGTAGTCTCATCCCCTTTGACAACCTCGACAAGAGGAATCAAATACGGCGGATTCCAGAAGTGCGCACCCACCACCCGGGTCTTATCCTTACATTTTGAGGCGATCTCTGTAATACTCATGACCGAAGTGTTCGTCGCAAGAATACACGTTGGCTTGCAAAGAGGTTCAATATCCCTGAACAGATCCTGCTTGATATCCATGACTTCCGGTACACATTCCACAATGAGGTCCGCGTCCTTGCACGCCATTTCCATGTTGTCAGTAAAAGTGATGCGGCTCAGAATCCCCTGGGCTTTTTCCTCTGTCATGGCGCCCCGGGTGATCATGATCTCCAGGTTTGCCCGGATCTCCTTTTGAGGCTCCGCTTTCAGGCTTCTCGACCTGAGGATAACCTTGGCGTCTTCATCCATGGCAAAAACTTGCGCCAGGCCGCTCCCCATGAGGCCAGAGCCCAGGATGGTTACATTTTTAATCTCCATGTTGTCCTCCCTAATTTGCCCAGTAACCACCCTCGACTGCCACGTTTGCACCGGTCATGAAGTCGCTGGCACTGGACGCGAGGAAGAGGCACGGTCCCACAAAGTCCTCTGGTTCTCCCAGTCGGCCAATAGGTAATCTTCTCAAGAAGTTCTTGTACACTTCACTTTCGGGATCGAACATCCACTCCGTGAGGTCGGACCTGAATACGGTTGGGTTGATCGTATTGACATTGATGTTGTACTTAGCAGTCCATTCACAGGCCAGCGACTGGGCCATCAGATCAATGCCCGCCTTCGCGGTGGCGTAGCCCGTATAACCCGCCATGCCCATCTTCGAACGGGCGGAGGAGACGAGAACCACTTTGCCGCCTTTGCCCTGTTCGATCATTTGCTTGCCAACGTATTTGCAGAACAGCCACGTTCCCTGAACATCCGAGTCCATGATTTTCTTCCACTCTGCCAGGTCTTGCTCGACAATTGGCTGAGCATGGTTGTAGCCTGCTGCCGTGACCAGAACATTGATTTCTCCAAAAGCAGCAACCGCGTCGCCGACGACTTTAACAACATCCGCTTCCACCGCTGGATCGCCGGTAGAATACGCGCACTCTATGCCTTGTGCCGCCAGCTCACTGCAGAGCGCCTTGCATTTGTCTTCACCGCGACCCGTGACAAAGACCTTCATCCCTGCCGCGCCATAACCTGTAGCAACTGCTTTTCCCAGAGCGCCAGTCGCGCCGGTGATCAGTGCCACTTTTCCTTTGACCTCAAACAGCTTATCGATAAACTTCTGGTCGATCATATGTATCCCCTCACCCTTTCTTTAATTGTTGCTGATGACTACCAATACCGTAGCGACTTGATTGGTCCTGTTGAGCATGGATCTGCCTTCGTTGGGGCCAATAAACAGCGAGTCGCCTGTTTTAAGCACAAAGTCACCGTCTTTGGCGGTCACGACGACCTCACCCTCGAGGACAAAATAGATCTTCTCTGTTGGAGAATCTTCATAAGCCCATTCTGCGCCGCCACCCGGAAGGAAGTGGGACATGCCCATCCAGAACTTGGTTGCGCCAGATTCCTCTTTGCCGTGGAGCTTCAACGCCTTCATGTCAAAATGAAGTGGCGCGCTGTAAGGCTTTACCTCTGAAATTTCACGTTTAATCATCACTTGCTCCCCCTTTTAAATTGCGATACCATCGGCAGAAACCAAAACCTCATCAAGGATGAGGTTCGCATCCGTCGACGCGAAAATCTCGTCCAGCGTGGCACCGGGCATAATCTCTTTGAGCACCAGGCCATTGCTGGTAACCTCCATCACCGCTTTTTCTGTCACAATCAGATTGACCTTTCCAACCCCCGTGAGCGGCAGGCTGCAGCGCCCCAGAATCTTAGGCTCACCTTTGGCAGTGTGGAGCATGGCCACCACGACTATCTTCGCGCCTGAAACCAAATCCATGGCGCCGCCCATGCCGGGTACCATCTTCCCAGGCACCACATGGCTGGCTATGTTCCCCAACTCATCTACCTGAAGCGCCCCCAAAACCGTCATGTCCACATGGCCGCCCCTAATAATCGCGAAGGAATCCGCGCTGTCGAAGTACGACGCCCCTGTCTGGATCGTCACATGCTGGTTGCCTGCGTTGAAGATGTCGGGATCCGCCTGGTTCCCGTCCGCCAGCTCGCCCATGCCCAGCAGCCCATTTTCTGACTGAAGCATGATTTCAACGCCCTCAGGCACAAAATTCGCGACCAATGTAGGCAGCCCAATGCCAAGATTGACCACATCTCCATCTCTGAGTTCCTGAGCGATACGCCGTGCAATCCGTTCCTTATCATTTAAAACCATCACGCTTCACCTCCTACGACATAGTCCACATAAACACATGGCGTCATGACCCTTTCCGGATCCAGCTCGCCAGGCGCCACAATCTCCTGGGCTGCCACAATCACCAGCTCTGCCGCAGTCGCCGCCAGTGGATTGAAATTCTTAGTCGTCGCCCTGTAAAAGACGTTGCCGATGGTATCTGCCACCGAGCCCCGGATCAACGCCACATCCGCTTTAATGGGCAGTTCCAGCAAATAATCCTTCCCATTTGCCTGAACAATCGTCTTGCCCTTTTCCACCTCTGTGCCCAATCCCGTCTGAGTCAGGAATCCGCCAATGCCAGCCCCGCCGCAGCGAATCCGCTCCACCAGCGTCCCTTGAGGGACCAGCTCCACTTCCAGTTTTCCTGCGTTCATAAGCTGTGCAACCTCTGGATTAAGCCCAATATGTGAGGCGATCAGTTTTTTCACTTGCCCATTGCTGATGAGCTTGGCAATGCCAACCCCAGGAACAGCAGCGTCATTGCCTATAACCGTCAAATCGCGTACACCCTTTTCCACCAGTGCATCCACGAGAATTTCAGGTGTCCCGACGCCCATAAACCCTCCATAAAGGATCGTCATGCCGTCTCGAATGCTGCTTATGGCATTTTGTAACTCTACTACCTTATTCATGTTTTTGACTTCACCTCCGTTCTTGACACCACTCTATAAAGCAAGGGCCGTGCCAAACTGAAGCAAACGAGAAAAAAAGCTGAAAAGCCTTGGAAACACTCACTCCATATAAAAACTCTGAATTAAACAGAGAATCACCCAATTCAAATTTAATTCATTAATGAATTAAAAATGCATAAAAAAAGAAGAAGGCTTGATGTGGCCTTCTTCCAAGTCGATTCATTTTTGATTTAAACAATTCATAAACGTATCAGTCTTAAACGATATTACTCACGCAACTCTTTTTGCTTCTCAAGCAGTACACCAAGCTGCTTTGCTTTTCTAAACAGCGTCGGCTGGCTGGTTCCCAGGGCTTTTGCGGCCTTATAGGTACTGCCGTGGCGCTTCAAGGCGTTTTCTATCCACTGCTTTTCAAGTCTTTCAACTGCCTCTGCAAGTGTTGTGGCTTCCAGCTGATCGTGGCGCCTGTTACTGTGCGCATGGTCCTTGTGGCGCTCCAGCACCAGCATGACGCTGTCATAACCTATCATAGGTTCATCATCACTAACGACCAGTCGCTCCAGGATATTTCCAAGCTCACGTATATTTCCAGGCCAATGATATTGCTCCATTGCCATCTGCGCCCCAAGGTCGAGGCTTTTACTCTTTTCATATTTCTTATTGTATTTCTCAAGCAGGACGTGGGCAAGCATAGGCAGATCCTCCAGCCTGTCCCGAAGCGGCGGCAGGTGGATGGGCACGACATTCAGCCTATAGTAAAGGTCCTCCCTGAATTTACCCTCCGCAATTTGCCTGGTCAAATTCTGATTTGTGGAGGCGATCACCCTGACGTCAATGGCTATACTCTTTGTGCCGCCTACCCGCATGATCTCTTTTTCCTGCAGAACCCTAAGCAGCTTGGACTGGAGCAGCATTGGCATTTCGCCAATTTCATCAAGCAGCAGTGTTCCACCGTTTGCCAATTCAAACATGCCGGGCTTTTCCTTATTTAACGCCCCTGTAAAAGCGCCTTTTTCATAACCAAACAGCTCTGATTCCAAAAGCGAATCCGGAATAGCCGCGCAGTTCACTTTGATGTAAGGCGCGCCGTTCTTGCCGCTGTTTTCATGAATCTCCCTGGCAACGACCTCTTTGCCGCTGCCAGTTTCTCCGGTGATCAGTACCGTAGCGTCCGTTCCGGCTACATACTTGATCAACTCTTTAATTTGCTTCATGGAAGGCGCTTCCCCAATCAGGTGGGAATGCTTCTTTTGCAGCGTTTTATACCGGTCCAGCTCACTTCTGTAGCGCTCACTCTCTCGCTCCGCTTTTTCCAGTTTGTCCTTGATGCTGAGGAGCTCTGTCAAATCCCGCATAACAGTAAGTACCTGCGTCACCTCGCCCGCTTCGTTAAAAAACGGATTGCCGGTAATTAAAACCTTTTTCCTGTTGCTGGCAATGGTCGAGAACTGCGACACCCGCTTTTTCTGCTCAATGACCATGTAAGTGACAGCCCGGTTGAAATAGCCTTCATCCAGCAGTTTTTGAATGGGCTTGCCCACAATCATGTCTTTCGTGATCCCGGTAATTTCTGTGTACACTCTATTAATTGCCAGCACAATACCCTGCCCATCCGCCATACAGATGCCGTCTGAAACAGCGTCACCAATAGCGAACGCATCGATCTCACGCTCCTCATAGCGGCGAAGCTCCAAGATCCTGCGCTCTGAGTCCTGCAGCGCCTGTTCCAGCGTTGTCAGCAGTTCATAGGTGAGCTCATCCACTTCGAGACCCTCAAGCGCTTTAAATACCTCCTGTAGAGGCGCGCCTTCCAGTCTTCGCTTCAAATTATCATTCAACCCAAACCATTTACCCGCCACGGTGTCACCCCTTTTCTATGCAAAACGGCGTGGCACTTTGAGATCCCCAAGGCACCACAGCCGCATCCACAGCAAATAATTCATAATTGAATTGTATCGCTAAGCCCAATCCGAAGCAAGGCATTTTTCAGTGCGGGCCAGTGAGCGACAAACGCCAGGGCTTCCATCTCATGTTCACCAGGCAGAATAATGGCATCCACTTTTCCACAGACTGCGGCAGACTACTCTGCGATAATAAAAAGAATAGTATATAATGAACGTAGAGAGTATCAGCCTGAAGGAGGCTATTCTATGGACACAAAAAAATCAGTCAAAATGAATATCTCAAAAATTATTGGCCCTATGTATGCTGCCTCTGGCATGCCAACGGAGCTTGATGTTTTCGCTTTGACAGAAGCTTTATTTGATGGTTTTTATGTGACTGACAACAGTGGCGTTGTAATCTCCGCCAACAAATGGTATACGGAGTTAACCGGCATCCCTGCTGAAGATATTATTGGCAAGCCCATTCAAGAGGTATTGAACCACAAATACATCTTTGGTGAATACCTTTTGACGTTGCCTCATTATGCAAATGGCGACGCACCAGGTACAATTGACAGCGTTGACGAGAAAAAATCGGAAAAACCTTTCGCTATTTCATCTCTGGTGCTGGAATCCGGTAAGGAAGTTTATGCTTTGGCGACCATTGGCATACAAAACAAATCCAGAAAGGTCATGTTTGTAGGCATTCCCGTTTTTGATGAGGCGGGTCGAATTAATTTCGTTATGACCGTCATCAGAGAGCTGAGCAGTATGTCCAATCTTGAAATGAGGCTCAACGACGCTGAGACCAGGCAAATCGCAGAGCGCAGGGCCGCTGCTCAAAACCCTCCTGACGCTGACGGAAAAAGTGCGTTGCTTGGCAATGCGCCTTCCATCTCAAGGATCCGCCAGCTCATCCAATATGTGGCTAAAACGGATGCGACGATCTTGATCACCGGCGAAACGGGGACGGGCAAAGAAATCGTCGCCAAAGAGATTCACAAGAAGAGCTTGAGAAAAGGAAAGCCTTATCTGACAGTCAACTGCGCCGCCATCCCGGAGGGACTTATTGAGGCCGAGCTGTTCGGTTATGAAAAAGGGGCTTTCACTTCTGCCCATGGCGGTCGGAAGGCTGGCTATTTCGAGCAGGCTCACGGCGGCACCATCCTTCTGGACGAAATTGGAGAAATGCCCCTTCACCTGCAGTCCAAGCTGCTTCGCGTCTTGCAGGAAAAGGAGATTTTCAGGCTTGGGAGCACCAAAGCCGTCCCAGTGGATGTCAGGGTACTGGCGGCTACGAACCAAAACCTCTTCAGCAGGATCAGCGAAGGCGCTTTCAGGGAGGACCTCTATTACAGATTAAATGTGGTGCATATAGAGCTGCCGCCACTGAGGGAACGGCGTGAAGACATCCCGCTGCTGGCTGAGCATTTTCTCAGCACGGCCAATCAACGCTATTCCAAGGCGAAATCTCTGGACAGCTCGGCTTACAAAGCGCTTTTGCTGCGGTCTTGGCCGGGGAATGTCAGGGAATTGAAAAACCTGGTGGAACGGCTGGTGATTATTGGCGAAGCACCTGTCATTTCAGATATTGAGCTCTTTGGCAACAAGGTTGAGGAGAAATCCGAGTTTCAAGCGCCCTTATCCGAAACGTCTACCCTTAAGGAGCGGATGGATGCCACTGCCAGAGCTGCCATAGAGGCAGCACTGAAAAAGCATGGCAGTACCAGAAAGGCTGCGAAGGCACTGGGCATCAGTCAGCCGACCCTTGTGCGCAAGACAAAAGAGCTGGGGATTCTGACAGAGTGATCCATTATTGAATCTATTGATTTGAATTTGAATTTAATTGATTTATGCATCTAAAATAATGCTTGTCACCCCTACAGCATTTGCTCCGCACCGGGTTGTACGTTATGTTAACCAAGCTACTTCAGTCTATTTAAAGCTCATGACAAGTCTGCAAAACGACTCATGAGCTTTCATTTTTTTTGAATAGGAACCCAATTTTATCAGTATTAATATGAGCTCTTACACCATATTAAGCGTCATGGGGATAAAAACGATTCAAAAATGGTTCGCTTTATGCGCCGTGCCAGGCCAGCATCACGCTTCCATTTGCACGCGCAAATTAATTCAAGCATCCAAAAGCCGCTGAATTGAGGGACTTAAGACCATCGGCACCAAAGTACTGTATGGATTGTTAATAATTTGGCACTGCTTTTGCAATACTATAGGGCATACCGAATACATAAAAAGGAAGGTGCTTCTATGGCAATGCCAAAGCAAGGCAAAGTCCCCGTCACGGAACAAGACACGCTGAAAAGCTACTTCAAGTACTATCACGACGAAATGACACCCGCGCCGCGTGAACGCTACGAAGAGGTTCTCAGAGGTCCAGTCGATCCAAGAAAAGCGCTGAAGTTCAAAGACAGAAATGATCTCTTCAAACCGGGTTACCTGGATGTGGAAGTGGGCTACTGCGTTATGGAGGATGGCACCGGCTTCGTGGCCAACCTGACGGAGATGCCCGGCGTCACCGCTGAAATGTTCGATTGGTGGTTCGCCTGGCACGGCCTGGACAATTTAAGATATACCATCTGGGACCACGAGGATCACTTCAGCGCTTCCTCCATGCAAAAATCCCGCGCCTTGGACACCGATCTCTCCCTTCGCGAACGCTACTGGGATACCACCCACGAAGTTCTGGAGGATGTAGGCATGGGTCCGGAGGGGCTCTTTATTCACTTCAGATATCCAGGGGATTTGGGCTTTAGTGTGAACCAGCTCGGTACCGACGCCTGCGGAACCATTGTCTGCGCGAATGGCTACGGCAAAGGCCACCCACCTTTCGCCTCTCCGGATACAATCATGTGCCACTTCATTCGCAATGTTGAAGGCGGCGTCGAGCTGAGAACCCGGTTCTGGATGGGCTGGACGGTCAGAGACGGAAAAGAGATCAAAGCGCTGCCCGATGGTATCAGAATCCCACCCATGGGACCTATGGCACTGCTGCTGCACAACATCAAAGAATTCACCAACCTCGCGACATTACTGCCAAAAATTTACGCCGAAGAAAAGGATCGATTTTAGAATCTGACATCCAGGTTCTTGGTCGCAGATCATAGATTATGGAGGTACCTAACATGGCGAATCATAAAATTAACGTTGATTTTGACAAATGCAGCGGCTGCAAAACCTGCTACAAAGCCTGCTTTGTGGATGTCATCCGCTGGGACGAGACCGCGAAAAAGCCCATTATTGCTTATCCCGAAGACTGTGTTCACTGCACCTATTGCGAGGCTTTGTGCCCCGCTCAGTGCATTGAGGTGAAAATTGACTTTGAAGGCGAACGTCTCTACCAGAATTTTGACCAATACAGATAGGGCTTGATCCGAAAAGCCCAAAAGGAAGGAGCAGGAACGTATGAACGACCAAATAGTGAAACAGCAAAGCCTTACAACCGACGTGCTCATAGTCGGGGGAGGGATCGCGGGACTATCCGCAGCGGTTCGCCTGAAAGAGCTGAATCCCACCCTGGATGTGACCATCATTGAAAAGAACACCACCGGCTACAGCGGCAAAGCCAACCGCGGCGGTGGTGTCCTCCAGTATTTTGATTTCAACAGGTGCAGCCCTGAGCAATTCGTGGCCTACCACGTCCACAATGTGGGCGCTTATCTCGGGGATCAGGACCTGCTTCTGAAGTACGTAAGGATGAACAACGAGATGATTGACAAGCTGGTGGACTGGGGGGTCAAAATTCCATACAACGAAGACGGCTCCCTCAAGGTCATTCCGACCGGCCCACTGGTTGGCATCATAGGCGTCGATCTGGATATTACGCTGCAAGTCAGAAAAACTGCGGTGAAGCGCGGCGTCAAGATCGTTGATAAAGTCGTCATGTCGGATGTGATGACCTGCGGTGGCAAGACCACTGGCGCGGTTGGCTACAGTCTGTTGGATGGCACCTTTTATGTCGTTCAGGCCAAGGCGGTCATTTTAGCCACCGGCAGTCAGAACTACAAGATCATGTCTATGTGGAATGGCCGCGGTGACGGTATTGCCATGGCTTATCGCGCCGGCGCAGAAATGCGCAACCCCGAGTTTGGGAACTTCGCGCAGCAGTACAAGGCGATCAGCCACCACGACGCCGTGTTTACCGAAAACGTCATGTACAACGCCCTGGGCGAAAACATCACCAAGAATTTCAGACGCTTTCCGGAGGCGGATGTCAGTTCGAAGGCCGTCGCAGAATGGTATCATCAGATGTGCTCAGGAAAAGGTCCGGTTCACATTCGCCCAGAGGAATACGAGGTCACCGCGCATGGCGATGCCATGTTTACGACGCCGTATGTCTGGAACAGGCCTTATGGCATCAAAATTTGGCAGAAAATCTATGGCAAGGCCGCTGAGGCAGATGGCGACAACAAAGAAATCGTCATGTGCCTGGTGGGCGAGCAGTCCCCGGTCAAGGTTGGCCACAACATGCAGACGACGCTCCCTGGACTGTACGCCATTGGCGATTTGAGCTACACCGGGTCAGGCTCTCCAGGTGCGGTTCCAGCGCCTCCGGGACGAAACCGCGGCTCCGGCATTCTCAACGCCGTATTCAACGGCCTCGAAGCGGCCGCTTCAATTTCGGAATCAGCGTCTGATTTGCAGCTGGTCGAACCGGAGCAACCTCAGATTGAGGCATTGAAAGCGCGGGCCTTCGCGCCGCTTAACAGAGCAAGCGGCATTTCCGCTGAAGAGGTCATGGAAGATGTCCGGGAAGCGATTGGTCCAGTTGAATACAGTGTCTATATGAGTGAGCACCGCCTGGATATTGGGCTTCGAAAAGTCCTGAAAGCCAAGGCCAAGCTGGCTTCGCTGAAGGCGACCGATTTCCACGACCTTTGCAGCTGCCACGAGGCGGAGGCTATGGTACTGTCCGCGGAAATGCAGTTCCGGGCTGCCTCCATGCGCAAGGAGTCCCGCGGCTGGTTCCTGAGAGAGGACTACCCTCAGATGGACAATGAGAACTGGCTGAAATATATTGTCGTGAAAAATGTGAACGGCGAAATGGCTCTGAATACAGAAGATGTCCCTGTTGAAAAGTGGCAGATCAAGCCGCCGTTTGTGCCGGCGAGATAAGTATTCAAGGTTGGCGACGCGGCCAAAAAAAATCTGCAGCCGCAGCTTATGCGCGCCCTAATCCACTGCGTCAAAATTCAAGAAAAAGAACCATGAATTTCAGGCCAGCAGGCTGATAATTCATGGTTCTTTTCTTTTTGAAAATGACCTTTGGAATCCTCTTTCTTTCCTTTATCAGCTACAACAAAAATCCCGCCGCAAGCGCCATCAACACAATAATTGGCGCGGGCACCTTCTTTGTCACCAGAAGCGCAATGGTCACCGCTGACACTATAAGATTATCCAGTTGAAAACCGCTCTTTTGCATAACGATCACTGCCGCCACCGCAATCATACCGCCAGCTACAGCATTGATGCCCTTCAGCGCAATCTTGATCCCGCGGATCTGTCTGAGCCGCTCCCATATAGGGAAAATGAAATAGATCAGCAGCAGCCCCGGCAAAAAAATGCCAACGCCACTCACTGCCGCACCCATTACCTGTGTCAGCGCACCATAGCTGCGAGCTGCCATGCCGCCCACATAAGCGCTGAAGCTGAACATAGGCCCCGGAAGACCCTGGACGAGTCCATAACCCGTCAGGAATTCCTGATTGCTCATATATTGCCTGATGTCCACCATTTCGCTGTACATAACAGGTACAACCACCTGGCCCCCGCCAAAGACGAGATAGCCATATCTGTAAAAGCTCTCAAAGAGATGGACAATGATATTGTCCCAGGTCAGCGTCAAAACAATACTGGCGACCGCAAAGACTGCAAAAATACCTAAATACCGCCAAGGCGGGTTCAGCTTTACCCGGTTCCAGACGTCCTTTTCCTGAGAAGCCAGAACACTTACCGCGCCGCCAACCAATAAAACCAATGGGAATACCCATGGGGAACGGATAAAATAGGTGGTCACCGCGCCAAATACAAGCAGCAGCACTGTCAGCCGGTTGATTGCCACCTTCCTGCCAATCCGGTAAGCGGCCACGACAATGAAGCCCACCGCCAGCGGCCCTATATAGCGCAGACTGTCGCTTGAAAGGTTCATCATGTCGAGAAACTGATAGACAAACGACAGCAGCGTCATCAGCACCAGGACCGGCAGCGCCCAGACCAGCATGGTGAGAAAGCCAAGTACCGGTCCTCCCGTCTTATAGCCAATAGACACTATGGTCTGGGTGCTGGTGGGACCAGGTAAAATGCTGCAAAGTGCCACGAGCTCAATGAGCTCCTCTTCGCTGAGATAGTGTTTTTTTGTCACCAGCTGATCAATGAAGACGCCAATATGGGCCTCCGGGCCACCGTAAGCGCCAAGAGAACAGATTAAAACATCTTTCAGAAACGTTGCTCGACTGACTTTATTCATATGACCTCCTGTTTAAGGGTCCGCACCCCTTTAATCAACGTCCGGCAATGGCCTTCAGTTTGAAAAAAACAACCATTGCCACCAGCTCCGCAGTGATGGCCAGCGTCACAATCCAGTCTGTCCTCCCAAGATCATAAAACCACCCCATGAGTGCCGCACCACCCAGCAGAGCCAGACCATAACCCGCATTAAAGATGCCATAGCCGGTGCCCCGTTTATTATAAGGTGTCATGTCTGCGATTGCTGAGCGCATAATGGTTTCATGAAGACCGAGAATGCCACCAAAGATCAGCATTCCGAGAATGATTTGCCAGTGAACATGACTCAGCGTCAGCCACGGCAGTGCCAATGTGGCAATGGGAATAACGCCCAAAAGCATCAGGCCGCCGCTCTTTGCACCTCTTCTGCGCTTCAGCCGGTCGTATTCCCGCCCGGAAATCAAGGCCGTCAAGGCGTCAACTGCCATGGCTGCGGCGTAGAGGAGGGTGATGTGACCATCGGCAAACAGTCCTTGGGATTTGAGATGATAGCCAACGACGCTAAAATTCACAAGGCCTATAGTGGCAAAAAACGTAAAAGCCGTATAGACCCAAAATACCGGTTGAAGCGGCTGCCCATTCGGCTGCCGGGTCTGACTCGGTTCCGGCAGAAGCTGCGCCCTCTCGACCTCGCGGCGGGCAAAGCTCAAAAAAAGGAGCAGCAGCACAAAAGGAATGGCCAGCAACCGGTAGCCCAATTGATAGTCGTTTGGTGCGGGACTGTCCCCAACCAGAAAGAAGACCATGGTGAAAATCAGGGGGCCGCCAAAAGCGCCCAGCTGGTCGAGGGCCTCCTGGATGCCGAAGGCCAGACCAATGCCAACAGAAGCATTCTTCCTTGCGCCCGCCCCGGAAGCCACGCCGGAAAGCACGGTGTCCTTGGCGGGGTTGCGCAGCGCCTTGCCTATGCGCTCCATCAGGACGAGCACGACAATGGCATTCCAGTTTTGGGTTAGGCCCAGCAGGGGCACGGAAAGCAGCATGCCGTAGCCTGCGAACATGAATGCCCAGTGGCGTCCGGTTTTGTCCGAGAAAATCCCTGCAAACAGCCGCAGCATATAGCCCAGAAATTCACCAAGTCCAAAGACGAGGCCAATCTGCGCCGCGCTGACGCCTATCAGCGTGAAATACTGACTGTTGGCGCTGCGGGCGCCTTCATAAACCAAGTCCCCCAGCAGGCTGATGATCCCGAAAAGCAGGATGACCTTCATGGCGGGGCTGGTACGCTTCAGTTTGTCCATTGAAACGCCTCCTTTGGTGGCGTGGGACCATCGGCAAAAAATCCCTAAATCAGTTGGTCCTGATCATTAAAAAACGTCTTGTACCCAAACTGCAGCAGGAGGATGACCGTCAGGGACACCGACCCCAGGATGCCCATCATGATGGCAATCTGGTAGGTCACCGCAGTGGTGGGTGCCGTGCCGGACAGGATCTGGCCGGTCATCATGCCCGGCAGCGAGATCACGCCCATGCCCAGCATGGAATTGATGGATGGCATGATGGCCGCGTCAAAGGTGGAATTGATGATGTCGTGAGTGGCCACCTTGGGCGTGGCCCCCAAATTCAGCGCGTCCTCCACCAGCTGCCGCTGGGTCGTCATGCCATCGATCAGGGACTTGACCCCCAGGGAGATGCCCGTCATGGAGTTGCCTATCATCATGCCCGCCAGGGGGATGAAGTACTGGGGCTGGTACCAGGGATCAATCTGGACTACCACCAGGATGAAATAAAAGATACAGCTGAAGGTCCCTGCTGCCATGGCCCCGGCAATGGTTTTTTTCAGGCCCGCCGACAGCTTGCCCCTAAATTTCTGAAACACCGTAAAAATGGCGTAGGAGACCATGAGGGTAATGATCAGCAGCGTTATAAAGGGATTGGGTTTACTGAAGATAAAGGTAAGGACATAGCCTGTCAGGATCAGCTGCACCGTCATTCTGAGGGACGCCAGCAGAATTTCCCGCTCCCGGCGAATCCCGCGCTTGATGACAATGCTCAGGACGACCAGCACAAAGACGTAGGACAGCATGACCTGCCAGACCGATAGAGTAATCACGCCGCTCATGATGTCGCCCCCCTGACCTGTGCCCGACCGGCGTCGAATTCAATGATCTCGTCCGCGAACTGCGCCGCTACCGCCTTGGAGTGGGTCACCATGACAATGGACTGGCCGCCCTTTCGGGCCTGTTCAACTACCAGGCTGATGACGGATTCCTCCGTGGCGTCGTCCAGCGCCGAGGACGGCTCGTCCAGAAGATACACCTCCGGCTTCAGCAGGAACACCCGGCCTATGGCCAGTCGCTGCTTCTCCCCGCCGGACAGCCGGTCCACCGGGGTGTCCAGGGCTTTGTTCAAATGCACCCGCTCCAGCATGTCGAGCATTTCCGCTTCGGTGGGCAGCGGCCGCTGCTGGAACTTGAAGCCAATCTCCAGGTTGTGCCTGAGATCCCCTTTAAAAATGGCGGGCTGCTGGGACAGCATCAGCACCTCCCGGCGCAGCTTGACGGAGGAGAGCTGACTCAGCTCTGTTCCCTTATATTGAATGCTCCCCGCCGTGGGCGATATGGATTTGTTGAGCAGCCGCAGCAATGTGGTTTTGCCGCTGCCGCTGGCCCCTACAATAACTGTGATACCCTCGCCTATGCTGAGCTGAGGGATATCGAGGACCTCTTCATATTTTAGGTTCTGGATTTCAAACATTTTGACGGCTTACCTCCTGGGTGTCAAATTTCTCGATGCCAATTTCCTTTATCAGTTCGGCGAGATACTTTTTTGAAGCTGCGAGCTCCGCCTTCCCCTCGGCTGTCGTGACATAATATTTTCTTATCTTCCCGTTGACATTTTCCTCGTACTGCTCGAGGAGCTTCTCCTTTTCAAGATGATGCAAAATGGGATACAGCGTTCCCGGGCTGAGCTTGTAGCCGTGCTCGGAAAGCTCTTCAATAAGCCAGCTGCCAAACACAGGCGTTTCGCTGGCGTGGTGCAGGATGTGAAGGATGATGAAGCCTTGAAACAGGCGTTTATTGACGTATCCGCTCATGTGGACCTCACTTTCGGAAGCTCAGATTAAAGCTTTTAATTCTTTTTCGGTTTTCGTTATCGCTTTTCGATATTATTGTAACACGGTGTCCATTCTGACGTCAAGAGAAGCTGTATCGCGGGGGGCAGATGATAAAATGGGGCAATATAAATGACCATCGGCAATCCGGGGGGATTTTTGCCAATGGTCATCTTCAAAAAAATCTCTTATTCGCTTTTTTATTAGGAGCTGCACACGTCAGCGCGCGCGTCCCAGCTTAGTTCGACGAGCTCACAAACACATTTTCCGCCTTTGTCTCCGTCGCGAAGAACGACACCAGCGCGCTGACAGCCACGACCGCGATGAGCACCTGGAACGCCTTTTCATATCCCAGCTGCGGCGCGGCACTGTACGCATCCAGGATTTTTCCCATCACAACAGGCAGAACCGCTGCCCCGGCGAAGCCAATGCAGTTGACCACACCCGTCGCAATGCCCGCAAGCCTTCGGTCGTTGACTTCATTGGCAATCGTCCAGGTCATGGTGAAATTCGTGATGGCAAAGCCATGGAGGAACAGGAACACCGGCAGCACCGACACAGGCATCTTTACGTAGACAAACAGCAGCCAGCCCGCCAGGGATAAAACACTTAGGGCCACCAGCACAGGTTTGCGCCGTTTGATCCTGTCGGAGATGTAGCCAATTGTCATAGCCCCTACAGCCGAACCAAGCACAGCCGCTATGATCATATTCGCCGCCGGGATGCGCTCCAGCCCATAGCTCGTCATGAGGTACGGGACGCCAAACTGGCCCAGTAAAACAATATAGCCTACATACATGCCTATGTTGACCAGGGAAACCACCCAGGTGCGAGGATTCGAAAGGACGGATTTAAGGGAGGGAAGTACTTTAAGGTCTGACTTGACTGTAGGTCTGCCCTCGAGTTCATCCATGCCCGGCAGTCCCATCTCAGAAGGGTCATCTTTGACGAAGGCCTTTGTCAGGCCGGCGAAAAACAGCATCATCACGCCAAGGGCCACGAAGGTCATGCGCCACCCCAGAAGGCTGGTCGCGTAGACAAGAGGCGTCTGCGCCAGGAGCGCGCCGGAATTTGCGGAAAGACCCACGAAGCCAATCATCAGCGCGAAGTTTCTCGAGTAGAACCATCTGGACTGAATTTTGATCAGGCAGATGAAAACGACGGAAACGCCAATCCCTACCATAAAACGTCCCAGATAGGCGATCGCGAGCGTTGGTGCCAGTCCAAAGATGACTGAGCCTGCGGCGGCCATGAGCGAAAACCAGGTGACGGTCTTTCTCGGGCCAATTTTGTCCGCCAGGATGCCCGACGGGATTTGCATTATGAAATAAGCGTAAAAATACATGGAGCCAATATTTGCGAACTGCGCCGCGCCTATGCCAAAGGCTTCCTGGAGCTCCGCCTTGACAACGCCGGTTGCCATTCTGTGAAAGGTCACGAATATGTACATGAGTGCGAGGATGGTCCATACGACCCATCGGTAACGCTCTAGTTTTTTGACGTCGGGCCTGTCCATTGCCATACCTTGACTTGTTTGGATCATTAAATTGACCTCCTTAAAAGCTTGAAGCTGTGGATTTAAGTAGTATAAAAATATCATAAAAGGATTATTGGATTCAACGCAATATTTTTCAAAATATTTAAAGGATTTCGAATCCACGTGAAATATTTTTCATATACAATAATTGGATGTTCGTTAAAATGCGTTCAGGATGTCCCTGTCCCCAACCAACACGTGTGGTGCGGCCCAGTCCCCCACCACGAGTCCCTGTCCCCAACCAACGCACCTCTTTTGTTGTCACAATCTGTGACAATAATTTGTCATTGACAATTCTTCCACCGGCTCCATTCACAGCTCAATTCTCAGTTATAATAGAGGAAAATTGTATCACCCACCCAAGGAGGCATTTGAAATGAAGAAACTTCTTTTTCTACTGTTGGCTACAAGCTTGTCGCTGTTTGGCCTGACCGCTTGCGGGGATGACGGTGCAGGTTCCTCAGCCGGCTCCGGCACCTTCCAGGATCCCTATGAGGCCTATGGCCTTGTACGGGAAGAGAGCTACAATGAAGGAAACTGGCTCTCGAGCGCAATGAGTGAGGATCCGCCAAAAGCCATCCGTCTTGAGCCAGTATTTTATTACAGACCGTACTATGAAACAGTGCCACAAAGCGGCGAATTCATCCTTGAAAGAGGCGGCAGCATAAGCGTCGCGCTTGACCTTGAGCTCGTCCATGACTCTGGCGAGACCGTGCCCCTCAAATCCAACATCACCCTGAAATATGACGGCGAGCGTGACGAAGAACTCTTCCATGCCGACACAAGCACCTACGGCAACCCTACCCTTGTGATCAATGGCCTTTATGTGACTGAGCTCCGCCAGCACGACGTCATGGATAAGATGGTTAACATAAATTTTGTCAACCCAGAAAACGGCTATGGCTACAGCTTCGAGGGACCAGGAGAAGAATTCCTGTATGTGGGCCTCGGGGTCGACAAGGGTGAAGCCACCAAGGCAGACGGCAATATTGGATTTCTGTATTTCCGAATCACCGGCATTAAAAAATAAGGGATTCAGCTCGAAGTACTCCACGAGGACGGCCAGGCCAGCATTGACTATCTGCCGTTTACCACCAGTGCCATTGTCATCATAGGATTGTCATTATTACTGGCAATCTGGGCAGAAAAAGCCGCTGACATCATTGAAGGAAGTAAGGCAGGCAAAGAAGTTTAATCTGCGAAAAAGATGATATAAGTGGCTGTGAAATTCAAATTGAACATTGAAAAAAGCGGAGCGGGAGTCTGACTGCGAAAGTGCAGTCAAATCCCGCCCCGCTTCTCGTTTTTTGGTTGGGCCCAGTCCCCCACCAAACATCACACAAAAACCATCCGTTTCGAAATATACCGCTCAACCTCCCGAATCAACCGCACCCGGTCCTCCGGCAGCGTCCCCTTGATCTTGATGATATTCGTGGGATGCGTCGTATCAAAGATCATCCGCTCCGTCGTCTCCAGTTTCTCCAGCAGCGTCCGGATTTCCACCAGTCTTTCCTTGCTGTTCGGAGGCACAAACTCCCCCCGTTCCACCATCTTACTCAGCTCCGTTCCGTAAAAAATCGTCAGGTTCATGGTAATGACTCTGTTTGTCTTAAACTGATTGATCATATCAGCCGTCGCAGCGGCATTCGCCTCGCCATTACCCTCCCCTGCAATCCCATACATTACAATGGTGTTGAACGGCAGCCTGGCCGCGTTTAGCTTCCGGGCCTGTTCCACAGCCTGCACCGCAGTATGCCCCTTTCTCATGACTCTCAGCGCCTCGTCCCGCCCCGTCTCAAAGCCAATGTACAGCAGCCTGAGCCCTTCGTTATGAAGCAGCGCGAGCTCCTCAACCGTATATTTCGAAACACTCCTCACCGAAGCATACGAGGCCACACAGGCGCAGTAAGGCAAATACTGACGAATCAGTGCCAAGATCTTCCTCAGCTTATCAAAGCCCACCCACAACGGATCCGCACCTGTCAAAAACACCTTCTCCGTATAAGGCGGTCCATTGAGCAATTCTTTTTCAATATCCCACAGCGAAATTTCGCTATAGTCATCATCCTTATACATAGAGCAGTATGCGCACTTGTTGTACCAGCAGCCCGTGGTCACCGGCAGCAAAACGGACGCCAATTCGTCCGGCGGAAAGTAGATCGCATGGTTGTCGTACATAATGATCCACTCCTTTATTAAACTTATTCCCCAAAACTCGCCTTTAATATCCAATCTCGTCCATACAAAAATCAAAGCCTCAGAACAGCATTTGCCGATGGTCTCATTAATCACCACCCTCTCCCCTCCAAAGCTCCCCCATATATTTTTACAAACGCCAAATAAATTTTACAAGAAGCATGACATTTTTTACGTCAACCTATAGTAAACTCATATTGAACCTCTCTTTCAAAAGAAATTCTATAAATCTAAAAACTCAAATTGTGTTTTTTCAACACTTCCATACCTCTCCTCAAATAAAAATAAAATTTTAATTACAAAACCTCCAAACTGGCGAGAAATTTGCTAATTATTTAAGCAATTCAGTGATTTCAACAAGCCACCCTGAAAACAACTCTTTTGAGGAGGAGAACACATGTCAGAAACCGCAAAGAATTTGAAACTCGATCAGTCCCAAGAACCCAAAAGCAAGAAGAAAGGCTTTCAACTCCCTCACGTCTACATCATCTTCTTGATTGTCATGCTCCTGGTGGTCGGACTTTCATGGATTGTACCATCCGGTGAGTATGCCAGAGTCGCCGACCCCAACACCGGCGCCATGATCGTCGATCCAACCCAATTCGCATCAGGCGTTGAAGCCAAACCCATCACTGTATTTGACTATTTCAAGGCACTTCATAACGGCGTTGTAGAATCCGCAGGAATCATTGTTATGTTATTACTCGCTTCAGGCTCCATCCACTTACTTAACAAGTCCGGCGCAATGGGCGCTGGGATCCAGGCCCTGATCCGCGTTTCCGGCGGCAAAGAAATTGGCATCATGCTGATCCTCGCGTTTGTCTTCACCCTCATGGGCACTATTGGCCTTGGAGAAGGTGGCATACCGTTCATTCCACTCGTCGTTTCCGTGGCTGTTGGACTCGGCTTTGACAGAGTCACCGGTTTCGCGACTTATGGTGCCGGTATGATGGCAGGCTTCACCGCAGGTGTAGCTAACTTCTATTCCACAGGCATCAGCCAAATGCTGGTAGGCCTCCCGCTCTACTCCGGCATGACCTTCCGCATTATCAGCCTTCTCGTCTTCTTTGTCATAACAGCTGTTTATTTGGTCAGCTACGCCAAAAAAATAAAAAAAGACCCTAACAAGAGCGTCATGGCAGAGGACTATAAAGAACAGCTCGCAACCGTCAAACATGCACAAGAAGATGCGAGTGCCAGCCTCGAGTTCACTACCCGCAGAAAATTGGCGCTTTTCGGCCTTGCAGCAACCTTCATTATCAACGCCTATGGCCCAGTTCAACTCAAGTGGGGCATCCCGGAAATGTCTGCAGTTTGGGTCATGTTTGCCATCGTCCTCGTTTTCATACTGAGGCTCAACCCAAGCCAAACCGCCATTGAATTTGGCAAGGGCGCTGGCGCCATACTTCCTGCGGCTCTCGCGATTGGCTTTGCCCGCTCCGTTGTCCTCCTCATGAACCAGGCAAAAATCGTCGACACCGCCGTTCATGGCCTCGCAAGCTCACTCCAGGGCCAAAGCGCCATTGTCACACTGCTTCTGGTCTTCCTCTCCGTCGTCGCCTTCAACTTCTTCGTCGTCTCCGCCAGCGGCAAGGCCATGATGCTCATGCCAATCCTGGGCCCACTGGCACAAATCCTTAAGATCAACCAGCAAGTCATGGTAACCCTTTATCAGTTTGGCGACGGCATCAGCAACCAGCTCTGGCCAACCAGCGGTGCCCTCATGGCAGGCCTCGCCATGGTCAAGATCGATTTCAAAGCATGGTTCAAGTATGTCTGGAAGCTCCAGATCGTGCTCCACATTGCAGCCTTCATCCTGGTTTACATTGCGCATCTGACGAATTACGGCCCGTTCTAATATAATAAAGTGACGCGGCATAACTTTTAAGTTAAGTTTCACCCATGATGACAAGAGACCATCGGCAACGTTTCTACCGCTCCTAAAAGCTGTAGGAATTTGCCGATGGTCTCTTTTTCGCAGCGCAGCCAAATTTAAACCCATTATAGCCCACTTAATTGGACGCGAAACTTCAACTCACACTTAATACTGTAAAGCAGCCAGCACAACATATTGCGCCATAAAAAACATCAGAACCAGCCACGTATAACGATCCATGTGGAGCGGAAGACATGATACCCCGTCCTCTGTACTATGATTATTCCGAATCAGATATTCGCGCATCCCCAAAATTGTAAACTGGTCCGTCGCAGCCGATTCAGTTTTAGGTTTGGAGACCAAGCTGGCCAGATACCCTATCAGCATGGTGGATCCCGCACCAACCGCCGGATTCCAAAGCCAGTTCGCTCCTGCCGTTTTTCCAAAATATAGAGTCAGTGCAAATCCAATTACGACTCCAAGGGTAACACCCTCGTCGTTTGCTCTTTTCGTTGCCATTGCCAGGATAAACGCCCCACACATTGGCCCTGAAATATAAGAAATATAGCTTCCGACCGTATCCAGCACTGATCTGGTCGTTCCTGAAAAGCTAAAGAGTGTAACAAATATGATACAGATCCCCCATAACAAAGATATGGTCATGGAAAACTTCAGGGTCGTCTCCCTCTCAGCTTTTACAAAAAATCTTTCGTAAATGTCTTTTACAAAGACAGTGGTCATGGAATTGAGCAACGAGTCAATGCTTGACATGGCGGCCGCGAAAACGCCGGCAATCAACAGCCCAATCAAACCAACCGGCAAGTTATTTTGAATGAAAGTGATCATAATTTCATTCGCATTCGAAAACGTCGCACCTTCAAAATAAACATACAATAAAACGCCTAAGATCATAAACGTAAAGTACATAACGTTCATCATTACTGCGCTGAATAAGAACGATCTTTTTAGTCCTTTCATAGATTTTGAAGTCAGCATTCTCTGCACTTGCCCCTGGTCAAAGCCAAAGTAACGCAGCCACATAAAAGTACCACCAATCAAAGTCGCCCAAAAAGTATTCGCGCTGCTAAGCTTCAATGAAAAGTCAAATGCAGCAAGCTTTCCGGCTTCCTTGCCAATTTGAACGGTCTCCATAAATCCTAATTCTAATCCATTAAGAATTATGGCCATTGCAATAAACAGACCACCCCACAGAACCAACATTTGAATCAAATCTGTCCAGATAACCGCTTTAATGCCGCCAAGCAGCGTATACAGGATTGCCACCAGAACAATGACAGGCACAATAACTTCCAATCTCCAACCCGTGAATGTTCTAAGAATGAGGGCAGGGATGAAGACCATTGAACTGATTTGAATTATGGAATTGCTGAGAAAACCAATCACGGTTAAAACTCTTGTCTTCACACCAAGGCGCATTTCAACATACTCATACACTGAAGTAATCTTTAAATGATAAATGATGGGCATAGAGGTCAGCATCACAAAAAATATGGCTAAGGGCACGCCAATATTGACCATGTAAGGTCGGATCCCATCTTGATACGCCCATCCCGGACCTCCTACAAAGCCATTGGCGCTGATCATGGTGGCCGCGACAGAGAAGCCTACCGGAAGCCATGGCATGGCGCGATTCGCAAGGAAATAGTCATTTGAAGTTTTGTTCCCTTTTCCAAGGGTGTAGCCCATGACGATCATGCTGATCAAATAGACAATAATAATCCCGGTGTCCAGAATCGAAAGCATAATTTTCCTCCTCTCTGGTATGTGGAAAAAGGATTATATCGATCCGCCGGTTCACGACGGCATCAAAATAATCCTAAAAACTTATGTTTACTTAGCGCACTCCGGATTAAAAATGGAAGCGGTTCTCTCAATAACATCCAGACCTTGCTGTTTGAGCCAGTATGGAAGATCTATGAACACCCAGTTTTCAGAGAGCTTATCACCTTGTCTGGAGTAGACATCCACGACTTGCATATCCGCCCTGATTTCACCCCCTGGCAAACCAAGGAACCCTCCAGTTGGTGTATTTGAAAGATTGGGCCAGCCAAAGAAACACGCGAAGCTTCCTTCTGCAAACCTGCAAACATGGCCGTTAAAGACTTTGTCCTTCAAGTTGTTTCTAAATGGCAGCTGATGCTGGGCTTGATAGCGTGGAATTGTATAGCTGGCGCCAATTCCGGCAGGGCCATACCAGATCATATTGTCGTGCCATGTCTTTTGAAGCACCTCAGGCGGACAGCCACCTGCGCCACTCTTATTGAGTTCTGTCAGATCATCCACCATGGCGTTGACGAGCGCAAGTGTCTTTATGCCTTCTTCTTCCGGGGCATCTTCAAACAATAAGCCTTGATGGGATCTTGGTCCGGGATAAACAAAATATTGACCTGTGGAAGGCGGTAATGGATTCGCGCCTGCCTGCTGCATAAACCCTATCAGATCTACAAAGAGTCCCGTTTTGGTGATTTTCCCATCCTCGACACAATTGAATTCAGCGTACCTTAAATGCATCATCTTTCCTGTTTTTCTAATGCCTAACCAGTCTTCATCAAAGAGCCCCACAAAATGGCCCATGCTCATGACCCAAGGCTCATGCCCAATTTCATTCGTTCCCGCAATGAAAATATCCTGCCGCCTCTGTAAATGTTTAAGCGCATTCATGAGGGGCTTCCAGAAAACTTCAGCCGCTGCCGTGGCACCAGATTGTTCCCTGAAGGGATAGACCCCTCGCCAGTCATAATCTTCCGACATGAACGTCTTCAAGACATTTTCAACATTATCACACGTTGAAGCCTCAAGTGCATTAAAATATGCGCTGACAACGTTTTTTATTTCCTGATACTTTCCCATGATCATACTCCTGTCTAAAGGTTCAGTTAGTCTTCTCTCGCTTTGTTTAATGTTTCAGGAAGTAAGAACCATACCACCGCACCGATCACAAACACGATCATAGAAATTCTAAATATGCCCGGCATACCAGCGGAGGTGGCTGCAACACCTGCTATCATAGGCAGTGCATAAGTCGAAATCAAGCGGCCGCCATTGAAGGAAATCCCTGGTGCAAGTGCGCTGAAACGTTTTGGAAATAGCTCAGTGTAATAGGCACCCCATGCTCCGGAGAAGCCAACACAAAATCCAAGAAGCAGTGAAATGACTTTAAACATACTGACATCACTCGAGCTGAGCTGCATATAGATAAAGACAGCGACTGCACTGAGACCCATGCCTATAGCCGGAACCTTTCTGCCAAATCTGTCTGCTATAGTGCCCCAGACATTGTAACCAATGAGCTGACCCCAACCCTGCATACTATAGATACTGCCGGCTGCAGCGGCACTCATGCCAAGGACAGTCTTCAAATAGGTTGTCGAGTTGTTTGAGAAGCTTGAATAGGCTGTAAAGTTAGCACCTGAAAGCAGGATGACACCAATACCAATCCATAAGTATTTGCCTTTATACATACTCAGGTAATTGATCTTCTCACCTTTTTCTTTTGCGCTGCTTATTAATTGGCGCGTGTATTCATAATCATTTGGTACGAAGAAGTAAACCAGGATCGCTCCAATTGCCGGAGGTATAATAGCTGTGTACATTAAAATATCCCAGTTTGCGTCTCCAAGAAGACCGTAAAGCTTGCCGCCGAAAATCATCGCAACCGAAAAGGTACTGGTCATGATGGCCGCGAGCTTGCCGCGGTACTTTTGCTTGTACATCTCTGCGACCAAAGGCACCGCCGTGCCGAAAACACCACCAAGTGCAAAGCCCGTAGTGAATCTCGCGATCCGCCAAAGCGTATAATTCATAGGCGAAAGCATTGGAAGGTACGTTGTCGCGGTGATCGTCAGTGCCACAATCATCAAAGTATACTTCTTTCCAAGCTTTGAGGACATCCATCCGAATAGCAGCGTTCCAGGTATGGTAGCAAAAGACATAATGGCAAAGATGGATTCCGTCTGCTTCAGCGTAAACCCAAAACCACCTTCAGCAATCGTATAAATCATAGTCGGTTTAACAAAAGTACCTACCATAAAATTATAGCAGTAAAAGAAATAGATCACGAGGATGGATAAGAATGCTATGTTCCTTTGGAGATTGGTTCTTTCTTTTCCTAAGATAATGTTATCCTCTTCTGATCTTTTCAGGTTTTCAGCAGTACTCATTGTTGATCCTCCCTCTCAAAATCTCCAGCATAGGTTTGCTTCAAAACATCCAGCGCGTCAAAGGTTACCCATTCCTCAACAATTTTACGTTCCACAATGCTGAAATGTGTTATTCCAAGTATTTCCACCGGCTTGAATGAAGGTTTCCCAAAATAGCCATACCCCTCATGCATACCAGAAAGTCGCCATCTGACTGCGACATCATAAGTTTCTCTTTCAATCCCCTCATTGCAGGTGACGCGTTCGACAATAAAGTTGGCATTTGGGAAAGAGGCAAAGAAATGGATGAACATTCCCTGAATTTGAAGGTGACCCGTCAGATCTTTATCACAGATGTAATGCACCACAGAGTTCTCATTGTAATACTGCGTGACTTTATTAAACAATCTGCACTGATACATTTCACTCATTGCCTGGAGGACCCATTCGCCTATGTCGTGATCTTTTGCCACATATTTCTCAGGCATAATCTGGCCCCTCATATTTTCGTCCAAACCAAAATGCGTCACTTGTACGCCTGCAGCGACTGTTTGTTTTGCCATTCTTCTGGCAACTTCATGAGGATCATAGCCAAGCTGTCTGACGATCCACAGATTGTCCCTGACCAGCCACTCTTCGTAGATCCGGTTATTTTCTGCCGCACAGTCAACAGTTGTTCTAAAGCTGATGCGCTTCCCGGTTGCAGGGCCAAAGCTGCTGTCATTGAGATTTGTGGCAGTGGATAAAATTCTGTGGGATGAAAGGTACCCATTTTCTCCATGCCTTGACCAGATGACATTTTGTCCAATCAGTCTCCTGTCAGGAAAGGCATGCAGCGTCTGAAGCGTTCCAGAAATGACGGATTGAATACCGCTCAGATTAAATGAACCCAGATGCATCGTCACATTATTGTGATAGGTGTCATAGATGATGCCAATACCTTTTTCTTCCCATATTTGATGCGTGATTTTCATGATATAGTCCACAAAGTCATGGTACTGCGGATCAAATCCGGTCAAAATCTGTTTGCTTCTGGTCAGTTTCAGAAAGTCATTATAATCATGATGTCCCACAGCATTGACCTCTGAAGTCTCCCCATAGAAGATCACCGAGTCCAGAGCCTTACAGGTGACTGAAGTGTCATTATGCTTTGTCGCATAGGCTTCCTCAAATTGAACGGTATCCGTTTCTGCCAGTTTTGTTTGCTTCACAGGCAGATCCTTGATATTTGCTTCACTCATTACACCACTTCCTTACTGCTTATTTAAGAGATTTGAAAAACTGCCTGATCAGGGCTTATTCTTTGAATGAGCTTATTATATTCGGATTGGTCTGCTTTTAACAACGGATGCATCTTCCACTTTTTTCTATTTTCGTATATAAAAATTGATCGCCATTCAGAATATTCTTAATCCCTGCCCTTCAACTGTGTATTTTACTTAATTTTAAGAAGCAATAAATCCATCAAACAATTCTGACAAAATATTTAGACTTCACACTACTAAATTTCAAACAACTTGGAACGTTGGAAATGCATGATCTTTAACCGCTCTGCTGAATGTTATTATTTTCCATAATCATATATAAAAAAACCCATCTGCGACATTTATCACAGATGGGTGCAAATCTAACTTACATTTACTATAGGTCATTCTAAATTGGATTCAATTTAATGGTGATTGTCCCCAGAATTTGCTTCAGCATGTTTTTATGATCCTCATTAAGACGTTTTTTCAGGATTTTCTTAATAATCATTTCGCGCATTTTACTGAGCTGTATTTCGCTGAACTCATATTTCTCCAAAATACCGTCAAAGTGCGCCAAATGATGCAGGGCATAAAGATAGCCAAGATGCAGCTCTTTCAAGAGCTTTTCAAATATCGCCAATAAATCTTCTTCTTTTGAAACAGATACTTTAACAGCAGCGACCGTCTCGATAAAATGATTTTCAGACGACGAAATGAACCACGACCCATTATTGAAGATAGCATCCGAAAACTTGTCCGCCAGAGCTAAACTGCCATTTTCCAAATAATAAAGTGCGTACCCCTCATAGACAAATCTAATGGTCTCATCTTCTGGAACCAATAGCGCCTCAGCCATTTCAAGATTTTTAAATGCCGACTCCCACTTTCCAAGCCTCTTATAAGCATCTCCTATCCTAATCCTGATTCTTGCTGCTGTCAGCGGATCCTTCAGGTACTCAAGGGCTTTAGTCAGGTTCTCGATACATTTTGTATAATCCCCAAACTCATAGTAAGTCTGAGCAAGATTGGAGTACATATGGCCTTTGGTGAGCGGACCTTCGACACGGTCCAGCGTTAAATAAAATTCTTCGAGCAATTTCACCATACCGCTTCTTCCGGTAAAAGGCAGCTTCATAACCATAAGATCAGATAGGTAAAGACCAAAACGGTCAATGTTCTTTTTGCCCCTCATATAATTGACTGCAAGCTCAATATACGAAAGTGCCCTGTCATGCTTGCCCTGATTACGGTAATAATAAGCGAAACACCGGCAAATGATTGCATAATCTTCCATAAGCTCTTTTTCAATTGTGAGCTTCTTGAGCTTTTCAAGTATTTCAATATCCTTCAACTGATTGTAGCTTTCTATGTACCAGGACACTGTGCTGGTGAAATACCTGATCTGCTCGGTTTCAGTCATGAACAGATCATTAAAATTGCAGCCAAACGCCTGCATCGTTCTGATTTTGAAGGTTGTTGACCCAAGATTTCGACTTGAAAGATACTGATTGATGGACGTCTCATACAATTGGATTTCCTTGGCAAAGCTCTCGACAGATCCGAACTTTTCAACAATTTTATCCCTGATTTGCATACCGGGTGATTTTATGACAATCTCGCTCAATTCGAATTTTATCAATACATCACCCCCGCCATTCCTGTCAGACTTTAGTCGCATTTTAAATGCTAATCACAATCCGTTCAACTTAATATCCCCACACCATACATCAAACTTTAACCAACTATATCCAATGGTGAAACCTACTCCAACAAATCCAAAAATCGAAGAGTAATCTCTGTCTTCAGCCTCTCCACAGGATCCTTGAGATCTATGTCGCACATTTGCTGGATCTTGGAAATTCTGTATCTGATGGTATTCGTGTGATGAAATAGCTTTTTCGCTGCAATATTATAATTCGATTCGCATTCAAGAAAAACCTTCAATGTTTCCAAAAGGCCTTCACCATTTTCATCCTCCATCAAAGGCCGAATCTTATCAAAATTACTCCCAAAATCACGTTTTTGAATATTTTCAAGTCGAAGCAGCCCAAATGGACCTAAGTCTTCAAAAGCAACGACTGGCACATTTTCGTAAAGAATCTGCCCAACCTCCAATGCCTTAATAGCCTCGATATAACTTCTTCTGACAGAGATTACATCATTCACCTCCGACCCAATCCCCATGATGAAGTCAGATTCTCTGATACACTCATTTAACTCACGCAAAACCTTTTCTAAGCTTTTATGTATGGATTTCCGGTCAGCTTCAGCGCCCTTTGTGTCTGTAATGACAACCATAAGCACCTTGGAAATGATTCCAAATATATTCTTGTGGATGTCCAAATTGGATAATACACTATTATAGATTCTGTCTCTATAAGTATGTAAATTAAAGCCTTCTTGAGTTGCTTTTATGACCGAGACGGTATAGACATTGTCCAAAGAAATTCTTACCCTTCTAATCCCTTGAGAAAATTCTCGGATTTTGGAATAGCTATTAAGCTCACCGGAAATTAGTCCCTTTATGAAATCATCATAGTATCTACCCTCAAAATTATAAAAGATATAAATCTGTTCATAGATTTCCATTAATAGCGTCGATGTCATTCTTATCGCAAAAAGATCAAAGTAGTCAATGCTTTCCTTCTCTTCCCATATGATCATCTTAGCAACTTGAAAATCCCTGATTCTTATTGGGATCATCAGCCAAGGGATTATATCTTCATCAACAGCTTGAATTCTGATTATATTTAATTTATCACAAATAATTTCTCGAATATAACTGAACCCCAAGTCTTCAACGTCGCCGTGATAATTGATCTGCTGATCAACTTCATAGGACTCAGGATAAGTCACTGTTTTATTGTCTTTAGCTTGAACAATAGTGATTGGCTTGTTAATTTCATTACTTAGTTTGCTCAGTATATAAAGGATCTTATTCTGAAGATATCTGGGATTAACTTGACCATGAGTTTCCGGTACATCTATCAATTTGCTGATAAATCTATTGACCGCAATTGAGTTGACAGCATTGATTATATCTATCCACGCCTCATTAAAAGGTATGTCAATCAAAGGCATACCTATCTCATTACATAACTGTATGACCTCTTCTGGGATCTTTTTAAGATATCGATCCACCTTGATTCCCACACCAGCAGAATTATGACTATGCAAAAATTTCAATACATCCATGAAATATTTAGTATCCTGCAGTAAATAGCCTGTAGTAATAACAAGTTCTTTACCCTTAAACCACTTATAGCCATCCGGCGCATCAAAAAGAGCAACTGCTTGTACTTCTCGATCAAGACCCGTCTCGCCGGCAAGAACCTGATACTTTTTGAAATACTTATCTTTGAGGATCTCTCTTATACTTACGCCCATCAAATCACACCTTTTTAATGTTTATCACAACGAATGTCCTTATTATAGAATAATTCTCATCTTAATTCCATCTAACACTTATTGCTAAAGATAAAAATCCCGATTGATCATTTCAACCGGGATTTTTGCTTATTTGTCCAACCAATCTGTAGCTGCCTGAACCATTAAGGCAACACCTTTTTCAAATATAGCTTCATTTAATGCAAATTTACTGTTGTGATGCGGATACAGAACACCATCGATTGGCAGATGAGAGCTTAGGAAGAAAAAGGTTCCTGGAACTTCATTGATAAAATACGCCATATCTTCTCCGCCCATGACAGGCTTTTTCATTTCTATAATATCTTTTCCATCAACAATTTTCTTTGCGGATTCAACAAATTGTTTTGTTATTTCAGGATGGTTGACAAGAGGTGGATATCCGAAAGTATACTCAATGTCAATCGAGCCTCTCATCCCCTCTACAACATTCTTTGAAATCTCTTCAAGTCTTTTGGCTAAAAATTCTCTTACCTTTTGATCAACTGCTCTCACCGTTCCCTCGACCACGACAGTATCAGGAATGATATTGTATTGAAAACCCCCATTGATCATCCCAAATGTCACAACACCAGGATCCGTTGGACTGATTTCTCTGCTGATGATAGTTTGAACATTGGATATGACTTGAGCCGCAATGGATATAGGGTCTATACCATTTTCAGGATATGCACCATGACAACCTTTCCCTTTTATTGTCATTTTAAACCTGTCGAGGCATGCCATCATACTCCCATAAGACACCAAAACTTCTCCATCTCTGCTGCCTTCTGTCAAGCCCCCAATGTGAAGACCAAGTACGCCCTCAACTTTAGGATTCTCAAAAACACCCTCATCAAGCATGGGTTTTGCGCCTCCAGGGCCTTCTTCAGCAGGCTGGAAGATCAGCTTAATATTACCCTTTAAGCTTTCCTTGTTGTCATTCAATACCTTAGCAGCACCCAATAGGATCGCAGCATGTGCATCATGGCCACACGCGTGCATATTTCCATTGATTGATGCAAATGAAAGTCTGGTTTCCTCGACAATCGGCAGAGCATCCATGTCCGCTCTTAAGGCAATGGTCCTCCCATTCTGCGAACCTTCAATCAACCCAACTATGCCTGAGCCACCTACATTTTTCTTATAGGGAATCCTCATTTCTTCCAGTCTTTCTGCGATATACTTAGAGGTTTCAGGCAAATCCATCCCTACCTCAGGGATCCTGTGAAGGTCTCTCCTCCATTTCACAACATCTTCTTGCAAGGCTTTCGCCAACTCCTGAATATTCACTTGATAACCACCTTATTTAACCAAATAGTTTTGGATCATTGCGATATAGAAATGAATACACTCCATATAACCATCCACAGGAACAAATTCATTCGGCTGATGCGCCATATCCGCGTCACCAGGTCCATAGAAGATACACGGCAGGTCTCTTCCCGGCAAGAAGACAGATGCGTCAGTGTAGAAGTTAACGCCTTTTGCTTCAACCTCTTTTCCAAACTCTTCCTTAATCGTTTTTACTGCGAGCTTGACGAAAGGATTGGCAGCTTTCGTTTCAACGGCAGGCCTGTCATTTAACACTTTGACTTCAGCCCTGAAATCCTTGATTTCATAAGACAGCTTCTCAATGATGTCCTCAAAATCTTTCACGATTTCTGAATGCACTTGACCTGGCACAGTTCTCATATCAATGGTAACGGAGCACTTGTCAGGAACGACGTTGGTCTTAACCCCACCATTAATGGTAGAAATATTGAGCGTTGGATGTCCCACAATTGGGTTTTCCTCATATTTGAATTTGTAACTCACCAGCTCGCTTACCAGCGCATTCATATGCACAACCGCATTAATGCCCTTATGTGGAAATGCGCCATGGGCTGTCTTGCCGTAAGTCGTGATTTCTACCCAAAAGGCCCCTTTTTCAGCGACATTTACACCGTTAGAGCTTGGCTCACCAATGATAATTGCCCCTACACCGTCAAGGCCACCTTCATCTGTGTATTTAACCGCGCCTATACTGTCTGTTTCTTCACCAGCGGTCGCCGTATAAATCAGGTCCCCTTTTAACTTCCAACCGGCATCTTTTACAGCCTTCATGGCCACAAGCATAGCGGCTAATCCACCCTTCATGTCCGCCGATCCTCTGCCATAAATCTTATTGTCCATCAATACGCCACTATAAGGATCATGTTCCCAAATTATATCTCCAGGCGGTACGGTATCTAAATGACCGTTGAAGAACAAAGCTGCTTTCTCTCCGGTGCCCTTGATCCTACCGACAACATTGCCTCTGTTATCACCAAAGGCGTCTACATAACTTTCCTCGACACCCATCTCTATCAGCTTTGCCTTAATAAATTCTGCCAACGGCAATTCATCACCTGGTGCATTCACAGTCTTAAATTTGATCATATCTTGAAGGAGTTTTATTGCCTCATCCTTATTAATGTAATCATGTACCTTTTTATCAACCATCTTTGTGCCTCCATCATTATGCTTTTTTATTCTTCATCTTATATCCAGTAACCGCAAATGCTATTGTTGAAAATACAGAAACTGGGATTACGACATAGACAGGTAATACCTTGATGATGCCAAGCATGATCAGCACAAGTGAGAGTGCGAATGCGCCATATCTTGGATGCTTTAGGGCAAACATTGCAAACATGGATCCAAAGATCCCCGGAAGTACGAATGCAAACGCATCGACGACAGCTGGCGGAAAGTAAGAAAACAATTGATTGCCCGCCACAGCAGCAATGGTGACAACGATTAAGTTGGTTATGATGGAACCTGCTATGCCCAACGTTGCGACCAATTCTGCCTTATGGCTGCCTGGCTCAACCTTTAATGCCTCTTGGGCAACTGCCGCGCAAGGAAGTCGCATATTACCAATATTACCTGCCAAGAAGGACATATATGTACCTGATACGCCAAGCACCGGGAAAAACGAGACTGGTTCAATAACATAGTAAGATCCGTAGATGGATGCGATCAAAAACCATCCCGTCAAAATATTGCCAAGAGGTGGAATGGCACCATATTTAAAATACAAATAAATAGCTGGTAAAAATGACAGTGGCACTGCAATCAACAAGGTCCATCTTCCTGTTTTTATGATCGGTCTACTGAAACTTCTTTCATAGTCTGGTGATTTATTTTTGCTCGGATTATTAACCGCGTTTTCCATAGGATTGCCTCCTTAAACATTTTATTTAAACATTACACCCGCGATCATTCCCACAACCATTGCAATTCCAAGGTTATACTCAAGGAGCTTCGGCATTCTTTTTGATAGATAAACCAAAGCGATCATTGCAGCCCCTGAAGCTATTGCAGCAATCAACCTTCCGCCACCCGCAACAAGATGTCCTCCAACCAGGTATGCGAATGCGCCAAGCATTGCAGCGCCACCAATCTCGACGGTAAGTCTGGCGTCACCTTTTGCAACCTTATCCCTGATACCCTCCAGTTTGTGTGTAAAAAGACCACAGAATAAGAGCCAGCCAATACCATTTAGTGTCATGGTCCAAACAGATGCAGAATATTCCATAACCCCATAATCCGGCGATCCGAATTCAACGCCCATCGCCTGGGCACCCATGGTTGCTGCCGTCAACTCAGTCGGAGCAGATCCAATAATCGCAAGTCTCATCCAAGTAATAGGCGCTCCAACGACAGCCATCATCCCCAGCATGACTATAAATACTGCCACCGCTGGTCCAATGGCGGAGATGGCCCCGACTTTCAATGCCTTTCTTGCTTCTTTCGCAGTCATATCTGCGTATTGTATTGAGTTATAAGCCTTTTTTGAAAATAGTGCTGCCTGGATTCCAACAAGTGATACTACGGGTAGTGCCATTAACCAAAGCATCGGATCATTTGCTACTTGTAAATAATCACTCATACTGCTCCCTCCATTACTCTTAATTCTTTCACTTTGATTTTGTCATATTTATTCTTCAATCGGCGTATAAAAATGAACAAATGCATTGTTTGATAGTAGAATACTACAAAAATTAGAAGGTTTTTTGTAGCAAGGTGAAATGGTATGCCTTTTGAAATCAACTGGCTATTGCAAATACAAAATAGTGCTTAATGTTGATGACAAGAGACCATAGGCATGTACTCTCGCTTCAATTAAAGTTCAAGGAATTTTGCCGATGATCTCCTATTTTCACTCTCACCTCAAGTTACTGAGCATAAACACATACTCCTGAATTGATGAATACTCCGTACTGTGCATCAGGTGAAGCATATTATTCTATCTGCCGTGATAACTAATTCGCAAAAAAATTCCCCAGTTCAAAGCACCTGAACCAGGGAGAAAATATTAAATCTATCCATTGGGGGATTGGAATCATTCATTAATTAACTTACGCTTACTTCGATTTTTGATTCGCCAGCTCTACAGCAATTTCAATCAGCCAGTCCTCTTGGCCACCCACTGCTTTTCGTCTGCCCGCCTCCATCAGGATATCCCTGACATCGACGCCAAAGCGCTGACCTGCGCGTCTCGCATGGAGCAGGAAGCTTGAATAAACACCTGCATAGCCTAAAATCATAGCATCTAATTGACTGTTAACTTTCAGTCCTTTGTTATTTAAGGAAGGAATCAAAATCTTCTCGCTTGCATCGATCGCTTTGTATAAGTCTCCATTATGCTCATAGCCCATCTTATTCAAAACCGCGATCAAGCTTTCCGTTGGCGTATTCCCAGCACCCGCACCTAAGCCCGACAAACAACCATCAATATAAGTTGCGCCTGCTTCAATAGCTGTCAAGCTGTTCGAAACCGCCAGCCCCAAATTGTTATGCGCGTGGTGGCCTACCGGAATTTTTAAATTTTTCTTTAGCGAACTGATCTTTTCAAATACATCTTCTGGGAGCATGGCGCCACCAGAATCCGTCGCATAGACAACATCCGCCCCATAAGACTCAAATTTCAAAGCTTCTTCTGTCAATCGTTCAGCATCTGTCATATGTGCCATCATTAAAAAGCCTACGACAAATAATCCCATATCCTTGGCAGCTTTGACATGCTCTTCTCCCATGTCAGCTTCAGTCACATGCGTTGCGATACGAACCGCTTTTGCGCCCGCTTTTTGAGCCATTTTCAGCGCTTCAACCGTCCCGATCCCCGGGAGCAGCAGAACTGCAAGCTTTGATTTTGTCAGCTGCGAAGCCGCTGCGCTAATCAACGAAAAATCATCATGTCTTCCAAAACCATAGTTGATTGTGGAGCCTATCAAACCATCACCGTGTCCAATTTCAATGATGTCAATCCCCGCGGCTTCAAGGCCTCCTGCAATCTGTGCGGCATCTTCAAGTGTAAATTGATGGGATACAGTGTGACTGCCATCTCTTAATGTTGTATCTGTCAGAAAGATTTTAGACACTGACCTCACCTCCCATCAGCTTTTTTGCATAAGCTTCAGCAATATTGATCGCTGCGCTGTTGATGATATCCAGATTACCTGAGTAAACAGGCAAGTAATCTCCCAAACCCGCTACCTGCATCATTGTCGTAACCGTATCATCCTGGATAATTGGACCTAAAATAATTTCATAGCCTGGTACGTAAGTACGGATTTTTTCAACCATTTTATGAACAGCTGCTGTAATGACATCGAGATCTGGATTCTTTACTTTTGTAAAAATTGTATTTCTCATATAAATGGGTGGTTCGGCAGGATTAACAATGATGATGACCTTACCTTCATCCGCACCGCCAACTTTTTCCAAAGCCTCTTTTGTCGTCACAGTAAACTCGTCAATATTTTTTCTTGTACCTGGTCCAATACTTTTACTACTGACAGAAGAAACAATTTCAGCATAATAGACATCCGCGACTTCGTTGATTGCCGCCACAATAGGTGTTACTGCCTGGCCCGCGCATGTGACGGTGTTCACGTTATCCAGCTCCAAAAATTCTTCTGTTAAGTTTACCGCTGGTACACAAAACGGTCCAATGGCAGCTGGCGTAAGATCTATCGCGAATTTACCTGCTTCTTTCAGCAAAGGCGCATGCTCCAAATGAGCGGTTGCACTTGTACAATCAAACACGATTTGAATTTCTTCTTCTTTGAGAATATCTGCTATACCATTACTGGATGCTTTTACACCTAATTTTCTGGCATGATCCAAACCTTTGGATTCACGTATATTGACAATCAACGCAGTTTCAAGGTACGGACTGCGGTTTATTTTATACAGCAAGTCCAGGCCAATATTCCCAGGCCCAATTACACCAACTTTGATTTTGTCCATAATACACCCCGCTTTTCTGTCATTCAAACTTTAGCTCAATATCACCCAGAGATTCAAATTTTGCTGTAAACACATCACCAGATTCCGCATTCAGCGCCGCGGATAATGCGCCTGAAAATATAACTTCACCTTTTCTTAAAGGCACACCAAACGACCCGAGCGTGTTGCCCAGCCACGCGATCGCATAGGCTGGATCACCCAAAGCGTCTTCACCCTTGCCTTCATTAATCTTTTCACCATTCTTCCAAAACTCCATCTTTAGGCTTTTAAGATCAACCGTTTTAGGATCCACTTTAATATCGCTGAGTATATAACGGCCAGACGACGCATTATCAGAAACTGTGTCTATTATATTAATTTTCCAATTCTCGACGCGGCTATCCACGATTTCAATGGCGGCAACCACATAATCTGTCGCGTTTATAACGTCTTGCGGTGTAAGATTAGGGCCCATCAAATCCTCTTTTAAAATAAAGGCAATTTCACCTTCTGCTTTAGGCTGCAGCATCGTTTTTCGGTCTGTTGCGCCATTTTTAACTTCCATACTTTTAAGAAGGTAACCAAAGTCCGGCTGATTGACGCCTAGCATCTTTTGCATTACCAATGAAGTCAGGCCAATTTTTTTCCCTGTGATTACGTCGCCACTCGCAAGCTTTTCATCGATGTTGATTTTCTGAATCTGATAAGCATCCTCAATGGTCAATTCCGGATACCGCGCTGACAAAGCTTGAATAGGCTTGCAGGTTCTTTCTGAAGTGAGTAGCTCCGAGGCTATTTTCTCGAATGTTCCATTCTCAACTGCCATAAACTTCAACCTCCAAATTTTGCTATTCAGCGAGGAAATCTTCGACCAATTTGCAGAAACGCGCCGTCTGCTCAATTTGTGTCCAGTGACCACAGTGACCGAATACATGCAGCTGAGCGTCATCAATCATAGTCATCAGACGATATGCATTTTCCAGTGGAATAACTTCATCTTCACGTCCATGCACAATTAGAGCCGGATGAGCAATTTTCTTAATCTTTTCTTCCTCTGAAGCCATGGATTCAACCCCATTTTGTCTTGGTTCAGGGAACATAACAGAAAAGGCTTCCTGGAATCCCGGTTCAATGCTGGCTTCGTATCTGAGATTAATCAGGTTGTCTGTGACAATATCTTTGTTATAAGCAAACAGATTGATCATTTTTCTCATATTTTCAAAAGAAGGTTTATATCCCCATACATCATCCAGTCCTTGCGTGATAGGGAAGCTAATGCCCATGCTCCCCATCAAAACAATCCTTCGAATTCTCTCTGGATATTCAATGGCCAGCTTTATTGCCAGACCGCCTCCAAAAGAATTGCCCACGAGATCCACTTGTTCAAGATTAAGTGCATCCATCAATTCAATCACTTGCTTTGTCCAGTTTGTCATGTTGTACTCAGCGTGTTCTGGTCTTTCAGTGTAACCAAAGCCTACTAAGTCCGGCGCAATAACGCGTCGGTTTTTTGCTAATTCTGGTATAACAAGGCGCCAGTTTGCCCATGCTGTGACCCCCGGGCCTGAACCATGAAGCAGCATTACAGGAAAGCCTTGACCTTGGTCGTGGTAATTTGTTTGGAACGCACCTGTTTTAACTTGATTTGCAATTTCCGGTTTAGCTGATGACATAAAACACCCTCCTATTGACTTTTCAAGTTTATTTAGCTAATCCTTTTCCTTTAATTATCTCTTTAAAGAATCCACATAACAGATTGCGGAATGAATGTAATTATTGCCAGTGCCACCAGTAAGGCCGCCAGGAATGGCAATGTTTCTCGCGTTACATCTTGTATACTCGCACCAAAAACTCGGGCTGATGTAAATAATGTAATGCCGAAAGGTGGCGTCAGCATCCCAATTGCCAGGTTCGTCGTCAGCATAATGCCGAAGTGAACCGGATCGATACCCAATGTTAAGGCAATTGGCAAAGCGATTGGTACTAAAATGTACTGAATAGAGCCAGACTCCATAAACATGCCCGCTATCAAAACAATGACATTGATGATTAACAGAATCAAATATTTGCTGGTGGTCAGTGCTAAGACACTGTCCAGAATTGTCTGTGGGATTTTTACATAAACCATGACCCATGCAAATAATGCGGCGGCTGCCATGATTACCATAATACCGGCAGTAGAAATTGCCGATGAAAGAAAAATCCTCGGGATGTCTTTCCACGTCATCTCTTTATAGACAAATATCCCAATGATAATGGAGTAGATGACTGCAACTACGGCAGATTCGGTCGGTGTAAAAATTCCGGCAAAGACACCGCCAACTATGATGACCGGGGTACCAAGTGCCCATAAAGAATCCAGAAAATAATGCAGCCCTTTAAGTTTTTTGCGTTGTTCTTCAGGTGCTAAGCCTATTACTTCGAGATCACCAGAAGCAATTTGATCAGCAGTATCTTTATAGCCGCGTTTTTTTGCAATTAAGATTGTAGGCACTATAAGGGCTATACCTACAATGAAGCCTGCAGGGAAGCCGACTTTATAAAGATCCGACACTGCGACTTTAGACAAAACAGCGTAAATAATAAACGCAATGCTCGGCGGAATGATAATCCCTATAGGACTGGCAGCGGCGACAATAGTTGCGCTGAAGGATCTGCTGTAGCCCGCTCTGAGCATACCAGCCATCATGACGCCGCCAATTGCTGCAGCTGTAGCAATGCCGCTGCCGGAAATTGCAGCAAAGAACATACATGAGATAATAGCTACGACCCCGAGACCACCGTGAATATTCCCAACGGCCACTGCAGCCATATTGACAATCCTCTTTGCGATGCCCCCTTGGTTCATGAGATCTCCTGCAAGGATAAAGAAAGGGACGGCGAGGAGCGCAGCTGAATCGATTCCAGCAAATAATTTTTGTATGACAACAACATGCTGGATATCATTTGCATAAATGAAAACTAATGAGGAAAGACCAAGTGCTGTTACTATAGGCGCGCCGACAACGAGCAGAAGCAGTGCTGTTCCAAATAATAGCCCACCCATTTATTCGACCTCCTTGCCAAAGATCTGATTCATGATAAATACAAAGGTTTGAAAAACAAGTATTGAAAATGCAACCGGAAAAATTCCATAAACGATTTTCATCGGTATTCTCATATTGGTAGAAACTTGGGTACCTGCCAAGTTCATCATATCCACAGCAATAAAGATCGCAAATCCGAAAAACGCAGCCGTGAGAAGTTGTTGAAAAATTACCAGCCACTTTCTTGCTTTAAATGAAACTGCCATTTCAAGGGCGCTGACATTAATATGAGCGCCTTTCCCGGCCATTACCGCTGAGCCAACCATGACCAGTGCAATATTGGTATATCTCGTCAATTCTTCTGTCCATCTCAGACCAGTTTGAAATACATATCTCAAGACAATCTGCCCAAAATAAGTCACAGTCATTAAAGCAAAGGCGAAAATCAAAAACCAACCACAGACCTTATTGAGGAACTCGCTGATCTGATTCAGTGTTTTCAAGTTATCATCTCCCTTGTGTTGGTTTGCTTAAAAAGGAATAAGTGGAGGTGATTCGGGAAATGGAATCCCCTCCACCTATTGTGTTTAAGGTTTTTTTATTGAATAGCTTTTATGGCTTCAAGGTACTCACCGGAATGATCTTTGAGGAATTTGTCATAAACCGGGGTCATAAGCGCTTCAAATGCGGCTTTATCTTCAACAGCATTGAAGACCATACCTTTGGATTCAAGCTCCGCTTTAGCCGAGGCTTCGTTCTCCTTTTGCTCGAGACCTAATGTCTTTGCAGCTTCCAAACCTGCTTGACGGAAGAGCTCCTGATCTTCAGCGCTCATACCGTTCAGAAGATTGCTGTTCATCTGAAGCGCTGCGAAGGCAAAGAAGTGTCCTGTCTCAGACATGTATTTCTGAACTTCGTCAATTTTGTAATCGCGTGTTGTGACAACCGTGTTTTCATGAGCGTCAATCGTTTTCTGCTGAAGCGCTGTAAAGACCTCACTCCATGCCATCGCCTGTGCATTTGCACCGAGCGCTTTAAATGTATCAATGTAGGTTTCACTTTCTGCGACCCTGATTTTAAGACCTTTAAGGTCATCCGGTGTCATGATTGGAGCAATATTGCTCGTTACGTGTCTGAAGCCCCGCGGCATAAAGGACAAAGTTGTCATACCGACAGAATCTGTCAACCCAAATAGCTCCTGCGCAGCCTCTGAGTCGAGAAACTTTTCAACATGATCCCAGTCTCTGAAAAGGTAAGGCAGATCTTGGACTGCCATTTCAGGGACAAATTGATTGATGTCTGAAGCGGTGATGACTGTAAAATCAACGTTGCCAATCTGGAGCGACTCCATCAATTCTCTGTCAACCCCAAGCTGCCCGGCAGGATAGACGTCAATGGTATATCTGCCTTCTGAACGTTCTTCGACCAAGCGGGCGAACTCTTTTGCGAAGTTGTCATAAGCGGTTTCTGGCGCAGCGATATGTCCTAATTTTAAAACTTTGGCTTCCGTTGAAGCAGGTTCACTGGATGCAGGTTCATTTGCGGCAGGGGCGCTGGCAGCTGGCGCGGCATTTCCTCCGCAAGCAGTTAACAGCATTGACAGGATAAGTAATACACTAACAGCCAACATCATACGTTTGTTCATTTGACACACTCCTTAATCTTTTTTTGAATCCCCTTGCGACTAATATAAGGCCCTCAATCTCGTTTGTACGACAATGTCGCACAGCGTTCTCTCGATTGAGTTTATTAAAAGGGTATTTCTACCCTAATAATTGATTGGATGGATAATACACTTTCTTTATTATCCTTTCATGGCTCCTCCAAGTTATTCAATTCTTTTTATTCAACCTCTATACCCAAGTTTTTTTGATATTTCATCTGCAGCTCTTCTGAGAATTCCAATTGTATTTTCAATCTTTTCTTCCGTCATTCGAATGGTAGGTCCAGAAACACTGATCGCGTATTTGACTTGACCCATATAGTCAAATATTGGAGCTGCCACACAGGTTAAACCTTCAATGCGCTCCTCGAAATCCATAGCATACCCTTTAGCTTTAATTTCTTCAAGATTCTGCATCAAGAGCTCTTTAGAGGTTATAGTATAGTTTGTATATGCCCTGAGTTCATCCGGTAATTTATGAGTGATGATCTCCGGATCTTGGTAAGCCAGCATTGCTTTTCCCACACCTGTACAGTATGCCGGATTTCGAGTCCCAATCGTCGTAAAAATTCTCATGGATTGGTAAGATTCCTGTTTGTCTATATAGATGACTTCCAGGCCATCCAGCATACCAAGGTGAACCGTCTCTTCGATAGCATTTCGAAGTTCACTTAGCACCGGTGATGCAATCTGGTGAATGTCCATTGAATTGAGCACCAAATTCCCAAGTTCAAGAAGATAAGTGCCTAAACAATACTTTTGGTTTTCTTCATTCTGCCGGATCAGACCATGATATTTAAGTGTATTTAAAATACCAAACGTTGTACTCTTATGTAAATCAAGGTGCTCCGAAATCTCGGTTAATTTGAGTTCACGTGTATTCTCAGAAAAAAGTTTGAGAATCATAACCGCACGATCTATTGCCTGTACCCTTTTTCCGTTATCCATTTGCTGCCACATCCTCATCAATGTGCTGTTTTCTGAATATTAACACAAAGAAGCATGCCTGTAAATAGATTTTCCGAAAAAATTCTACATTATCGCACAACGTTCTCGTTTTTGTTGTATATATTAACCGTCCGGTCACACTTTTCAATGATCCTGTATTTCTCTCGCTCAGCCTTCTGACTTTCATTCCCATATTCGATGTGATAAAATGAGGTACTAACTAATGCTAACGACCCAAAATGGAATTTATCTGTGAGGAATTATATTGGACAACCATCGGCATATAAAAACTCTATCATAGTAAAGGAGATCCGGACATGACCATTCAAAACCGTGCCAAGGCTTCAAAAACCGCCTCTATCCAGCTGGCGGCACTGGACGCCGAAACAAAAAACAAGGCCCTGGAGGCTATTGCCTTAAAGTTCGAAGCGCGAAAAGCGGAGATCATTGCGGCCAACCGTGAAGACTGCGCCCGCAGCGAGGCTGAAAAGCTGGATGCGCCGCTGCTGAAGCGCCTGCGCTTTGAAGATGAGAAGCTTTCGGAAGTCATAGAAGGGATCCGCAGCCTCATCAAGCTGCCGGAGCCGGTTGGGCAGACCAGGCTCGCGACCCAGTTAGATAATGGCCTCGACCTGTACAGGGTCACCTGCCCTATTGGGGTTATAGGGGTTATTTTTGAATCCCGGCCGGACGCCCTGGTTCAAATTTCGAGCCTCTGCCTCAAAAGCGGCAACTGCGTGCTGCTCAAGGGCGGTTCCGAAGCCGCCAGCACGAATAGAATCCTGGCGGAGATCATTTCTGAGGCTACCGTGGCGGCCGGCATTCCGGACGGCTGGATCCAGCTTATTGAAACCCGGGCGGACGTCAATGAAATGCTCAAGCTCAGCGACGACATTGACCTGTTGATCCCACGGGGCTCCAACGACTTTGTCAAATATATCATGGACAACTCCAGCATTCCGGTCCTGGGCCACGCAGACGGGGTCTGCCACATTTATCTCCACGAGGACGCGGACGCTGCCAAAGCCCTGCCAATCCTTGTGGACGCGAAAACTCAGTACGTCGCCGCCTGTAATACCATGGAGACGCTGCTGGTTCACGAGAGCGTGGCGGCGCAGCAGCTGCCGGAGATTAAAGCGGCTCTGGAAGCCAAGAATGTTGAGCTTGTTGGCTGCGCCAAGACTCGAGAGGTCCTCCAGATTGGCGAAGCCACTGAAAAAGACTGGCGCACAGAGTACGTGGATTACAAGCTTTCAATAAAGGTCGTCTCCAGCCTCGAGGAGGCCATTGTGCATATCAACACGTACGGCTCCGGCCATACGGATGCTATTCTGACAGAGGACGAAGCTGCAGCGAAGACCTTTATGGCCCTGGTGGATTCCGCCAATGTGTTCTGGAACTGCTCCACCCGCTTCAGTGACGGCTTCCGCTATGGCTTTGGCGCCGAGGTGGGCATCAGCACCAGCAAGATTCACGCGAGGGGTCCAGTTGGGCTCGACGGGCTGATGATATACAAATACAAGCTGATTGGCCATGGCCAGACGGTGGGCGAGTTTTCGTCAGGAAAGCTGAGCTACACTCATGCGCCACTGGATCGGGATTGTCCGCTTTAAGACCATCGGCAACCTGTTTTTGAAACTGTTTGAACGGAAAAAACTGCCTCCTATTCCGGGAGGCAGTTTTTTATTTTTTGTTGGAAGATGCAGGGCGGGACTGGGCCCAGCCAAATTATCGATTCGTTCCGTTAGCAAAAAAATTCCCAAAGCGCGACGCCGACTTTTCAGCATCCCTCTCAGCGGCTTTTTCAGCTTCCTTTTCCAGCAAGGTCACGTAGAGCTTCTCGGCCATTTCTCCAAACTTTTCAAGAGACAGGGACGCCGCCATATGGAAGCCTTGCACCGCAAGACGCTTAGCCTCATCAGGATTTGACAGCACGCTCTCGAGACAATGGGTCAGCGCCTCCGGCGTCTTGAACACGCGGCCCGTTTCGCCGTCCCTCACAATATCCGCCACGTTGTCATCCTCGTAGACAATCACCGGTACCTGGCTCGCCATGGCCTCAAGGATGGTCAGTCCTTGGGTTTCCGTCTTTGAGGCGCTGACGAACACATCCGCGATGCTGTAATATAGGGGCACCTCTTCCCAAGGCACGCGCCCCACAAACAGCACGCAGTCCTCAAGGCCCATGTCATGAGACAAGCGCTTGAGCGTTGGCATGAAAGGTCCGTCGCCCACAATTACGAGCTTGGCGTCTTTAACCTGTGTAATGAGGTCCTTCATTTGAAGGACAATGGTATCCACACTCTTTTCCTCTGAGACGCGTCCCAGGGACAGAATGATCTTGGTTGTTTTCGCGAGCCCAAGTCGCAGGCGCAGCGCGTCCAGCCTTGGGTCGTCCTTCTCATAGCGGGTAAATTTCTCGAGGTCTATGCCCGTTGGCAAAATGTGAATGTTGTTTTTAATGCCGTAGCTGCGCAGGGCCTTCTCGGTCTTAAGGGAGGGCACCACGACGGCGTCATAGCGTCTGACGTAACGTTTGCTGGTGTGGCGCATAAAGCGCTTGGCCAGCCCCTGGCCGCGGCGGATCCGCAGGAGGTACTTGGTGTAGTCCTCATACATGGTGTGGTAGGTGTGGAGCATAGGGATTTTCAGACGGTTAGCCATGAACTGGCCGAAAAGGCCTATGGTAAACTCCGTATGGGTGTGGATCACGTCGAGGTCCAGTTCCTTGATGCGCTGGTAATCCTGGTAAAACAGCGGCATGGCCATCCTGAAGTCCAGGAGCTTGACCTTGGGGATTGCCTTTATGCGAATGATGCCCTCTGAGGAGCTTTTGTATCCGGGGACCTGGACAGTGACAATGGTCACGTTGTGCCCCCGCCGGGTGAGCTCTTCCCGGAGGGCCATGACCGAGGTGACAACGCCGTTGATCTGCGGATAATAGCAGTCTGTAAAAAGTCCAATGTTCATATTTTAATTCACTCCAGCCTGAAATTAGTGGCGAGTCGTTCTTTTGTACGAGATAGGACAAATTGATTATATCATTTTTAATGGGGAAGAGAAAATGAAAAGCGGGAAACAAGAGGATTTCTGGTGGGGGACAGGGACGCGCGGTGGGGGACTGGGCCGGACCACACATCATTCCTCAAGGCAAACGCTGAAATACCTTTCAAACCGGTCTGGTAGCAGTGTGACAATACTTTTCTTTTCTCCCAGCTGGCGTGCAATTTCCACAGAAGCCCAAAGATTTGCGCCCGAAGAAATCCCCGCGAGAACACCTTGACCACGGATCATGGCTTTCATCATCTTAATCGCAGCCTCGTCATCCACTTCAATGACATGATCAATCAGTTTGGAATCCAGTACATCCGGGATAAAGCCGTCCCCAATGCCCTGTATGCGGTGGGCGCTGGCCTTGTGTCCCAGAAGCGCCGAGGCGCCTTTTGGCTCAACGGCCACAACTTTTATGCCGGGGTTCTTGCTTTTCAAAAATTGCCCAATCCCCTGGAGCGAACCGCCGCTGCCCAGCCCAGATACAAAAACGTCAATATCACCCTCAAGCTGACGCCATATTTCCGGCCCGGTTTCGAGGCTGTGAATTCTCGGATTGTCCTCATTCTTAAACTGCTGAGGCACAAAAATCCCGGAGGCTTCTGCCGCCAGCCTCTCAACCTCTTTCACAGCGCCTTCTATGCTGTCCTCCGCTTTCGTCAGCACCAGCTCCGCTCCCAGAGCCTGGATCATAAGCTTGCGCTCTTCGCTCATGTTTTCCGGCATGACAATGACGACCCTGTAACCCTTCTGAACCCCCACAAGCGCAATGCCAATGCCAGTGTTTCCCGAGGTTGGTTCCATGATGGTCATGCCCGGCTTAAGCAGCCCCTTGAACTCCGCCTGCTCAATCATATATTTAGCGACCCGGTCCTTGATGCTGCCGCCAGGATTCAAAAACTCTGCCTTCGCGTAAATCTTTAACCCAGTCAATTTCCTCATATTCAAAAGAGGCGTGTTCCCAATAATGTCCAGAATGCTTTCCGTAATCATAAATATACACTCCTTAGGGTCTTACATGCATTGTTATTGGGCGTTCTTTATATTTATGTGATTAATACCACAAACCAAGCCTCTTAGTCGATAAAATTATCTGGTATACCTATGATCATGAAATGGCGTCAAACCATGGCTGTCAAGAGGCGTACGAAAATGACCATTGGAAAGCCCCAATGCAACGATCCTTCAATTATCGTTGCAAAATACAACGATAAGCTTTTCGTTGCACGAACACCCAGTCATCCCCCATTTTTCAGCCTATCTCCACTCAAATGAATGATAAAGACTATCGGCAATCTCTTCACATAAAAGAGCGCCAATAGTCTTTTTCATTGAGTACTGTATACCCACTTAATTATTTGAGTGGTGCGGGACAGGGACTCGTGGTGCGGGACAGGGCCAGATGACGCGGGACTGGGACGGGCTGCACCGCGCATGATATCCGTCACGTTTTTAACGCCCTCATCCCTTCACCCCATCAACCCCTCAACATACCTCAGCCCCAGCTCAGCCGTATTCTCCTCGGAACTGTTCGCATACTCAAAAGTCAGTATCCCCCGGTAGTCAATCGCCTTCAAAGCCTTCATCAAGCCCGCAAAGTCAAAATGCGCCCCACTCGGATACCCCCGGTCCGCATCTGATAAATCCACCTGCTCAAGCAGCCCCTCAGTTTCCATGATGGACCTATAGGGCTCCTGACCGGAAAGCAGCATATGGTAGGTATCGAGATGCAGTCTCAAACACCTGGAATTGAAGGCTTTAATATACGCCACAAGCGCTTTGATGTCGGAAAAACTATCAGCCCCCGCCAAATCCTTTTGGCAGATCGCCTCAATTGTGATCACCACGCCCTTTTCCTCGGCATAGGGCAGGACCTCCTTAAGGCTTTTCGTCACATTCTCTTCGTGCCGGGCAGGGCTGCCCACCAGGTCCGCACTTCCCCGGATCGCCCCAATAATCACATTGGCCCCGCCAAGTTCGGCCGCCAGATCAATGTGCCCCAGCAGCCTGTCCACCGCCTGACGCCTGATCCTCTCATCCTCAGCGCCCATGTAAAGCCCGTCCACAATAAAAGACTTCCCCGTGGCAATCCCAGAAACCTTCATGCCATGGGCCTCAAGCAGGCCCCGCAGCCTCTTCCCGTCCAACTCCGCGGGGTTGTTCACCGCGATCTGCACCGCTTGAAATCCAAGCCGCGCAGCCTCGGCAATCATCGCCCCCAGCTCGCCCACCAGCGGCGACAGCCTGCTCTGGGTCACATCATCAGAAATTACAACGCTCTTGATCAATTTGGTCACCTCAAGCTTCAATATTTTAGCATTGTCATACCAAATGACCATCGGCATACCTTACAGCTCTTAAACGCTGCAGAGCTCTGCCGATGGTCCCCCATTCACACCTTAAATCTCACTTTCACCCGCTTAGTCCTAATCCGGATACTTCCTGCAGTACGCCTCAACCCTGTCTCCAAAGCTGCCGGCCAGCTTCTCTTTCCAATAAGGTACGGACCGCCTAAAAAAATACTTACCGCAATTTCACTGCTCAATCCAAGCGACTGAAGAATTCTCTCCGCTTCATACAGTGTTTCGTCTTCAATATTGAGTTCCAAGACTGCCATGTCAACACCCCTTCTGCGTTCAATTATGCGCCTTATCATGCTTTGTAACGGTCTTCCTATTTATACCTGATATACAGCATTTGCAAACTCACTTCCCCGCGCTTTTTCTGCCGATGGTCCCCCATCCCCCAAACCCCTCCCCTCCGCCACATTTCGTCATACCCCAAAACAAAATTACCCGCTGTCAACGGACTGACAACGGGTAATGTTTATTCACGTACATACTATTTTCAATTATAACTTCAAGCGTCAAGCTTCAAACGCGCTGGCACCCCTCTAATAAGTCTCCTTAAAGACCTCAAAGTGCCCCTGCGGATGGTCACAAGCCGGACATTTCACCGGCGCGGATTTCCCCTTATGGACATAGCCGCAGTTATTGCACTTCCACTCCACGACCTCATCCTTTTTGAAAACCTGATCCTTCTCAATGTTTTCAAGCAGCTTGCGGAACCTTCTTTCATGGCGCTCCTCAACTTCAGCAATCTCCGTGAAAACAAGCGCTATTCTCTTGAAGCCCTCTTCCTCAGCAATTCTTGCGAATTCCGGATACACCTTCGTATGCTCCTCGTTTTCGCCTTCCGCTGCTGACTTCAGATTAGTCTTTGTGTCCGAAAATGAAACCGGGAAGGATTCCGTGATTTCAATCGTTTCCCCGCAAAGCTCCTCATTCAGGAATTTGTAAAAACGCTTAGCATGCTCCTTTTCGTTTTCAGCCGTTTCAGTGAAAATGTTTGAAATCTGGACGTAGCCTTCCTTTTTCGCCACTGACGCGTAGTATGTATATCTGGTCCTTGCCTGCGACTCTCCCGCAAATGAAGCCATTAAGTTCACTGCTGTCTTAGTTCCTTTTAAGCTTGGCATTTAAAACACCTCCCACTAAAAATCTATCAAAACTTTGGAATGATGTCAAATACTTGCTATGACCAGCATTTCAAAATCATCCTTCGTCAGCTTGTCCGCCCGCGAAAACGCGCCCAGCTTGGCGCCAAAAATTTCAATAGTTTTAAAACCAAGACTCTTCAGCAGCCAAGTAATCTCTGATGGCACATAATACCGTTCACTGCACACCAGCTGATGCTCGACGCCGTCATCATCCGTAAACGTCGTGACGTTGTGATCCCTGAAGGTCATCAGATCGAAATGTTCACTTTTATAGCTCGCGATCTCATTGCCTTGATCGTCTTGCCTGCTTTCTTCCCTTTGTTCCCGACCCTCTTCGTGAAAGCGGTCAATTGAATTAAACAGCGGAAAAAGCCCATTCAACGTGGTAAAGATCAGCTTACCTGGCCGCTTCAACGCCTTGGCGGCATTCCTGAGAATTTCGAAGTTCATCTCGTCCGTCTCCATGAGCGGAAAGCCACCCTCGCACAGCATCAGGGCGGCATCGAATTCTTCCTCAAAGGGCAGTTCCCGGGCGTCCGCCTTTATAAAGCGCACTTCAAGTCCCTCTTCCAAAGCCTTTTCCCTGGCTTTCTTCAGCTGAGCCTCCGACAGATCCACCCCTGTGACCGAATACCCCCGCCTGGTCAGATCAATAGCATGCCGCCCCGTGCCGCAGCCAATGTCCAGGAGCTTAAGACTCTTGTCATAACCCAGCTCCGCCTCAATGAAGTCGCACTCCCCACTGGTTCCCTGAGTGAAGGGCTCGTGGTCGTACTGGTTCCCATAATTTTCGAAAAGTGTTTCGTACCATTGTTTCACTTTTTCACCTCATTTGGGCGATCTCAGTCCTCTGGTTAAATACTTTATACAAGAACTATATTCCATCTTATGGTTACCCTAAACAGGTGAATGTATCAACAAATCTATTATATTGAAACTAAAAGATAGTCTTTTGGATTAATCTAAATTTTAGATAAAAATCACCATCGGCAAAGCTTTATCCCTAAGAGAGCAAAAAAACTTTTGCCGATGGTCTTCGAATCCCACCAAATCAGCTTCCAAACGCTCTCGCCTGATTCTCAAAAGCCCTCATCAGCTCGAAGGCGATATTTCGGTAACAAAGACTTTCTCAGCCAATGATCATAACGCTTCAATTCTAATCATTCAACCTACATAGCGTCCATCGCAGCCTGAACCAGCACAGCTGCGCCTTTGTAAAGCACCGAGTCATCCAACATGAACTTGGAATTGTGGATTGGATAGACAATGCCGTCTATTGGCATCACGGTGTTGAGCAGGAAGTAAGTGCCTGGGACCTTTTCGAAGAAAAATGCCGCGTCCTCACCGCCCATCAGGGAATCCCCAAGCATGATAATGTCATCTTCAGAGATCACTTTTCGGGCGGACTCAAGGAAGATATTGGTTACATCTCGGTCGTTGATGACAGGTGGGTACGAATCAAAAAACCTCAGTTCATAATCTGCACGGAAGCCTTTGGTGACAGCGGCCACAATTTCCTCAATCCGCTGGAGGACGAATGCCCGCGTCTCGAAGCTCAGTGTACGGATTGTGCCAAGCATTTCAGCAGAGTCCGATATAATATTCGTGGTACCTCGGCCGGCGTTCAGGCTGGCTATGGTCAGCACGGCAGGACTGGATGGCTTGACTTCCCGGCTGATGATATTTTGGAGGGCTAGAATAACTTGAGCCGAGATAACAATTGGGTCTACGGTTTCATGGGGCGCAGAGCCGTGACCGCCTTTACCGGTGATTTTTAGGTAGAGTTGATCATCGGAAGCGAACATGGTACCGTGGCGCAGCCCTATCATACCGGGAATCTTTGCATTCTCAAGGTTATAGACGTGCATGGCAAAGATAGCGTCGACCTTTGGGTTTTCCAGAACGCCGTCTCGAACCATGGGCGCCGCGCCGCCGGGACCTTCCTCGGCGGGCTGGAAGATGAGTTTGACGCATCCTTTCAGATCAGCGTCGCGTCTCTTGAGGAGCTTCGCAGCCCCAAGGAGGGTAGCGGTGTGAGCGTCGTGGCCGCAAGCGTGCATCTTGTCATTTTCCGAAGCAAAGGTCACGCCGGTTTCCTCTTGAATTTCCAGGGCGTCCATATCCGCTCTGAGAGCAATAGTCTTGCCTCTTGCCGGATCGCCAATCATGGCGAGGATGCCGGAATGACCTTCGAAGGTCTCGTAGGGGATGCCCATTTCATCGAGCTGGGCTTTGACATAAGCAGCTGTCTTAGGCAGGATCAGACCCGTTTCGGGGATGCGGTGCAGTGCCCTGCGCCACTGGATAATATCTTCTTTTATATTCATTGCGTCGTCTAAACTCGTCAAAGAGATGCCTCCAATGAAAATTTTGTGTCATAAGTAACTAACTTCAATACGATAATTTAATAACATTATATTAGAACGGCCCGTATCCTATCTGAACCGCAACAACCAGCAGAATTGCACAAATGATGTACCATACAACGAGTAATGGCGCAAGCCATTTGATCCATTTCCCCCATGAAATTCTACATAACGCCAGGGCTGCCATAAGCGTACCAAAAGTTGGAGCTACAAGGTTGGTAATACCATCTCCAAGCTGAAATGCCAGAACTGCCGTTTGTCTAGTGATGCCAATAACGTCTGCTATTGGCGCCATGATCGGCATAGTCACAGCCGCTTGACCACTGCCCGAAGGTACAACGACGTTTATTACACTCTGAACTAAAAACATCCCAATTGCACTGACACTGACAGGAAGTCCTGCGACGAGCGTTGCTGCGCCATGTATGACTACATCCATTATTTTTCCGTCGGTCAACACAACGACAATCCCTCGGGCAAATCCTACTGCCAAGGATGCATAGAGTAAGTTACCTGCCCCCTTGACAAAATTATCAATGATAGTATTTGGCTTTAATCCGCCAACTATCCCCGTTAAAACGCCAATGGCGACAAAAATTGCTGCGATTTCCGTCAGGTAATACCCTTTTTGTGTCACGCCATATACCATATAAGCGATGCCAAGCACAAAAACAAATAATACAAACTTATGCTTTTGAGTAAAATTTATCTGATCCATAAGATTTGCATGTCTATAAGGACTGGTTTGATCCTCTTCATAGACAGGACTGAGTTTTGGATTTTTTTGAATTCTTCCTGCATACCAATAAAGGTAGATTATCGCAGCGCCCAGAAGACAGGAAAAAGCGACAATACGGAATGCAATGCCTGAAAACAACGGAAGCTCGGCAATACCTTGCGCGACGCCCACATTAAATGGGTTGATGATTGAACCCATATACCCGGAAGCAACGCCCAGCAGCGCCATTGCCATGCCTGTAACAGAGTCAAATCCCAAAGCAAGGCTTAGAGAAATTTGAAGTGGAATAAATGCCAAGGACTCCTCAAAGTTGCCGACTAGAGCACCGCCGAGTCCCCAAACAATCAAGACTGCAGGAATGATTAAACGCTCCTTGCCGGAAAGCTTTTTTACCGTAAACCCAATCAGAGACATAAGGGCACCAGTAGCTTCCAAAATACCGAATACGCCGCCGATGATCAGCAGGAAATTAATAACGGTCGCCGCCTGTCCCATGCCTTCCGGTATGGCTTTGAGTATTCCCCAAATGGAAACCGGTGAATTTTCTACAGCGTGATAGGATGTCGGATCGACGACCATTCTTCCTGTTGCTGCATTTTCAACTCGGTTGTACTCTCCCGCCGGCAACACATAAGACATGATCGCCGCAACTACCATCAAAATGACGATTAGTACAAGTGCATCTGGTGCTTTAAATCTTTTCATTTTGTCGGGTTTACTGTTTTCGTTATTCATGAAAAATCCCTCCTTCAAATGGTTTGTAAATGATTCCGATTATGTAAAAGAGCAAGAAGCGTGCCAATCTCAATTAAGTGCTGAATTGAGTTCCCAAATTCGCTTGAATTAAGGGTTACAGCGTCGAACGTTCGAAATTTTCAGATTTTAGCGTCAGAAGAAGTTAAAAATAAAATCAAAAGCGGTATGATCTTAACTTTAGATCATACCGCTTTTGATTTAAATGGGCCGCGTGATCTGCTGTCGGCCCAACTCAGTCAGCTTTGCCGCTCTACCACTGCTGCTGTGCTCGATCCATCCCAATGACCTGAAACGGTCGAGTAATATTTTTACTTCATATTCCGTTGTTGGTGTGCCATTTTGCCTTAACGACCGGACCAACGCTCTGCGTCCGGCACTCTTGATCGACAAAAGCTGCAGAAGCGCTTGTTCGAGTGAAGCGGCTTTCGGTAAAAGGCCTGTTTTTATAGCGATGTGTTCCTCATCAGCTGTATGCTGCAAATTCGAACAGAATAAGTCGCTGTACTTTTTTTTGTAACGTTCAGGCAAATGAACGTAGCTGAGAATTTGGCCCCCGAAATAGTGCAGATATTCAGCCAGGCCTTTCAGCTCTCTGACATTGCCTGGCCACTCGTAGCCTTTTACGAAGCGGATGAGATCGCTGTCAAGGATGACGTCGTTTCCCAGATAACTGCGGAGAAGGGGCAGAATATCTTCGCAGCGGGCACGCAGCGGCGGGACAGTCAAGGTAATGGGACTGATCCGGTAGAACAGGTCTTCTCGGATGGTGCCGCAGCGCATGGCCGCTTCCATATCCGTATTAGCGGCGCAGATGACGCGGACGTCAACCCGTTTGACAATGTTGGAGCCAATGGGCTGTACTTCTTTTTCCTGGAGAAATCTCAGCAGCCGTACCTGTGTTTTCAGCGTGGCTTCGGCAATTTCATCCAAAAAGATGGTGCCGCCATGAGCAGCCTCCAGGAGGCCTTTTTTGCCTTCTTTTTTCGCGCCAGTGAAGGAACCGCCCGAGTAACCAAAGAGTTCTGATTCCAGGAGGCTCTCGGAAAAGGAGCCACAGTTCACTGCAATGAAGGGTTTGTCTGCCCTGGGAGACTCGGAGTGGATGGACTGAGCCAGAAGCTCTTTGCCGGTACCAGATTCGCCTTCGATGAGAACCGTGACGTCAATAGCAGAAAGTTTCCGGGCCTGACTGAGAACAGACTTCATGGCCTGGCTTTTGCCAATGATGTCGTCAAATCCATAACGGGTCGTGTTGCTCGGCTTGTCGCCACGAAGCGGTACAATCTCGACCAGTTCACGGTGTATAATGTCAGTGCCAATGGTCTCGATACATTTGCGCTGCACATTGTAGCTCTTTCCGCTCTCAGCATGCCAAATGCCGTTGCCAGTGGCCGGATCGCAAACACTGAGCAGTTCTGAGATTAAGGCATTGGAATAGATCTTATTCCCAATGATGGTCTCGTAATTGAAATGAAATTCATTTCTGAAGGCGTTGTTGATCGCTGCAATAGTTTCCTGATTAGCCAGGATGACCGCCGGGAAGTCAAACAAATTCAGCATAGAAATCCTTTCTTCAGTGAATTCGCTGGCGGTCGAGAGCGATATGCAGGTGGTATAATCCATGACTTTGCTCTCGTTTGAGATGTACTCTTTAAGCTTCTTGTCCAAGTATTCCTTCGAAAGATTCGCGGCTTCGCCGATTTTACGAATCACATAGGGGTGGATCAAGCGACCGCCTATGTCTATGTATCGTTCGATCTGAGGCAGGTCCACCGTTTTGATGCCCATGTAGACGGCGGTTTTTACATGGTCAACTTGCAGGTTTGGACTAGTGTAAGGAATAAAATTTATGTTGTCGATTCCGTGAGACTTCAGTGTTAGCTTGGAGTCCCAAAGAATGGCCTTGCCTTCACCAAGCAGCAGTACATCTGTACCTCGTTCGATACTCTTGAGGACTTCAAGTTTTTCGGGATCAAAGGGCAAGCCAATGTTGAAGAACATTGCGTTTGGGTTGAGACATTTTTCCCGGACGATAGGTTCTATAAAAGGGATCGTATAAAGGACAATGTCGCAGTTGAAAGGCTCAATTTTGGAATTCTGACTGACCTGGATTATTTCAAGGTTGAGGTTGTCCTCCATCAGGCGGTTCCAAAGGGTTTTATAATGGATGCCTGATTCCTCGAATAATACAAAAAACTTGACATGCAGCTTCATAATCATCTACTCCCGTCTAGAATGTTGCTGGTCATTATAGTATTTTTATTGAACCACCCATGACCGTAGTTACAGGACTCTCGGGTCTTCGTATCCAATGATACGTAATATACGAAGCGATCCCCACAGTTCCAGCCCAAACTGTGCCAAGCTCTTTGGACAGAAAAACGCAAAAATTACCATGTGTAATTTGCCGATCCGGAGATCTTAATAAAGACGCGCAAGCGCATTGTCGCCATCCCTTCAAGCCAGAGTGGCCAACTCAAGCATTACGTATTTTTATAAATCAAGCCCTCAAATTAGACAGTGGACACCAATGTCGTCATAGAATCCATGATATCTTCGAAAGTGATCGCCTCAGCATACCTATAATCTCTTGTGTACTTCGACCAACGGGATATTAGCGCTTCACTTTCACTGATTTCTGCCAGTCGATTGCTGATATTTATAAAAATATGAGTCGTGCCCCTATGCGCAGCCGTTGATTTCAGCGCATCCAAGAATATCGAATGATCAATGCTCTGGGTTTTAGTCAAGATATAAACATCATAAAAATCCCTGGGTCTTGTATTCAGCTCTCCTCTCCTCAAAATGGTTTCCACTTTTTCTGCCAATACAGTCTCAACATTATAAGCCCAAACTCCGAAACTTCCTTCTTCGAAAATCTTTTTATACAGATACAGGACTTCCTTCGGCGTAATGGCATCACCCGTTGTAATATCAATCTGCATGGGGGTCTTGATCGTATCATAATTAGAGATAACACTTACCCGAAACCACCATAGACATCATCTTCTCTAATTGCTTCAATTCCAGAAAAAGTGAACTCAACCTCATCATCAATTGTAATACTGCAGATTTCTTTGATGGCTTTTGTCAGCGATTCAACATTTATCGGATAATTTTTGATCGTGGCATCCATGTCCATTGTGGCTCTATTAGCAATGCCTACGAGTGCAGCGATTAGAATTCCACCTTTTAGTATGAATTTTTCCCTGTATTCAGATTTGGAAAGCCTCTCCAGAAACCGTTCGAACATGAAATTTTGGAGTACAACCTGTGCTGACATATCTTTCTTCCTGGCAAGATTTCTAATTTTTGCTTTCAAGCGCATGGCATTTCCAGTCATAGCAACACCTCAATATAGTTTTTGAGTATAGCATCTACTTTGAACTTCTTGGCATAATCCATAAGAATCGTGAAATCTGCCGACTTTAACTTAACGAATCGTTTTAGTGCATCATTGATAATCTGTACATCGATGCGATTTCTGCTTCTGATCAGGTCACAGATCGTTCTTTCAATGTCATAAGCTCTAATCGGATTACCATGAGTACTTTTTACTGTAACTACGCCAAGTTCATGCAACTCCTTTTTGATGTAGTAGATTTTAAATCGATCTGCGACATTTCGAACCACTTTATAACCGCTTGGCACAGTAGCTGAATACTCAAAGGGTGTCCTATCCGAAAGGCCATGCATATACAGAGCTGTTTCATGTGAATAAATCAATTTAGGATACTTCGTCTGCATAGAGTACATTTCATCCTCAATCGAATCAAGTGACACATAAACACCCCGGTCAACTCTCTCAAGTTTTCCTTCAGCAACCATCATTTGTAGATAGACCCTTGGAATTTCATATGAATCGAGGTCAGCGCTCAAAACTGTCCCATGTTGTTTTTTTATGAGTTCTTCAAGCTTTTCAACGTAATTCATGATCATCATCTCACTTTACAATTATACTTATATTGTAGACGACTTAAGTATATTTGTAAATACATTTCTCGTAGGGGTTAAAATACTTCGGATACTGCAGGGCTTATACTCTTTTTCTTCCTCAATTGTTATGAATCTTTCATCCCTTTAAAACCTGAACTCCAGAAAATTCCACTCAGCGCAATCCTTCTTGGAGCACAAAAGGAACCGTCCCCTATGATTCCTTCGTGAATAGCCTCCCACCAAGTATAACTTGGTGGGTTTTTCTGTCCTACGGACAGAAAAAGGCAGGGTCCACCCCTTTTCTACCAACTCTCTCGTAAGACCTACAATCCCTCGGATACCACTACGCGCTATCCTTCGTGAGTGACCCCACCAGGCCTCCAGCCTGGTGTTTTTTATGCCCAAAGGGCATAAAAAAGCAAGGCGCGCATGCATTTCTGCCTGCTCTCTTGTCAGAGTTACAATCCCTCGGATTCCGTTACGCTCTACGAATTATTCAACTTTCGTCGTTTTTATACTTTCATAACTTTTTCATCCCCACAACGTACAATTATCCGCTCCACTACATCCTTCGTTAATAGCCTGGGGCTGTTGCATAATAGTCCCCAATAGAAGGGACAGATGGAAATCAATTTTTGATGACCATCTGTCTTTTTTAGTTCAAAAAAATTAATCAGGACCGGCTCCAAGAGCCAGTCCCGATAGGGTATAATTGATTTATGCAGAACCAAATAACCCTAAATCATAATACCCCGAAAGTCCACTTTTGGCAACTGCCTATGAATTTTAGTGTGGGCACATTAATACCAGAAGATAGCAAGGTCAGACTGGCGTGCAAAATTATCGAAAGGATGGATTTAAGCACAATATCAAGCACCAAGCCTCAAAAAGGCAGAAAGCCAGCCGTTGATCTCGTCAAC
>NZ_FMWL01000018.1 GCF_900103005.1 Acidaminobacter hydrogenoformans DSM 2784 | reverse complement strand
GAGGGCATATTGAAGTGCCTTGCCAATCTTGGATTTCGAGAGTACTTTCGGCAATGTGTCTTCAACCCACGACCAAAAGGCCTCCAGAACCGGCAATTCCAGTTCAAGGCGTTTAGTTTTTCTGTCTTCAGGACTTAGCGCTTTGAGGTCGCTCTCTATATCGAAAAGCTTATTGCAATAGGCAATCCCAATCTTAGGCAATGTGGATTCCGGATTTTTGCTGTCTTTCGGCAGCGCATCCACAAAATAGCGCCTTACACGACTCCAGCAGGCGCACCGGGAGATTCCCTCCACTTTGCCATACCCAGAATACCCATCTGTATGTAGGTACCCCTTGTAGTCTCCAAGAAAGTCTGCAGCGACCTTTCCATTTCGACCGGCATTATAACGGAAGATCCGTATCGGTGCCCGACTGGTCTCTCCAGTGGCAAATACCCACATGTAAGATTTGCTTTGAGCTGTGCGTCCCGCTTCCTTCAACACCTGAAGGGTTGTCTCGTCAGCATGCAGGTAGTTTTGCTCAAGAAGTTTCTCTCTAAGTCGGTCCACCATTGGTGCCAGCCAAGACTCTGAGGTTTTTATAATCCAGTTGGACAGCGTACTGCGCTTCAGTTCCAAACCGAGATTTTTCCAGTCCTTCTCCTGGCGGTATAAAGGCACATGATTCACATATTTTTGATACATTGTCCAGGCTACACTTGATGCAGAGGCCATGGAGTGCGGCAAAACCGGGGCTGGTCCCTTGATCGTTATGATGTAGTCCCGTCCCTGACTGCGGCATGTCCTGCACTCTCTACTTTCCTGGTATAAGTGAACCAGCTTCATTGTCGCTGGTTGATACTCTATCTCTGTTCGCATGTACTTTTTTCCTATGGAATGCAGATGATCCCCATCGAATTCACAGACGCATTCTTCCTCTGCCAATCTATAAAAACGATCCTCCTCAGGAATGCCAGCCATAGCTTTTTCCCGGGAGTAGCCTTTTCGCGAGGGCTTCTTTGTGATTAAGATCTCTACCTCACCTGGATCCATGTGTTCTTCGGCCTCGTTAAATTGACCGAAGACAACTTCCTCCAGAACGATCTGCCCAGAGATCACATCCGTTTTTTCACTTTTTCTTCCGAAGAGCTTTTTTGTCAGATAATCAATCTGCTCTCTTAGCAATTTAGACTCTTCGTTCATTTGATCCAAGCTTTTTTGAAGGGCGGCAATGGTTTCGCTTTGCTGTCTGATGATATTCAAAAGTACAGTATCATTCGTTGCTGCAGTCATGACCAAGCCCCCCTTTTTCAGTATTGTGATGCTATGTATATTATATCATAGGCAGGGGTTTAAACCTATAAAATAATCCTCGAAAGCCTTGATATTTCTGGCTTTCGAGGATTAAATGATCTGTTTATTTTCCACTGTTTTTATTACTTTTTTCTGGTCGATCGTAAGGCCTTCCATAAGCCAACGGTATTGCTGTGCGGTGATCTCACGGACATCTTCCATGGTTTTGGGCCACTGGTAGATGCCATTCTCCAGCCGTTTGTACAGGAGGAGAAAGCCGTCTCCTTCCCACAAAAGTACCTTCATCCGGTCTCTTTTTCGACCACAAAACAAAAAGAGTGATTTTGAAAAGGGGTCCAGCTGGAAATTGGCTTGAACTATGGCTGAAAGGCCATCAATCTGTTTTCTCATGTCCGTATAGCCGCAGGCCACATAGATACGAATGTCTTCAGGAAAGCGGATTAACATTTGCTGTCTACCAGCCGAATTAAAGACTTCAGCGTCTGCTCGTCAGCGCCGTTGTATATGTCCATTTCCATACCGTTGTATAACTTGATTTTGGCGCAAAGCTGGCTGTGGGTATTGGATTGATCCGTGATCTCTGGCTTAAGTTCCACAAAGCGATTTGGATTTGTGATTGCCAGCGTACCCGCCTGGACAAGTGATTCCTCACGAATGATTCTTAACCAATAGTAGTACTGTGCTTCTCGAATACCCTGATCATTACACCAAGACTTGACGCTCAAACCGCTTCGTTTGTGCTCATTGATTAAAGTGCGCCACTTTGTCTTATGCATTTCGTGCTGGACACTTCGCATAGTCATAGGTTTTCATCCTTTCGACACTTTGATAGTCCACCAAGTCGCTTTGCTGACTATCAAAGTACTTTGTTTTAACCTATTGTCTCATGGCGAAGTACTATTTTAAATCCATGCAATTATTGATCGCTTACCTTTCATTTCACCCATCAACAAAATATTCTGTAAACTCATCTTCTGAAAAAACGGACATCTCTGCAACTAAAAATGCCCGTTCTTTTTCACTACTAATCATGGTGTCTAACTGATTATGGATATCAACCAGAATCACTACTAATCTGAAAAGTTACCATCACTGCTTATCTGGGATGTTTACCATCACAGCACATCCTGGTGTTACCCTCACTACTTATCTGGGATGTCAACCAGAATTACTACCTATCAACCAGATTGAGCTCACTTCGTATATAACCCTTATTAGAGCTAAGCCTCATATAAGATTCCCAAAATTTACTTATGTAGAGGAATAGGATCTTGGGGAGTTGGGGATGGTTGGGATCAAGTCTTGTACATTAATCTCTACTAAATAAATCTCTTGTGTAGACCTTATCCACTACATCTTTAATCTCGTCAGATAATCTATTAGCAACGATAACATCAGAGATTTTCTTGAATTCATCAAAGTCTTTGATTACTCGTGAATGGTAGAATTCATCTTCATGAAGTGCAGGCTCAAATACCACTACCTCGATACCTTTAGCCTTTATTCTTTTCATAACACCTTGAATTGCAGACTGTCTAAAGTTATCAGAATCCATCTTCATGGTAAGTCTGTATATTCCTACAATTTTAGGCTGTCTTTTAATAATCATGTCAGCGATATGGTCTTTTCTCGTTCTATTTGCATCTACTATCGCAGACATCACGTTTTGAGGCACGTCCTGGTAATTAGCCAGTAACTGCTTTGTATCCTTTGGCAAGCAGTAACCACCATAACCAAACGAAGGATTGTTGTAGTGAGTACCAATACGTGGATCAAGGCCTACACCCTCGATGATCTGTTTAGTATTAAGACCTCTTACTTCAGCATAGGAATCAAGTTCATTGAAGTATGCAACACGTAGCGCAAGGTAAGTATTAGCAAAAAGTTTGATAGCTTCTGCTTCTGTTGAATCTGTATAAAGAATAGGAATGTCCTTCTTGATTGCGCCTTGAGCTAGCAGTTCAGCGAACACTTTAGCTCTTTCAGATTGCTCCCCCACTACAATTCTTGATGGGTAAAGATTGTCATATAAAGCTTTTCCTTCTCTTAAAAACTCTGGCGAGAAGATGATGTTCTCAGTATCAAACATTTCTCTTACCTTCTCTGTGTATCCAACAGGCACTGTAGATTTAATTACCATTACAGCATCTGGATTGATTGATAATACATTTGCAATTACCGCTTCAACAGTTCTTGTGTTGAAGTAGTTCTTCTCTGGATCATAATTAGTTGGTGTTGAAATGATGACATACTCTGCGTCTTTATAAGCCTCAAAATTATCTGTGGTCGCAATTAAGTTGAGATCTTTTGTTGCTATATACTCTTCAATTTCAGGATCAATTATTGGAGACTTTTTATTGTTTATCATGTCAACTTTCTCTTTGATTATATCCAGCGCTGTTACCTCATTGTGCTGCGCTAAAAGTATGGCATTAGACAGACCAACGTAGCCTGTTCCGGCAATTGTTATTTTCATGGTGTACATTCCCCCTTTTCACTTCTATAAAATCTTAGACTCGAAGACCTCCATTTGTATTCAATAGTGGCTTTCATTATCATTTGCCCTATTCCCGGTTCAGAGATTTACTTCTCTACTTTATAATATTCTTCATACCATTCAACAAACTTCTTGAGGCCATCCTCGATACTCGTAGATGGCTTAAAGTTAATATCTCTTTCTAAATCACTTACGTCAGCATAAGTTCTAAGTACATCCCCTGGTTGCATATCCATGTATACTTTTTCAGCTTCTTTTCCAAGTGCTGACTCTAAAGCATTAATGAATCTCATGAGCTGTACCGGGTTGTTATTACCAATGTTATATATTTTATATGGCGCAAAGCTTGTACTTAAATCGTCCTTACTTTCATCCCAATCTTTATTAGCAACAGGAGCTTTATCAATTAGCTTAACGATACCTTCTACAATGTCATCAATATAAGTGAAGTCTCTTTCCATCTTTCCATGGTTAAACACTTTGATAGGTTTGCCGGCCAAGATGTCTTTTGTGAATGAGAAGTAAGCCATATCTGGTCTTCCATATGGGCCGTAAACCGTGAAAAATCTAAGACCTGTGGTAGGAATACCATACAAATGACTGTAAGTATGCGCCATCAATTCATTTGATTTCTTCGTAGCAGCATAAAGGGAAACTGGATGGTCTACATTATGATTCGTAGAGAATGGTGCTACCTTATTGCCACCATAGACAGAGCTAGAAGAAGCATAAAGTAGATGCTCCACAGGATAATTTCTACAAGCTTCTAAGATATTCATAAATCCAGTCAGGTTAGAATCCACATAAGCATAGGGATTCTCAATGGAGTACCGCACTCCTGCTTGAGCCGCTAAGTTTATGACGTGAGTAGGCTGGTAGGTTTCGAAGATATAATCAACAGCTGCCTTGTCTTTTAAATCTACTTTATGAAAATTGAAGCTATTGAATTTTCCTAAAATCTCAAGCCTAGACTGCTTGAGGCTTGGATCATAATAGTCGTTCAAGTTATCAATTCCTATTATTTGATAGGAATCATTAAGTAATTTCTTTGAAAGGTGAAATCCGATAAAGCCGGCTGCACCAGTTACTAATATTTTCATTAATGATAACCTCCGTGGTTTGATTCAATCTTTCTTAATGGATTTCCGACATAAACCGAATTGGAATCTAGATTTGTCATCACCAAAGAATTAGCTCCAATTATTGTATTATCACCGACAGTTATTCCACCTATTAATACTGCCCCTGTATAAATAGTAACATTATTTCCTATAGTAGGATATTCAATCTTTTCTCTCATAACACTATGTTTTGTACCTAATGTTACATTATGATATATTGTACAATTATCTCCTACTACCGCATTTCTGCCAATAATTATACCTTGGGGATGTGGAAGCGAAAAATTTTTTCCAATTTTTGTGTTTGCCCCTAAATGTATGCCATACTTTGATATAAGTCTATTTTTTACTAATAAAGATAGAAATTTATAACCCCTTTCACTTAGCAAAATAGCTAAATCACATAATTTTACTGAGTTTATGCTGGGTGTAAAAACAACATGAAAAATTCTCTTAATTCTTCTCATCTTTTCCTCCTTGACAATAATTTAAACTGATCTAATTCATTTTTATTAAATAGAAATACATCTTTTACTTTCAAGTTATAACTTGACATAAAAGTATATAAAAAAATTAGTCCGCAGAGTGAATAAGATAGAACTGAAGCGAATGCAGCTCCATTTATTCCGTGCAATGGAATTAATATGTAATTCAGAACGATATTTGAAAAAACAGATATAGCCAAAATGAACATGGCTTTTTTTTGCATTCCTCTAGCAATGTATAAAGTATTTATCATTTTGAAAAAAATCATTGAGATATTTCCAATAAGCAATAGCATAGTTACAAGAGTAGCCCCTTCAAAATCAGCTCCATATACTGTAGAAATAAATGTCTTTCCAAATACAGTAAATCCTAAAATTATAATAAAACTAAAGAATACATTGAACTTTATTGAAAAAGTTATGTGATTTAATGCATCATTTTTTGCAGTTTTATTAAAAAGCACATCTTTAAACGCATCTGGAATAACCCAAAGCATACCTGCAATCGTTACTCCCAAACTATAAAGACCTATTTGAGTAAAGTCTTCAAAACTCTTTAGAATTATGACATCAATTTTATAATTAAATGTAATTAACAAACTTGATATTGTTGGAAATATTGAAAAAATAAAAATTTCCTTAAATTTCGTTAGATCAACTCCTGCGCTATTAGGATAAATTTTGAATGCTATAATATACATTGCTACTGATAAAACTAACTTAAAAGCATATAGACTGTACATGATATCCAATTTATTATTATCGCTTAAAAAAAACACCAAAAATAGAGTAATAGTATAAATAGACAAGTCAACTAAACTTAACAAATTTTTTAAATTAATATTTTGTAACATTGCAATAAAACTAATTTGTTGATAAAACTGGCTAAATGAACTAAATACAAAGATTAGAAGAAGTGTCTTGTTACCAAAAACAAAAAAAACTAAAAGCGATATTAGTAAATAAAATGCTACCTGTAAATAAATGAAATTAATGAATTGTTTTAGTATTCTATCTCCATATTTTTTCATAAAATATGGTAACGCTTTAGTGATACTTAATGTCATTACTAATGAAAAAATACTTACATAATTCATTAAATAGGAATATTCTCCTTTTAACGATGGACCTAAAAACCTATTGATTAATATTGAACCAACAAAGGAGAACAATACCATATTCACCTTCGTAAAGACTGACACAATGTACGGATTTCCAAATATCGGCATTTCATCTTCTACCTTTCATGGCTAATTGTTGATTATTTGTTAATTTATAATTAATATACAGTATTTAGAATCATAATTTTATAGAAAAAAAAATACAATTCATATTTGAATTCATTTGTTTTACCTTATCTTTCATTAATCTTTCTCAGCATAAAATTAACAATGTTCTTTGCTCTATTATTAATGTCTAACGATCTTGCATGATTTAATGAAGCGTATGACATTTTGTTTCTAAGTTCCTCATCATTTTTGAGAGTAATTATAGCATCTCTAATTTGATTTACATCCATTGGATCTATTCTTATTGAATTATCATCGTGTAATATATCATCATTGAATGAATCAGCAGATGAAACAATAGGCAAACCACATGCCATCGCTTCAATTATTGCATTACAGCAACCTTCATTTAATGTAGGTAAGACAAAGATATCTGCAGCACTTAACATTTCTGGTATTATGTCGTGCGCAACTCTTCCAGTATGCAAAATTCCATCACAGATAGGCTGCTCATTTCCATCACCAATAAAAATAGATTTAACATCTGCTATAGAAGCTATTGCCTCAGATAATCTTAAAGACCCTTTCCTATGGCTGTAATGGCCTACAAAAGCAACAATAAAATCGGCTTCATTATATCCAAATTTTTTTCTCATTTCTTTTTTATCTCTTTTGTAGAAAGTAGAATTGTCAATTGAATTTGGAAAAACTTCAATCTTATCCTCCTCAACAATACTTTGATTTAAAAGTCTATTTCTATTTTCACTTGACACGGATACTACACCACATAAATTTTCAAGTTCTTTTGAAATCCTTTTTAACCCAATATATTCGTATAGCTCTGATGAACTTTCACCAAAAGCTAAAAATGATGGAATTGAGTATTTTTTACCAAGATTAGCTGCTGTCATACCTGAAGGTGAAATAAAATGACCATATAAAACATCCGGTTCCATATTCAATCTGTGCAATTCTTTTTCTACAGCTTTGCGATAATTTTTATAAGTTAGAATACCTGAATTAAATCCCAAAACATTCTTATTTGAACAGGACAGAAACCTTGGCGAATAAACCATTACTTTATTTCCTTTATTAGTTGTTCGTATCCATTCACGTTGATTATCTTCTTTTCTAGTTTGACTAAAACTTTTATTTAGACTTCTAGGATTAATTACAAAACAATTAACACCTTGATCTGCCCACGTAGAAACCAACTGGTCAACAAATGTACTTACTGGATTTAAAGGAGTTGGATATGAGCCAGTGATTATACAAATGCTATTAATTTTTTTTTTCATCTAATCCCTCCATAACGCTTGTATCTTTCGATTACACCTAATGCTGTCCCCATGAGTAACCAAGGGAACAATCCAATTCTAATTTCTCTAAAGAAAAAATATCCAACAGAAAATATTTGATAACTAAAAAGCCCCACAAATGAAGCAACGGTCAAAGATTGAACTGTTCTACTTTCTTTTACTTTTCTAAAATTCTTCATGAAATATACTAATAGAAACAAAACCAGAGAGTATTGGAGTATGAACCCAATTAATCCGTATAGAACAAAAATATTAATAGGTTCTACTTCAATATGAAATCCTATTCCACTATGACTTTGAACGGCTCTAGATATGCCCCATAAATAGTCTCCGAATGTATTTAACATGCTTAAAGAATTCTGTATTTGTAATATTCTTGCACCCCCGCTTGTTTCAAACAATACAGTCCACCTATAAATCATTTTATTTATTATCGGATTACCTTGATTATATAAATAAACAACTCCAAAATATAACAACACTATTACTGTTGCGATAGATAAAGTCGGTTTCAAACTTTTTCGACTTATATAAATATCAACTATATAAAAAATTATAATTGCAGATACTAATGATAATATTCCAGCTCTTGCCTGACTTGCAATTACATTAATTACTGATAAAATCATTAAACATATTGAAAGGTACTTGTGTTCTTTGTAGTATTTATATACAGAATATCCGAAAACAAAAAAGAATGTGGCTAATCCTCCATTAGCAGTCGCAAACTGTGCTATACCGTGAACACGAATTGAATATAACTCTCTAGATAATTGAGCTAGTTGAATATCTGCTTTCGTAAATGGATATGCTTTTACAAATAGCTCTCTCCCAGGCCAAGGTACCCATTGTAGAACTCCGATAAGCATGCCAATATTCATTACAATTAAAAAATATTTAACGAATTTTTGTTCATCAAAATATCTTCTGTAAAATAATGCTATAAAAGCAATAAAAAATAAGAATCTTGTAACGTACTGTATTGAATCAGTTGGAAAAATAAATCTATTAAAAGCAATAATTGTACCATGGAATGTAGAAATAAATACCTCAGTTATAATTAGTAGGCATATAACAATTAAATGCTTCGTAACAGGTGGAATTTTCATCTTTCCAAATATTACAAGCAAAAATATAACTCCTACTAATGGAGTTAGTAAATACAATACTGGTACACCAAAAGACCCAATATTTATAAAAGGTAGAATTGACATAAAAAGCACTATAAATAAAACTATATTATTAACTTTCCATCTAGTCCTTATCATGAGTTAACTCCTTATTATTGATTATATATCTGTAGCATGATAAATAAATCTTATTTATATAATTCCAATCAAATCTAGATACCAGATTTGTACAATTCATTGACAATTCGCTATAATTATCAATAGTACGAATTATTTTTGCAGCTAATTCTTTAGAATCGTAACAATTCACACTAAAACCCACTACACCTTCTTCAAATTGACCGTCAAAACCTTGACTTCTAGTATAAATGACTGGCAACCCTTGACTCATAGCTTCAGCATAAACTAATCCAAAACTTTCATGAATTGATGGCATTATAAAAATATCATTTTGACGATAAATTTCTATTAGTTCATTTCTCGGTTTTGGTTCTATATAGTCAACATAGTCTAATTCTTTAATCTGATCATATATTGAATAATCATCAATTCGTCCAACAACAGTCAGTCTTGCTTTAATTCCTTGCGTTCGTAGATGCTCAATTGCCTTACTGGTTGTTAGAATATTTTTATTCTTATTTACTACACCTACGTAGAGCAGTTTTAAATCGTTAATATCAGGTTTTTTTCTTATGCTTATTCTATTTTCCATCCAAAAATCATCTATACCATTTGGTATAATCCATGTCTTGTTAATAATCAATTCCTTCATTTCTTTTGGTATATATTTTTCAATTACCTCATCTCTATAGCATTTAGACAAGAAAATAATACCATTTGCATTTTTTATTATATCAATTCCCATTCTTCTAAGATGGATCATTCTCTTAAAGAAAGTATTAACATCTGTATTGCGTACTGCCACAATATATGGAATCCCATATTTTTTTTTAAGTTTCATGGCAACATATCCATTAGAAAATAAAGAGTGAGCATGAATTAATGTGTATTTTTTTATGTCATATTTCTTTATAATATCCTTTAGTATTTTAGTGTGTTTTATGTGAAAAATTAACCTATCGTATCTTGAATGATTCACACTAATAGTTGTATATTTTCCGAAGTCGTCAATATTTTCTAACGAAGATGCAGTTGGCACAAAAACACTTATATCTAGTCCGGTATTTACTTGTTGATCGTATAAGTTTCTATAAAACTTACTCCCGCAATAATATGAATTAATATGAAGTGTTTTCATGCCAGAATTCCTCTTTTCTATTATAATCTCCAATAACTATATCCTCTGTCTATAATCTCTTTTCTATCTAAAATACTCTTTACATCAATAATTATTTTTTCACTATTATCAAATTCTCCATACAAACTATCAATATCATCCCAACTCATTTGTTTGAACGTATCATGAGCTACTGCTAACACTAGACAGTCAACATCTTCAACATCATTAATATCTACCAAATCAATACCATACTCATGTTTAGCCTCATCAGCATCAGCTTCCGGATCAACCACAATCGGCTCAATACCATATTCCCTAAGACTATCAATAATATCTACAACCTTAGAGTTTCTGGTATCTGGAGTATTCTCTTTGAATGTTACCCCTAGAATCAGAACTTTGGCTTGTCTTACAACTTTATTTGCCAATATGAGTTTCTTTATGATCGAATCTGCAACAAACTTACCCATGCCATCATTTATTTTTCTGCCTGATAAAATTATCTGGCTGTGATAACCTAATTTTTCTGCTTCATATACAAAGTAATATGGATCAACTCCAATGCAATGGCCTCCGACAAGACCCGGAGTGAATCCAAGTGCATTCCATTTTGTGTTCATCGCATCAACAACTTCTTTTGTGTCAATACCCATACGATCGAACACCATGGCGAGTTCATTCATAAAGGCGATATTTATATCGCGTTGGCTATTCTCTACTACTTTAGCGGCTTCAGCAACTTTAATAGAGCTTGCTCTGTGGACTCCAACTTCAATAACTAACTCATAAACTTTAACTATTTCATCCAGGCTTTCTTCGTCCATACCCGAAACTATCTTTATGATATTCTCAAGCCTATGTACTTTATCTCCTGGATTAATTCTTTCTGGTGAGTATCCAATCTTAAAATCAATCCCACATTTTAGTCCTGACTCTTCTTCTAATATTGGTACACAAATATCTTCTGTAACACCAGGATATACAGTTGATTCATAAACAACGATTGAACCAACAGTCAAATTGCGTCCTACGATTCTACTTGCCCCTTCTACAGGAGAAAGATCCGGCGTTTTGTCTGAATTAATAGGTGTCGGAACAGCTACGATGTGGAATTTTGCTTCTCTTAATTTAGTTTCATCAGCTGAGAACTCAACAGTTGTCTTCTTGATTTCATCATTACCAACTTCATTTGTTGGGTCAATTCCAGATTTATATAAATCGATTTTCTTTTTATTGAAATCGAATCCTATTACATTGACCCTTTTAGCAAATGCTACTGCTATAGGCATACCAACATAACCAAGACCAACTACTGAGATTTTCTCTTTTTTCTCTAAGATTTTGTCATACAATTTCATAATAATATACGCTCCTTATTATACATTTTCAATGATTTCAATTAGCTTTTTCGTTAAGTTAGCAAAGTCAAATTCGTAAGCTGCCTTTCTTGCGTTCGCACCCACTTGTTCAGCTTTTTCATTATCTTTACATGCTTCGAGTATAATTTCTGCTATATCTTTAGGTTGCTGCTTAATAGCACTTACTCCGCAATTATATTTTTCTAATATGCTATATCCCGTTGTATAAGTTTGTATTATGAGTCTACCTGCTGCTAAGTACTCAAAAAATTTATTCTGGCTTTGCCCGTATTTATCAAGTGAAGTACTCGAATTGTGCAAAATATTTGCGTAAGACCTTGTCAAAATTGAAGGGACCATCTTCTTATCAACTCTACCTTTGAAAATTACGTTGCTTATGCCCTCTTCTTTACATCTATTCTCAAGCATTTCTTTTTCATCACCTGATCCATAAATTAAAAACCTAACCTTTTTATCATACTCTTGGATTATCTTCGCAGCATCTAATAAAAGTCCTAGATTATTCACCCTTCTAATAGACCCTGCATATACTAAATTCTTATAATTTTTATCTTCTAAGTCCGAATCTAAAATTTTATTATATTGGCTGTTTTTATCAAAAGAATCAATTATGACTCCATTACTTATGTGTTGTATTTTATTCAAATCAATTTGGTTATCCCATCCTTGATCAATGATATATTGCTTTCCACCTTCCCAAGTCATGATAACGGAATCGGCATTCCTATATATCCATTTCTCTCCAAGGTATAAAATTTTAGCAACAACACTATTCTTTTTCAAACTTCCATAAGCAACAATACTCTCAGGCCACAAATCTCTCACTTCACAAATACAAGGAACTCCAAGTTTCTTAGCCATCTTAATGCCGGCTACTAAAGTAAGCGGATGTACACTCGAAGCAAGAATCACATCTGGTTTTCCATGTTCGTTTGCATACTTCTTAGCCGTTGGGAATAAATTCTTGTAGAAAGAAATCATGTTAATAATTCTTTTCTTTCCATTTCCTGAATACTTAGGAGTTTTTACAATCACAAACGGGACATCTCCAGATTCTTCTTTTGTAAATATATTCCCCTCTGTATCAATATTCCCATCTGTATTATGTAGGGTGGAAGCACAGAATATCGTAGGATTATATCCGTTTACTATTAAGTTTTCTGCTAGCCAATAATGTCGACCAGCTTTATCTTCAATCATGTTTGTAGCATAATGATTCCATATCCAAATGTTTTTTTTCATTATCAATAACTCCCAATATTAGTTTAAAGCGATAGTATGTCATCACTTCCTATACTTTGGAAAAAATGTAGTCTTTGTGTCAAAGTCTTCTTCCTGAAGTCGAATTTCTATCAATTCATCATATTTCTCTTGATCAAAAATCTTCCTTCCTATTGAAAAATACGTCTCAGAATTCTTATTGAACGCCTTCTTGAACTTAAATAAACTGTCTTCCTTACTGCCTAAGCCTCCTCCTAAATGGAATGACTTATACCCGTTCTCACAGCCCCAACATGCAGCCTCATACAAAAGTAAATTTGTTGATGCTAGACTCTGGTACTCTCTGTCTGAGGCTGATAAGTGATAATGCATATTATCCTTACCAAATAGAATCATAGACATTGAAATAACCTTTTGATCATACAAGGCATAAAAAATCAAATTGTTGTATCTGAGGTCTTCAAGCACGCTTTTATAAAACTCTTTATTGAAATAGTAATAATCAGTAGCATCGTCCTTGTTCATAGTTGCGTTATATAAAGGAATAAATTCATCTATAAGTTCTGGGCTTCTACCCCAATAAATTTCCACACCCGACTTAATGGCTTTTCTGATTACATTCCTATTCTTGCTGCTCAGATCATTCCAAATCTGTTCTTTGGAAATCAAATCCATTGTGATGGTCTTGCCTAAATCTATAACTTCATAAATTTCACTATTTATCTTAGAATTTTTAAGAATCGGGTGGAAACGTAAAAACTCGCTAATTATATTCTTTGAGCGACAATAATCGGAGTATTCTTCATTAAATTTTTTTAAATTATTATCATTTGGAATACCTTCAATTATGAATCCACCATATCCATATGGAGTTGTAATATCAAATAAACTTTTAGACTCAATTTTATCTTTAAACCTTTTATCCTCTGCTATATCGCGAATCATAACAACATTAATGGCGCGAATTTCTTCATCATGATAGTAGATGAGTGTGGGTTCTCCATCTCCATGTAATTTAAAAGCCTTTGTATATCCTGACAGATAGTAAACATCATAATTGCTAAAGCTCTTTACCATTGAGTCCCATTTGTCGGATTCATCTATATTGACAATTTCTAACATTTGGTTCCTCCTAAATACTCTTTTTCAAATATCTTCTTTCAGTTACATATCCTAAATCTTCATACATCTTTACGGCTGTAATATTTCCTTCAGTAACAAATAAGTCTATTGTTTTGATATTCAATTCAGTAGCATATTTTTCTGTATGATTTAATAATTCTTTCGCTATACCCTGTCCTCTATACTTCTTACCAATAACAATCTGATTAACGTGAAGTCGGTTTTCACCAAAATAATCATGAACATAACACCAGACAAAACCTACCATAACACCTTCATTAAACGCACCAAACAAAGTAGCTTTTTCCAACTTAACATACTGCCCTAACTCTTGAATCTTCGAATCTACAGTAACACTGCATAATTCTCTAGAAATGTTAAAATTGGTTTCATATGATGATATTAAAAGATCCTTTAGTGCAGTTATATTCTCAAAAAAATCATCATGTTGTAAGGTTTTTATCTCCATCATTTTCACTCCTTTCAACATGTAAGTCTTTTAATGTTGCTTGGTCTACAACTGTAATGTCTTCTCTTTTAATTGCTTTATAAAATGTCTTTAAAATAATTTTTAAATCTAAAGAAAAAGTTATATCTTGTATATACTCAACATCAAGCCCTAATCTACTGTCCCAGTTGAGATTATTTCTACCGTTAATCTGTGCCAGTCCTGATAATCCTGGCCTTACAGTATGTCTTAACTTTTCAGTATCAGTGTAATATGGTAAGTACCTTTCCAGTAACGGCCTCGGCCCAACAATACTCATATCCCCTTTCAGGATATTGAACAGCTCCGGAAGTTCATCTATACTTGTAGATCTTAGAATCCTCCCAAACTTTGTTAATCTAACACTGTCTGGAAGCAGCTCCCCATTCTCACCCTTCTCGTCTGTCATTGTTCTGAACTTATACATGGTAAAAATCTTCTCATTCAGCCCAGGTCTTTTCTGCTTAAACAATACAGGACTACCGAGCTTAAATCCTACTAATACACCCACGATTATAAGAACCGGACTTAAAACGATAATTGCTATCAAGGACAAAATGAAATCCATTGGTCTTTTAAGAAATCTTCTGTATATTCCTTTATTCACTTTAGCTTCTTCCTTCACTTCACTCTGCATCTATCTGCACCTACTTCTTATTTAGACCACAGTCCCTTTATAATCCCACAAATTCTCTCAAGATCTTCATCTGTCATCTTCGTATCAGATGGTAAACATATACCATTCTCAAACAACTTCTCACTCACATCTCCACCAACATAGTCATACTTAGCAAAGAACGGCTGCATGTGCATCGGCTTCCAGACAGGCCTTGATTCAATATTCTCTTTCTCTAACGCTTCCATGACATCAAGAGATCTTACTGAACCCTTCAACGTCATCACACTCAACCAGTAGTTCGGCTCATTCCAGTCGTTGATAGGCATAAATTCTACACCATCTAATTGACCAAGTTCTCTCTTATAAAAATCAAAGATATATTTCTTCTTAGCCACTCTCTGGTCTAATACCTTAAGCTGCCCTCTCCCGATACCAGCAACGACATTGCTCATGCGATAATTAAACCCTAATTCGCTATGTTGGTAGTGCCTTGCTGCATCTCTTGATTGGGTAGACCAGAATCTAACTTTCTTAATCTTCTCTTCATCATCAGAAACTAACATTCCACCACCAGAAGTAGTGATAATCTTGTTCCCGTTAAACGAGAACACCCCAAATTCACCGAAGGTTCCAGTATGTTTTCCTTTATAATAAGCTCCTAATGACTCAGCTGCATCTTCAATAACTGTTACATCATACTTACTGCAAATCTCCATGATCTTGTCCATGTCAGCCGACAGACCATATAAATGCACAACTAAAACAGCCTTCACCTTATCACCATACTTCTCAAAGGCTGCCTCTAGTGCTTTAGGATCCATATTCCATGATTCGTAATCACTGTCAATAAAGACAGGCGTAGCGTTCTGATAGATGATTGGATTGGCTGTAGCAGAAAAAGTTAGAGTTGGACATAATACAACATCACCTTCACCAACACCAGCTGATTTAAGAGCTAGATGAATGGCTCCTGTACCTGACGTCATAGCTGCAGCATGTTTTGAACCAACTTTAGCAGCAAGCTCTTTCTCAAACTCATTTACATTCGGGCCAAGTGGTGCTACCCAGTTTGTATCGAATGCTTCTTGTATATATTGCATTTCATATCCTTCATCGCTCATATGAGGTGAAGCAAGCCATATCTTTTTGTTAGATGTATTCTCAGCCATATTACCGTCATCCTTCCTTATCTAAAGTTTATGTATTGTATAGAGGTGCTTGTTTTAGCACCTTCTTGATTTCAAATTTATGTGTGTTGTGCTCATCTGAGCTGTATTCCTATCTATATTAGTGAAGCATCAAAATATACATTTTTGCTTTTCTGTTGGAACTGTTGATTTAACTGGGATAGACCCTCTTTATCCTTTCACCATACTCACGTCGAAAATTTTTTACAGCATTATGTTAACCGCGCGCTGTCCGTCGTGTGAGAACGTTTGTTCACCACGACATTTTGATTTTTTGTTCCTTATTTCACATACTCAATGAAGCTAAATTGTTTGTACATTTTTAGTGAATTTTCTTTTTTGTTCCATTTTTGTTATTCATATTCTTTTATCATACTCACGTCGCTCAAAAAACCCAATTCTAAAAGTCTCCAATTTCACAATTACTCAATTACAAAATCAAACTAAATCAACAGTTCTGTTCACCCTTTGCTCATTTCCAAATTCCTGCGATTATCAATGGTTCTCAAATTCCCATAACCCAACAGATAAATAATAGACCTATTCTTCTCCGGATTCTTTTTATATTCACTGATCTCATTAATTTCCTTCGTAAATGAAGATACCTCACCTGTACTTAAGTAGCTTTCAAGGCAACCATAATATTCATTCCACCATATGGTTTCATTTAATTCCAATGTGCTGATAACCTTTAGTGCATACTTTTTAAACAGTATTCTTTTTTCTTCGTCGTTCTCCAATTGATCATGAATCAACAATACGCCACTTTGCTTCAGGTATTTCAACATAAGAGCCAAACCAGTCTCGAATCCAATAATGTTAAGCAAACCCTCTGCCATCACGAGATCAAACTGCTCGTAAATCAGATTTTGGTCAAACACAGAACCATGAATCACTTTGATTCTGTTTTCTAATCTCAATACATTCACTTTCTCGTTGAGTGTGGATACACACCCTGTGTCTGAATCTATTGCAACTACTCTGCACTTGAGGTTTCCAAGTAAAGCCAGGACGGATTCCCCGGTCCCGCAGCCCATATCAAGCACTGAGAAATCATCGATACCAGGAATTAAGGAAAGGGTTTCTAATGTATACTTGACAAGGTTTCTTCGGCAAATGTCTCTGATTTTATATACATTCGAAGTCATTAGGACCTTACTCCTTTATTTTCAAACAATTCAAAACATTTTAATTTTTCCCATTGTCATACAACCAATTTTGTCGTAAAATGTACTTATCTTAATTGAAAGGATGATCCATATCAAATCGACAGGTATTGTTCGCAGATTAGACTCATTAGGCCGTGTCGTTATACCAATGGAACTCAGAAGAATGAAATCCTACGAAACCAACGATCCCATTGAAATCTTTACAGAAGGCGAGTTTATTCTCTTACGGAAGTATGAACCTCACTGCGCTTTCTGTGATGAAATGTCAAAAATCATTACCTTCAAAGGCAAACATTTGTGCCCGGAATGCATAGAACTGATCAAAGCAGCAGGTGAATAACCTGCTTTTTTTATTTCTAAAACACAGGATTTTTGTTTAATTTTTTGTCACTATTTAGAAAAAGCGGAACCGCAAAAGCAGTTCCGCTTCTCATTTGAGCAACATCAGCTAAATCACGAAATATAATTCAGCTGTAAATCCTACCCACTTCCAAGCGGAAGCTCCGAAGGAGCTCACATCTATATTCCTTTGTGAAAGCCGTCAGGCTTTCACTTTTTAATTGGACGAAAGCCTTTAGGCTTTCGCACCTTTCTCACTTATTATATATGACTCTAAACCCCTTAACACAAGTTTCAACTTTATTTATTGAACGGAAGCCCCAAAGGGCTTCCGCACCTTCGTTAATCTCTTTATCTCTTACATCTCTTAAATCTCTTTATCTCTTAAATCTCTTCATCCCTTAATTCCACACCTTACCAAAACACGCTTTCTTCCTACTATTTATTGTTTCGAAATCAAATTCCCCACCATCTGCCCCGCCTCCGCACGCGTGGCGTTATTCATAGGCTTAAATGTCCCATCCGGATACCCGCCAATCAGCTGATTAAACCGGGCCGCCAGCACACGATCCTTCGCATAGGCACTCACCATCGGCAGATCCTTGATCTCTACAGGGACACCTTTCACGGACGTGCCCAGCAGCTTCTCATAAGCTTTCACAATCATGATCGCCATATCCTGGCGGGTGATGTTCTCATTTGGCGCAAATTTGCCGCCACCTACACCGCTGACGAGGCCATGGAGGGCTGCCACATTCACATACTCGTAATACCAGTCGCTGGCATAGACGTCATTGAAGGTGACTTTAACGTCGCCTTTCAGCTGAAGGGCTTGGACGAGGATTGTAGCAAATTCCGCCCTTGTAATAGTACCATTTGGCTCATACTCTGTCAAAGCTCTGCCGGAAACAATCCCTTTCACGGCGAGCTCTTCAATCACTGTTTTTGCCCAGTGCTGGGTCATATCCATAAAGACGACATTTTTCTGGAGAACGCCATAGGTGCTGAGGTGTGGCGCGCTGAAGACCAAACGGTCTCCAACGACACGGCTTCTGACATATTCCCAGGTCCCGGTAGCTTCATTGTAATAGTACGCGCCAACCGTATGCAGGTTGAGCTTAAAGCTCCCAAGGGGTAAAGACACCAGTGGCTGAACATTTGACAGCACTTCGACGACCGCGTCCTCAGCATCTGTCAGGTAGACGGAAAGGTCATAGTTTAACTTTTAAAGAGCATCTAAAACGACTCAAACTCCTGCGCAAAAATTGCCGCCCCAAGTCTCTGCCATAACGAATGCTTCGCTGGCTGAATTAACTTTCTATCGAATGACGTCCAGGAACTGTCGTGATTATTTTCCACAGTCCCCCCTATAAATGCACGCTGTGGATTCGACTTTGAAATTTGGTCAAAATAGCTGCGACTTACCATATTTATTAAAATCTCAAGTTCGTTATGAACCAATGGTGAGCAGTCCGTATCACTATTGGCGTCAGTTCCAATAAAGTGATACATTTGATTATTTAACAGGGTTTTTGAAGTCTTGAAAACTCTGGACCTGGGATGTTTTAGGCTGTTGAGATTGAGCTGTAGATAAGCACCACGCTCAATTAGTGCCACGGCCAACTTAGGGTTTTCTATAATAGCAGAACACTGTTCCGGATCTGTAATCACCACATCAATATTCTTCTCTGAGAGTTCTGTGATCAGAGATAGGGCTTCCCCTATCTGACCGGTTTTTGGCAGTTCGGCTAAGAGATATCGATTTGCTAACAAGGCCACTTCCCGGTTCATAATATGTTGAAGCAGTTCAGGGTTCAAATATGCTTTGTGTGCTGGGACGATTTCTAGTTCCATACCTTTTCCTCTGAGAAACTTCGACAAAGTTCTTGCCACAGCCTGTAAATCCTCGCGCTTACCGAATGGCTCACCAGCGACAAAGCGAGAGGTAGATAAAACATGGTTAAATCCCGCCGAGACAGTTTGTTTTGCCATACGATAAGCCATATCATAACTTTTAGAGCCATTATCTCCAGGAATATGTGGAAAAAGATGTGAATTGAAATCATACATCGAAAATATTTCTCCTCGTTTATTGATTAAATTATTTTCGCCTCATAATCTATGACATTGCCAGCTTTCGCGACTTCATTTCCTTAATCAGCGCCGTACACCCATTCTCGAGGAACGCCTTATTGATCTCCCTGTTATCCCTCTGATAGGACGTCACCAGCGAAGCCAGCATCTCGAGGAGCGCTTCCTGATCCCCGCCTTCTGCCAGTTCCTTTAACAGCACGAGGCGCTTCAGTAAAATGGCATACTCCACTCTGCCAGGCTTGCCCACAAAGATCTTTTCATGCTTGGTTTTACTCTCAACGGATTCCTCTGAAGTCAGCAACTCCTCGAAGAGCTTTTCCCCAGGTCTTAGACCTGTAAACTCAATCTCGATATCTTTATAAGGCTCAAGGCCGGAAAGTCGAATTAAGTCTTCTGCCAGGTTCAGGATTCTCACCGGCTCGCCCATATCCAGGACGAAGACATCCCCGCCCTTTGCGAGGCCGCCAGCCTGCAGCACCAGTCTTGAGGCCTCTGGAATGGTCATGAAGTAGCGAACCATATCCTTATGAGTAACCGTCACCGGTCCCCCCGCCTGGATCTGCTTTTTAAACAGAGGAATGACGCTGCCGTTTGAGCCCAGAACATTCCCAAAGCGTACTGCCGTGAAGATCGTTTTGTTGGACTCCACGGACTGAACGATCATTTCCGCGATCCGCTTGCTGACCCCCATGACGCTGGTTGGGTTGACAGCTTTGTCCGTAGAGATTAGAACGAAGCGTTCCACGTCGTTTTTAAGTGCGGCGTCCACCAGATTCATGGTACCAAAGACGTTGTTCTTAATGGCCTCCTGGGGGCTGCGCTCCATGAGAGGCACATGCTTGTGGGCCGCTGCGTGGAAGACCACCTGAGGCTTCAAGGTTTGAAACGCCCTCTGTAGCTCCTTTCGGTCTCTGACAGAGGTTATTACGGTATCCAGATCAACCCCCGCCAGGCCTCTGGCTTTCAGTTCATTGGACAAGTCATAGACAGCATTTTCATTGATGTCTAAAATGATCAGCTTTTTAGGGGCAAATCTGAGGATCTGTCTGCAGAGCTCAGAGCCTATGGAACCCCCGCCCCCAGTAACGAGTACAGTCTTACCTTCGAGGTAATCCTTGATCCCCGCCATATCCAAATTGACCTCATCCCTGCCAAGTAAGTCCTCAATCTCAACATCCCTGATCTTCTTCAAGTCGACGTTGTCTACCATCATTTCTTCTAAGGATGGCACCGTCTTGACCTTAACACCGGTACGCTTGCATTCAGAGAGGATTTCTCTTCGGTCCTGCATGGGCACCGTTGGGATGGCCAGGATGATCTCGTCAATTTTCTGTCGCTTGACCACGCTTAAAATGTCATAGCGGTTGCCCAAAACTTTAATGCCGCTGACCAACGTCCCTTCTTTTAAAGGGTCGTCATCTATGAAAGCTTTGGGATAGCCAAGGCGCTGAGGCTCCGACAACAAATGTCTTGCCGTCATGCCGCCGGTATGGCCTGCGCCAATGATTAAAACACTTTTATAGCTCTGAGTGATGTTTGAGGCCCGGCTCATGAGTCTTCTCAAGACCCGGTAGCTCATTCTGAAGCCGCCTATGAGCACTACATCAAAGAATGAGATGAGCAGCAGACTCTTATAGCTGAATTCGCCGTCCATGTATAGATCTAAGGCGACCACCGTAAAGTGGCTGAGCGCTCCGAACACCGCGATACGAATCAACTCGTCGACACTGGCGTGCTCCCAGAGGCTGTCATAGAGCATCAGCAGTTTTAAAAATACGAGTTTGATCCCAATCATCAGGAGAATGAAGTGCGGAGCATTTTCAAAAAGATGAAATAACCTTTCAAAGTCAGCCTTTAGTACAATGGCTGCGAGCATAGACGCAAAGAGAAACCCTATATCAAGCAGCATTATGGATAATTTTCGCGTCGTTCTCATGGTCGTACCTCCTGGAGCTATTGTCCATATTTTATATTTTATGTATGTGTAGTGCGTATTGAATCCATTATATAATATTTAGAGTGTCGAAATTCCTATAAGAATGTCGAATTGGTTAAAATTCAAATATAATACATTTATGAAAATTTCCACTAAAAAACGGCCACATTCTGCCGCCGTCTACAACTTGCAACTGGCTGACTTTTCCACTTTCGGAGGAAGTCCCTTTAGCTTTGTGTCCTGAAGTTTCCAACAGTTTACCTAACGGGATTAAATTGTGTTATGTATACAACATTTGTTCGCCTCTAATACTATAGCATAGTTATACGAGCTTAGGAAAGGTCGAATAATGTCGATTCATTTTTTTTGGAGGAAATTAGCATAATCCTAACAATTGAAAGGTTTTAATTAGATCGTCAGCGTTTTTCTACGAGATTCAATTTTTATTATCTATTAAAACAAGCCAAAGCTATAGGTCTGCTTTGGCTTGGTGGCTTATAACTAAAGTCTATGGATTAATCCGTTCTGATGGATCTATAATGCTGTTTAATCATTCGGCAATGTATCATACGGCACAATATCAAACGAAATGGACCTAAGCACATTCGTCTTCCCTGTGACGTCCACAGGATCATAATAATATAGCTCCGCGGACGAAATTTGTTCTTCCCAGACCCTGAACTCAAACGGATCCTCCCCTGGCTCAAAGACCGGCTTGATCCAGGCTAAAAAGCGCTCACTGTCCGGGCTGATCTCTGTAAGGGTGATCATGGTCTCGTAGTAATCGAAAGAGCAAAGCAGCAGCTCTACGGTTTCGACCACCTCCGGATCTGTGTTCAGATCCGGGTCAATGAGGTAAAGCTCCAGAGCATCTCCTGCCACTATGTAGATGCGCTCCGGCAGGATGAGCTCTATTTCAGCGGTGTGGGTGGGGACTGGGCCGGGCTGAACGGGCTCAGGAGATTCAGGTTCTGGAGTCGGCTCTGGTTCTGGAACGGGTTCCGGTTCCGGCTCAGGATTTGACGGCGGTGGTATGACGTCTATAGCGTCATCCGTTGTGTAGTCCAGTTCCCCGTCTGGAGTGTGTACTGGTTCGGGCTGGGGCACTGGTTCAGGCTGGGGCTCTGGCTCTGGTTCAGGCTGGGGCTCTGGCTCAGGCTGAGGTGCTGGCTCTGGCTCTGGCTGAGGTTCCGGTTGAGGCTTTGGTTCCGGACTTGGGCTGGGTACCTTTGCCGTGACCCCGTCCTTCATCCAGTGCTGCTGAGATTTTGCCACCAGGCAGATGGCCTCGGCGTGGGTTAGCCACTGGTGGCTTTTGAAGGAACCATCGGGGAAGCCCTTGAAGATGCCCTTTTGAGTCATTCCCAGAACGGACTTGAGCGCCCAGTCCGGGATCTCCGGCTGGTCGGTGTAGAGCTGCTGTTCGAGGATGTTCTCCGCTTTCAGGAGGTGGTGGAGATAAAACGCACCCTCCATGCGAGTGATGTAAAGTGTTGCGGTTTGCTCCCGCTCCGCCTCGGAGCCAGCGGGGATCCTGTAGGCTTCCAGGCCGTCAAAGCTCTCCTGGATGAGGATTTCAAAAGTGCTCCGGGTCATAGGGGTGTCCAGGAGACCGAGGTCCTGGAGCTCATCAATCAAGGGGTGCCAGGCTTCTGACACCTCTTTTGACTGCTTGATCCAGTGGGTGGTGTTCTCTGGCAGAGCTTGGGCCGAGGCAGCAAGACTTGTGGGGAGTAAAACGCTTCCTAAAATCATGATCATACTGAGGACGAGAGAGAGGATCGAGCATTTTTGTTTTGGACGGTTAGTGTGCATTTTTTGCCACTCCTTCTGTAATGATAGCTGCAAGTGGTTGTGTTTCACTACTTTGTGTCCGTCTCTACTGTCTTTTGAAGCGTTGATACTTGGTGTGCGGTTGCTGGTTGCTGCTTACTGCTTTACCCTTCCCGGATCACCTCCCTGGATCCAAAGTCGCAGACGTTGACATAAGACTGGAAGAAAATGTAACCTCCCGATTTTGATTGTAACGGTTTTCGTAAGCCATGTAAAGAAAATTATAGGGATATCCTTATATTTCTTCCTTTATTTACATAATATTTGTATTGATTTTTGTACAGGATTATCTGTCAGTTTGTAGTGATGACAATTTGTTGACTTTCTTGTGTCGTATCAGGCTCCGGTGTTACAATAGAGGCAATGTGAGGTGGATTTTATGCGTATTAACGCAGTTGAGAAAAGAAGCATGAGATTAATGGACGCAGTGGTGATTTTACTGCTGAGTTTGACGCTTTTGATCCCCATAGGGCTTGGGCCAGTATGGGGTGAGACGGTAGCGCCTGAAAGCGCTTCTGAGGCGGAGGCCTTTATGGAAGAAGGTGCTGAGACCTGGCCTGAGGGGGATGCCGGCTCTGAAGCAGGTTATGATGAGACTGGTGGCGTTGAGTCTGGCGGTGAGGAAGAAGTCACCTTTGTCACCCATACAGAAAAGGCTCGGGTGTTGTCCGTGGTAGAGCGGATCCCCGCACCGGAAGAGCAGATCAATCTGGAGCAGACGGTACAGCTTGAGATTCTGACAGGTAAGTTTAAAGGCCAGATCACCGAAACCATTAACGTCCTCAGCGGCAATTACATTTATGAGCTGCCGGTGGAGGAAGGCGACAAGGTTATGATTCATATTGAGGAGTACCTGGATAATGGCGATTTTGTGATCTATGTCTCCGACTATGTGAGGGACACGTATATTTACTGGCTGGGGGCCTTCTTTTTACTGCTGTTGGTGGCGATAGGCCGGATGCAGGGCGTCAAGACCATTGTGACCCTTGGGATTACTTTAGCGCTGATATACAAGGTACTCCTTCCTGCCCTGCTGGCAGGCTACAGTCCTATCATGATTACAGTAGGGATCGCAGTTATTATTAACATTGTCACCTATCTGGTGATCAGCGGCGTCCGGCGCAAGAGCTTTGCCGCCATGATTGGTGCGACCCTGGGGGTTATCATTGCTGGTGTCCTGGCGTATGGGGTGGGCTCCATGGTCCGGCTGACGGGACTATCCGGTGAGGAAGCCGGGATGCTGATGTATATTCCTCAGGGAACCCAGTTCAACTTTAAAGAGCTGATGTTTTCAGGGATCTTGCTTGGGGCTTTGGGCGCTGTCATGGACGTGGCTATGTCTGTGTCCTCGGCCATTGATGAGGTGCACCGGGCGAATCCTTTACTGAAAAGCAAGGCGCTGTTTGGCGCGGGGATGACCGTAGGCAAGGACATTATGGGCACTATGAGTAATACCTTGATTTTAGCCTATACCGGCAGCTCCATTCCCCTGCTGCTGATCTTTATGGCCTATGATACGCCACTGGCGGGAATTATCAATTTGGACTTGATTGCCACGGAGATTGTCCGGTCCCTGGCGGGAACGATAGGGCTGGTGCTGACCATACCGATCACGGCGGTGATTGCGGTGGGGCTTAAGGGAAAGTAATCAGGAAAACAAAGCGTCACCCCCACATTCAGCTGAAGTTCGCTGATTGTGGGGGTGGTTTTTGGTTTTTTTGGAATTGATCTCTGGGGCTCTTGACTTAAAAATTCCAGCTGAACCGCCATGGAAATTGTCACTTTTCTAAATTCAACAGAATCTCCTGATACCGCCGGGTCGCCACCTCCGAAGGCTGGCCGGCTTTACAGAAGTCCAGCTTTGCCAGCTTGGCATTTGGGCGCTCTACTATGAGTCTCCCCTGCCCGTCCAGTTTTTTGCAGAGGGCGTCGAGCATTTCCAAGAAGCGCGGATCTGATTTGGCGACGTCATAAAAGGACAGCACATAGGTAGTGTAAAAGAGGTTGTAGCGGAGGAAGGGATACTCCACTTTCATGTACTGTGTGCCTATGCCGAAATGGCATGGGCCTGTGGGGCTCCGGACTGTCCAGTGGTCGAGGAGGGTTTCGACGGCGCTGTCCAGGCTCGTTTCTTTATTGTTGTAACCAGCGCAGCGGAAGGCATCCAGTGCCCATAGGGTGACGCCGGGGTTGGAGTGTTCAGTTTCCGGGCCTTTTCCCCATATGAATTTGTTGCAGCGCCAGCCGCCGTCCTCATACCGGTTTTCCAGGAGATACTTAAGCATCAGGACAACTCGTGGGTGCTGAGCGAAGCCATTTCTGCACAGCGCCGCTGCAGCTGCAGCTGTATGGCAGGGGTAAATGGCACCCTTTGGCGCGATCCGGGCTCTGCCGTCATCACGGATGGCTTGGATCACAAGGCTTGCGGCACCGATGACCGCTTCATGGGTACTTGGCACCTCCAGCTCACTCATAATAGTCAGCGCGGCCATGGTACCAAATGGTCCACCGACACCAATTTTCCCTTCTGGAGTGGCCCAGAAGTCTGAGCCGTTGTCGTGGCGGGTGGAGAGGAGGAATTCGAGGTCTTTGGAGGACATGGTGGGTGGGCTCCTTTCTATGGGGAGTTTCTTTATATGTACCCCCCCAAAATTCAATTAGTTATTATGATCATCACATATAACGTTATCATTTATTTCAAAATAGGAGTATAATAGTTTTAAAGATAGGAATAAGATCGATTATGTTATTAATAGTTTCAGACAGCAAAACAAAAACGAAAGAGGCTGATCATATGAAAATACTTTCGACTAAGATTCTTGCTGACTATGTTAAAAAACTTCGTACTGAGCAAGGTTTTACCAAAGAAGAGCTTGGAAAGTTGACTGGGATTAACAGAATAATGATTGGGAGAATTGAACGAGAAGACTTTATGCCGTCTATTAATCAAATAGAAGTCTTGTCAGATATTCTCGGTTTTGAAATTACCGATCTATTTATTGAGAGCAAAAAAGATAATGCTTTTGCAGCGCTCCGCAGCGAGACCTATAGTGAAAATGAAAAAGAAGGTGTAGAACAACTTTTTAAAATGATGTTGTCACTCAGACAGCAAAAATTACTGAGGAGATTATGTGATTATGAAAAAAGTGGAATTAAGTGATCTTCAACTTGACCATATTATTAAACTATCCAGAGATTTGAGAAGATCTGTTGGTTATGTTGGTGACGTCGTCATTGGTTATAATGTCTTTTCAATTCTTGATACTTTAGGCATTGCGCTATTAGAGTATCCCATTGATTCGAAAAACAGCAAGCCAGCTTTTTCCGCTGCTATGATTTACTCTGAGGAAAATAATGAAAGGTTTGCCTTTATTGGTCTAAATACTGCAGATTATTTAGATAATCAGATTTTCTCAATCGCCCACGAGCTTTACCATTTTTGTACGAAGACCGGTTCCCATCTTAGCAGAATTGAAAGCGATAATAATCAAATTGAAGATATGGCAAACCGGTTTGCTGCTGAGTTTCTTTTGCCTGAAACCTGTTTAAAAAGTTTGATTTTGGAAGAGTTCAAACAAACGTCATTGGAAGATATAAGTCGAAATACTTTATTGAGATTGATCGCTCGTCTGCAGTGTCATTGGTATTTGCCTTACAGGTCCGTCGTCAGGCGACTGTATGAAATAAGTGCGATAACACACGAACAGTTAGTTGAATTCTATGACATCAACGAAAGGGATCTTAATGGTGAATATGGGCGGCTTGGACAAGCTATTGACCAGGATACTTTTATTAAGTTAAATGATCCAACTTATAAAATTGGGACATCGGCAAAGGAAATAGAAATAATCATTCGGAATTTTGAGGATCACTTGATAGATGAGGATAAGTTTGCAGCTGCACTGAGCCTCTTCAACAGAACCCCTGAGGAATTTGGTTTTCATATCAATGTTTCAAACGAGGACATTGACGAATTTGAAGCATTTTTCTCAGGGGAGGGAAATAATGTATGAGCTCATCTTCTGTCTTTATGCTAAAAAATTATCGACTAACAAGGACCTTAAAATGTTTTATAAATACCAATATTTCTTAACCAATTATGAGAAGATGCAAAATCCAGATTGGAGTTCATTTATTTATAAAATGACAAGGCTATATGATTTGATTGATTAACAACGTTGTTATCTACTTACGAGTTGTCAACTCATGAGTTGTCAACTTATGAGTAGTTAATGTTTTAGATAGGCTAAGTCAAAAGATATAAAAGCGCTCCTTCAGCCAAAGGGGCGCTTTTTGTTATCCTGTAATACATCTTTGGTCTTCTACTTTAACTATCCCACATATTCCAATACCGCTGCCAGGACTATGGCGCCTGGGGTTCCATTGGCTGGATCTCTCCACGAGACATCCTCATAGGCGAGATGTCACGTTTCACAGTAGTTGCCATCGGCGTCAAAGGCAAAGCTGTCGGAGACTTTGTAGCGGTTGTTGGCGAAATCGATGTGCCACTGCTGCTCGTCGCGGACGGCGGTGCCGGGGTTGTTTTTGTAGTCTATCCGGACCCAGACGTCGAGGATCTGGTCGCCCTCTTCGTTGGTCCAGGTTTCAATGGAAGCGGGTTCGAAGCTGTAGTCCCGCCAGGCGTCGGCGCCGGCTGGGACGAAGACCTTTTCGGTGGCTTGTGGAAGCGTGTTGGTTGGGGTCTCGGCGGCTGGCTCGGCTATGGATGCGGCGGGCTGCTCAGCCGGGACGGGTTCTGGGGGATTGGCAGGTGGGACCTCCTGTGTACAGGCGCTCAGGGTGAGGGCTGCGGTGAGGAGGAGGGCTAAGGTGACCATCGGCAAAAACATTTTTGAATTTTGGGAGCTTGGCATCTTGGGTTCACCACTTTTCTTTGTGAAGGCCAGTTGAGAGGTGGTTGATGGATAGTCTTGTTGATACCCGTTCTCAATTGGTTGTGATTTTACTATACCCCCAATTTGTAATAATTGCAAGGGCCCCCTTGAGTGGTCAGCGGCGGATGAGCATGAGCCACTGGTCGATGGTTTCGAAGCCGAGGCGGTGGTAGATGGCGCCGGCGGCGGGGTTGTCGTAGAAGAGGCAGAGGATTTTGCCTTCGGCGAGGAGGTCGCGGCAGAGGGCGGAGAGGTTGGCGGTCATGAGGCCGCGGCCGCGGTGGTCCGGGTGGGTGGCGACGCCTACGATCATGGCGGAGAGGGAGTTTTCGGCGGTGGTTTGGGCGACGGTGAGGAGGTTTTGGGTTTCGTCTTCGATGAAGTAAATGCGGGCGGCGCCGGTCTTGAGGTTCTCCCTGAGGCGGGCTTCGGTGATGGTGAGGGTGGCGCTGAATTCGTCGATGCCCCGGAGGAGGTGGAGGATGCGGGGGGCGTCGTCCGGGGTGGCGCGTTTGGGGGCTGGGGTGTGGCCTTCTGGGGTGAAGGTCTCTGGGGCGAGGCGGCTGGTGGAATCGAGCTTGCAGAAGTAGGTGGACTTTTCAATGTAGGTGGGTTCCGGTTGGCCGAGCTCCCGGGCGGCGCGGGCTATAGCGGCCTGGGTGGTATTGACCAGGGACTGGCGGCCGGAGAGGATGCGAAAGTCTGAGTCGGAGAGGATGATGGCGGCGAAGACGGCGGGATTGTAGCGGGGGTCTTTGAAGTAGGGGATGTAGTTGGTTTCGTAGCGGAGCAGGACGGCCTGGAGGCGGTCGGTGTCCGGCTCGAAGTCGCCCCAGAGGGCTTGAAAGGGGGTCTCGAAGCCGTACTGCTCTATGTCGCCTATGGCGAAGAGGTTGATTTCGGGTTCCTGGAGGAGGAAGTCGAGGGTGGTCTGGCGGTCGGCTTCGGTGAGTTTGCGGATCATGGGCGGGGCCTCGCTTTCGTGGTGGGGGTGTGTGCAGGGTGGTCGTGGTTGGGTGATAGACAGCGGTGGTTTAGATATTTATATGGAAGTTTACTATTCGAGCTCTGAAGATGATGGGCTTTGCTGCCCGCACTGCCCTTTTTCCCTTTTGAGGGGGATTTTAAACGCTTCGGGGATGCTCTTTGATCTTAATTTTTCTATGAGGTGGTCCTCGAAGGCGTAGGCGGCGGTGGCGCGGAGGATTTCTATGTCCTCGGGGGTGAGCTGGGTGATTTGTATGCCGCGGCAGTAGAGGGTGATGGCGTGACCATCGGCAGCAGTCTCTGTGGTGAGGTGGTTTTGGTGGCCAAAGTGGTAGCGGTCGAGGTTCGCGGTGAGTCTGGAGGCGTAGGTGAGGCTGTCTGCGGTGAACCTGAACATGGCGCTGGCCCAGCTGTTGCCGCCCTGGACGCGTTTGTAGCGTGGGGTGGATGGGGATGGGGTGTTGTTGGTGCTGGTGCTGGTATTGATGTTGTTGGTATTGGCGTTATTTTCATTGTTCATGGGGAGGCCTCCTTGGGGGTTGGTTTGTTGGTTAATTGGTTTGAGTGTTTTTGGTTGGGGCTTGGGGCTTAGGGCCTGAGGCTTAAGGGCCAAAGGCTTTTTCAAAAAACGAAAAAAACTTCTTTAAGCAAAAGAAGTCATGTCATCTGTAATCCCTCCTTATCGCTTTCAGCTGGACCACCTTACTTGACAGCAGGTTGGCGCAGGGTCATAGAGCTGAACCTCTACCCTGACTCTTGATAAGACTATGAAGTTGTTGGGGTGTTACATCAACAGAATAGCATATTTAAACGGGATTGGGAAGGGGTGGTTTGGTTGGGGACAGGGACATATGGTTGGGGACAGGCACGCGTGATAAGTCCCTGTCCCCTAATGAAAATCGCTGGGAACCGTCCCCTTTGTGTCATTTTTGGATGTTGTAGATCAACTGGGCGGCTTCTGCCCTTGTCATAGACTTCTGCGGCATAAGCTGCCTGTCGTAGCCTGCCAGCCAGCCGGCGTTGATAAAGCGCTGGAACTGGGTTTTTGCGTAATCTGAAATGGTATCTGCATCCAGGAAGTTTTGGATGTTATAGTTGTATTTCTCTGGGATCTCCCACTTCGCAAAGGTCATGGTCTTCTCCAGCATGACCAGCATGTCCTCGCGGGTGATGGCCGCTTCAGGCTCGAAACGGTTCTCCCCTGCCCCGCTGATGAGATCGAGCTGCCTTGCGACATCGAGGTACGGCGTGTAATAAGCATTTTCGGCATCTGCAAAACTCTCAGTCTCCCCTATGCCTGGTACTATTCCAAAGGCGTGGATCATGAGGATCACGAAGTCCGCGCGTTTGATTGGGGCTTCAGGGTCAAAGCGTTCATTGCCGACCCCTGCCACTATGCCGCGGGCGGTTAGGAAGTCTACGGCGTCTTTGTACCAGGTGTCTTCGAGAACATCTGTAAAAGTGACGAGGCGGTAGTCGGTGCTGTTCGATCGCAGTTCCTCCTTTGTTGCATAGCTATTGGAAAACTCTGCATAGCTGGAAAAATTCGCGGTAGAAATCATACCAGCGCACAGCATCAAACTCAGAAGGAAATAGAAAATTGGACGTTTCGCAGTGTAGCGGAGATTCATTCTTTTCGCCCTCCTCGTTAGTCTACGCATGATTTTTGTATAATTTGTTCTCATTGTTATGTTTACTGGGTACTTATATTATACCCGCATGAGGCTTGTTCAAAGTGTTTTTGAGAATAAAGTCGAGTGACTTGCAGCAGGTTTTAAGGTTTGATGGGTAAAAATGGTGAAATGAGATTTGTGGAAGTGGATTCGTTGACCATCGGCAAATATTTGACTCGTAACTGATGTAAACGGTTTACCCGAAAGGAGACTCAGGCTATGAACACAAACGGCACGCTTATGAGACGACTCCCCCTGTTCCTGCTGCTGTTAATTCCGCTTTTCGCTGTCACCGCCTGTAATATGAATGATGGCACTGAGCCTGACACCAGCCCTGATGGGATCTCAAGCGCCACTGAAAAGCGCTATCAGGAGCTGGAAATCCGGGAGTACGAAGGGGTCCGTCTGGATCCGTCTATAGGACCTCGGGATAATTCCATCAGTGGTATTCAGCAGGTTAATGTTGAGAACTATCAGCTTCAGATCACAGGTCTGGTGGAGAAGCCTATAGTCTATACCTATGAGGACGTTCTTGCACTGCCTGCGGCAGAGCGTCTGATTACGCTTTATTGCGTTGAGGGGTGGGACGCCACCGTCTTGTGGGAGGGTGCAAGAATTTCTGAGCTCCTTGAACCAGCGGAGATCCTGCCAGAAGCGGTGACGGTGATTTTTCACTGTGTGGATGACTACTCAACTTCCATGCCCCTTGGGACCATACTGGAACGGGATATGCTGCTGGCCTATAACGCAAATGGCATCAAGTTGCCGGCTGCCCTGGGATATCCTTTCATTGTCGTAGCGGAGGACAAGCTGGGCTATAAGTGGGCGCGCTGGGTGGACGAAATTGAGTTGTCGGATGATCCTGATTATTTGGGCTACTGGGAGCGGCGTGGGTATGACAACGATCCGGATCTTCGGGAGGCTGAGACGACGCCGTGAGGGATGGGGAGAGGTGTTTTTTGGTGTGACCATCGGCAGAAGCTTGGTATTTTTCCTTTTTGGAGCGTAGGGGTTTTGGTGCGGGACAGGGACGCGTGGTTGGGGACTGGGACACACCAAAAAAAGGTCCCTGTCACTGACGCTTTTGTCAGTGACAGGGACTCTCCTATTTAGGGGACAGGGACATATGGTTGAGGACAGTCCCCCGTGTGTCCCATGTATATGAATCGCTAGGAACCGTCCCCATTGATTCCCCATGGAATCGCCAGGAACCGTCCCCTTTGAATGCCCTTGGGCTACTGGGAGCGGCGTGGGTATGACAACGATCCGGATCTTCGGGAGGCTGAGACGACGCAGTGAGGGATGGGGAGAGGTTTTTTTTGGTGTGACCATCGGCAGAAGCTTGGTATTTTTCAGTGGAAATGGGCAATGGAGACCATTTTGTTTTCTGAGGGATAAGGTTGTTTTAGCCAAATAAAAGAGCCCGGTTCATGTCCCCCACACAGAAATCGCTGGGAACCGTCCCCTTTGTGTCAGTTGGGGACTATGACACACCAAAAAAAGGTCCCTGTCACTGACGCTTTTGTCAGTTACAGGGACTCTCCTTTTTAGGGGACAGGGACATATGGTTGGGGACAGTCCCCCGTGTGTCCCATGTATATGAATCGCTATGAACCGTCCCCTTTGATTCCCCATGGAATCGCCAGGAACCGTCCCTTTTGATTTAAGCTTCTTTTTGTGTTTTGGTGATGGTTGGCTGATCTTCATAGAAGGCCTTGAAGTTTGGATCCACCTGGCCTATGCCCATAACGCGGGCTTTGTAGTCCTTGAGGAGCTCTGAGAATTTCGGGCTCAGGATGGCGAGGGCCACGACGTTGGCGAAGATTGGCAGTGCCGTGGACATGTCGGAGAAGAGCCACACGGTCGTGCCAGGGAACGCGTAGTAGACGGCGATCATGACGAGCGCGAGGCCTGGCAGCGGATAGGTCCACTTGTAGATGCCGAGGACGAGGTCTTTTTTCTTGGAGTCTCCCACCAGGAAGCGCATGACGACTTCCATCTGGGCGAAGAGGCCGCTGGCGGTGGTGATGCCAAACAGGAAGGTGCCAATGGCGAGGACTATGCGGCCTGCGGTGCCAATACCCGTTTCGAAGGCCGTGAGGGTCAGTTCTGCGCCTGCGAGACCGGAGCTCCACTGGCCTGTGACCATGATGACCAATGCTGTTATGGAGCAGATAAAGAGGGTGTCCACAGTGACTTCGAAGACGCCCAGGATGCCCTGTTTGACCGGGTGATCGACCTTAGCCGAGGCGTGGACCATAGGCGCTGAGCCCCAGCCCGCTTCGTTTGAGAAGACCGAACGGGCCATACCTGTCTTGATGGCGTGTGAGAATGCCGCGCCTGCAAAGCCGCCCACTGCAGCGGTGCCTGTGAAGGCGCTGCCAAAGATGAGTCCAAGGCTTCCCGGTACCATGGCAATATTCTTAAGAATAATAAAAATGCCTGCGCCAAGATAGAAGACGACCATGAAGGGAACCATGAACTCTGCAATGCGGCCGAGGCCTTTCAGGCCACCGGAAATCATGAGGTAAAGGACTATAGTGAAGCCAATAGCTACTGGGACCATGTCAAAGCTGAAGGTTGTGGCAATGGCCTCTGCTACTGTATAAATCTGAATGTTGATAAAGAAGCCGACCATGAAGCCAAAGGCGAACAACGCGCTCAGGAATTTTGCCACGCCATGCATTTTCTTCTGGATGCCTATGCCTTTTTTCATGTAGTAGTTTGGTCCGCCGTAAGCTGAACCGTCTTTGTTATGGGAGCGGTAGTGGACGGCCAGGGAGATCTCCGCCATCTTGATGACGGTGCCGAGGACACCGGCGACCCACATCCAGAAGATGGCACCTGGGCCTCCTATGGCAATGGCTGACGCCACGCCGCCTATGTTTCCGACGCCAACCGTCGTCCCCAGTGCAAGGCTCATGGCCTGGAAGGACGAGATGACGCCGGCGTTGTCTTTCTTGTCTTTGCCGCCTCCGGTAAAGGCCTTGATGGCTTCCTTAAAGGCGAAGCCGCCAAAACGGAACTGGAAGAACCCGTTTCGAACGGTCAGGTAGATGCCTATGGCCAGAATGGTCACAACCAGCGGCGTTCCCCAAAGTACCTCCCACACGATATACTCGATCATAGCTTGCGTCATACATTTGCCTCCTCAGCATTTGGATTTGGAACGGGGGTTGGATGGACTTTCAGGTGGGGACTGGGCCCGACCAAACTTTCAGGCGGGGACTGGGCCCGGCCAAAACTTCAGGCCGGGACTGTCCCCAACCAAACAGCCTTAAAACCTCAGTGACAGACAGCTTAACCCGCCGTCGAGCTTCCTGAATTCAGAGGTATCGACGACAATGACATTGTAGCCAAGCGCTTCTACCTTAGCCTGGGTCTTAGGGTAACCCGCCGGCACAATCACGTTGTCGTTGATCCAGATGCAGTTGCAGGAATAGGCTTCATCCTCAGAAACTTCCAGTCTGTTGAACTTCTCAAACACAGGCGTAGTGATAAACTCACCGCCAACGATCAAGTTATTGTTCTCAAGATACGCCAGTCCCGTCTTGAGATGGAGCATTTCCTTCATCTCTACCGCTTCGCAGGTCATGCCAAACTTGGCCAGGGCCTTGGTGAACTGGTCGATGCCTTCAGCGTTGGTGCGCTCGGAGAGGCCCACATAAAAGTGGTCGCCCACCATCATGACGTCGCCGCCATCCAACGTTCCCGGGGCCGTAATGTAAGCCATTTGATCCTCAGTATAGAACTTCTTCACCGCATCTACAATATAATCCTTTTCCTTATTTCTTGACGCGGCGCCTGGGTTGGTGATGATGGCGCCTGCTCTGGTACAGACCGCCACGTCTTCCACGAAGCAGGAATCCGGATAATCTTCGAGGGCGTCGAGGACGAGAACGTCAACGCCGCAGGCCTTAAGGGCTTCAATGTAGGCGTCGTGCTGTTTCAGTGCCAGGGCGTGGTCAGGCTTGCCAAGCTCGGGTGCTGAGGTGATGCCTTCAACCATGGATTTCGCCGGGCGGCGTACGATAGTATGCTTGAACATTGTGAATTCCTCCTAAAGATTAAGTTGTTTTTTCATTGCAGCATTCCATAAGACAAGTCCTATGAAATGTCATGAATCCTCTGAGTTTCAGCAGCGGGGACGGACGCCTCACCCGCCTTACCCAACATGGTCTCAATGGCTTTCAGAACCATTGCCGGCGTTCTGTGCAGCAGATCCTCCTTTAACACGCGCTCACTGATTTTATGGAAATCCTTCCCCCATGGGCCAATGTTAATGCACGGCATGGCATTTCTGGCAATGGCTTCGAAAGGAATGGCATAAAAATCACCATAAAGTGGCATCTGAGCTGCGACAGCAACCTCCAACGTCTGTACCTCCTCCGGCTTTAAGGAGACATAGCTTAAGTCTGAGATTCCTGTAAAATACGCCTCGAGGTCATAAGACTGGCCGTAGTTCTCAGTCGTCAGCGCGTTGAGCGCTTGCTTCAGTCCGAGGACGACCTCCGTGTGCTCAGCCCGGTCGAGGTAAGAGACACTTGGGTAGTATGGCGGGACGACGCCTATGATGACCATCGGCTGATCCGTTCCTAAAAAGTCGAGGATGCTGTCCAGCAAATTCCAGGTCGCTTCCGCATGATTATCAATGCCACTGTACATATTATCATTTTCTTTTTTGAGAGCGTCTTGATAGAAGGCATGGAACCGTTCTCCGAAGCGTGCTTCACACCGCTGAATCAGCTCTGAAAACGTCAGAACCTCCGGCGCCCACCGAACCGTTCGCTTAGGCCTTTTCGTATGCTTGTGATAAAGGTCTGCGGCCACGTTGACCCGGGCGGCAACTTCTTCAGCGGAGAACCTCGCCATATCCACCAGGGTGCGGATAATCTGATCCGGCATGCTGGAAAGGGGCTGGAAGCTGATGCATCCAAAGGCCGTCAGCGGCATGGAGACGTCATAGGTCGTCTTGCTGTCCCGCACCATCAGCCAGGTCGGCGGCGGGGACATCTCCCCCACTTCCTCAGCGACATCCGCCAGGGACGGATTCATTTCCGTTCGCCGCACAATTTCGCTTAGGATCTGGACTGGGTTGAAGCCCTCCGGGCTCTTGCCTGCATGGGCCAGGATCCCCCTCACATACACAAAGGGCAGGATTTTGCCGATGGATCCACCGGACAGCATCCCGCATTCCGGCGTTTTTCGCTGATGTGGCTCTGAATTGATCATCAGAATGTACTCCAGCTGGTATCTGTCTTTTAGCTCATCCAGGAGCACTGCGGCAGAGCGCATGCCGCCCGACAGATTCTCTTCATCAGACACAGCGATCAGAATCAGTGTTCCGTCAAAATCCTCCTGGTGGCCATAGGCGTCCATGATGGCCATTTGAATGGCGCCGCCACCCTTCATGTCCGCTGAGCCACGGCCAAAGATCCATTGATTGGATTTTAAATCCGCCATGGCCTCCTCGCTGATCGCTTCAGGGTCCTCTGCCAGCGACGCGAGGAGGGTTTCAGGATTGAAGGCGAACGCCTTATGATTTTTGAAGTCTTCAATTTCCACGATGTCAAAATGATGGACCATAACAATGGTTCTGTTGCTGCTGCCTTTGACCATGGCCCACGCGACTTCCCTCTGGTGCGGGTCATGCGCAACTTTATAAAGGCCAAAGTGCTCCGGGTGCTTCACGAAATAAGGATGGTCCTTGAAGTGTCTGTAAACGTAGGCGCTGGCTGCGTTTTCTGCCGGCGTTCCGGATTCGGAATTGATGGCCACATAAGGGTAAAATATTTTTTCAATTGCTTCAGGGTCAATGGCTTGAATGTAATTGAGATTCGTTGCTTTTAGGGTTTCCAATTGTCATCACGCTCCTGGGATTGTTGGCAGCTATGCCCGCCAGATGGGTGCCGTGAGGCAGGTCGGGCCGCCAGTGCCCCGGTAGGAGACCTCTTTGCCCAGATAAGTGTAGACTTTGGCGCCGTTTGCCTCGAGACCCTTCTTGACGGCGTCGTTGCCCTCCACCATGATGGCTACGCGGGGCGCGATGGCAAGGACGTTGGTGCCGAGGTAGTCATATTCGGCGTCCGGCGTCTCGATCAGGGTCATGCCGCGCTTCAGCAGCAGCTCCCGGAAGAATACCGGCATGTATTTGGAATACACCACTGCCAGGTCCTGGTCCACCATGGAGATGATGCTCATGAGATGGAGGCAGGCGTCGGGACCATCGGCATGAGGCATGGGGATGACGATGATCTCGTCCACCATACCCTCTGTCAGCTTTCGGAAGGCCTCTATGCCTGCGTCGTTGGTGCGGTAGCCTCTGCCGATGGCCACCGTGCGCTCATCCAGCCAAACGATATCCCCGCCTTCTATCATAGCTGGGGCTTCAATGACGCCAAGGGTTGGAATGCCGTTGGCTTCGAGGAAGCTCCGGGTCGCGGCGGCCTCTTTCGAGCGGAGGGCTTTGCCCATTGGGAAGTAGATGGCGCCTTTTTTCGTGACCTTCAGCGGGTCGTGGGCATAGATGGAATCGAGGCCCACGCTGGCTTCTTCCGGCAGATAGAGGAGCTCGGTGCCCTCGGCTTTGAGCGCGGCTTCGAAGGCCGCGTACTCTTTAAGGACGATCTCGTATTCTGGCGCGCCTATGTAGCCAAAGGCTTCGTAGTCCGCGTTCAAGGTGTTTTGATTTTTGAAGGCGGCTTCGGGGTGCTTGATCAATACTGTTTTTAGTTTGCCGGTCATGGATTGGCTTCCGTAGTGCATGCTGATCTCTCCTTGTCAGGTTGGATGGTGGTATGAAGCGTTTTGTATTTTTGTTGTTTTTTATATATTATATATGGATTTCTTTCATTGTAGACTTATTTGAAGACGGCGTCAAGGTGTTAATCGAATTTTCTGAAAACTAAAGACGGGGGCGCTGCTCCGCGCCGCCCCCCTGCTCGTATCAAAGGTCGAAACCGCCGCGACGGCCGTGCGCCGGTTTCCCCCATTGAAAGAGCCCTTCGGCGTGAACGCTGAAGGGCTTATGAACAGTCCTAATGTCTCGTTTTTCAGTTATAAAGACCTCTTGGTCCGGTCGGCGTGTCTCGGTTTACTGACAATGGCACTCTCAGCTCAGTCCGACTTATCTTGAATATTGCTGAAAGCGGGGCTCTGGCCCAGTCCAGCTTTTCCCGGTTCGTAAAAAACAGGCCTCGGCCCTCAGCCTCTCGGGACTTTAGGGTCAGCCTGCTTTTATCAAATCACAATCTCCATATCCGCATATTTGACATTCCAGTGAACGTCGCGGACGAAGCGGCGCAGCGCAGCTGCATCCCCTGCCTCGAAAAGCTCGAGGATCTTCCAGTGCTCTTCGTTCGTCATGCGCAGGGCTTCCTGATAAAGCTCTTCGGAATCAGTGGGGTTGTAGGATTGCTTGATGAAGATTTTCTTGAGACTTCCCAGAATGCGGATCAGGTCCTCATTGTCACTGGCTTCAATAAAAGTGCTATGGAAGCGGTTCTGAAGGTTATAGTAGAGATCATAATTCTTCTGGTCAATAGCCTCATCCATTTGATGGGCGAGCTGCCTCATGGCATCAAGGTCCAGAATTTTGCCCTGCTCAAGGCAGTCTGTGACGGCCAGGGCTTCGAGGGTACCAATAATCTTATAGATGTTGTTGGCGCGCTCCAAGGTCACTTCACAGACAACAAAGCCCCGTCTGGGGATCTGTTCTATATAGCCTTCTTTGCTGAGCTGAATCAAGGCTTCCCTGACAGGAGTCCGGGAAATCTTTAAGGCGTCGCAAATGACATTTTCATTGATTTTTTCTCCGGCTTTCAGCGCTTTGTTCCGTATCTGTTCTGAAATATAGTCATAGACAATGTCTGTGAGAGAACGGTAATTGATCATAAGTACCCCCAGCGTGTGTGATGGCATATGGTGATATTTTTAGAGTAACACTTTTTCTGGGAATGGAAAAGGGAGAAAATTGCCTGGGGTGTTGGTAGGGGACAGGGACGGACCAGATTTCTGGTCCGTCCCTGTCCCCTACCACATGTCCCTGTCCCCCACCAAAAAACATCACTGAACCAACTGAAACCACGGCATAAACAGCAGCATTACAATCACTGGCGTCAAGAACGTCATGACGACCCCAATCTTGAGGATGTGCCGCGGCCCGTAGTGCTCAAGGCCAACCAGCAAAACGATCTGCTGAAATGGCAGATAGTAATGCAGGTTCACCGTAACATAGGAGATCAGCATGACTGCAATGGGGTTCATGGTGGCCCCCGCCAGAGCCCGCAGCCCCGGAACGCTTATAGACAGCGACGTCACCGTACTTCCCACCAGCTGATGCACCATCATGTTGAGTCCAATGATGGCCGGTGCGAACCAGCCCGTGCCCACCAGTCCGTCCATTTTAAACACGGAAAACATGGCCTCAGAAATCCCGCTGGACTGCATGACACCCCCAATGGAAAACGCCGCCGTCAAGAAGATCATCAGCGGAAAATTCATGGATTTTATGTCCTTATGTCCAAGCGTCCCCGTCAAAAGTGCCAGCCCCGCCACGCAAACCACCGCGACAAATGCCGACGATACCCCATGCACACTCTCCGTCATCCACATCCCAACCGTGCCCAGGACCAGCACCAACACTATTTTTTCGCTCCTGCTGAAGGGATTATGGCTCACAATATGCTCCGAATCCTGATCTGAATCCCCCAGCCTGCCCCGAGCCACCGGATGCCCGAGCTCAACGCTAAACGCCTTACGGTTCATCAGAATCAAAAGCCCGGACATGATCAGTGTGGTGATGAAGCTTGGCACTGCCATCCACTTGGCCCAATCGAACCAGCTGATGCTCGTCCCGCTCATCTCCACCGCGAACGTATTCAGGATTACGTCCGCCGTCAGGAACATCATCAGCGTCGTCACCGCCGTCACAAAGAGATTCAGCATGACCACCTCACTGGTCGCCCGCGGAATATTGTGCCGCTTGATGTACTCTACAAAAATGGCTGCCAGGAGAATAGTCCTCGAAAAAGGCTGCGGAATCAAAAACATCATTAATAAATTCGAGGCAATCCCAACCCATATGAGGTCCATAGGCTTTTTCACAAACCGCGCCAGCAGTGTATCCGCCAGCCTCGCCGCAATCCCGGAATTGACAATAGCCTGAGACATCAGAAACGACATGGCAATGGTGATGAAATTGTCAGAGAGCGGAAACTTGAACACCTGCTGCAGCGGCGTCATGCCAAACAGCGAAAACATGATCAAGAGAAAAATGGACGTCACCGTCTGGGACACCGCCTGGGACGCCCAGCTCAGCACCGCCATGAACAGCGCGCCAAAAACAATTTGCTGTTCCACATTCAAATGCAGCGGATTCATTAGCGTCAGCGCCAGCGCCGCTGCAAGACATAATAAAAAAGCCCTCGGCTTAAGGCGAAAAAAGTTTTTGAATTTGTCACTCGCGGCCACGGCCGGCGGCGCAGTATTCTTCGGATTCTTCTGGGGCACGCTCTCCTCAGTCCTTCTCTGGAAAATTTCACAAACGAAATATTTCCAATTTTATCATAGTTTGTGCCCCCTGACCACCCACCAAAAGCCCAGTGCTCTGCCGATGGTCCCCGCCACCAACACCTCTACCTCCATTTATTATCCTGCTACGGCGTCATGATTTAAATGTGCCAAAGTTTTTATATTCAACTATAAAAAATATACAAATTGAACCAGTTTTCATATCGTATCATAAAATAGTTTCTCAAAGATGGAATCAACTATGCATTGCCTGGTCTTTTTTCTTTTTAAATAGAAAGGAACCGGCACAAAGCGCCGGTTCCTGACGTGGTCTTATCTCAATTAATTGTCTTTATTTCCATTGCCGTTTCCGACATCCTTGCCTTCGAGTCCTGGAGGCGTTGTAGGTCTGTCGCCTTCTTCTTCAGAGTCCTCGCTGCTGTCGGTTTCGGGATCATCGGCTTCAGGTTTTTCTGGTTTGTTTTTATCTTTGTCTTTGTCTTCTTTTTCTTTATCTTGATCCATTTCTTCTTCGTCTTCTTCGCCCTCTACTTTGGCTTTCTCTTCAGGGAGCTCGCCGTTTTCAAAGCGGAGGCGCTTGATTTCCTTCATGATGTCTTTCACAGAAAGCTCTTCTTTGTCGAGGTCATCAAGAAGGTCGTCCACGAAATCGATGACTTTTTGAGCTTCGTCGAGGTCTTCAGCGTCCTCATCCATAGCGGCATTCAGCTTTTGCAGCAGATTGAGCTTGCCAGGGGTCATGGCGTAGTCTTCGTTTTCCTCTTCGATAGCCGCGGCAAGCGCTACACGATCCGCGCCCACGCCTTGGACTTCAACTTCGGCTTCAATGCCGGCTTCTGTAACATAGGCCTTAATCTTGCCATCTAAATCCACAGTCAGCTTTTCAAGTTTTTCTTCGTTCTTTTTGGTGACTGTGATGACGATATCCGCTGTATCATCCTCTTCATTCAGGTACCCGTCATCAATCATTGCCTCTATCAATGCCTCAATTGCCTCGTCGCTTTCCATCCCTTTAAGGTTGAGCGCTTTGAGGATCTCTTCACCATCGGCATTCAAAGCTTTTGCGTTGATGACCTTATCAAAAGTGTTAAGTCTCATCTCCACAGACGGATTGACATCCACGTTGATGGTAGTTACCGGGTTCATGTAAGCGTAGGATACCGCGCCGCTGGTCACCAGCAGCACTGCTGCCGCAGCAGCCACCCACGAAGTTGCTTTCGAATACCATTTTGTTGTTTTCACTTCTATCACCTGTCCAATTTTGAAATTTTTGTTGTCGAGAAGTCGTACGCTGCCATCATTTTGCAGCGCAGCGGCTTTCGCTCCCCTGATCTCTGTAATTACGGCTTTCATCTGGATGTCTCCTCTCTAATGAAGCGCATGTACTGCGATAGGTGAGGAAAGTCCCCACCGACTATTTCAACTGCCGCTATTATGTATTTTCGGTGACGCTCCAGGATTTTTCGGGGTACACCGGACATTTTTTCGAGACTTTTTATGGGGAGCTGGCCATTTTGCTGCAGCGTCTGAAGCAGGACAGGCGATTCCAGGATGCAGTTGACGGCCAGCGCGCATGAAGATTTGGTTTTTTGGGCTTTGGGGGAACAATCGGCAAGGTCAAAGAAGGAAAAGCCGTAGGTTGAGAAAAGTTCGGTGGCGGCTTCGATTTCAAGCGTCAGGGCGTCGTCCGGCTCGACGGTGAGCTGGCGCAGCACCTGGGTGCGCATGGCCTGGTCTTGAGGAGCATCTTCGGAGCCGCTCCCGTTTTCGCCGCCACTGCTGCTGCCGCTTTCGAAGACGTTGGGGTCAATGGGGATTTCCTTCAGGTGCCGCGCTTCTTTTCGGGCGTGGTCGATGAGGCGGCGTTCAATAACCATGGCGGCGAAGCTGTAGAAGCTGCCTTTGTCTATATGATAGGTCCGGAGGGCTTCGTGGAAGGCTTCCAGGGAAATGGTGTAGTGGTCTTCGCCGTCGCCAATATGCTGCTTTCCGTGGCTGGAAGCGCTGGAGCGGTTCTGCCAGTGGCGGACGCTGCTGCGGATGAAGGCGTCGTTGTCCCGGATGAAGGCGTCTGCCATTTCCGGTGTTTTTTGAATTTCCATAACTTTGTGGTCAATGGCGCGTTCCATGGGGGGACACCTCCTTTGCTTGTCTTCGACAGGATTATATCACTCAGGGCGGCGGAGCGTCTACCGCAGGGGGGTTACAATTACTTAAGGATTTGGGGGAGTAAAAATTTTTTTACTTCACAACTGCAGGATGGGGTGAAGTTTGGTATAATGGAGGAAACGTGGTGTGGGACAGGGACTCGTGGCGGGGGACTGGGCCCCGCCATGAGTCCCTGTCCCACACCAGAAAACCACAACGAAAGCGAGGTCTTCCCATGCTTGAAGCCTATTATGACGTGATCACTAAAATCGAAAATTTCGTCGATGGCCTCATGATCGTCGACGACCAGTGCCGCATTGTTTACAATAAGCAGTTTCTTGCCGGAAGCTTTGATTTGAATGAGAAAGACTCTATTGGCAAAACGCCCATGGAGGTCTACCCCAACCTGAATCCGGAGGATTCTACCTGCTACCGGGCCATCCACTACGGGGAGTCCACGGTCAACCAGATCCAGAAGCTCGAGTACATGGGCGGCGGCGAAATGCTGGTCCTGGACAACACCTTCCCCATCATGGAAAACGGGAAGATCATAGGCGCGGTGAGCACCTCCAAGTACCTGGACAACGCGGCCCTGAAAAACTTCATTGACCTTCCCAACATGACCAGCTCCCACAAGGATGGGCTGTATGAAGTGAAAGACATTGTTGGGGAATCGGAGGTGATCCGGGCCCTGAAGCAAAGGCTTGTACGGGTGTCCAAGGCCCACGCCAGTGTGCTGATCTACGGTGAAACGGGCTCCGGCAAGGAGCTGGTGGCCCAGTCCATCCACAGCGGCAGCAGCCGGCGGGGTGAGATGTTCGTTTCCCAGAACTGCGCCGCTATCCCCCACACCCTCCTGGAAAGCATATTCTTTGGCACCACCAAAGGCAGCTACACCGGCGCCGAGAACAAGCCCGGCCTCTTTGAGATCGCCAGCGGCGGCACCCTCTTCCTGGATGAGCTCAACTCCATGGACCCCAGCATGCAGGCCAAGCTGCTGCGGGCCATTGAAGAAAAGAAGGTCACCCGGATTGGCAGCCACGAGCCCAGGAAATTTGATGTGCGCATTATTGCCGCCATCAACGAGCACCCCCAGAGCTGCATTGACCGCCAGCAGATCCGCCAGGACCTCTTCTACCGTCTCTCCAGCGTTCAGATCAAGGTGCCGGCCCTGCGGGAGCGACCGGAGGACATTCCCCTGCTCACCGAGCACTTTATTAAGCTTTTCAATGGCGAATATGGCATGAGCCTCCAGGGGGTAACGCCAGAGGTCGCGGCGCTGCTTCAGAAGTACAGCTGGCCGGGGAACGTCCGGGAGTTCAAGAATGTGATTGAGAGCGCCTTCAACTTTGCCACGACGAGTCAGATCAGCACTCTGGATCTGCCGGAGTTTCTGGTGGAGGCCGCGGCGCTGGAGGTGGGAAGCACTGGCAGCTCACAGGGCTTTGGAGGTGGCATAGGCGGCACTGCCGCTGCGTGGTCTCCAGTGCATGGTGGGGCCAGAAGCCAGGTCAAGGCGCCTGCCACTGCCCCCGCGCCTTCCCTCCCGCCGGAGTCCGTGAGCCTCAGCGACGCCATGGATGCCTTCGAGAAAAGCCTCATTTTAGCGCGTGCCGATGGGACCCGTTCCCTATCCGAGTTAGCCGGCAGACTCCAGATTTCGAAGCAGTCGCTGAATTATAAGCTGCAGAAGTATCAGCTAAAGTTGTAAAAGCTAACAGACGTTTGGTCGGGGACAGGGACTTATGGCGGGGACCTGTCCCCCGCCATAAGTCCCTGTCCCCGACCAAATAAACAAATAGGACCTGCCTCGAGGGCTGCAGATACTTGCGCGCCTGAAGGCAGGTCCTTTAATTTTTTTGCTTACAATCACATCAAATACACGGGATAGGGCTCTTCCAGGCAGTCCCGGCTGAAGTGCTCGTCCCCGCAGGGAACACTGAAGGGATCTGTCACGTCGTCGGCTGGGGTGTGGGATGGGGTGGTGGGACCATCGGCAGAAAGCTCTTCGAGCTTTAGCCAGTGTGCGAGAAGCTTCGCCGTGCTGGCCTGGAAGGTCAGCGTGATGAAGATGGCCGCGAAGGTCACCGAGGAGATGACCCGGGCACCGGGCACGTTTGCCGCCAGCATCATGCCTGCCAGAGCCGCCGGGATGACACCGGTCTCGCGGACCCAGCACATATAGAGGATTTCCTTGAGGGACCACTTGGCCTGACGGTCCCAGAGGACGCTGAGGAGGACGGACACCGGGCGGGCCACAAAGATCAGCACCGCGACCACCAGCAGGGCGCCGCCGAGGTTCGAGAAGAGAATGGCGAAATCAATGCTGGCTCCGAGCAGGATGAAGATCATCATGCGCAGGATCAGGGTCAGGACTTCTTTAAAGCGGACCTGGGTCTCGTACTGCTCTTCGGGGACCCAGAGGCCTATGATTTTCTTGTTGCCGCAGATCATGCCGACCACGAAGACGGCCAGGAAGCCGCTGAAGTGGAAGTGGGAGGCCAGGATGTAGGCGCTGATCACTGTTGCCAGACCAATTTCCGAAGGGTGCTCAGAGAACACGCCATGTTTCCTGCTGGCAATCAGGTAGGACGCCGGGAAGCCGACTATGATGCCCACAGCCACGCCGCCAAAGGCGCTGGTGCCAAGCTCAAGCAGCGTGCCGCTCAGGGAGAAGGTGCTGCCGGCGATCAGGCCGAGCAGGGTCAGCGTCAATATGGCTGCGACTGCGTCGTTGAAGGCGGATTCGGCAATGATGGTCTGTTTGAGGCGTTTGCTGATGCTCATGGTTTTGAAGAGCGGCACCAGGACAGATGGGTCGGTGGAGGCAATGACGGAGCCTAAGAGCAGGCCGGTCAGCAGGTCAAGATGGAGGATCCGGCTCGCCGCGAAGCCCGTGATGGCCGTGGAGGCGACAACGCCGACGGTGGCCAGGAGCAGCACCGAGAATTTGACTTTGCTCAGGACTTTAAGGTTGATTTCCCGGCCGCCATCGTACAGGATATAGGCTGCGCCAAAGGTTAGGATCAGCTGGTTGGCGGCGGGATAGGCGCTGACGTCAATCAGGTTGAAGGCCGCTGGGCCTATCAGAATCCCGGCGAGTATGTACATGACGACGTCTGGCATATGAATGAGTTTGCTGAGTTTTGAAAAGAGAACACCAGAAAATAAGACAATGGCTATGAGTTCGAGCATTTGATTGGTTTCAAACGCGAGAGTGCTGTGCATAAAAAAGACCCCTTATTATTTTGATTGGATATTTAATTGTGTAGGTGGTGTTGTTAAATTCATAACGAAAACGCAGGAATAATTGCATACCGTTTCAGAATTATGTGCCACGGCCGTGGACAAATCCGTCTAAAGCATGTCTTCTCATGATGTTCACAGCCGGTCACCTCCCAATCAAAATTTGCTGAAGCCGTTTATTTTGAACGCTTTCGTTTGAGGAAGACTGGTGTTTTGACCAGCTTGACCTCTTCTATTCACGATCATACGCCTATGCAGGAAAAATTGCAACCCCCTCAAGTGAAAATTCACAATGAATTAACATTTGGATGGGGACAGGGGCGCATGGTGTGGGACAGGGACGGCTGGGCCGTCCCTGTCCCACACCATGCGCCCCTGTCACTCTTTATGAATTGAATAGATCATACAAAAAGAGACAAGTCATTTTAAACCTGTCCCTTCTGAACATTTTCTTGAACTAAATCAAATTAACCATGCTGGAACATACCAGTTTTTCGAATCAATCGGCAGCAAATCATTAGCCATGCAAATGACGGCACCACTGCCAATAAGCGTCTTCATCTGTGGGGGCTCGCCAAATTTTTCCGGGGCTGTGAGCGGCTGAAGTACTTTAAAATGCTTAATGGCATCTTTTCCCGGAGATGCAGCTTTCTCTATCTCAATGGGGTACAGAGTGCCATTTTCGTAAATTAAAAGGTCAATCTCCTTCTGATCCTTATCTCTATAGTAGAAAACCGGTGGTTCTTTACCAGCGTTCAAGAAGCTCTTATAAATTTCTGAAAAGACATAGCTCTCAAAGAAAGGACCTGACATAGCGCCCGTCTCTAAGGTCTCGGGATCACGCCATTTCAGAAGATAGGCGCATAAACCCGTGTCCAGAACATGAAGCACCGGCATCTTTGTAATTCTCTTTAAGATATTGCTGTGAAACGGCTGGACCAGCGCTACAATCTGAGATGAAATTAGAATGGATAGCCATTTTTTTGCTGTTGGCGCAGTTATGCCACATTCTTTGGCGAGCTCTTCATAGACAACGGGCTTCGAAGTACGCGCCGCAACGATGGTCATAAAATTAAAAAACGCCATCTCATCCACCACCTGAGTTAAATCCTTGATGTCGCGTTTTAGATAGGTCTCTACATATGAACGATAATAGGCCTGCAGATCAATAGCCTCATCAGTGTACAACCGCGGCATGGAGCCCTTGTGGATACGACTGTAGATTTCTTTTAAGCTAAGTGGCTTGACTTCTTTTAGCCGGGACATAAGCCTTTCAGGATCTGTACTGAATTCCCTCGACGGGATCTGGTTAATTTCACTGGAAGACAAGCCTAACAGGCTAATTATTCCAACCCGTCCAGCCAGAGTCTCGCTGACATCCTTCATCATAACGAAGGATTGTGATCCCGTAAGCCAAAAGTCGCCATTCTTTTTAGACTTATCAACCGCCATTTTAATGTAAGGCAGCAGCTCCGTGGCATATTGAATTTCATCAATCATCACAGGAGGGGTATACCTTTGCATAAAAAGCGCAGGGTCTGTCTTGGCCAGATAACGCACATCCGGATCATCCAAGGATACAATGGTACGATCCGGTTCCGCAAGATGCTCAAGCAATGTCGACTTTCCAACCTGACGGGGGCCGGTAATAAGGAGTATTGGGAAGGTAGCGGAAATGTTTTTGACAGTGCCTTCTATGGCACGCTTAATATACATGGTTTCACCTCTTCCTTAAAATATGAGGACGCGCTGCCGATGGTCGTCCATTCCATACCTCAATTTTATTTTAGACGGTTTTCGAACGGAAATCAAGCTGCAACATTTGGTTGGGGACAGGGGCGCATGGTGTGGGACAGGGACGGCTGGGCCGTCCCTGTCCCACACCATGCGCCCCTGTCCCTCTTTATAAATTCTTAATGCTTTCCCGTCAAATTTCGGGTATAATATGACCATAAAGTCATGTGACTTAAAGGTCATATTACGCAAAAAAAAAGACGCAGAACCATAAAGCTCCTGCGCCTCAATTAGACTACGGTTTAACCGAGTCTATGTGCTCGCCTCATAAAATTATTTCTTATTTTCAGGTTTTGCTTTTTTGACTTTGTCTTCTTTTTCGTCGTCATCGTCATCATCATCGTCATCATCTTCATCATCTTTGTCGTCATCTTCATCGTCGCCATCATCTTCTAAATCGCTGAGCTTTACATTCATTTTATTTTCTTCGGATTTCATGTTTGGTTTTTGTAAGTCCGCAATTTCATCATCAAAATCAGACAAATCATCATAGCCCGTATCAAAAATCTCATTGAGTTCGTCGACCAAGAATTCTTCAACTTCTTCAGCATAGTCTTCATCATCTTTCTCAAGATCAGCAAACTCTTCATTCTCAGTCATAGCTGCAGAAACCGCTGCAATCAGATTGACGGTGCCAACGCGGTTAGGAATACCGTATTCTTTTAAGAGTTTGTTGGCAATTGCAGGCGCCGCTGGATACAGATCGTCGTCCATCATGTTTTCATTATCAACGTCTATATCTTTCAGCTCCATAGATTTAGTTAAAATTAGATCTTCCGCATCATCAAATTCTGCGGTAACTCTAATTTCGAACTCGTCAACAGGTGTATATTCAATTCCTTCAAAAATATACTTGTACCCTTTCGAAGCAGATCCACTTGTCATTTCAAATTCAGAAGTCTTTTCTTCAGGATCTTCTTTATCTTCTTCAAATATTTCTGCCGTAAGACCCTCTAAATCCTCCCCAAGTTCTGCATCAAGCCACACTGTGATAAATAATAGATCGTCTAAAACATAAGCGCTGATCTTAGGCTCTGACGCCTCATCTTTTTTCGGATTGCCATTTCCTGCAAACGAAAACGCCGACAGCATCAACACCATAATCGAGATCAACAATAGAGCTATAGGTCTTTTCATAATGCGCACTTCCTTTCATTACAATGGTTGAATATCTCAAATTCAACAGTTATGGCTACAGATATTCTACGCAAAAAGCTTATTGAACCAACGGCCGTCAAACCAAGCAATTCCCCCTTTTCCGGGCAGTAACTTTTGCATGCCTATTTATTACTTTCGAAAAAGCGGAATGAAATTCTGGGGTCACGGTAAAACATTTCTGTGTTCAAAAAACAAAAAAGCACCCTTGTGTCAAGTCTGATCACTCTAAATTCCGCGATCAGCCAGTTCAACACAAGGATGCTTCCAAGCATCCAGTGGATTGTACGAAAATTTTCCTTAAACCCTACGCCTGCTCCCAGTTGTGGTAAACCGTCTGCACGTCGTCCGAATCCTCCAGCAGATCAATGAGCTTCTGCATATTCTTGATATCGTCCTCGTCTGTGAGGGCGGTCGTCGTCTGAGGGAGGTAGCGAAGCTCGGCCATGGAGAACTCGTGACCATCGGCTTTAAGGGTATCACGCACTGCCCCAAAGTCTTCGATGGACGTATAGATCTCAAAGTGATCCTCTTCGGCAATGAAGTCCTCCGCGCCGGCCTCCAGGGCCTGCATCATGACCTCTTCCTCGTCCATGGTCTCCGTGCGGTCAATGACCAGGACGCCCTTGCGGTCGAACATAAAGCTGACGCAGCCGTTGGTGCCCAGGTTGCCGTTACCCTTGGAAAAATACGAGCGCACATCCGCCGCCGTGCGGTTCTGCTTGTCGGTGAGGCACTCCACCAGCACCGCGACGCCGCCCGGGCCGTAGCCCTCGTAGGTCAGCTCGCTGAAAATGGCGCCATCAGATTCGCCAGTGCCCTTCTTGATGGCACGGTCAATATTGTCATTGGGCATGTTGGCCGCCTTGGCTTTCTCAATGGCACTCAGCAGCGCCGGGTTGTACATGGGGTCGCCCCCGCCTTCCCGCGCCGCCACCATGATGTAGCGCCCAAGTTTCGTGAAGATTTTCGCGCGTTTTGCGTCCTGCTTGTTTTTGCGGTTCTCAATCGTTCCTATACGACCCATATGCTTTCCTCCAGGCATTAAATTTAACGCCATATTATACCACCAAAAGGCGGGGCGCGTCTATACCTGGGGGAAACACTAAATTTCAGGGCGGGGGGAATGGGTGAGCTTGGGGAGAGGTCAAAGACAAAGGCAGAGACAAAGGCAAAGCCTAAGACTAAGACAAATACATAGAAAAGCAGTGACAGTGAATCGCCGATGGTCCCCGTCCCCAGAAGTTTGGTGTGGCCCAGTCCCCCACCATATGTCCCTGTCCCGCGTGGTTCGGCCCAGTCCCCCACCACAAGTCCCTGTCCCGCACCACAAGTCCCTGTCCCGCACCAAAACACGTTTAGCAACCCAATGTTAAGGTATAAATCCAAGTGTAAGGGGGCCCGTCCTATGGATGACGCACATGCAACAAACCATACACCAGATCAAGCACCACCACCTGCACCAGAACAAATCCTGAAAATCGACCAGCTGACCAAGCACTACCTGATGGGCGAGGTCACCGTCGAGGCCCTCCGGGGCGCCACCTTCGACGTCAACGCCGGCGAGTTCGTCGTCATCCTGGGTCCCAGCGGCTCCGGGAAAACCACCATGCTCAACATCCTGGGGGGCATGGATCAGGCCACTTCCGGGACGGTTCACTACAGGGGGAACATCCTGACGGATTTCTCTGAGAAAGCCCTCACAGAGTACCGCCGCAACGTCGTGGGCTTCGTCTTCCAGTTCTACAACCTGCTGAGCAACCTCACCGCCCGGGAAAATGTGGAGCTGGCCACGGAAATCATTGACGACCACCTGGACGTAGACGAGGTCATGCAGGACGTTGGCCTAACGGACCGGGCGGACCACTTCCCGGCCCAGATGAGCGGCGGCGAGCAGCAGCGGGTCGCCATTGCCAGGGCAGTCTGCAAGAACCCGGACCTGCTCCTGTGCGACGAGCCCACCGGCGCCCTGGACTACGAGACCGGCATTCAGATCCTCAAGCTCCTGAAAAAAATCAACGACAAATATAAGAAGACCGTCATCATCATCACACATAACGCGTCCATTGCGATCATTGCCGACCGGGTGCTGAAGATGCGCAGCGGCGAAATCGTCGAAAACATCCTCAATGAAACGCCTATGGACCCTGAAAGGGTGACGTGGTAATGGGTGTCCTGAATCGCCGGCTCCTGCGCATGATCCTGAGCTCGAAGGGCCAGAACCTCGCCATCGCCATGGTGGTCGCCCTGGGGCTCATGCTCTACGTCGCCATGTTTTCCGCCATCACCAACCTGGAGGTGGCGGTCAACGAGTACTTCGACCTCACCAACGCCGCAGACATCTATGTGGAAATCCCGGCCATCTCCGCCTCTGAGGTCAGCAGCCTGCTGACTGTGGACGGTGTCAAGTCGGCCCAGGGCCGCGTCGTGCGGGACGTGAGCTTCATCTCCGACCTCAAGGAGGACGAAAACCAAAAGATCACATTAAGAGTCATCTCCATCCCCGAGGAAACGGACGACAAAGCCAACGGCATGATCCACAGCCTCTACTTTCAGACCAAAGCCCAGACACTGGCCTCAGATGACGAGGTCTTCCTGATCGAATCCTTCGCGAGAGCCCGCGGCATTGCCGTAGGCGACGAAATCAAAATACAGTATGCCGGCGAGGACCATACTTTAAAGGTCAAGGGCATTGTCTCAAGCTCAGAGTACATCTACCTGATGCAGAGCGACCAGTCCCTGCTGCCGGATTTCAGCAACTTTGGCATTCTGTACGTCCGGGAATCCTTTGCCATGAGAACCATTGCCTCAAATGGCCTCTACAATCAGGTACTGCTCAAGGTCAAGGACAGCTACGACAGCGAGCAGGACCATGAGCTCGTTCGAAAGGCCGTGGAAAATAAACTGGATCACCTGGGGGCCCAGCGGGTCTACCTAAGGGAGGACCAGGTCAGCAGCCGGATGGTCCAGGAGGAAATCCGGGGCAATAGACAGACCATGTCCGTGGTGCCGGTGATTTTCCTTGGCATAGCAGCAGCCATTATGTTCGTGATGATTGGACGCTTCGTGAGGAATGATAAGGTGACCATCGGCGTGTTAAAGGCTATGGGCTATAACAACCGGAAAATCATGACCCATTACAGCCTCTTCGCGGTCAGCATAGGCATCACCGGCGCCATTTTGGGGGTAATCCTGGGGTCGCTGATGTCGGTGTACGTGACGACGCTGTACGCCACCGAGAGCTTCAACGTGCCCATTCTCGTGTTCAAATTCCACGCCTGGATGCTCTTCGCGTCCCTGGGGCTGGCACTGGTGTTCTCCGTTACGGCGGGCTACATGGGCGCCCGGGGCGTCATCCGGATCGATCCGGCAGCGGCCATGCGGCCTGACGCACCGCAGTCCGGCAAGCACATTGGCCTTGAAAACACGCGTTTCTGGAACTTCTGGGTCTCCTTCACGGAAAAAATGGTCATCCGCAACCTCCTGCGCCACAAGCTGCGCATCCTGGCGCTCTCCACGGGGATTGCCCTGACCTTTATGATGATCATGATCCCCATCTACCTCCTCAGCGCATTCCTCGACATGTTCGAGTTCCAGTACAGCGTCATGCAGCGGATGGACTACAGCGTCAGCCTCACCGGCTTCGCGGCGGACCGGGACCTCACCCGCAGCTTCAACGACTACGACGAGATTGACTACGTGGAAGGCCGCCTGGAATATCCCTTTGAGGTCGTAAATGGCTACAGGAAAAAGGCCACCACCGTTGTGGGGCTGTCGCCGGATACGCGGATCTACCACTTCTACGAGCTCAATTCCATGCTGCCGATGGTCTTCCGCCACAACAGCGTCTTCATGACCCGGGGACTGGCGGACAACCTGGCCCTTGAGATTGGCGATACCTTCATGATGAAGCCCTACCTCCCCGACCGGGAGGACAAGGTCTACAAGCTGACGGGGATCATACGCCAGGATCTTGGCTCCAACGTCTACATGTCCTTAGGCACCCTCCAGCGCGATTTCTTCGGACCGGACGCGGTGAACGGCGTCTTTATTCAAGGCGGCAGCGACGTTAAAGGCGTGCTGACGGATGCCCGCAGCGTCTCGTCCTTTATGTCCAATCAGGATTTGCGCAATGCCTACCTCGACTTTCTGCAAATCACCTACATTTCCATAGGTATGATTGTGGTCATTGGGATGTTCTTAGGGGTGGCCATTGTCTACAACACCGTAGTCCTGATGATCAACGAACGCACCGTAGAGATTGCCTCCATGCGGATTTTGGGCATGAGGATTGGCGAGGTCTTTTCGGTCATCGTCCGTGAGATTGGGGTCATCAGCATTGTGGGGATCCTGCTTGGGGTTCCGCTGGCTTCCTGGGCCCTGGAAGGGATTGGATCCTATTTCACCACTGACCTTTATTCCTTCGCCACCAAGCCCCAGTTTATAGATTTTGTCTACGCAGGGCTGATTACTTTGGTTTCCATCATTATTTCCCTTGCCTTGTCCTACCGGAAAATCATTCATGCCAATTTTGTCGACGCGCTGAAAAATCAGGTTTCCTGATGCGCCCACTATGGAGGTGTCAAAGTTGAAAAAGAAAATAAAACTGCGCAATCTTCTGCTGCTGGCTGTCGGAATTATCCTGGTAGGCGCGGGGGCGTATTACAATTACATCAGCAGTCAGGTGAAGCTGGTGCCTTATGAAGTCACTCGAGGGGACCTGAAAGAAGTCGTTGAGTCCACCGGAACCGTGGCCAGCCAAAGTTCCACGGTCATCTACGCCAAACAGGGTGGCTTTGTCAGCGACCTGGCCTTTGAGGTCGGTAACGTCGTCAATGCCGGCGACACCGTTGCCGTGCTCTCCGCTGAGGACCTCTACTACAGCATCCAGACCGCCCAGGCCCAGGTCAATGGTGCCAGGGCGGAATACGCAAGAGCGGCGGAGCAGAATGATCCTTTGCTGACGGCCATGAGCCAAACCGCTGTGGACAGTGCTCAGTTGAACTATGATACGGCGGTCAAGACCCTGGCAGATACCCAGGCCCTCTTCGACGCAGGCGCCGTCAGCCAGGCGGAGCTGGACGGGGCGACACTGGCGGTCTCCCATGCGGAGGCGGCCCTGACCACGGCCAAGAATCAGCTGGCCCTTCAGAAGAAAGGCACCAGTAGGAACCTGCTGAGCTCTATCAGCGCCGGGATTACCGCGGCCCAGTCTGAGCTCAACCGCCTGAAGGCCATGGATGGCAACCGTACGGTGGTTGCTGCCCAGTCCGGCGTCATGACTGAGCGCTATGTGGACCTTGGCACCTACGTGGCCCCAGGCATGCCCCTGGCGGAAATCTCCGCGGTGGACCAGCTCCTGATTGAGACAGATGTGGTTGCCAAGGATGTTCCGAGCTTATCTGTCGGCATGAAAGCAGACCTATACGCCGATGGTTCCTTCATCACCACCGGAACCCTATCCAAAATCCACCCCAAACTCACAGAAATCATGTCCAACCTGGGCATTGTCCAAAAGCGCGTCCGCGTTGAAATTACAGTGGATGGCGTTTCGGCGGCCGGGGGCTCTCCGGTTGGGGACTCTCCGGTTGGGGACAGGGACATATCAGACGGCGCCGCCCCAGCCACCCTCATGCTGGGCCAGGACGTGGATGTGGAATTCATCCAGAATGAAAAGAAAGATGTCATCCTTGTAGAAACCGACTACGTCTACGAAGATGGCCCAGACGGCTCAAACTACGTCCTGGTCATAGAAGACGGCAAGCTGGCCATGCGCCCCGTGGAAGTGGGCCTGCAGGGCGAGCTCTACTATGAAATAGTATCCGGCTTAGCGGCAGGGGATCAAATTGTGGGTGAGATAGAAAACACCGTTGCTGTGGGGGACAGGGTGTCCTGGTAAGCTAACAGAAGTGCATAAACAAAAGCAGTAGCGTACGTAAGAGAGCTTGCTCTCTGAAGTGCGATGCTGCTTTTGTTTATATAGGGCGCAGCCCGAGACCGAAGCGCAGCGTTAGCGGAGCAATAGGCGCCAGCCGCGAGGTGCACGTCTGTTAGCGTGAGGTGTAGGATGTTCAGCCCTCAGCGGACCCTCACACCAGAGAGCTTGCTCTCTGATATGAGGCAGCGTTTCAAGCAGAGGAAAAGGTGCGCAGCACCTTTTCCCACCTGGTCCTTTAAGCTCTTCCGTTTCCAGCAAAATTAAGCGGGTTCTGTACGCTGTGTGGACAAATGACCATCGGCAAAATCTTTAAAAGATCCGATAAGTCCCTGTCCCCCACCACGCGTCCCTGTCCCCCACCACAAGTCCCTGTCCCCCACCAAACATTCCCACATCAAAAAAGGAACCGGCACACAGCACCGATCCCTTTCCTTGTCATAACCAATATGCAATTAAGCTTCCACCGGTGGTTTTGGCGGCATAGTGCGCTTGTGTGCCGTAACGTTGTAAAGATGCTCAATGCGTGTCTTTGCTGCCTCGCTGATTTCCTTACCTTCGAGGTAATCATCGATCTCATCATACTTGACGCCGAGCTCCGCTTCGTCCGTCTGGCCTTCCCACAGGCCGGCACTCGGTGCGCGGTCTATGATCTGCTGAGGCACGCCAAGGACCTTGGCCCATTCGTAGACCTCGCGCTTGGTGAGGTTCGCGATAGGCAGGAAGTCGACGCCGCCATCCCCGTACTTCGTGAAGTAGCCAGTGAGGACCTCCGCCGCGTTGTCAGTGCCTGCGACCATGTAGCCCAGGCTGTTGGCTACGCCGTAGAGTGTACTCATTCTGAGACGCGCCCTGAGGTTGGCATCCGTGATGCGGGCTCTGCCGTTGAGGTCACGGTCGAGCTTGACCTTGATATCGTCGAAAATCAGCTCATGAGAGACGCTGAGATCCATTTCGATCCAGTGGAGTCCACATTTTTCAGCGACAGCGCGGGCATCAATGGAGTCTTTCGTCGAGCTTTTCACCGGCAGGATGACCCCTATGGCCTCCTCCGGAAACGCGCGCTTGACGAGGTTGGCGACGACGGCGGAATCGATGCCCCCGGAAAGGCCCACGACGACGCCGTTTTGATGTGCGTTATTGACAGTTTCGCGAATCCACTCGACGACGCGGTCGATTTCCCTGAGGCGCGTCTCGTGGTCTTCAATTCTTGTGATCATGATGGACATTGCTTTCCCTCCGTACTTGAATCAATGGGTTGTGGCTTCGTGATCATCCCAAATGCTTGTAGATTCTCTATATAAAGGCTGCACCTGCTTTTATTTGTGAAATAAAAGGGCCTGCGGTGTGGGTGGTGGTGCTGTGACCATCGGCAACCACACTGCAGGCCTAATCATATCATGAAAATGTCGAAATTTCGACTGTTTTTTATTTACAAAATAGCAGGCTTGTGACGTTTCACGAAGGGCCCGGAAATGTGTGAATGCTTAAGGGAAACTTTTATTTTCCAATTTTCCCGAGATCTACAAGGACGCAGTGGTGGTAAACCGGCAGGAGGCCTTTTTTCTCGGCATACTGAATCACGTCGTCGTCGAAGGTGCCGGGCTGGAACCAGATATACTTGATGCCGAGGTCCGCAGCTTCGTCGATGAACGGATAAGCGCGCTTTGGCGGAACAACCATGTCGATGCATGCCGGGACAACGGGCAGGGCTTTCAGATTTTCGTAGCAGGGTGCGCCTTCAATTTCCTTATACGTAGGGTTGACGGCATAGGTCTCGTAGCCGCCGGATCTGAGGCGCATGAGGATTTTGTAGCCAAATTTGTCTTCGTTCTGGGTGGCGCCTACGACGGCCCAGGTCTGTTCCGCGAGCATTTGGCGGATGCGTTCTTGCATAAGCTCAACTCCCTTTCGAGATTTAAGTGTGATGGTGTTCATAATGGTTTGGAATGGAATAAGAGGGACTACAAAAGAAAAGCTCGAGATCGCCCTGCTTGGCGATGATACAGCTGTTTTGTTATTACCCGAAATTTTGCTGTGAAAACAAGTCGAACTGGGGCGAGCGAGCTCTGGTTGGGGACAGGGACAGACCAGAAGTTTGGTCTGTCCCTGTCCCCAACCAAACATCCCCTTCAAGCACCCCGCCAAGCCCTACCGCCGCCCCAAAGCACTGGGCACAGCGATTTCCTCAAGGTCCCCGGGCACCCAGTCCATCTGGGCGCTCGTGAGCTCCACCATGGCCGCCTGAACCTCGTCCTCTTCCTCCGGCAAAACCTGCAGCGCCAGGGTCACGTGGTCCGTATAAACCGTATCCGCCAGTCGAACCGATGGCCGCCCCGCCAAATAATTCTGCACCTTCCCCAGCAGCGTATAATCAATGGTCATGGCCACCGCCCGGTGCACGACCATCTCAATTACCCCCGCCGCCTCCAGGCCTGCCTGGGCACTGTGGGTATAAGCCCGCACCAAGCCGCCGGTACCCAGCTTGACCCCGCCAAAATAGCGCGTCACGACCACGACTACATCCGTAATGCCTTCGTTCTTGAGCATGGAGAGCACAGGCAGCCCCGCTGTCCCCTGGGGCTCGCCATCATCCGAGAACTTCTGGGCGTGGTACTCCGGCCCCAGGACGTACACCGGCACGTTGTGGGTCGCGTCCCAGTACTGCTTTCGGATCCCGGCAATGAAAGCCTGCGCCTCCTCCTCCGTCTTGACCGGCTTCACGTGCCCAAGAAAACGCGATTTCTCAATAACCGTCTCCGCGGAAGCTTCCCGGGAGACGGTTTTATAATTCATGATTTTGGCAGTGCCGGGCTGACTACTCATCCTCACGCACCCCTGAACCGGGCGCAGGTAACCCGTCCGGCCTCACTTCAAAGCGCTTGTAGCGCTGATAATCCTTTGAGTCCAGCTCCACCTCAATCAGCGTGCCCGCCTCCACGTACTCAGTCTGCATCACGTGATGGTGGTCGCAGAGGTAAGAGTACACGGCGCCCTCCGAGTATGGGATCAGCATGTGCACCCGCACGTGCCCCCGGAAGACCTTGCCCCGCAGCGTCTCGAACAGCGTATCAAAGCCCTCGCCGGTCCGTGCGGAGATCCTCAGCGCCTCATAGCCGTCAAACATCCCTGCCCTCGGCACCATCACCGTGTCGTGGTCTTCAGTCGACAGCAAATCGATCTTGTTCAGCAGCAGCAGCGTTGGCTTGCCAAAGGCATCAAGCTCCCGCAGGACCTTCTCCGTGATGGCGATCTGGTTGTGCACGTTTTCGTTGGTCACGTCCACGACGTGCAGCAGCAGGTCCGCGTCCCGCACCTCCTCCAGCGTCGCCTTGAACGCCTCCACCAGCTTGTGGGGCAGCTTTGACACGAACCCCACCGTGTCCACCAGCACCATGGCCTTGTTGTCCTCGAACTCCACCCGCCGGTGGTACGTGTCCAGCGTCGCGAAGAGCATGTCCTTCTCGAAGACCCGCTTCACACTGTCCCCCTGGTCCTGGCTGCCGTCCTGACTGCCCCCGCTTTTCTCACTGCCCCCCGCCGATGGTCCCTTAACCACCATCTCCAGCATCCTATTCATCACACTCGACTTACCTGCATTGGTATACCCAACCAGCGCCACCAGAGGTTCTCCACCCCGCTGCCGCCCGGCTTTCTGAGTTTCCCTGACCTTCGTTTCTTCCTTGAGCTCATGGCGAATATCACTGATCCGCTCCCGGATGCGCCGCTTGTCGATCTCCAGCTTCTGCTCCCCTGGGCCCCTGGTGCCAATGCCCCCGCCCGTCCTGGACAAAGCATTGCCATACCCGGTCAGTCTTGGCAATCTGTACCCCAGCTGCGCCAGCTCAATCTGCAGTTTGCTGGTGCGGGACTGGGCCCGCCTGGCGAAGATGTCAAGAATGAGGGCTGTGCGGTCAATGACCTTCAACCCAATTTCGCCTTCAAGGTTGCGGATCTGGGAGCCGGAGAGCTCATCATTAAAGACAATGACGTTGGCCTCATTCGCCTCCGCGAGCTGCTTGACCTCCTGGACCTTTCCGCTGCCAATGTACGTGGCCACATCAATGATCCGCTTGTTCTGAACCGTGCTGCCAACGACCTCAGCATCCGCTGCCATCACCAGCTCTTCCAGCTCGTGCATGGAGTATTCTATATCGATTTCCTCACGGTCGTCCCCGAGACCAACAAGGATCGCGCGTTCTGTCAGACTGCCGGAGGTCTCAAAGTACGTGCTGTTTTTATCTTCTCTTTCCTTTACGTTTGTGTTGTCCTGGTTCATTTAAAACCACCTCCAGCCACATTATATCACGCCTTCGCGGTTGGGGACAGGGACTTACCGAGAACTTGAGGCAGACTTTGCTCCGGCGTATGTCCCCCAAACAACACCACCACCCGCACCCCTGTCCCCGTACGTCTTGAAAGTCTTCCCTCAGCTTCAAGTGCGCTGAGGGAAGGTTTGTCGGTAAACGTCAACGAGATCTTTGACTTCACGCTCCAGCTTAATGGCATATTTGCCATTTTGGACCCGCAGGATCTCTGGCGTTAAATTCAAATAGGCGTCAACGTCTTCCCGGGTCGCTATTTTCAGCGCACTGCTCAGTGCATTCATGGCAAAACAGACTTTTGTGAATCTCTTAATGTAGATTCTTCTTGAGGTTTCTGACTGAACATGTTTGCCAATTAATTTGGGATTCACTTTGGTCATCAGACATAGCCTGCCGAACAGTAAATCCAGCTGGCCTTGAACGTTGTCTTGAGCGGCATGCTCTGGCAGGGCCAGGACATATTCGTGTTCGCCGGGAAATTGGGTGTTTTCAATTGCTATGAGCTCGCGCTCGGTCAAAATTTTGTTTTTGGCGAGGCGCTCGAGATCATCTTCCGCGCTGACGTATTTGAGATAACTTGTCTTTGCGGATGTTTTTTTGGAATCGAACGTCAAGAGGCCCTGGCTTGCCTCAAACCAGGCTTTCTCTGGACGTCCTGCGTAAATGTGATGGCTGGACCACGGATAATTCAGCGAAGTAGTTATACCGGCGGCTATAGGGTTTCTGTGTATGTATCTGATGACATAATTGGTTCTGATCTTTCCTGAAATGGCTGTAAGGTGATAACGGTCGCCCCATAAATGGCCGTTTCTGCCCATTCTGGAATTGACGAAATAGGCAAATCTTTGGTTCAGCCAGCTCATGATATTGGAGATTGAGTCATTGTTCATCTTCATAAGCAGATGCACGTGGTTATCCATTATGCAATAGGCGTATAGCTCGAAGTCAAATTGCGCTTTTGCGGATTGCAGCAGTGACAGATAATGCGTTTTGCAGTGGGGATGCTCAAAAAAATGCTCCTGGTTGTTGGCACGGCTGGTGATGTGGTAGAGTTCGCCTGATTTGAGATGGCGGCGGATTCTTGGGATGGGGATCACTCCTTAGTTAATTAAATGTTATTTACTTCTTTTATTTACATTATATTACATTTCTTTAGCCACATCAATAAAGGAATGAATGAAAAATGCGTTTCGTGGTATCTTATAGGATAGATTGTGGTTGTGTGACCATCGGCAGAGTATTGTTTTTTGAACAGGTCTAAACATAAGGGGTTTTGAGCATGGAAAAGAACGTAAACAAGCAGTTGAAGAAGGTGTCCAGGCAGGAACGGAAGCTGCTGAGGGAGCAGCGGGACTCCTGGCTGACCTACAAGACACAGCCTGCCAGGGACAAGCTGGACGCGGCGATTCCGGAGAAGCTGAAGGCGGGGCTTGAGGCGGCTTTTTACAAGGGTTTCAAGCTGGTTTTCGAAAAGGGCGACGCGGTCATTGAGAAGACTATTAACAGAGAGAAGGCGCTGCTGCGGCACGAGGCCAGGGATGAAATTTTTATGGACAATCCCAGCGGGAAGAATCTGAGGAAGGTGCACCGGCAGGCGAAAAACGCGGGTGCCGCGAATACGCTGATCGCTTCTGTGGAGGGCGGGGCGCTGGGGTTCTTTGGGATTGGGCTGCCGGACATTCCAATTTTTATTGGGATGCTGATGAGGACGCTGCACGAAACCGGGCTGAGCTACGGGGTCGACACGGAGTCGGAGGAGGAGCGGATTTATGCGCTGCTGCTGATCTGCGGGGCGCTGACTAAAAATGAAGAGCGGAGGCGCTTTAACCATCAGATTTTGCTGTTTGAAAAGCGGCTGAAAAACGGAGAGCCGCTGGGCATGAGTCTGGAAGAGCAGATCAAGCGGACTTCGGAGGTTTTGTCGCGGACGCTGCTGACGGCAAAGTTCGTGCAGGGACTGCCGGTGATTGGGGTCGTGGGCGGCGCGGTCAACTATGCGGTCACGCGGAAGGTGGCGAGTTTTGCGCAGCTCAAGTATAAGAAGCGGTATTTGCTTGGGAAATCTGAGGGAAAGGTTTTGGAGTAAGTCCAGTGAATAGAAAAATGGCGTGATTCGGTTGAGGAATCACGCCATTAAGATTTTTGGGGGAGTGTTGTGGGAATTTTTTGTTTTTGGTTGTTGAGTGTTGTGTGTTGTGTGTTGTTTTTGGATTTGAAAAGCCACCAGCTTCCCTATTTGCAGCTGCTTCAGCCAAAGCCTGTGGTTCTTGGCGCGCTAAAGCTTGAGCTTGAGTTTGAGCCGCTCTTGCTGCCTGTGCCGCTGACATTGACAGCGGTAAACCTGGTCTTTATGTTAGGGCTGTCGCAGCTCGGGCAGCGCTGCTGATCCTTGGCGCTGATGCTGCAAAAGACGGAGAACTTGTGGCCGCAGTCCGAACAAAGCAAATCATAGCTAGGCATGCTACACCTCCTGGATATACTTCTTTAGCCCCCTGGGTGTGGGGGTTTTGTTTAGTTTACTAAAAAAGGATGTGCCCTGTCAATGGATCTTTTGTCATTGGTTAAGGACTTGATGATGACAAATCGGGGTTTTTGGTCTGTCCCTGTCCCGCACCATATGTCCCTGTCCCGCACCACATGTCCCTGTCCCGCACCACAAGTCCCTGTCCCGCACAACACATCCCTGTCCCGCACCACACACCCCTGTCCCACACCACCCCTCCATTCCATTAAATTTCAGTGACTTAATGCAGGCCCAGACCATTATATGGTATAATAGCGCTGAAATTATAAGGAGGATTCTCATGGACAAAAAACCTACAAGACCCGCCGGATCAGCACGTCCAGCCAATCCACACAGGACGGAAGGCAGAAATGGCTCGGGCGCATCGGATAATGGGAAGGCCAGACGGTCGTCTGGCAACAAAAAGAAAAAGAAGAAAACTGTAGGGCAGAAGATCAGGAAGGCGTTCCTGAACCTCATCCTGTTGTTCGTTATTCTGGGACTGTTCGGCGCCGGCGTCGTCTACGCCTACGTGAAAAACGTGGTCTCAGACCTGCCGCCCATTGACCCTTCAAAGATCAACGAGCTCTTAGGGGAGAACTCCATCATCCTGGACTCAAACGGCGAGCTGCTTGAAACCCTGCAAAGCGACGGACTCAGGACCATCATCCGTTACGAGGACATGAGTCCAAGCCTGATCAACGCCTTTGTCGCCGTGGAGGACAAGACGTTCTTTGAGCATGGCGGCTTCAACTACGTGCGGCTGGTCGGCTCCGTGGTCAACAGCGTCACCAAAGGGGTGCGCATCCAGGGCACCAGCACCATCACCCAGCAGCTGGCAAGAAACCTCTATTTGGTGGAAAGCAAATCCAAGCGGACCATGGACCGTAAAATCAAAGAAGCTTACTACACCCTCGAGCTGGAAAAGCTCCTCAATAAAAAGCAAATTATTGAAGCCTACCTGAACACCATCTGGCTCGGTGCCGGCGCCAACGGCGTGCAGGCCGCGGCCCAGTCTTATTTCAGCAAGGACGCCAGCCAGCTTGACCTTGTCGAGTCAGCGATTTTGGCAGGCATCCCGTCGAGCCCGGCCAACTATACGCCTATGCTTCGCCTGGAAAAGGCAGACATTGGTGAGGGCAGCCGGATCATTGACGACTCGGACAGCCAGTACACCCTGGTCTACAATGACACGGCGCAAAAGCGCTACAACGTCGTCCTTAAACTGATGCTCGAAAATGGCTTCATCACCCAGGAAGAATACGACCGCAGCAAGGATATTGATCTCTACGACCGCATCGTGCCCAGCAAGCTGAGCAATGACGACATCACCTCCTACTTCGCGGACATGGTCCGTGATGAAGTCCTGGAGGCCCTCATGGCCCAGTACAGCTACACCAAGGAAGAGGCCAACAGCATGCTCTTCACCAAGGGCCTGAAAATCTACACCACCATAGACATTGACCTCCAGAAAAAGCTGGAAAATACCTATGACAAGCTTTATGACAGCATGCCTAAAGTCGCCGTCCGCTTCAACCCGAACGGCAACGTCATCACACCGGACAACCGTATTCTTCTCTACAAATATGAGAACCTGGTCAACGAGGCAGGTCAGCTGGTCATTCCGGACGGAGACTATAAATACGACGAATGGGGCAACCTGGTCATCTTCAAGGACCGCCGCTTCAACCTCTACGCCAACCGCCAGGACGGCAAAGTCGTCTCGGTTCAGATGGTCATCGAAAACGTCTTTAAAGCCAGCGAGCTGGAAACCAGTCCAAGCGGTGTCAAGAACATCTCCAACTTCAAAACTTACGCCGGCCGTGAAGTGGCCGTTCCCCACACCGTAAAGACCCTGGATGAGCAAGGTAACCTGGTCATCAGCAAATCCTTCCTGAATGAAAATCCAAGCTTCTTCACCCAGGGTCCAAACAACGAGCTGCTGGTCGCCAAGGAGCACTTTGGCTTCAGCGAACAGGCCATCGTCCAGCCCCAGTCGTCTACAGTCATCATTGATTACTACACAGGGCACCTGAAGGCCGTCGTGGGCGGGCGAAACATCACGGGGCAAAAGATCTACAACCGCGCAGTGAACCCGCGTCAGCCGGGCTCCTCCATCAAGCCCCTGGCCGTTTATCTTCCAGCCATTGACACTAAAAAATTCACCGCAGCCAGCGTCATAGACGACGCGCCTGTTTACCTTAAAGGTGGCACAGACCGCTGGCCGCTGAACTGGTACGAAGGCTCCACCAAATACTGGGGACTTCAGACCATCCGCGAATCCATTGAGTGGTCCATCAACGTCAACGCCGCCAAGGTCGCTCAGGCCGTGGGCCTCCAAACTTCCGTGGACTATTTGAAAAAGCTTGGCGTCACCAGCGTGGTCGAAACCGGCGCCTACAACGATATGAACCTCGCCGCCATGTCACTGGGCGGCATGTCCAGAGGCATTTCGCCCCTTGAGATGGCCCAGGCCTACGGCGCCATTGCCAATGGCGGCGTCCTCAACAAGACCACCACCTTCACAAAAGTCATAGACAACCGCGGCAACGTCATCCTTGAAAACGCGCCGTACCTCACCCGGGTCGCGGATGAAAAAGCGGCCTATATCCTGCAGGACATGTTGCGCACCACGGTTACAGATGGTCTCGCCAAAGTGGCCGCGATCCGAAACGGCAACACAGGCATTCCAGTGGCCGGCAAAACCGGTACCACCTCGAATCAGATCGACGCCTGGTTTGTGGGCTTTACCCCTTACTACACCGCCAGCGTCTGGTTCGGCAACGACGTCAATATGCCGCTGGATCAGGGCTCCAAGGTCGCGGCCCAGTTTTGGAACCAAGTCATGACAACCGTCCATGAGGGCTACCAAAACAAAAATTTCACGCCTGTGAACGGCCTGGTCTCCCTGTCCGTGGACACCAAGTCGGGGAAACTCCCCTCTGAGTTTTCTGCTCTTGACCCACGAGGCACCGTCAAGACGGAAATGTTCATCCCAGGTACAGAGCCAACCATGATGGACGACGTCCACGTGCAGGGCCTGGTCTGCATAGAAAGCAATCTCCTGGCCAATGAATACTGCCCTGAGGAAACTATCGAGACAAGGGTCTTCGTCAAGCGGCCAATCCCGCTGTCCCCAGAAGATCTCGCCATGGTACGGGACGCAGCCTACGAGCTGCCAGCCGTGAGCTGTGACCTCCACAACGAGTCCACTTACATCCCGCCGGCTCCGGCACACATCACCCCAATGGGTGACGGCCGCTACTACGTCATTCTGCCGTTCGAGCTCAAGTTCCTGGACGGCTCCAGCTTCACGACACCAGTGGATTCCATCATCAACGCCGACCTCTCCATTCAACTGCCGGACGGCACGATCCGCGAGCCGCGCAGCTTCCAGTATCCGCCGGATATTGAAACCCTTCTGGGCACGAAACCGAGCTTCAGGACGCCGCCGGAATCAGGAGACGGCACTGCGGTTCCTGAACTTGATCCAGACGCGTTGATAGAAGAAGCAGATGCGCCGGTGGCCAACTAAACAGCTTCCCCTTTTCAAAAAATAGAATGCCGATGGTTACGGGCTTCCACCCACAACCATCGGCATATCTTTTTGAAGCATTTGGTCGGGGACAGTCCCCAACCAAATTTCTCATTTAAACATCAAACATTTATCGACGTATGTTCCCTGTCAATCAAATGGACACTCACCAGGGCCCCAAATTCCCCTGCCAGCGCCGAGGCCAGCTGATCCCGGGCAGCGAGGACCTGCTCCAGATTCTGACCGCTGAAGCCGTCCACCGGAAACAGGACGTTCCTGGAATCCGGCGTCACCTTGCCCCATTCGGACTGTCGCCAGATCCAGCGGCGGGTCCTGACCCGGCTGGCGTCGCCATAAATCAGCTCCCCCGCAGGCAGCGACTCTTCCTGGTCCGAGCCCAGGGCTACAAAAGTCTCACCCTCCCTCGAAAAGCGCACCTCAAAGTCGCCCCCCAGCTGGTCCAGGTCATGGGCCCCCATAGGCACGGAAAAATTTAGGGAAATGCCGTTGACCAGGTCGATCACCGGGTGGATAAAAGGTAGCGCTCCACCGTTCATGACCCGCTTGCCCATGGCCTCAATCGAGCTCGGAAACCGGTTCGGGTTGATGCCTACGCGCTCAAACGCGTCCCTGTAAGGCACGAGGTCCGCGGATTCCTTATAGTCGCACAGGCAGTGCCTGTCCCGGAATACCGACTCCCCGGAGCGCAGGACGTCCTGGGGCATATGCGTGTGGCGCAGGACATCAATGCCACGGGCGACCACAACACCTACTATATAATCCGGCAGCTTGTCGAACACTGCATCTTCTACCATAAACTTCAATTCAACCGACTCCTTTCAGCACGCATTCTACGATTGTTTCGCTGCTTTTATACAAAAGTTGGCCCTACCGCTCGAAGCGCAGCACTTCTTTGCCCTCAAGGGCCCTCTGAATCAGGCCCTCGACGTCAAGGTTTGCTTCCGAGGCCTCAATCTGAGCAAGCCTTGGCTTGGTCACCACCTTGGAAGGCAGGAAGACCGTACAGCAGTCCTCAAAAGGCAAAATGGAGGTCTCATAGGTGCCTATGCGCTTGGCGACTTCCACAATGTCATTTTTGTCATAGGCAATCAGCGGCCGGAAGACAGGCAGGGACACCCTTGCATTGGTGACGGTGAGGCCTTCAATGGTCTGGGACGCGACCTGACCAATATTCTCACCTGTAACCAGGGCCTGGCTGCCATTCTCCTTCGCCACCTGCTCCGCCAGGGCCATCATAAAGCGACGGGACAGGATCGTCATCTCCTCCTCAGGGCAGTTCTCCATGATGGCCTGCTGGATCTCCAGAAGATTAATGGAGGTCACTTCAATACTGCCAGTGAAGACCGCCAGCTGCCGGGCGAGGTCGTAAACTTTTTCCTGGGCCCGCTCGCTGGTAAACGGATAAGAGTGGAAGTGGACCGCGGACAGTGTGACGCCCCGCCGCGCCATCATCCAGCCCGCAACCGGGCTGTCAATGCCCCCTGAAAGCAGCAGCGCCGCTTTGCCAGCCGTGCCATAAGGCATGCCGCCGTGGCACCGGATCTCCCTGGAATAAATATAGGCGCGGTCCCTTATTTCTACGTTGACGAGAAATTGAGGCGCGTGCACGTCTACCTGCAGCCCTTCTATGCTGCTGAGCAAAACCCCGCCAAGGTCCCTGCAGATTTCAGGGGAGGTCATGGGAAAGCGCTTGTCGCTGCGCCGGGCTTCGACCTTGAACCGGGTCATCCCCGTCTCCGCCTTCAGGGCTTTGACCTGAGCTACCGCAGCTGCGGAAATTCTGTCGAAGTCCGGGTCGACCTCGACACCAGGACAGAGGGCCACCAGGCCAAACACGCGCTGTGCCTTTTCCAGCACTTCCGCCTCTTCAGACAAATCGTAATTCATATACATGCGGCCAAATTCCTTGGCGACCTTGACGTGATGCAGGCCCCGGACCGCTTCTTTCAGGTTGTCCATCAAACGGTTCTCAAAATATCTTCTGTTGTTGCCTTTTAAAGTGATTTCACCAATTTTGACCAGTATAAAGCCTCGTTCACTCATAGTTATCTTCTCCTCATGATTTTGCCTAAAGACGTGTCAGCCCTTCGGATAATTTCAATAGCCTCGTCGATTTCTGCTTCGGTGGTGTGGACGCTGAGGCTGAGCCTCAGGGCGCTGTCAATGCGGGCAACCGTCAGTCCCATGGCCACGAGGACGTGGGAAGCCTTCCGGTCCTTTGAATGGCAGGCCGAGCCACTGGAGACGTAAACGCCCTCTTTTTCGAGGGTATGCAGAAGCACCTCGGATTTCAAACCTTCGAAGGAGACGTTGATTACGTGGGGTGCCCCGTCCTCAGGACTATTCAAAGCGATATGGCCGATGGTCGCCAGGCCAGCCCAGAGGCGGTCCCTCAATACGCGAAGACGTGTTGCAGCATCTGCCGGCAGAGCCTTTAACGCGGCTTCCATCCCCAGAATTCCAGGGACATTTTCGGTTCCCGGGCGGATGCCGCCCTGCTGACCGCCGCCAAAGACCAGAGGCTTCAGCCGGACCGACTTGTCCCGGTAGAGAAAGCCCGTCCCCTTTGGTCCATGGATCTTGTGGGCGCTGGCGGTGAGGAGGTCAATGCCCATGCCGCGGACGTCAATGGGCAGCTTGCCAAAGGACTGTACCGCGTCCACGTGGAAGATGGGCGGCTCTGAGGTGATGGCTTTCATCTGCCCCTTGAGGTTAGCGCCGAGGTTAAAGACAGCGCCGGTTTCGTTATTGACGTGCATCAGGCTGATCAACCCCGTGTCAGACCTCACGGCTTCCAGCACCTGCTCCGGGGTGATGTGGCCGCTTTTGTCCGGTCTGAGCAGCGTCACGCTGTAGCCGCTCTTCATGCCCCACTGCTTGACCGTGTCCAGCACTGAGCTGTGCTCCGCTTCTGTAGTGATGATGTGCCGGCGGTTTTCCTTTAGCAGCGCCGCGACCCCCGAGATAGCCAGATTGTTCGACTCTGTACCTCCGGAGGTGAAGAGAATCTCCCCCCGGTCCGTAGGCGCCCTAAGGGCGTTTAAGAACGTTTGTGACGCAGCTTTAATAAGCTTCTCCGCCTCAAGCCCCTTCCTGTGGAGAGAGGACGGATTCCCATAACACCCCGCCATCACCTCATTCATGGCCTGGATCGCCTCCGGGCAAACCGGCGTCGTGGCACTATGATCAAGATAAATCTCTTTTACAATAATATTTTTCATGTAAATCACCTTCCCTAACCTTTTTATTATACCTTAAGGCGGAGGACAGGTACAGAGTCAAAGAAGCACATAAGGGACAGTCCCCAATGATTCTCGTGGCTGGGCCCAGTCCCCCGCCACAAGTCCCTGTCCCCCACCACAAGTCCCTGTCCCCCACCAAACCGTCCGCTTCCCCACCGCTTTTTAATGACCATCCCATCAGGATTTGTTATACTATCCATAGAGACCAAAAAATCCTTATAATCGCTTTAGGGGGGCATTTCCTTGAAAAAAGTCGCAGTAATCTTCACCGGCGGCACCATCTCCATGAAAGTTGACGAACGGCTCAAAGCCGCTATACCAGCCATGTCCAGCCAGGAAATCCTGTCCATGGTCACCAACATAGACAAATTCGCGGAGGTGGAAACCATCACCTTTGGCAAATACCCCGGCCCTCACATGAACCCGGACCGAATCATGGCGCTCAATCAGCTCGTCAAAGGTCTGATCACAAGAGATGACATTGACGGCGTCGTCATCACCCACGGCACGGATTCCATAGAAGAAACCGCCTTCTTCCTCGACCTGAGCCTCCCGGACCATAAGCCGATTGTTATGGTCGCCGCCATGCGCAACGGCTCCGAACTCGGCTATGACGGCCCCAGCAACCTCTCCGCCGCCATCTGTACCGCCATCTCCGACCAGGCCAGAGGCAAAGGCGTCCTCCTCGTCATGAACAACGAAATCAACTCCGCCCAGGAAGTCACCAAAACCCACACTATGAGCCTTGACACCTTCAAATCCATGGAGTTTGGTCCCCTGGGCATCATAGACAACGACGAAGCCATCTTCTACCGCGATATCATCCGCCATCCCCACATTGACACCGACTTCTACGTCAAAGACGTCTACCTGATCAAAACCGCCGTGGGCATGGACTCGGACTTCATTGACTACTGCATCGAAAAAGGCGCGAAAGGTATTGTTGTTGAAGGCATGGGCCGCGGCAACATCCCGCCAGAAATGGTCCCCGGCATCCAAAGGGCCATTGAAAAAGACATCCGCGTCGTCATGGTCTCCCGCTGTCCTATGGGCAGGGTCTACGACTCCTATGGCTACGAAGGCGGCGGCAAAATGCTTCGCAACGCCGGCGTCATCTTTGGCGGCAACCTCAACGGCCAGAAGGCCCGCATCAAGCTCATGCTCGCCCTCACCGTCTACCACGACCACGCCAGCATCAAACAGTTCTTTGAGAAGGATCTTTACTCAAAATAACAAAAAAAGAAAAGGAACCAGGCTCAAATTTCCCATCGCGAGGAAAATGTGCCTGGTTCCTTTCCCTTTCCCTTTCCCTTTCCCTTTTACTTTTCCTTTTTTACTCCCAAAATTTCACTTCATCACTCTATTTCTCAGCACCAGCCTCACCCAGCGCCATCACTCCCTGACGTACACAAACCCGTCCATAATCCGCCGGGCCGTCCGGGTCACGCCGCCTTTGACAATCCGCTCGCCGTCCATGACCATCTCCACCTCAGTGACACCACTCGCGTGCCCCAGCCTCATGGTTTGCTGCCCCGCTTTCAGCGCCGCCATCTCATGAACGATCGTCCCCGGAATCAGCGCCGCCGCCCCCGTGCCAATAGTCACCGTCATAGGATACGCCTTGTGCAGCGCCCCCACGGAAATTGCCCTCACGCAAAGATCCATCTGCCCACTGGCAATCTCGTTTTTGTCCATATCCACATAATCCTGAGGCTCAGAAATAATGGAAACCTTAGGCAGTGACGTCGACTTCGTCCTGGCCTCCTCCCAGTGCGCCACAAACCCGCATTTCTGCGCCGCGAGACACCGGATCCGCTCGACGTGCTCCATGACCTCTTTCTGAGCGTTCAGCTCCGTCAGCTCCCGACCTGTGATGCCCAGGTCCTTTGCCCTGATAAACACCATGGTATTCGAGCAGTCCACTACGGAGACCTCAATTTCTCCGTATCCAGGCACCTCAAAAACCTCTTTGGCCTGCCCCGTTGGCAGCAGCTTCCCTGTCGTCGCCCCTGCCGGATCCTCAAAATACATGTCAATTCTGGATCCCGTCCCCGGAACCCCGCGAATCTCTTCATCCCCGTGGACCATAGCGTGCCCGTTCTCAACCCTGACGTGCTCCTCTATGATCCGCTGCGTGTTTGTGTTGAACACCCTCACCACCGTGATGGGCGCCACCGCCTGCACCAGGCCCTCGTCAATGGCGAACGGCCCCACCGCCGAGGAGATGTTGCCACAGTTCGCCTTGTCGTCCACCCGCGGAATAACAATGTCCACCTGCTTAAACGTATAGTCCACATCCGCGTCTTCTCTGGCCGATGGCGCTATTATCGCCACCTTGCTCGTCGACGACACCGTGCCGCCCATGCCATCAATCTGCTTCACATCCGGCGTCCCCATCACCTTCAGAAAAATCTCATCCCAGGTCGACCGGTCCTCCGGCAAATCCTTCTCATGAAAGAACACCGCTTTACTCGTACCGCCCCGCATATAGACACATGGATATTTTTTCATGTACATCAATAGTCACTCCTTTTTTTACCTCATCTTATTCTATTCTATCCCGACAGCCCCTTAATGTATACGCTGCTATCCTTTGGAACACAAAAAAAGCAGACCCATTTGGATCTGCAATCACCCTAAAACCTATTTTTTGCCGATGGTCCCCCATCCACACCTCTATCGTATACTTCACCGCTGCGGCGCATACGCCAGTCTGACACTCCTCGACACCAGCATGGTCACAGCAAAGGCCGCCAGCGTCCTCAGACCAAGGAGCAGCCAGCCATTCGCCCCTATGGCAACGAATAGCAGCGTATCCTCCACCACCGCATGGCAGCACGCCAGAAAAATGGAGACCAAGGTTAAACTCACCTTATCAATTTCACCCTCCTGGGCACTTTGAATGATGACACCCGACCCATAAGCAAGTCCAAAAATCAGCCCCACCGCCAGCGGAAAGGCTGCTGAGCGCTCCACACCAAGAAATCTCGTCAGAGGCCGCAGCCCTGCGGAAATATAATCCATCAGCTTATATTTCTTCGCGAACTCCATAGCAATCATCAAAGGAAAGACAATAATAGCGATATTCCAAACGGAACTCAAGGATCCAAACACAGACTCCTTTAGAACCTCGATTAAGTTAAATGTCATGTGCTTTTACCTCCACTTCTAATACATCAGGTTCATCAGAACACCTGACAAAATCATAAGACCGAGCCGAACCGTCAGGATCATAGGTACGCTGACGCCAACGCGCTTCGACACCGCCGTCTCAACCAGCAGCGAATGGGAGAAGGACAGCATAACTGCCATGATCGTCAGCTGCTTCACGGACAGCGGCAGCGTCACCATGACCCCAATCCCGGCGTACAAATTCAGAAGGTTTCCCATGACTAAAGCAATGGCCGCTTCACCCGGTAGTCCAAAAAGTTGCATCAGCGGCTCAAACAAAATGGCAATCCAGCCGATCACTGGGGTATACTTAAGAATAGTAATGATAATATAAATGGGAACAATGACCTTCGCAAGCGTCCATGTTGTCTTAAAACCCTTGTAAGTCCCATCCCTCAGGGTCGTCATAAAAATATTCATTCAATCACCTTATCTATCTATTTATTTTCCATATGAAGGAGTGAGCGCCATGATCACAACCCATAAACGCTTGCAGCCCAGCCCTGAAAGCCATTTTATAGCCAGGCATTTAGAGGCAGATTCAGGGGTGGTCTTTTTCGACATTGAAACCACAGGTTTCCACCGGGATTATTCCAAGCTGGTTTCGATCAGCCTGATCGAAATGCTTGAAGATGACCTCCACTATCACTATTTCTTCAACGAGACCGGCAAAGAAGAAGCTGACATCCTAATGGCGGCCCATGCACTCCTCTCTTCCAAATATCTCATTTCCTTTAACGGCGACGCCTTTGATGTGCCATACTTGATGCACAAATACGCCAAGCATAGCATAGACACGCCACTGACAATTGCCCGCAATCTTGATTTGATGAAGGTGGCAAAAGCAAGCCTCCATCTGGACAGCTACAAACTAAAAAGCATAGAATTGGCACTGGGTATCCATAGAACAGACACACTTAGCGGCCTCGACTGCATAGAAGCCTATAAACAGCATCTTGAAACTGGCGATCCCGTCCACTCGGACAAGATTGCCCTTCACAACGAAGAAGACACGTTAAACCTGATCCAGCTCATGTACCGTCTCCTGGAACACCACTCTGGGGTCGTTGAACTCTACAAACCCCATTATTTCGAATGGCGCGACTCTGAGGTCAACCTCATCTCCCTGAAATTACAGGGCGACTTTGCCACGCTGATCTTTGAGCCCAATAAAAACATTGATGAAATTCACTGGTATGATGATCGCGGTCATATTTTCAAAACAAACCATACTGGGGCCGTACCAAGGCTTGAAATTACCCTCCCCGTCCAACACCACAATGTCGATGGCTTCGATTTAAGCACGGGCCTGTATCTTAAGGGCCAGCCACGACAGCGCGTTATTAGTGTGGATGGCCATCCACTATACGAAAATGTGCCCAACATTCTGTTGCATATGGAAAATTTAATGGGCGCCGGAAACAACCGCATTCTATAATTCAAATCTCATAAATAATAGATCAAGCAAAAGTAAAAGCCGCTCACGGATTCAAGTTCACGTGAACGGCTTTTTAGTGGTGCCCAGAGCCGGAATCGAACCAGCGACACGAGGATTTTCAGTCCTCTGCTCTACCGACTGAGCTATCTGGGCAAAGTGTACCAAGGTAAACTTGACACGAATTAGTAATTGCTGAAAAAGTTTGTAAATACATGGTGGGCATGGATGGACTCGAACCATCGACCTCACGCTTATCAGGCGTGCGCTCTAACCACCTGAGCTACACGCCCATGTAAGTTAAATATTAATGGTCGGGGCGGCAGGATTTGAACCCGCGACCCTCTGATCCCAAATCAGATGCGCTACCAAGCTGCGCTACACCCCGACATATTAAGTTGAGATGGCAGGGGTGATAGGACTTGAACCCACGGCACGCGGTTTTGGAGACCGCTGCTCTACCAACTGAGCTACACCCCTAAGCTTTATAATCCGTTCTTTGTATAGATGGCGGAGAAGGAGGGATTTGAACCCTCGCGCCCCTCATCAGGACCTACTCCCTTAGCAGGGGAGCCTCTTCAGCCTCTTGAGTACTTCTCCATTTTAGATGGCGGAGGGGGTGGGATTCGAACCCACGTGGGCTATTAACCCTAACGGTTTTCAAGACCGCCCCGTTATGACCGCTTCGGTACCCCTCCGTGTTGTTGGTGACCCATCCGCGGCTCGAACGCGGGACACCTTGATTAAAAGTCAAGTGCTCTACCGACTGAGCTAATGGGTCGCATGTTTTCGGTTATTTAATTTAGGTGGCTGGGGATGTAGGACTCGAACCTACGAATGACGGAGTCAAAGTCCGTTGCCTTACCGACTTGGCTAATCCCCAATGTTGTAAGACTACATGTAAGGATGTTGGAGCGGGTGAAGGGGATCGAACCCTCGCAACCGGCTTGGGAAGCCGGGGCTCTACCACTGAGCTACACCCGCGGGCTGTTACAGTGGTGATTGCGTTATTGAAAGGTACTAAGGTAGTTTTTTCTCCTTCGGAGAAAAACCACTTTTTGTGCTCAGCGGTTGGTGCCCCGCTTGCGCTAAAAAGTTAACTTGGTGGGGGGAGAAGGATTCGAACCTTCGAAATCGTAGATAACGGATTTACAGTCCGTCCCCTTTGGCCACTCGGGAACCCCCCCATGATTAAGTTTTAAATGGCGACCTGGAAGGGACTCGAACCCTCGACCTCTAGCGTGACAGGCTAGCGTTCTAACCGACTGAACTACCAGGCCGTGGTTTAGTACGGCTTTTTGACGCCAGCGATGAGAAGCGCTGTGTCGATGGATCATCTGGAAAACCAATTGGTATGCCTTGATTAAGTACAAGGAAGGTTTTTTCTCCTTTGGAGAAAAACCGCTGAATATGAAATGCGATTACTGCCTCGCATATCCTTGTATACCTTAAGGTAGTTTTTTTCTCCTTCGGAGAAAAACCGCATTATAGAAATGCGATTGCGCTGGACGCTATTGGTGCCTCGCATTTCTATAATGCTAACTTGGTGGGAGCTACAGGGATCGAACCTGTGACCTCTTGCTTGTAAGGCAAATGCTCTCCCAGCTGAGCTAAGCTCCCGTAAATGGTGACCCCTAGGGGAATCGAACCCCTGTTACCGCCGTGAAAGGGCGGTGTCTTGACCGCTTGACCAAGGGGCCGGATATTGAGTTTAAAAATTAAAATGGTAGCGGTGGGCGGACTCGAACCACCGACCTTCCGGGTATGAACCGGACGCTCTAGCCAGCTAAGCTACACCGCCATATGAGAATTAAATGGTTGCGGAGACAGGATTCGAACCTGCGACCTCCGGGTTATGAGCCCGACGAGCTTCCATCTGCTCCACTCCGCGACGAGTGTGGTGAAAGGTGTAAAATGTACTCAATTTGTTAATCATACAATTACTAAAGGTAGTTTTTTTCTCCTTCGGAGAAAAACCGTATTTTGCTCAGCGGCTGCGCTGGACGCTATTAAAACCCCGCATTCGCAAAATACTAACTGGTGCCGGAGACCGGAATCGAACCGGTACGGTCTTTGAGGACCGCAGGATTTTAAGTCCTGTGCGTCTGCCAGTTCCGCCACTCCGGCAATTAGAAATGGCTCCAAGGGTGGGGCTCGAACCCACAACCTACCGGTTAACAGCCGGTTGCTCCACCATTGAGCTACCTTGGAACGTTAGTTGCCAGAAGTAACACTTTAGCGTATTAGCAGTGAAATCCTGGATCTTCTGGTTGAAGGCCTTGACCTTCAACCAGAGCATCCATTGTACCCGGCGACGACTTACTCTCCCAGGGGGCTGCCCCCCAAGTACCATCAGCGATGAAAGGCTTAACTTCTGTGTTCGAGATGGGAACAGGTGTGGCCCTTTCTCTGTATTCACCGGATGTGTTGCGACAAGATAAATTGTATCAAGGTTTGAGGCACTTGTCAATCAGTATTTCCAAGCATTTTGCGAAATCGAGCAACTTTTTATATCGTCTCTTTTTCAATAAAATGATTCAGAAAAAGCAATGACAAATAATGTGCTTTCACACCTTCAAAACTGCATAAGGAAGAAAATGAACTCTGAATTACCCTGATCAAGCCCTCGACCTATTAGTATCTGTCAGCTTAAAGCGTTACCGTTCTTACACCTCAGACCTATCAACCTGTTAGTCTATCAGGGGTCTTACTTCTTTCGAATGGGAAATCTCATCTTGAGGTGGGCTTCGCGCTTAGATGCCTTCAGCGCTTATCCCTGCCGCACATAGCTACTCGGCCGTGCTCCTGGCGGAACAACCGATACACCAGCGGTGCGTCCATCCCGGTCCTCTCGTACTAAGGACAGCGCCTCTCAAATTTCCTG
>NZ_FMWL01000021.1:2950-48292 GCF_900103005.1 Acidaminobacter hydrogenoformans DSM 2784 | reverse complement strand
AGCGTTCAGGAACTGGAGCAAGGAGATCCTCAACGCCTTCAAGTATGGCTATACCAATGGCTGTACAGAAGGATTCAACAATAAAATCAAAGTCTTGAAACGCATCAGTTATGGCGTGAGAAACTTTATGAGATTCAGAAACAGAATTCTTCACATGTGCAGGTAGATTTAACTGGCTGTTTTACACTGCTGGCCTTTTTGTCATGCCCATAATTCGTTCGTTGACAATCGATTACTAAAATACCCTCTAAACATTAAAGGAGCAGGGATTCAAAGAATCCCCACCCCAACTATTGACTTAGAGCCTGAAAAACGGGAGGGCGCAGGTGTCAATTGACACCTGTGCCCTCCCGTTTTGTATGGATTAATTTTCAAATTTAAGCGCTGCAGATAAAGTTTAGGACGACTTCGCCGCCTCCGCTGGCTCCATGTAAACACTGAGACTTGGAAACGCCGGCGACGTCCCGACCTCTTTCATGATTTTCATCACATTAAGCTGAACGCTCTCCCTGATTTCGAAGAATAACGCCAGATCATTCGTATTGACGTAGCAATTGACGAGGACGTCAAGACTGCTGGCGCCAAACTGATCAAAGCGTACGATCCGGCCATCAGGCAGAATCATGTTCTCGGTATCCAAGTAAGCCATAATCCGGTCTCTCAAATTTTCGAGATCCTCCGGCCCAGCGTCGTAGGTCACCCCAAGGGTAAACCGAATGCGCCGGATGCCCCGCCGCGTGAAGTTTGAAATGGGATTGCTCGCCATAATGGAATTGGGCACCACCACGACCTCTTTGGTTGCCGTTCTGATTCTCGTGCTCCTGAAAGACAGCTCCTCAACCTCGCCCTCGACGCCGCTGCAGGAAACCCATTCCCCTATGTCATAGGGTCTGTCCATGATCAGGGTCATTCCGGCAATCATGTTGCCCAGCGTATCCTTGGCCGCCATGGCAAATGCCAGTCCCGCAATGCCAAGGCCTGCAATAAAGCCATTCACATCAAAGAATTCGCTCGCCGCCATGCCAATGGCCAAGACCATAATGACCGCACGGATCACCTTGACCGTCAGCTGCTTAACGAGGACCGTCGACCCAAGATTCAGCCGGTCATCCAGTTTGAACAGAACACTTGAATAGACGGTTTCAAGATTGTAAAGCCCCGTCGCCAGCGTCAGAATCACAACCACCCGCATGAGCTTGTCCATAAACCCGGACGCCGCCGCAAGCGGAATGTAGCGGAGCATCAGGTATTTATACGCCAGATAAAGTCCTAAAAATACAAAGAGGTATTTCAAAGGCTTTTCGAAGGCCTTCACAATGGAATCAAAGACTTCGCTCTCAAGTTTTTTTGCCGCAACCCGAAGCAGCTTGAACAATATTCTTTCAAACAGCTTGTGCCCGGCAATAAAAACAAAGATTATGCCTACAGCAATAAGTCCGCTCCATAAATGAAAGCTTTGAACTGATCCCAGACTCAAAGCGCTGGCCAAAGACGACATTATTCCGCTCACGTCTATTCTTCCTCCCCCTTGCTGTAAGACGGCTTGTAAATCCTTCTGTAATCAATCGATTGAACACCGTCGCTGAACGTCCCCGGCGCAATCCCGGCGATCGCTTTCTCCATATCATACATTCTCGCATCGATCATATCGAGATAGTGCAGCAGCTCACCTTCAGGTATACTCGGCTTTTTAGGGCTTCCATACTGTGGCTCATAGTGGTGGGTGAGGATTAGATGCTGCAGCAGCAGAGAAATCTCGCGGTCAAGTCCAATCTCCTCCGCCACCGCATCAATTTTCTTGATACCCATGATGATATGCCCCAGAACCTGACCTTCAAAGGAATAGGTGCTGACAATCCCCAGCGCGTCCGCCTCCATCTCATTGATCTTCTCAATGTCATGAAGGATCACCCCCGCGTAAAGCATGTCCTTGTTGAGATTCCCGTATATGCCGCAAAGCACCTTGGCGCTCCTGAGCATCCTTAGGACGTGATAGAGCAGCCCCGACCGAATGGCGTGGTGATGCTTTTTAGCCGCGGGATAGATCTCAAATTTCTCGGCATAGAGCTCCAGAATCCGCTCGACAAGCTCACGAAGCTTTTCCATACCAATTTCAGCAACATACCCCCGCAGCTCCTGCATCATAGCCGTGCTGTCTTCCGGCGCGCTCTGAACCAGCGTCTCCACCCGCACGTTGTCATTCGGCTCACTCAGGCGCATCTTGGTCACCTTCATCTGCAGAGAATTCTGCCAGCTCGTCACCGTTCCCCGAAGCTTCACGACATCCCCGGCTTTAAACTGCCCCACGAGGTCGTCCGGCAAGTCCCAAAATTTCGAGTTGAGCTCCCCAGTGCTGTCCGCAATGGTAAAATCCAAATACTTTTTGTTGTTTGTTGAGGTCTTCAGGTTCAGACTCCGGATCAGGAAAAACCCTTGAATTTCCTCTCCAACCTCAAAGTTTTTAATGTTTTTCTCCGACATAATAGCCTCCCGGACTTCTAAAAAACAGCTGCCGATGGTCTCACAACACCCAACCCATCCACCGCCTGCAAACGACTTTGCCGACTTCCAGACATTTGAGAACCCCTGTTGTCAACAGGGGTTCTCAAATGTCCTATTTTCTCTCGATTGAATATGCATCCTTCAGTGAATTGACATGGTTCATATAGACACTGGATTGCTTTCTCATGACAAGCTCCCTGTGAAGGTCATCTCTGACTTCTTCAAAGGACATCCTGCCAACCTCATCCTTCTCCGTCACCTCAATGAGGTGATAGCCAAACTGTGTTTGAACCGGTTGGCTCAGCTCGCCAATAGCAAGGGAAAACGCTGCCTCTTCAAACTCTGGAACCATTTGGCCCTTTCCAAATTTTCCAAGGTCGCCGCCTTGCTCTTTGGATGGACACATGGAGTGCGCTTTAGCCGCTTCACCAAAGTCTTGACCCGCTTTAATGGATGCTGCAATTTCTTCAGCAGTTTCGAGAGCTGGTACGAGAATGTGACGCGCACGCACTCCGCCTTCAGTTTCAAACGCTTTGGGATTCTCTGTGTAAAACGCCTGAAGCTCCTCATCACTCACTTGAACGGCATCCAAAAGATTTTTGATAGCGAAGCGCTTCAGCAGATTTGCCTTTTCACGCTCTACCTCTTCCAGATATTCCTGAGACTGGTCCATTTTTTGATCCAACGCCTCTGCATAAAACAGCTCTTGATGAATCAGCTCGTCCAGTAGTTTGGCTTCACCCTCCGGGCCTTGAAAATTAGCGGCTTGAGGCCCAATCTGAGCTTTGAGGTCCTCTACGTCCTGACGGGTGATTTCACGACCTGCGACAACTGCGAGTACTTGATTTTGCATTTTGATCTCCTTTTCTATAGATGAATTTGTGGCGCAAACTATTATTGAAGCATTTCCTTAAGCTTTACGAAAAGGAAATCCTTTATTGGCAAGCCCTCAATTTGAAAGCCACTTCCCTCTATGACACCTGTGATTTTGAAAAAATTGACGAACAGACGATGTCCAGATTTATAGGCTGTATCAATATGTCCCGGCAAAAAGACGACTTCAAGCTGCTTAATGTCTTGATCCGTCTCCAGCGCTGGTACAAGATGGTCAAGATTCAATGTTTTTAGAGGCGACGTCATAGCTTCCATGACACCAAGATCCTCCATCATCCACATCTGATTGTTCCAGAAGCGCCCTTCTGCTTTGGTCTCTGACTTGAATATTTCACGGTTGGAAATAGCACTGAGCACTTTCCTTGCGCCTTCCTTCGTAAAGTCTTCACCATACAGAGGGCTCATGAGCGGATTGTCCACCATAGAGAAAATGAATGGTTCACCGACCTTTTGTCGCTCTGTTGTAGCTTTCCAATAATAGATCATACTCTCGATCATTTCGAGATTAATTTTGATGGATTGTACCATTTGTCTCACTCCTCAAAGCTGCAGTCTTGACTATCATTATATCAATTTTTCCGCACTTGTGAACTCAAAATGCCAAGTTTCAAATGAAGTTTGTGAAAAACATCTCCAAATTTTGCAATTTATTTGGCATATTACCTTTACAAAGGATAAAGTAACATTGTATAATTATGAAAATTTCAATCGATTAAACAGATAGCCCGTGTCAGAGGCCGCGGTGAACATTAGTATGGACATTCAGTCAAGTTTGTTTGTCCGGAAAGGGAACACCGCCGAAGCGTCCCTCGCTGGGGTCATGCTGAACAAGTATGACACTGTCTGACGGAAGCAACCCGGCTTCCATCAGGCGCGCTGACACGGGCGGGGTAAAAGTGTCGTCATGCGCAGAATCCGCAGCCGAGTCTTTTACTCTGGCTGTTTTTTTGTACCCTGAATGAGTATCGCGTTCCCAATACGTCTGGTATATGAACGGATCTACGGCGCCTACATAGCGACCCGGATCCGCTTCATGCTTACGCAGCGCTTTGAGAACACACTGCGAGGAGGACAATCATGAGACTACTTGGAACCATGCGGATCAACGACATGGACAATCTTGAAATCGGGGGCTGTGACGCCGTCATCCTGGCGAAAAAATACGGCACGCCACTGTATGTTTTCGACACAGCACTGATCCGCGAAAGATGTGCATCCTACACGAAGACCTTTAAATCATCAAAGACAGAAACCGAGGTCATTTACGCTTCAAAGGCATTTCTGACCTTAGCCATGTGCCGTCTGATCGACGAGGCCGGACTGTCTCTGGATGTGGTGTCAGGTGGAGAGCTCTTTACCGCCATGAAAGCGAATTTTCCACCAGAGCGCCTCTATTTCCATGGCAACGGCAAGACCGTCGAAGAACTGATCACCGCACTTCAATATAATGTCGGTACCATTGTCGTCGACAATGAATTCGAGATTGAGATGCTGCAGTACCTGTGCGCAGAGCTGGATAAGCGGGTCAAAGTGCTGCTTCGCGTAAACCCCGGTATTGAAGCGCATACCCACGCCTATATCCAAACCGCGAACAACGACTCGAAATTTGGTGTTTCAATATTCTCAGAAAATATCTACGAACTTATCAAGTCCATCCACGAAAGCTATTACCTCGACCTGCGCGGCTTCCACTATCACATTGGCTCACAAATCCTTGATCATAACAGCTTTGTCAAAGCGATCGAGTCCATGGTAGAATTTATTGACAAAGTCCGTACAGACAGCGGTTATGAGACAAAAGAGCTCAACATGGGCGGAGGCTTTGGCGTCTACTATTCCGAACATGACAACGATCTCGATATCGAACAGACTTTGACTGCCATGGTTGAAGCCGTCGAAACCGAATGTAAAACCCGCCGCTTTCCAATTCCAAAGCTCCTCATTGAACCAGGACGCAGCATTGTCGCCAACGCTGGCACGACACTCTACAAAGTGACTGCCACAAAGGAAACTTACGGCGGCCGCAAATTTATTTTTGTAGACGGCGGCATGACCGACAACCCTCGAACCGCCCTTTATGACGCGATCTATGAAGCCGCACTTGCGAACAGGATGAAGGACGAAACGGATACCACCTTCACTATTGGCGGAAAGTGCTGCGAGTCCGGGGACATTCTGATCAAGAGTATTCAGCTGCCGTATCCGAAGCAGAACGATATTTTAGCCGTCGCTTCAACAGGGGCTTACAATTACAGTATGGCCAGCAATTATAACAGAATTCGCAAGCCCGCAGTCGTCTTTGTTGAAAATGGGAAGTCAAAGGTCGTCGTCAAGCGCGAGACATATGAAGACATCCTCAGAAATGACTTATGATAAGGAGCGTCGACTAAATGAATCCTTATGTATTGAAATATGGCGGTACTTCCGTTGAATCAATCGACCAGATCAAAGATGTCGCCAAGCGGCTTGCCGAGAGAAAAAGTCTTGGCCAGGACCTTGTCGTCGTCATTTCAGCAATGGGACAGACCACAGACCAGCTTCTGGAGCTGGCCGCCTCTATCAGCGAGACCCCGGACCGCCGGGAAGTTGATCTGCTCCTGGCAACCGGAGAGCAGGTTTCTGTCGCGCTTCTCAGTATAGCCCTCAAAACGCTGGGCGTGAACTCCGTGGGCTTGACAGGCCGTCAGGCAGGCATTTTCACAGATGATGTCCATACCAAAGCCCGCATCTCCCGCATAGAGACCGACAGGATCCGCCAGCACCTTGAGGCTGGGGAAATCGTTGTTGTCGCAGGCTTTCAGGGCGTCAACGAGAACGGTGACATCACGACGCTTGGCCGCGGCGGTTCGGATACCAGCGCGGTCTCACTCGCAGCCGCACTTGGCTGCACCTGCGAGCTCTTTACGGACGTGGATGGCATTTACACCGTGGATCCAAAAATCTTGCCCGAAGCCCGAAAACTCGACAGCATCTCCTACGAGGAAATGCTGGAGATGGCCAGCCGTGGCGCCAAAGTCATCGAGACACGGGCAGTCGAATTCGCCCACAAATACAAAGTGCCCGTCATAGTCGGCCTGAGCACAGGGGATTATCCCGGCACACTGATAAAGGAGTTGGATGAAACCATGGAAAAGCGCGTGGTTACAGGAATCTCAGTAGATGAGGATTGTCTCATGGTCACTGTCAATACGGTTCCTTTCGAATCAAAGAACATCGCCAAAATATTTGCTGCGATCTCAGGCGAAAATATTATGATTGACATGATCAGCCAAACCGCACCTTACAACAGCTTTGTCAATTTAACCTTCACGTCGAAAATCGAAGATCGCTTCAACATTAAAGCGATCCTTGAAAAGCTGAAAGCTGAATTTCCAACCATCGACTATGTCATTGACGATTCTGTCATCAAACTTTCCGTTGTAGGCATAGGCATGGTCAGCCAGTCTGGTGTCGCCTCAGCGCTTTTCAACCTGTTCGCTGAACATGATATTGATTTTTACCAGGTCACAACCTCAGAAATCAGCATCTCCTACACACTGAACGCCTACGACCGGGACAAGGCGGTTCATATGATCGCCTCTGCCTTTGACTTATAATTTCAGAGTATCATTTCAAATATAATTTTCGTTCACGATTTTTGGAGGCCTGTCCCAGTTTTTGGTTGGGGACAGGCCCCAACCAAAAAGGGCTGAAGCAAAACTTGTTCAACAGTTTTGCTTCAGCCCTTTTATGTTTTAAAAATTCACTTTTGTCTGGTGATCCAGATAATTTTATCCCGTCGCCTCTATACCTCGAGGGAGGATTTCCATTCTTTGATTTCTACCGTTCTCGAACCGTGGACGCAAACAGGGTCGTTCATAACGTACTCTGTAGCCTGTTCAAAACCCTCTGCCTTATAGATGATCAAACCGCCGCTGTGGTCCGTAAACGGTCCCTTCGCGACTATGACACCGTCAGCCATCAATTTGTAGATGTAATCAAGGTGCGCCTGACGAATCTCCTCGTCGAGCACGGCATTAACGGTTTTAAAGTAAGCTGAATATAAAATCACACTTGTCGCCTCCCTCATTTTTTCACAGTGTAGCACATTCCCCATCAGGATGCATCCAGTAAAAACTCCAATTCGTCCATCAACGCGGTCCATCTCTCGAAAAAATTTTTGTATAAGTCTTCTGATTCATAATTGAAACCAGCTTCCGCCATCAGCTCAGCCCCGGTCAAGGACCCTCCTGCGGCCATGATCCGGTTCCAGTGGTCCCGGGCTTTGGGATCGTCTCTAAGGAGGCCGCTGGCCACTGGATAAGCCGCGACAATGCCTGTCGCGTAGTTGTACATATAAAAATCCCAATAGAGGTGGGGATAAGACACCCAGTCATAGCCGTCAAGCTCAGTTATTTCATAATCCGGCCCCATATAAGCGGTCATCAGTTCATTCCAAAGCGCTCGAAGAGACGCCGCGCTGAGATCCTCTCCAGCCAAACTCATCCGGTGGGCTTCAACCTCAAATTCGGTAGCCATCATCTGGTCAAAGTAGGTCGCTGACAAAAAATCAAGGTATCCAGCGAGAGCAGTGAGCTTCTCTTCTTTATTGCCAGCTTGCGCCAGGCAGTACTCGTGGAAAAGGAGCTCTGTCACAGATGCGGCAAACTCAGAGGCTGTCACATCCGCATAATAGGTATCAAAGGGTTGGTTCTGGGCACTTATGGTCATGTGGACCGCGTGCCCCAGCTCATGGGCCAGCTCTGCAAGGCTATCCGGCGTTCCCGTGTAGTTCAGCAGCAGGTAAGGATGGGACTCATAGGCGCCGTAGGTATAAGCCCCTTCATATTTGTCTTCTCTCGGATAAAAGTCTATCCATTTTTCTGAGAACGCCCTGCCTACAACCTCTCGGCCGGTGTCCGGCAAAGGCTGTAAGGCCTGGTTCATGAACACTTCCGCCTCAGACACACTGAGCGGCTCTTCCCCTATAAAGCTTCCGACAAAGAGATCTGAAAACCTCAGCGGGCCTTCCATCCCCAGCAGCTCGGCTTTGAGGGCTACCCAGCGGTGATTCAGGGCCAGATTCTGATGCGTCATGGTGCTGAGCTGCGCAAAGGCCGCGGTGCTAAAGCGATCCTGACTTATAAAAGCATCTGCTGCCTCAGTTTCGCCATACATTAGGGCCAGATAATTGTCAAAGATAACCTTGCCCTCGTAAATATCCGCATAAACCTCAGCTGCTGCCGCCTGATCCCGTGTCCACTTTTCAAATGCCTTATAGCGCCGCGACACATCCTCGCTGAAAAGTGCCGGATCCTCACCAAAAGCGGCGCCATAGCTATGGTCAAAGCTCTGATAGATGCGCTCGTAAATACCAGACAGCTCGACTATGGAAGGTCCTTCATCCGCTGAATGAGGCGTGTAAGAAAGGCGGGTCACTTTGTTTATAAGCGCGTCCACAGAAGTTTGAAAAGCCTTCGCACGAGCATTGCCGAGATCCGAGTCCCGAATTAATGTTGCGTAAACCAGCAACCGCTCAGCTGTCCTGAGCATCTGATCAAGTGAGTCTTCATCCGGGATACGTCCTTGGTTGAGGGCCTCATTAACTTCGCTCAGAAGCGCGTTCAGAACATCCTCTGCCTCGTCCGCATCTCCAAAAATGGCTGTCAGGTCCCAAGAAGGTGAGGGGCTTTCAATGGTGACGAGGGCAGAACCTTTAGTGATGCCTCGGAACCAGCGGAAAAACCCGCCTCCTGACAAGACACCGGCCACAGCAGCAGTCGCCACCGCCAGCACGAGCAACAAGGCCACAACGCTAAGCTTCCGGGCACGCTTAGCCTTCAGTGCCGCCAGGTCGTCATCTTCCTGCGCCCAGGCATCCGGCTCAAGGCTTTTTAACGCTTCCTCATTCTTAGCTTCTTCAATCTTAACTTCCTCATTCCGGGCTTTTTCTTCTCTGTTCATGGCGTCCACCCCCGTTCTCTGTCATTCTAATCTCTTGAAGGACCTGGCGTCAAGCCGCTTTCCAGCCATCCGCTGTGCCTGAAGGTTCCAAAAAAAACATGCGGCCCGCAAAAGCTCTGCGGGCCAAAAGGGTTGGGAGTGAAGATTGTCAAGTAAAGGGGGATTCATTTGACACTTCCATCTTACAGATTCTCTGTTAAAGTTGTGTTTAAAAATTCTTAAATTTCTATTAAAGATAGAAAAAAAGGCCTGGAGACGTTAATGCGCTTTTCCATGGCCTTCTCTATGCTTTAATGCAACGCTATCTTCAGACGATCACGCGTATATACTCAATCGTATCATCCGCAAGGTCCGTCAGGAGCGTATTCTGACCCTTAAGAAATTCAATGTAATCGACCATTTCATTCGTGATCAGCTCGCCCGGCGTAACAATTGGAATTCCTGGAGGGTAAGCCATTAAAGACTCACCGCTGACTTTTCCAACCGCTTCCCTCAGCTTCGTTGATACCTTCTGACTGTAGAAGGCTTCTCTTGGCGTCAGAACTGTCTGAGGCACAGACATGGGAATGTTGACAAAGCTTAGTGGGTTTCCGGTGTAAAAACGGCTGCTGAGGTCTCTGAGGGCTTCCACGACGGCATCCACGTGTTCCTGGGTATCTCCAAGGCTCATGATGCCAAGGATATTGTTGGCGTCGCCCAGTTCCATCTGAATATTATACTCATCCCTCATAAGGTCGTAGACTTCAAAGCCGGTCAAACCAAGACCTGTCACCTTGACGGTCAGCTTAGTGTCGTCAAAGTCAAAGACGCCAGGTGTCCCAATGAGCTCCGAACCAAAAGCATAGCAGCCATCAATCTCGTTGATTCGCCGCTTGGCATCCTTTGCCATAGCGAGTACGTCGCCCAGGATGGCTTTTCCATTGACAGCCAAATTGCGCCGCGCCATGTCCAGGCTGGTCATCAACAGATAGGACGCACTGGTGGTTTGCGTCAGATTGATCATCTTTCTCACCGTCTGACGGTCAATCCTGCCTTCATTGATCAGCAGGGCAGAGCTCTGTGTAAGGGAACCGCCCGTCTTGTGCACACTGATGGCTGCCATATCCGCGCCAAGGCTTGCCGCGGAAGCCGGCAACGCCGGATGGAAATGAAAATGCGCGCCGTGGGCTTCATCAACAACAACCATTTTATCCAGGCTGTGAGCATATTCAATGATCGCTTTCAACTCTGAAGCTGCGCCAAAATAAGTAGGGTTGATCACAAAAACGCCCTTGGCGTCCGGGTGGCGCTCGAAGCCTGCCTTGACAGTCTCCAAAGTCACACCCATGGCGATCCCCAGTTCGACATTGATCTCAGGCTGAATAAAAACCGGCACCGCACCGGTGAGAATTATGGCATTTGTGGCAGATTTATGAGCGTTTCTGGGGAGCAGAAACTTATCTCCAGGCCTGCACATACTCATGACCATTGCCTGAACCGCGGAGCTTGTCCCATTGACCATGAAGAAACCATAGTCGACGCCATAGGCATCCGCCAGAAGCTCTTCCGCGTCTCGAATAACACCGGAAGGATGGGAAAGGTTGTCGAGGCACTTCATGGAATTCACATCGAGCTCGAGGACTCTTTCTCCAAAATATTCTCCAAACGCCTGGAGCCCGCGACCATGTTTGTGTCCGGGCACGTCAAACGGAATGACCTGCCTGTCATGATAATCTTTCAGAGCCTCAAACAGCGGCACTGCATTCTGGTTCATCTGCTCCACTCCTTTACAACATCAATAACGTCATTTCGCGGACCAGCTTGCAGGCCACAGCTGTGGAAACACCGCTGTGATCATAGTGGGGCGCAAGCTCCACCGCGTCTGCCGCGACAATATTCAACCCCTTCATAGCTTTCAGTGCTTCAATCAGCGCATTGAATGTCAGACCACCCGGCTCAGGCGTTCCGGTCCCTGAAAAGATGGACGGATCGAGGACATCCAGATCCACTGTGAGATAAACCGGTCGCTGGCCAATCTGCTTGACAATCTCCGGCAGCGTATTCGCCGTAAATTTCTCGAGATACGTATGGGACTTGGCCCATTCAAACTCTTCTTTCAGTCCTGAACGAATACCAAACTGGTAAATGGAGGCATCTCCGACGTGGTCCCAAATCCGTTTGATGACCGAAGCGTGCGACAGCTTCTCTCCCATATAATCTTCCCTTAAATCCGTATGCGCATCCAAATGAACGATCGCCAGATCAGGATATTTTTCAAAAACCGCCTTGAATACGGGATACGTCACCAAGTGCTCTCCGCCGATGGAAAAGATCTTCTTCCCCGCCTCAGCAACTGGCCTGGCAAACGCCTCAATGGTGTCCATAACCCGGGCGGCATTGCCGAACGTCAACTCAATATCTCCCAGGTCACAAAGCTTGTAGTCCTCCAAGTCCTGATCAAAGTAGGGGCTGTAAGTTTCTATGCCAAAGGAATCCTGACGGACCGCTGCCGGACCGAATCGCGTTCCAGGCCGAAAAGAAGTGGTGCCGTCATAAGGAATGCCAAACAGCACCAGCTGCGCCTCTTCGTAAGTCGATTCAAAGCCAATAAATTTATCCATTTCTTACTCCTCTAAAAGTTTTTTGACATAGGTCGGAAGCATAAATGCGCCGGCATGCAGGTCCGTATTATAGTAATGCATATCCAGCCCAAGTTCATGGAATCGGTCAGGCTTCATGTCCAGCACAGGATCCAGCCCCTTTGAAGAGAACCCGAAGGACCAAAGCGAGGACGGATAGATCCCAATATAGAAGGTATAAACCTTGGACAGCTCAAATATTTCCCTGGTCTTTTCCGCCGCTTTCATCATATTCTGACGGTAAACTTCATAAAAAGGGCTTTCATTTTGATTGATCAGAATGCCTTGCTTTGTGAGGGCTTTATAACAATCCGTATAAAACGCTTTTGTAAACAGCCCCTCACCCGGACCGATTGGATCTGTTGAATCCACCAGTATGAGATCGTAAGCCTCTTCCTTACCCTTGACAAACTCAATGCCATCCTGAAAATAAAGGGTGACTCGCGGATCATCAAGTTCACAGGACATGGTAGGCAAATACTGCCTTGAGACTTCGACAACAAGCTCATCAATTTCTACCATATCAATTTTTTCAATAGTTTTATAACGGGTAAGCTCACGAACCGTACCGCCGTCCCCGCCGCCAATGACCAGCACCCGTTTTGCGTCAGGAAAAACGGTCATGGGCACATGAACCATCATTTCATGATAGGTGTGCTCCTCTTTTTCACTGCACATGATCAGTCCGTCCAGCAAAAGCGTCTTACCAAACTCAAGCGTATCTATCACATCAATCTTTTGAAACTCACTTTCACCGGAATATAAATGGGCCTGGACTTTCAGGCTGAATCTGACATTAGGCGTATGTTCCTCAGTAAACCAAAGTTCCATAGAGAACCTCCTTACGGGATGCCATTAAGTGGATTGCTGACTCCGTTGTCGCTCAGTAAAGACATTACCCAAAAACGGGACTTTTATAGAATACCCTTTGCCCAATTGGGCAACAAGCGTAAAAAAACAGGTGCAGACGATCCAAAAATGTGAATTGACGGCATAAAAAATGAGCTTTTTAAAGCATTTTGAGTTTTTCTCAAAATTGCCAAGCCCTTTAGAACACGAGGTCCTTATCGATTAGTTTAGTATTAGCAAACTTTGTGGCAACGTTTACTAGGTCAACCGCACTTCATTAGAGCTATTAACCTTTTGGTTTACTAATACTAAATATACACAACGTGTACCGTATGTCAACGGCTTTTCTGAAAAAATAAACCCCCGCCGTTTCCGACGGGGATTTGTTCTTACAATAATATACTTTGTTCAGGGACAACCAAGCCGCAGCTGTTGTTGTCCGCGTAGACAATTTTCTGATCGAACCTGTCCACTTGATGACCAATATATCCGCCTTTAAGGGCTTTAACCTGAGAATTGAAGTCCGTCAGGCTGAGGGACAACAAATTGCCATATTCCGCGCAAACTTCTTCTTTTAAATCGCGGTGCAATATGAACCTCCATTTGCCATCACTGTTATCTGGCAGTTTGCCGTATTTTTTCTTCAAACCCTTGACCTTTAATTCACCAGACATAATATTGGCAAGGCTGAAGATATTCTTAGGCGATACTGTTGAGAACAAATGATAATAACCTTTCTCCTTGACGAGCTCAATGGCGTGATCCAAGGTCAGCTTTTGCAGCTTGTTTCCACGGAAATCCGGGTGTACAACGGTTGTCTCCAGATTGGCGGAATACATCAGCGCTTCAGGGTGCATGCCCAGATCAAGTCCGAGGTTTTTTTCACTGAAGCCAGGGAAGCTGACATATCTGTAAGAAATCAGTTCCTTGTCAACATAAACACCGAGAACGAAGCCGCCATCCGCCATGTCCTTGAGATAATCTTCCTTTGTGTCCGTTGCGAAAATGTCCTTGTCACGAAGATTCGAATAGATCAGATCCTGAAGCTTCATGACGTCGTCAAGTTTCGAGTCATCCAGCATGACCATTTCAAATTCTTTTTCTTTCTTTTCTCCATTCGCTCTTGAGACGAGCTTTCCGAAATCGATTAACTTCACGATTTTCACCATCCTTTATCGATATAAAAGCTTATTTTTATTTATTTCAATTATCAGATAACCTTTAGGATTAAAAACCAGCCTTTGGAAGCGCCAAGCACACGAAAAAGCCGACATTTCATTTAGGCTGGAAGAAGGTTTAATGAATTTTATCACGGATTCATTTTACTTGTCAATATTCAGTCAACGGCATAAAATTATTCACCGTTGTAATCTTCTTGTATTATTTCAGGCTGGTTATCCTCTGTATCCCTGTCACCTACTGCATCTGAAATTCTTATACCCATTATAATAAATGCTGCAAACGCCTTGTCTCAGGCTGAATATTAAATTTTTCTTAATAGTTTTTTAAGTAAGTCATAAGTTTTTTCGATACACGAAATCCTTTTGTAACTTTTCGATTTTGAATCTTCAAAAATACAACTTGCATTTTAAGGTAATTCCAAAAAGAAATTTGCAACAAAAAAATATGGAGTTGCATTTCAATGCATCTCCATACTTCTGCACAAAACCCTGAAGGATCTTGGGACAGCTTATTTAGTTGCTTCGTATTGCTCTTTGACATACTCCAGAGACTGCTCCATTGTCTCATAGGACATCATTCCGGCTACATAGCCAATAACCCTTTGATCAGGCGTTACAAAATAGGAGGACGGCATGCCCGTCACGCCGTACATGCCCGAGACCTCACCCTTTTGGTCCAGAACCGTCAGCATGCTGAGTCCTCTCTTTTCAAGATAGGCTCCGACCTCCTCTTCTTTTTCCTGAACGTTGACCAGAATAACGACGAGTTCATCCCCGTAGTTATCCTGCAGCTTCTGCAGGTCGGGCATCTCCTGATCACAATAAGTACACCAGGTCGCCCAGAAATTAATCAATACATATTTTTCTTCGAAATCTGAAATGGAGACTATATTGCCGTCTAAGTCCGGAAGTTCAAAAGGGATAACCTTATTGTAGGGGTCTTCCGCCTGCGCCTCCGAACCCGGTGACTCAGCGTTTGGCGTTTCGCTTGCCGGGACTTCTGAAGCAGGCGCTTGAGGCGAGCAGCCTCCAATCGCCAGCATCAAAGCCAGCAGCGCGATCAGAAAAAGGACTGGTTTACCAATGCTTTTCATTTTTTTATCCATAACCTTACCCTCCTGTTGTCCTGGCCGTGCTGTACTTTCTCACGGCTGTCACATCACTTCAAAATAGTTCGCTTTGTTTTACTCAGCTAAACAAGCAGTCCGCCAAGTCTGACAATATAACCTGTCGCCACGAGAATTCCAAAAATTATCAATACGAGGCCTGCCATTTTTGTGACTTTTTCAGCGCCCCGTTCAAATTTTGAAATCCAACCGCTAATTTCAGTCAGAAAAACCGCCGAGACCAAAAATGGAATTGCCATACCCAGTGAATATACGAGGAGCAGCATGAAGCCCTTCGCCACAGTAGCGCTTGCGCCAGCATACAAAAGTATTGAGGCCAACACAGGGCCAAAGCAAGGCGTCCATCCTGCCGCAAAAGCGAGACCCAGGACGAATGCCCCCGAATAAGAGTTTTCCTTGGCAGTTGCTCTGAAACGCGTGACCTTTGATAGGCCCGAAAACTTTAGAATGCCCAATAAGTTAAGCCCAAAGACAATGATCACAAGACCACTGAGCCTTTGGATCCAGACGCGGTTTCTGGAAAAAAATGTGCCCAGAAAGCTTGCGCTGGTACCCATGATCAAGAAAACAACCGTAAAACCTGCGACAAAAACAAGCGTCTTCAGAAAAGCATGCCTTCTGGTCACTTGATTGGAAGCGTCGAGCTGACTCCCCGTTATATACATCAGGTACGCCGGGATCATAGGGATGATACAAGGTGAGAAGAACGAAAGGAGACCTGCTAAAAACGCGACGCCATAGGAAACATCCTGAGCTAAATTAAGCACTCTGCCACCTCCTATTTATACCTCGCGCGTTCATACTGTTTTGGCCATTCGATTTCAACGCCAAGCCTCTGAGCCGCAGCCAGCGGCCAGTATGGGTTTCTGAGAAGCTCTCGCCCGAGGAAAACCAAATCTATTCCAGGCAGCGCGAGAACATCCTCCACATGGACAGGATCTGTCATGCGTCCTCCTGTGATCGTGGGAATGCCAGTTGTCGTGCCTATCACTCTGGCAAATTCCAATTGATAGCCTGGAAAGTCACGGACAGGCGCAGACACAACCCCACCGGAGCTGACGTGAAGAAGGTCCACACCGAGCGCTTGAAGGTTGGCACCCAAAATCCCACTGGCGAGATCTTCAGGGTGAAGACCGCCTTTGTCATACTCTTCCGCAGAAATTCTAACACTTAAAGGCATTTCCACCGGCCAAACAGACCGTACAGACTGAACCACTTCGGTCAAGAGCAGGAATTGATTTTCGCCGTAAGCGTCACTTCTATAATTGACGAGAGGAGAAAGAAACTGATTGATCAGATAACCATGGGCCGCGTGAATTTCCACCAGGTCAAAGCCAGCGTTCAGCGCCCGCAGGGCCGCGCTCCGGTAAGCCTCGACAACCTCTTCAATCTCGGTTTTCGACATTTCCTCAGGAACGGGAAAATCTTCGCTGAAGCGAACTGCAGATGGCGCCTGAAGTGGTCTGCCGGTCACTGTCGATTTTCGCCCGGCATGAATCAGCTGGATCCCAATCTTAGCCCCTGCAGCATGGACGCGTTCAACTACCCTGGAGAGCGCTTCTCCTTGGGCATCATTCCAGAGACCTAAGCAGTGGTCCGAAATCCGCCCCTGGGGAAGAACCCCTGTGGCCTCGACAATAATCAGACCCGTCCCCCCCATAGCCCTTGTGGTATAGTGCGTTTCATGAAAAGCATTCGCCAAACCTTCTTCTGCACTGTACATGCACATTGGCGGCATGACTATTCTATTTTTCAGCTTGAGTTTTTTGAGCTCAAGAGGTTCAAATAACCGTTTCATACGATTCACTCCTTATAAGTTGGAACGAATGACCTTGTTTGAGATACATTCTCATTTAATTATGCCCCATTTTATTGAAATTGAACAGCCCCTTCTGCAAAATGAAAAAATAATTCCCCCGGGTGGGGCAGGGGATCAGTTTTCGTTTAATTAACCACATCACCAAATTATACTAATTATGCCACCAAGCCCTTCTTATACAACAAATCTTATATAAGGCTTCCCAGGCTATGCTATAATCTTAGGAGACCCCCTCAAAATAAACTTGTTGCCGCAAGGAGGCATGACCATGTCGCGCTCTGAAGCTGTCACCTCACCCCTAATTCAGTCCCTGCTCCACGTCCTGCCGGAGGCCGTGCTGACGGAATGGCTCCATACCGGCGAGGCCCGCTACCATACCTTTGAAGCCGAGGCCCTTGTGTACCTTGCAGGCGATCCATGCACTGCCGTCGACCTCGTCGTGGAGGGCGAAATAGCCGTAGAAAAGCTGGATGAGGAAGGACGTCTCACAAGAATCAGCCAATTTGGAAAAGGAGAAGTCTTTGGAGCGAATCTGATCTTCTCAGGCCTAAAGCACTTTCCTTTTGGCGTCACAGCCTTAAAGCCCTCAAAGCTGCTCCGGGTTGAGCCGGATGCCTTGATCAAGCTCACTATGCAGGATCGCGCGGTGCTTTTATCGCTGCTTAAAGCAATTTCCATCAAATCCTTTGCCTTGTCTCAAGGTATTGATTATTTAACTGGCAGAAGTATTGAGGATAAGGTGCTGATCTATCTCAAACAAAACCTGCCCAAAGGAGAGACGCGGCTTAAGCTCCCTCACTCGAAGAAGGCCCTGGCAGAATATCTCGATGTCTCGAGAACCTCTTTGTCGAGGGCGCTTAGGGAAATGAAGGCATCCGGGATTATTGACTACGACCGCGCCACCATCACCCTCCTAAAGCCTTAGCATACAACTGCCTGCATCACTACGCGCCTTACTTTGAGCATTATTATGAGCGAAATCAAAAAAGCCTGTCCCCAGTCCGAAGTGATATGCTCACTTCAGAACCGGGAACAGGCTTTAATAATTATCTATATGACAAGCTGTGACCTACAGCTTCGCTTCCAGACTTTCCAGGAGCTCGACATATTTGCTTCGTGCGTTTACCGCCTCTTCCGAAGCCTCAAAGGCTTCGTAGCGGGCTTCAATAGCTGCCTTGGCGCTGTCAGAGAGCTCACGGTCCGCGAAAGTGAACACCACCCCGTCCTCTTTGTCAATGTGGCGGTGCAAAAGATAGGTATACCCCATGGCATTGGAAACCAGATCCAGTTTGGCGTCCTCATCTCCTGCCTCGACTTTTTTCAGCGCGGCTTCCATATCAGCAATCAGCAGTCTTCCAAGGTCATGCTCTACAAGCATGCCCATTTTAACGAGCTTTTCAGCCAGAACACCAAGCTCTTCCAGCATGAAACCAAAGAAGATCTCCTCTTCCTTGCCATGGTGGTGCTGATCCGCGTAGTTTCTGACAAAATCGATCATGCTGCGAAAATCTGAAAGCTCTACCGTCTCACCTTTCAAGACCTTTTGGCAATAGCCCCGCATGACGCCCAGCATTCTCTTGATATAGCGGTGCTCTTCGTTCATCAACAATACTGAAGGCATCATATCAGGCACGCTTCCTTTCAATCCATCTCATGTTATCATTATCCGCACCATAAGCATACTGGTCGGATGCGCCAGTGACAAAACCTCTGATCCATTCATGGCGCAGGTCGTAGAACAGGCTGACGTCACCGTCCACCGCGTCCCAAACCGGCTTATGAACACATTGCATCATTTTCCATTCAAATTTGTCTGGCTCGCTGGAAACAATCTGATTGACCCTGTCGCAAGGCATGCCGTCAAGAATGTAGTCATTGAGGCCATTGAAAAGGCTTTCCGGTGTCCCGGTATTGCCTTCATAGCTACGGCCTGCTGTTAAGCCATGCTCATGGAATAAAGTCTTCAGGTCTTCGATCTTGCCGGGCTCTTGAGCAGTCAAGCGCGTCAGGAAGGCGGCTTGTCTGGATTCTGCGCGGGTGATGCGTTCCTGGAGCCATCCGTGGATATTGCTCTGGTCTATGATTTCCTCCAGCGGACGGCCGCCAGTGGCTTCGCCGTAGGCTGCTTCGAATTCCTGCTTCCAGCTCTGGGCGGGGATCCCGCGACCATCGGCATATGCGGCTATAGCGTCTTCAAGATGTTCGAACCACAGAATTTTGTTGTAGAGCCAAAAGTGTACTTTTCCTAAAAATAAACTCATCTAATCTCATCCTCCATTTATATCCTACTAATTTAGTCGTATTTACTATAGCTATCCTAACACATAGCTCAGCACCAATTCAGTAACCCAGGTTACGCTCATAAAAAAAGAAGGGAAATAGAGCCAGCGGACCTAAAAAAACAGCCACCGTGCTTTTTCCCTTCTTTATAGTTACTTTTAACTCTAAGCCTTTTGCCTGGCCCCTGCCTGACGCTCCTTGATCCGGATCAAATGATAAAGCATCCGGTTGTAGGGCAGGTCGACGCCGAGTTCTTCACCCATTTCGAGCATATGTCCAGCAAACAGCTCGACCTCCGTAAGCCTTCCCGCCTCAATATCCTGGTGCATGGAGGTCTTTCCCAGGGGGTCGTGCTTCTTGACGCTGTTCAGGTACTCGTCAATGGCGTTTTCAGAGAGGTTGACCCCTTTGAGCTGGGCAAGCCCCACGACTTCCATCATGACAGCTCTCAGGAGCGCCTGAAGGTCCTCATCCTCCTGAAAATAGCTGTAATTCAGCTCCAGGACGGCAGAAAGCTGGTTCCCCGAAACGTTGATCATAAATTTTTTCCACATCATGGCGAGAATGTCCTGCGGCACTTCGTAGGGTATGCCTGCTTCTTCGAGAATCTCCCGCGCTTTCAGAACCCGGGGATCTTCAGGCCCCTGAGGTACAGCACCAAAGACAATCCGGCCTATATTTCTGTAATCCACACGGTCACCGTGCTTCACCGTATCTATGCCCATGCAGAAAGAATGCAGCACGCGGTCCTCACCCAGCTTCTCAACAGCCACAATTTCACTTAAAAGACCGTTCAGCACCGTCATGACCAGTGTATTCTCTCCCGCAAATTGTTTGGCTACCTCAAGGGCTTCCTCCAGGGCAGGATACTTACAGGCTACAATCATCAGGTCCGCCGGGCCTTCAAACGCCCCTTGACGGTAGGCCGGCGACGCGGCAGCAAATTTGAACGGTTCTCCGTTGACCTCGATTATTTTATCCTTATATACCGAATACCTGGAATCGTCCACAAGCACCCGGATCTCGCTGCCACCTTTTTTTAATGCAACCGCGCCATAAGCTGCACCAATAGCGCCCAGCCCTACAATGTCGACTTTGTACATAACAACATCCCCCTTATCCTTACATCTGCGGTTCCTCTCGACCAGGCATATTAAACCCAGGCCTTCCGCCTTCCATCCTAATTTCCTCTGTTTCAATGTCCACGACCTCGAAACGCCCATCCCGGTCCAATGTCCTCAGCGCGGATTCCCTGAGTTCAACCGCGTGGTGCAGCGCATTCGAAATCGTTGTCACGCCTAAGATCCCCAGATTGTGAGTGCCGTCCGGGCTGAGATCCACCGCCGCAATGTGAGGCCCTTTGCCGATGGTCGAAGTCAAACCCAGCATCACCCGCCTGCGATCTTTTAGGCTGTACGACCCGGGAATAACTATTTTCACAACCGCACAAGCGACATACATCAGCACATGTTCCTCCTCAAGCAAAGAGTGCCCAGACAAAGACTTCTCGAAATTTCATACTTCTTTAATCATTCAATAAGAAACATTTGAGATAATAGTAACATAGAACTTATTGAAATTGACAGGAGGTTTGCCAAATGATCAAAAAAAGTCTGCTGACATTTCTGATCCTCGTCGCTGTCCTCGTCGCCGCTGGATGTCAAAATTCAGAACCCCCTGTTGACCTGCAGGGTGAAATCGACATGTTGAAAGCACAAGTCGTCGAACTCACAGATGAAAATGAAGCTTTGAAAGCCGAACTGGCCGCCATCGAAACCGAAGATCCAGAGAGTCTCCTCGAGCTCAGGAACACCTTGGACAGCAATTTATACGGCACACTAAATGCTTTGATCCGCGGGGAAAACAGCGCCGTCACCGAGGCATTTACACCCTCTGTGGAAATTGAGGATGGTGTCATTACCAGCCTTTACGGTAAAGGCACCGTGGAATTTATCATTCCTGAACAGCCTATGAACCTGAGACAACGTGCATTCTGGCAGGACGGCAATACCTACAATGCCATTTACGAGATTTACAATTCAGGGTATGACACGCCGGATGAGCGGCTCAACACTTTAAATGTCCTATACTTAAAGCAAAATGACACTTGGCAGATTGACGCAATTTTTATTGATGAATAAGGGGAAAGAGCAACCAAAAAGGAAGTGGCAGGCGCATTTCAATAAAATCGCCTCCACTTCCTTCTTAATTTATTGGACCGCTTCAATTTCTTTGACTTTGCCAAGGGTGCTGATATAGTAACTGCGCAGCGTCACCGCTAAAACGACAATGAGTCCGCCCACCAGAGCCAGGCCTCCCGGCCTCTCACCGGTTGCAAGAAACACCCAGACGGGGTTGAGTATAGGTTCAATCACGGGAATCAGTATGGCTTCGAGGGCCGTTACATGACGTACCGCGATTGAAAACAGCGTGTAGGAAATACCAAGCTGGAAGACACCCAGGAGAAGGATCCCCACTATGCTTCTGGTATCCGGAACGGACTGAAGGATAAAGGGAATACTCACTAAAAAGGTAAGCAAATTGCCAAGCAAGGTCATTTCGATTTGGGAACCATCCTTTTGAAGCCTCAGAAAAATGACGGTCAACGCTAAAAACACCCCCGAAACAACGGAGATCAGATTTCCAAGAAGCGCACCGCTCCCAAGGTCCCCAAGGAAAAACAGCACCATGCCGCCCATGACGGCAGCAATCGCCAGCCAATCCACCCTGCGGGTTTTTTCTTTTAGTACCCACGCCCCCAGCAAGGCCACCCAAATAGGGGCCGTGTATTGAAGAAGAATGACATTGGCAGCAGTGGTGAGCTTGTTGGCGACAACAAACAAGATGACCATCAGCATATAGAAAAAAGCGCCTGCGATTTGGGCTCTCGATCTCGTAAATTTTGGTTTTTTGACGTAGAGGAGCATAACAAGCGCCGCGACTCCGCTTCTTGTGCCGGCTATGGCCACTGGATTCCAGTCTACCAGCTTGATCAGCATGCCGCCTGTGCTCCATAGAACCGAGGCAATGATCAGATAAAAAATCGCTTTGCCTCTTGGGGTTTTCGTAAAGGCTGTTATATTCAAGGTATTCAACCTGCTTTCGTTTCTTTTTGTCTTGCAGTTTAAGCGAAGCCTGTATCGCTTATTGAATCATACAATAAGGCAGGTTTGAAAACAACTCGTAAAATGTGTTTGAAGCTGATTTGTAATGTGTAAAAGAACACTAAGCCACTAAAATCATTATAACGTTTATCCAATGAAAAACCCAATTCCTGCCTTTGTTTTTCTATGACGAGGAGGTCCATCATGAAAAAGCTCACTTTATCGGTTCTGATTCTGCTTTTTATGCTCACACTGACAGCCTGTCTGCCGGGTGACGGCAGCTATACGGCGTCAACACCCGCGGGTTTCTTTTCAGGCATTTGGCACGGCTGGCTGGCGCCTTTGTCCATGCTCCTGGGGTTTATTCGGGGCGGCTACAGAATTTACGAGGTCAATAACACAGGCCTCCTTTATGACCTTGGCTTCTATATCGCCATCATTGGCGGTTTTGGCGGCTTTTCACTCTTCAGGGGAAAGAAAAAAGACAAATAATTTTACCCCGAAGTTCGCACCAGCAGCAAACAGCAGCCACCACAGCAAGTCTTCCTTTTTAAGTCTTCCCCATTTTTACAAAGCCTCAAAAACAAGGTATAATAAGACAACAAAAAATCGATTGAACGGTTTTGCAATGGAGGCTTGCGCATGGTTCTGCTTCGCAATTTGACGAATAATCTGGGGTACGTCGTCCTGCTCGCCTTTTGGCTGTCACGGCTGTCCATCTTTAAAAAGATCATGCTCAAAGAAAAATTTCTCTTGAGAGAAAAGCTGATCCTCGCCATAATCTTTGGGGCCTTTGGCATTTTGGGAACCTATATTGGTACGGAGATCCAGGGCGCTATTGCCAACACCCGACTCATTGGGGTTATGGCAGGCGGGATCCTGGCGGGTCCGTTTGTGGGGATTGCCGCAGGGGTTATCGCGGGTCTCCACAGACTGACCATGCCCATTGGCTCTTTGACAGCGGTGCCATGCGCGCTGGCGACTATCGGCGCAGGGCTTGCGGCGTCTTTGATCTATCACAAGTCCACGCGGAAAAACAAATGGCTGTATGGCCTCGTGGGCGGCTTCGTCATGGAAACCTTTGAGATGCTGCTCATTTTGCTGATCTCAAAGCCCTTTCCCGCCGCGCTGGCAATCGTTAAAAGCATCTATCTTCCCATGAGTATGACCAACGGGATAGGAATCAGCATTTTAATCCTGATTATTCAAAATCTTTTTGACGAAAAAGAAAATATTGCGGCGCGTCAGGCCAAGACCGCTATGGATATTGCCAATCAGACACTGCCTTATTTCAGGGACATCACGCCGGAATCCATTGAAAAGATCTGCCAGATCATTCAAGCTGCCATTCAGGCAGACGCGGTTTCGATCACGGATCACAGTACTGTGCTCGCGCATGTGGGGCTTGGGGCGGATCATCATATGAGCGGCAGCCCACTTGGCACCGGCGCCTCAAGAAAGGTCATTGACACCGGGGAAATCCTGTTTCTCAATAAAAAATCCCAAATACAGTGTGACCACGAAGACTGTCCTCTCAAATCCGCAGTGCTCGTCCCCATCTTTGAAGGTGATCAGGTGACGGGTACTTTGAAAATCTATTACGGCAAAGAAGGTATGATTTCTGAAAGCACAGCGCAGCTTGCCATTGGCCTGTCGCAAATCATCTCTACGCAGCTGGAAATCAGCAAGATTCACAAGCTCGAGGAGCTGGCAACTCAGTCGGAGATCAAGGCCCTGCAGTCACAAATTAACCCTCACTTTCTCTTTAACGCCCTTAACACCATTACCGCCTTCACGCGGGCCGAGCCCGAAAAGGCGCGGCAGCTGATCGTGGACCTTTCTACTTATTTAAGATACAACATAGAGTGTACTGACCGGCTGGTGAGCATCAGCCGGGAAATCCAACAGGTCAAGGCTTATGTTGATATTGAGCGCGCGCGCTTTGGTGACAAATTGAATGTCGAATATATCATTGACGATACTCTGGAGCTGTCCATCCCATCTCTGATCATCCAGCCCCTCGTTGAAAATGCCGTGCGGCACGGCATCATGAAGGGCAGCGGCAGAGGGCGCATTTTACTGAAGATCCAGAGAGCTGGCGAAGGCATGGCGAAGATCACCGTTGAGGATGACGGCGTTGGCATCGATCCTGTTATTGTTGAACACATTGCAAACGGAACGCTGCCTAACCATCATATTGGGCTGTCCAATGTACAAAACCGCTTGAGATTGATTTACGGCACGGGACTATCGATCGAGCGTCTCGAAAACGGAACCCGAATTTCCTTTGAAGTGCCAAGTTTGTCGAAGGGTGTGGTAGCTTGAACTGCATAATCGTAGATGATGAAATGCCGGCGCGCAAAGAGCTCGCCTATCTGATTGAAAACAACAGCGACATTGAAATCCTGAGAGACTTTGATGACGCGCCGGCCGCCTTTGAATTCGCGCGTCAGAACAGCCCTGACCTCATCTTTCTGGACATCAGCATGCCACAGCTCGACGGTATAAGCTTCGCGAGACAGCTCCAGCAATTGGATCTTGCCTCGCGAATCATCTTTGTCACAGCCCACAGAGAATTTGCCGTGGAGGCTTTTGAGCTGGAAGCCTATGATTACCTGCTGAAGCCCTTTTCAGAAGCGCGACTGGGCCTTCTCCTCAACAAGTTGAAAACCCTCGAACCTGCTGAAGTCTCATATCCTGAGAAGCTCACTCTCTGGAAGTCAGAAAAACTGAGAGTCGTTCCGGTTTCAGAGCTTTGCTACCTCGAAGTCAAGGAACGCGAGGTCCACATTTTTACCAAGGATGAAGCCTTTGTAGTCGTCTCGAGCATCAGCAGCTTTCAGAAAAAATTGGACCCCAAATTCTTTTTCAGGTGTCATCGTTCCTTCGTGGTCAACCTTGATAAAATTGAAGAGATCATTCCATGGTTTAATCACACCTATCAGTTGAAGCTCAGGGGCATTGAAAACCCCATCCCCGTCAGCAGGCATTACCTGTCTGATTTCAAGCAAATTATGGGGACATTCTGACAGCTTGTGCAGGATTACCGACGTCTTATGTCAAAAAACGCCTCCGGCGTTTTTTTTTATTATAAGATGATCCTGCTTAGACAACGTATACACTTACATAGGAATTAGGAGGTTGTTAAATGATTTCATTTCTCTTGTCCATTGTGGCGCTGGTAGCAGGTTATTTCATCTACGGTAAATTTGTCGAGTCGAAATTTGGCGCGGATGAGCAGCTCACAACACCAGCTGTCGCCATGAATGATGGCGTCGACTACGTTCCACTTCCCGGTTGGAAAATATTCATGATTCAGTTCCTCAATATTGCGGGCTTGGGGCCAATCTTTGGTGCTATCGCTGGCGCTTTATGGGGACCGGTTGCTTTCCTTTGGATCGTGCTTGGTTCAATCTTCGCCGGCGGTGTCCATGATTATTTTTCAGGCATGCTCTCCGTCAGACATAACGGCGCCAGCATCCCGGAGGTCGTCGGACATTATCTTGGCCCTGGACTTAAGAATTTCATGAGGGGCTTCTCAATCCTCGTCCTTGTTTTGGTCGGCGTCGTCTTTATCACTGGCCCGGCTGCGCTCCTGTCCGGAATAACGCCGCCCACCTTCAATAAAATGTTTTGGATTTATGCCATCTTTGCTTATTATGTCGTCGCGACCATGCTCCCTATTGATAAGCTGATCGCAAAAGTCTATCCTTTGTTCGGCGCTACCCTGCTGATTATGGCGGTGGGTGTCACTGGCGGCATCTTTTTCGGCGGTTATCAAATTCCGGAAATTCAGCTTGCCAACCTTCACCCAAGCAACCTTCCTATTTGGCCCCTGATGTTTATCACCATTGCCTGTGGCGCGATCAGCGGCTTCCACTCCACACAATCTCCAATGATGGCAAGATGCATCACCAATGAACGCCAAGGCCGCAAAGTATTTTATGGCGCCATGATTGCTGAAGGCATTGTCGCCTTGATCTGGGCTGCTGCTGCTATGGCATTCTTTGGAAGCACCGGTGAACTGGGTGCGCAAATGACTGCAAATGGCGGTCAGGCTTGGGTCGTCAACACGATCTCGAATACGCTTCTCGGCAAAATTGGCGGCGTCATGGCCATTCTGGGCGTTGTCGCCTGTCCGGTGACTTCCGGCGATACCGCTTTCAGAAGCGCGCGCCTTACCGTTGCGGATATCCTCAATTTTAAGCAAGGTCCTATTCGAAACCGACTAATGATTTCCCTTCCGCTTTTCGTTATTGGCTTTGCGCTTACCACGATTGATTTTAACATTGTATGGCGTTACTTTGCATGGTCCAACCAGACTTTGGCCATGATTGTCCTCTGGGCTGCCGCAATGTACCTTTATCTCAAAGATCAGACACACTGGATTGCGACAGTACCAGCGACCTTTATGAGCGCAGTCTCCATCACTTACATTCTCGTTGCGCCTGAAGGCTTCAAGCTGTCACCTGCCATTGCCTATCCTGCAGGGATTATAGTCGCCGCTGGTTTCCTGATGCTGTTCCTCAAGGTTGCCGCTCAGAAAAAGCGTGCCGGCACACCGAGAGAAAGCGCGAAGAGCGCCGCGTAAAACAATAAATGAACCGATTCAAATGGCGTGCTGAAACCATCGGCAGCGCTTTGGATCGGTTTTTTTTGCTTTTAATCGCCTATACGCCGGGACATGTATCGATACAATTCGCTCTTTTAAGCTTTTAAACCTGCTTTTCGGGGGTATAAATGGAACAACCGGAGGAAACCAAGGAGGTGTCACCATGAAAAAACTGTTGCTTCCAATTGATGGCGAGAAACTCAGCGAAAGAACACTCGAGTATGTTAAAGAGCTCGGCATCGTTCAAGGGTATGAAGTAACTGTCCTGCACGTGATTCCTTATGAAGAGGCCCTGTCTCATCCTCATCTCGCGACAGTATTCGGACTCCATAATTCAACCTTCGAGCATGTCGCTGAAGAAATGGTCACAAAAGTCGCGCAGCAGCTCACAGAAGCTGGCATTGAAAACGTCGCGACCAAAGTCAAAAAAGGTAATCCCGCAGCAGAGATCGTGGCTATTGCTGAAGGTGAAGAGTTCCACATGGTTCTGATGAATACGCATGGCTTCGACGCCACGAAGCGCTTGATGATTGGCAGTGTCACTAATAAGGTCGTTCACAATTGCTATGTCCCAGTCCTTGTCATCCAGTAGCATGTTCGCTGATCTGATTTCAATCGTTATGAACCTGACGACACCGCGGCTTGAAACGCAGCATCTGCAATATCCTCCGGAATTGCAGGCCGTTTTAGCCCGCGTTACGCATAATGCCTTATCAAGGAGGTCTCGATCATGAGAAAATTGTTGCTTCCCATTGATTCCTCATCCGTCCCTGATCGACTCGTAGAATACCTGAAAGAGTTCGTTCCTGCCCTTGACTATGAAGTGACGCTACTCAACGTCATCCCTCTGGACCGCAATCTGGTTCATGGTGACCTGATTGGCGTTTATGATCTGAACCGCGAAAAGTTTGAAGAAACTGCTGCGGATATGCTCAACGTTGTGGAGGCTACCCTCCGTGGGGCTGGTATCACTAATATCCAGAAGCTCCATGTTACTGGCGATCCCGCTCAAATGATTGTGCGCACCGCTGAAACTGACGGCTTCCACCTCATCATGATGTGTACTCATGGCATGGGCGCCGCAAAGCGTCTCCTGATTGGTTCCGTCACCAACAAGGTTGTGCACCATTCCGAGATTCCGGTCATTGTCATCCGTTGATGATTTTCCGGCGCAGTGGGTTCTTAACAGTCTTAACAAAAAAAGATCCGTCTTTCAAGGGCACAACCGTGCCTGATTGACGGATCTTTTATTATGGAATGTGCTTCAATATTTGGGCAAGCGTTTTACTCCGCAACGACTGCAGTGCCGGAGGCGGTCACCATCAGCATATTGCCAGCCTGACCGAGGACCTCGTAATCAATGTCCACGCCTACAATGGCATTCGCCCCAAGGGCACCGGCCCTGCGTTCAAGCTCGTACATAGCTTGGTTTCTCGCTTCGATCAGCTCTCCTTCATAGGAGCCGGACCGGCCGCCGAAAAAATTGGTCAACCCCGCCGCAAAGTCCTTAATAAAGTCCACCCCAGAAATCACTTCTCCAAATACAACGCCTTTGTATGCCGTAATCTTCTTGCCTTCAATACTTGGTGTCGTCGTTACGATCATTTGCCAAGCCTCCCTTAATCATTGCAGTCCACCTTGCGTATTCTCGCCCTCACTGCAAACTAAAGCCTCTTCCTGTTTCAATCACGCTACTCCACGGTGACGCTCTTTGCGAGGTTTCGTGGCTTATCCACGTCATTGCCCCTGGCCGCGGAAACATAATAGGCCAGCAACTGCAGCGGGATAATCGATAATATTGGCGCCAGCTCATCCATGGTGCGTGGAATATAGAAGACCTCGCTGGCGTATTTCTCTATTTCCGTTCTGCCCTCTTGCGCAATGGCCACGACACGAGCGCCACGGGCCTTTACTTCAAGCATATTGGAACACATTTTGTCAAAGAGCCGCTCTTGAGTCGCGAGGGCCATAACCAATGTGCCCTCTTCAATCAGCGCAATTGTCCCGTGTTTCAGTTCACCCGCCGCAATTGCGACGGAATTGATGTAGGAAATCTCTTTATATTTCAACGAACCTTCAAAGGACGTCTCCACGTCGACACCACGCCCCATGAAGAAGACAGAGGTATTGTCTTTTTGAAGCATAGCCATAGCTTTACATACATCCGCTTTCTTAAGGACGGCTTCAACTTTCTTATCTATGCCCTTCAGTTCGTCCAAGATCTGATGGTACTGGTTCTCCGGCATTTTGCCCGTCAGCCTTGCCATATAGAGGGCAATCAGATAAAACGCGATCAACTGGGTCGTATAAGCCTTTGTTGACGCAACGCCTATCTCCGGGCCTGCCCAGGTATAGAGCACATCATGACTTTCCCGGGTCACAGAGCTGCCAACGACGTTGACAATGCTGAGAATCCTGGCGCCTTTTCTCTTTGCTTCCCTCAGAGCGGCAAGGGTATCCAGCGTCTCACCGGACTGCGAAACCGCGATGAATAAAGTTTTGTCATCAATGAAAGGGTCTCTGTATCTGAACTCTGAGGCGACCTCTACACTGACTGGGATCCCCGCGAAGCGTTCAATGGCGAACCTGCCCACCAAACCTGCGTGATAAGCCGTACCGCATGCCACAATATAGACACGGTCAAAGACTTCAATATCCTCTTTTGTCAGTTTGATGCCGTCAAGGATAATGTCATTGTTCTTATCCAACCTTGGAAATAATGTATTTCGAATCGCTTTGGGCTGTTCAAAGATTTCCTTGAGCGTAAAATGCTCAAAGCCCTCTTTTTCAGCAGAATCAATGTCCCAAGTGACCTGATAGACGTCGCGCTTAACTTCCGCACCCTTCTCATCCCATATGGTCACTTTGTCTTTTGTAAGCAGCACGGTCTCTCCGTTTTCAATCAGATAAATATTTCTCGTGTATTTCAAAAGCGCCGGTATATCAGAGGCGATAAAGTTTGCGTCCTCACCCAGGCCCACAATCAAAGGGCTGTCCTTTCGAACCGCAACAATTTTATCCGGCTCAAACTGACAGATTACGCCCAAGGCATAAGTGCCTTCCATAATCTCTACGGCACGATTCACGGCCTTCAGAATATCCCCATCATAATAAAAGTCGATCAAATGCGCTATGACCTCAGTGTCCGTTTCAGACTTGAACTCATAACCTTTTTCTTGTATCAGCCACTCTTTTATTTTCATGTAATTTTCAATAATTCCATTGTGTATAACTGAGATTGTCCCATTTTGATTCAAATGCGGATGGGCATTTGGAACTGTTGGGGCCCCATGAGTCGCCCAGCGTGTATGTCCAATGCCAACATGGGCTGAAATGGGCTCTTCCAGCATTAAATTCTTTAAACCCTCAAGTCGTCCTTTGATCTTCCTGACCTTGAGTCCTTCCCCGTCAATGACAGAGAGGCCCGCAGAGTCATAACCCCTGTATTCCAGGCGCTCCAATCCGTCCAGCAAAAAAGGCACAGCCTCTTGACTTCCAATATAACCTACGATACCACACATAATAGACAGTCTCCTTTTTTATGTTTTGGCATCGCACAAAAAGAAACAGGACACCGCGACAGAGTCTTTTAATCATTTATTTATGCCGTCCCATACCATTTGTCCTCCGGATCGCTCCAGAGCTTTGAGTATGTCTACGGTCACGGCTGACCGCGGGGCATCCGCCGAAAATTCGATAAACCCCGTCCTCGTCAACTGCCATTCCTGAATCATGGCAGCTCAGGCGCTATAATTGCCGCGTCGCAGCTTTTGTCCTTCCTAAACCCTGTTCCTCCTTCCAGTTGCTCTCTTTGTGACGAATACCTTTTCCATTATACCATTATTGACCTTAAGGATGTGTAACATTTTAGAAAAATAGCAAATTTTCCCTGCAAATGCAAAGCAGGGCGCTCCGTCACCAGAGCGCCCCCAAATGCCAAGCTATGTTTTTGCCGATGGTCTCGTGACCTACACCTTGCCCAGCCGAGCTTCAATGAGCTCAACCAGCTCAGCAGCATAGGACTCGAGCAGCGACTGATCGTCCCCTTCAATCATGACCCGTACCAAAGGCTCAGTCCCGGACGGCCGGATTAATACGCGGCCTTTGCCTTGAAATGCTGCCTCAACAGCTTTAATGCGCGCCGCAATGACCTCATCCAACATATAAGTATGCTTGAATTCATTTTTAATCCTGGCGTTTTTTAGGATCTGAGGATAGACTTGCATGACGCCAGCCAGTTCAGACATCCGCTGACCACTTTTCTTAAGCGCCGCCAGCAGCTTCACCGCTGTCATCAGACCATCTCCGGTCGTGTTGTGATTCAAAAAAATAATATGGCCCGACTGTTCACCACCCAGCACATAACCGTTTTCACGCATTGCCTCGAGCACATAGCGGTCACCAACCTTAGTGCGCAGCGCCTTCATCCCGCGCTTTTCCAGCGCTTCCTCAAAGCCAATATTGCTCATTACCGTACTGACCACAGTTTGATCCTTGAGCATATTGGCTTTCTGAAGCTCAATGGCGCAAATCGCCATAATCTTATCCCCATCTACCAGGCTGCCATTCTCGTCCACAGCCAGGCACCGGTCCGCGTCGCCATCAAATGCCAGGCCTATATCATACCCGCCTTTTGTGACAATTTCCCCAATGACTTCCGTATGGGTTGATCCACAATTCAAATTGATGTTGATGCCGTCAGGAATGTGATGGAAGGCGTCTACCTTTGCGCCCAAAGCCCTTAAAGTCGTGACCGCGACCTCTGACGACGCGCCATTGGCACAGTCTATCGCGACATGAAGTCCTTCCAGGTCTGTATCAATCGTGGACGCCACAAACTCCGCATATAAGTCATTAGCCTTGTAGACCTCTGTCTTTCTGCCAATTTTTATACCGCTTGGCTCAATCTCAATATCAAGGTCTCCAAGAATATAGCGCTCAATCTCTTCCTCAATTTCGTCCGAAAGCTTGAATCCCTCAGCATTGAAGAATTTGATGCCATTATACTCAGCGGGATTGTGAGAGGCTGAAATCATGACCCCGGCATCGAGCTTCAAATGCCTGACCAGATATGCGATCGCCGGCGTTGGAACGACCCCCACCTTGATAACGTCGCAGCCTGCAGACAAAATGCCAGCGATTAAGGCGGACTCAAGCATATCCCCAGAAACACGGGGGTCTTTGCCTATGATCAGCCTTGACTTCGTGTGATGATCTTGCTTGGTCAGCACAAAAGCGCCCACTCTTCCCAGCTTGTAAGCCAATTCGTTGGTCAGCTCCACGTTTGCTATGCCCCTGACCCCGTCTGTACCAAATAGTTTTCCCATATGTCGCTCCTTACAATTTTTTTAGTCCAAAGCTGCTGTCCTTTGCTTCTATAGCATGCTTATAATCCTGATATTTATCAAATTCTCCAAGCGGCGCTCCAAAGACAATCCGCTCAATGCTTAGCCGCACACTTTCGAAAGCGTCGTGTCCATGACCTCCGAATGACTCCGGATACTCCGCGTAAAATCTGTTGATCATATTCAAAATGCCACGAGCTTTTTGTTTGTCATAGGAACGGTCAAGAAGCTGCTCGACATTACGGAGACCAGACTTATCAATTTCGACATGATGGGCAGCCTGATCCAGGATCTTTTTCATGTACCCTACCAGGCACGCTTCACCAATGCAGGTACTGCAGGACACCTCACCTTTGCAAAGCATTTCGACCTCGTTTCTGAGCGTTCCCGCGAAAGCCCTGAGATCCTCAAGACGCGCTTGAAATTGAGTCTTCTCGATCATGGAGAGCGCTCGCCTGAAGCCCGTGATCCTGAAATAAGATAGCACTGCGAGCGCTGCCAGCAGGGGAATCCAAACAAGCCACGACCACGACCCGGTCAAAGGGCTTGTAAAAATTTTCTGAAGACCAAAAAACATAAATACCGAAAAAGCGCCGAGCTTCAGGTGAAGCTCCTTGATTTTATCTCCAAGCTTAATCCCTACGAGGATCCCAATCAGGCTGGTCAAGACCATGCCGGAAACCGTCCCTGCCAGTACCATCACCGGGCTCTTCGCTCCTGCCGATAGTGTCAGCGCCGTCAACTGAGTCTTATCACCCAGCTCGCCCAGAAAAAACGCCAGCGCAACGGTCAGCACAGGCCCATAAGCTGACTTGACATCCTCTTCCTCAGCCTCCTGTGCCTGCAGGGACCAAAAAGCAAAAAAGAGGAAAAGCACTCCGGCGACCAGCTGAAGCAGCTCGAGTGGCACATAACGGCTCAGAAGAGTTCCAAAAGCTATGGCCAGCCCGTGGTTAAGCGCAGCGCCAAGGGCGACGCCAATTAAAATCTGACGGATTTTGAATTTTGTCGCGAACGCCATAGACAAGATCTGCGTTTTGTCGCCCATTTCTGCTATGAAAATCAGCGCCAGTGCCTGAAAATACTCTGCGAACAAGTAAAACGCCTCCAACTTTTCTTCGCCAAACGACAGTTAAGAAACGAAGAAACACTCATCTCTTCACCTGGTTGAGGCGACTAAGGGTATATCCAATAGATTATACCACAAAAGCATCTTAGGAAGAAGATACCAGTTGAAGGTTTCCATTCCTTATGAGATCAGCGAAATATTCTGTGATACGCAGCGCAAAAGCAAAGCCCGGGGTTTGCCCGGGCTTTGCTCAAAAATCCTGAGTTTTCAATACTCCAACAAGTTCAACTGGCGCCTAAGCCCTCTGTTTTTGAATGAATTCAGACCCAGCTCTCAGCGCTGCTTCATTAAGCGGCAGCAAGTGCGCTTTGCTTTCACCGAAGACTTTCTTAAAAGCCTCAAGAACGCTGTCTGTCTTCACCGGATGAGCCAGCTCCAAATAAGCGCCCAGCATAACCATATTCGCGATTCTTGGATTCCCCAGCTCATTGGCGATTTCATTCGCAGGGATATAGTAAGCGTTCACATCATCTCTCGCAACTTTTTTTACGATCAACGAGCTGTTGACCAAAATCATCCCGCCAGCCTTAACATGGTTTTCAAACTTGTCCAAAGACGGCAAATTCATGACAATTGCCGCCGTGGCGTCGTTGGTGATGACTGGGGAACCAATCAAATGGTCAGAAACAATGACATTGCAGTTTGCCGTCCCGCCCCGCATTTCCGGTCCATAGGACGGAAGCCAGGAAACCTCTTTATTTTCAATCATACCTGCGTAAGTCATGAGCTGGCCCATAGACATGACGCCCTGACCGCCGAAACCTGCACAGATTACTTTTTCATTGACCATCCTACTCTGCCTCCCCTGGTTTTCTGAAGTTGCCAAGCGGATAATACGGAATCATATTCACCCTGAGCCATTCGAGGGCATCCACTGGCGTCATGCCCCAGTTCGTAGGACAGGTCGAAAGGACTTCCACAATAGCAAAACCTTTACCTTCAATCTGACATTTGAAGGCTTCAAGAATTGCTTTTTTTGCTTTTCTGACGTTTGCTGGCGTATCCACTGAAACCCGCTCCACAAAAGCGGCGCCAGGGATAGTAGCCATCATTTCAGCGATCTTGAGCGGGAACCCGCAGGTCTCTGGGTCCCTGCCATAAGGAGAAGTCGTGGTTTTTTGCCCAACGAGTGTCGTTGGCGCCATTTGGCCACCTGTCATGCCATAGATGGCGTTATTTACAAAAATGGTCGTGATCTTTTCGCCGCGATGCGCCGCATGAATAATTTCTGCCGTACCTATGGAAGCCAGATCCCCATCCCCTTGATAAGTCCATACGACATTGTTGGGATGGACACGCTTAACACCGGTCGCAACCGCTGGCGCCCTGCCATGGGAAGCCTGGTGCATATCACAATTGAAATAATCATAAGCAAGCGCCGAGCACCCAACCGGGCAAACGCCTATAGAATCATCCAGAACACCAAGCTCCTCCAGCGCCTCAGCGACGAGCCTGTGAATAATCCCATGGGTACAGCCTGGACAGTAATGCGTCTGAACATCCGTAAGTCCACGCGTCTTCTGAAATACAACCGCCATTACTTGACACCTCCAAGCATTTCCTTGATTTTAGCTGCAATAGCGTCTGGTTCAGGAATCATGCCGCCCGCTCTGCCATAAAATTCAACTGGCAGCCGGCATGCCACCGCGAGCTTAACATCCTCGATCATTTGACCCATGGACATTTCTACAACAAGCATACTCTTGCACGTTTCAGGCAGGGCCTTGAAGGCTTCATCAGGGAACGGCCAAAGCGTTTGAAGACGAATCAGGCCCACTTCAATACCTTCCTGTTTGAGAGACTCAATAGCATTTTTCGCGATCCGGGAAGTCGTCCCATAAGCCACAATGACAACCTGGGCCTTTTCCAAATTATAGAGCTCTGCCCGAGCTTCGTTTTCCTTAATGGTTCTATACTTTTTCTGCAGATGGACATTATGTTCCTCCAGCTTAGCTGGATCGAGGAACAGCGAATTGATGATGTTGGGCTTCCGTTTTCCTTTTGTACCATCCGTCGCCCAAGTTTTCTCCGACAGCTGACGTTTTGAAACAAACGGCTTGAATTCAACAGGCTCCATCATCTGTCCAATCATACCATCACCTACAACCAATACCGGATTCCTATAATAATCCGCCGCGTCAAAGGCCTCTTGAACCATATCCACCATTTCCTGAAGGTTGGCCGGCGCATAAACCAGAAGCTTGTAATCCCCGTTACCGCCGCCTCTCGTAGATTGGTTATAGTCCGACTGGGCTGGCTGTATGCCTCCCAGACCTGGGCCACCGCGAGAAATGTTGACAATAACACAAGGGAGCTCAGCGCCGGCAATATATGTAATCCCTTCCTGCTTCAGCGCGATTCCCGGAGAGGAAGAAGACGTCATAACCCTGGCCCCAGCACCTGCGGCACCATAGACCATATTGATTGCAGCCACTTCGCTTTCAGCTTGAACAAAAGAGCCGCCAGCCTTTGGCAATTCCCTCGACATATATTCCGGAATCTCATTTTGTGGAGTAATTGGATACCCAAAGAAAAACTTACAGCCTGCGTTAATAGCGGCAGCGCCAATTGCTTCGTTGCCCTTCATCAATTTCTTTGCCATGGAAGATACCTCCTCGGTAGTTTAGACCATATCCCTATGAACGGTGATGACCAAGTCCGGACAAATTGTGGCGCAGTTGGCACACCCTATACATTTGTCCATTTCCGACACAGACGCTGGATAATAGCCTTTGACATTAATTCTGCTTCGATCCAGTGCAATGATTTTTACGGGACAGACCTCAACACACAATCCACAGCCTTTGCAGATATCTTCGTTGAACGCCACGTGTCCTTTGGCTTTTGCCACGCTTATTCCTCCTCATAATTCCAATCAATTTATTTGACTACATCCATGCTTCCCGCATATATAATTCCAGGGGCAAGACTGTCCCTTCAACAGATTTTGGCAATTGCGCCGCCACTTCTTTAATCGCGCTGACGTAGCGGATGGGCAGCCCCGTAAACGCCGAGACCTCCCGCACCAGTGCCTGACCGTATAAGACGTCCTCCACAGTTGTTTCCCTCAGAAGGTGCGTATTATTGATCAACCCAGTGACTTTTGTGCCGATGGTCGCCTCTATGGAACGTATGTGTTCCATAACACCCTCAAGACTCTGCGTCTGTTCCCTGTAGCGATTCACAACACAGAACATGTCGTAATGCCCTGGGATAAAATAATGTCTGAACTGCGCGGCTGCCTTAGCACCAATTGCATCCCCACCCACATCCAGAACGACTTGTGTTTTCTCCTCTTGAAGGGGCGAGAAAATTTCTGCGGAAATCATGGGAATATCAATATTGGCATTATGGCCCCTCGAGCTGCTGATGACATGAACACCGTGCTGCTCCAGCATAACCGCCTTTTCTCTGGACCTGAAATATGGATTCACTACATCCAAATCCGCAAGGGCGGTCTGTAGTCCGGCATTTGCCATTGCCAACGCGTAATTTACCGAGAATTCCGTCTTGCCACTGCCGTAATGACCAATAATGATCCGGATGTGTCGGTCTGATTTAAGCGCTTCATGCAATAGGGTCACATCCTTCTCACTAAATGTATTGCCTGGCTTCTTCTTCTCCATTCAAAATCCTCTGAGCGCCTTCAGCCAGCGCTGTCATTTCATCTTCACCCGGGTATTTTTTGACGGGCGCAATAAACTGGACTCGTTTTTCAATCCACTCTATAAACTGTTTGTCATAAGCAATACCGCCCGTGAGCAGTATGGCGTCTACCTCACCTTTTAACACTGCCGCGCAGCTGCCAATTTCCTTTGCCACCTGATAAGCCATAGCCTTATAAACCAGCGCCGCTTCACTGTCGCCAGAAGCGATGCGTTCTGATACCTCTTTTGCATTATTCGTTCCAAGATACGCGACCAGTCCACCGTTTCCGGTTATTCTTTTTTTAATTTCACCTTGCGTCATGGTTCCGGAAAAGCACAATTTGATCAAATCCCCAACCGGGAGACCGCCAGATCTCTCAGGCGAAAATGGCCCCTCGCCGTCAAGTGCGTTATTGACGTCGACAACACGGCCTTTTTTATGGGCACCCACTGAAATACCGCCACCTAAGTGCGCCACTATCAAATTCAACTCTGTGTAATCGCGTCCCATTTCTTTTGCTGCCCTGCGTGCAACCGCCTTCTGATTGAGCGCGTGAAAAATTGAAATTCTTTCAATCTCCGGGATTCCGGAAATACGGGCAATATCCTCAAGCTCGTCAACCACAACCGGATCCACTATATAAGATGGGATGTTCAGCTTGGACGCAATTTCAAATGCCAGTACACCGCCCAGATTGGAGGCGTGTTCGCCCAAAACGCCACGCTTGAGATCTTCAAGCATCAATTCTGAAACAAGGTAAGTGCCGCCTTCTATGGGCTTTAAAAGGCCGCCACGGCCGACGACGGCACTCAGCTTCGTCAAATTGATTTCCTTCTCATTCAGCACATTCAGGATGACATTTTTTCTGAACTCATATTGGTCAAAGATATGTTTATACTTTGAAATCTCCTCAGTGGAATGTCGAAGTGTCGTTTCAAACAAACATTTTTCATTTTCATAAATTGCAATTTTTGTAGATGTCGATCCAGGATTAATCGCCAAAATTCTTTGTGAAGACATTAAACCACCTCTACTTTAAAGCTGCCATCAGCACGCCGAGTGCAATGGAATTCAGCTTTGAATCGTCGTCATCCGCACGGGACGTCAGGACCACTGGTGCCTTTGCGCCTACAATAATCCCCGCGCTTCTTGCGCCTGCCAAAAATGTCAGTGCCTTATACAATACGTTGCCGGCTTCAATTGTAGGACAAAGTAAGATATCCACTTTTCCACCCATGGGGTCCTTGATACCCTTAATTTTAGCAGCCTCTTCTGAAACCGCATTGTCAAGCGCAAACGGTCCTCCGACCTTACAACCCTTGATACGGCCATCTTCATTCATCTTAACAAGCTCTGCGGCATCCACTGTCGCTGGCATCTTGTCGTTTACTTTTTCTTTAGCGCAGATCACACCCACATTTGGCATGTCATTGTCCAAAGCTTTTGCAACGTTCAGGGAGTTTTCTATGATCATCCGCTTTGTTTCAACGTCCGGCGCTATGTTCATTGCTGCATCCGTCACGAAAAGCAGTCTTGGATAATTCGGGACATCAAACACAGCTACATGACTCAAAGCATTTCCGGTTCTGAGCCCAACTTCCTTGTTCAGCACCGCCTTGAGAATGATCGCCGTATCGACCAAGCCTTTCATGACCAGCTGTGCTCTCCCGCTCGAAACAAGCTCTACCGCACGAAGGGACGCTTCGGCCAAATCCGCGATATCCTCAATTTCATAATTGCCTAAATCAATGTTTTGGCGCCTTGCAATTTCAGCAATTTCTGACTTGTTTCCAACGAGAATCGCTTCCGCTATGCCCGCTTTTCTCGCGTTCTCAACTGCCACGAGCACATCCTCGTCCTGAGCACAGGCAACGGCTAAAGTCTTGGGACCACGCAGCTTAGCTGCCTGGATGACCTCATCAAAGTTTTTAATCATTTAATTCACCTCATTCTCATATATTTTTGCCGCCTCGACCTTATTCAATACCCTTAACGCACTTTCGTTCAGCGCCGTCATTTCATCTTCACCCGGCATGACTGTCACCGGAGCAATAAATTTCACATGATCACTGATCAGGTCGGTCAGATACTGAGAATATGCGACTCCGCCAGTCAGCAACACCGCATCCACTTGTCCCTCCATGACGGTTGCCATAGCACCAATTTCTTTAGCAATCTGATAACCCATGGCATCAAAAATCAACTTTGCCCGGACATCACCCGCATCAATCATTTTAAGAACATCACGGGCGTCATTTGTTCCCAAATACGCAACTAATCCGCCTCTGTTGTTAATTTTAGTTTTCATGTCCTTCTGCGTGTATTGACCAGAAAAACACATTTTCACAATATCCCCAACCGGCAAGCTGCCCGCCCGCTCAGGAGAAAAAGGCCCCATTTCATTGGCGTTATTGACATCCTTGATTTTTCCCTTAACCATAGGCGCGATAGAAATTCCTCCGCCAAGATGGGCAACAATTAAATTCATATCATGGAGTGATTTCTTATGTTCATCAGCAAACCGGTGCGCGATCGCTTTTATATTTAATGCATGGACAAGAGATCTTCTCTTGATCTCTGGAATACCTGAAATTCTAGCAACTTCATCAAATTCATCTACAGCGACAGGATCAGCGATATACGCCTTGACCCCTGCTTTTCGGGAAATCATGTCCGCGATCAGACCACCGAGATTTGACGCGTGCTGACCTTGAACTCCAATTCTCAAATCCTCCATCATACCTTCAGATACTTCATAAATACCGCTGGGCATAGGCTTAAGCAACCCTCCCCGCCCTATGACAGCCCTGAGCGACTCAAGGCTGTAACCTAAGTCGTGGTACCAGGATAAAATCATCTCTGACCTGAAATCAAACTGATCTGTAATATGATCATATTTTGACAAGTCTTCTGCTGAATGAGTTAAATTCTCCTGAATTATCAAGGATTCCCCTTCAAAAATGGCAACCTTCGTAGATGTCGAGCCTGGATTTATAACAAGAACCAGCAGTTTATCCAAACATGTACCTCCTTTAGTTTCATCAACAATAATATATGCAATTCACGTGCCAAAAAAATGAAAAAACCAGGTGGTCCAGCCCCATTAAAGGCATTGGAACACCTGGCATTGCGCATTAATAAACCGTAACAAAAAAATCCTGTGTCATAGTACCTTAAACATATTTTTTTGCATTCCATTGCATGCAAAATTTTGCACTACTGTGTTTTTTCTGCAAATTTTTGCATGCAACAAACTCTATTTTTCCTGAATTTCATACTTCTGAATCTTATAATACAGCGTTCTTAAAGAAATTCCCAGTGCCTTCGCAGTGATTTCCCTGTTGCCGGCAGATGCTGACAAGGCATGTGAAATCGCACGCTTCTCTGCATCTTCAATATAAGTTGACAAAAGCTTAACCGGTTTATTAACATCTTTTTCGTCCCGCTCATTAAATTGGCGCTCCATGTGGACAGAGACTAACTCCAAATTCGGAAGATGTTTTTTGAGAATTATTGTGTCTGTGATTTTCATGTTTATTAGTGATCGCCCAATAAAGTTTTCGAGCTCCCGCACATTTCCAGGCCAGTCATAGGCGAGCATTTCTTCAAGAGCCTCTTCTGAAAGGTCACTGACATTTCTCCCAAACTCTTGGTTGTATTTTACGATGAAGAATTCGGCAAGCGCCCGCACATCCTCTTTGTGTTCTCTGAGCGGTGGGATGGCTATTGGAAAAACGTGAATTCTGTAGTACAAATCCTTTCTGAAACGACCTTGCTCAACAGCTTTCTCCAAATCCAAATTTGTTGCCGAGATCACGCGTACATCTATTGGAATGGCTTTGGTTCCCCCAACTCTGACAATCTCTTTTTCCTGTAGAACGCGCAGCAGCTTGGTTTGCATATTCAGGCTAATTTCACCAATTTCATCCAGAAAGAGCGTGCCACCATGCGCCCGTTCAAAAAGACCCTTTTTGCCGCCTTTGCTTGCCCCGGTAAACGCCCCTTCTTCATAACCAAAAAGCTCGCTTTCGAGAATAGTTTCACTGATTGCAGCACAATTCACTCGGACGAACTGCGAATATTTTCGCTCACTTGCATTATGGATCGCATGGGCAAACAACTCCTTGCCCGTGCCACTTTCACCTCTTAGCACAACCGTCGCAGGCGTTGCCGCGGCCAGTTTTGCCTTTTCGATTGCGTTTAAAATGACACTGTGTTGACCTTTTATATCAGAAAAAGTGTACTTCGCTTCCAAGTTTCGAATCAGCTGCTTTGCCTGATCGAGTTCAGATATGAGTCTATTGATTTCAGATAAGTCATGAATGACAGCGACACTTCCGCGCAGGATATCCCCGACCATGATTGGCGCTGCCTCGACCAAGACTTCTTTTCGATTTACACCCACTTTTAAACGCGCGCCTTTTACTGGATGCCCTGTTGCCAGTACCTTTAAATGAACACTTTCCCCTTCGCTGAAATCAACGGTACACATTTTACCTATGACATCTTTGCTTGTATAGCCTGTAATGTGTGTATAAGCTGGATTGATCATGACGCCAATCCCATTTTGATCAACGACTGAAATCGCGTCTTGCGTAGAATTGAAGATTGCTTCGAGCATTCCTCTGATTTCTTTTAGGTTTGTGATCTCTTCAGCCAGCTCTTGCACCTCGGTAATATCTCTGAATACCGCGATAGCTCCAACGACATCTCCCAATTCGTTCAGCACCGGCATACGGTTGGTTATAATGGTGATGTCTCCAAGAGGCTGCTTTTGGTTTAATTCGCTAATCCCCGTTTTGAGGACCCATGGCAAACGCGTATTTTCAATGACGCTGTCAACAGGCTGTCCAATTGCGCTGACAGGATTTTTTTGAGTCAGAATGCCCGCAGCTTTGTTGAAAATTGTAATTCTGCCCTCAATGTCAACCGCAATCATAGCATCATGGGTTGAGTCCAAGATCATTTCGATTTCCCGCTCCATGCTTGCCCAATCACCTCCGGGTGATTCTGATTAAAAGTGTTTCCGGCGATAGCCGCACTGAAGTGTACGGTGTCTCAGAAAAATATTTAAGTTCCAGCCGCCGGTCACCTTCCTCAAGCGTCCCCACATCCACAGACAGCTTCATATCGCCCTTTTCCAATTCGCTGACGACACTCTGGCTATCCTGTACGTAAGCGATAAACAAAGTGCTTTCAGGCGTCAACACTTCATAATTAAGCTCTGGATTCATATTTTCAATAGCAATTTCTGCTGAATTATACTCAAGCGTCCCCATCATCAGAGGTTCAACATATATTTTAACTGTTGCTGTTTGCTCAGCGAATGGCACAGAAATACCTTCCGGCAGCGACAACGCAACCTCCAGCTCGGTGGTTTCTGTCAAATCCATCAAATTAATCTCTTCAGTCATAATACTCTCGACATTCGAAACAATTTCTTCATTACCACGAATCGTTATCACGGCAGGGAGCACTTCCATTTTGACCAGCTTATAACCTTCCGCAACCTCGTTAGAAGTCAAAATTCCAACTGGAATGTTCGACAATTTATAAATACCTATCTGTACAGTAACATAATTCTTTCCAAGCTCGACACCATTCACAACATTGCCATCCAAATCGACCGGCGTAACCGGGATCTCTTTAGCCAGCTGATTGGAAACCTCTGTTAGATCCAGCTGACCACGGATTGACGATATGTTATTGACGAGACTTTCAGGCCCTTTCACAGTTATTTCTTGCGGTGTCACGGATAAGTCGCCTGTGGTGTAATTCTCAGCGAGTGTCCCCACATATTCGATTTTGACAGATTTTGCGACCTCAACAATTCGGTCCAAAGATATCTTTATTGAATTCATTGATAAGCTTTCTATAGCAACATTGGATACAAATATTTTTGAATTCAGCATGATGTTGTTTGTGCCTTTTTGAAAACCTTCGAGATCAGCTGTAATCAACAGGTCATTCGCCGTCACTTTTATGACTTCACTGCGCCTGCCTTTCAATTTGACATCCACGTAAAATTCCTTATCCCCCATGATGACCATACCTTCATTTTGAACGCTTTCTAAGTTCAACATTTCAACCTTGACATCCGGTATAGTTTTCACCATTTCGGGATTAACCTGATCCATGACATATAGCCAAAATACGACAGCAAACAGAATGGAAAGTATTTTGGGGGCTATGTTCCTTTGAAATTTTGCGTACTTTGGGCTTTGCTTCCAAGAATTAATTCTTTTTAATAAGTTCATGATTCAACCTCCAGCGCCGCTTCATAATAGCTGGCTGTTCTTCTTCGGAATAAGCTTTTTTAATGACACTTGTTAAAGTGTTGGCATCCAAATATCTTGAAAGCTTTCCATTCAAAGCGACTGATATTGTTCCCGTCTCTTCCGAAACAATAATAACCAACGCATCCGATTGTTCCGCAATTCCCAAAGCCGCCCTGTGGCGAGTCCCCAGCTCCTTACTGATCATCTGGTTTGAAGACAAAGGCAAGAAGCACCCTGCGGCTAAAATCCTGTCCTTTCTGATGATTACAGACCCATCATGCAAAGGCGTATTCGGTATGAAAATATTTATTAAAAGTCCACTGGAAATTTCAGCATCAATTTTTATCCCTGTAGACACAATCTCATTAAGACCTGTTTGCCGCTCCATGACAATCAAGGCCCCAATCTGTTCCCTGGACAAACTGACGACCGAGCTGACGAGTTCATGAACCGTATGGTTAAATGCTTCTTCCTGCTCTTCAGCCATTTTCGCAAAGAATATCTTGTTCCTTCCAATATATTCAAGTGCACGCCTTAATTCAGGCTGAAAAACAATAATCAATGCAATTAATCCAAGGGTCATAGTGTTCAACAATATGAAATGGACAACATACAATTTAGCCCATTCAGAAAGCTTCATCATAACAAGCAGCACAACCAATCCTTTGATTAATTGTTCAGCTCTGGTTTCTCTTATGAGCATGAATATTTTATAAAATACATAGGCTACTATGGCAATATCTATAACATCCATAATACGCATACTGCTAAATACATTTATAATTGAATCCATATTCAAAGTCACCTCGCTTAATTTGCATCACTTTTAGTATACAATAGTTTTGCACCAAATCACCATGCACTTCGAAACTCGTTTAATTTTCTTTTCGAAATTGAACTAAAAAAAAGAAAGTCGATTACAGTTTATGACCTGTTGGCTCCGACTTTCTTTGAAAATAAAAAAAACTGGGAAATTCCCAGTCTTAAAAAATTGTGGTGCCCAGAGCCGGAATCGAACCAGCGACACGAGGATTTTCAGTCCTCTGCTCTACCGACTGAGCTATCTGGGCGTATGGTGGGCCATCAGGGACTCGAACCCCGGACCTGCCGGTTATGAGCCGGATGCTCTAACCAATTGAGCTAATGGCCCACAATCTATGCATCTCACGAAGAAATACATCAAGATATAAAATGGCGCGTCCGAAGGGATTCGAACCCCTGACCCACGGCTTAGAAGGCCGTTGCTCTATCCAACTGAGCTACGGACGCGAATTATGGAGCGGAAGACGAGATTCGAACTCGCGACCCTCGCCTTGGCAAGGCGATGCTCTACCTCTGAGCCACTTCCGCATAAAATAGTAATGGTGCGGGTGGAGGGACTTGAACCCCCACGTACTGGACACTAGATCCTAAGTCTAGCGCGTCTGCCAATTCCGCCACACCCGCAAGGTGTTTTTCTCTCGGTGAGAGAGGTGGCAATTTGGTGCTTATGGAAGGTTTTTTCACCTTTGGTGAAAAACCGCTATTTTAGAAAGCGGTTGGTGCCCCGCTTTCTAAAATAGCTACCGTGGTGGGGGCTACAGGACTCGAACCTGTGGCCACCTGCACGTCAAGCAGGTGCTCTACCAGCTGAGCTAAGCTCCCATATTATTAGAAATTTTGGTGACCCCTAGGGGAATCGAACCCCTGTTACCGCCGTGAAAGGGCGGTGTCTTGACCGCTTGACCAAGGGGCCGAAATAACAAAATGGCTCCAAGGGTGGGGCTCGAACCCACAACCTACCGGTTAACAGCCGGTTGCTCCACCATTGAGCTACCTTGGAACGTTACTTGCCAGCTTCAACAACTCGGCAATTAATTCATGGAGCTTCTGGCTGAAGGCCTTAACCTTCAACCAGAGTATCCATTGTACCCGGCGACGACTTACTCTCCCAGGGGGCTGCCCCCCAAGTACCATCAGCGATGAAAGGCTTAACTTCTGTGTTCGAGATGGGAACAGGTGTGGCCCTTTCTC
>NZ_FMWL01000021.1:0-1040 GCF_900103005.1 Acidaminobacter hydrogenoformans DSM 2784 | reverse complement strand
ATTTCCATAATCAGAAATCACTTCGCCGGTTCCAAGCAGAACCGACATTTATTTCAGAATTTTGGGTTGTACACTGTTTAGTTTTCAAGGATCGATAATACTTTGGTTAAATGGTCGGGGCGGCAGGATTTGAACCCGCGACCCTCTGATCCCAAATCAGATGCGCTACCAAGCTGCGCTACACCCCGACATTTTATTATTTGAGCTAACACACATTTAACAATCATTTAATGTCAGCTTAAACACTATATCACACTCTGTCGCGATTTGTAAAGATCAAAACAGCTGAAATCATTGAAAATGTTAACTTGCCGTTTTGTCATCACATGACGACATTTGCTATTATATCCTGCGATTATGATCAATGCAAGTCTTTTCGTAATATATTTTTTGGTATTTTTGTTGTTTTTTTGCATTAGACTTAATCATATCATCTTAATGCGACATACTACGATTAAAGTAAAAATGTCAGATCCTTATTGAGAATCTGACATTTTTAATTTGTGGAGCCGGTGATGGGACTCGAACCCGCAACCTACTGATTACAAGTCAGTTGCTCTGCCAATTGAGCTACACCGGCATGTATGGCGACCTGGAAGGGACTCGAACCCTCGACCTCTAGCGTGACAGGCTAGCGTTCTAACCGACTGAACTACCAGGCCATGGTAGTTTTTTTCTTCAAATAAAGACATGGAAGGTTTTTTCACCTTTGGTGAAAAACCGCTTTTTTAGAAAGCGGTTAGTGCCCCGCTTTCTAAAAAAGCTACCATGGTGGGGGCTACAGGACTCGAACCTGTGGCCACCTGCACGTCAAGCAGGTGCTCTACCAGCTGAGCTAAGCTCCCATATTACAAGAAAATTTGGTGACCCCTAGGGGAATCGAACCCCTGTTACCGCCGTGAAAGGGCGGTGTCTTGACCGCTTGACCAAGGGGCCATTTAGAATCCGGCGACGACTTACTCTCCCAGGGGGCTGCCCCCCAAGTACCATCAGCGATGAAAGGCTTAACTTCTGTGTTCGAGATGGGAACAGGTGTGGCC
>NZ_FMWL01000016.1 GCF_900103005.1 Acidaminobacter hydrogenoformans DSM 2784 | reverse complement strand
CTCATAACTGACCTTTGATTTTCTTTTCATAGAAAAACTCCCCTTGCAGCGACAGTTTTATTATTTCAACTGTCTACTACAAAGGGAGCATATCAAAGTGCCGATGGTCATTTTCATGTTTAGTATGAATACTGAGATAATACTTGGGATCACTCATTGTTGGGACTCGGAATGATGCTGCGGAAGTTGATCCAAAATTTAATTAACCCATTATCTTAAGCTGATAATGGGTTTTATAAATGACACAAATTGCAAATTTTTTACACACTATAGTTGGAGATGGGAAACCATCGGCTGAGTCTTTGCTCATGAATTGTGAAGCTGTTTAATGGAATCACGGGATAATGCAATTGATTAGGTAGGATCTCCCGAATGAAGAAAAGGAGTGTTGATAGTATGAATACGTCAAGTGCTGACATAAAGCTGGAAACAAAGTATGTAGGTTTCGTTCAAGGTAATTTCAACGTGGATATCGATAGGGACGAGATGAGGTAACTCGTCTCCTGGATGATATTTATTCAAACGGGACGAAAAACTAATGCGAATCGATGCTGCTATAGCCCGAATTAGTGATGTACTTGTTGTGAAGTTTTAAAATAACCATTGTTTGAGATTTGCGGTTTTATTGATTCGTTCAAAGTGAAGACGCTATTTGAGTGGTGATAATATTCAATTAATTATGTGCTATTCAAACAAAGATAAAGGGTATAGGAACATATAGTTGAAATGGAATGATATTACTTTAAAGAAAAATGTAGGAGGAGATTGTGTGAAAAAGTTAACCGGAATTGTTTTGATCGTAGTTCTAATAGCATCACTTGTGGGATGTGGCGGTGTGACAGCCGAGAGTGCGACCCAAAGCTTTCTTGAAGCGGTTAAGACAATGAATGTAGAAGAGATTTCAAAATATGTCGATTATGACGAGCTCGTCAACACTTCTGAGGAGTCAGAAGAGATGGAAAGCATCACTGAACAGGAAGAATTTGTGAAGCAGATTTTTACAGGAATGAGCTATGCCATTATTGAATCCTCAGAGGAGAAAGAAAGCGCTACAGTCAAAGCAGAGATTACAAATATTGATATGAAAAATGTAATGGGGGAATTCATTAAGGAGGCATTTTCTTTCGCATTTGCAAATGCGTTTTCAAATGTATTGAGTGATGAAGAAATGGAACAGAAGATGACAGAGATGATGCTTGCCTCACTTGAAAGCAATAAAGATAAAAAAGTAACGAATACTGTTGATATTCAGTTGAAAAAAGTTGATGGCGCCTGGAAAATTGACTTAAATGACGAATTGCAAAATGCGATAACTGGTGACCTGATGGAGGTAGCAAATTCTTTTGAGGATAGTTTTGCTGGTGAAGCTGCTGCTGAAGATACGCAAGAGGAAGAGCTGATATGGTATGAGAAGAATGTTGGTGATGAGGTAGAATTTGCGACTATTTTATTTAAGGTCAAATCTGTCAACGAAACAAAGGCGATTAAGAGTACATACAGTGAAGCTGAAGCACAAGAAGGTGCTAAATACGTCGTTTTAGAGGTTGAAGTGACGAATATCACCAAAGAAAACATCACGTTTGATCCGTTATTTATACTTATTGATCAGGAGGAGCGAAACTTTGAGGTTTCGGATGATACGTGGATTCTCGATGACTCCATGGTATATAGAGAATTAGCGCCAAGCATTAAAGAGAATGGTGTTTTAGTCTATGAAGTTCCAGAAGACGCAACAAGCTACGTTATAGCTGCCGGTAAGGCAGACACTAATGAAGCTTATAAGATTGTTCTGAAGTAAATGGTTTGAAGACGTCCATAACTGGGACCCAAAGTGAAGTTGAAGAAATTCAAAGGACATAGATCAGTGATCTTGAGAGATTTCAACGCAACATCTCATTAGAAAATGGATAAAAAAATTCAGATGCCCTTGGAGTTGAAACTTACAAAATGTTCATGGAGGAATAAAAATGAATTATAGTTTGAAAAACGAAAGTATTCAAGCATATAACGAAAGCAATCCTTCTTCATTCCCAAAATATACTTCCCAGTTAATAAACTGGGCAAATCAAAATGCGCAAGGAACCCGTGCTGTTGTTGTAGGTCAGATGTCTGATCTTTTCCCAGAATTCATGAATTCCAGCGAGGAGATTAACATTGAAGAATGGAGAAAATGGTACGTTGAACGTTATCCAGATTCCTTTGAAAAAGCTACAGATAAAATTTATGGACAAGTACAGAATCTTAGAAATGCTATTCCACTTATCGACCGTAAAATGGTTGAGAAATGGGTCGAAGATCTGGTAATATCTAAAACTTTCAACGGTCTATATTTACAGAAGGCAATACTTGGTTCACTTGCTGATAAAAAAGGTCTGACATATAGATTGGCATCGCCTGCTGAAGAGTCTGTTGGTATCGACGGTTTTGTCGGGGATGTTCCATATTCAATAAAACCAGATACATACAAAACAATGGGCCGTTTATCAGAGGTTATTGATGTAAAAATGATTTATTATACAAAGAAAAAAACCAGCATAAAAATCGAAGTGGAAGATTAATTATGGTGAATGAAAGAATATTAAACAACTATTACAACATCGGTGGGTTCAACAAACCCGTTCGAATAGGATATATGATGAAAATGATACGCGACTTAAGTCCTCTGACAGAAGATGAATGGAAAATTTGGTATTTCACAAATGTTCACGACGAAGCTTATCTTGATACCATAGTGCGAGAAATGCACCAGTCCATTCCTGAAAATTATAGGGTGAGTGTATTTGACTGTAAGCAATACATCTATGACGTTATGTTCCGTAGAACTTTTCAAGGATATAATAAAGAGAATCAAGCTTTAAAGATTCTGAGAGAAGTTGTTTCACCACTAATTCAAGAAGCTCCAAAAGAATGGGATACCGATTATTTTATCGATTTTTTTGCCATAGGTCAGAATAATAACCTTGTTGGAATTCAACTTAAACCTGAAACTTTTTATTTCGGGCATTATCAATATATTGTCGATATCAAAGGCAAGATGAGAGCGTTTTGCCAACAACAAAATGCCACAGCATTTGTTTTAAAGTATAAATCTACTTCTGGGAACGATATAATTGAATTTTCCAACCCAGAAGTTATTAACGAAATAAAGAAACAGCTATACTAAATTACAAGGAACTTATAGTATATCTATTACGACCGCCTGTACCGTTTGCCCGGATCGCTCGTACCAGGTAACCCCAGTGAACTTTCAGAAATTGTTCGTACAAGAATCCTGATATATCAAGGCTTTCAAAGGACACTTTTGAAAAAACGAGTTCAACCTGTACCAAGTAAAGTCGAAGAAATTTTAACAAATATGTGTGCTGCAGTTGACGCTTACGTTTAATAAGAAGAATAGTACAGAAAAGGACCGCAGTATTATTCGGGGAAGCGACCTGAATATTGGGCAAGAGATAATGAAACCCACCTTGTAGATTAGATCGCAGTGATTTGGTTTACGGGGTGGGTTACTTTTGTGTGTATTCAATAGATTTCTAAAACTTTTCTAATCGACGCTATTAGACAGTTTAAGTTCAGTATTATGTGGTAATTATTAAAGGTAACATAATACTTTTGAGGACGCGATGAAGCTGTAGATTTATTTGGACGCTCATGTCTACAGCGGAGCAAAAAGCGTAACCGGCCTTTTGGGTCGGTTTTTGTTTTTGAAAGGGAGAGATCTAAATGCTTAAAATGAAAAAGACCTCGCAACTACACAGAGTGCTGGCTATAGCCATAATGCTGATGCTGGCATTCGGGGGGGTAACTGTAGCTGAACCGATAGCGTTAACCCCAGTGATCAACGAATTCAGCTGCAGTACTACCGGTACCGACGTTGAGTACATAGAACTGTTTGGCGTGCCTGATACGAATTATGGCAATCTTACTATTCTGGAGATTGAGGGCGATACTACCGGAGCCGGAGTGATCGATGAAGTCCTGCCGGTTGGGAGCACCGACTCTCAGGGCTTGTGGCTTGGTAATCTGCCCGCCAACGCGCTGGAAAATGGAACCATTACCTTATTGCTGGTCGAGGATTTTACGGGAGCCCTTGGTCAGGACTTGGATGACAATAACGACGGTATCATTGACATTACCCCTTTGCCTTGGACAACTGTACTTGACAGTGTGGCCGTAAATGATGGAGGTGCAGGTGATATAACCTACTCAGAGTCAGTCTTAAATGTATCTTATGACGGCCTGGCCTTTGCACCGGGCGGCGCTTCCCGCATTCCTGACGGAAATGACACTGATTTGGCCACCGACTGGATCAGAAATGATTTCGACTTGTTCGGCATACCAGGATACACAGGAAGTCCGGTACTGGGTGAGGCCGTAAACACCCCAGGAAGCCTTAATCAAACTGTAATCCAGCCGATAGCTCCAGTGATCAACGAATTCAGTTGCAGTACTACCGGCACCGACGTTGAGTACATAGAACTATTTGGCGTGCCTGATACGAATTATGGCAATCTGACTATTCTGGAGATTGAGGGCGATACTACCGGAGCCGGAGTGATCGATGAAGTCGTGCCGGTTGGGATCACCAATTCAGAGGGTTTGTGGCTCGCTGATCTGGCTTCCAATGCGCTGGAAAATGGAACCCTCACCTTATTGTTGGTAGAGGATTTTGCGGGATCCCTCACTCAGGACTTGGATACAGATAACGATGGTGTCCTGGACAGTACCCCATGGGAAACCATACTTGACAGTGTAGCCGTAAATGACGGTGGTACAGATGATATAACCTACTCAGAGACAGTCTTATATCCAAATTATGACGGTCTGTCCATTTATGCTCCGGGCGGCGCCTCTCGCATTCCTGACGGATTTGACACAGATCAGGCCACCGACTGGGTCAGAAATGATTTTGACCTGTTCGGAATACCAGGATACGCGGGAAGTGCGGCACTTGGGGAAGCCGTAAATACCCCGGGCAGCCCGAATGAAGTGGTAACAGAGCCTATGCCGGTAAACGCCTTCATCCATGATGTCCAAGGCAGTGGGGCTGCAAGTCCTATGGTTGGACAAACTGTCACTATTGAAGGTATTGTGGTGGGTGACTTTCAACATGGCATCAATGGCACCCACGGTGATTTAGATGGCTTCTATGTTCAGGAAGAGGATGAACATGCAGATGCGGATCCCCTCACCTCTGAAGGCATCTTAATACATGATGGAAGCTCTCCGGCAGTGGATGTAAAGGTCGGCGATCTGGTAAGTGTGGAAGGCGTCGTCTCTGAATACTATGGAATGACAGAACTCACTTCCTTGACCGACGTTACGGTGGTTAGCAGCGGCAATGCTCTTCCAACGACCACATCCCTCTCTTTGCCGGTGACAGCCGTTTCTGACTTTGAATCCTTCGAAGGCATGCTGATCACATTCCCACAGGAGCTGGTTATCGCTGAATATTTCAACTTCGACCGCTACGGTGAAATTGTGTTGACCTCTGAGCGGCATCTCACCCCAACGGCTGAATTTGAACCGGGCTCAGTAGAGGTGAGCCAGGCCACGGCGGAGTATCTGCTGGATCAGATCACCCTGGATGACGGGCGTGATTCTCAGAATCCGGATCCTGCCATTCATCCCAATGGCGAAATTTTTGACCTGGACAACCTGTTCCGAGGCGGCGATACGATTGAGAATGTGACCGGCATCATGGATTATGACTTTGGGCTCTATCGCATTCAGCCTACCCAGGGGGCGGACTATACCGCAGCCAATCCTCGCCAGGATCAACCTGATGATACAGGAGGCAATGTGAAAGTGGCTTCCTTCAATGTCTTGAATTACTTTATTACATTTGGCGAGCGTGGCGCAGATAATGCGCAGGAATTCGAGCGCCAAAGGGATAAGAGCATCGCTGCGCTGGCAGCCATTGATGCGGACGTAGTTGGCTTGATAGAGATCGAGAATAGTCCGAATGACGAGGCCACTGCTGATCTGGTGAGCGGGCTCAACGCTGTTTTGGGTGATGGCACCTATAATTACATCGCCACTGGCGAGATTGGCATGGATGAAATCCGGGTAGCCATGATCTACAAACCAGATGCGGTCAGTCCGGTGGGGGATTATGCAATCCTCGATTCAAATGTGGATTCCCGCTTCATTGATACCTTGAACCGGCCAACCCTGGCCCAGACCTTTATGGATGACGCCACCGGCGGGATTTTTACGGTGGCGGTTAACCACCTCAAGTCGAAGGGCTCGGCATGCCCAGATGATCCGGATACTGGGGATGGCGCCGGCAATTGCAATCTGACCCGCACCGCCGCCGCCCAGGCCCTGGTAGACTGGCTTGCCACTGATCCTACCGGGAGTGGTGACGCTGACTTCCTCATTATAGGCGACCTGAACGCCTACGATAAGGAAGATCCTATTGATGCGATCCTCATGGGCGCTGATGATATTCTTGGAACCGGCGATGACTATACAGATATGGCTTACGAGCTGCTGGGTGAGGATGCCTACTCTTATGTTTTCGATGGACAGACTGGATATCTTGATTACGCCCTGGCCAGTGCGGGACTGGTTGACGAGATTACGGGCATGACCTACTGGCACATCAATGCGGATGAACCCGACCTGATCGACTACGACACCACATACAAGCAGGATGCTCAGGACTTGATCTACGCGCCGGATGCCTATCGTTCGTCAGATCATGATCCGGTTATTGTCGGCTTGTCGGTCTGCGAGGAGATCGCACCTTCCTTTGACGCGATTACGATTTCCCCTGATGTTCTTTGGCCTCCGAACCATAAGTACGTTGATATTGAAGCAATAGTGACGGCATATGACAATTTCGATGCCAATCCAGTTATTACACTGCTCTCAGTCACCTCTAATGAGCCGGATGATGCTGAAGGTCCAGACGACGGCAACACTATAAATGATATCGTTATCGTGGATGACTATCATTTTCAGTTGCGCGCTGAGCGTTCGGATACCGGTACGGGCCGGATCTATACCATCACTTATGAAGTGACCGATGACTGTGGCAACTCGACCACCCAGTCGGCAACGGTGGCAGTTCCGCTTCAGTTGGGAGATTAGTTGGCCTGTCCGGAAATTTTATTGCGCGACCCGATATATCATGTATGTACATTGTATTGAACGCCCGTACCAGATACAGGAAAAGAAATTGGTGAAATTGATTTACAATTTTCCGTAAGCTGTCACCAAGCGCCTCCGGAGCTATATCCGGGGGCGCTTTTCCATGTCTTTCGCTTTTCTCTTGTCAAGATTTCATCCATCTGGCATTTCTCCAATTCCAAAACCACCATCTAAAACAACCCATTATCGTTCGACCCGATAAAGGTTATAAAAAGCCTGCAACTTCCAAATTTTAACACACAAAATTAATTGAAGTTGGGTGATCATCGGCAGAAAAGTCTTTTCTCTGGCCTGTCCTTCAAATAGAAATGATTATTTCGCGCTAAAAGCATCATCGATTCGCGCCATGTGCATCATCGAAATGCAATTCGGGCAGCGGTAGACCATAATTTGGGCATCACTGTCACTTTCATTCTAACTCGAGTCAGAGTAAGAATCACCGCAGCTGATCAATGGCCTCATAGAGGGTTGAGATACCTACCTTAATCTCCATTCTGTTCTCTATGCTGTAGGGAAGCAGCATAAACTGCTGGTTTAGAACCTGGATCATCCTCGAGTCCTCAATTGGATAAACCAGGGCTTAATTGCCCATTACATAGAAAAAGCTCGCACCGGCCGGGTATTATAACTTCCCGGCCCAGTACGAGCAATTATGCTTAATGTACACAAGTGGTTGAACCGCCGCATACCGAACGGTACATACGATGGTGTGAGAGGATGATCACCCGAAAAATGGATGACTTCCTACTCGATTAAAATATTATTCATGGAGTGAAAGGCAACACTACTGTGTCAATGACGTGTATTATCCCATTGGATGCGGGTACATCTGTTACGGTGGCCCGTACCGGTGGCCCGTACCTGGTAACCCCAGTGAAGTTGCGGAAGTTGTTCATAAAATAATCCTGATATATCAACGCTTTCAATGGACTCCTTTTAAAAAACGAGGCAATATGTACCTGGTACAGTCGAAGAAATTCCGGAAGTTGATCTACAATTAAAAATAACCCATTATCATCTTAAGACCTGATAATGGGTTTTAAAAGAAACAAAGCCTCCATATTTTGTAAACTTGTGCGAATGTGGGGAAAAGGGATCATTGGCAGAATCTTTGCTTTGAGAAGGATCTGGCGGCAGATTTGTACTTTGGCAGCGATTCGACACTATCATGTTAGTATCCAGCGATTTAGAGCCACTTAATCAACGTAATGCTATAAAGAAAAAGACACCTAGAACTACAAGAAAAAGCAGAACAATGATTCCCCAAAATTTAAAACGCTTTTCTTCAGGGCTAAGATCTGCATAACGTCGGTGATTTGTTTTCCACTGTTTCCTATGGGTTATTCCTATCAACATAAAAATGATACCCATCCCGAAAAGTCCAGGGTTATGAGTTGAAATCATAATCGAAACACCAGCGCCTGTCCATATGATCCCCAAGACGAACATCATATAATAATCTATAGGTGGTTTAGGTTTATTCCTGTAAGTTATAATGTAGCCCACCAGAAGACCAATAACCACGATTCCAACAACAATTGATATAGGCAGCCATGGCATGCCTTTCACCTCCCAATCGTTCATCCTTGTTTTGTCATGATTTTCACCTTAGTGAATGCACTCATAATTGTGATAAGCGACTCTACCTTGCCATCAAAGGTTTAATGTTCTTTTTATCGAAGAGCACCTCTTTGTTCACTCTTTAATACATTATATCATGTTCCTTAAGTTTGGGATTATATTAAGAGGCAATCTGTACCAGTACAGTCGAAGAAATTCCGGAAATTGATCTACAATTAAAAATAACCCATTATCTTAAGCTTTGATAATGGGTTATAAAAAAGCTGAGGCTTCCATATTCTGTAATGCTGTGTGAGGCTGGGGAAACCGGAACCATCGGCAGCGTCTTTGCCCTGGTGGTTATTGATCAGTTTGCAATCAGAGTAGGATCAACTGGACAGGTGTTTTATTCACATATTTTCTGGAAGTTGACATCAATGATCCACAGTGTTGAGATCTGAACTTGTTATTATTTCAATAATCATTGTATGATTTTATCGGAATAATAGAGCGAATAAATCAAATTTCGGCCTTTTAATATTCCGATGAGGTGATATACTTTCTTTAAGGAGGTGATAAATCGTGGATTATATCACTGCAAAACAAGCTTCAGTACAGTGGGGCATCTCGGATCGCCGTGTCCGGGTACTATGCGCCGAAGGACGAATAGAGGGCGTTATCAAGAAAGGCCGTTCATATCTCATTCCGGCAGATGCGCTGAAGCCGGTTGACGGACGCAGCCTGAGGGGCAAGGTGATTCCGGAACAATACGTTTCACTTTTCGCCGCCGTTGATGAAATGAAAGCGGAGCTTGACCGTAGACGCCCGCTGACCAGTGGAGAGCTGAAGCGGCTGCAGGATGAGTTCCTTGTTGAGTTTACCTATAACTCCAACGCTATTGAGGGCAGCACGCTGACACTTCAAGAAACCGCACTCGTCCTGGATGGCGTGACGATTGACCGTAAGCCGCTGAAGGAGCACTTAGAGGCGGTGGGCCATCGCGATGCATTTGTTTATGTCACTTCTCTTGTCAGTGAACATGTTCCAATTTCTGAACGGATGATCCGTGAGATCCACGCTTTAGTCCTGATGGATCGACCTGAGGACAAAGGGGTTTATCGGAGAATTCCGGTAAAGATTATAGGTGCCCATCACGAACCTCCGCAACCCTATCTTGTTCCGGTACAAATGGAACAGCTCATTGTGGATTTATTCAATGACCGGCGGCACCCCATAGAAGCAGCGGCTCTATTCCATCTGACTTTTGAAGGCATCCATCCCTTTATTGATGGAAATGGACGCACTGGGCGACTCTTAATTAACCTGATGCTCATGCAAGCAGGCTACCCACCAATAGATGTAAAATTTTCGGATAGGAGACAATACTACGACTGCTTTGACAGTTATTTTCGAAAACAGGATCCTTCGCCGATGGTGATTATGATCAGCGAATATGTTAAGGAAAGGCTCTCTCGATATATAGCATTGTTGAAGGCTTTGAAATAGCCTCACGGAGAGCTTTCATACCGGGACCCGTACCTGTAACCCAACCCAAAATCAATTGAAGTTGGGTGACCATCGGCAGAAAAAGTCTTTGCTCTGGTCTGTCCCGCAAATAGAAAACCTCACTGGCACAGACTAGTTGGCAGCCTCATCTCTTAAACACCGCATTGCAACCTCTAAGTGATTCTTACTATAAAAAAACCATTGGTGAAGCGGCGAACTGGAACAATGAGAATGGAGGGAATTTATGTTTACGGTTTATGTTTACGTTCTGGATACTTTAGCCGACTGGGAACTGGGGTATGTTATTTCGGAGCTGAATTCTGGCCGGTTTTTCAAAAAGGGCGAGCAGCGTGTATCGCTCAAAACGGTTAGTCATTCTCAAGCGCCAATCACTACAATGGGTGGAATGACGATAGTGCCTGATTGCTTAATTGAAGATATTGTTGTGAGTGAAACAAGCGTGTTGCTATTACCAGGCGCAAATACATGGAACGACCTAAAGCATGTCGCTATTATTGAAAAAGCCAGCGAGCTTCTCTCAATAGGCGCTACGGTGTGTGCAATCTGTGGGGCTACTGCAGCGCTTGCCAACTTTGGGCTATTGGATCAGCGTCCGCATACCAGTAATGGACCTGGATTTCTTGAAATGGTTTCTCCCGGTTATAAAGGGCAAAGTTTCTACATAGACAAGCCATCTGTAGCGGATCACAACCTTATTACTGCAAGTTCCACCGGAGCTTTGTTGTGGGCGAAGCAAATTATTGAGCATTTAGGTGTTTTTCAATCAAACACACTGGAAGCTTGGTATGAGTACTTTCGTACCGGTGAGCCTGAACATTTCTTTGCCCTCATGCAAACTTTGCCGTCCGGCAATGAGAGCTGATCTGTGTTTGTCATAAACAGGATTGTCTGTATCTGGTAACAGCTCGGAAGCAGATCCTCAATTCAAACTAACCCATTATCGTACAATCCGATAATGGGTTTAAAAAGAAACAAAGCTTCCATATTTTGTAAATCCGTGCGAGTGTGGGGAAAAGGGACCACCGGCAAAAGCTTCAAAGTGCTGCCTTCCCTGGAATTTGAAGCCACCAGGTCAATCTCTACTTGGTTCTTGCAGCAGCTTCATTGGTTCATCTTCAAATTAATTGAACGTCGGTTTTCACGAAAATCTTACCAAAGGACTGCGTTGAATCCTTTTTAATGACAAAAAAGAAAATGTCATTTTTTTGAGAATCGGTGAAACTTAATTGAAAGTCTCGCGTCTAATAAAGCATTACGCTAATTGGAGGATAAGTTGAATTTCAAAAAAACACTTTCAATGCAGAGTGTCACAACTCAATTTCTGGAAATTAAAGGGAGGATCAAAACTTGAATGCGTTTCCGCCGTTCTCATTATTGGCGGAACTTTGTACTATTGTGGTAAATGTAATTTTCTGTGTAACCGTCAAATGCCAAACGAAAAAACCTGTGCATTCAGCAGTACGTTACTTTTATACGATGCTGAAATAGATCTTTTTTAATGTGGATCGTTACATAAAAAGGAAACTATCAACCTTTCACTTTCCATGACAAGGAAAGTGAAACCTGGATGCAGGCTTATTCCAACAATTGAAAATGAATGAAGAGATTATGGAGGTAATTAAAATGACAAAAAAAACTATTGCTTTACTACTTGCGGCGCTTATGATACTTACTTTGGGAGCCTGTTCAAAGAATGTAGCGTCTTCAACTACAAACGCTAATTATGAAGGAAGTTTGGAAGACCTGATGTCTGCAATTTATGAAATAAATCCAGTTGAACTTAAGCTCGGCCCAACAACAACTATTGACTTAGGTAATGCGGATAATTTAATCTATTTTCTTGGCTTATCCGACGCTGAAGGTATAAAAGAAGCCGTATCATCTGAACCCATGATGGGTTCGCAGGCATATTCTATCTCTTTGGTTCGCGTAGAAGAGGGTGCTGATATTGACACATTAAAGCAGAATATTCTTGATGGCATCAATCCAAGAAAATGGATTTGCGTTGGAGCGGACAAGGTAATTGTAACCAATTACGGTGATATTATCGCTATGATTATGACTGACAGCAACTTATCAGCGACCTTGACCGACGATCTATATAATGCATTTGCCGAAGCAGTTGGTGGAGAAACCGGTAAAAAGCTGGAGCGCGCAGCAGAATAAAAAAGAAACATGCCTGTGCCTGGTTGACGCAGGCATGTTTCTTTATATGGAGGACGTTTTGAAATGTTGTTTTCAAGTATTGTTTTTTTATACTATTTTCTCCCCTGCGTGCTTCTTTTGTATTTTATCTCTCCCAAACGTATGAAAAATCTGGTTCTTCTAAGTGCGAGCTTATTTTTCTATTGGTGGGGTGAACCCAAATATGTATTATTGATGATTTTCACTATTCTACTGGGCTATGGTCATGGCATATTGATTGATAAATTCAGAGGTGATAAGGCATCAAAGGTATTTCTTATTTCCTCGGTATCAACGAGTATCATGTTGCTCGGATTCTTCAAATATGCAGATTTCTTTATAAAAAATACAAATGCCTTATTCAGCTCATCGCTTTCACTTTTAAATCTCGCACTTCCAATAGGCATCAGCTTTTATACCTTTCAAACGCTCAGCTACACTATTGATGTGTACCGGGGAGATGCGAAAGTAATTAAGAACCCAATCAACCTTGCAACTTATGTGGCTTTGTTCCCACAGCTTATTGCGGGTCCTATTGTCCGCTATACAACGATAGAGGAAGCGTTAAATCACAGAACGCATAGCCTCGATGACTTTGCTTATGGCGCATTTCGTTTTGTAGTGGGCTTGGCTAAAAAGGTTTTGATTGCGAATGCTCTTGGTGAGTTGTGTGAAATCTTTCTTGATTCAGGTGAAAAATCGGTGCTCTTCTTCTGGGTGTATGCAATTGCATTTTCACTTCACATTTACTTTGATTTTTCAGGATACAGCGATATGGCAATTGGTCTGGGTAGAATTTTTGGATTTCATTATTTGGAGAATTTCAACTATCCATATGTCTCTAAAAGCGTCACAGAGTTTTGGCGCAGATGGCATATGTCATTAAGCACATGGTTCCGTGACTATATTTATATCCCAATGGGAGGCAATCGTGTAAAAGTATCCAGATGGTTATTTAATATCATTGTAGTTTGGATGCTTACAGGCTTTTGGCATGGCGCTGAATGGAATTTCATTGTATGGGGCTTGTTCTTTGCCCTTTTTCTCATTATCGAAAAGCTGTGGATTGGAAAATATCTCGAAAAAGCGCCATCTGTTCTAAGCAGATTTTATGTGTTGCTCTTGGTTGCAGTCAGCTTTGTAATTTTTAACGCAGATGGAATGAAGGAGGCAATCACCTATATATCTGCAATGTTCGGCACACAGGGCTATCCGCTCATCACCGCAGAAACATTATATTATTTACGCAGTTATGCAGTAATCATTGGGATTGCGGTTATTGGTTCAACACCATTTATCAAAAATAGCGTACAACTCTTGCAGCAATATCATGCCGCAAGGCGCATCTTAAATACCGTCGAGCCCGTGGTTATGGTCGCTCTTCTCCTCGTGATTACGGCATATCTCGTTGACGGTTCGTTCAATCCATTTTTGTATTTTAGATTTTAGGAGGCAGTGATGAACGATAAAACAAAGAATAAAGCAGTCACTTCAATTTTTATCTTCTTTTTTGCAGTGGCCGCCTTGCTCATTGTTTTACATGAGCAAAATGAAACATCTGAAAATGAGAGAAGAAAGTTGTCTTTGATGCCCAGACCCTCTATAGAAAATATGCTTTCCACAGAATATATGACGGACTTTGATAAATACGCCCTTGACCAGTTCCCCTTTCGAGACAACTTCCGTGAGCTAAAAGCCATTACACAATTTTATGTTTTTCAGCAGAAGGACAATAATGGCATATATATCACAAATGATACTGTGTCAAAAATTGAATATCCACTAAAGGAAAGCTCTGTTGTTGATGCAGCGAAGAAACTCTCGTATATATATGACTTCTATCTCGCAAATGAGAATACCAATGTATTCTTTTCAATTATTCCAGATAAGAATTATTTTTCAGCATCTGAAAATGGTTATCCCGCCATGGATTATGATAAGCTTGTAGCACTGATGCAAGAAAATATAGACAATATGAAATACATCAACATATTCGACTGTCTTTCCATTGAAGATTATTATGCAACTGACACCCACTGGCGGCAAGAAAGGCTTAGCCGTGTGGTCGAACGTATAGCTGCTGAGATGCGTTTTCTTGATAGACTTAAAGAAGAGTTTACTATCAATAAATTTTCCCCTTTTTATGGCGTCTATTACGGTCAAGCTGCGCTGCCCATAGTACCGGAGACACTTTATTATCTGACAACTGATATTATTGATAACAGTAAGGTTTATAACTATGAAACGAGTAAATATACCGGAGTTTATGATATAAATAAACTTGACAGCAGTGATCCATATGAGATGTTTCTTTCGGGTGCAGTCCCCCTTTTAACCATAGAAAATCCAAAAGCCCAAACTAACAAAGAATTGGTGATTTTCAGGGATTCCTTTGGCAGCAGCATTGCACCGCATTTCGTAGAGGCTTATAGCAAAGTTACACTGATTGATATCCGATATATTACAAGTGATTATTTAGGCAGTTTTATTACCTTTGATGATCAAGATGTGTTGTTTTTATACAGCACCCTTGTTCTAAATAATAGTACAATGTTGAAGTAACTTCGAGCTGTGTGAAAAGATTGCCCGTAATTGGTACGGATCCCCCGTACCGATCCCCCATACCTGGTAACAGCAGTGAAGTTGGCGAAGTTGTTCGTGCAGGAATCCTGATATATCAAGGCATACAAAGCGAGGGCCCCAGTTGCTGCGGCGAAAGAAGGGAATTTGTTTAACGCTGTCGTTCGAAAATATTACCTAATACGAGATCTGGATCATTGGAGGGCAGAAAAATGGGATTGAAAACGGGGTTAATTAAAGGTGGAAAAATAGTTGCTCACAAGCTTGCTCCGGATGTCGTGAATTTGGGCGCCAAAATTGGTACTGAGATCATAGAAAAACAGAAAAGCCTCGTCAAAATACCAAATCTGAAAGATGTTCATATTGACGAAGCGCTGCGAATATTAAAAGATGAACTCAACTTAATTCCAACTTCAGCAGTAGCGAAACCTAATATTGCGTATGCGAATGAAAGTGAAAACGAGGTCGTGTACTCTGAACCCAGATTTGGCAGGCGCGTTAATCCCAAAACAATGGTGAAGGTTTACTATCTTACTCAAGAGGTCATTGATAAGAGCAAAGAGCTGCTGGATAATTCAGTTCAAGAATTCAAAATGCCAGTAGTCGTTGGCCTTAACATAGAGGAGGCGCGTGAAGATCTCCAGGGATTAGGATTGAGAGTCACTGAAAAATTAGAGAAACCCAATCTGAAATTCGTCAATACAGTGGATGGTCAGGTCACGAGAGTGACGCTTCCGGGCGATAAAAAAGTCATTTCAAAGCTTAAAACGGGTGATCGGATTTGTCTCTATTTTGTCAACGAGGAAGTTATTTTAGAGAGCAAGGCCATAAGGGACCATAAGGAACAAGAAAAGCAGGCGCTCATCGATAAAGTTGGGCAAGTTGCACAAGGCGTAGCAAAAGGCATCCACACCGGGGCTGTAGAAGCCCCCCGCCATATTGCAAAAGGTATAAAAACACCTTTCAAAAAGAAAAAAGTTCGTGATGTTAAGAGGAAAGAAAAGTAGCTCTGAGTTAGTGAGGCTACAATTGCTTGATGAATTAATTGTCGAGGCCGGGACATGGGCAGTATTCGAATCCGTTGGACCATTTCCGGAAACGCTGCAGAATATTTGGGGGAGGATCTACTCGGAATGGCTGCCATCCTCGGGCTATGAGGTCGTAGAAGGCCCCGAAATTCTATGGAATGAGAGTCCGGATATCAGTAATCCGGAGTACAGGAGTGAGATTTGGATTCCGGTTAAAAAAAAAGGACTAAACGAAAGAGGCTCAATGACATGGGGAAGCTGTCATTGAGCCTCTTTGTGGTATTATGGCGCGCGAGCGCTTGAACATCAATTTTCAATATACTATGTGGAAGTGGCGTACAGGAACCATCGGCAGAGTCTTTGCTTTGTGAAGGATCTGGTGGCAGCTTTGAAATTATTAGTTGCGCACACAACGTTCTGGTGATATAATTCAGTATATCAGTTGTATGCACAACTTACGATGAAAAGAAAGAAGGGGTTATATGACGCATTCACCTGAACAATTGGGTGATTTAGTTGTCGGCATTTACAAAGAGTTGAAAGCAAAGACAGAAAAAAGCCTCAAAGCGTATGGGATAGGAATGGGACAGCTGCAAATTCTGATGCTTTTTTATGCACATCAAAGCAGCAGTTACTCTCAAAACGAGCTCGTTAAATTACTGAACATAGACAAAGGAAACATCAGCAGAAATGTTAAGAAGCTAATGGACAAAGCGTATTTGGAGCAAGTCCCCGAGCACTCAAAAATGTATCAGTTGTCTGCTCAAGGAAAAATGATCAAACGGGAAATTATGACTACTTTTATGTCGCTTCATCAAACTATGACGGAAGGGGTATCAAAAGAGGCGCTAACGCAAACCGTTATGATCCTGTCCAAGATCTCAGTAAACCTGGAGGCGCTCTAATGAGGGTTTCGATTATATATTTCAGTGGAACCGGCAACACTAAAAGCATTGCAATTGGTTACGGTCGGGCATTAGAAAAAATGGGACATGATGTATCAATCTCATCCATAGAAAAGGTCTCTACGCTCGAGGAACACGATGTTCTCATTATTGGGGGCCCTATCTATGCAGGTAATATGCCTCATGAGCTGATCCATTGGGTGAGAAAAAATATACCAAGAGCTACAGGCAACAAAAGCGCAATCGTTTTCTCAACTTCTGCAGGTCTTGAGAATGCAAATGGAGTCAAGTCTATTGGCAAAAAGCTGGCACGTAGAGGCTATGCCATCATAGATTTAACAGTTTTTGAAATGCCAAGAAATTTCTATGTGGAAAAATATGATCCAACGCCTGAAACCATTCAAAAACAACAGTTCAAGGATGCCGCCCAGAAAATTATCAATTCAGTTGGACATATTCATAATACTACCCCACGTATTGTAAGGGATTCTGTGTTCATAATTGACATGCTGGCAGATCTTTTCAGCATCATGGCAAAATCAATGGGGAAAAATTTCGCGATTGATGAAACCTGTCTATCGTGTGGTACTTGTGAGAGGGATTGTCCAAAGCAAAATATATCATTCAAAGATAAAAAGTATCATAACCGCTGTATTCTTTGTACACGCTGCATCCACAATTGCCCAGTCAATGCAATTAGCTATAAAGGCAAGAAAATCGAATCCTATAGAGTTCATAATGAAATTTACTTTGATGAGGAGCTGCTGCAATGACAAAAAAATTATTGTGTCTGTTATTATTGGTCTGGTTGCGGGACTTATTGACTTGATTCCATTGGTTATGGTCAGAGTGCCGCTGCTTAATATGATTTCAATTCTGATGTTTTGGATTATAACCAGCTATTTCGTTGCTAATGTGACATTGTTTAAAAACGCCCTGCTCAATGGTTTGGTGCTATCAACCCTGAACATGCTGCCATTGGTCGTGGTCATTTATACCATCAATCCGAAGGATTTTCTGCCTATGCTCTCAATGGCGCTGATCCTTGGCCCTTTGGTCGGTTATTTGAACGGTCGTTTTAATCGATCGAGTTCATGAAGACAGCAGGGCCGGCATCTGATAATTCCGGTGAAGCTGGTTAATTAGTTTAAGCAAGAATGGCTTTTGCCGATGGTCGCATGTCCCAACCAAAATAAATTTAGACGAGTGACCATCGGTATTTAAGTTTTTGCTTTAAAGCATTAAAGCATTTCAAAAAGATGATTCAGAACGTTTGTTCTTCGAAGCTTTTGGAGATATAATTAGTTTAGCTACAACGTACCTGATGAAATCTATATGGGAGGCTAAGCAATGTCAAAGAAGCCGGCTAAAGAGGTTATCCATGCCAAAGGATTCGACATTTCCATTTACACTGAAGATTTTCAAAACGAATACATTTCGCTCACGGACATTGCAAGATACAAAAGTGATGAGCCCAATGATGTTATTAAGAACTGGATGAGAAATAGGGACACGATTGAATTTCTAGGTTTATGGGAGAATTTAAACAATCAGAATTTTAAACCCGTCGAATTCGACGGGTTTAGAAAAGAAGCAGGACTAAATGCATTCACAATGTCTCCAACAAAATGGATTAATACAGTAAATGCAATTGGCATCGTCTCCAAATCAGGGAGATATGGTGGTACATTTGCCCATTCGGACATTGCCTTTGAATTTGCATCATGGATCTCTGCAGAATTTAAACTGTACATCATCAAAGACTATAAAAGGTTAAAAACGGATGAAAGCAGCAGGCTTTCATTAAGTTGGAATCTCAACCGTGAAATATCAAAGCTAAATTATAGAATCCATACCAATGCAATAAAAGAAAATCTTTTGCCGCAGGAATTGACAGCGTATCAAATATCCACAACTTATGCCAGCGAAGCAGATGTCCTCAACGTAGCGCTTTTTGGAATGACGGCAAAACAGTGGCGTGATGAGAATGTAAGCTTCAAAGGGAATATTAGGGACTATGCAACTTTAAATCAGTTGCTGGTTTTAGCAAATATGGAGAGCTATAATGCTATATTGATCGAACAAGGTAAGCCCCAAGCTGAAAGACTGCAATTATTAAATAAGCTTGCAATACGTCAGTTGAAAGCAATCGAAGAGATTGGAACAAGTGAAATTAAGACGCTTGAAAGTGAGTGAGGGCATTTTGAATCCTCCCATCGGCTTCATTGATGGTGATGGGTTCAGTATGAATGAATGGAGGTTCGCGCACTATGAAGCTAGATGGATTTGGGATCTTCGTCAAAGACATGGCGACAATGGTCCGCTTTTATAGGGATGTTCTGAATTTTGAAATCCAAGAAGAGGATAACGCATCAAATGTATATTTGATCAAGGATGGAACCTTGTTCTTATTGTATCGTCGGACAGACTTTGAAAAGATGACAAACAGAACCTTTGGATATACGAATAATATTAATGGACATTTTGAAATTGCCTTAAGCGTTGAAAACTATGAAGCGGTGGACTTGGCATTTAAAGAAGTCGTATCAAAAGGAGCAATCCCTGTTTTGGAACCTGTTACCGAGCCTTGGGGCCAGCGCACATGTTATATATCTGATCCGGAAGGCAATCTGATTGAAATTGGTTCCTTCAACAAGTCATGAAGTCAAGGCAGCAAAAACAAGACCAGATGATCCTGGTGATTTAAAAAAATTCGGTGGTGAAAATTATGTATAGCTATCAACGTACATCAAAGTATGATCAGCACTTTCTGTCTCAGAATTTGATGGGCCCAAACGCTATGCTCATGCTTGACGAAATCACACAAAGCATTGAGCTCACGAAGGGAATGCGTGTTTTGGATCTGGGCTGCGGCAAGGGGTTAACCTCCATATTTCTGGCTAAAGAGTACGGCGTGCAAACCTTTGCGGTGGACTTGTGGATCACAGCGACCGAAAACTATCAGCGCTTTCTCCAAATGGGTGTCGCTGACCTGGTGATCCCCATTCATGCTGACGCAGCGGAGGCGCTGCCTTTTGCCGACGGGTACTTCGATGCGCTGATCAGCGTGGACGCCTACCACTATTTCGGAAACAATGATGACTATTTTGAGAAGCTTTTGAAGCCCCTGGTCAAAAAAGGCGCACCCGTTGCAATTGCAATCCCTGGCACAAAAGAAGAGCTGAACGGCATTATACCGGAGGCGTTAAAGCCATTTTTAGATGACGAGGGCTTTGCTACACTGCACTGTATGGCATGGTGGACGCAAATTCTTGAGAAGCATTTGGACGACTTTGAGATCAGGGAAATGGACTGTACGGACACGGCGTGGCGTGACTGGCTTGCCGCCGACCATCCAATGGCAAAGCAGGACATAGAGATGATGAAAGCCGATGGTGGCCAGTATCTGAATCTGATCTCGATTACGGGAAAGAGGAAATAGCAATCTTTGAGTTTCCAATTGTTTAATTACATGATGAACTAATGAAACGTACGACTGAAGGAATGAGGTTGTGAGATGAAAAAGGCTGGCAATGTCTTTGGGATCATCACGGGGATCGGTATGATTTCAATGTGGGGAGTACTATTTGTTACTGGACAAATTCAAGAATTGAACACAGAGCCGCTTCGAATAAGTGCGCATATTTTATCGGAGGGGCTGACGGCTATAGCATTACTGGCAGGCGGGATATTGTCACTAAAGGGGCACGACTTGGGAAAACGAATGCACTTAATCTCCCTGGGCATGCTGATGTACTCTGTCTTGACGGCAGGCGGATATTACTTACAGCTGAATGATTTGGCCATGACCGGGATGTTCGGGGTGCTCTTTGTGGCGACGGTGGTTTTCGCTTGTGCTAATCTCTCTTGAATCCCGATGTAGAGATCAGGTTGGAAGAACCTATATGTCAGGCATAGAAACAAAAAAACATAGAACTCGTTCACCAATTGATCTTAGCCCGTTGTCTGGATATTGGGTTTTAATAATGAAGTGGTGTAATATTTTGTAATGTTGTGAGAGCGTAAGAAACAGGAACCAACCATCGGCAAAATCTTTAAGCTTTTATAGCTTCAGGTGGCTTTACCTTAACAAATGATTATAGTGGTTTTCTGAAAGTCTGCTACAGTATGTTTTTTAGCTTCATCATAAGCTGTAGGGTGAAGAGGCCTTCAGAGGACGATGTTGAGCAGCCTGTCAACGCTTGAATCTTGTTGAGCCTGTACCTCAGAGTCTCCACATGTATATGGAGTTCCTCAGAGGTTTCTTTTTTACTCATATTATGGTTGAAGTATTGGAATAAGGTATCCAAGAGAACGCCTTCATTCTGGAGATCGTAGTCCTCAAGTTTGAGCATGATCTCATTGTATTGCGTGATCACGGTAGGGTCGTTTTTGAGTGGATTGATGAGTCGGAGAGTTCCGATTGATTCATAGGTGAGGGTTTCTCCGGGTTTGTTAATCAGGGCGGTAACAACACATTCGTCCTGAACTTTGGTTAAGTCCGCAAGATTTTGGAAAGGATTTGATAAACTCACCGATAAGGAAAGAATGGAGTTTTGAATGCTGAATTTAAATCTTAGTAAATCGATAAGCTCATAAAGCCGGCTTTGTGAAATATTATTAATAAAGATCAAAAAGATATCATTACTTTCACCTATTAGAAATGTCATGTTTTTATCATAAATTTTTAGAAGTGTATTTAGATCGCGCTGAATAATTTCTGCACCGGGCATTTGACTTTTATCGGTGTAAAACTTCAATCCAATACCATAAGATAGTCGCTTGTTATCCCACTTTATATTTGCAGTTACATTCTTCATGAAGTCATCAGTCAGATCCTTGTCTTGAATTATTAGGCTTGTTATCATTTTCTTTATACGGATTTCGTTAAAGATATCAAGATCCACTTTTTTCATATTCATGCCAATAATCTTTGCACCATGGTTAAGCATATGTCGGATCAAATTATTGAATGGAGAAAGTGAGAAAGCATGGATGGCACCCATTTGATTATCATCAAATTCGACTGGGATTTTGATCCGATAGAAATTATCCTCATGAAAAGCAGTTTCGAGATCGGTTTCTCTGACAAGCTGATGATTGATGGTGTGATGGAGAAAGGAATTGTGGATCAACTGGTCGGGTCCTGCCAGGACTATTGAGAGGTTTCCCAGATGCCCTAAGGCCTCCAAGACACCGTTAGCATCTTTTTTGTCCAAGACTAAATCAAGCAGCTTCTCATGTGTTTTTTTGGTCTCGAGGAGATAGGCATTCGATTTATAGAAAATGGCTTCATAGAATCCGGAAACTAACTCTGTGTAGACCTTGCTCTTAGGTAATATTACAAGAGGGATGCCAAGTTGATCTGCCCGTTCCCTCATGGCTACTGGAATTTCATCGAGAAAACGACCTTCTTTTATGGCAATACCTGAACACCCACGCTCATGAATTTTGTCGATCAGCTTATCCTTGATATCTGGGGAATCCTTAAAAGCATAGCCTGCAGTAAGTATGAACTCACCTCCAATAAGCCAATCCAAACCATCCGGTGTTTCCCAGACAACGATCGAGGTGCATTTGTTATCCAGGCCACTGCTACCGCCAATTAGTCTTGATGTACTCATAGATGAGAGGCTCAACAGTTCCCTGATTGTTATAAAGTTGCCGCCGCAGTCCTGATTGATTGTTGTGACATCTTCATTGAACATACTTTTATACAAGTCAATAATTGAATTCATATCCTTCTCCTTGCCAAGCATTCTAAGATAGGGTAACCACTATTTCTGATAATTCTACTACATATGATTATGGATATCCATAAAATAAATTCTTAAATATTCATGAGTATGAGAATATTAAAACATGGAATTTTCAGATATATTAATTTATATTAATAATTCAAGTTGGATAGACCAGGATGAAGAAATACATATCAACGAACTTCTGTGGACCGACTTGAGTTATCATTGTTAGAGGGCTTTTATAATTTCCTGGGAAGAACATCAAAAAGGGGGAGTAACAAAAATGAAGAAAAAGCTTATGACATTGCTGAGCTTGGTTCTGATTGTCAGCATGGTGCTGGCAGGCTGTTCCGGCGGAGCAAAAGAGAACGGGGAAGCACAACCGCAGCCATCTGAACAACCGGCCGAAGTCGGTGAACCACGTGATGGCGGCACACTGACGATTGCACTTTCAGCTTCTCCGAAAAACCTTGATCCGGTCAAATATACCGGAACTTATGAGTCGCAAATTATTCAGAACGTTGGCGATACTTTGGTCGCCTATAGTATGGACCTCTCAGAAATCGTCCCTGCTATTGCGGTTTCATGGACCGTAAGCGATGATGGTAAGGCGTACACATTCAAACTTAGGGAAGATGCGTACTTCCATCCTGGGCAGTATCAGGACGGAAGACAAGTCGTTGCTGAAGACGTCAAATACTCACTTGAGCGTTCTTATGAACTGTCGGCAATGCAAAGACTTGATATGATAGAAAGCGTGGAAGTGGTCAATGATTTCGAAGTAATCGTCCATTTGCCTGAGCCAAGCGCTGTCTTCCTGACTGCACTCACGAATTCTGGAAACATCATCGTGCCAAAGGAAGAAGTTGAAGGCTGGTGCGATGATTTCGGCAATCATTTGATTGGCTCTGGTCCATTCATCATGAAGGAATTTAAACTGGATGAAGAAACAGTGCTGGTGAAAAATGAGAATTACTGGGCTCAGAAGCCTCATCTGGATAGCGTTGTATTTAAGGTTATCACAGACATGAGCCAGAATGCCAACGCGCTTAGAACTGGCGAAATTGATTTCGCACAGAACTTGACTGGTGAAGCAGTGAAAATCATTCGCGATGACGCGACAGTTAACCTACTTGAAACACCAGGACTTCACTTCGCTTATATTTACTTTAATATGCTCAATGGTCCAACAACTGATATAAAAGTCCGTGAGGCACTCATAAAAGCGGTTGATACAAAGGAACTGGTAAAAGGTATTTATCAGTATGGCGAAGCCCAGCCTGCAAGCCTGCCACTACCTCCGGGCTCGTGGGGCTATGATGCTTCAATTGAAGCTGATGTGCCAAATTATGATCCTGAAGCTGCCAAAGCTCTTTTGACAGAAGCTGGTTTTCCTGATGGCTTCAAGACAAAGCTATACATTTCAAACACTCCAGCACGTGTAAGAATGGCGACCATTGTTCAACAATACTGGAAGCAAAACTTGAACGTGGATGTAGAAATCATGACGTCCGAGTGGGGTACATTCAGTGAAATTGCATCTAAAGGAAACGCTGACATTTTCGCTATGTCATGGACGTGGTATCCGGATCCGTTCTTTTTCCTGAATAAGATATTCCATTCCGGTGCGATCGGATCCCTTGGTAATGGACAAGGTTTCAACAATGCTGAAGTAGATAAACTATTGGACGAAGCACTTGTCATTACAGATCAGGATGAAAGAGCCAAGCTCTATAGTGAGGCAGTCAGAAAGATCATTGCTGAAAGACCAGGCATTTTCTACTCCAACGAGAATGTTACATGGGGTGTTTCTCCAAAAGTCCAAGGCCTTGTGCAAAGAGCTGACGGAAGTATTTTCCTGGTCAATGAAGAAGTCAATGTTTGGCTAGCTGAATAGCAATAACTGATGCATTAAAAAGGGCTTAGAAGGGCATAGAGTTCCCTTTTAAGCCCTTGCTTTTTTTAGGAAGTTTCAAATAGGAAGTTGAAAAAGGTGGTGCAATCGTGGTTAAAACGATTTTTCAAAGATTAATCCAAATTATACCGACGCTGCTGATCGTTGTGACAATAACTTTCATTTTGACGAGAATGATACCTGGAAATCCTGCGGCTGCCATGTTGGGGCCACAAGCTTCCGTTGAGGAAATTCAGAAGTTGACTGAAGAATTGGGATTAAACGACAGTATGGGGCAACAGTACATGCGATATCTTGGTGATATTTTTAGAGGCGATTTTGGCAGGTCGTATTCTTACAATGATTCCGTGCTGAATCTGATTTTGAATCGATTACCAAATACATTGTTAATATCCATCACGAGCTTGATAGTCGCAATCATGATCTCCATCCCTCTGGGCATTCTATCTGCTATCAAACAGTATTCTATCTTTGACTATGTGGCCATGATCATGGCTCTCGTCGGTGTCTCGATGCCAATCTTTTGGTTGGGACTCATGTTGGTGCTTGTATTCAGCGTTGGTCTGGGGTGGCTGCCTTCGCTTGGCATGGGAAGTATGGACAAAGGATTATGGGATGTAATCAGTCATATGGTCCTCCCTGTCGCTTGCCTGGCGACCATTCCGACAGCGACATTTACACGGATCACGCGCTCCAGTATGTTGGAAACCATTAACAATGATTTCATTAAAGCCCTGAGAGCAAGAGGCTTAAAAGAAAGATCAATTATTTATAAGCACGCCCTGAAAAATGCACTTCCTCCAGTTATCACAGTCATTGGAATTCAGCTTGCAGGCGCATTTGCAGGTGCTATTCTCACCGAGACCATCTTCTCGTGGCCAGGTATGGGTACCCTGATCACTGGGGCAATTGAAAACAGGGATTATGTCCTGGTTCAAGGTGCTGTTTTGGTGACGGCTATGGCATTTGTCTTTGTCAATTTATTTGTTGACTTGATATATATGGTCGTCAATCCTAAAGTCAATTATGAAGGCAAAGGAGGCGGCGCATAATGAGTCATAAAAACGATATGTTGAGCAGTGATGCCCATTTCAAGATGCTTGAAAAGGAAAGACGTGCCAATAGTGCCTGGAACAAGATCAAGAGAAACAAAACCGCCATGTTGGGTCTCGCAATAGTGTCATTCATGCTTTTACTAGTTATTTTTGCAGATGTTTTAGCGCCGCATGATCCTAATGAGCTTAGATTGGGCAGCACTTTCCTTAAGCCCGGGAGCCCCGGTCACCTTTTCGGAACGGACGAGTTCGGTCGGGATCTATTGAGTCGGATCATCTATGGCTCCAGGATTTCACTTTTCGTAGCTGTAGGCGCTACCTTTGTAGGGGCCACTATCGGTATTCTTCTGGGCTTGGTATCAGGCTATGCGGGTGGTGGATTAGATGTCTTCATAATGCGTATCATGGATGGCATGATGGCATTTCCTTTTATTTTGCTGTCCATCATTTTGATGACGATCTTGGGGACGGGTGTGTTTAATGTCATTTTGGCTGTGGGTATAGCCAACATTCCGAACTTCGCCAGGGTGGTAAGAGGTCAGGTACACGTGGTTAAAAACGAAGACTACTGTAATGCTGTGAAAGGGATCGGTGCATCACATGGGCGAATTCTATTCCACCATATCCTTCCGAATATTTTATCTCCCATAATTGTCTACGCGACCTTAAATACAGCTGGCTCTATCATATCCGAAGCCGCTCTAAGTTTTCTTGGGCTTGGAATCATGCCACCGCACGCTTCTTGGGGAAATATACTCAGGGCGGGTAAGGAAACCCTAAATACGGCACCGCATGTAGCGACCATTTCTGGTTTGTTCATCCTCGTTACAGTATTGGGCTTCAATCTTCTGGGGGATGGCATTCGCGATATTCTCGATCCTAAAATGAAGAAGTAGGTGAGATTGTGGACTACAAACAGATTGTTCAAGAGAAAATAGATGACCTGATGCCTGAGCTTGTGGCTTTGTCAGATGAAATCTGGCGAAACCCTGAGTATAATTTTCAGGAGCACAAAGCTTGTGCTGCTTTTTCATCATTACTGAAAAAGCTTGGTTTTGAAGTGGAAACAGGCGTTGGGGGGCTGGAAACGGCCGTCAGGGCGACTTATTCCAGTAATAAAGAAGGGCCACACATAGGTTTTCTTGGCGAATACGATGCAGTCCCTGGAATGGGCCATTCTTGCGGGCATAATTTAATGGCGGCAATGGCCGTAGGCTCAGGTGCCGCTATCAGAAGTATTATTGATGAAATGGGGGGGACAGTCACCGTTTTCGGAACCCCTGCAGAAGAAGGTGGCGGAGGAAAGGTCATTATGCTGGAGAATGGCGCGTTTGATGCACTGGATGTTGCCATGATTCTTCATCCGGCTAATGAAACCGTCGTTAATGACATCAGTTATTCAAAAACAGATGTGTTGGTTGACTTCTACGGAGTCAAATCGCACGCGGCTACTTGGCCTGAGGAAGGCGTCAGCGCGTTGACGCCGATTCTCGAGTTATTTAACTTGATAAATGCGATGCGACTTGAGATAGCGGATCGCGGAAAGATCCTTGGTGTTATCACTAAAGGTGGAGAGGAGCCAATTTTTATACCGGATCACTGCCAAGCAAAATTTACGGTTCGATCTTTCAATGGGGATTATAAATGGAAGCTATTTAACTCGCTGATCAAAACATGCGAAAGTCTGGCTGAGATCACTGGAACGCGCTTCGAATATAGGGTTGAGGGACCGTCATATGAGGACATTCGCAACAATCCTATCTTGGAGGAGCTTCTGCAGCGCAATTTTGATAGTCTTGGTGAGCTCGTTATGCCGAGGAGAAAAGAGCTTGGCATAGGATGTACAGATATGGGCAATGTAACACATAAGGTTCCTGGATTTCAGTCCTATATCCAGGTCGTACCAGAGTTAAGAGGTCATACGCCGGAGTTTGAGGATGCGGTCGGTGGTCCTTATGGACAAAGAGCTATAAACATTGGTGCGAAGTCAATGGCTATGACAGCTGTTGATGTCCTGATGGACAAAAACACGCGTGAAAAAATTATGCGGTCTTTCAACGACATGAAAGCCCATTTTGGATGGGAGGGATAGGTTTGGGAGAATTGATCCTGCAGGCTAAAAACCTGAAGACATATTTATATCTTGCCAGTGGTGTAGTTAAGGCCGTCGACGGGGTTAGCTTTGATTTGAAGCGGGGTATGACGTTAGGTATTGTCGGAGAATCCGGTTCAGGGAAAAGTATGACAGCTTCTTCTATCATGCGGTTGCTTCCTAAAAATACTGGGAAAATTGTGGAAGGGGAAATCCTTTTCGATGGAAGAAATGTTTTGACTTTGAGTAAGAAAGAGCTCTTGGAATATCGTGGTAAAGAGGTTTCGCTAATCTCTCAAGACCCTATGACGTCCCTTGATCCAGTGTTCAAGGTTGGCTATCAGATGGTCGAAATGATACGAGCTCATAGGAATGTGACGGTGGAAGAAGCCAGGGCGATCAGTATTGACTCCTTGAAGAAAGTGGGCATCCCAAATCCTGAAAGTCGAATGGACTCATATCCCTACGAGCTATCTGGGGGGATGTGTCAGCGCGTCATCATTGCTATGGCCATCAGTGCTCAGCCGAAGCTTGTTATAGCAGACGAGCCGACAACCGCACTGGATGTAACGGTACAAGCCCAAGTACTGAACCTGCTTAAGGAAATGCAGCGCAACTTGAATACTTCCATCATGCTAATTACTCACAATTTAGGGATTGTGTGGGAAATGTGCGATGAGGTAATGGTGATGTATGCCGGAAAAACTGTTGAGCACACGACAGCCAGGAAATTATACGCTGAAGCGCTTCATCCCTATACGTGGGGGCTTTTGGATTCCATGCCAAAGCTTTCTCAAGATTCGAAAACTGAATTGATCACGATCCCTGGTACGCCTCCGGATTTACGCTTAACGGGTGGATGCTGCAACTTTTACAATCGTTGTCCTTATGCTTTGCAGGTTTGCTCTGAAAGGGTGCCGGAGCTTATAGAAGTTAATCCGGGGCACTTTGTTGCCTGCCACCGTCAGTCAAAGGATAGTACCCTGGAAAGAGTGGGGGTGAAGATCAATGCCTAATGAGCCAATTATGAGCGTAATAAACCTCAATAAGCAATTTAAACTGAGGAAAAGTAAGTTTGGTGAGCATCAAAAAATCCTACATGCGGTTAGTGACGTGAGTATAGATGTCTACAAGGGCGAGACTTTGGGAATAATCGGAGAATCTGGATGTGGAAAGTCGACACTTGGCCGTTGTCTGGTACGTCTTCATACAGCAACATCAGGGAAAATTCTGCTAAATGGCTTGGATATCAATGAGAAAAAAGGTGAAGCACTTAAAGCACTTCGCAAAGAGATTCAAATGATTTTTCAGGATCCGTATTCCTCATTAAATCCAAGGAAGACGGCTGGTCAAATAATTGAAGAACCTATGGTCGTTCATAAATTATTGGACAAAATCCAGCGCCGGGAGAAGGTTATCTCTCTAATGAAAGAAGTGGGTTTAAATGAACAGCATATCCACCGCTTTCCACACGAGTTTTCGGGAGGACAGAGGCAACGCATAAACATTGCAAGAGCATTAGCGCTTAATCCTGACATTATAGTCTGTGATGAACCTGTATCAGCATTGGATGTATCTGTTCAAGCCCAGGTCCTTAATTTGCTCAATGATCTTCAGAAGCAGCATAATTTAACTATGGTATTTATATCGCATGATTTGAGCGTAATCAAGCACGTCAGCGATAGAATTGTCATTATGTATTTGGGGCGTATTGTGGAGCTTTGCAATGCCCAGGAAATTTATACGAATCCGAAACATCCTTACACTCAGGCGCTGCTGTCTGCTATACCTCCAGAGAGCCCCTTTGAAGAGACACAAAAAATCCAGCTTAAGGGTGAAATCCCAAGCCCAATTGGGGAACAAAAGGGATGTCCTTTTGCGAGCCGATGCATGCATGTTATGGATCGATGCCGAGTTGAAACGCCGAAACTGAAGACACTGGAGAAGGGCCACCAGGTGGCATGCTATTTATATTAGGATTACATGAAAATGATATAGATGAGGATTTAATAGGAGGATAAAAATGAGCGTGACAAAAGATGAACTCTTGAAAATCGCTACGAGTCGAAGTAATGAGTTGATTGAATTGACCGCTAAGCTGATCCGGATCAATAGCGAAAACCCAACGGGAAGCCAGCGAGAAGTTATTGATTTTGTTAAAAAGTATCTTGAGGAATCAGGAATAGAAGCTGAAGAATTGAAAGCTAATGAAGCTTTCCCGTGCGTTTTGGCTAAAATAGGAAATGATGAGGGGCCCAGCATCATCCTTAATGGGCACGTAGATGTTGTCCCAGCCGGAGATCTGTCCAAATGGAGATTTGATCCTTACTGTGGAGAAGTTACAGATACGCTGATTTTAGGGAGGGGAACCTCCGACATGAAAGCTGGCGTCGCGGGAATCCTATTTGCAATGAGGCTCCTTAAGGAATCAGAAGCGCCTATTAAGGGGAATGTCCGTCTGCATATTGTTTCTGACGAAGAATCTGGTGGCCAATACGGGACCAAGTGGTTATGCGAACAAGGTTACTCCGACCAAGCAGATGCTTGTATCGTAGCTGAGCCCACTTCAAACTTTACGATTGAAATCGGTCAGAAAGGATCAAATGAACTGGTGCTAAAAGCCCATGGAACTTCAGCGCACGGAAGCCTTGGCAATTATAAAGGTGATAATGCAATCATTAAGCTCACGAAGGTTCTCCAGAATATTGGAAGACTACATGAAATCAGAGGTCAATTCAGTCTCGATCAAGCTCAGGCCCTTGAAAACTCTAAATATATTGCGGCAAGCAAGCTGGAAATGCCTGGTATTGAAAATGTTATTGACCATGTGACGGCAAGTGTAGGCATTATTCAAGGTGGCACCAAGTTAAATATGGTGCCGGATTACTGCGAAGCGCGCGTGGACATACGGCTACCTATTGGTGCCGATGTGACTGAAGTAGATAGAGCAATTCAAACTATTATTGATGATAGCGATGTAGATGGCGTTGAGTATGATGTGACTTGGAAAAACTTCGGCAATAGCACGTCCATTGATGCGCCTATTGTTCAGGCAATCAAGAAGTACGCAGAGGAAATATGGGATATCAAAGTATTGCCTGCCTATCAATGGGCTTCGAGTGATGCCCGTTATTATAGGGAGAAAGGAATTCCAACCATTCAATACGGACCAGCCAATACAGAAGGCATCCATTCATACAATGAAAATGTGGATATACAAGATGTCATAAATGCGAATAAGATTTATTTGCTTTCTCTGTGTGACCTTCTTGGTATAAATTAGAGAATCAAAATATAGAAAATAGAGTTACAAATAGAGACTCTAGGAGGATAGGGCATGCTTATAAAACAAATTATGGAAGTGTACGAATTGATAGATTCAGCCTCTGCAAACGGTAATGAGATGAAACGTTATCTTGAGAATTACGGGGCTAAGGATGTCGAGGTCAAGACAATAACAAGTGAACAAGGAAAGACCGACTTCATTAGAGTTACTATACAAGGGACCAGAGGGAAATTAAAAGGCATGGACGCACCTACTATTGGAATACTTGGCAGGCTCGGAGGAATCGGTGCGCGACCAGAGATGATTGGCATGGTATCGGATGCAGATGGTGCTGTGATCGCGATGGCTGTAGCTGCAAAACTTCTCGACATGCAGAACAAGGGTGACTTTCTGGATGGCGACGTAGTGTTATCAACACATATATGTCCAGATGCACCAACTCAGCCTCACAAGCCGGTTCCTTTCATGGGTTCGCCAGTAGATATGGCTACTGTCAACCAGGAAGAAGTTAGTGGAGATTTGGATGCCATCTTGTCTGTGGATACAACGAAAGGAAATCGTGTGATCAACCACAGAGGGTTTGCTATTTCGCCGACTGTTAAAGAAGGGTATATCCTTAAAGTCAGTGATCATTTGCTTGACATCATGCAATACACCACTGGAAAATTACCAGTAGTTTTCCCACTAAGTATGCAGGACATAACGCCATATGGCAATGACGTTTATCATATCAACAGCATTCTTCAGCCTGCAACAGCAACAAAAGCTCCGGTAGTTGGTGTTGCCATAACGACAGAGGTGGCTGTTCCCGGTTGTGCTACAGGCGCGAGTCACCCATTTGATCTCGAGCAGGCGGCACGTTTCACTCTGGAAGTTGCAAAGGAGTTCGGCAGAGGAAATTGCGGATTTTATGACCAACAAGAATTTGATCTTCTCACCAAATTATACGGCAATATGCACCAGCTTCAAACCCTCGGCAAGAAAGCGTAATGCACATGAAGTACAAAATGGGAGCAATAACAATAGGGCAGTCACCAAGAACGGATGTCGTACCGGAAATGCTGCCTCATTTGGGCCCGGATGTAGAAGTGATCCAGGCGGGTGCGCTGGATGGGCTTGAATATGAAGAAATCTTGGAGATGAAGCCGCAAGAAGGCGATTATGTTTTGGTTTCTACTCTAAGAGATGGCAGGAGTGTAAAGTTCGCGGAAAAGCAGATCTTACCACGTCTTCAGACCTGCATTGACAAACTCGAACAGGAGGGTGCAGATATTATCGTGTTTATCTGTACGGGGACCTTTCCGGATGTCTTTCACTCAACCCGGCCGTTGATATATCCACAAAAGCTTCTCCACAGCGTGGTTCCCTTGCTGACTAAAACGGGAAAAATTGGCGTTGTCATTCCAGATGCGGATCAGATTGACCAGACCATTGAAAAGTGGCGCGGATCCGGGTTGGAAGCTATACCCACTCCTTTTTCCCCATATGAGGAGCGTGATTTGACTCTATCCGGTCTTGAGAATTTAAAGACGAACGATGTTGACTTAATCGTAATGGATTGCATAGGATACACGACTTCAATGAAAGAGCAAATTGTTCGTGAAACTGAAAAGCCGGTGATTCTTGCAAGGACGCTGGTTGCCCGCATTCTTGGTGAGTTGTCACGGATTTGATCAAAGAGGAGGGCATCCATGGGTATCAAAGAAAACATCAAAACGATTTACATTAATAATTTCGGTTTAAAAGAGTTTGAATCTGTTCTGATTGTGACAGATGAAAAGCTCGACAGGATTGGAGGCTATTTCTACGCTGCAGCAAAAGAATTGGGGAATGAAACAGCTATCATTAAGATGCCTGCCATATACAAATCTGGAGAAGAACCACCTCGGATGGTAGCGGAATCCATGAAATCTGCAGATGTTGTGCTGTGCGTCACCAATGCGTCTCTCACTCATACCGTGGCCAGAAAAAATGCATCGATGGCAGGCGCGCGAATTGGTACTTTGCCGGGGATCACAGAAGATATGCTTTCAACAGGTGCTGTTTTGGCAGATCCGGATGAGATTGTTCAATTGACTGATCACTTCACTCGAATCTTAAATGAAGGAAACCAAATCGCTGTTGAAAAAGACGGTCACCGCCTGACATTATCAATTGAAGGGCGAAAAGGCATTTCGAGCACGGGCATTTTTCACAATAAAGGTGAAGCTGGGAATATCCCTTCAGGGGAAAGCTATATCGCACCTATTGAGACTTCCGCCAATGGAACCCTTGTGATAGATGGATCCATTGCAGGCTTGGGCAAGGTTGACACCCCTATACTGCTTACGCTGAAAGATGGTTTATTGGTTCATGCTACCGGAGAGATGGGCAAAAAACTTCTGGAATTATTGGGTGAAGGGAACGGACGAAAGATAGCGGAGTTCGGTATAGGGGCGAATCGATCCGCGAGGATTACGGGCGTAATTTTAGAAGATGAAAAAGTCTACAATACAATCCACGTTGCCTTTGGAAGCAATAAATCTTTCGGTGGTGCGACCGAAGCTGGCGTTCACATCGATTGCATTTGTCTGGCGCCTGATGTTTATGTTGATGATAAAAAGCTGATGTTTGATTAGTCTAAACAACTTATTGAATGATAATCTGTACTTTGTGCAAAGCTACGAAAATTATCCAATTAGATTGCATACATTAAACGTTGAACGTTATATGTATGCAATCTTTTCATTTGCATAACTATATGATTAGATAAATTTTGATTAGAATAGTTTAAAATGGTTTTTGAGCTGTTTTGAAATTGATCAGGTCTTTTTCTCTTCGTGTCAGATACCGCAAAGATGTGGGAATTATATCGTGCGATTAATTTGAGCTTTATCGCACGAAATGTTACAATGAACGTACGAAAAACAAAATTCTACGAGGTGATGAAATGAGCAAGAGCGTTGAAGAGAGTGTGACCATTTCTGCGACCGAGTTGAAAAAGAATTTAGGCAAATATCTTGACTACGTGAATGATAATCACGAGGTGGTCATAACCAAAAATGGTGAAAAAGCTGTACGCATGACACCCTATTTGTCCGATTACGCCCGGTATGAGCTTATGCAGGTCAAGGAAAAAGCGCTGGATTATCAGGTTGCCGGGAAAAAAGTGTCCTATGAGGAATTCCTGGAGATCAGTGAAAAAAGTGAGCTTCGAATGGAATATATTGAGGGTGAAATCATTCTGATGGCTGCGCCCAGCTTTAAGCATCAGGAGCTGCTGGGGATGCTCTATATGGCTTTCAGACAGTTTATTTCAGGGAAGGCGTGCAAGGTTATTTTAGCGCCTTTTGATATCAGGTTGTTCAAGCCGGAAATCAGGGATCCTGATGTTTGTCAACCGGATCTGATTATTGCCTGTGACACCGAGGAAAATCTAAATGAAAAGGGTCAGTATTTTGGCGTACCAGAATTGGTGGTGGAGATTCTTTCTGCGAGTACCCGTTCCAAGGATATGACCAAAAAGCTGAATACTTATATGCTATCAGGGATTAAAGAGTACTGGATTGTAGATCATAAACACAAAACGGTGATCATTTACAGGTTCGACAATCTGCAAATTGAAAGCTATAGCCACTATAAAAATGAGGAAGTGGCTTGTTCCCAAATCTTTGAGGGCTTGGCCATTTCCCTGGGGGCGCTGTTTGAATAAGCGGGTTTGCCCTGTGTAACGCTGTGGGGGCGGGAACCGCAATGAAAAGCTCATGCATTGTTTAAGATATACCTGAAACGATCTGATTATTTTTGGTGTAATAAATGTATAATTTAAATGAGCAAAAGCAGTCTTTGAGGTGCAACTATAGGCAAAGTCCTGGAAACTAAGGATACAAGATTTGCCGATGGTCACGATACCAAAACAAGCTGTGACTATAGACCGGAAAGGGGGGTGGTCAGGATGTCTTTTATGAGCGGTGCTTTCACTGTCCGCTGGGCGCACTTCCTGACCAAGCTGAAATGAATAAGATGAAACCCGTGGTAACAATGAACGATTCGAATACCCTGGCGTCCATTTCTGATGGAAGACTCTACGACCTCAAGGACTTTGTCAAAGCGGATGCCGGCGGGTGTCAAGGCTGCAGCGCGTGCTGCTGCGGCGTCGGTGAGCTGGTGAAATTGACACCCTTTGACACCTATGAGATGACGCGGGGACTCGGGGCAGCCTTTGATGACTTGTTAGTTGATCACCTGGAGCTGCGCACCTTTGATAAAATAACGCTTCCATACTTAAAAATGATTGGCTCTGATGAACGCTGCAGCTTTCTGAGTGAAGAGGGGCGCTGCACAATTCATGCGTACCGTCCCAATATCTGCCGATTGTTCCCGCTCGGAAGAGTCTACGAAGAGAAGGATTTCAAGTATTTCCTTCAGGTGGACGCCTGTGTGAAGCCTAACCTGAAAAGGGTCAAAGTGGAACAGTGGATTGGCATTGAGGACTATGAGAAAAACAAGGCATTTCTCAGTGCGTGGCATAATTGCCTGAAGGCCCTTGCGTTTCGTTTCAAGTTCGTTCGGGATGCTGACGAGCTGAAGGCTGCCAATGACTACCTGCTCGAGACGTTCTACCGGATCGCGGTGAAAGAGGGAGAAGATTTTTACGCTGCATTTTTTGAGGCGCTGGATGGAGCGAAGGACCGGTTGGGGATAATTGTTTAGTGGTTATTCGTTCGAGACGGTCTGAACCTGGTGCATTATGGCTTACGCGGTTGAGGGAATTGACAAAATTGGATCAAAAATAAAACTAACCCATTATCGCAGGATCGGATAATGGGTTAAAAAATGTACTTCGCATACATAGTATATAATTTAAAGATCGGGTTGAGACGGTGTGACCATCCGCACAGAAAAACTTTGCTGTGTGTATAAATAAACCTCAGCTGAAAGTGCTGTTCACTATGCTTTTATGTTCAAGAAATACCCGCTCGCAGTCCCTTCGCCAAAGCTGGACTCAAACAAAATCTCGCCATCATGCGCTTCAATAATGGCCTTGTTGATATACAATCCAAGACCATAGCCCTTTTGAGTGCCGTCGGACTTATAAAACATGTTGAAGATTTTCTCTTGTTCTTCCTCCTTGATTCCAATGCCATAATCCCGGATGCAGGTTAACAGGCGACCTTCAGAAAGTCGAATGATCAGTTCAATCTCTGAATCCTCAACGGAAAACTTCACCGCATTTGACAATAGATTATTGATGACCCGCTGGATCTTGGTAAGATCGACTGCAACCACGCTTTCGTCTTCACAGCACATTGGATCGATTTGGATCACCAACGCACGCTTTTGATTGCTGAGGTAATTCTCCGTGTTATAGAGAATCATATTAACATAATCTGAGATTTTAATTTCTTTGAGGTTCACGTGGATGTTGTTGGCCTCATAAGTATTATCGAGGATATCCGTCACAATATTTTCAATCTGATCTGTGCGATATTGAATGCGTTCTACATAGGCCTTCGCCTTATAAGGATCGACCATGTCCATGCTGAGCGCCTTGCTGTAGCCTTTGATCAGGGTGATTGGCGTTTTGATATCATGGGACAGCATGGACAAAAACCTCGAAGTCCCCTGACGGGTTTCTTCCAGATGCTGAATAAGGTTTTGTGAATTCATGTTTATTATACTGCTTTCGTATTTCAGAGACTCGAATATTTGCTTCAGATTCGAACGCATTTTATCCAGTTCTATGCTCAAATCTCCAATTTCATCCTGCGTTCGGATATTGATTCTTGTATCCAAGTTTCCTTTTGCTATGCGAGAAACGCTGCTGATCAAAGCTTCGATTGGCCGCGACAAGGATCTGCTGAGATAAAAATCAATCATAAAAATTAGAAGTACGGTTATTACAGAAATATACATGATCCGCTCGCGCATAGCGGCGGCCGATTGTGTAAAATCTGAAAGCGGTGCCAGCAAAAAGAGCTTCCAGTCGTAACCTTCAATACTGGAATAAGCAGCGATATAATCCACACCCGCCAGCTCGACTTCGAAAGCTTCTGGAGCCTCAAGCACTTTGCCATCCGCTTGAAGCTTGTCAAAAATGCTATGAAAAACAACTAATTTATCCGTGTCTTTTGGGCCCGTGATCAGATTAAGATTATCATCCAATAAAACGGCGAAGCCATGGTCGCCGTATTTGATGTCGTCAATGATCTCCACGATGTAATCCACATAGATATTGGCGGCAATTACACCCTCAAGGCCTGCAATCTCTACACTTGAGGCTATGGCGGTGACGTTGACCTTCTTGTTGAAATCCCGATATACCGAGGTCGTAACATAAGCGTCCTGATTCATTGCTTTCTGATACCAGGGACGGAGTGTCACGTCGTAGCTTTGATCCGGCTCCCAGCCGTAGGCATCAATCATTTCGTTGTTCTCAAGACCAACAAAAATGCTGATAAAATCAGGATTGATCTCGGAATAGGATCTCAAGAGCGCCGTGATTTCTTCGTAGTTATTTTTTGAGATGAGTTGAGATTTTAAACCGACCAGTATTTTCGATTTTTCGGTAAGCCAAGTCTTTATAATTTCTGAATTGTAATAGGCGGAGGTCTTCCCAAAATCCATGGCTGTCGCCTTGGAAGATTTAATCAGCAGATCCATACTCAATAAAGTCACTGGAATGGCCGTGATGATAGCAATCATCAACATGATCATAAGCAGCTTGGTCCTGATTTTGATGGTCATCTGACAGTACCTTCAAAGACATACCCGGCACCCCAAATGGTTTTAATGTATTCGGGCTTATCCGGGTTGTCCTCAATTTTCTTTCGAAGCCGCTTGATGGTGGTGTTGACTAAATTCTCATCATAGAAAGCGTCTCCCCAAACGTTGTTCAAAATCTGATCCCGGCTGAGGACAATGTAAGCGTTTTCGATCATGAAAAGCAGAAGATTGAATTCTTTGGATGTGAGGTTAACATCGGCATTATTTTTGTAAACCTTGTAGCCTTTTTTATAGATGGCAATATCCCCAAAGGTGATGATTTCATCCTTGATACTGCCCTGATTGTAATCACTCGTTCTTCTGATATTAGCCTTGATTCTGGCGACTAACTCAACTGGATTGAAGGGCTTCGTTATGTAATCATCAGCACCAACGCCAAGTCCCAGTAACATATCGTTTTGTGAATTGTTGCAAGTCAAGAAAATTATTGGTTTGAAACTCACTTTGCGGATTCTTTTGCACAGCTCAATGCCACTCATGCCATTCATATTGATGTCCAGGACTAAAAGCTTTACCTCGTCATTCAACAGTTCAAGGGCCATTTCACCTGAGCTGGCTTTAATAACTTCAATGTTTTCCAGCCTTAAGAAGTCTTCAATCATATCCGCGATCTCAATCTCATCATCTACAACCATGATTTTGACCAATATAACCGGCCTCCCATTAAATGTCCCATTGCCAACGGCACCAATAAATTTTAAGTCACCTTAAGTGTTTTGTCGAAATTTGTCGCAATTGTATGATTACATTTTATTATATCACACAATATTCAGTCCGTAGAAATTAGCTTAAGAAGCGACATTTAACATTTAATTGAAGCCTTCTTACCGATTCAAACCCTCAAGAGCAGCTATAATCCGTTCAGGCGTCGCCGGATAATCTGTGATATTCGTTCCCAGCGCGTCATTGATGGCATTGATCAGCGCGGGTGCAGGGGCGACTGCAGCCAGTTCGCCAACACTTTTTGCGCCAAATGGACCAAAGGGCTCTCCCTTTTCAATAAAATGTGTTCTGATCTCAGGCATTGAGGGCGCATTGATCATATGATATTTGGAAAAATTATCTGTCTTTAATTTGCCTTTATTATCAAAGACTACTTCTTCATAAAGCGCCATGCCCAGACTCATCTGAGCCCCGCCCTGGACCTGACCTTCTGCAAGGGTCAAGTTGATGATCTGCCCCGCATCCTGAACTATCAAAATGTCTTCAATATCCACCAAACCCAAATAGCGGTCGACTTTTGCCTCTACAAAGGCGACGCTATAAACGGAAGGATTTGCAATGGACTTATATTCCAGGTCGACTTTTAAGGTCGTTTCCAGATTGCTCTCACAATAAACAGCAAAGCGGCCCAGGCTCATTTTTTCTGAAATTACAGATGAAACAGACGATTCTGTCGAGTTAGTCGACCTGCATCCAATCATGCCCTCCTCGAAAATGACCTGTTCCTGACTGCACCCAAAAGCACTGGCGTAAAGCTTTGTCATTTTTGCTTTGATCCCCTCCGCTGCTGCTTTGACCGCACCGCCACAGACAAAAGTGACTCGACTCGCCTGGGTACCAGCGGAATCATAAGGTGACTGATGTGTATCCGCTTGAGGAATATGAATTTTTCCAGGGGACACGTCCAGAACTTCGGCCGCAATCTGCTGCATGGTTAAAACTGTCCCACAGCCCAAATCGTGGATGCCAATCTTAACGACCACCCGGTCATCCGGCATAATCTGAAGTGTGACATTTGTATAATCCGGGAATCCGCCATGATAGCCATTTCCATGGGCGCCAACCGCTACGCCTAAACCATAGGCATAGCGGTTATTATTTTTTGTATTATTTTTTGCCGCTACATTGGCTTTCCGCTCATCCCATTGAAATATTTCCCTGCCTTCTATTAAACAGTCTCTGAGCCTTGCATTTCCAATGCCCGGCATTCCAATTTGGTCCACCGCACCCTCTATGCTCTCTTGAGGCTTCACGGCATTTATGATTCGAAATTCCACAGGATCCATTCCAAGCATGCGTGCAGCATTGTTCAGATTGATCTCGCTGACAGCGTGGACCTGAGGGGAGCCATAGCCTCTGCAGGCGCCGCCCGGTGTGGTGTTTGTAAAAAATGTCCGTCCGGTATATTTTTGGTGTTCTATTTCATAGGCACGGAACGCTTTTTTTCCCGATGCCACTGCAATAGCCGCACCATTGGTGGTATAAGCCCCGCCGTCAAAATCAATTTCAATTTCTCTGGCAAGAATTTTTCCTTCTTTGCTGACCCCTGTCCTGATTCTTTGTTCAGAGGCATTGCGCATTCTTGTTGACGCAATGGATGATGTCCGATCCATAACAATCCTGACGGGGCGTCCTGTTTTTAGGGCTGCAAACGCGCAAATGGGTTCCAGAACCGGCATGCCTTTGCCACCAAAGGATCCGCCCATATCTGCCTTGATTACCCTGATCTTATCATACGGAAGACTCAGTGCCTGGGCCGTCACATGCTGAACTTGAAAGACAACCTGACACGGCGTCCAGATAATAAGATTGTCAAACGGATCCTGCTCTGCCATGCAGACATGATTTTCAATGGCGCCGTGATGCACTTTTTGGGTGGAACCAATGTCTTCTATGATAAAATCAGCTGCTTCAAAGCCTGAGTCGGTATTACCGCAGCTTAGAGTCTTTTCGAAGCAAAGCAGATCAGGATTCCTGCCGCTGAGCACAGCATCCCGCGCTGCGCTTATGCCGATTGTTGGCGGAAGCTCATCATAGGTGAGCTTTAAAGCATGACAGCCTCTCTCAGCGGCTTCCATGGTTTCCCCTAAAACCAGCGCCACTCGGTCTCCAACATGCTTCGCAAGCTTATGAAGGATATGCTCATCCTCTTTAATAGTCGACCCGGGGTACCATTGATTTGAGTTATAAGGCTTGTGAGGCACATCTTCATGGGTGAAAACCGCCCATACCCCGTCCACCGCAAGTGCCTCGGATTTATCGACGCTGACTATGGCGTGCGCCTTTTCGCTGGTCACGAGCCTGCCATAAAGCATGCCATGCCTCGTCATATCAGCAACATAACGCGTCCGTCCAAGTGCCTTGTCACGCGTGTCCATCCGGGAAATTCTCTTTCCAATATATTTATAATCCTTAGTCATCAAAGTCCCATCCTTTGCACTGAGATCTCTTGAAAAACATCACTGATCAAACCTTTTACCGCAACCCGCTTATAGTGCCGTGAGTCTCTTCCTGGAATGGCCTCGTCCACCTGGAGTGAACCCAGCTCCAGGAGTTCGCTTAACAAGGTTTCATTCCACAGCCGTCCGCTGCAATGCTCTGACATAGCCTTTGACAAGATACTTTTGGAGCCTATGGATCCAAAACAAAATGTGGCATTTTCAACATGCTGATCGCTAAACTCAACCCGGATCGCCAGGTTGAGCTTGGAAATACTCATATTTTTTCTGCTGCCAACCTTCGAAAAACCAGAATAAACGTTACGTCCCACCAAAGGATAACGAATCCGAATCAGAGCTTCATCCGCTTCCAATGCAGTCTCTCCGATCCCTAAAATAAACGCTTCCAGCGGAATTTCCTTAAGCTGACCATGGGCATTCATCAAAACGACTGTGGCGTTCAGCACACAGGATGCCGTAACGGTATCAGCACATTGAGCCGCATTAGCCATATTTCCGCCGATGGTCGCACGATTCCTAATCTGAGTCGATCCCATCCAACCTGCGGCATCCGTCAATGCTCGGGTATGGCGTTTCAGAATGGGCGACTTTTCAGCATTCGTCATGGTTACCCCAGCGCCCACCTCAATAAAATCCTCTTTCAACGTTATTTCTTTCATTTCCTCAATCTGAGTTAAATCAATCACTGAAAAATCCATAAGGTGTTGTTTTTTTCGGAAGATTGAAAAATCCGTGCCGCCGGCGACTATGTAGACATCATGGCGCTCGCGTTTCACCTTAAGGGCTTCTGCCAGCGACTTGAGATTGTTGGGGGCATAAAAGTCGCTGCTAATCATTTGTTTCACCCCTTACGAGCTTAATGGCACCAACGATTTTGTTGTAGCCAGTGCACCTGCAAAGATTGCCCTCAAGTGCCCGCTTGATTTCATCCTCTGTTGGATTTGGATTTTTATAAAGCAGGGCTTTCGTGGAGATCAGCATTCCCGGCGTGCAATAGCCGCACTGTATTGCGCCTGCGCTCACAAAAGCGTTGACCAGTGATTCAAGCTCACCTGCATGGTCCAGTCCTTCTACGGTGGTAACCTCATGACCGTTAATCTGACCCGCCATCATAGTGCAGGATGTCACGGCTTCGCGATCAAAGAGTACCGTGCACGAGCCACATTCCCCTTCGCCACAGCCTTCTTTGACACTTTTCAGATCCATTTCATCACGTAAAAAATCCAGCAGTCTCATAGTAGGATTGCATTCTCTTTGGACTGTAACCCCATTGACAACAGCATTGATCACCATGGCTCAAACCTCCTGATAGATAGTAAAATCTTTGCCTTCATTCTATTCGTGGATTCTGACTACACATCATGACTTTTATGACTTTTCTATGACAAAGTATTACATCATAAAAGAATTGGTTATTAAAAAGTCATAAAGTATCATCAAATGTCCATATTTATTGGAGGCTGATTTCTTTATACTCAAACTGTACAAAATTCAAAACGAAGGAGAATACGGATGAAAAAATTGCTCGCTCTGATCCTCATGACGGTTTTGCTGTTTGCTGCCGGCTGCGCGCCAACGACAAATACGGAACAGCCTGCTTCGGAAACCCCAGCAACTGAAACACCTGCAGCGGAAGAAAAGGAAGTCAAGCAAGGAGAATTCAAGATCAAGGTCGGCCTTGTCACACCTGAACAAGATATTGCAACCCGTTCCATGAGACACTTTGAGGAACAAGTTGAAACTTTGTCAGAAGGACGTATTGAAGTCGAACTCTTCCCAGGCGGATCCCTTGGCGGCAGCGCTGATATCTTTAATGGTGTTCAGGACGGCACCATTGAAATGTGTGTCAACATTTATCCACCTTTCGCTCAATTTTCGGACGCTTTCCTCCTGTACAATCTTCCATACTTATTCAGCAGCAAAGAAGTCGCTTTTGAATTCCTTGACAGCGATCTGGCGAAAGAAATTGCCAGCAAGATTGAAGACAAAGGCTTCAAACAGTTAGCTGTGTTTGACGGCGGCTACCGCCACGTTTCCAATAACGTGAAGCCAGTCAAACATCCTGATGATTTAAAAGGATTGAAAATAAGAACTTTGGACAATCCTGTTCAGCTCGATTACTTCAAAGCCTATGGCTCAAATCCAACGCCACTGCCTTATGGGGATATTTATGTCGGTCTTCAAACCAAAACCATTGATGGCCAGGAAAACAGCTTCAGCAACACTGTAAGCATGAAATTCAACGAGGTGCAAAAATACATAACGGATACCCAGCACGCGTTTGACCCGGTTGGCATGTTCATCAATACAGGGATTTACAATGCTTATCCGGAGGATGTCAAAGCCATCCTTGATGCAGCTTCTCTCAGCACACAAGACATTAATAGAAAATTAGCGGTAGAGCTTGAAAATGAGGCCATAGACGTCATAAAATCCACTACAGAATTTACAACACTTACGGATGAAGAGCGGCAAGCCTTTATCGATCAAGCCATGCCTACTTACAAAAACTTTGAAGAAAAAATTGGCAAAGAACTATTGGAAAGCGCATTAGCGAAGATCAAGGAAATTGAAAGCAAGTAACCAAAAGAAAGTTAAGGCTGGTATCCCCCCATATATTGAAGTGAATCTCTATAAGTAAAAAGGTGTCTAACGACACCTTTTTACACATCAAAAGAGCAGCTTTCATGATATAAAAGCTGCATAAAGGAATAGGTTTTACGAGGAGGTTGTTCATGAGACTCTTAAGACAGTTGGATGAACATATTGAGGAATGGTTATTGATTGTAACTTACACTGCTATGCTTTTGATCGCGACCGCTCAAATTTTCTTCAGGTATGTGGTCAACTACTCCATTTCCTGGAGTCAGGACTTGTTGACTTACATGCTGATTTGGTCAGTATTTATTGGAATCTCACTCGCTGTTAAAAAGAGGCGCCATATCAAAGTTGAGCTCGCGTATGTCTTTGTTTCACAGAAGAATCAGTTCTATCTTAAAGTCCTGTCCAATGTGGTTTTTATAATTTTTTGCGGCATCTTCAGTTATTTCTCCCTAAAAAAAGTCTATAGTTTAATGTTTGTGCTGCCGCAAATGTCAGAATCAACTGGTTTATCCATGTGGATGATTCAAATTGCAATCCCGGTTGGATTTATGCTGAGTATTTACCGGCTGATCGTAGATACAAAGCTGCTGTTTAGTGAAAGAAAACAAGAGACGGGCAGGTGATGGCAACGTGTTGATCTTTCTGTTGTTAGGCGCATTTGCGCTGTTTGTTTTTCTGTCGGTGCCTATTGGCGTCGCCATCGGCATGGCTTTGTGTCTTTATGGTTTTGCTGGCGGGGAGATGGGACTTGAATACATATCACAAGCTATTTTTTCATCTATGAACAGTTTTCCACTTATCGCAATTCCGTTTTTCATTTTGGCGGGCTCTCTGATGGAGGGCGGGGGACTTTCCAAAAGGCTGATTAATCTGTCGAACGCCATGGTTGGTCACTTCACAGGAGGACTCGGTATTGTGACTGTGTTGACGTGTATTTTCTTTGGCGCGATCAGCGGCTCTGCAATAGCGACCGTAGCAGCTGTCGGGACCATTATGATTCCCGCTATGCAAGAACAGGGCTACCCGCTGTCCTTCGCGACGGCGTTAACGGCTGCAGCCGGAGTCCTCGGAACCATCATTCCGCCGAGCATTCCTATGATCATGTACTGCGTCGCCCTTCCAGCCGCTTCTCCTGGCAACATGTTTATGGGCGGGATTGGACCTGGACTGCTGGCGGGTGGTTTACTGATCCTGACGGTCTATTATTATGCGAGAAAAGAAGGGTACAAGAACAACAGTGCATCCTTTAGTCTGAAAAACGTTTTAAAATGTGGTATCGATGCCATCTGGGCCCTTTTTGTGCCTGTGATTATCATAGGCGGAATCTATGGCGGTGTCTTCTCTGCTACGGAGGCTGCGGTGGTTGCCTGCGTCTATGGATTTATTGTTGGGAAATTTGTTTACAAAGAGTTGACTATAAGCGCGTCCGCCAATGCGTTTATCAGCTCCGCCATCACTGTCTCCTCCATACTGATCGTTGTGGCGACGGGTTCTGTCCTGGGTAAAATACTGACGGTTGAGGGCGTTCCATCCATGGTGGAACAGGCTTTGACTTCCATGAGCAGCAACGTCATAGTTCTGCTTATCGTAATCAACTTGATACTGCTGGTCGTAGGATGTGTCATGGAAACTTTTACTGCAATCATTATTCTTAGCCCAATTCTGTACCCAATTGTTGCCCAATACGGGATTAATGTCTATCACTTTGGAATCATGATGATTTTCAATTTGTCCGTAGGATTTATAACCCCGCCGGTGGGCTCAAATTTGTTTGTGGCATGCGGGATCACTGGGATGAAATTCGAAGCGCTTGTGAAGTCCATTTGGCCATTTTTATTGGCACTGATAGTTGCGCTGATCCTTGTGACGTTTGTTCCTCAGATTACGCTGTTTTTGCCGGGATTGTTTGGGTTATAGGGGAGTTTTATAATTTATCTCTTTGATGAAACAGTTCAGTAAGGCCAATTTAAACTATTGTATACATGAGTTTAGTTGAGAATTTCAGAAGGTACAGAAATCCCCATTATCACAATGTGATAATGGGGATTTCCTGTTTGAAATAATATCGGCTATCTACCAACCCTTTGGTACTCCTCAAAAATCTCTGCGATACTGAGGGAGATGGCCGGAGGAGACCATCGGCAAAAATTACCGCGTCTTTCCCTGGCGCCGAATATCAGAAAATTGCGAAAGCATCAAACAAATCTAAGAGGGATAATCTATCACGAGGCTACCCTAAACAGCGATAGAGATCAGCAATATCAACAAGCCTCTGAAATGATGACCTGTAGGTTCATAATACATGAGATATCATGTATTAGACATTCACAATGCTTGATGATAAATTGAGATCAGAAACAACGGTCATCCACTTTTGATAGGAGGAAATTTATGAAAACATCATTCATTAAGTCCTTACTTGGAATTACCCTCGCTGCGGCGCTGAGCCTTTTCGCTTTTGGATGCAGTGTGACCACGAACAATCCAAATGAAGCACCGGCAAACGAACCGGCCAAGGTCGACTATCCAACAAAAGCTATTACCATGATCGTCCCTTATGCACCGGGCGGATCCACCGACACCTATGGAAGAATGCTGGCGGTTCAGCTGGAGAAAAAGCTGGGCGTTCCGATTACCGTCAACAATATGAGCGGCGCGTCCGGATCCATAGGCACCAAATTTGTCTATGACGCTCCAGCAGATGGCTACACCATATTTTTCTCAGCAGAGACTATTGGCACCTACCGCACCATGGGCACCAGTGAGTTGTCCTATAATGACTTTACGCCAATCTCTCCGGTTGTCAACGATCCAAAGGTCGTTGTTGTTTCCAAGAATTCAAAATACAATACGATTGAAGAGTTGCTGCAAGCGATCAAAGAGAAGCCCGGCAAAGTGACCATGTCTCACTCCGGACCAGGGGGCAGCGGCCACAATCAGGGTCTGATTCTTAAAGCGCTCGGATATGATGTGGCTATGACCGGTTTTGACAGCGGCAACAATGCACTTCTTGGTGTACTCGGCGATCAAGTTGACTTTACGAATGCCAATCTGTCCTCTGTCACTAGCTATATGACCAGTGGCGATGTAAAAGTTCTTGCGATATTTGCGAACGACAGGCTTGAAAAGTACCCGGATATTCCTGCCTTTACAGAGGCGATGCCTGAAGCTGAAAGCTATCTGGATATTCCTTTGACACCGCTTTCTATGCTGGTCAAAGTAGGTACGCCGGATGAAATCGTTCAAATTCTTAGAGAAGAGGTCAATGCTTCATTCCAGGAAGAAGAATGGAATACGTTTGTCGAGGGCAATGGCGCGGACAAGCTTTACGAAAAATATACAGACGAAGCGTCAATGAAGCAGTTTTACGCAGATTGGGAGTCTATGATTTGCTGGCTCCAGTATGACAATGGCGTCGCGAAAAATAGTCCTGAGAGCTTCAATATCCCAAGAATCGAATAACAGAATAGCGCACATATGCGAGCATATGTGCGCTGCTTATATCTTTCGGTTGGGAACAGAAAGGATTTTCAAAATGATTAAAATGACTAAAAGTCGGGCGAACCTCATAGATGGCATTGTTTTTCTGGTGGTTGCCCTGGGCCTTTTCGCCTATGCCATCATTTCCTTCAACGCAGGCTTCAACAAGGATTGGGCGCAATCGCCATCTCTCTTTCCGTTAATTGTTTCTTTCATGATTGGATTTCTGTCAGTTGCGCTGATCCTTCAGTCATTGAGAAGAGTTAAACTTGAAACTGGGTTTGAGGGTGCTGCTGAAGTTGGCGATGTCCGGAAAAAGACGAATCTCAAAGGTGTCGCGATTGTATTCGCAATTATTTCAATTTATTATGCCGTGTTATCTCTCGTCAAGATTCCAATAGTGACCATTATGATTTATTCCCTGGCCATCACCCTTTCAATTTTCGAGGTTGCCACCATCTTGCTCCTGGTTGTCCTGATGTGGTATCTGGGCGTGCGTAAAGCATCTGTTCTGGTTTTAACCCCTGTCCTGTCAACGTTGTTTATCAGCATAGCGTTCAGATCGCTGCTGCACGTTTTGCTGCCTTAAGGAGTGATAGAGATGGATACAATTTTAGGAATATTTTCGGTTATTGATATAAGGTTTGTTGTCTTTGTATTTATGGGCGCCGTCGCCGGATTGTTTGTAGGATCGATTCCTGGCCTGTCTGTTTCCATGGCTACAGCGCTTTTGGTTTCGATTACCTACAGCTGGAACACCGTGGATGCCTTGGCAACCATCATGGGAGTTTACGTGGTCGGTGTATATTCAGGTGCGATCTCCGCGATCCTGATCAATATTCCTGGAGCGCCATCTTCCGTCGTCACGACCTTGGACGGCCACCCTCTGGCCATTAAAAACAAGTCCCATGTGGCCTTGTCCTTCGCCTCCATGTATTCCTTCATAGGCAGCGCGTTCGGATTAATTGCTTTGATGGTTATTGCAAAGCCTGTTTCCAATATCGCTTTGAAATTTACACCCATGGACTATTTTCTGCTGGCTTTGTTTGGACTCGCAACAGTAGGCGCCGTCACCTCGAAAAACTATACCAAAGGCTTGCTCAGCGCGGCATTTGGCCTTGTCGTCAGTATGATCGGTCTTGATCCCATTGTAGGCACTCCGAGAATGGTCATGGGCATCTATAATTTGCAATCCGGAATCGCCGTCGTACCGGCACTCATAGGACTTTTTGGATTTTCAGAAGTCTTAAGTGTGGTCTACACCAATAATTTTCAGCAAATTGTCATGCAGGTGGACAAATCCAAGGTGAAGCTTAAAAACCTGCTGAAACATTGGAAACTCTCAATGTATACCTCGACCATCGGCACCATTATTGGCGCTCTTCCTGGCGCGGGCGGCCCAGTTGCTGCATTCATTGCCTACAATGAGGCCAAGCGGATCGTCAAGAATCCTGAAACGCCATTTGGCGAAGGTGCCGTGGAGGGCATTGTCGCCAGCGAATCCGCGAACAACGCGTGCATAGGTGGCGCGTTGATCCCAATGCTGACCCTGGCGGTACCGGGGGATGCGGTCACAGCCATTTTGCTCTCCGTCTTCTACATCCACGGGCTCAAGCCGGGCCCAATGTTCCTGATCGAAAGCCCCGAAATGTTCAGCGCGATTTTGGCCGGTGGTTTCATTGGCTGCATTGCCCTGTTGGTTCTCGCCTGGATCGTTGGACCGAAAATCAGCAAAGTGATTTCCGTCCCTAAAAACATTCTATTACCGATGGTCGCAGTACTGAGCGTTGTTGGTTCTTTCGCGACGAACAACCGTCTTTTCGATGTCATTCTAATGTTTGTCTTCGGTCTCATTGGATTTGTCATGAACCTGAGAGAGTACCCAACAGCCCCCATGATTCTGGCCATCGTTCTTGGCAGTATGATGGACGCCAACTTCAGACGGTCCGTTTCCCTGGCTTCCTCTACAGACCATATGCTCCTGTCCATGTTCGGCAAGCCCATCACGATATTTCTTCTGACAGCCACTATTCTGGTGATTGTCACCAATATCCCGCAAGTGAAGCAATTCACAGCAAACCTTAGGGCGCGCGGGAAGTAAGCTGAGGTAAATTAGCTTAGGATTTAGGAATTTTGAGATTTAGAGGGCGTGGATTTTCCAGACAGAGAATTTCGAACCTCGGAATCCCAAGCTTTGAGCGTAGAGACATTAGTATTGGCATATGAATATCGCCGATCCCACACCCAACCTTCCAACGGTCAATTCATCTCAGGCCATTTTCAATGATCTGGCCGTTGGCTTTTTTATTGCTTGCTTTGGCTCACGTGATTGAAAAAGTCGACAATATAATCGCGAAAGCATTCCGCGGATTTCGTAATATAATGATCCGCATCCCAAGTCAGGATTATACGTCTCGAGCACTTAGGCTCTGAAATATTGACAATGGCAATGCCTTCGTAGTTGATCTGTTTCCAAGTGTATTTTGGCAGAAAACAAATGCCCATGCCATTCTTGACCAGCTCAAGAATGGTGTTGGAGTCATAGCATTCCAGCAAAATTGAAGGCTTGAAGCCCGCCTGCTGACAGTAATAATCCGTCGTATGCCTGAGCTTTGTATAAGAAGGCAGGCTGATAAACGGTTCCACCGCCACTTCGCTGAGATCAACAGACTTACGGGCAGCAAGGGGATGGGTGAGGGCGCAGGCAAGCTGTAGTTCTTCCTCCAGCAAAGTAATTGTGTTTTTCCCTGGTATTTCATCAATATCAGCAACCGCGATAATAAAATCATATTTGCTTATAGTCAAATCATTTAAGAGCTGCTTTTGAGTGATGTTGAACTTGATGTCCGGATGTTTCCTGTTAAACCCTGAAATGATGTCCGGCAGCATGCTGAGACCGGCTTGGACACAAAGCGTGATTTCGTTTTGTACAATTGTATTAAAATCATGCAGTTCCTTTTGGGCATCTTCCAATGATTGGAAGTTTCTTTTAACGTATTTTAGAAAAATTTTCCCGTTTTCGTTTAAAATGATATTTCTTCCAACTCTATCAAACAACTTATATCCCAAATCGGCTTCAAGCGTACGAATGGTTTTGCTCAGCGCCGACTGAGAAATGTGGAGCTTTTCCGCCACCTTTGTCATGTTTTCTTCCTCAGCAATCAATTTGAAATATCTGAGTTGGAGCAGTTCCATAGATACCCCTCCCTTATACATGAGTTTAAAGTCAACAATATATAAAAAATTATATATTGGAAGTTATTGATAATCAAGACTATTCTATAATTAATCAGTCAAAGAAATCCATTTGGGTTAGGAGCGTTCAATATGCAAGCAAAAGTGAGAAATCAAAAACTATCAGGCAGCGTTATGGTACCGGGTTCAAAAAGCCACACCATTCGAGCGGTCATGATCGCAGCCATGGCAAACGGAAAATCTATCATCCAAAATCCTTTAACCAGCGCGGACTGCAAAAGCGCTTTAAGTGTGGCCCAGGCCTTCGGTGCTGAGTGTGAAATGCAGAAAGACGCCTGGATCATCAGCGGTACAAACGGCAAGCTGAAACTGCCGGATAACGTCATCGACTGCGGCAATTCAGGCACTACAACTTATATTGCCTGCTCCATGGCGGCAACCATTAAAGGCTCCACTATCATTACAGGAGACGCCCAAATCCGCAGACGACCAATCAAGACTTTGATTGAATCACTAGATCAAACGGATGCGGAAGCCTTTATCGCTCGACCGGGCATCGACGCGCCGCCAGTTGTCATTACTGGCCCAATGAAAGCCGGAGACATTTATCTTGAAGGCAAGATTTCCCCGCAGGTATCTGGAGTGCTATTGTCAGCGGCAATGCTGGAAGGGACTACAACCGTCCATGTCAAATATCCAATGGAAGTCTCCTATGTGAAAATGACCTTGGACTGGATGGAAGGCCAAGGCGTCAGAGTAGAGCACGACGACGCATTTATGAAATACGTCGTTCATGGCCCGCAGACCTATCAACCCGTCAACCGTGCCATCCCAAGCGACTGGTCCGGCGTCGCGTTCCCACTGATCGGCGCTGTCATGACCAAGTCAGAGATGACCATCGAAGGCGTTGACTTTAACGACGTTCAAGGCGACAAGGAAATTGTTGATATTCTGATCCGCATGGGCGCAGATATCACCAAGGACGAAGTAAACGGCAGAATCCTTATCAAAGGCGGCAAGCGGCTCCACGGCGTGCATGTCGACTGCAAAAATATACCAGATACTCTGCCCGCCCTCTCAGTAATCGGTGCTTATGCCGATGGTGAAATGACCCTTACCGGCTTGGAAGTGGTTCGGCTCAAGGAAACTGACCGAGTCGCCGTGATGCAGAACGAACTGCGGAAAATGGGTGTTCAAATTGATTCAGAAGAGGATAAGGTCATTATCAAAGGCGGCAAAGGCTTTGTCGGCGCCGAGGTTGAGAGCCACGACGACCACAGGGTCGCAATGGCACTCATGATGGCCGGCCTTGTGGCTAAAGGCGAAACAGTTGTCAATGAGATTGAATGTGTTGGGGTCTCCTTCCCGAACTTCCTCGAAGTTATGAACAACGTCGGCGCCGACATTGAGGCGTTATAGAACTGCGCTGTTAACTGCGCTATAGGTATATACGGAGGTCTGACATGAGTAAGGTAATTAAAGTAAAAGGCATCTGCATCGGAGAAGGCGCTCCCAAAATCATTGTGCCGATTGTTGAAAGAACCAAAGAAGCCATCATTCAAAAGGCTATAGCGCTCAAGAATCACCCAATGGATGTCGTGGAATGGCGAGTAGATTTTTACGATGAGGTCTTTAACGCAGCCAAAGTACTCGAAGCGCTTCAAGCGCTCCGTCAAGTCCTTGAAGAGACACCCATCCTTTTTACCTTCAGAACGAAAAAAGAAGGCGGCGAGCGGGAAATTTCGCTGGAGAACTATGCCGCGTTGAATCTCACAGCCTCTCAGAGTGGCTTAATTGAGTTGATAGATGTTGAGATATTTTCTGGGGATGCCTTTGTTTTAACACTCATCGAGAATCTTCATAAAACCGGTGTTGTTATCATAGGCTCAAATCACGACTTCTTCAAGACACCTTGTAAAGAGGAGCTGCTAAGCAGATTAAGGAAAATGCAAGACATGGGTGCGGATATTCCAAAAATTGCGGTGATGCCTGAGACAATGTCTGATGTCATTACACTTCTGGACGCTACCCGTGAAATGTCAGAGCGCTATGCGGATCGTCCCATCATCACTATGTCCATGTCCTCCAAAGGTGTGATCAGCCGGATAGCCGGTGAGTTCTTTGGCTCGGCAATGACTTTCGGCACCGTTGGCCAAGGCTCCGCCCCGGGCCAAATTCCGGCATCACAATTATCTGAGTCTATTAACATGTTGCATAATGCGATTTAATGTGCCATTAAAAGAGTCTGGAAATCAGAAACAGCTGATTATCCAGACTCTTTTGCTTTCAACGCAGATGGTAAATAATACCTGACATAATTGACTACTGAGAACAAGGTTGAAACAGTTCATATGTAAGTGAGTAATTGAGATGAGAATGCATAAAAGGATAATGTTCGGCAATCATTCAAACTTCTCCATTACGTACTGCCCTTCAAATGTTCCCTCGGGCTCTGTCTGAAGTGAATGCATCTCAATGCGCAGGATACCGTCTACGACATAGGCCTGTCCACTGATTTCCAAAGTCACATCTTCAAAGGTTTCTTGATAGGAGAAGGTGCCAGAAGTGGCGTTATACGGGATGGGGGTCCGAGTGAAAAATCCCGCCGAATCACCGAAGACCACGTGACCATTCACGAATTCCACGTAGATTTCGAGGGTTTGGTTATTTCGCTCTGCCTCACCATCACGGGTATCAACGGTCTGGGCGTTCATGCTATATAGACCGGGCAGGGCATCAAGCGGAGGGATACCGTTGGTTAGTGGAGTGCCCGAATGCTTCGTGGCATGTACGTCAAAATGGAAGGCGATCGCGCCATCACCGCCGTCTATGACCATTTCAAGGGCAATGTTTGGTCCATCGAAGAAGGCTCGGCCAGAGAGGGTGTAGGTGATGTCGTGATTCGAACTCGTAAGCTCAAAGTGGCCGGTTTCAGGATCATAAGGGACGCCTGTGAGCGTATCGCTGGTGAAATCCACGAAGGTTAATGTTTTCTCACCTTCGAAACGCAACTCTGTCGTGCTGACACCGGAAATGTTTTGGACACCGTTCTCGGGATCTGAGACCCATGCGTCGCTAACAGCGTTGTAGAAGCCGGCGAGCTGTTGTGTTGTGGGTACTTTTCCAATGGTTTCATCAACAGCTGTTGATGGAGGTGTTATGGATGCTTCTCCAGTTTCCTGGCTGTCCTCATCACGTTCCTTCTGTCTTTTGCAGTCCTCAATGAGCATCTGTCGTACGCGTTCTTTTTCGGCGGCAAGTGAAGTCTGATAATCGCTTTCAGCCAGTTGGACCGCTTCCTCGTGGAAGGAAATCTCATCGCGAATTTCTTCAATATTTTTATCGAGGGTGGCGATCAGTGCATCAAAAGTTTTATTGCGCAGCTGTTGGTCGCGCAGAAGCTGGAAATCAGCCTCTGATAGGTTGGGGTCGTCCCAATTGTCTACGGTCTTCACCACATCAAAGGTTTCCTTTTGCAGATCGTTGATCAGGTTGACGGTGACATCCTTGGCGGTGAAGCCACTATCGAAAAGCTCCAGAACAGCGGAGTTTGCAATGCCAGAGGCGCGATCTGAGGCGCTTTTCGCACCAGTTGTAGCTTCGGGCGGTGTAAGACTCTTGAAAATCTTGTAGGAGCTCGTCAGGATCTGCACGCCTGCGGTGCTGGTATCCAGTATTTTTTTCACGGCATCTTTATTGCCGCGCGCCATCTTGATCGTTTCGTAAGTAACATAGGAAAGTCTCATAAAGGCTTTCAGATAATTGTTTTTTAGATTTCGGACCAGGAGATTTTTGGTGTTTTTTGCCTCCTGCCGTTTATATTCCTCGAGTGTGAGAGCCTCGGTCAGTCGGTACATGGCTTCGTAATGCTCGCGGATCTGATCCGAAAACCGTACGACCTCCTGAGCTTCAGGACTTCTGGAGATCAGTTCAATCCGGTCGTCAATATCCGAATATTTGAGCCAGTCCATATTAAAGGCCGATTCATTTATGTTGCAGTCCTCATCCGTAATGCCCTCGGCTGATGACCAAGGCAGGGCAGTCGCTGTCAGGGAACAGATGAGGAGAAGGGCGGCTGTTCTTTTTCTTCGAAGCAGGAAAATAAGCAGCATTATGAGCAGGAGCACACCTCCTGCGACCGCTATCTTTTGGAGCGGTGAAAACGCGGTGCCGGAGGTTATGGGTGTCCGCGTGCCATCGAAATTCACACTATAAAGAAGGTCTGGCTTGCCATCCCCCGTGGTATCTCGATGAGCCGCCATGAGGGTATCATCATCACCATAGCGCAGGAGGTTCTCTGGGGTACCGTCGGCGCCTTCATCAAAGGTGGCCAGAACCAACAAGTCATTGGCATAGTAGAGCTGAAGCACCTCTGCACCAGTTTCGTTCAGATCGTATCCCACGACAGTATCGAAAACAAGGCGCTCATCTCCAAAGACAACCTCACCGGAGATGGAGGGGTAGGGAGAGATCACGAGGAGCAGCAACAGGAATATCAGACAGCGTTTCATCTTCTCATCTCCTTTCAAATGATTGCTTTATTCTTACCCTTTTGAGAGGATCAAATGACTCAAATTCAGCGATGCATTTGGTGATTTTCGAGAATCTTTGCTATACTGAGGGGGATGGCCGGAGGCGACCATCGGCAAAATATCTGTTCAGGAGGTGGGGGTATGGACACACTGGATCAGCTCAAAATCTATCAGAAGATCATTGCATCTGTCCATGACGGAATCGTCATCAGTGATGCCGCGGGAAAAATTGTGGCGTACAACCCTGCGCAGGAGCAGCTCGAGGATCATGATGCCAGTAATATGGTGGGCAAGTATCTTTGGGAGGCATATCAGTATGGCACGAGTGATCATTCTGAGCATCAGACTGTTCTGGAGTCAGGAAAACCCATTCTCGACAAATACAAAGCGCATGCTTATAAGAATGGAACGCCCAAATATGTGTCCTACAGCACTTATCCGGTGGTTGAGAATGGACGGCGGATTGGGGTCTTTTCTGTCAGCAAGAATGAGACTAAGCTGCATGCCCTGTTAGAGGAGACTATTGAGCTCAAACGTCAGTTTTTTCAAGCGCTGCCTAAGGGGCAGGAAAAGGAAACGCTGCATGGGAATGGCACCCGCTTCACTTTTTCTGACATTGTGGGGGACAGCCAGGTGACGAAGCAGTTGATCCATGAGGCGCAGACGCTTGCCTGGATGGCGCACAACATCTTGATCGCAGGGGAGACGGGAACAGGGAAAGAAGTCTATGCACAGAGTATCCATAATTATGGGAAGAAAAACAAGGCGCCGTTTCTCGCTATTAACTGTGCGGCGATTCCGGAAAACTTGCTGGAGGGGATTTTGTTTGGCACGGTAAAAGGGGCTTTTACAGGTGCGGTGGATCGCAGCGGGATCTTTGAGGAAGCAGGCGAGGGGACCATATTCCTGGATGAGTTGAATTCTATGCCAGTCGCAATGCAGGCAAAGCTTCTTAGGGTCATCCAGGAGCGGCGCTTCAACAGAGTGGGCGGCACAGTGATGGTTCCGGTACGGTGCAGAATAATGTGCGCCGTTAACGAAGACCCCTATGACCTCATAGAATCCGGAAGACTGAGGAAGGATCTGTATTACAGGATTGCATCGCTTAGTCTGTATATTCCACCGCTGAGGCACAGACGCAGCGAAATTCTGGGATTGGCGGATCACTTCATCCAAAAAAGCAGTGATGCCATGAACCGAAAGGTCAAGGGACTGTCGCCGGAGCTGAAGGATCTGCTGCTTTCATACAGATGGCCGGGGAATGTGCGGGAGCTGGAGCATGTCATAGAAAACCTTGTGCTGCGCGCCACGGAAGACCAAAGCATGTTAAAGCTCGAAAATTTGCCGCCGCATTTGTCCATGCTTCTCGGTAAGGTACCTCGTTATACATTGGATCGGGACAAAGAACCGTCATCAAATAATCTGTCACTCAATGATAAGTTGAGAGCCGTTGAAGCCCAGTGTATTTTTGAAGCGCTGGAGGCCACCGGATGGAATCTTTCCGCTGCGGCCAGACGCTTAGGCATTATACGGCAGAGCTTGGCATCGAGAATGAAAAAGCTGAATATAACGAGAACAAGAGTGTAGGTGTGCATACAAAATATGCGAAATGCATAACAAATAGACACATAGCGCATAAAAAATAGACAACCCGACCCAAAACGAGCAGGAAGCCGTCGTTTAGGGTCGGGTTTTTGGTTGTCTTTGAGTCGGGAAGAGGCGTACAAAGTCACTGGTTGCTGTCATTTCAAGGGTTTGAATTGAAGTGAAACAATGTGGCATCTAATTTGCATTACTACTTAATACGACTGCAGAGGCTCGCTGAAAACTATCGAAAAGAATGGGGTGGATCAGGTTTGCTGAATTAGACAGTGAGTGGTCTGGAGAACTTGAATCGAGTAAACAATGCTTTGATCGAATGGCATAAATAGGAGGGAAATTATGGAGGTTTTATTTAATCCTGTTGTGATCTCGGTAGTGGTCATGACCGTCTTATGTCTTCTCAAACTCAACGTCATCCTATCGTTAATCATTGCGGCGCTGGTGGGAGGTACCGTTGCCGGCATGTCGCTGGGGGAGACCATGGACGCTTTGGTAGGCGGTATGGGTGGGAACGCACAGACGGCGCTCAGCTATGTGCTCTTAGGTGCGCTTGCTGCAGCTATTCACAAGACGCGGGCAGCTGAGGCGCTGACATTGATGATTGCCAAATGGATCAAAGGGAAGAAACTTGTCTTGTTGATCATTCTCGCGGTGGTCGCTGCTTTATCCGGCACGGTAATACCGGTACATATCGCATTTATTCCAATTTTAATTCCACCGCTGCTTCCACTGATGAACAAGCTAAAGCTGGATCGCCGCGCAGCCGCCGCTGCACTTGCGTTTGGCCTTAAGGCACCTTATATTACTTTGCCTGTTGGCTACGGCATCATTTACCATGGCATTATCAAGGATCAGATGGCTGCAAGCGGGATGGAAGTCACTATGGAGATGATCTGGAAGTCGAACTGGGTCGCAGGTCTTGCCATGCTGACGGGCTTCGTGTTCGCAATGTTTTTCTACAGAAAGCAAAGAGTGTACAAAGATGTGGCAGGCATTGATGATGTCAATTTCGACATTGCCGAAAAAGAACACAAGGTAACGGCAGTTCACTATATTACGCTGTTGGCGGGCGCGTCGGCTCTGGTGGTTCAGCTGACCCTTGGCTCGCTGCCGCTCGGCGCGATTGTCGGTCTCGCCATCATGGTCGTGACGCGGGCAATTAAATGGAGCGACGTCAGTGATATGATCGATGGTGGTATTCGCATGATGGGTTTTATTGCCTTTGTCATGCTGGTTGCATCTGGTTATGCGGCTGTCATGAGGGCAACGGGTGGTGTTGAATCCCTGATCACGGCCTCTGCTGCGATGATGGGCGGCAGTAAGCTCGTTGCTGCGACTGTCATGATTTTGCTTGGACTTTTAATTACAATGGGTATTGGGACTTCCTTTGGCACCGTGCCAATTCTGGCGGTTATTTATGTTCCACTGGCTATGGCACTGGGGTTCAGTCCAAAAGCGACCATTCTATTGATCGCGACGGCTGCGGCGCTTGGTGATGCGGGTTCCCCGGCTTCGGATACGACCTTGGGGCCAACCGCGGGTCTCAATGCAGACGGTCAGCACGATCATATCTGGGATACTTGTGTCCCAACCTTTGTGGCCTACAACGTGCCGCTCGTGATCTTTGGTATAGTTGGTGCGCTGATGCTGTAGGAAAGGAGGCGGCGGTGTGGCGCTGAACCTGTACAATTCTTCCCGGGTTGTCTCAAGAGATGATCAAGTGATTTGCGGGGCTTCAAGAGCCCGTTATTTTCCGATGGTCATCCAAAGTGGAAAGGGAAGCTGCTTTACTGATTTGGATGGGAATGACTATATTGACTTCTCAAGCAGTGCAGCGGTGCTGAACACAGGCCATAGCCATCCAAGGGTTCTAAAGGCCATCAAGGCACAACTGGATCAGTACATTCACTTTTCCTGCGACTATCTCTATGCCGAGCCTCAGGTTAAACTGGCCGAGGCCATTTGTAGGATCGTTCCAGGGGATTATAAAAAGAAGGTCAGCTTTGGGCACTCGGGTTCAGACGCCATAGATGGTGCGATCAAGCTTGCCCGAGCTTATACGAAACGCCCAGGCATTGTAAGCTTTATGGGCGCCTATCATGGCTCGACCTTTGGCGCGCTTTCTGCGAGCGCTATTTGCCACGAAATGCGACGCGGCATTGGTCCCTTGCTCCCTGGGTTTCAGCACCTTCCATATCCGAATTGCTTCCGGTGCTCTTTGGAGCACGCGCGTTCCACTTGTGGACTCGCTTGTTTTTCCATGTTGGAAGAGGCTTTTTCGACTTACATTGTACCGGAAGAAACGGCAGCAATTCTCATTGAACCCATCGCAGGGGATATGGGATTTATTGAACCGCCGGAGGCTTATATGACAGCACTCCAGCGATTCTGCAGAAAGCATGGCATCTTGCTGATCGCGGATGAGGTGCAGCAAGGTATGGGCAGGACCGGGCGCTGGTTTTCATTTGAACATTTCAATCTCGAGCCAGATATTGTGGTTATGGGTAAAGCGCTGGGCTCTGGTCTTCCCATCAGTGCCGTTGTTGCAAGGGAAGAGATTTCCAATGCGCTGGAAATGCCGGCGCATTTGTTCACGCTTCAGGGAAACGCTGTTGCAGCTGCGGCTGCCCTTGCAACCATTGAAACGATTGAGGAAGAGCGCTTGATTGAAAATGCCAAAATGATGGGAGATTTTTTGAAAAGTCGATTCAGAGCGCTGATGAAGGACTATCAAGTCATTGGGGATGTGCGGGGAAGAGGTCTGTCGATTGGCGTTGAATTATTAGCTGACAGAGAGCTGAAAACTCCGGATCCTGAAGCGGCAGTCAAAATTACTTATGAGTGCTTTCAGAAGGGTCTGCTGATGCTGTTTCTATCCTCGAATGTGCTGAGGATTCAGCCGCCTTTGATATTGGATGCAGCTACAGCGGAAAAGGCTGTCGACATTGTGGAAGGGGCGGTCAAAGCTTATAGCAAGAATCAGCTTGGAGATGAAGCCCTTGCGGTTGTAAAAGGCTGGTAAGGGGCGAGGAAAGGCTTTGCAGGTTGGGGGCAGGTTCAGATATGGGCTTGCTCGCGGGCTGTAAGGCCTTTTCTTTGTGTTGCTCCAAATTTGTACAAAGTTTTGTAGCCTGTGCCTGAAGTTGATTTACAATAAAAATATATTGTAGTTGGGAGACCATCGGCAGAAAAAATCTTTGACCGGCTTTATTATTTCAACTTAACACGAACACCTGGCCAGACAAATTTACGATATAATGAAACCAGATGAAACATCAGGAGGTCGCTGGCATGAAGACTATGGACATTGACGCAATACCCGGAGAAAAATGGTTCCCAAAGGAGACTCAGTTTATTGACGATATGCAGGAATACTGGGGGGACTGGGGCGTTTCCTCGGAAGTGGACAAGCTGAGGGCAGTGCTGATGCGGCGCCCGGGCAAGGAGATCGAGAAATTTGATGCCAAAGAGGTCCGCTTTTCGGAAGCGCCTGTCGACATTGAGTTAATGCGCATGCAGCATGATGCGGTTGCCAACATTTACAGAGACCATGGCGTCGCGGTTCATTATGTGGAAGAGCAAAGGGAAGACCGCCCCAATGCCGTTTTTTGCAGAGATTTGATGCTCATGACACCTGAAGGTGCCATAATTTCACGGCCAGGCATGTCTGCGCGCCGCGGAGAAGAGCGGTATGTCGCCCAGGCCCTGGCAAAATTGGGGGTTCCCATTATTAAGACCATAAATGGTGACGGAATCTTCGAAGGTGCCAATGCCATGTGGGTGGACCGTGAGACTTGCGTGATCTCGACAGGCAGCAGATGCAACCGCAGCGGCTATGACCAGGTGGCTGAAGAGCTCCGCAGAATGGGCGTCTCCAATATACTGCACATGCAGCAGCCCTACAGCAACATTCATATAGACGGCCTGATGAACACCGCGAGTCATGACGCGGTGCTGGTCCATGCCTCGCAGGTGCCTTATGACGTGCTGAATGTGCTGAAAAAGAAAGGGTACAAAATACTTGAAGCGCAGTCGACCACGGAAGTGCGCTCCACCTTCGCGTGCAATTTTGTCGCACTGGAGCCAGGGCTGGTGGTGATGCCTGAGGGAAATCCGAGGACGCAGGCGCTGCTGGAAGACAACGGCATCAAGGTTATTCCCGTGGATGTGTCAGAAATCCTTAAAGGCCGCGGCGCGATTCACTGCATAACGGCCTACCTGAAAAGGGGATAGGCGGCGCACCAAAATCAAATTGTATAAGCTATAAGAAGGAGCGGGTTTTGTTGAAAAAAGAAAAAGCGAAATTGTCACCAGAACAGCGCGCAGAATTACTCAGCTTATTGAAAAGCCGTTTTGAGAAAAACAGGCACCGTCATCAGGGGCTTGAATGGGCTCCGGTACAAGAAAAGCTTGAAAAAAATGAAGAGAAGCTTTGGTCGCTTTACGAAATGGAAAGAACCGGCGGTGAACCGGATGTGATCAGCGGTGATCAACAAACCGGTGAATTCATTTTTTATGACTGCTCAGCGGAAAGCCCCAAGGGTCGCAGAAGCGTCTGCTATGACCGTGAAGCGCTCGAGTCAAGGAAAGAAAATAAACCGCAAGACAGCGCTTTAGGTATGGCGGAGGACATGGGGATTGAGATTCTAACGGAGGAACAATACCGGCACCTGCAGACCGTTGGAAGCTTTGATACTAAAACGTCCAGCTGGGTGAAAACGCCGGACGAGATCAGAACGCTCGGGGGCGCACTCTTTTGTGACCGCCGCTATGATGCGGTTTTTGTGTACCATAATGGTGCGGAGTCTTACTATGCCTCCAGAGGGTTTCGCGGTGCGCTCAGGGTGTGAGGTTGAGTAACCTCGGATTGAAATAGCAAGACCATCGGCAGCGTCCTGTGCTTTTAGGGATTTTGCCGATGGTCGTCTTATAACCCAATATAGGTCAGCGGTGGAGGCTTTTTTAATGAGACGAAAAGACAGAGAAATTAAGGACACCAAAACAATGGATGAAATAGTGCGCGCCTGCTTCTGTTGCCGGGTCGGGTTTAATGACAATGGCGAAGTTTACATAGTTCCGCTGAGCTTTGGTTATGTGTCCGAAGGAGAGAATCGCACCCTCTATTTCCATAGCGCACGGGAAGGCCGCAAAATCGATCTGATTGCCCGGGGTCCCAAAGTCGGCTTTGAGATGGATACGGCCTATGAGCTGGTCGCGCATGCGCAGGCTTGCAGTCACTCCGCCCGTTTCAAGAGTGTAATTGGAAGCGGCACCATCAGCTTTGTTACAGACAATATGGAAAAAGAAGCCGCGTTGCGTCAGATTATGCTGCAGACCACGGGAAAAAGCCAATGGAGCTTCTCCGAGGCCATGCTGAATTCTGTTTGCGTGTTTAAGCTGGAAGTGGAAAAAATTTCTTGCAAAGAGCATCTCTAATTTTCCTGAAGGGGAAAAACCGCAGCGAACAGTTGGCCGTTATTCAAAAGGTAAGACATACAGAGGGGAGGGCATCATGACCGAGATTATTACACGCACCCGCAGCTTAAGTACTTTTGGCCTTTCACTTTTGTATTTGAGCAACTTATTCTTAAAATCCGAGCTGGTAAATGAGCTGTGCTTCGTGCTTATGATTGCAGTCATGCTGCTCAGCTTGCCAGCCATTTCAGGCATTTCCAGAGTGATTGGCTACGCTTCCCTGGGTCTCAGCGCAGTGCTGTTTCTCCTGTACCGGGCACCGCTCAGCGTCTGGAAGCAGGCGCTCACGGGCAACCTGTACCTGGTGGCGCTGTTTACCATGGTGCCCATTTTGAGCATCCCCATCCGGCATGGGGGCTATTATCCGGCGCTGCAGGATTTTTTCAGGAGATATGTTTATACGAACCGGCGTTATTATGTCATGGTGAGCTTTACCTCCGCCTTTGTCGGGGTGCTCGTGAACCTCGCGGTCGTGCCTTTGGTTTATCAAATCGTTCAGGCCAGTGAGATCAGCCGCAACAAGAAGCTGATGAGCTCAGCGATCAGCAGGGGCTTCGCCACGTGTGCGATCTGGGCGCCAACGACGGCCGCTGTTGCCCTGGTGATCCAGGTATCAGGGGCCAATTGGGGGCGGTTTGCGCCGCTGGGGATTCTGTGCGGTGTGATTAGCGGCATTATTGGCTATGCCATGACCAAGTTTAAGGAGAATGAATCCGGAGCTCTGAAGCACGTGCTGCCTGAGGACACGAAAGCGCATTTAATGGATCATTCAATGGACCATTCAATGGATCATTTGGAGGGCGGCTCGAAGCTGAACAAGATTATTGAGCTTGGCGCGTTCAGTGTCGTTCTGATTGCAGCTATTGCTGTAATCTCAGTAGTGACAGGCATCCAAACCGTCATTGTGGTATCCATGGCGGCGCTGACCTTTCCTTTTCTTTGGATGGGGCTCATTGGCCGGCTGCCGGTTTTGATCCATGACATCAAGACATCCTACTTCAAGAACCGTTTGACGAAGCTGAGCAATGAGATCGTCTTGTTTGTAGGTGCCGGGATGCTTGCAAGCAGCATCACCTTTTCAGAGCTTGGGAATTACATACCTGTAGCCCTTTCAAGGCTCGTGGGGGACAGTGCTTTTTTACTGGCGGTCGTCGTGGTTTTTGGCATTGTCGTCTTGTCGGCCCTTGGCGTTCACCCTATTATCCCCATTACGATTATTGGCGGAACCATTCAGGGTTCTGATTTTGGCGTGACGTCAACCTACATTGCCCTTCTGCTGGGGATCAGCTGGTCTATGGGGATCACGCTGTCGCCGACCTCTGCAACGGTGATCACGTTGTCCGGGGTGTCGTCCCGGTCTCCCCTTCAGGTTGGTCTGGAATGGAATGGGCTTTACGTGCTGGTGACGTCCAGCGTTTTAATCGTTGTGATCACAGGCTTGAGAATGGTGGGGTGGGTGTAGCGTGGGAGGTTGGGGCGTGGTGACCATCGGTATAAAATGTTTCTAAAAGCTTAAAGCTCAAAGAAGCGCTGCCGATGGTCTTTCAACCTACATCAAGCATCCTCATAAGTGATACTATAGTGTAAGGTAAGAACCGTTAGATAATTCCGGGGGGATCCGGGTTTGGAGGGATGTGATGAAGACGATCAAGAAGCTGCTGTGGCAGATGATGGGGCATGTGAGTATCGATCAAGCAGCCCTCCACGCGAAAGGTCCGACCGTCCTTCATATTTCCGATACGCCACGTTCCTTCTATCCAGAATTAAAGCGGCTCCTGGACATTTTGAAGCCCAATGTTATCATTCACACCGGGGACCTTGCGGATGATTTGAAGCTTGAAAATCGTCCGAGCCTGCTGGACAGCTATGAGAAAGCGGTCATAAAGCTCATGCGGATTGTAAATCAAAGCGCTGCTGAAACGGTGGTATTCACCCTTGGGAACCATGACAATTTTAAGGTCGTCAGCAAGCACGCTGGCCGCGCAGAGGTATATCAGGATGCGGTCATAAAAAGCTTTCATGGCAATGAAATTTTATGCGCTCACTATCATGATGCTGCGTTTGATGCTGCGGCGTCGAAAATGCCTGACTTCGCGCTTTACGGTCATGACTTATCATTAAAGAGTCTTCAGTCTTATAAGGCAAAAAATCTTAACGGTATTGAGGCCATGCATTTGATTGATCTTTCTACGGGGGCGGTTTTTGTGATCAAGTACCCAATAGGCACGGATAATGAGCGGTTGAATCGAAAAAGGTTGCGTCTGTAGTCTGTTGTCTGTTGTCTTTAGTCTGCAGTTCATTTGGAGGTGAAGTAATGGTATCCCTGCTTAGAAATGGTCCGCGTATGTTGTTTATTGGCACCTCAAAGCGATGTGAATTCATTGATTTTATGAACGAAAAATTTAAAGCTGAGATTTTGGATGTGGATGTGATCTTTGATAAGTCGGATGAGTTCAATACAATAATTTACTTGTTCTCTGAGCTGAAGCCAAATGTCAATAAAAGCGATGTGACGGATGCGCTCTTAATCAGAAATGATGTGGCGAAGGTACTTTGCCGCTTGGTTGAGCAAAATGGGAGTCGGTTGATTGATGCGATCAGGCCGGCGCCGCAAACGGTTCTCATGAGAGCAGTAGGCGACATGGAACAAATGCTGCTGCGTATTCAAAGGGACTTTGGCGGTAAGGTGGGGTCGTTTAATTACTGTATTGAGAGTGGTTGTGAAGCCACCACAATTATTGGGTTAACGGACAAACCCCTCAGCCGGACCGCTAAGTTCAGCGATATGCACCACAACTTCCTGAGCCTGAATCAGGATTACGCAGCGCTTCATCGTGATCTGACCATGGAAGCATTTCGTTACTTGAACAGCGGGCTCGACAAGAAAGATTGGCATGAGCTTGAAATACGCATTTATGATGTGTACGGCGCTTTTCAGCTGCATCACGAGCGGTTGATGGAGGTGCTGGATTCTCTCGAGCTCGGTATTGTGATTGGTGAGGCCTGGTCAAAGGATTATCCAAAATTTCTCTTTCCTGTAGAAGTTTACAGTGTCCATTTTCTTACCTTTGTTAAGCCAAGCGAATTTAAAAGAATTATATTTGGCCTTGAGCATCTTTCCGATGGCACGCGGATTGTAGATTATGATCTCTACATCAAGAACAAGAAGGTTTACTGGCGAGAGATCATGAATAATAAAATGAAGACCAGCAGGGAAGTGGAGGCGCTGAAAGCCCGCTCGGAAGTATATTCGAGGCTGGATGAAAAAACGAAAGTGGCGCTGGCGGAGCTTGAGGAAAGGATTTTGGGGACGAGGAAATAGGGGGGAGAAGGGGTGTGAGGAGCGTTTCGGAAAACGGTGCGATAGGCGCAGTTTCTGGTTCCTTTTTCTTCCTTCTTTTTCCATTAACAAAACAAAAAAAGCCCACCATCAAAACATCAATGGTGGGCAAATAAAGCATATAGACTTCCAAAATATAACATTTTTGTTGTGGAGCTGTTTGTATGACCATCGGCAGAAAAGCTTTACAAAGCAATCAGGCTTTTCGCCAAATGCTACTCGTTATCCACCAAATCCGCCGTGACAACATACCGCTGCGGAGCGTTTCCAATAAAAGCAAAGGGATAGCACGTCGTGAGGGTAAGCACAGCATGATCAGTAGGAACAATCACTGTACGGTCTTCTTTGTCGACAATGCGTGTGCCGCTGATTTGATAGGTGAACAGACGATCCGCCATTTCTATGATCAACAGGTCCCCCGCAATCAAGTCTCCCAGATCTGAAAAAACTGTATCGCGATGTCCGGAAAGAACACAGTTGTCTTCCTCGCCGGGCATCACGCTTTGTGCATAATGACCAACGCCCGCTTTCAGGTGTTCGTCACTGGTGCCGTGTAGGATAGGAAAGGACTGGTCCAGCGCTGGGATCTGAAGGGTGCCTATGAAGTCGCCCTCCATGATATTTTGGAACGCTGTCGATTTCTCGGGCTTTGTGCTGTGAATCGATGCTTCTGGAATATGAAGCTGGTTTTTAAGATTCACAAAAACTTCTTGCTGCTCGACGAACAAATCCTGATTGACGACCAAAGTTTGTTCAACTGCGGTGAGACTGAAGGGCAGCATTTCAAGCTTATAGAGCGCAAACCCTGTCAAGCCGACCCCTGCAGCCGCCAGGCAAACAGAGAGCAGCGTCAGGAGACGGTTCTTTTTTTTATATGCCCGGGCTTTCACAGCCATTCTTGGTGTTTCTCCACGATTCAGCTTTTTTGTCATGGGGTTACCTGAATTTAAGTCCTGCTGCACCGGCAGCAGACAACACGACGCCAATCAGAAGCATATTGTACCATGGTGTTGCGGTGTCCGGCATTCTGCCGCCTGTTACGGTTTCGGTGACAGCGTCAGATGGTGCTACAACGATTACAGGTGCAGATTCTGGGGTCGGTGGGGTTGCGACTGGCTGTTCAATGGGCTGGGTTACCACAACGGGCGGCGTTTCGACGACGGGTGGCGTGACCACGACGGGTGGATCTGTGTCTTCGCAGATCCCGTTAGTGATGGTATTGTTGTCAAGGGTGACGGCGCCATTGCTTGCCAGTAGCTGCCCTTGGACTGAAGCGCCGGTATTTGCCGTAATAGAGGTCGTTGCAAAGATATGCCCGACGAAATGCGAGTTGACACCAAGCGTCGCGGAGCTGCCAACGGCCCAGAAGGTGCGGCAATAGCGGGCACCGTTGATAAGGGCAACGTTGCTGTCCACTGCTGTGATTAAAGTAGACGCAGTCTTAAAGATGAAGACGCCGTCCGGGTTCCCTTTGGCATCCAGCGTCAGTGTGCCGGTGATTTGGAAGGTGCCATCGGCGGAGTCGTAAACACCAGGTGCCAGCGTGGTGCCGCCAAGTTCAGATGCAATGCGCGTCACTGGGGTTCTGCCCGCGGCATCATTGTAAGCTGTCAGCAAATCCGACTTGGCTATGGAAGCTACAGCGTCGGCAATATGTACCGCGCCACCTATAGTCATGGACGTTTGTCCAGTTATAGATGTCCCTGGAAATAATCCTGCGTCAGCTCCCGCGTCGCCGTTAATGACAGTTTCGCCAGTATTGGTGATGGTGGAACCGGCTAAGACCGCAAAGGTTGAGGAGGTTCCCAGATTGACGGTGGGCTGCGACGTTTCAACCGACATGCCTATAACGGGCAGGGTGGTCATCAAAATCACTGCAGCGGCTAATAGACTTGCAAACAAGGGTTTCGTTCGATTCAATTTCATGATGGGCATCGCTCCATTTCATATTTAAGAACTGTGTTTGAGGCGATTAATCTACAATAGGCAGCAATACCTGATTACGAGCGGCCCTTGATGTTCTTGACAACGGTCGCTTCCGTTTCTGTTTCTTGAACCTTTTCGACTTCTTTTTTCTTCTTTTTCAGTTTGTTTGGATTCTTATCACCCATGAGATCACCCCTTTTAAATTGTTAAATATATTAATTAATGACTATAAATGGTATTTATGCGTATTACAAAAGCCACTTTGAATAAAGTGGCTTGATCTGACGTTCCCTATAGTACGACACACGCCTCTTGTGGATGTCGTTATGTCAACTATAGACTATAAACTGGCGGATGTCAACTTGTGTGGGATATATTTACAATTTATGTGTTACATATTGTATAAGAAGTGTCTATAGGATTAGTGGGAAGGTGCTTGGATAAATCCTTGAATCTGAGTTATGAAGTAAGGCCAGGGTATGAATTCAATACTACAAATAGAATGAGGTGCTTTTTATGATCCAATGGATGAGTCAATTTGGAGCAGTGCAGCAGGCCTTAATAGCAACGTTTTTCACATGGGGAGTTACTGCATTGGGTGCAGCGCTTGTATTTTTTTTCAAAACTATAAACAAACAAGTCTTGAACGGTATGCTGGGCTTTGCGGCCGGAGTTATGATTGCAGCAAGCTTTTGGTCCTTGCTTGCACCTGGAATTGTGTTGGCTGAAGAATTGGGTCAAGTGGCCTATATTACTGCTGCGAGTGGATTTTTATTAGGGGGTGGCTTTCTTTATTTGGTCGACAAATTGCTTCCGCATTTACACTTGGGGCTTGATACCTCTGAAGCAGAGGGGGTTAAGACAAATTGGCAAAGAAGCGTTTTGCTGGTATTGGCGATCACACTCCATAATATACCAGAAGGACTTGCTGTCGGTGTGGCCTTTGGCGCTGTTGCTGCAGGTATAGGGACCTCCGCGACGCTCGCGGGGGCAATAGCATTGGCAATCGGTATAGGACTGCAAAATTTCCCGGAGGGGGCAGCTGTGTCTATACCATTGAGACGTGAAGGTTTCAGCAGAACAAAAGCATTTTTATATGGGCAAGCTTCAGGGATTGTAGAACCTATTGCCGGTGTCATGGGCGCTTATGCTGTCATAAAAATACAGCCAATTTTACCTTATGCACTTGCCTTTGCGGCAGGTGCCATGATTTACGTTGTTGTTGAGGAGCTGATTCCAGAAGCACAGAGAGAAGTAGGCGGTTCGAAAACGGATATTTCAACCATAGGGGCCATGTTGGGTTTTGCAGTTATGATGGTGCTCGATGTTGCTTTGGGTTAAGGTAAGGGCTGCAATGCGCTTTTGCTCTGCATTGCTTCACAGACCATCGGCAAACGCTCTTGAAAGCTTTAAAGCTCAGAGCTGCCGATGGTCTTTTTATTGGCGCCAAATGCCCCCGCCCATATAGCAACGCTTAGCTATCTTTGGTATCATTAAAGAAGGAAAAACAGTGTGATAGGCGTCAGCCGCAACTGCTGTTTTTCCTTAATAACCGACTTGAATTGAGGTATCCCCATGAGCCTTTTCGACACCCTCCCGGACAATTTTTTTTCACCCCTTTCCTCCGCCAACAAACGCATCTATTTGAAGGCGCTATTTGTGCTGCATAAACGCTTCAAATACGACTGGCGAATTAAAAAGGATGAACTGGTCTACGTGCTGGCAGAGGCGCTTTCGAGCGATGCCAGCTATTTTTCGTTCACAGAGGAAGGGGAAGAGGAGGACCGGAGCTATTCCGGCTTTGCCCATATACTGCTGCGAAAGCTCGAAACCACGGGCTGGATCGAGTACGAATACGGCGAAACCAGCTTTGACGTCTATGTGATCATACCGGAGTACGCCATTGTGATCCTTGAGACGCTCAAGGCCATAGAAGAGGGCGATTCGGTGGAGTACAACTCCTACGTCTATTCCACCTATTCCAGCCTGCGGCTGGCGGAGGACACGGGCAGCGACCATTACCACGCGCTGATGACGGCCCATGAGCGCACTCAGGAGCTGATGACCAAGCTGAAGATCCTGCTCAACAACATCAAGCGCTTCCAGCGACGGCTGGCCGATCACGAGGCGGTGCAGGCCCTGGTTCGGGAGCACTTTGACGAGTTCAAGGCGGGGATCTCCGACCGGATCTACCATCCACTGAAAACCTTTGACTCTGTGCCGCGCTTCAAGACCCCCATCCTGAGCATTCTAAACCGTTGGCTGACGGATAACGCCGTTTTGGATGCCATTCTTCAGGACGGCCTTAAAAGAGGGAAATTTGAAACCGATGGTTTCACTCAAGTCATCACCATGATTTCAGACATCATTGAGGTTTACGAAAAAATCAATGCACTCCTGGGCGTTATTGACGTCAAGCATACGGCGTACACCCGGGCGGCGGTGGAGCGGATTGAGTACATGCTCAATGTGGACGGCTCTACTCGAAGCAGGCTGGTCAAGGTACTCCAGAGGATTGGGCAGTATGATGAAGACAGCTACAAAATGCCCATTTCCTCCGTCATGAACCTGAGGGAGGATTCCCTGTACATACGCAAGAAACAGGCTGCCAGAGTGCCGGCGCCCGTGCTCACTTTAGCGGAGGACATGGATGACGCCAGCCTGGCCAAAGAAATGGACGGTATGAAGGCCGTCATTGACTCCGCTTACAGCAATCAGCAAATCCAGGCTTACGTTGAAGCGCTGCTGAAGGACCGGGACACGGTCGCTATACAGGAGATTGACCTGGAAGAGGACGCGGACTACATCCGCATGATCCTGGCAAGCCTCCAGCATGATGACCGCAAGTCCACCTACACAGTAACCTACGAAGACGGCAGGGTGTCAAAGGGCGCCTATCAAGTCCCAGAGCTCACAATTCGAAAGAAGGTGAAATAATGTTCGACCTGCAGTATGACCGGCTCACTTCAAGGGAAAAAGAGGATTTCGCGGCCTCTGTCAATCTCCTCTTCTCCAGAAATTATCTGCTCCGTGACGTCTACTCCGAAAAAGAAAAGGGGACCAGGTCGGACGGCGCCTACCGCTTTGTCGAGCGGCATCAGGCGCTCATCAGCCATTACCTCGAGTATTCCGGGTGGGAATTGAATATAGACGGCAAATATGGCGTGGCCTGGGTGGTCAACCGCCTTGACCAGAACCGGGAAAGCCTCAACAAAGCCACCACAGTCATGCTTCTGGTGCTGCGTCTGATCTATGACGAAGCCCGTGAAAAGCTCACCTTGAAGCGCGAAATCCTCACCACGGTCAGCGAGATTGTAGGCAAACTCATTTCCATAGGCACTTACAAGAAAAAGCCTGCCGATAGTGACTTGACCGACGCCTTCAGAAAACTCGAAAGCTATAACGTCCTCTGTAAGCTGGGGGGCAAATGGTCGGATCCGGAGACTAGAATTTTGATTTACCCGTCGATCCTGTTTATTCTCACGGACGCCCGCATAAAAGACTTGTACGAGCTGATGCTTGGCAGCGAGGAGGATGACTATGAAGACATTTAAGAAGCTGCTCCTTCTGAACTGGCACTACATCAGCCGTGAAGTGATTGAACTGGAGGACATCAACTTCCTCACGGGTAAAAACGCCTCAGGCAAATCTACTGTGATTGACGCCATGCAGCTGCTGCTCCTTGGAGATACCTCCGGAAACTATTTCAATAAGGCCGCCAATGACAAATCCCGGCGGACGCTGATTGGCTATGCCAAAGGTGAGCTGAGCGACGCGGATGCCAGCTTCAATTACCTGCGCTCCGGCCGCTTTACCACCCACTTGGCCCTGGAGGTCTATGACGACGTCAAGCGCCAAAGCTTTGTCCTTGGGTTTCTCATGGATGTGGAAGGGGACGACTCTTCGGACAAAAAGTTTTATTTTATGGAAGGCACCTTGCCAGAGCATAACTTTGTCCGTGACAACCGTGCCCTGAGCATGGAAGAGCTCCGGGGAGGGTGGAAGCGTGAAGGGATCAAGCACACGTTTTATGGCACCCAAACCGATTACAGAAACGACTTCAAAGTCAAGATGGGCCACCTGAACGACAAGTATTTTGAGCTCTTTAAGAAAGCGGTGGCCTTCAAGCCGGATGTGGATCTAAAGCGCTTCATCACGGAATTCATCTGTGAAACGGAAAACCAGGTGGACATAACCCATATGCAGGACAATATCCGCCACTATGAAAGGCTGAAGCAGGAAGCTGAGACCGTGGCCACCATGGTGGAACAATTGGAAGACATAAGTTCCATATACAAAGAGTTCTTAAAAGAACAGCAAAATGAGAAGCTCTATGGATTTTTGATTGGCAAAGGCGAGCTGGAGGCTCTTAAAGAAGAGCTTGAGGGACTAAGACTGCAGCTTAAAGGCCTCGAAGAAAAAATCCGGCGGGATACGGATCACCTTGCAGCCCTTGAAAAAGAGATTGAGACAAGCCATATGGAAATTAGCAGAAAGCAAAGTCAGCTTTTTGAATTTGAGCCGTACCGTATAGAGCAGGACTGCAAAGCTCGTATTCAAGAGTACAAAGCCCAGAATGAAGCACTGGAGCGCGACGTGGATAAAGTGCTTCAGCGCGTCAAGGCATGGTCCAGACGGTGGCTGGCGGTGCTGGAGTCTGAGGGTGGTACGGAGGCGATGACATCAGAGGTGGCGTCTGATGCGGTGGCTGCTGTAGCGACGACTGCGGAAGCAATGCCTGCTGAGGACACTGAAGCTTTGATTGCCACGCTGCGCGACGCCCTTAATGATATAGACAGCCGGGCATTCGGACTGAACCTCCAGTCCCTCCGGGAACATGCCGCGGCGCTGAAAGATTTAAAGGTGAAAGGCGCAGAAGTATACGAGGCGGGCCAAAGAAGCCTTGAAGAGGAGATACGCGAAGCAGAGACCAAGAGAAATCAGCTGAACCAGGGCATCAAACCCTTCGATCAGCCGGTGCTTAAGCTGAAAGACTTACTGGAAACGCGGCTTTCTGAGCGGGCTGGCAGCCCTGTCTCTGTAGATGTCTTCTGCGAGCTCATGGAAATTGCGGATGAGCGCTGGAAAAATGCCATTGAGGGCTATCTCCACACACAGAAATTCAACCTGATTGTGGCACCAGAGCATTTTGAAGAAGCCATCCGACTGTATGACCAGCATAAGCACAGCCTGAGCCTCTACGGCGTTGGGCTGGTGGACGTGGGAAAAATTATGGAGCGAGGGCCTAAACGTGAAGCTGGATCTTTAGCTGAAGAAATTCAGACGGACAACAAATTCGCCAGGATATATGCGGATTATCTCCTTGGACAGGTCATGAAGTGTGAGGAGGTTACAGCACTCAGAAAGCACCGGATCGCCATTACGGCGAGCGGGATGCTCTACAAAAACTATGTGGCAGCCCAGATGCGTCCAGATCGCTATGAATTCCCTTACATAGGACGCCAGGCTGTGAAGCGGCAGCTGGAGCTCTTTGAAGAAAAGCTGAAGGGCCTGTATAATCAGAGGGAAGCGCTTGAGCAGAAGCTGGTGCCCCTTAGGGCCTTTCAAAAGCTGGAGACCCTGACCCAGGACGCTGTTGAAGATTATGGGGATGCCCATGTGAAGCAGGTGAAGCTCCAGGAAAATATGATGCAGATCCGCGCCCTTCAGAAGACCCTGGAGACGCTGGATATGAGTGCGATTTTGCGGCTTCGGGAAGAGCTGGAAGGCCTTGAAAAGGCCCAGTATAAGCGACAGGGGCGGTTTGCCGACCTGAAGGCGGGGATTAAGAGGGATCAGGAGACTTGTGGTGTGCTGGGGGCGGTGGGGATACCATCGGCAGAGAAGCTCTTTGAAAGCAGGCGGGAAACGTTTGATACTACCTATGAGGCGAGCTATAGGGCTGAAATTGGGGAGCCGCGGTATCAGCAGGAGCTGCAGCGGCTGAAGCGCCACGACAGAATCCGGGACAACTTTGACCAGGCCTATAAGACGGCCCAGAACCGGAGGGGGGAGGCCTTCACGAGGCTGGTCGAGGGGCGAAACCGCTTTGAGACGCTGCACAGGCGGGACTTAGGGGTCGCGGCTGAGCACAACGAGAAGTACGACGCGCTGCTGGAAACGCTGCGGGAAACTGAGCTGCCGTCTTTTATGGAGAAAATTGACGAGGCCATAGGGCGGGCCCAGCAGGAGTTTAAGGACGATTTTATTTCCAAGCTGAAGAGCAATATTGACACGGTAAACCGTCAAATTGAGGCGTTGAATGCTTCGCTGAAGTCCATTCGCTTTGGGAAGGATCACTACCGGTTTGAGGTGAAGCCGGACGATTTTCACAGAAAGTACTATGACATGATCATGGATGATATGTTGATGAGCGGGTTTAACCTGTTCAGCAGTGACTTTCAGTCCCGGCACAAGGAAGTGCTGGATGACCTGTTCAAGAAGATTGTGGATGTGGGCGAGACCGGGATTTCAGCGGCGGAGCGTGCGGAGCTTGAAAAGAACATTGAAAAGTACACGGACTACAGGACTTATCTGGCGTTCGACCTGATTGTGACGGATGAGAATGGCGTGAAATCGCATTTGTCGAAGATGCTCAATAAAAAGTCCGGAGGCGAGACTCAGACGCCGTTCTTTATTTCGGTGCTGGCGAGCTTCCACAGGCTGTATGCCCTTGGTGATAAGCGGCGTGAGGACACCATGCGGCTGATTATCTTCGACGAGGCCTTCAGCAAAATGGATCACGAGCGGATTGAAGAAAGCCTTAAGCTCCTCAGGGACATGAAGTTTCAGGCACTGATTTCCGCGCCAACGGAGAAGATTGCCAACATTGCGCCTTTCGCGGATAAGACGTTGTGCGTGCTGCGGACCAAACAAGTGACCAGCGTCCGGGAATGGGACAAGTACAGGCTGGGAGAAGGATAGACCGGGATAAGCGTAGATTGGAAGGTTAGGCCATGAGACTGGAAAAGCAGGTGCTGAATCAGTTAATAGACAAATATGAGCGGTCCAGGCATGTTTTTGAGGCCGCCTCGTCCCGGCGGGTGATCCTGAACGCCAGGGAAATCAAGCTCTATCAGAGTGGCAGCTATAGCGACAAGCAGGCGGTTCACCTGGCGGTGGAGGATTTGCGTTCACGGGGTTTTGTTGACTACCAGTGGGTTGCCTTTGAAGAGGGGAATCTGCTGGATAAGCTGTTTTTGAATTTAGGGCAGCTGGAGGCGGCTTATGACTTCCTGGGCCGGATGCCGCTGCTGCGTCAGCTTGAAGAGGCCGGCCAGGCGCTGGCAGCTCTGGATAGCGCGCTGCCTTGGGTCGAGGCGTACCAGACGGAAATGCTGAGATGTCTCAGCGAGGAGCGTCGGTTTCACCGGCTGCTGCCTCAGGAGCCGGATAAGCTGGGACTCCTGCTGGATACTTTTAAAGGCCTGGGGGAAATTTCCGAGCTGACGGAGCGGATTTTCAGCACCCGTTATCTTGGCAACTCCAAGACTTTTGAACGGTCTGTCAGGAGCAGGCTGGTGACCATTCTCAAAGCCTATTTGGATCCAGAGATGGAAGAGGATCAGCTGCTGGCCAGCGTGGGCATTGTCCGCAACTATGACGAGCTCCTGCTGAAGGGTGAATTGTCCATTCTGCTGGACGGGCAGTGGTTGGATCTGAGCAGGTTTTCATATGGGACCTCGCTGAATTCGGAGTCCATTCGCAGGCTGGAGGCCATTGAGGTACGGAGCGGGACGGTCCTGACCATTGAAAATAAGGCGGTGTATTACGAGTACATTAAACACGCGCCCGAGGATGAAATTGTGATCTACCTGGGCGGATTCTTTGGGAAATATACGCGGCTGTTTATGGAGAAGCTGCGGGATGCGGCGTCAACAAGTACAGTGACTATACCGATGGTCACAAAACCCACCACTGCCACTGTGTTGACGGATTCAGCACTGACTGCGAAGACCTCGAAAAAGCCGCAGTACCGCCACTGGGGCGACATTGACCTGGGTGGTTTTATGATTTATGACACTCTGAAGGTGATCCTTGGAGAGGGGCTGACCCCGCTGTATATGGATCTGGAAACGCTTCAAAATAATGCGGATCAGGCCATGGATTTTGGGGAGGATTACGCCGCGCGTTTAGGCGGGTATATTGAAAGAAACCCAGAAACGGAATTTGCCGAAGTGATCCGGTATATGCTGGCACATAGGGTGCGGCTGGAGCAGGAGGCTTTGGTGGTTGAGTGAGATAGTACCCTGTAAACGCTAAAACTTGACATACAACTGGTTAAAATTCCGTATTGCTGTGTTGTCGTCATCCGCGATACTGCTTAGTATCGCTCCTTCCTCCGCCTTGCACTTCGAAATTTTACCGCAGTTGTATGTTATCGTTTTAGAATTTAAAGGGTACTAGGCCAGAAAACATGAAACGAGGTGATCCCCATATCCACCAAACTTAAAGTGACAGTCTTCGTCATCTACGAGGAATCCGCGGATTTCTACCTTTCCATTCTAAGGCGTTTGTTTGAGGATCATATTGAGCTGGAGGTCAGGCTATACTCGGATCTCAGCCCGCTTGAGCCCTTTGACGCGGACATTGTACTCTTCACGGTGAACTTCTTGAAGGCAATTCTCGCAGAAAAATGCGTAAATCCAGGCGCGGTTTATTACCACATGGGCAACACTTTGCAGGGCAAAAATCTCGAAGCTATAAAGCAGCTGAACCGGGGCACCGAGCTTCTGATTGTCAGTGAAGGCTCCGTATTTCTTTGGGATACCTTATTGACTTTCAAAGCCCATGGCATTGATCATGTCGACTTCGTACCCTACTATGGGCAGCGCCGTGATTTCAGCGCTTATAAGTATGCCATCTATTTAGGCATTGAAACCTATGAGCTGCCTTGGATCGAGAATGCCATAGACATAGGCTGGCGTGTCGTTCATCCCTTTGTACTGAGAAAAATTGGTGAAGCGGCGGCGCTTTCTGAGGATTACATGGCTGAAAAAATTACGGCATACATGGCAGATGAAACGGATTTGCTGGATTATCACCAATGTGTCGAAATTTCAATAGAGAGTGAAGCGATCCAGGAGCGCCTTGCGCTTTTAAATCAAATGGAATCGCCAGCCCTGCTGATCAATGAGCAGGAGGTGGTTTTGGGGTTTAATGAACGCCTCAGATCCGAGTTTCAAATGGACTTTGAAAAAATGCTTGGCCAAAAAATATACAAAAGCGAGCTGCTGGAGTCCCTGCGCAGAGCTTGTGACGACAGGGGCGGCAATGGCCGGTACGAAACGGCTGCGGGGCGCCGCTACAGCGTCGAAATCAAAGTCATTGAAAGCTACGGCGAGAGTCTCCAGCACAGATTTCTGCTTAAGGCGGTTCCGATATTAAAAGACGAGTCCCCAACTCAGCTGACTTACCGTTTTCAAGATATCATCTGTGAGAGTCAGGAAATGAAGCGCGTCGTGGCGCTTGCGAAGCACTTTGCGGGCACAGAGGAAAATGTGTTGATTGAAGGACCTTCCGGTGTGGGCAAGGAGCTTTTGGCACATTCCATACACGCGGCGTCCAAACGCAGAAATCACCCCTTTCATGCGGTGAACTGCGGCGCGTTTTCGGAGACGCTGCTGGAGTCCGAGCTCTTTGGCTATTCAGGCGGCGCTTTTACCGGCGCTCTGAGAAGCGGAAAGAAGGGGCTCCTTGAAAGTGCGAATGGTGGCACTGTTTTCCTGGATGAAATTGGCGAGGCAAGCCTGAAGCTCCAGGTCAGGCTGCTGTGTTTCCTTCAGGAAAAAGAGGTTCAGCCTATTGGATCAAACGCGGTTAAAAAAGTGGATGTCAGGGTGATCTGCGCCACGAACCGGGATCTTGAGGAAGCCATGGCGCTGGGCACCTTCAGGGATGACTTGTACTACCGGATCAGTCCGGTGACCCTTCTCGTACCGCCGCTTCGGGACAGGCTGGCGGACGTTGAGCCCATCCTGGCCCAGAGCCTTGGACCAGGCGCCTATCATCTCAGTGAGCCGCTCAAAAACTTTTTCAAAGCTTATCCATGGCCAGGCAATGTAAGGGAGCTGAAAGGCTGCGCCGCCTACATGCTGAGCTTTGGCAAACGCGACCTGACCACGGAGGACCTCCCGGATAAGTACCAGAGATGGCTGCGCGGTGTACAAAAAGACATAGACTCCCCAATGACCAAAGAAATTTTGCCGATGGTCACAGAACGCCAAAAAATCGAAGTCGAAATCCTTGCGCTCATAGACCGTGACCACGCTGGCCGCCGAAGCCTGCTCAAGACTCTGTCGGATCAGGGGTTCAAAGTTACCGAATACAAAATCCTCGAAATCCTGAGCGAGATGAAGGCCCAGGGGTGGATTGAAATCAAGAAGGGCCGCCACGGGACGTTTTTGACAGAGGTGGGGCGCAGACGGCTGGATGCGCTGCGGGAAGCACAGGTAAGCACAAATGGATGTCAATAAATCCGGATAAAAATGAGAAAAAACCTTGGTGGATTTTGCGACTATCGGCAAAATCCACCAAGGTTTTTTGGTGCTTTTATGGGGTAAGGTTCGAAGGCCGTACGGGCTAAGGCAAGATGTAGTGGATGCCTGCGCCAGGGCCCAGTGGCAGGTTGAAGAGGATAAAGATAATGAGGAGGACCGTCCAAATGATAAAGAAGACAAGGGAGTACGGCAGCATATTGGAGATCATGGTGCCAATACCTACATTTTTGTCGTACTTTCTGGCGAAGGCCAGGAGGATTGGGAAGTACGGGAGAAGCGGCGTCAACGGATTGGTGATGGAGTCACCAATGCGGTAGGCCATTTGCGTCAGGGCTGGATCGAAGCCGAGGAGCAGGAACATTGGGACGAAGATAGGGGCCATGATTGCCCATTTCGCGGAGGCGCTGCCAATAAAGATATTGATGAAAGATGAAAGGATAATGAATCCAATAATCAGGCCAATGTCGGAAAAGCCTGCAGCCCTTAAGGTTTCAGCGCCTTTGACAGAAAGGATGACGCCTAAGTTGCTCCAGTTAAAGTAAGCGAGGAATTGTGAGGCGACGAAAGCCAGGATAATGTAGGGACCCATGTCGCGCATGGAGTTGCCCATCATGGCGGCGGCTTCTTTGTCGTTTTTGATGCTGCCGGTGACTTTGCCGTAAACGAGGCCCGGGATGAGGAAGATGAACGTGATCAGCGGGATAATACTCTGCATCAGTGGAGACGTGAACGCGAGGAGGGAGCCCGTTGCTGGATCCGCGAAGAACGCGTCTTTGCCAACGCTTAAGGCGATGACCACCGCAAAGAGTGCGAGAAAGGTGAAGCCCGCCCACTTCAGGCCTTTGACTTCGACATCTGAGATTTCGGTGATCTCGTGCTGAAGGTCATCATCAGGGACATAGGTTTTAAAGCGCGGCGCTATGATTTTTTCTGTGACTAACGTGCCGGCAATAACCAGAATACCGACGGAGGCGATGAGAAAATAGAGGTTCATGGCTGGGGTGCCCTGGTAGGACGGGTCAATGACCTGGGCAGCGGGAATGGTAAAGCTCGCAGCCAGGACGTCTGACATGTTTACCATGACGTTCGCGGCAAAGCCACCGGCCATACCGGCATAAGAAGCGAACATGCCCACGAGAGGGTGACGGCCAATCATGAGGAATACGAGAGCGGCGAGCGGAGGGAGGACGACGAAGCCCGCGTCTCCAAAGGCATTGGCAATGATGCCAATGAAGATGACGGCAGCGCTGACCATATTGGCTGGAATCTTGGAGATGGAGTGACGCATGGCGGCTGTAATCATACCTGATTTTTCTGCGACGCCGGCGCCTATCATAACTACGAGCACCAGGCCAAGCGGCGGATAGCCCTGGAAGTTCTTGACGAAGCCGGTCATGATGTTTCTAAGGCCGTCTTTCGTCAAGAGGTTGACGGCAGATACGGTTTCGTTGGTGGAAGGGTGAATGACTGAAAGCTGAGCCTGTGCCGCGAGCCAGGAAATGATCAGAATGGCGACGCTGATGATGAAGAACAGGGTGACGGGATCCGGAAGGGCGTTGCCGGCGCGCTCGATAGCGTTGAGGATACGCTCAATTCTGGAAGTCGATTTGCTTTGGTTTTCTTTTTCCATAGTTGTTGATGCCTCCTTGTTAATTGATTAAATCTATTGGTTTAAGTAATCTATGGCGACTTGTGCCAGCGTTTGCATGGAGACCTTGAGGTTTTCGTCATTCCAGGCAAACTTTGGATGGTGGTGGCTGACCGGGGTGGCTTCATCCGGCGCTATACCGACAAAGAAGAACGCAGAAGGGACGTGCTCAGCGAAGTAAGCGAAATCTTCACCACCCATATTTGGCGTTTCGGTCCATTCGACGCGGTCGCTGCCAAAGAGCTTAACGGCGGATTTTTCGACGAGCTCTGTCATGGCATTGTCGTTGATCAGTGGCGGGAAGCGCTTTTCCACGTAGAAGTCGTAGCTGGCGCCATTCGCCTCGGTGACATGGCGCAGGACGGACTCCATGGTTTCCGGGATCCACTTTCTGACTTCTTTGTCGAACACCCTGATGGTGCCGCACATTTCAACGGTGTTTGGGATGACATTGTGGGTTTCGCCGCCGCGGATCATGGAGACGGAGATGACTGCGGGCTTCACGGGGTCTTTTCTTCTTGAAACTATGGTTTGGAATTCGCTGATGACCTGCGCGGCAATGACAATGGGGTCAATAGCCAGGTGAGGCGCTGAGGCGTGCCCGCCCTTGCCTGTGATCTTGATGGTGAACATATCTGGGGAGGCCATCATAGGGCCTCTTTTCAGCTGGACTTGGCCTTCCTTCAGGTTGCCCCAGAGGTGGCAGCCAAAGGCAGCGTCGACTTTTGGATTTTCCATGACGCCGGCTTCAATCATGGGGAGGGCGCCGCCTTCGTTTTCTTCCGCGGGTTGAAAGACGAGCTTGACGTTGCCTTTCAGCTGGTCCTTCATTTCGTTCAAGATCATAGCCGCGCCCAGAAGTCCGGCAGTGTGGCCGTCATGGCCGCAGGCGTGCATGACACCTGAGGTCTGGGACTTATAAGGGACCTCTGCTTCTTCCTGGAGCAGCAGGGCGTCCATGTCTGCCCTGAGAAGGACGGTTGGGCCCTGGGCCGCACCGCGAATCAGACCAACGACGCCTGTCTTCGCTATGCCGGTCTGGGTTTCAATGCCCAGCGCCTCAAGTGTTTCTGCTACTTTTTTGGCAGTGCCGAACTCCTGGAATGACAGCTCGGGGTTCATGTGGAAGTAATGCCTGAGGGCTTTGACTTCGGGATAAAATTTGTCGGAAAGTGATTTTATGTAGTTTGTGTTTTCCGCGTGCATGGTCTTCACTCCGTTCGGATAAAATTATGTAAATGTAAAAAGGTAAAAATTTTTTGTTGATATGAACAAATCGTAATATATTAACAATAAGCAAAAATGATGCCAAGTTAATTCGAAGCTGAAGATGGCGCAATAAAACTTTAAGGGGTTGGAAAAACTATGATGAAGGGGGCGTAAGTGCGCGGTCTGGATGAAAAAAATGGGGATATTTATTAAATAAAGGTGTGAAATGGAGGTTGAATGGTATTGATTAATGGGGTGAATGGGGTGAATGGAATTAATGGAGCTAATGGGGCTAATGGGGGGATGGGGGTGCTATAAAACCTTGCTTTGTCTTCACCCTCTGCCGCTTCCTTTCACAAAAGGCGTCAAAAACATTCCCAGATGAGGTCATAAGGATATATAATGAGATTAATTTATCAGACGGCGGGAAGCTACACGGCTTTAATTTAAGACGATGCATAAAACTGCCCACACCTTTCATACAAGCAGGTGAAACTATGAAACCCACGGAACAAAGTGATGCGTTTGAGGATGACATCCTGATCTCCAAAAAGCAAATCGATGACTACAGAAAAAAATTTGGGCTGAAGCGCATTCTCTCAGGCATTCACTTGTGGGGGATTGGCGTTGGCACTGTCATTGCTGGCACCTTCTTTGGCTGGAACTATGGCCTTGAGCTTTCAGGCTCCCTGGGCTTTTTTATTACCACCCTGGTGGTCACAGCCTTTTACATAGTCCTTGCGTTTATCTTCTCTGAGCTTGCGGGGTTATATCCTTATGCCGGCGGCCCTTATGCCTACGTCAGAAAGGGGCTGGGAAAGCTTGGGGGCTACCTGACCGGGGTGCTGACCATTGTGGAATTTATCTGTGCCTCCGCCGCGGTAACCATATCCATTGCCTCCTATGTCTCCTGGGTCTACCAGTCCATTCCCAAAATGTATGTCGCGCTGGGCGTTTACGTGCTGTTCCTTTTGATCGACATCATAGGCATCAAGCAGTCTGCGATTTTCCAACTGATCATTACCAGTGTGGCGATTGGAGCCCTTGTCATGTTTTTTGTTGGGACGGCGGATGCGGTGAACCTCTCCGAAGCCTTTAAGATTGAACCCTTCGTCAGCGGGGCAAAGGGGATTGTCATAGCGATCCCGTACGCGCTATGGTTCTATCTCTGCTTTGAGGGGATCGCGCTGGCTGCCGAGGAGACCGTCAATCCCAAAACCGACATGCGCATAGGCTTTGGCACCAGCATCATCACGGTGGCCCTGCTCAATTTTGGCGTCCTGATCTTTTGTCTGTCCACGGTGGACTGGCATGATCTTTTAATGAACGACTATCCGCTGTCCAGCGCCATGCACCTGGTCAATCCGGAGGGTGGAAAGTGGCTGGTCATTTTCACGACCCTTGCGATCAGCAGCCTCCTGGCAAGCCTCCACGGCATGATCAACGGATTTTCCAGACAGAGCTTCGCGCTGTCCAGGGCGGGGTATCTGCCCAAAATCATGAGCCATATTCACCCTGTCACGAAGACACCTTATCTTGCTATTGTGCTGCCTGGAGCTATAGGCATACTCCTGGCTCAGTTTGGCACCGCGAGAATCCTGGTATTCGCCGCGGGCTTTTCCGCGCTGCTGATGTACCTGCTGGTTATTTTGTCCTATCTGAAAATAAAATTGTCAGCGCGCAGGGCCTCGCACGGCTGGCTTACCAAAGTCAAGGCCGCGTCCCTGGTGGTATTCGCCGCGCTGATCTTCAGCGCGCTGACCTTTATAAGCCTGCGCACCCCCAACAGCCTGCAAATTATAGGCGTCTTTTTGGGCGGGGCCATGCTGTATTATTTTTTAATTGGCAGGAAATACATTGCACATGACGCCCCAGAGGAAATGGAAGCTCAAAACAGTGTGATCAAAATTCATTGAGGTTTGAAAGATAAGAGAAATCCTGGAGAATTAAAAGTAAGCTTGGCAAGTTAAGGAGAAAAGCGGAAAGGAACGTGGCAACCATGAACTCAACTACACCAGAAGTTTCAAGACAGCTTTGCGAGGACGTGGTGCGCCTGATCGCGGACGGATGGCACCCGCTCCTGAGCTGCTTTCAGTCCATGCAGCTAAGGGTTGAGGGCACTTTGCCTGTGATGCTGTCTTCGGACAGCCTTGAGCGATTGGATCCCTCTAAAGAAGAAAATGGTCACGCGCTGAACATCATGATGAACGGCGCTTTCCTGGGCACCTTCACCGCGACCCAGCGGGAAGGGTCATGCACTGCGGACGCCTTTTTGACACACCTGGATCAGGCGGCACTGCTGAGATTAGAGGACAATCCTGATTTGCTGCTCCCGAACCCTCAGTGTCTGCTTGACGCTGCAGGTGAAGTGGTCTGGAGGAATGGCCCCATGGCTGAAATCGCCCGGGTTTCTCCGGAGCCGCTTCAGGAGCTACTGCGCGGGTTTTTTAACCGCCAGAAGCGCGGGGTTTTTAACTGCCAGAAGCACGGGGCTTTTGACCAGAAGCTGCCGGCCAATGGAGAAGCTCTTCAGGTCTCAGAAATTGAAATTCGCCAGTACCGCATGCTTGCCGCCCAAATACCAGTACGCTTTGCCGATGGTCACCTTCACCACTTCATCACCCTTTCCGACAACGCGCCAGACCCCAAATCCGCAGTCATCAAGGAGATCCACCACCGGGTCAAAAACAATCTCCAGACGATTGCCAGCCTGCTGCGCCTCCAAATGCGGCGGGTCAACTCCAAAAAGGTCGAAAATGCCTTCAACGAAAGCATCAACCGGATCTCCAGCATAGCCTTGATCCACGAGGAGCTTTCACGGGGCGGTATTGATAAAATCAACATAAAAGCTGCAACGGCCAACATCATGGAAATGGTTCTGACCAGCATGGTGCCGCCTGGGAAAAACATTACAGGTGAGCTCAGCGGTTCAGACCTTTATCAGGACGCGGACAAGGCGAGCAGCCTGTCCCTGTGCATCACAGAGCTGATCCAAAATTCTGTTGAGCATGCTTTCCAAATGCGCAAAAAAGGCGTTATAAAGGTGGATATAAGCGAGGTAGCGGGTGAGGCGGTAATAACCATCTCGGACAATGGGATTGGCTTTGGCGGGAAAAAATCCAAGAGCAGCCTTGGCCTTGAGATTATTGAAATGATCACCGTGGAAAAGCTCAAAGGGACTTTTGAGATTCACGGGCAAATCAATGGGACAACTTCAGTGATTCGTTTTCCACTGATGTAGAGAAGGGGGTGTTTCAAGTGAAGCCATTAAAAGTCATAATTGCAGAAGATGAACCGGTGACGCGAAAAGATCTGCGTGAGATGCTTGCGGAGGCTAAGATCAAGACCATCGGCGAATGCGGAGATGGAAAGAGTGCGGTGGAGCTCGCCAGGAAGCTGAAGCCGGATCTGATTCTGATGGATATAAAAATGCCGGTCATGGATGGCATCGAAGCCGCCAGGCTGCTCAATGCGGAGAAGATTGCGCCCGTCATGCTCCTGACGGCGTACAGCCAGAAGCAGCTTGTGGAAGAGGCCCGGGAGGCCGGAGTGCTGGCCTATCTCGTGAAGCCTATCAACAAGCAGAATTTGATTCCCGCCTGCTACATAGCAGTGTCGCGGTATGAGGAATTCAGCCTCCTGGCGCAGGAGGTGGATACCTTGAATGAGGCGCTCCAGTCAAGGAAGCAGATTGAAAAAGCAAAAGGCATTCTTCAAAAGCACTATAACCTTGACGAAGAGGCGGCTTTCAAGAAGATCCGGACCATGAGCATGGACCAGAGAAAAACCATGAAGGAGATTGCGGAGGCCATTATCATTGCCATGGGATAAAATGATTTTGGCAGAGTTTCGTTGACTAAAGTGGACTATTAAGGATTGACGAATTCGAAATAGTCTGATAATATTGTGACAATTAAAGAAGTGAATGCAACGGCGCATTCTGATTTCGAAAGCAATGAGGCTTTCAAACCATCCAACAGTGCTTGTGATGGCTTGATGCCTCATTTTTTGTTTTTGAAATTTGCTGTACATGCTTCACAGCTTCGTAGGGGCTGATGCAAGCGCGCGAGTTCTGAAATTCATCATCTGACATTTTTCAAGCGGGGGGAGGTGAAACCTATGGAAAAAAAGATACAGAAGCTATATTCAACAGACTGCGTCACCATGATGCTTTTTCTCGCCATATTTTGGCTGCTGCTCATTTACATAGCCTTCAATGTCATTGCGATAGTCTCTGATCCTGCTGTCAAGGGTGTGATTATTGTAGCGGCGGCGTTGATCGCTGCTTTTGGCACAGCGTCTTCGATAGCTGTTCTGGTTCATCTGCGAAAGAACCAGCGGCAGATTTATGTTGAGGAGCTGTTGTCCTATGAGCATGAGCGTGAAGCGTAACTGATTACTGGAAAGGGTGAAAAACATGGAGCTTACTGAAAAACAAAAGGAGAAAAAGAATTTTTGGGTTGAACTCATGGATTCAATGTTTATCATGGTGCTTTGCTTCGCAACGCTGCTCACCGCCATGCTGATGTCTGGAAAATCAGACGGGGCTCTAAGCTATGGCGTTGATTTCAAGACGCTGGGCTTAGTTTGTGTGAGTCTCGTCATTTATCTGGCCTATGTCCTTTACCAGTCTGACAGAGAGCTAAAATCCATGATTCAAAATTTATACTGCGACAGTGAAACGACAAGCATAGAAGTCAAGGGGGCGTAAGGGATGAGCTTTTGGAGCATTATGAACTATGTGGCCTGGGGCCTGTCCGGCCTGCTGGCATATCTGATCTTTTCTGATTTTATACGCGTCGAGCTTGGACGCATGAAGAAAGAAGACTAATCTCTTGAAAGGTGGTACTGAAATGGATCATTTACCTGATCTGAAGGCGTCGAAGGAAGCTTCTTCGAGCTCGCATCTGTCAAAGGTTTTAGGCCCTATGCATATCTGGGCCCTTGGGGTGGGCATTGTTCTCGTGGGACAGTTCATGGGCTGGAACTTTACCATTGCCAAAGGGGGGTCTTTAGGCTCGATCATTGCTTGCTGGGTGATTGGGATCCTGTATATTTCTCTGATCATGTTCAATACGGAAATGGGCTCAGTGATGCCTGAGGCGGGTGGACAGTATTCCATGGCCAAATACCTCTTGGGTCCACTGGCGGCGTTCAATGTTGGCATGATGCTCGTTTTTGAATACGTTATGCTCGCCGCCGCGGACTCCCTGGTCGTTGGCGAGATTCTGAAGACCATCAGTCCGGACATTCAGGCGCTGCCCTACATTATTCTGAGTATCCTGTTCCTGACCTGGCTCAATTACCGGGGTGTACACGCCACGCTCAATCTCAATATTGTACTGACGGGAATCGCATTCATAACCATTATAATTTTACTTTTCAGCACCAAATTCTATTCACCTACTGAAAGCATGCTCAATTTAAAAGAAATGACCAACGGCCTGCCTTATGGCTGGATGGGCATCCTGGGTGCGTTCCAGTTTGGCTGCTGGTTTTATCTTGGCATTGAAGGCACGGCGCTGGCGGCGGAGGAATGCCGCTCAACGGGCCGTTCGCTTCCGGTGGGGGCGATTGTTGGGCTCCTTACGCTCATCATAGGCGCGACCATCACTTGGTTTGTCAGCTCGGGACTGGTCCCCGCTGATCTCTTGGGTGCGTCCACTTATCCTTTGTTTGACGCGGCAGTGGCGACGGGGAAGCCTATAGTGATCCAGCTGCTCTTCGTTGGGACAATTCTCGCGTGCCTGGCCAGTGCCAATGGCTGTATCGCAGACTCAAGCCGCGCCTGGTACTCCATGTCCCGGGACACGCTGATTCCGGAGGCCTTCTCGGCGATCCATCCCAAATACAAAACCCCATACCGCGCCATTGTTTTTCTGATGCCAATCTCCTTGGCGTTCGGTTTTACGGGGCTTCTGGATCAGGTTATTACGTTCTCAATTTTGTCCGCGCTTCTCGTCTATCTTTTGACTGCCTATATGATGTTCAAGTTCAGACGCATGTATCCAATTGGTTCCATTGACCGTGGCTACATTGCGCCATGGCACCCGTTTCCGGCGCTGGTGGTCATTGCCCTGGCCGCCGCGACGCTCTTTGGGATGTACTTTGGCTACTGGATCAATCTCCTGGCAGGCTTCGCGTTTTATCTGCTGGCCTCCTTCTGGTTTGTGCTGCACAGGTCAAAATCCCTTGATATGTCACGGTTTATTGCCCATGGCGCGTCTTACTGGCCGCGGCCTAAGGGCTATTAATTTTAGTTGAAATCCCCCCATCACACTTTATGTGGCGTGGGGGGATTTTTGTTTTGGGGGAAAAGTGCTTGGTGGGGGACAGGGGCGCGTGGCGCGCCCCTGTCCCCCACCAAGCACTGTCCATCAGCAAAAAAAGAACGTTGACAGATTGAGGGATTTGGTTTAATATTCTCATATACCCACATGAGAATACGAGAATGTGAAAGTACAAAGATAGATACCTATGGACGTTTTACCGAGAAGGGAGATTTTCATGAACAATTTGACGGGCATATTTAAGCTGCTCTCTGATGAAACCCGACTGAGAATCATCATGCTGCTGTTCCAAGAGCCGTTGTGCGTTTGTGAACTCAGCGGGATTTTAAAGGTGTCCCAGCCCACGATTTCAAAGAACCTGTCCAAGCTGAGGGATTTGAACCTTGCAGAGGATCAGCGCAGGGACAAGTTTGTGTTTTATACCCTCAAAGAGGACAATGAGATGCTGATCACGGTGCTGAAATCCATTGCGGAAAACCTCGAGGCGTATCCGCAGCTGGTGGAGGACCGTGGGAGACTATCGGAAAAAGAGCTGTATTTGAGTCAATGCGGGAACATCAGCCCGCTGATAAGTTAAAAGACAAGGAGAGGTAGCAATGGTTGTATTTAGCTGGTTGAACAGGCAGCTGCTGAAAATGGAGTGGCTCTACGACGGGGTCAGGGCATTCGTCGAGAACGTGCTGAAGCTCGACTTCGAGAGCAAAATTGGCGGCAGCGTGCACTTTTTCATTTATGATGTCATCAAGATTTTCATTCTTTTATCCGTCCTGATTTTTTCTATTTCCTATATCCAAAGCTTTTTCCCACCGGAGCGGACGCGTAAAATCCTTGGGCGTTTCAACGGCGTCACCGCGAACATTTTAGGCGCGCTGTTAGGAACCGTAACGCCGTTTTGCTCCTGCTCGTCCATTCCCCTTTTTATAGGCTTTACGAGTGCGGGTCTTCCTATAGGCGTCACCTTTTCCTTCCTGATTTCCTCCCCACTTGTGGACCTGGCTTCAGTCTTACTGCTGGCGAGTATCTTCAACTGGCGGATCGCCATTGCTTACGTCGTGGTGGGTCTCATTTTGGCGGTCATTGGCGGCACAATCATCAGCAAGGCGAGACTTGAGAAATACGTGGAGCCCTTCGTCTTTGGCAATCCTATGCTGGAGATGGAGCAAGAGGCCATGACGCGGCGGGATAGAATCAACTTTGGCAAGTATCAGGTCAAGGACATCATCAAGAAGGTTTGGCTGTATATCCTGATTGGCGTAGGTATAGGTGCAGCGATCCACAACTGGATCCCGGAAAATGTCATTGCAGCGGTACTGGGTCAGGACAAATGGTATTCCGTGGCGCTGGCGACATTGGTAGGTATTCCAATGTACGCGGATATCTTTGGAACGCTGCCTATTGCGGAAGCGCTGGTTTACAAGGGCGTGGGCATAGGTACGGCGCTGTCGTTCATGATGGCCGTCACTGCGCTGTCACTGCCGTCCATGATCATGCTGAAGAAGGTTGTCAAGACGAAGCTGCTGGTCATTTTCGCGGGCATTGTAAGCGTTGGTATATTGATTATTGGTTACACGTTTAATGCCTTTGGCTATTTGCTGCTGTGATTGAAGCATTGCGGCTGAAGAAGAATAGAACGAAAAGATTAAAATTAAAAGACTAAGACGAAAAGACTAAGACGAGACTTAACTTCAAACGAGGAGGAAAAAACATGATTATCAAAATTTTGGGAACAGGCTGCACAAACTGCAAAAAGCTGGAAGAGCATGCAAATCAAGCGGTAAAAGAAATGGGCATTGACGCTAAGGTGGAGAAGGTTGAGGATTTCATGGAGATCATGAAGTACGGCGTTATGAAGACGCCGGCTCTGGTCGTCGATGAGCAGGTGAAGTCCGCCGGCAAAGTCCTTTCTGCTGAGGAGATCAAAAAGCATTTATAAGACAGGTCTTTAGAGATCATACAAAGGGCAGCCCGAGGGTTGTCCTTTTTGCATTTGTAGGGGCGGAAAACCGGAGATAGTTAACAATGGTTTAACAATTATGGTATTGAAAAAGGGAAGTTACCATGGTAACATATGATTAAATTCAAATATAATCATATGAAATTAGTCACAACGATTGACGAACATCCCATGAAGGAGGTATTCCATGCTTGCAACCCTGAAGAGTTTATGCGATGAGAACAGGCTGCGGCTATTCAACATCCTCATGCATTATGAGCTGTGCGTCTGTGAAATTGAAGTTCTGCTGGGGCTCAGCCAGTCCAACGTCTCAAGACACCTGGGCATCCTAAGGAACCAAAAGCTCATCTCTGGGGCAAAAGACGGCCAGTGGGTCCATTATAAAGTGGATGAGCGGTTTTCTGAGGAAAACGCGCTGCTCATAGCTTACTTAAGGCAGGGCTTTGAGCGTGAGCCGGTCTTTGTCGAGGACCTCGAAAAATGCAAAGTCTACAAAGAAAGTAACCTCAGCTGCCAGGACATCACCAGTGACAAGGGCAGTGTCGAAGCTTATATTCAAACCCGCGTCAGCGGACAAACTGGCAAACGAATTTAACATGACTGGAGGATCTAAAAGTGAAAAAGAAACAACTTCAAGGCATCAGCTTTTTCGAAAGGTACCTGACGGTGTGGGTCGCGGCCTGCATGGTCATTGGTGTACTTATTGGCGTGTACCTGCCCCAGATTCCGGCGTGGCTCAGCAAATTTGAATACGCCAGCGTCTCCATCCCCGTGGCAATTCTGATCTGGCTCATGATCTATCCTATGATGCTCAAGGTCGACTTCCACAGCATCAAAAAAGTGGGTGAAAACCCCAAAGGCCTCATCATTACCTGGGTGACCAACTGGCTCATCAAGCCCTTCACTATGTTTGGAATAGCTTCGCTGTTCTTCTACGTGTTCTATAGCGGCCTGATCTCGGACGATCTGGCGAAGGAATATCTGGCTGGTGCCGTTCTCCTTGGCGCGGCCCCTTGCACCGCCATGGTCTTTGTATGGAGCCATCTCACAAAGGGCAACCCCGCTTACACTCTGGTTCAGGTCGCAACGAATGATCTCATAATCCTCGTTGCGTTTGTGCCCATAGTTGCCTTCCTTCTTGGGATCAGCGACGTCATAGTCCCTTGGGAAACCCTTTTCCTCTCTGTTGTCCTGTTCGTCGTCATCCCGCTTGGTGCCGGCTGGTTCTCCCGGGTCTTCATTTCAAAGCACAAAGGCCTGGACTATTTCGAGAAGGTCTATATTCCTAAGTTTGGCAATGTCACTATTGCAGGGCTCTTGCTGACCCTGGTCATCATCTTCTCCTTCCAGGGCCAAATCATAGTGGACAATCCCATCAATATTGTTCTGATCGCGATTCCACTGATCATCCAGACCTTCTTCATCTTCTTCGTTGCCTACTTCTGGGCGAAGCTGTGGAAGCTGCCTCACAACGTCGCGGCACCGGCAGGGATGATAGGTGCCTCGAACTTCTTTGAGCTCGCGGTAGCGGTAGCGATCTCACTCTTTGGACTTCAGTCCGGCGCCACCATTGCTACAGTGGTCGGTGTCCTTGTGGAAGTACCGGTCATGCTGACCCTCGTCAAAATTGCGAACAATACCAAGCACTGGTTTAAACCGGTAGGCCGGGCGGCGTAGAACAGCGCGCTTGAAGATAAGGAGGAATCATTAAATGAAATTGAACGTGAATGGAAAACCAAAAGTTGCCTTTATATGTGTGCATAACTCCTGCAGGAGCCAGATGGCGGAAGCCTTGGGCAAGCATTTTGCCGAGGATGTCTTTGAAAGCTACTCCGCGGGTACAGAAATGAGGCCCCAGATCAATCAGGATGCCGTGAGGCTCATCAAGGAACTCTATAACATTGACATGGAGGCGACCCAGCGTCCGAAGCTGCTGCACGAGATCCCAGAGGTCGACATTGTCATTAAAATGGGCTGCAACGTCATTTGTCCGTTCCTCCCAAGCCAGCATGAAGAAGACTGGGGTCTGGACGATCCATCCGGCAAGAGTGATGAGGCATTCAAGATCATCATTGATAAGATTGAGGAGAACGTAAAGGCGCTGGCTGAGAAGATTCGCAGCGGGGAGCTGTAAGGAAACGACAATGGAATCATAGGGGACGGTTCCTTTTGAATCCTTTTGAATCCTCCTGTTGAGACCATCGGCAAAGCAATCAAGGGGCAATCAAGGGGGACGGTTCCTTTTGTGCTGTTGAGACCATCGGCAAAGTGATATGCTCCCTTTGTAGTAGACAGTTGAAATAATAAAACTGTCGCTGCAAGGGGAGTTTTTCTATGAAAAGAAAATCAAAGGTCAGTTATGAGGAAAAGATTCAAGCAGTCCAGCGCTATATAAATGGATTAGGAAGTTTTTCAACTATCGCAAAAGAAATATCAGTTGATAAATCATCATTACAATCCTGGGTGAAAATGTACAAGCACGTAGGTGCGCACGTATTGTTAACAACCTCCCAAAACACTCCATATAGTCGAGACTTAAAAATTGCTGCCGTTAAAGAATATTTTGAGGGGAATGCCTCTTTACGGGATATTCAAGCTAAATATGCAATTA
>NZ_FMWL01000006.1 GCF_900103005.1 Acidaminobacter hydrogenoformans DSM 2784 | reverse complement strand
AGAATAATTTTTAGGAAGTTGACGAGATCAACGGCTGGCTTTCTGCCTTTTTGAGGCTTGGTGCTTGATATTGTGCTTAAATCCATCCTTTCGATAATTTTGCACGCCAGTCTGACCTTGCTATCTTCTGGTATTAATGTGCCCACACTAAAATTCATAGGCAGTTGCCAAAAGTGGACTTTCGGGGTATTATGATTTAGGGTTATTTGGTTCTGCATAAATCAATTATACCCTATCGGGACTGGCTCTTGGAGCCGGTCCTGATTAATTTTTTTGAACTAAAAAAGACAGATGGTCATCAAAAATTGATTTCCATCTGTCCCTTCTATTCGGGACTATTATGCAACAGCCCCTTTTTTTATGTATAGTTGCTTACCTACAAAACTAATGTTAAAATAAATCAGAGTGTACATACAATTAATGGGGGACCTCATATGGATATATTTGATCAGAAAAAGGAAAATAGATCATTAACCACAATTATTTTTGATCGTGTCAGAGATGATATTTTAAGTGGAAAGTACGTTACTGGAGAAAAGATTGTAGAAGCTAAGCTGGCTGACGAGCTCGGTGTGAGCAGAACACCTGTCAGAGAGGCTCTAAAGCAGCTTGAGCTGGATGGCTTGGTTGAGAATCTGCCCAACAGAGGTGTCATTGTAAAAGGCATTACGGATCAGGATATAGGCGACATTTATACTATCAGGCTTGCTATAGAGGCTATCGCCGCGAAATGGTCTGTTCATCGTATGGAAAAAGCTGAGCTGGATCAGTTGAGAGAGATTTTTGAGCTCATGGAGTTTTATGCCGCGAAGCAGGACGTTGATAAGTTCTTTGAATTGAATACTATTTTTCACGAGACCATATATCACGCTACTAAAAGTCGTTATTTGGAACATCTGCTTAAGGATTTTCAATTGTTTATCAAATCGACGAGAAATGCTTCTCTCAGGGTTGAAGGAAGAATGGACAAAGCCCTGGCGGAGCATAGAACGATCCTGGAAGCTTTTATCAGCAGGGATGAGGAACGTGCCGTTGAATCTATTACAAAGCATATTTCCAATTCACGTGCTAATGTGGATCGAACAAGAAATATAACTTTGGATCAAAGATAAAATTTAAGGGTGAACAAGAAGTTGACGGTAACAGTTTTTTATAAAGGCTGAGTTCGTCAGCTTCTTTGATTAAATACTGATGTGAGGTGTTGTTGTTGACAGAAGAAAGACGTATAAAAATTGCAGCTTTACTTCAGGAAAGTGAGGAAGCGGTTACGGGCTCGAGCTTGGCGAAGCGATTCGAGGTCAGTCGTCAGGTGATTGTTCAGGATATTGCTGTTTTGCGAGCTTCTGGCCTTCAGATTGTCTCAACGTCAAATGGCTACCTGATTCCTAAACCACGTCGTGGTGTCCACATAAGGACGCTGCAGTCGGTTCACAGTGGACTGGCGGCTTTGGAGGAAGAGCTGTCAATAATTGTGGAGTATGGTGGCAGAATCATTGATGTTATGGTTGAGCATCCTGTTTATGGGGAGATTGTCGTGGCGCTCATGATCAACAGCCGTTCGGATCTTGAGGATTTCATCAAGAAAGTAAAAGCTTCTGATGCAATGCCGCTGGCTTCTTTGACTGATGGAAAGCATTATCATACTATTGAGGTTCCAAATAGCGGCGTATATGATATAATTGAATCTAAATTGAGAGAACGAGGATTTATTCATTTATAAAGGATGGCAAAAAGCCAGCCATTTTTTTGCGGCAGGGTGACAAGACACCTGATTATACAACCAAAGGATGTGTACATAAAGTGTCAGTATTGTTGATCGAAAGAATTAAAAAGTTAAAAGCAGAAAAAAATGCGCTGATCATGGCGCATAATTATCAAATTCCTGAGATTCAGGATATTGCTGATATTGTCGGTGATTCCTATATGCTGGCTAAGTATGCCCAAACGACAGATAAGGACTGTATTATTTTCTGCGGGGTTCATTTTATGGCGGAAAGTGCAAAGATTCTCAATCCGTCAAAAAGGGTGATTTTGGCGAATCCTGACGCAGGATGTCCAATGGCGGATATGGTACAGCCTAAAGACTTAAAGGCATTTAAGGAGAAGTATCCGGGTGTTCCGGTGGTGGCGTATGTAAACACATCTGCAGAGGTTAAAGCTTTGAGTGATTTGTGTTGTACCTCATCCAATGCCGTCTCGTTAGTTAAGGGGCTGAAGGAGGAGAAGGTCATTTTTGTGCCGGACCGAAACCTTGGCACATTTGTTGCTGAGCAGGTGCCTGAGAAGGAGATCATTCTCTGGGAGGGCTTCTGCATTACCCATGAACGTGTTGAAGCAGAGGATGTCAAAAAGGCTGTTGAAGCGCATCCGGGCGCTAAGGTTTTGATGCATCCTGAGTGTAACCCTACGGTCTGGGGATTCGCTGATTTTATGGGGAGTACAGCTCAAATCATAGACTATGTGTCAAATTCCGAGGATCAGGAATTTATCATAGGCACAGAGGCGGGGATTTTACATTCTCTTAAAAAGGTAGCGCCTGAAAAGACATGCCATTTACTTTCAGATTGTCTGGTATGTCAAAATATGAAGAAAACTACCCTGGAAGACGTTGAAAAAGCTTTGTCTGGCGGCGTTGCTGAAATCCTGATGGATGAGGGTCTTAGGCTTCGCGCAGAGGGTGCCTTATTAAGGATGTTGAAACCAAATGATTAGGAGATACTTGACGGAGGTCGTTCTGGATGAGGCGTCACCTTACTATGACGTCGTGATTATTGGGGCGGGTGTCAGTGGACTGTATTTAGCTGCAGGACTGCCCCGGCATTATAAAGCGCTCGTTCTTTCAAAGGACAGTTTATCTGTCTGCAACAGTCAGCTTGCTCAGGGTGGCGTAGCATTGACGCTGAATGGAGAACTTAGCGGCCACATTGAAGATACGCTGGCAGCCGGCGCCTATGTCAATGATTTGCGCGTTGTAAAGGCAATGATCAGCGAAAGTGAAAGCGTTCTGAGCCGCCTGATCGTCTATGGGGTAGACTTTGATAAAAATGAAGGCAACGAATTGAACATGACTATGGAGGGCGGACATAAAAAGCGACGAATCGTACATTCGCGGGATACAACTGGGATGGCGCTGATGGAGGCTTTGATCAGGCAAGTTGAAGATCGTGAAAATCTCGATGTCCTGGAGCATGCCTTTGCTGTAGATCTGATCTCTGATGATTATGGGATCTTGGGAGTCTCCTACTGGATGAACGGTGAGATGCATTGTGTGGCTTCAAATACAGTTGTCCTTGCGACGGGCGGTATTGGGGGCTGGTTTTCAAGAACGACCAATGCGCCCGTTGTCACGGGTGATGGCCTCGCAATGGCGCTAAGAGCAGGTGTTCCATTGAGAGATGCCGCTTATATCCAGTATCATCCCACGGCATTTAAGCTAAAAGCGGGTGGCTATTTTCTGATTTCTGAGGCAGTCAGAGGGGAAGGCGGATTTTTGATTAACAGTGACGGCAAGCGTTTCATGAAGGGTCTTCACCCATTGATGGAGCTGGCGCCGCGGGATGTTGTTGCCAAGGCAATTCATGACCAGATGTGTGCCGGATCAAAGGTCTTTGTTGATGTCAGGCATCTCAGTGCCGGATTTTTTGAAACCAGATTTCCGAACATACACAAGGTTTGCGTGGAAAATGGCATTGATCCCAGGGTGACGCCTATCCCTGTAGAACCTGTGGAGCACTATCACATGGGTGGTGTCATGGCGGACAGCGTCGGTTCAACGGCTATCAAAGGACTTTTTGTCACGGGAGAAACGGCAGGGACAGGCTTTCATGGCGCTAATCGGTTGGCAAGCAATTCGCTGTTGGAATGCATGGCGTTGAGTGAAAGGATCTTAAGGACACTGGATGTGGAGGCTCCGAAACGCAGAATACTTGCGAATTATAAGGCGTCGCCGAAAACCAATGCGTCCTCTGGTCAGGCGGGTATTTCAAAATTTGCGCTTTGCGAGATTTTTGATTCTGCTCTTCCTTTGGTGAAGCACAGCGAAGTTCTTGAGGCTGCTTTGAAAAAGATCAAGGCATCGTTCGATGAGATTGAGGAAGCGCCTTTGTCGGAGCCTAAGGCTTTTGAAGTGTATAATGGGCTGCAGGTTGCTAAGGCGTTGATTTTGGATGCGTTGACGATTAAAACGTCCATCGGCAGCTTTGTTATTGAATAGTTGCTTAGTAGCGCTTGAAAAGCAGTATACTTTAAATAATGAAAGGAGATCCGTCATTTGATCACCAGAATGTTGAAAGAGGTTGTGGAGCGGGGTTTAAATGAAGATTTGCACTACATTGATTTGACGACAGATTTGCTGATCCCGGCAGAATCGGTCAGCAAAGCGCGGATTGCTTTTAAGGAAGAGGGCATTTTGTGTGGCATTCCTGTCATTGAGACAGTATTTGAAGCGCTGGCACCTGGTAAAATGAGGTATACTTATTATAAGCAGGAAGGCGATATGATTTTACAGGGTGAGGCTGTTGCGGAAATTGAGGGGCCTTCTCAGGCGCTTTTAAAGGGTGAGCGGCTTTGCTTGAACCTGATGCAGCGGATGTCCGGGATCGCCACAGTTTCCAGACGTTATGCGGACGCTGTGCGCCATACGCAAGTGAAAATTGTCGATACGCGTAAAACCACGCCCGGGTTGAGAGCGCTTGAGAAATATGCTGTCAGATGCGGTGGATGCTTCAATCACAGGTTTAATCTCTCTGAAGGGGTCTTGATCAAGGACAATCATATTCAGGCTTGTGGTGGCATCAGAGAGGCTCTTGAGGTCATCAGAGACAAAGTAGGCCATACGGTGAAGCTGGAGATTGAGGTTCAGGATTTAAAAGGGCTGGAGGTGGCAATCGCTGCCGGAGCAGATATTGTTATGCTGGATAATATGAGTGCTGCGCAGGTACGTGAGGCGGTGGCGCTAAATGACAAGCGTGTGGTGCTTGAGGCGTCAGGTGGGGTGACTCTGGAGACTTTAAAAACTCTTGCTGAGACAGGGGTCGATGTTATTTCCTCAGGAGCGCTCACGCATTCGGCGCGGGCCCTCGACATCCACATGAAATTTATAGGATAAGGGACGAAGAAGATGGGAAAAAAAATTAGGGATTATCTGATCAAGACTTTGAACGGCATGGCGCTGGGATTGTTCAGCTCCTTGATTATTGGATTGATTCTCAAGCAAATTGGGGATTATGGCGGTATTGAAGCATTGACAACGTTTGGCAGAGTAGCGCAATTCATGATGGGACCTGCTATTGGGGGCGCTGTTGCCTATAGTGTCGGGGCCAAACCCCTTGGCATTTTCGCTTCTATGGTGGCAGGCGCTGTCGGCGCTGGAACAGTAGGTCAAAACGCGGCGGGGGATTTCATAGTCAAAATTGGGGAGCCCATGGGAGCTTTCGTTTCTGCGCTTGCAGCAGCTGAATTTTCGAAGCTGATCAGCGGGAAGACCAAGGTGGATATAGTTGTGGTTCCTGCGACGACGATCCTTGTCGGTGGTCTGGTGGGTCTGCTTGTGAGTCCGGTAATTGCGGGGATTATGAAGTCCATCGGCCAGGTCATCAACATAGCGACGGAGCTGCATCCTGTGCCTATGGGCATCCTGGTGGCGGTCATCATGGGGATCGTGCTGACACTGCCTATCAGCAGCGCAGCCCTCGCAATTTCCCTTGGTCTTAGCGGGCTTGCAGCGGGCGCGTCACTGGTGGGGTGCTGTGCCCAGATGATTGGCTTCGCAGTGGCAAGTTACAGGGAGAACGGGATTGGGGGATTGATCTCTCAAGGCCTTGGGACGAGCATGATTCAAATTCCAAACATTATAAGAAACCCAAAAATATGGATCCCTCCAATCCTGACCAGCGCCATTTTGGGTCCTGTTGCGACTGTCTTTTTCAAAATGGAAAGCAATTCGGTCGGTGCGGGCATGGGTACCAGCGGCCTGGTCGGGCAGTTCGGGACAGTAGCAGCCATGTCTGAAACGGTTGGGTTTTCGACCATCATTATGAAAATGGGTGTGCTTCACTTTATTCTGCCAGCTATACTGACGCTGTTCTTTTCTGAATTCATGAGAAAGAAGGGCTGGATCAAAAGTGGGGACATGAAGCTCTAAGTGCCTTGTCTCGTGATCTTCTGAACGCGTCAAAAAACGACTAATTTACATTATTGAGAAAATGGGTGACGTCAGGGTTTTTGACTGGACTTTGCTCTTTTTCTTTTTACGGATAATAATATTTTCTCCAGTTTCCCGATCAAGCTTTCTATTAACGACTTATGCTAACCCCTACATCTTGTGGCAGTTTTCTATAATCTTGTGTCAAGGCGCTGGGGATGAAAAATACACTTTCGTTAATTTTACATGAATTTAGCTAAGATTATGTTAAACGCTATGCTCTTATCAACAGCCGAACTGTTGATAAGTTGATAAGAAGTTACAAATTTCATCTTTTAACGGTAAAGATTGCTTTTTTTTTGGCATGTATTATAATGACTGTGGACAACATTTTGGGAGGAGGACGTTCCAATGTCATTGTCTGATCAAGACAACAGGCCTGTTGGAATCTTTGATTCCGGTATGGGCGGGATCTCCGTTCTTGGCGAAGCCATCCAGCAAATGCCTAACGAGTCGTTTGTCTACTATGGAGATTCGGCGAATGCGCCTTACGGTGAAAAGTCAACGGCTCAGATCATTGCGCTGTCAGAGCGGGTTTGTGAGGTCTTGTTGGCCCATGATGTAAAAGCAATAGTCATTGCATGCAATACAGCGACTTCTGCGGCAGCGTCTCATCTTAGAAAAAAGTTTACCCAGATTCCAATTCTGGGGATGGAACCTGCATTAAAACCCGCAGTTCAAGACTTTCCAAAGGGAACGATCGTGGTCATGGCAACAGAGGTGACGCTGCGTGAAAAGAAATTCGCGGAGCTTATGCTTAAAACAGCTTCAAAAGCTAAAGTCATAAAGCTGCCATGTCCAAGCCTTGTCAGAATGGTTGAGCGGAGTGTTGTTTATGGGCCTGAGGCTGAAAAAGAGCTGAAGGCGTGCTATGATAATATTGACCTTTCGAGTATCGACGGTGTTGTACTGGGGTGCACACACTTCCTGTTCCTGAGAAAAGCTTTGAAGGGCTTGTTGGGCGAAGGCGTACATATTTACGATGGCAATGGCGGGACGATTAACAATCTTAAAGCGATATTGCTTCAAAAGGGCCAACTGGCTCAGCCGAATCACCAGGGCAGCTTTATTTTGAAGAGTTCAAAGGACGAGGCATACAACCAACAGATGCTTGATTTGCTTCGCATTTACGAGGAGGTTGCCCTTTGATTACCCGCTTTGGAAATGAAAAAAAGATTGGAATACAAGATAATTTTGTAGGATAGGTTGTGAATAAAATATGAAACAATGGCTAAAATGGATTTCGAAATTGATTTGGATTCAGGATGAACCCTCGCCACCCCTTGAAAAAATGTTGATGGGGGTCCACATACATAAAACGACTAAAATTTCAAAAATATTGAGGTAGGAGAAGTGGTGAAGGTAAATAATGAACAGAACTCTGAGACTTTGGAATCAAAGATCCAAACTTTGCTTGACCGTCAGCTCTTCGATGATATGGAGTCAAATTTAATCAGGCTGCGTTACGGGATTGGAATCGAGCAGCCGTTGCCGCCATCAGAGATTTCCAGAATCATGAAAATAAAGGCAAAAGCCCTTGAAGTCCTGGTGGAGCAAGTGGATCGCAAGATCTTCAACCAGCTTAAGAATGAGTTGTAGTTGATACAGTCCCGCTGTAAGGCAGCTGCGCTGCTGAGAAAAGTATACATAATTTTCACTCAATTGTAGTCTTAGACTTGCAGAATTAGACATCTTGTGCTATGATAAACACCAATCAAAGCATTGAAGAGGAGCAGTAAGCTGATCATCTGTCAAAGAGAGCCGGGCATGGTGGAATCCGGTACGTGATGAAGGCTGAATCCGCCTTGGAGCTATCCGGGTAATGCCGGACGCTTGACACGCGTTATAGTGTTATTGAGAGGACTTCGCGGTGAGCGGAGTCAATCAGGGTGGCAACGCGGAGAGCAAGTTCTTCGTCCCTATACCGGGGACGAGGGGCTTTTTTATTTGCCGCAGTTTTGCCGTTTCATGTCAGAACTGAAACAACGTTGAAGTAAAAGCGCAGTGATAAACATAAATTAGAGGAGGTTTTAATATGTTGGATATTCGCAGAATCAGAGAGGACTTTGACAATATAAAGGCCAAAGTTGAATCCAGAGGCAACGGTGATTTTGGCATTGACCAGGTACTGGTCCTCGACAATGAAAGACGGGAAATCCTGGCAAAAGTTGAAAAGATGAAAAACGAGCAGAAGACGGCATCCAAGCAGATTCCGGTGCTCAAAAAGAACGGCGGGGACGTCGAGGCGCTCATGGAAGAGATGAAGCAGCTTGCAGACGAGATTAAGACCCTTGACGAACGCGTATCCACCCTTGAGGCTGAGTTAAAGGATAGGCTCCTCAACATTCCAAACGCACCACACGAGAGCAACCCAATTGGCACAAGTGACGCGGACAATGCGGTATACAGAGTGTGGGGAGAGCCAACGACCTTTGATTTTGAAGCGAAAGCCCACTGGGATGTAGGTACGGATCTGGGGATTTTGGATTTCGAGCGTGCGACAAAAATCGCAGGGACCAGATTTACTGTTTATAAAGGGCTCGGTGCAAAACTTGAGCGGGCGCTGATCAACTTTATGCTGGACCTTCATACGGAGCAACATGGTTATACGGAGATTCTGCCGCCGTTTATGGTCAATCGCGCGGCAATGACAGGCACAGGTCAGCTGCCTAAATTTGAAGACGACATGTTCCACATTCCGGCGAAGGATTTTTTCTTAGTGCCTACAGCAGAAGTGCCGCTCACGAACTTATATCTCGATGAGATTATGGAGGATTCCATGCTGCCGCTGTATCATACAGCTTATACGCCTTGCTTCAGAAAAGAAGCGGGTTCTGCTGGAAGAGATACGCGTGGCCTGATCCGACAACATCAGTTCAATAAAGTGGAGCTTGTCAAATTTGTCAAACCGGAGAGCTCTTATGATGAGCTGGAAAAACTCCTCAATGAGGCCCAAGAAGTGCTGAAGCTCCTTAAGATCCCTCACCGTGTCGTTCAGCTCTGCACCGGTGACCTTGGCTTCAGCTCTGCGAAGACTTATGACATAGAAGTTTGGATGCCAAGCTATGGCCGCTATGTTGAGATTAGCTCTTGCTCAAATTTTGAGGATTATCAGGCGCGCCGCGCGAACATCAGATACAGAGATAAGGATACAAAAAAGGTCAACTTTGTTCATACACTTAATGGCTCTGGCCTGGCAATTGGCAGGACGAATGCTGCAATTCTTGAGAATTACCAGCAGGCGGACGGCAGTGTCGTGATTCCGGAAGTTCTCCGCCCTTACATGAGAGGTGTAGAAGTCATCCGCTAATGCGTTTGAGCCAAAATGAAACTGAGTGAACAGTAGCAGCGAGCTGGAGGAAGCTCCGGCGGCTTCCCACAGGAATAAGCAAGAAGACGGTGCCAGCAGGCCAAAGCCCGCTTACACCGTCTTCATTATTTTTGGGTGCTGCATTACATTATAATCAGAATCCAGCGTTATTATTTGAGTGAAGCTGCAAAGGCAGCCAGCTTGGCCATACCTTCTCTCAAAGTTTCCTCACTCGCAGCTGTGGACGCCCGGACATAATTGTCAAGGCCGAACGCGATGCCCGGTACGAGAGCGAGCTGGAATTTCTCAAGCAGCAGGTCACACACCTGAATAGAGAGGCTGTCAGACGCAGGCAGCTTGGACTTGAAGGCGCTGACATCAATAAAGACGTAGAACGCACCTTCAGGACGTACGAAATCTACGCCCTCTATCTCAGTCAGAAGGCCGCTGACGAGGTCGCGTCTCTTTGCGTAGGCGTTCTTCATTTCAATCATTTCTTCTTTGCAGTTGAGGGATTCCAGAGCGGCGTATTGGGAAATTGTAGCCGGATGGGATACCAGGTGACCCTGAATGGTAGCCATAGCCTTGGCGATTGGCCGCGTGCTCGCAGTGTAACCAATTCTCCAGCCTGTCATTGAGGTAGATTTTGACATGCCGTTGATGGTGATTGTCATGTCTTTGATGGCTTCTGACAAAGAAGCGACAGACGTAAACGCCTGATCAAAGACGATCTTTTCGTAGATCTCATCAGCAATGATGTAAACGCCTTTTTCTACCAGGAATTCAGCAATGGGCAGAAGCTCCTCCCGGCGGTAAACAGCGCCGGTAGGATTGGAAGGATTTGTGATAAAGACGGCTTTCGTGCGATCGCTGACACAGGCTTTAAGATCCTCAACAGTCACTTTAAAATCGTTGGCCCTTTGCGTCTCGACAAAGATGGGGACGCCACCAGTCAGTTTAACCATCTCGGGATAGCTGACCCAATACGGCTTTGGAATCAGGACTTCATCTCCCGGATCCAGCAGCGCCATCAGCGCATTGGTGATGGAGTGCTTCGCGCCGCTTGAAACGACAATTTCATCCAGCTTGTACTCGATATTGTTTTCTTCTTTGAGCTTGAGACAAATCGCTTCTCTCAGGTCGCGGAGCCCTTCGGCGGCGTCATATTTGGTCTTGTTCATCTCGATGGCCTTCATCCCGGCGGCTTTGGCGCGCTCCGGCGTGAAGAAGTCAGGTTCTCCAATACTCAGGTTGGTAATGGCAATACCATTTCTTTTCATCTCATTAACCTTAGTACTGATGCCGATGGTAAAGGAAGGCGTAATAGAAGCTAGCTTTTTGGACAGCAAATGAGTACCTCCTAACATGTTTTGCGGATCTGCTCATCAAACCAGCACAATTTGTGATAAAATAGTACCGTTGATGCGCATTCATTATGGATGTCATTATATCAGAAAAATTCTTCCGGGGGGAGTCTTCAATGTCGGCAGTTCAAATTGTCACTTTAGTAGTTGTAGGCATCATTGTGCTTGGCTGTCTGGCATTTTTTCTGTCGGATCTGTGGAAAATGAGAAAGGCGCTGGACCGGGCTCAGCCTATGGAACAGAGAGCGCGCACGGATGAACGGCCATCGGCTAAAAGAAAGTCGCAGGTCGGCAAGGATAAAAAGGGCAACAGACTGAAAGTCATTAAATAAATGGAGGCAACATGGGAATTTTCGAAAGGGAAACCGTCAGAAGAAAGCCGGTAGGAACGGTTAGGCTGATGGCGGCAATTGGCTTGATTGCCTTTGCGACAAACGGTTGTGTCAGGATTTTCAGTAAGCTGCCGCCTGGTCTGAACTCCGCTATCTCCATAGCGGTCCTGGTGTTTGGCATTGGATTTGTGTGGAAGCTGATCTCCCACAATGGGGAGTCGTTTACTTATAAAATCATTGACGATCTCCTGGTGGTTGAGCGTCAGCTGGGGCGGTCCAGCACCTCATATTTCAGCCTCAAGCTGGAGGAAGTGAGCGAGATAAGAAGCTATGACCACAAAGTGGACCGGAGGATACCTGGCAACAGGCGGTTCAAGGTCTCGCGCCAAAAAGGGTCCTGGCATGTGATTTCATTTGGGCGTAGAAGGAAAGAAAAATTATTGTTTGAACCGTCTGAAAAATTTTTGGAAATTCTTAGAGCCCATATTGAACAAGAAAAGGTGAAAGCGTGAAAAAAGCCAAAAATGAAAGCTTATTCAGTAAATTGGCAGAAATGAGGCACGCCGGTCAGACTTCGTTCCATGTGCCTGGCAATAAATTTGGAAGAGGCCTGTCCTGTTTTTTAACCGCGGAGAATCTGAGCCTGGAGGCCCTGGACTATACGGAGATCCACGGCACGGACAATCTGCATGCGCCGGAAGGGGTCATTCTGGAAGCCCAGAGAGATGCTGCGAGGATTTTTGGGGCCCGGGAAACGCAGTTTCTCGTGGGTGGGACAACGGTTGGCATTCTCGGTGCAGTTCTGGGAACTGTTCCAAGGGGCGCTAAGATCATTTTGCCAAGGGACGCCCATAGAAGCGTATTATCAGCTGTTTTAATGGGGGGCCTCAAGCCGGTTTATCTCTTGCCTGAGATCGACACTGCCACAGGCATAGCCCTCGGGGTGTCCGCTGATATGGTAAAGGGCGCACTGCGAAGCCACTCTGATGCGGCGGCTGTCCTCATTACTTACCCGAATTATGAAGGTGTCGCTTGTGATTTGAAGTCTATAATAGAGATCGCGCACAGTCATAATACGCCGGTGATTGTAGACGAGGCCCATGGCGCGCACTTTGGTTTGTCTGGGGATCTGCCGGAAACGGCGCTGTCCCTGGGTGCTGATATTGCAGTTCAAAGTACCCACAAGACTCTGACCTCCCTGACCCAGAGCTCCATGCTCCATTACGGCACAGACCGGGGACTGGGATTAAAGCACAGAATTTCAAGCTATCTTGCAATGCTCCAGAGCTCGAGCCCCTCATATCCTCTAATGGTGTCTTTAGAGCTCGCGGCCAGTTACTATGAGGCAGAAGGGTCGAAGGACATGGCGCAGCTTTTGGGCTTGATTGAAAAGTTTGCTTCGAAAGCAAAATTACTGGGCTACAGGTTTATGCATGAAAGCATGGCGCTGCCAGCGGGTTTTGCTGTCGACAGGACGCGTCTCGTAATAAGTGCCGCAGATCTTGGGATAGATGGCTATCAGCTTTATCAGGCGCTGGAAGAAGCTGGCGTCGTGGGTGAGTTCGCGACGCCGCTGTATGTGGTGTTGATCCCAAGTTTGGTCAGTAACGCTTCGGATTTCAACACATTAATGGCGAGTCTTGAAAAGATTGCCCAAAGCACGGTATCTGCGGTGACCATAGCAGATTCAGGCTTGCTCAGAGTGCCAGTGCTGAGAATAACAGCACTTCCTGAGCGGGCGGTTTCAGCGGAGGCAGCGCTCTGGTCGGAGCAGGAATGGATTCCAGTCGCTGAGGCAAAAGGACGGATTGCCGGAGATTTTTTGATCCCATATCCGCCGGGGATTCCGCTGCTGGCGCCTGGTGAAATAGTCTCGGAGGAAGTGTTGAGAATAGTTCAGTCAGATCTGGGTATTCAACATAAGGTAAATGGTTTGAGTGATGGGTGTTTTTCCGTCTTAAAAATGCAAACGACCTCAAAGAAGGTTAAATAAGGTGGGCAGCATTTTGGAACAGAATCCAGAGGCTGCCTGCATATTGAAACGGCGGTGCCGTTTGGGCAGGAGAGATCATAGTATGAAAAATGAAATATTTGAGTGGTTGAAGTCCTTTGCTGTAGCCATCATCATTGTGCTGGTGTTCAATGTTTTTTTTGCGACTACGGTAGTTTACAGCACCTCCATGTATCCAACGCTGATTGAGAAGGATATTTTACTGTTAAGACGCTCAAGTGATGTTAAAAGCGGGGACATAGTTTCCTTCAGGACAGATTTGACCCTGTCTGAAAACGACATAGCCTCTTTGAATCCCATCCAGAAGATCTTTGCCAGCGTCAATCCGGGCAAAAACCTGATCAAACGCGTGATTGGGCTGCCGGGGGATACTATTGATATTGTGGGTGGCGAGGTTTATATCAATGGGGAGAAGCTTCAGGAAACCTATGTCAGTTCCAACACCAACGGAGATGTTCATATAAAGTCGATCCCGGATGGAAAATATTTTTTGATGGGCGACAACCGGGCGGTGAGCCTGGACAGCAGAGACAGTCAGGTGGGCTTGATTGATGGTGAGAAGATCATCGGCAAAGCCATTTTCAGGCTGTATCCTTTGACGCGTTTTGGGGATATGTAAACTGAGCAGTGACATGCAAAAATAAAAAGAGACAATTCATGAAGAAGATGAAGGAGGCCGAAATTTATGAAATTAGTGATAGCAATCATCCACGACGAGGACGCGCAGCAGCTCATTGGTAAGCTTAATGAGGCTGGGTTTGGCGTGACGAAACTGGCGTCGACGGGCGGCTTCCTGAAAGCGGGCAATACAACGGTGCTGATTGGCGTCAGCAAAGAGCATATTGAGGATGTCATGGCGCTGATTGGCGAGACGTGCAAAACGCGCAAAGAGGTCACGACAACGACGTCAATCATCAGCGAGGCAGGCGGTTTTATGACAATGCCAATCGAGGTGACCGTGGGTGGAGCTACGGTTTTTGTCGTGGATGTCGAGAGCCATGTCAAGTTCTGATGAGGTGAACTATGGGATATAATCGCATCGCAGGCCATGAAGACGTGATTGGTCTGTTGAGATTAGCCATGAACCGGCAGAGACTGGCGCATGGCTATATTTTTGAGGGCGTTCCAGGCTGCGGGAAGCGGTTGGTCGCCAGGGAGCTGGCGAAGGCGCTGCTCTGTGAGTCAGGTCTGGATGAGGGCTGTGGCCATTGTCAGTCCTGCCTTAAATTCGAGACGCAGAATCATCCGGATTACCTGGAGATCGAGCCGGATGGGAAATCCGTCAAGGTTGAGCAAATTGAAGCCCTGCAGTCCTTCGTGCTGATCAAGCCTTATAGCGGGGCGCGCAAGGTAGTGGTCGTGGACGAGGCTCAGACCATGACAGCATCCGCACAGAACCGGCTGCTGAAGCTGATCGAGGAGCCGCCGGCCTACGCGACGCTTATTTTCGTGACCAACCAGGCGGACGCGCTTCTGCCAACAATTTTGTCGAGATGTCAGGTCGTTTCTTTTTCGAGACTGAACCCCCCGGTGATAGAAGCCTGGCTCATTGAGGCGCACGGGGTTGAGTCCGGCGTCGCCCGGGTGGCGTCTAATTTTGCCGATGGTTCCATAGCCAAAGCCCTCATGCTGGCAACCTCTGAGGTGTTTTCTCAGACGAGGCAGGACGCCTTCGACATCCTCAAAGCCTTGATGAAGCGAGATCCCCTCGAGGGACTTTTCAAGCTTCAAAAATATAGCGCTGATAAAGTTTTGGCTACCTCTTTGATCGAATTGATGATAATATGGTATCGAGATATTTCTGCCCTTTCGGTGGATCCCGAAAGCGCGAAGATCTTCAGTCAAGATAAGCGTTCAGACCTGATCGAGCTTTTGGGGAAGACCCAAAAGTCACCGTGGCTGGATTGTCTTGATATTTTAGACCAAACGGCGCGCGCATTGAACAGTAATGCGAACACGTCTCTCGCCATGCACGCCATGGCTTTGAAAATACAGGAGGTAATGCATGATAACAGTCGTAGGGGTCCGGTTTAAGAAGGCCGGCAAAATCTACTATTTTGACCCGGACGGGCTTGACATACAACGGGGAGATGACGTCGTGGTGGAAACCGCCCGCGGCATCGAATTTGGAAAAGCTGTCTTGGGACTGCGGGAGGTCGACGAATCAGAAATTGTCACACCGCTGAAAAAGGTTATGCGAATTGCGACTGAAGAGGATCAGGCAATTCAAAGAGAGAACCAGGAAAAGGCGAAGGAAGCCCACATTGCCTGCCAGGCAAAAATTATCGAGCACGAGCTCGAAATGAAGCTGGTAGAGGTGGAATATACCTTTGACTGTAACAAGGTCATATTCTATTTTACTGCGGATGGCAGAATCGATTTCCGGGAGCTGGTCAAAGACCTCGCTTCTGTTTTCAGAACCCGGATTGAACTACGGCAGATTGGCGTTCGGGATGAGGCGAAAATTGTCAACGGCATTGGTCCGTGCGGCGTTGGACTTTGCTGCGCCAACTGGCTCGGGGATTTCGCGCCAGTGTCAATCAAGATGGCAAAGGATCAAAACCTTTCATTGAACCCAACAAAAATTTCAGGTATTTGCGGACGTCTGATGTGCTGCCTCAAATACGAGCACGACACTTATCAGGAGATTCGCCGTGAGCTGCCAAACAGAGGCGAGCGGATTAAAACACCGGACGGCATGGGCGTGGTGCTTGACTCAGTGATTTTGACGGAGTCCGTTAAGGTGCGTCATATCCTCAATGAACAGCCGGACGGGCGTCTGGAGCTCAGCGAGGACATTGTGACCTATAAGAAGAATCAGCTGGGAGACAATCCTGAGTATGTCAAGCCGGCAGAGGAAGAGCCTTTTGATGACATGCGCTTTGATGGTCTTGACGACCACTTGAAACCTAATCAGCCAAACCGGCGGGATGGGGCAGGAAGTGGCGCTGGCGCCGGCGACCGCAGGGATCGAAGTAAGGGCGGCGCTGACAAATCCGGTGAACGCGAGGGAAGGCCGCCACAAAAGGCTAAGGCTGACCGACCTGAGAAAACTGAGCGGACAGAACGTCCTGAACAAGCACGGAGAAACCCGCCGGCAAAGAAATCTGAACCAAGACAGGTCGCCCCGGGCAGCATAGAACCGGATAAGGTTTCTGAAGGTCCTAAGGGTGACGCGGAGACTGAGGGCACAGGCGAAGAAGGACAAAAGCCACGCCGAAGACGACCAAGAAGGCGCAAGAAGAAATAATTTGATTTGATTCAGTGCTTAAAAGCCGCCTAAGATCCAGACTATGGTCTGGCGGGCGGCTTTTTTAGGCTCTGGAGCAACAGGAGAAACAGGAGAAACTGTAGATACAGGAGGTGGCAGCATCATGGAAAGAGAGAAACTCGTACTCCCGGGTGAACGCGTAGATGATTTGCAGCTAAATGGGCTCAGCATAATCCAAAATCCCAGCGGCTTTTGTTTTGGCGTGGACGCTGTGCTGCTCAGCGACTTTGCCAAAGCAAAGCATGGAGCGCATATAGTCGATTTGGGCACGGGAAATGGGATCCTGCCATTGCTGCTTAGCGCAAAGACGAAAGCGTCCTCTATAACCGCGTTTGAAATCCAGGAAGAAGTCGCGGAAATGGCGCGGAGGAGCGTCGTTTATAACGGGCTTGAGGCCCGGATTCAAATTATCTCAGATGACCTAAGAAATGCCACTACGCACTTGAACAAATCTTCTGTGGATGTCGTGGTTACCAACCCACCCTACGTAGCGGGCGGCGGCGGTCTTGTGAATCCCAGGGACGCGAAAGCTATAGCCCGGCATGAGATCCATTGCACCCTGGAGGATGTTATTCGTACCGCAGCGCAGCTTCTGAAGCCCGGCGGGGGATTTTTCATGGTGCACAGGCCATCCCGGCTTCCAGACATGATCGAGCTGATGCGGCGGTATAAGCTTGAGCCGAAACTCCTCAGGTTTGTGCATCCAAAGCGGGGGCAGGCGCCAAACATCCTCCTGATTAAGGGTGTACGGGGCGGTGGCGCTGAAATGCGGGTCGAGCCGCCGCTTTACGTTTATTCTGATGAGGGCGGTTATGATCCGGAGATCCTCGAAATTTACAAACGGGCCGGTGTTGACCCAACGCCTCGGGATTCAGGACTCGAGAAGGAGGGCCTATGATGACGGGAACACTATTCGTATGTGGCACACCCATAGGCAATTTGGGGGATATCTCCAGAAGGCTTGAGGAAGTCCTTCAGCAGGCGGACCTTGTGGCGGCGGAAGACACACGGCGGTCTTCGCAGCTGCTGAATCATCTGGGCATCCGCAAACCTCTCGTCAGCTATCATGAGCACAACCTCAGAAAATCTGGTGAGGCGTTGATGGAGAAGCTGAAGAGCGGGATGAATATTGCGCTGGTTTCTGACGCGGGCATGCCGGGGATCTCGGATCCAGGAGAGGTGCTGATTGAGAGCTGCATCCGTGAAGGGATTCATGTGGAATTGATCGCAGGCCCTGTCGCCGGCATACACGCGCTGATTCTTTCTGGGCTTCCAACGGCGCGCTTTGCTTTTGAGGGTTTTCCTGACAGGAATAAAAAGACCCGTCGAAGTCAGTTTGAGGCTTTGGTGCGGGATGAACGGACGCTTATTTTCTATGAGGCGCCACACAGGCTGGAAGCGACGCTGAAGGACATGCTGGCGTGCTTTGGAGACAGGCGGATCGCGGTGGCGCGGGAGCTGACAAAGCGCTACGAAGAATTTGTGAGGGGAACCGTCACGGAGGCCATCCGACATTTTGAAGCCCAGGCGCCGAAGGGTGAGTTCGTCATTGTCCTGGCTGGTGCAGACCCGCTTGAGGCAGGCACAGATGGAGCTGAAGCACCTGAAGAAGATGAGGTTCTGCGTGAGCTGATGAACCGCGTAGAAGAAGGAATGAGCAGAAAGGACGCCGCGGCGGAAGTAGCCGCGCTTTACGGTTTGTCGAAGAAAGAGGTATATAAGCTTTCTACACAGGTATAGAAATGCGTTAAAAAAAAAGGCGATGCTCAGATTAAACTGGCACCGCCTTTTTTGAGGGATCATGCATTAGAGCTTAAAGTTTGGTAATTTCAGTAATACAGTCCGGACAAATATTTTTGCCTTTAATGTTTTTGACCCCTTTTGCCTGGCCGCAGAAAATACAAGCAGGCTCGTATTTCTTGAGAATGATCGTGTCTGCTTCAGTAAAGATTTCAAGCGCGTCTTTCTCACCAATGCTAAGGGTTCTTCTAAGTTCAATCGGAATAACAACACGTCCGAGTTCATCCACTTTTCTTACAATTCCTGTTGACTTCATATAAAAACCTCCTTTTTTAAGTGCAAATTTCGACAAAATTCGCTTAAGATAAGAATACCAGCATTTACATTAATAGTCAACTGGAAATTCTTATGTTGCAAAAAAGAAAAATCTAAGCCAGAGACATGGTGTCAAGACTTAGATGATATATTCATTTATACCACAAAATGGATAAAAAGTAAACATAAAAAACGGATTTTAATCCGTTTTTTAGGAAAATTTAAGAATTTCAAGAATGTCGAGAACGCCTTTACGTGTATTACAGCTCAATTTTTGTGTCCTTTTCAGGTGTATCAGCAGTTTTTTTACTTTTTGGAGGCTTTTTATGCGCCTCGGTATCAGCCTTCGCTTCAGCTTCCGCGTTTATTTCCTCTTCCGTTTTAAAAATTCTGTCATAGGAACCTTTAACGATCCTGGCAGTATTGAAAACAGATGAGATGTTGGAAACAATATCCTTGTTGTCTTTGATAGAAGTGGTCACTGCCTCCGTAGTTTCGGCGACGTTTTGAATAGTGCCATGGAAAGCCTTAAGTGTGGTGTTGACCTCATCTGAAATTTGATTGACATTTTTTGTGATGCCAGGTGCTTCTTCCAGGACTTTATCAATATTGGTTCTGTGGTCGTCGACAATCTTCATGATATCTTTGAAGGACCGGTAAAAGCGGATCAGAACCAAAAGGATAAAAATAAGTATGGCGACGAGCAGTGCCCAAATGACCAGCATGCCAACGTCCTTAAGTGTAAATACGAGTTGTGAATTCAAGTGAGTTACCCCCTTATTCTTTGCTGACATCTTTTCTCTTAAAAATGCCTATTATCCTATTTGTACCCTATTTTCAAATTTTACACGAAATAGTTGCCTGCCAATTGATTTTTTTGCGTTTTTCCCTGAATGGGCGGTGAGAGGCGCAGGAATTACGCCCCACTGGCGACTGCTGTTTTCGTTTAGTCCCTTCGTTCAAACAAGCCACTCTCAAAAAAAAGGCTGTCGCCGAACTATTCAATAGTTTTGCGACAGCCTTGCCCAGATCAGCTCTGTTTTGTCAGGGTATAACGGCGATCATTAATGGTAATGCCTTCTGCTTCTATGAAGAGGGTGGCATCATCAAATTCAATGTTGAAGTTTGGCACTGAAATGTTGGATTCAAGATTCAGAAAATCTGCGTCGTCCACTTCTTCGTGACGATGTACAACCGCAAACTCACCGAAGCCATCATGCTGGTAAGCGACGGTTTTCATGGTCGAACGCCTGCCTGGAATTGCGGCTTCCATTTCACTTGGATCACTGTAAAAAAAGGCGTTGACGCCTTCAAAGACAAGGTCGAAGCGTTTCTCATGGTCTCCTGCCTCTGCGCCCTGAATGCGAATGCGTTCTTCTTTAAAATCAATGTTCATGAGATCCAGCTCAACTTGCCGGATTTGATTGAGTTGGTCGTTCAAATATTTGCTCATAGATTCTGCACCTCTTTGTTGATACCATAGAATTGCGTTTTTGTTGGAGTTCTCTATGGTTTTATCATAATAACAAGAGGGAATCAACTTGTTTTTACTGGAGGCATGCGAAACTTGCACCAAAATTCACGTTGTGCTATAATGTGGTACAATTGATATCAAAAGGTCATGATGGGAAGAGTAACATTATCGCAACCCCACAGAGAGCCGGGTGATGGTGAGAGCCGGCGGCAAGCGAAATGCGAAGATGGCCCCTGAACCGCCCTGACGAACAGGTGAGAAAAACTGCCACATAGTCAGCGCCGTCCGGCAAACGTTACACTGCCTGCCGCAAAGCAGCTGTCCAGCAGCGCTTAAAAGCTTTGCAGCGCTGAGACGCGACTCGTCGCGTGAAGCAAGGTGGTACCGCGAACAGAACCTTCGTCCTTGAGGAATCAGGACGGAGGTTTATCTTTTTTTAGTCACATTCAGCACGTGTTTGGCTGTATAGCCGGATAATTGATCATGGACCAACTTAACCTATATCCGAACCCCAAAATGATTTTATTTGAAAGGAAGTGCACTATGTCAGCAAAAGGCTCATTCTACATCACTACGCCAATCTACTATCCAAGCTCCAAGCTTCACATTGGCCATACCTATACCACTGTGGCGGCGGACGTCATGGCCAGGTACAAGCGCGCCCAAGGCTTCGACGTCATGTTCCTGACCGGCACAGACGAGCACGGCCAGAAAATCGAAAATGTCGCCAAAGCCCAGGGCAAGGCACCAAAGGAATTTCTGGATAAGGTCGTCGCTGAAATCAAAGATCTCTGGAAGGTCATGGAGATCTCCTACGACAAATTCATCCGCACCACGGACGACTACCATGAGCGCCGGGTTCAGATGATGTTCGAGAAGCTCTATGAAAAAGGTGACATCTATAAAGGTACTTACGAGGGCATGTACTGCACACCGTGTGAGTCCTTCTGGACTGAGTCCCAGCTCGTGGACCACAAGTGCCCGGACTGTGGCCGTGAGGTCACCAAAACCAGTGAAGAAGCCTATTTCTTTAAAATGTCCAAATACCAGGACCGCCTCCTGGACCTCTTTGAAAACGTGGAAGGCTTCGCTGAGCCAAAGTCCCGGGTCAACGAGATGGTCAACAACTTTATCAAACCGGGCCTCGAGGACCTCTGCGTGACACGGACCTCTTTTGACTGGGGGATCCCTGTACCGTTTGATCCAAAGCACGTCATCTACGTGTGGCTGGATGCCCTGAGCAACTACGTCACTGCCCTGGGTTATCCTGAAGAAGTGGATGGCGATTTCGCCAAGTTTTGGCCGGCGGACGTTCATCTCGTCGGCAAGGAGATTGTCCGTTTCCACACGATCATCTGGCCGGCCATGCTGATGGCCTTGGATGTACCGGTGCCCAAGAAGGTCTTTGGCCACGGCTGGATCCTCCTCGAAGGTGGAAAAATGTCGAAATCCAAGGGCAATATTGTCGATCCGGTGGTCCTGATTGACCGCTACGGTGTGGATGCCCTAAAATACTTCCTTCTGCGGGAGTACTCCTTTGGACAGGACGGCATCTTCACCAATGAGGTCCTGCTCAACCGCTTAAACTCCGACTTGGCAAACGATTTGGGCAACCTGGTTTCCCGCACCGTCGCCATGATCGAGAAATACAACGGCGGCGTCATCAAGAAGGGCAGCGCCGTCACGGCCTTTGACGCTTCGCTGAGCGCGCTGGCTGAGGAAACTATAGGCAAGGTAGAGGAGCGCCTCGACAAGCTCGACTTCTCAACCGCTCTGGACGAGATCTGGAAACTGGTCCGCCGCACCAACAAGTACATTGATGAGACATCGCCATGGGCCCTTGCCAAGGATGAGCACCAAAAAGACGTCCTCGACACGGTGCTCTACAACCTGGCAGAGTCCATCCGCATTGTATCAGCGCTCATTCAGCCGTTTATGATTCACACCTCCCGCAAGATCTGGACGCAGTTTGGCCTCGAAGAGGGCGACCTGACCCATTGGGACAGCGCCCGCAGCTTTGGCCTGCTGCCTGAAGGCCTCCAGGTCACGAAAGCAGAAGCGCTTTTCCCGCGCATAGACGTTCCAAAGGAACTCGAATCCCTGGCAGCGCTTGGCGCGCCGGTTGAAGCCCCTGAGAAGGAAGAGAAGAAGGAAGCGCCTGTTCCAAAAGAAAATGCCAAAGACAAGGCTTCTGCCGATAGTCACGGCGCCCCACAACCCGCAGAAATCTCCATTGACGACTTCGCCAAGGTTCAGCTCAAGGTCGCGGAGGTCGTGGCCTGCGAGCGCCATCCAAACGCGGACAAACTGCTGATACTCCAGCTCAAAGCTGGGGAAGAGACACGTCAGGTCGTCAGCGGCATCTCCAAGTTCTTTGAGCCGGAGGCCTTAGTGGGCCGTAAGGTTATCCTGGTCGCCAATCTGAAAGCGGTCAAGCTCCGGGGTGTTGAATCCCACGGCATGATCCTGGCCGCTGCGGACGGCGAGTCCCTTGGCCTGCTGACGGTAGACATGCCTTCCGGCACAACGGTTTCCTAAAAGGTGACCAAAGCAACTTTAATGTCCTGATGTCCTAACAAGCAAAAGAAAAGAGGTACGACATGCTCTTTGATTCCCATACCCATTTGGATTCGAAAAAATTTGAAAACGACCGGGAGTTCGTCATCAATCGGGCAAAAAGCAACGGTGTCTCGCTGATGGTGAACCCCGGCGCCAGCTTGGAAAGCTCCATGGCTGCCGTCAAACTGAGTGAAGCTTATGATTTCATTTACGCGGCCGTGGGGGTTCACCCCCACGACGCCAAGACCATGGACGAGGCCATGCTGGCCATGATCGAAAGCCTGGCGAAAAAAGAAAAGGTTGTTGCCATAGGGGAAATTGGACTGGATTACCATTATAATTTCTCCGAGCCCGAAGTCCAGCGCAAATGGTTCATAGAACAGCTGCGCTTGGCTCGCCGCCTTGGTATGCCGGTGATTATCCACGACCGGGAAGCCCATGAAGAGATCTTTAAGACGCTGAAGGCGGAGAAGGCCTTTGATCACGGCGTTCTGATGCACTGCTATTCTTCAAGCGCGGAGCTGGCTAAGGAATACGTCAAGCTTGGGGCTTATATTTCCATTGCCGGGCCGGTAACGTATAAGAACAATCACAAGACAATAAGCGTCGTAGAACAGGTGCCCCTGGAGCGGCTGCTGATTGAAACAGACGCGCCGTACCTGACGCCGGAGCCCAACCGCGGCAAACGCAACGAGCCTATGTACGTCCGGCACACCTGTGAAAAGGTGGCCCAAATCAGGGGGATCAGTCTGGAAGAGGCCGCTGAAGCCACTTATCAGAACGGTCTGCGATTTTTTGGCATTCCGGATCCGAGGACTGTCAAATGATGCGGATCAAAGAGGTTATTGTTGTAGAGGGGCGAAGTGACGAACGCGCAGTGAAACGGGCGGTAGATGCGCAAATCATCATCACAAGCGGCTATGGCATCAAGGAAACCACTTTTAAGGCCATTGAAGAGGCAGACCGCCGCTGCGGCGTCATTATTTTCACGGATCCGGACTTCATGGGGGAGCGGATCCGCGAGAGACTCAAGCGGCGTGTGCCAAATGCCAGGCACGCTTATCTTTCCCGGGCAGACGCCACTTCTGAGGGCGATATAGGCATTGAAAACGCAAAGCCTGAAGCAATCCTGGCAGCGCTTGAAAAGGTCAGGACCTGGGTAGAGAACCCGGTGGACGAATTCACAAAATCAGATTTGATTAGGAATGGCCTGGAAGGGGGCCCCGGTGCCCTAAAGCGCAGGGATAAAATGGGAAAGCTTCTCGGCATTGGCTATGGCAACGGCAAGCAGTTCCTGCTCAGACTCAATCGCTTTGGCGTGTCCAGGGAAGAATTCGAAAAAGCGCTGACGGCAATTGACCTTGAAAATGGAGGACCACAGACATGCTGAAGCTTACCTCACCATCCACCATTCGGTATATTATGGACAAGTATGGCTTTCGCTTTTCCAAGAGTCTGGGTCAGAACTTCCTGATCGACGAAGGCACGGTGAATCGAATCGTCGCCAACGCGGAGGTCGGACCTGAGGACATGGTACTTGAGGTCGGACCGGGTATTGGCGTTATGACCCAGGTCCTGGCTGCCCATGCGGAAAAAGTCGTTGCTGTGGAAATTGACAGCAGCTTATTGCCTGTCCTGAATGAAACCTTGGACGGTCTCGACAATGTCGAAGTCGTTCACGGCGATATTCTTAAAATTGACGTCAAAGCACTCTTAAATGAGCACTTTGGCGACCGAAAGCCCAAGGTCGTCGCAAACCTGCCTTATTACGTGACAACGCCCATTTTGATGCGCTTCCTCGAGGAGCGGCTTCCCGTGAGCGAAATTGTGGTCATGATCCAGAAGGAAGTGGCGGAGCGCATGACAGCCTCCCCATCCACAAAGGCCTACGGGTCGCTTTCCATTGCGGTGCAGTACTACTGTGAAGCCGCCGTGGTCCAAAAAGTGCCGCCAACGGTCTTTATGCCTCAGCCTAGTGTTGAAAGCCTGGTGATCCGCCTTAAGCTTCGTGAGAAGCCTTGCGTCGAGCTGGTCAATCCCGACTTTTTCTTCAAATTGGTCAAAGCGGCCTTTGGACAACGGCGTAAAACGCTGCTCAATGCGCTCAGTGCCGGCCTCTCCATGCCAAAAGACAAGATCCTCACAGCCCTTGAAGAGGTGGAAATTTTGCCGAATATTAGGGGAGAAGCACTTTCTATTGAAGAGTTTGCCCGGCTGGCGAATGCGTTTGAGGAAATTTAAGAAAAAAAATGACCCGGAGTGGCGTGCTCCGGGTCATTTTTTTTGTTCCTTCATCTTTTCCCGCACATAATTGTTGAGGGCGGGGAGATAATTCAGTACGCCCATGGCAGTCAGCTCAATCTTGTACTGCGCGTTCATGGCGCTGTAGGGGATGGATTTACGCGTCTTTCCATAATAATAATCCCGCACGACCTCATAGGGGATGAGGAAGTAGGTATCATTAAATTTGAAATGCACAATGATAAAGGTCAGACCTCCCTGGGCGTCTATATCCCGCATGAACTCAACCTGGTGCTCGTGGATATTGTACAGCGGCAGATTCTTCTGATGTGTTTCCTTAGCTTCAAAGGCTACCCCTACGCCCTGAATCACACCCTGAAAGTCAATGGTGGACTTTTTCTCAAAGTAAGCCTTGGTGATCATGCCACGTTCATCCAGCTCCACCACTTTGACAGGCACGTGGATTTTGTCAATGCGAGCCAGCTGCTTGGAGCGGTAATAATCATGGGTTTTCAGGAGCAGGGATTCCAGGGCGTCGCCCCGGAGACCGTGGGACTTCCAGACCGTCATGGGTGTCACTTCCTTTCCGGTTATAGTATACACGATCACGCCATGATTCTGTATTGGCGTGCCTTGAATGATAATGGAAATCTGTGCGCCAGCAGACTCAAATAGCGGTGCGTGTTTTGAGAATGAGAATCAGGAAAGTTCACACTTTTTGTGGAAAAGGTTGTGGAAAACTGTGGATAACCTGTGGGTTGTGTGTATAACCGAATGTATCTATTTATAAACATGACCCTAAAACTCTAATTTTAGGGCCTTGGTCAGGTTTCTAACGAATGAAATTAAAATTTTAAGCTAAAAAGTTCGCTGTGTTTAGCTTTCGTCAATTCAGGGAATAAAGAGATTGAGGCCGATGGTAGCGTGTCAAGTGTATAAGCAGAACCAGTCAATGACTTAAATTTTATGTTGACAAAATACCCCCCCATGGTTTATGATTAAGTCAACCCCCACCCAGGGGGGATACAAGGAGGGTATAACATGGTTTTTAAAGTGACTGAAGAAGCTAAGAAAGAACTTATAAATACGCTTGAAACCCGCAAAGACAAAGCAATGAACTTCCGTGTGTTCGTCCGAGGCATTGGCTGAGGCGGTCCCGTTTTCGGCATTGCTCTGGATGAGCAAAAAGAGAATGATTACACTGAGGACTTCGGCAATGGCAAGCTCATGGTTGAAAAGGACCTCAAGGATCAGTTCAAAACCTTTGAAATCGACTTCATGAAAAACTTTTTCTCAAAGGGCTTCGTGGTTCGTTCCCAGTACGGCGGATCTAGATGCTAATTTGAAATTGGAGGGATCTGGCATGAGCAAAAAAGTAGTGGTCTACACAAGCTCCACCTGCAGTTACTGCCATCTTGCAAAGAATTATCTTAAGGAAAACAATATTGCGTTTGAAGAAAAGAATGTCTCAACGGATACAGTTGCCAGAAAAGAACTGATGTCCAAAGGCTTTATGGGCGTACCGGTCATCTATGTGGATGATGAAGTGGTTCAAGGCTTTGACAAGACAAGACTGGACGAGCTCCTTAAATCCTAGGCATTAAAAGCTGAATCATGATTATGCGCCCTTTTTCCAAAATGGAGGAAGGGTTTTTTTTATTTAGAGGATTTCAAGCTCGACACCTTCAAGATCCAGGATTTCTATAGTGTGTTTGTCGAAGTCTATCAGGCCTTCCTCCCGCATATTGATCAGCTCCCTGGACAGGGAGGGACGCTGGAGGGACATAAGCTCGGCCATTTCCTTTCTGGAGTAGGGAATGTCGAGCTTCATTTTTTTCTGCTTTTTATATTCTTTTAAGATGAAGTCGCAGATTTTTTGGCGGATCGTTTCAAGGGCCAAAACCTTGACCTTCTTGTTCATGAAAAAGAGCTTGTCTGACAAGAGACCAAGGAAGTTCTCCAGCAGCACAGGATGGTGGGTTAGAAGAAAGACCACTTCTTTCTTATCGATGAAAAGGATAGAGCAGGCAGTGCCGCTGGTGATCGTAACAGGGTACTCGGTCTGCTTGGAGAAAATGAGGGCTTCGCCAAAGACCTCGGCAGGTCCAAACTGAATAAGTGTAACCACTTTTCCAGAAGGAAGGATGTTCTGCAGGTCGACCTTTCCTTCTATGACAATGCCCAGACGTTCACAGCTGTCGCCTTCAATGGCGATGGCAGTATCCTTTTTGTAGTTGACGGTTTTAGCGCCGAGGACGTTGAGCAGATGTGCTATTTGGCCTTCATGAAGATTGGTGAACAGGCGGCAGCGCTTTAATACCGTTAGAGTATTGCTCATTTTCATCACCTTTTCTTTTTTTGTAACGTGCGTTACATACTTAATAGCTTAAGATTAATATAATCTAAGCATAAGTTCAAGGAGAAGCAGTGTGTTTGTAGGTATGACTAAAATGGATAAGTTACAATGTTTTTAGGGTAGTCTGACGTTGAGTTTGCATAACACAAAAGATAGAACGGAGAGATTTAAATGAAAAGAAAAATTGTTGAAATAAACGAAGCACTTTGCAATGGCTGCAGGCTGTGCGTAGACGCCTGTCATGAAGGCGCTATTGAAATGGTGAATGGCAAGGCGAGATTGGTCAGTGACATGTACTGCGACGGCCTCGGAGACTGCTTGCCTGCTTGTCCTACAGGTGCCATCAAGATCATAGAGCGTGACGCGGACGAGTACTCTCAGGAAGCAGTAGATGCGAGACTTGCCGCATCCAAGACGCCATTTGGCTTTACGCCTCCGCCGGCGGGCTTCCACAGTGCCCCAGCGGATGACGATTGCGGTTGTGACTGCGGCTGCCCAAGCTCTAAGCCAATGACCATTGAACGCAAATCGATGGAGCAGGTTATGAAACCATCGGCACCCGTCCAGAATTCAAGTGAAGGGGTCAGACCCTCTGAGTTGACGACCTGGCCGGTCCAGATCAATTTAGTGAATACGCGCTCCGAGTTCCTTCAAAACGCGGACCTGCTGATTGCGGCGGACTGCACTGCCTTTGCCTATGGTGACTTCCACAAAGACTTCGTCAAAGGCAGAGTGGTACTGATTGGGTGTCCAAAGCTGGATGACAATCAGCACTATATCAATAAGCTGGCGGAGCTGTTTACCGTTAACGATTTAAAGTCAGTGACCGTGGTCCGTATGCAGGTACCTTGCTGCTCAGGAATAACCCACGCGGTGAAGAGCGCCATGCTCCAGTCTGGACGAATCTTCCCGTACAGTGAAGTGACAATCAAGCAAAATGGCGAAATTCTCTAAGATAAGAAAAGAGACTATTCCAGAGAAAATGTCGAAGTTTTTCAAAAATGTAACCTGAGTTACCGCTAAGTTGGATATATAAATATATAGTGGACTTAAGAAGTTCATAAACAAACCTTCAGCAAGATATTGAAAGGAGATTGATTCATGTCCATGTTCTGTTATCAATGTCAGGAAGCTTCAAAAGGCGTAGGCTGTACCATCCGCGGTGTATGCGGCAAACCGGATGACGTCGCGAATCTTCAAGATCTGCTCATCTTCGTCCTTAAAGGCATTTCCAGATTTGACCTGATCGCTCGTGAAAAAGGCCTTTCTCCAAAGAGAACGGACCGTTTCATCGTTGAAAGTCTCTTTACAACTATAACAAATGCCAACTTTGACAAAGCTGCTTTCGTCAAGCGCATTCAAGACGCGCTTGCGCTTCGTGAGGAAATCAAAGCCGCTCTCGTCGCGAACGGCGTTGAAATTCCTGCTGATTTACATGAGTCCGCAACTTGGACAGCATCCACAGAGGCTGAGTTTGACGCGAAGGCGCCAAGCATTGGTGTCCTCTCTACTGAAAATGAAGATGTTCGTTCCCTCCGTGAGCTGATCATCTATGGGCTCAAAGGTATGGCGGCTTACGCAGAGCACGCTATGAACCTTGGCTACGAGGATCTTACCATTGCGGCTTTCGCTGAAGAAGCCCTCGTCGCAACGACGAATGACGCCCTCACTGCGGATGAGCTCGTCGCATTGGTTCTCAAGACTGGCGAGTACGGTGTCAACGTTATGGCGCTTCTCGACAAAGCCAACACATCGACTTACGGCAATCCAGAGATTACAAAAGTCAATATTGGCGTAGGCAAGAACCCGGGGATCCTGATTTCTGGCCACGACCTCCGCGATATGGAAGAGCTTCTCAAGCAAACGGAAGGTACAGGCGTCGACGTCTATACCCACAGTGAGATGCTTCCTGCGAACTACTATCCAAAATTTAAGGCCTACAAGCATTTTGTAGGCAACTACGGCAACGCTTGGTGGAAGCAAAATGAAGAGTTTGAGTCCTTCAACGGCCCAATCCTCATGACGACCAACTGTATTGTGCCTCCTAAAGACAGCTACAAGCACAAGCTTTTCACAACGGGTGCCGCTGGCTTCCCTGGCTGCCCTCACATTGCGGACAGACCTGAAGGCGGCGCTAAGGACTTCAGCGCAGTCATCGAGATGGCTAAGACTTGCGCAGCACCTGTGGAAATCGAAACTGGCGAAATTGTTGGCGGCTTTGCGCATGCTCAAGTCTTTGCCCTTGCTGATAAGGTTGTCGACGCGGTTAAATCCGGCGCCATCAAGAAGTTCTTCGTCATGGCAGGCTGCGACGGCCGTATGAAGGACCGCGACTACTATACAGAATTCGCTAAAGCCCTTCCTAATGACACCGTCATTTTAACAGCGGGCTGCGCAAAATACCGTTACAACAAGCTTCCGCTCGGTGACATTGGCGGCATCCCAAGAGTTCTGGACGCTGGTCAGTGCAACGACTCTTACTCGCTGGCTGTCATCGCCCTCAAGCTCAAGGAAGTCTTCGAACTCAATGACATCAACGATCTTCCTATCGCTTACAACATCGCCTGGTATGAGCAAAAGGCTGTCATCGTTCTCCTTGCCCTTCTGTACCTCGGCGTGAAAAACATTCACCTTGGACCAACGCTTCCTGCGTTCCTGTCACCTAACGTCGCAAATGTACTCGTAAATACGTTTGGCATCGCAGGCGTCGGTTCTGTTGAGGACGACATCAAGCTGTTCATGGCTTAGTCTAAACGAGAAGCAAACAGGACTTTCCAAATGATTCAATGAAGTTAGAAGCACCTCTGTGGGGATATTCCGGCAGAGGTGCTTTTTCTATGTTTGGAATTTTGGTTAAAGCTATTTACGGCTATGGGCCTCTTCGAGCTGCTTTCTCCCATCCCGGAATTATAGACCATCGGCATAAACTGACCTGTCGGGAGAGGGCTTTAAAAATTTGTGTCGTTGAAGCAATTCGTGCTGATAATCTATTGACAAACGATCCGGATAGGGGTATATTGAGAGTGTAATCGCCCCCATAGGGGTGGGGGTGCTCGGAAGTTAAAAGTGAGAATCAACTAACTTAAACCTAATTGGAGGGTCTAAAGTGGGAAAAAAAGTATTGATAGTCGGCGGTGTCGCCGGTGGCGCGAGTGCGGCTGCCCGTCTCAGACGTGTAGATGAAACTGCGGAAATTATTCTGTTCGAAAAAGGCGAATACATTTCATTTGCGAACTGCGGCCTGCCGTATTATATTGGTGAGACCATTGAAGAGCGTTCGGCGCTGCTGGTTCAGACGCCGGAGGACATGAAAAAGCGCTTCAACATAGACGTGCGTGTTCAGAACGAAGTGCTCAGCATCAACCGTGAGAAGAAAAGCATCGAGGTTATCAACCTTGCCAGCGGTCAGAAATACGAAGAGAGCTACGACGTCCTGGTCCTGTCACCAGGCTCGACACCGCTCAAGCCGCCAATTCCTGGCATCAACAATCCAAACATCTTTACCCTTTGGAATATTCCAGATACGGATGCCATCAAGGGCTTCGTCGACAACCTCAAGCCAAAGAGAGCGGCAGTCATAGGCGGCGGTTTTATTGGTCTTGAAATGGCGGAGAACCTTTGGGACAGAGGCATTCAGGTCAGCGTCATTGAGATGCTGGATCAGGTTATGGCACCCATCGATTTTGAGATGGCGCAGCAGGTTCATGCACACCTCAGACAAAAGGGTGTCGACCTCCGCCTTTCTGACGGCGTCAAAGAATTTGACTACAACAATGGTGTCACCACGGTCACTTTGGCAAGCGGTGCCAAGGTGGACGCCGAGATTGTGCTCCTTTCCATTGGTGTCCGTCCTCAGACGCAGCTTGCGAAGGACGCGGGCCTTGAGCTCAACGAGCGCGGCGGCATTGTGGTCGACAGTACGCTGAAGACCAGCGATCCTAACATTTACGCTATTGGTGATGCCGTTGAGGTCATGGACTTCGTCCAAGGGATCAAGGCTATGGTCCCACTTGCGGGTCCTGCCAACAAGCAAGGCCGTATCGCGGCAAACAATATTGCCGGCGCAAGCGAGGAATACAAGGGCACTCAAGGGACTTCGATCGCCAAGGTTTTCGACCTTACGGTTGCAAATACCGGTGTCAATGAGAAATCCCTGAAGCGTGCCGGAAAAGCTTATGGCGTCGACTACTGGACGTCCATCATTCATTCCAAGTCTCATGCGGGTTACTATCCGGGTGCCCTGCCCATGGCGTTTAAGCTTATCTTCGACAATAAAGGCAAAGTGCTGGGGGCTCAAATCGTTGGACATGACGGTGTCGACAAGCGTATTGACGTTATTGCAACGGCTATAAGATTTGGCGGAACCATTGAAGACCTCAAAGAGCTGGAGCTGGCTTACGCACCACCGTACTCTTCCGCAAAGGATCCGGTCAACATGGCGGGCTTTACTGCTGAAAATATTCTAAAAGGTGATCTCAATGTCATACAGTGGCATGAGATTGAAGGTTTGGATTCTGAGAAGAGCGTGATCGTTGACGTTCGTGATCCGGTAGAGCGCGAGCTCGGCTACGTAGGCGGCTCAATCAACATTCCGGTGGATGATCTCAGAGCGCGTCATGGCGAGCTCGACAAGTCCAAAACCATCGTGGTATACTGTGCCGTAGGACTTCGCGGCTACATTGCAGCCCGCATCCTCAAGCAGCTCGGTTTTGAAGATGTCAGAAACCTCAGCGGCGGCTTTTCAACCTTCCAAAACGTCTACTGTCAGGATCCGGCCAACCTGGAAAAATGCGGTGGCACAATCATCAGCGGTACGGAAGGTGTCATGATTGACGACATGGAGATTTCAGATTCCGGCGAGGTTGTGTCCAAGGCAGTCAAGGAGACGGGCAATGTCATCAAGCTCAATGCCTGCGGCCTCCAGTGCCCAGGTCCTATCCTTCAAGTGTTTAAAAAGATGGAAGAGCTCGAACCGGGTGACGTTCTTGAAGTTACTGCGACAGATCCAGGCTTTGTCAACGATATTGCGACTTGGGCCAAAAAGACAGGCAATACGCTGATGAGCTCCGGTAAAGGCGACAAGAAGAATGTCTTCGCCACCGTCATGAAGGGTACAGTTGAGCGCAAGCCGGCTCAGCATCTGGCAGAGATGCCTAATGACAAAACCCTCGTCGTCTTCAGCGGCGACCTGGATAAAGCATTGGCGGCTCTGATCATTGCCAACGGCGCTGCTGCCATGGGAAGAAAAGTCACCATGTTCTACACCTTCTGGGGTCTCAATATCCTGAAGAAGTCCAACCCGCCGTCAGTGTCAAAAGACTTCATGTCAAAAATGTTTGGCGCTATGCTTCCAAAAGGCGTCGACAAGCTTGGTTTGTCCAAGATGCACATGTTTGGCATGGGTCCGGCCATGATGAAGAAAATTATGAAGGACAAAAACGTTGATTCCCTCGACACGTTGCTTAAGCAAGCTTTGGAGAACAATGTCCGCATGATCGCCTGCACCATGTCCATGGACGTTCTCGGCGTTGAAAAAGAAGAGCTGATCGACGGCATTGAATACTCTGGAGTCGCGACCTATCTTGGCGCAGCGGAAGAGGCTGACGTGAACCTCTTTATCTAAAAGGAGGCAGTTTAATGGAAGTTTACAGCGACAAAACGGTTGAGAAAAACCGCAAGGACATCATCAACCGTCTGAGAACCGTCAAGGGTCATATCGCCGGCATCGAGAAAATGGTGGATGAAGGCAAAGGCTGTGAAGATGTTCTGACGCAGATTCTCGCCATCAAATCCTCAGTTCACAAAATTGGGCTCATGGTCATGGAAAGCCATGCGCTGGAGTGCCTCCTGGATCCGGATGAAAATGGCAAGGTCGAAGCGGACCGAATGGAGCACATCATTCACATGATTCTCCAGTTTTCAAAATAGGCGTTTTAGGCTAAGAAATTTAATTTAAAGGGACCGTCTGGCAACCCCGCAGGTGCCGCAGCTGAAAGGCTGCGAAGCGATCTGCGGAAGCGGCCAGACGGTCCCTTTTCGTCTTTTTCAAATGTTTCAGTTCCAAAGTCAGGGGATATCAATAGGGTATCTGAGCAGCCACGCTGTCCACACGAGGAGGCCTTTATATGCAAAACATAGCCACGTTTTCAATAGTAGCCCGTGATCCGGTTACCCAAGAGCTGGGCGTCGCAGTCCAGTCGAAGTTCCTGGCCGTAGGCGCCGTGGTGCCTTGGGCTAAAGCCAACGTGGGCGCCATTGCGACCCAGGCTTATGCCAACCTGGACTACGGGGAGCTGGGCCTTGAACTCCTAAAAAAAGGCTACACCGCGGATGAGACTTTAAAAGCGCTGCTGGCACTGGACGAAGGCAGGGAAGACCGGCAGGTGGGCATTGTGGATGCCCAGGGAAGGGCGGTTTCCTATACCGGTGAGCGCTGCCACCTCTGGGCCGGCGGCCTTTACGGCGACAACTACGCCTGCCAGGGCAATATCCTGGTGAATGGCGATACAGTGACTGCTATGGCGGATACCTTTGAAAACTCGGAAGGCACTTTGGCCAGGCGGCTTCTGGAAGCCCTGAAGGCGGCTCAGGCTGCAGGCGGAGACAGCCGCGGAAGACAGTCCGCCGCGCTTCTGATCGTCCGGGAGAACGGCAGCTATGGCGGATACAACGACCGCGCTGTTGACCTGCGGGTGGATGACGACCCGGAGCCTGTCGAAAAGCTCGAACACCTGCTGACACTCCATGAAATGTATTTTGAAGCCCCCACTCAGAAGGAGCATCTGAACGTCACGCCTGAGATCGCAGTGAAGCTTCATAATGCCCTAAAGCAGCTGGGCTATGACCCGGGTGTTCTGGAAGCGCACCCCTATTTTGAAGGGAAGCTCAAAGCTGCTTATGAAGCCTTTGCCAGCAGTGAAAACTATGAGGTGCGACTGCTTCAGGGAGCGTTTATCGACCAGAGGACCTACCAGTGTTTACTCAAAAAGGCGGGGCATGAAGCGAATTAGCCCCACATTTCCATAGCCGCAAAAATAGAAAGAGCGAAGCAGAAATTGGCCTTTTTAAACTGGACCAATTTCCCCTTCGCTCTTTTTTCTTTTTTCCATAGTCGCTATTTCAAAAATACGTCCTCAATCATCTGAGCCGCGTTGATATTTTTGCCGATGGACTTTTGCATCACCCCTGATTTATTCAGACTGCCCATCTGGATCCCGCCAACGTAGACCCCGTCTTCGAAATACAGCTTTTTGTAGCTCCCGCTGGCTTTGTCATAATCTGTGATGTTTCTAAGGCCCTTTGATTCGAAGGTCATGATGTCGCCAATAGAGAAGACCTGCATGTTCATGCTCTTGAAGATACTGGATGGTACAGTGGTTTTCCAGACGGCGTCCTGCCCAACAGCTCCCGAACCCGCAACTTTCCCCATCTCAAGAGACATAGGCCAGAGGCCGTACACGAAGCCGCCAACCTCTGCGACGTCGCCGGCTGCAAAGACGTCTCCGGCGCTGGTCTTCATGGATGCATCCACCAGGATGCCGCGGTTGCATTCAATGCCCGCGGCTTCAGCCAATTCCTTGTTGGGTTTGACGCCAGCGGAAACGAGAACCATTTGCGCGTTGATGATTTCCCCTGCGCCGTCACCGATCAGGACGCCTTCAACGGCTTCCTTTCCAATCAGCTCCTGGATTTTTACCTCTTTGCGCACTTTAATCCCCGCATTTATGACACCTTCCTCAAAAAGTCTGGAACCCTCGTGGTCCAGCTGTCGTGGCAGAAGACGGTCCGCTATCTCGAGGACGGTGACGTCGAGGCCAAGATTCTTAAGCCCCCAGGCAAACTCAAGGCCAAGGAGCCCGCCGCCTATGACCACAGCCTCTTGAACGCCCTTGGCGTAAGCTTTGATGTCATCTGCGTCCTTCTTGGTTCGGACCGTAAAGACCCCGGTTTTGTCAATGTTTCGAATAGGCGGCACATTGTTTCTGCTGCCGTTAGCCAGGATCAGCTTGCCATAGACATACTCGTCGCCTTCTGAAGTCCTCAAAAGCTTTTTGTCCGGCAGCAGCTCGGTGACAGTCGTACCAAGGCACAGTTCTATATTCCTCTCTTCGTACCAGTCTTGAGAGTGGAGGTAAAAGAGGTTTGGCTTGTGGGCGTCGTAAAGATAGTAGCTCACCATAGGTCTGAAATACCCGAGCTCCGGCTCTGATGAGATCATGACCAGGGAAACATCAGGACTTGCGGCGCGGATGCTTTCAGCGGCGCCCGTACCCGCTGCGGCGTTTCCAAGAATGATAATGTCATAAGATTTTTTATTCATAGGAATGACCTCCTTGTTTTAACAGTAAAAATGCCGTACGACCTACTTCTACCCAATAGGCAAGGTCAAAAACGATTTTATTACTTATCCCTTTCAGAAAATAGTTATATTTGGTTTAGGCAGGGCGTATTTAGGTATAATAATAAAGCATTGCGCCGGTTGGTCAATACGCATGACCCACCCTGAATATGGGAAAAAGGCTTGACGTTGTCTAAATTAATATGTTAGTATAAAAATGTAATCATTACAATTCAACGAATGAGGAGGCTTGTCAAAGTTGGAGCTTAAACAAGAAGTTTTGAAAGCGTTTGAAGAGGCAGGCAGTGCGGTTCGTCCCGGCGAAATCGTCGAAAAAACCGGTGCTGACAAAAAAGAGGTAGATAAAGCAATCAAGCAGCTTAAGGATGAAGGAAAAATCTATTCACCAAAGCGCTGCTTTTATGAAATTGTGAAATAGGGCAGGCGCAGCCTGTAGAAGCTTGGTTTGAAGCCGGACGAGATCCGGATCAACATAAAAAATCAGACAGGGAGGACAACAAAATGAAATATGTTTGCACAGCTTGCGGTTATGAGTACGATCCGGCAATAGGCGATCCAGACAACGGCATAGCGCCGGGCACTGCCTTCGAAGACATCCCGGAGGATTGGGTCTGTCCTCTTTGCGGTGTTGGCAAGGACATGTTCGAGCCGGTTTAGGCCGGGAAAAGCATTTTGACGAAAAACAATCGGCAGCGCTTTTTAAATGACTGCCGGGGATAACCTCAACACACTTTGAAGGGAGACTATTTATGGAAAAATATGTTTGCACTGCATGCGGTTATGTTTATGATCCTGAGCTCGGAGATCCAGATGGCGGCGTAGCGCCAGGCACAGCATTCGCTGACATTCCTGATGATTGGGTTTGCCCGCTTTGCGGCGTTGGCAAGGACATGTTCGAATTAGAATAAAACCGCAGGACCATTGAAGGGAGTCAGGGCTTAATGCTCAGGAAAATCGAGAACATCAGCGAGTATCTGAAGTCACACGGGATCAAGCCATCCTATCAGAGGATCCGCATTTTTGAGTATCTGATGAAGACAACGGCACATCCTACTGTGGACACCATCTACCGCGCGCTTGTTCCCGAAATACCGACACTCTCCAAGACGACAGTCTACAACACTTTGAACCTCTTTGTTGAGAACCAGATCACACACCTGATTTCCATAGAGGAAAATGAAGCCCGCTATGACGCGGATACTTCATTGCACGGACATTTCAAGTGCGTGTCCTGTGAGAAGGTGTTCGATTTTGAAATCGAAGCGGATCAATTGCGTTATAGCGGCCCAGAGGGATCGGAAGTTCGAGAGAAGCACATTTATTACAAGGGGCTATGTTCTGGGTGCAACAAGATCCAGTAGAATTTATTTGCTGAAGAGAATTAAAAAACAAATTTAATGCAAAATGGAGTTCACATCACAGTTTAAGACATTTTTAGGAGGGAAACACATTGGCAAAACAACTTGGCGTTTATAAATGTGAAGTGTGCGGCAATATAGTAGAGGTTTACAATGAAGGCGCTGGCGAGCTCGTCTGCTGTGAAAAGCCTATGGTATTCATGGAAGAGAAGAAAGCGGACGCCTCTACAGAGAAGCACGTACCGGTTATTGAAAAGGTTGAGGGCGGCTATAAGGTTACAGTGGGCTCAACGCTTCATCCAATGCAGGACGCTCACTACATTCAGTGGATAGAGCTTCTGACTGGAACAGAAGTATTGACTGCGTTCCTCAAACCAGGAGACGAGCCGGTGGCTTATTTCTGCACAGACGCTGAGAAGGTTACTGCCCGTGAGTACTGCAACCTTCATGGACACTGGAGCTCAGAGGCATAAATTTTTGATTGTCAGATTTCAACACCACTAACTAAACAATAGCGACTTTCGGAGTAATTTCTGAAGGCAGTACAGGAGTGACTAAATATGATTAATAAAAAAGTAGAAGAAGCATTCAATATCCAAATCAACGCAGAACTGTATTCAGCTTACCTTTATCTGTCTATGGCTGCGTATTTCGAAGCTCAAAACCTCCCTGGCTTTGCGAACTGGATGCGCGTTCAGTTCCAAGAAGAGCAGTTCCACGCAATGAAGATGTTCGATTATGTCAACGAGCGTGGCGGCCGTGTTGTTTTGACAAAAATTGATGGCCCTAAGGTTGAGTGGGAGAATGTCGTAGACGTTTTCGCGGAAGTTTTGTCTCACGAACAGCACGTGACGAGTCTTATCAACAACATCATGGACATTGCCATTGATGAGAAGGATCATGCGACCCGCAGCTTCCTCAACTGGTTCGTAGATGAGCAGGTTGAAGAAGAGGCAAATGCAGAAGCTATTCTGGCAGATCTTAAACTGATTGACGGAAAAGGCAACGGTATCATGATGATGAACCGTGAATTTAAGACACGCGTATTTAACCCAGCCGCTGAATAAGTTGGTCGGTTAAGCCTATCCATCAGATAAAATGAATGCGACAGCCGGCCGGACAGTATTGTTCGGCCGGCATAACTTACATAATCAGGAGGGAAACAATGTCCGGGATTAAAGGCACACAAACCGAAAAGAATCTTTTAAAAGCTTTTGCGGGTGAATCACAGGCGAGAAACCGCTATCATATGTTCGCCAAAAAGGCCATCGAAGAAGGCTATGAGCAAATTGCAGGTCTCTTTAATGAAACTGCTGACAACGAGCGTGTACACGCTGAAATTTTCTTCAGCTTCCTCACTGCGGGAGAAGCTCTTGAGATTACGGCGGCTTATCCTGCGGGTACGGTCGGTTCTACGTATGAGAACCTCCTTGCTTCCGCCCATGGTGAAAACGAAGAGCACACCGTCCTCTATCCTATGTTTGCCAAAATCGCTGAGGAAGAGGGCTTCAAGGACGTTGCCACTGCTTATCGCATGATTTCCAAGGTGGAGTATGAGCACGAAATGCGTTACCTCAAGCTTGCGGAAAACTGCGCGAATGAGGAAGTCTTTGCCAAGAAGGAAAAAACGCGCTGGAAATGCCGTGAGTGCGGCTACGTCCACGAAGGCGAAAGAGCGCCAGGTTTATGCCCGACTTGCAAGAAGCCTCAAGGCTACTTTGAAGTTAAAGAAACAAACTACTAAGATTGTCAAATCAAAAGCGGCGCGAAAGCGCCGTTTTTCCATTTCCGTGATTGTGCTATAATAGTGGCAAAACGTTGAATGTGATGAGGAGGTAGGTGCAAATGATGGTCACCAGAGATCAGGCATGGTTGCTGCTGCAGGAATTTACTGAGACGGATAGTCTGCGTAAGCACGCCCTCGCTGTTGAAGCCGCTTTAAGAGGGTATGCCAAACGCCTTGGAGAAAACCTTGAGGTGTGGTCAGCCCTTGGGTTATTGCACGATCTGGATTATGAAAAGTATCCGGACAGGCATCCCTATGTCGCCGTAGATCTGCTTGAGCACAGGAATTTTCCGGATGAGTTTGTGCTCGCTGTCAAAGGCCATGCGGATTACACCGAGACGCCAAGGGAGACTTTAATGGCTAAAATGCTGTATGCTTGTGATGAGCTGGCAAGCTTTGTCGTGGCAGTAGCGCTGGTAAGGCCCGGTGGCTTTGAAGGGCTTGAAGCGAAGTCGGTCCGAAAAAAACTCAAGGATAAGGCTTTTGCCAGGGCTGTCAACAGGGATGAGATCGCGAAAGGCGCGGAGGATATTGGCATAGATCTGACAGAGCATATCCAAAACGTCGTGGATGCCCTAAAAGAACGCGAAGAGGAGTTAAAGGCTGAAGGCCTGAGCTTGCTGTAAGGTTGAGACGCTTACGGCACATTATAAAAAGCGAGGCGGTGTATAATAACACCATCCTCGCTTTTCTTTCTGTCATAGCTTTTTCAGTTAGTAAGCAACCCTTTTGTCACGCTGCACAAAATCAACAAACCTCAGGAGGCCAACCAAAACCTAAGCTTGCTCCGTTTGGGTCCGTACCTCATCAATCCCTTGGTTTGCAAGGGCATCCACCTTGGCATTCATCTCGAGCAGATGACGGAAAGCCGAGTCGGTGTAAGTGCGCCCGTTGTAACGTTCTATCTTTTCTTTCCATTTTCTGATTTCCGCGGGCTTATTCAGGCTGAGGTGGCCTTTGATTTTAAAAAATTCCACTTTGGCAAAGCTTTCGACCAGGGGCAGCAGCGCTTCCCACAGGTCGCGGTTTTCGACAGGCTGCCTGGAGGCATTCATCCAGCCGTTGAGGCGCCATTTGTCGTACCAACGCTCACGGAAGCAATTGACCAGATAAGCACTGTCCGAATAGATTTCGAGCTGCAGGTCCCTGGACTTGAGTGCACGGAGGGCTTCGAGGACTGCTGTCATTTCCATGCGGTTGTTGGTGGTGTTGATCTCTCCGCCATGCAGGGTTTTGACATTATCATTGTATTCAAGAAGGGCGCCCCAACCCCCAAAATTTTGTTCAGATTGATTGCCGGCACAGCCGCCGTCTGTATGGATCGTTACAAGCTTCAAAACGGAAGCCTCCTATCTTTCACGTTAATTTTAAATCTCTTTAATAGATTTTCAGTTAATTTTACGGCTTTATTGACTATTATTGCACAAATGCGAAAAAAAGGCTATAATCGTTTCAACGAGGCTCGCAGGTCATTGGCGACTGAAGCTTAAGCGATTTATCGCTCAGGACGGCAGCCATTACCGGCGATTTACCCCACACTCGCAAGGAGGAAAAAATCATGGACGCAACAGATAAGGAGATCCTAAGGATCCTGCAGGATGACGCCAAGCTTTCTATATCTGAGCTGGGGCGAACCATAGGCCTGTCCACAACGGCCACCAAGGAGCGCGTGAAGAAGCTCGAGCAGGAAGGGGTCATTAAGGGCTATACGGCCATTTTAAATGCAGATGAGGTCGACGCCGGCCTATTGTCCTTCATAAGTGTTCCAATGGGAGATGTCAGTATTACGGAAATGGGTGAAAGACTGATTGCCATGCCGGAAGTCCTGGAATGTCACAAAGTCACGGGAAATACGACTTTTCTGGTCAAAGTCAGGACCTCCACCACAACGGAGCTGGAAAACGTCATTGAACAAATTAATGATTTCGCCCGCAACACCTACACTTATGTGGCTCTGTCAACTTTAAAAGAGACCTCAAAGCTCAGAATTGAGTAGCCCCAGCGCCCTGAGTGCTAAGCTTCTGTAAATTAGGAACAACAGATGAAAGTCAAATCATTAAAAAGGCTGTCATCAGCAGCAGTGGCCGACAGGCCGTGCGCTGGGGCAGCCTTTTTTTGTCATATTCCCTTATTATGTTCCGGATGCCGCTTCCGCAAGCGCTTTTTCCAATATGGCAATGGCCTCCTGGACGTTTGGGGTTCTGCCCTGATGGAGGATTTTTCCTTCCATAGCCATGGCGGGCATCATTTCAACCCCCGCCTCCCGAATCAGCCGGATATCACCAATAATTTCAACTTCCAGAGAAACCTTCATTTGTTGTATGGCCTCATTCACGATGGGCGCTATTTTAGAATACCCTCAGCAAACCTGGTCATAAATAATCAGCTTCACAGTTCCCACTCCCTTCAAAGTCAATGGTGTTTACCCCTTGTTTTTCAATAAAAGCGCTTCGAGGCTGCTGCGTCCCGGTACTGCGTTTGCCGCATAAACCATGGTGCCGTCAATGCTCATGGCAGGGGTCGTCATAACGCCTGCTTTATAGATGTCCATAAGCGACTCGACCTTTTCGACCTCAGCCTCCATACCTTTTTCAGCTAAAATTTCAAGGACCAGCGTGTACATCTTTTCACACTTGTCGCAGCCGTGTCCGTAAATCTTAATAAGCATCCTTCATACCTCCAGTCGGTGATGATTTACGTTCATTCTATTGTATACCCTTGGGCATAAGCTGTGAATCCTTTGTGTAAAATCTGTGTTAAACGGTGGATAACGTGTGGACTATGTGTATAACCGAATCTGTGTTCGTATCGAATAATGTCGATTATAGGGCATGAAACGAGGTTATCCACAGAAACTGTGGATGAAGTGTGCAAAAACACGGTTTTCTTGGGGATGGAATGTGTAAAAGCATCTGGAGCATGGGGACAACAGAAATAATCATCCAGAGGCAGGATTAAGTCCTTGCCGATGGTCAATAATGGAGCAACTTCTGCAAGCAGGGTTGCATTATTTTTTACAATCGTGTATGATGAGGCTGATATTAACATAAATCCGTGGTGTCTTCGGACTTAATTGGGAAGCCGGTGAAAAGCCGGCACAGTCCCGCTACTGTGAGCGCATGGCGTCATGCCAGCGCGAGTCAGGAACCAGCCCAGGATTTCTGGTACATCAACTCACGAGGATGAGGTTGACCGGCTACATAGGCGAACCCTCTTTTTCCAGTAAATGGGGTTTTGCCTTATCCGTAACGGTCCTCACCTAAAACAAAGGGAGGATTTTTTTAATGTTCAAAAAGAAGTTTATGTCACTGCTCGTTATGCTGATGTTGGTTTTAACGCTGGCGGCCTGCCAGTCTCCAGGAACTGAGGCACCAGCAGCTGAAACGCCAGAAACAGAGACGCCTGCAGAAGCACCTGCTGACGAGACCGCAACTATTTATCCCCTCGAAGTAACGGATGCTTCAGGCAAAACCGTGACTTTGGAACAAGAGCCAGAAAAGGTCATTTCCCTTTCCCCAGCGGCGACTGAAATTGTCTATGCTATAGGCGCTGGCGAAAAACTGGTTGGACGTACAGATTACTGCAAATACCCGGCAGAGGTGGCAGATGTCGTTTCGGTTGGCGCCATCACAGAGCCCAATATTGAAACGATCGCGTCTCTCGAGCCAGACCTCATTCTGGTCTCCAACATGTTCACGGATGATGTCCGTATTAAGCTTGAATCTTTGGGCTACAAGGTCCTCGACCTTTCTTCCCATGACACTTTTGAAGGCGTGTATAATGCCATCGCTCAAACTGGAAACGTCTTGAACCGACAAGACCAGGCCAATGCCATTGTGGAAGACATGAAAGCAACGATTGCTGAAGTAGAAGAAAAAGTTGCCGGTGTTGAGTCTAAGACGGTCTATTATGTCGTAGGCTACGGAGAGAGCGGAGATTATACAGCTGGCGCAGGCACGTTTATTGACCAGATGCTCACCATGGCTGGCGGCGCTAATGTTGCCAATGATATGGAAGGCTGGAAATACAGCATTGAGAAGCTTGTGGAAAAAGACCCGGAATACGTCATCTGCTCGCTTTACAATGATGACAAAGCTGGCATAGAAAGCACAAATGGCTACAAAGAGTTGACGGCTGTCAAAGAAGGCCGCTTGGTGGAAATTGACAACAATCTCATTGATCTTCAGGGACCAAGACTTGCTGAGGGACTGCTTGAGCTCGCGAAAATCATGCATCCGGAGCTGTTCTGATCCTGAGCCGGATAGAAAGTTTTTCGGCATAGAAAAGGATGTGTGGCGCGTGTGAAAAAGCGAAACAAAAAGCTGATTCAAGGCCTTGTGGCGCTTGCTGCAGGACTCGTGCTCGCCGTTGTCGCCGCGAGCGCCATTGGCTCTGCAGATATTTCCTTTGGGGATAGTGCCCGAATTCTGCTCTCCAGAATTCCGCTCATAAACGGCATGATCCCTATGGAGGGAATAAAACCGACCCATGAGGCGATTCTATTGAAAATCCGCCTGCCGCGCATCTTTCTCGCCGCTTTGGTTGGCAGTGCCCTGTCGGTATCCGGGGTCGCCTATCAAGGCATCTTCAAGAATCCCATGGCAGACCCCTTTGTCCTTGGGATCTCTTCCGGCGCAGCTTTAGGTGCGACTCTGATTATAGTGACAGGTTTCAATGTTGGCGTTGCGGGACTAAGCTCTGTTTCAGTGGGTGCCTTCGCAGGCGCGCTCCTGGCGGCTTACGTTGTGTACAACGTTGGCAGAGTGGGCAACAGGACACCGGTGGTGACACTGCTCTTAGCGGGAATCGCCGTTAACTATCTGCTCTCCTCCATGATTTCGCTCATCATGTCACTCAACCGTGACGAGATGGAACATATTATTTTCTGGACCATGGGAAGCTTTTCGACAGCAGACTGGCTCCAGATCCTTGTGGCCTTTGTGCCGATTGCTTTCGGAACGGGATATCTGCTGACCTACGCCAGGGATCTCAATGCCCTCGCCATTGGCGAGGAGAGCGCAAAGGGCGTTGGCGTAGATACGGAAAAGGTAAAAAAGAACATATTGGTGGTGGCTTCTGTCGTGACCGCAGCTGCGGTTTCAGTCAGTGGCATCATTGGTTTCGTAGGTCTTGTCATACCCCATGTGGTCCGAATCATTTCAGGGCCTGATCACAGAACGCTCCTGCCATTTTCAATCCTGGGAGGCGCTGTGTTTTTAGTGATTTCAGACACTCTGGCCAGAACCGTTGTCATGCCGGGGGAGCTGCCAATTGGCATCATCACGTCGGTCTTTGGCGCGCCGTATTTCCTGTATCTGCTGTACCGCAATAAAACGCGGTCAAGTGTGAGGTGAATGTGAAATGAACAACATGGAATTTCCTATTCTCGTAGAAGGCCTGCATTTCGCTTACTCCAAAACGCCAGTACTGAACGGTGTGGATATGCGCATCCGCAAGGGCTCGTTCACGACTATAGTGGGTCCGAACGGCTCTGGTAAGTCAACGTTTGTCAAGAACCTGACCCGGATCGTCCATGCAGGCAAAGGACTGGTGACGGTCAATGGCCGGGATCTCACGTCCTATTCCCATAAGGAGCTCAGCAAGGTCATGGCCTCGGTACCTCAGGTCACAGGGACGGAGTTCGACTTCTGCGCCCATGAAGTGGTCATGATGGGCCGCTATCCGCACCTGAGGCGTTTTCAGCCTGAATCTGACCTGGATCACAAAATCGTTGAAGAGGCTATGAAGGCCACCGGCGTTTGGGAAATGCGGGACTTTCCCATCAACAGCCTCAGTGGCGGCGAGCGCCAGCGGGTGATCATTGCCAGGGCCATTGCCCAGGAGCCGGAGATCCTCGTTCTCGATGAGCCCATAGCTCACCTTGACCTGCATCATCAGCTCGAGCTCATGCGCCTTACCCGGAAGCTGACCAAGGAGCGTGGCATCACCGTGGTGGCCATCCTTCACGACCTCAACCTGGCAATTGAGTTCAGCGACTACGTCTTTATGATGAAGGACGGCCGCATTTACAGGGAAGGGCCGCCTTCCAGCGTTATCAAAGAGGAATATATCAAGGCGGTTTACGAAGTGGATGTGACACTGATTGTCAATCCGGTGTCCGGGAATCCCCATGTGATTCCGAGGTAAAAAAAATTGAAAACGACTGCCGATGGTGTTGATCACTGAAAACCATCGGCAGTCGTTTTTTGCAGTCTGGGAAAGCCCAGTCATTATGTCATTGAATGTACGAGAGCCTGCGGTTCAGATTGCTCTTTGGACAACTTTTTCATGGTGATCCAGTTAAGGAGCATACCTGCCAGGCACATCAGGATCGCAATTATAAATGCGAGAGAATAGTCACCTTGATTCATGATTTTTACAACAGCAGCCATACGCGGACCAGTAAAAGCTGCAAATCCATAAGCCAAGAACATGATGCCAAAGTTGACAGGAAGATTTTTTGATCCAAAGGCGTCAGCAGTTAAAGAGGCGATCATTGACATAAAGCCGCCATAGCAGGTACCTATCAACATCACCATCACTACAAAAAGAGACTGACCTGAAAAATATATCAATCCGAACAATGAGAGGGCAGTAATGACATATAAAAAATAAATCGTTTTCAGTCGACCAATCCTGTCAGAAGTAAAGCCCCAAATTACTCTGCCGAGAGTATTGCACAGTGCCAGGACACCGACCATGGCAGCTGCTTTTTGCGATGTAAATTTCATTATTTCCTGAAACATAGGTGAGGCATGGCCGAGGATCATGACACCTGAGGTTGCACCCGTCATAAAGATCCCTGCTATCAAATAGAAAATTGGATCTTTCAACATTGCCTTCCAGTTTTTTTCGATCCCCGAGATTGAAGAGGTGGTTCTCTTTGGTGTCCATCCCTTCGGATTGAAATTATGAGGAGCAGTTTCGATGAACAATGAAAGTCCGCAAATGATTGCGATAAAGGCTATGCCCAAGATCTTGAATGTTGGCATGACACCATATTCTGAGATCAGCGCTGCTGCCAACGGCGCAATAATAACGGCGCCGCTTCCCATACCGGCGGCCATGGCGCCAGAACACAGACCGCGTTTATCAGGGAAAAACCTGACCATATTGGAAAGGCTTCCTGAATATACAATACCAACACCAAGTCCAATGCCAATGCCATAAATCAAATATAACTGGGTAAGAGACTGGATTGATGCAGTAAGAAATACTGACCCCCCTAAAAGAAGTCCTCCTGTGAAGATCAGGACACGGGGTGATACATAAGCTTGTGCCATGCCGACGAGTGCCATGGGCAATGCGGAGACGCCCATGACCAAAGTATAGGCCAAGGATGTTTGAATGGCGTTCCAGCCGAACTGCTGCATTAAAGGGTTTTGAAAAACGCTCCACGCATAGCCAAAGCCAGCGCAGATATTAATGATGATGCCAACGATTAGCATGCCCCACCGTTTAGAGTTATAATTCACGAATATTGCCTCCTGTTCCCAACCTGATGTTTTGATTAATTATTAGCTGAGCAATTTGTCTTCTTACAAAGATGATAATGGTTGTTCCATTTCGAAGCCCATACAGTAAGGGATCTGCCTCCTTTTCTCTGATACCGTCCATTCCGCATTCCAGTAATTTATGAATAATAGCTTATCTATGGTATTTTAAAGCAAATAACATGCCAAAAGTATCAGGAAAATTTAGAGTGATTATTTGGATCTGAAAAGAGTTATAAATAAGAACATACAGTTCTTGACGTTCAGTCGGCGCTGAAGTCCACAGTGGTTGATTTGTAAGAAGTTCAGTGCGCAGACTTTTTATCCTGAGTGCGGTCTAAAGCATATGAAGGGGGTTGGAAATTTCTGAAGGAGGCGAGTTTGAAATTGTGATTTTGATTATTCGACTTGGTAATTTCGGCTTACGTCAATAAGAACGCATATGGGTGTAAAAAAAATTTGACTTGGTTGTGAGCCAACATGTCTGATTTAAAAAGAAAGACTGCCGATGGTTTTGGTATTGGGAACCATCGGCAGTTCGTATTTTGGGTGGCAATATTTCTTTCACACTTTCTTTTTTGTTGATCAGAGGAGAGACACAGAGGAAGTAAGTCGCTCTCATGTATCGCTCTCCCAAGTGACTCAAAACAGCATATACGCCACCGGCGTGATCAGGATCAGTCCAATGACTGTGCGCTCCAGGGCAATGATCATAATCTCCACAAAGGTCAGCGGGATGTCCGTGGAGAGCACGCATGGGATGGACGCGGACAGGAAGAGCACGGTGGAGATGCTGATGTTGGCTATAATGAACTTTGGAACCATGGCGGTGCCCTGCATGATGAGCAGCGGCAGGGACATATCCGCAATGTTGAGGACCAGGGACTTCGCGATCAAGGTTGCGTCCGGCAGGCCCAGCAAGCGGATCAGCGGAATAAACGGCATGCCGAGCCAGTCGAAGACCGGCGTATACTTTGCCAGATAGGCGCCTAAAATACCAATGGCGAGTACTGTAGGCAGGACGCCCATGGCCATGACCAGGCCGTTTCGGAGGTTCTCTCTGACACTGCTGAGGAGGCCTGGCGCTACGGCGGCCGCGTCCATGCCCTCGTTGAGGGCACGCTTTAGGATATTGCCTTTTTCACTGGATTCCGGGATTCCAACCATGCCATTGCAGTAGGTCTGAGGCTTCCTGCTCAGCGGCCAGATGCGCGCCGTAACAGCGGTGACGGCAAAGGTCAGGATCAGGGAGACCCAGAAGAAGGTCAGCCAGTGGTCCATAAGGTCTAAAGTTTTGGCGACAATGATCATGAAGGTTGCGGAGACGGTGGAGAATCCAGTGGCTATGATGGCGGCTTCACGTATGGAATATTTGCCTTCTCTGTAAACGCCGTTGGTGATGAGGAGGGCTATGGAATAGCTGCCCACGAAGGACCCCACCGCGTCAATGGCGGAGCGGCCCGGCGTCCTGAAAAGGGGCTTCATGACCGGCCTCATGATGACCCCCACCAACTCCAGCAGACCGTAGTTGATCAGAAAGGCGAGAAACACTGAGCCTATGGGAATAATTAGACCAATGGGCATGACGATCCGGTTGAAGAAAAATGGCAGCATATCCGGCTCGAACAGCCAGGCCGGCCCGTCCCCGAAAAAGGCCATGAGACCCAGGGCCATCCCCAGGAGCTTGAGCCCCGTAAAGGACAGCTCTGTCACTGAGCCCCGCCATTTTTCGGACTTAAGGCTGTAGACAGCACCCGCCATGATCACAAAAAGCGTGTAGAACGCGCTCGCCCCCGGGAAGGCCTCCCTGAGACCCGTGACAATGTGGTCAATGGGAATAGTCGTTTTTGTGCCCAGGGTTACCGGGAGAAAAAACATGACTATGCCAATGGCGCTATAACTGACCAGCTTCATCAGCAGCTGCTGCCGGGTCGCGGCTTTTCGGGTTTGGATGACTTGCTCTTGAATAGACATGGAATCACCTCATAATTGTATTTGAGGTTCTTTAATCGCAAAGGCTGTGCCAAGTGTGAGGCAGGGGCGAAATATGCCGTTTGAATTTTTGGAAGTATTGATAATGCTGGGTTTCCTTTGTGAAGCATGCTGTTTAAGCAGGCGCCGTGGTTCAAGATGAAAGGCACCGTTTTCATGATGTGACTAAAATTTATACACTTTGGAAGATTTCACGGAGATTTTGCTGCAAGTATTCTTGCGCAGGGTGTAATGAATTTATACAGGCCTGTGATGGCGACTTGCGCGCGGGCGAACTATTATAGTGAAATAGCTCAAAAAATGAAGCCTGCCAATGGTTTTGGGAACGTGAACCATCGGCAGGCATTAGTTTTTGTGCACTTTTCAAATTTCAGGGCGCTTACTTCTTCGCCAGTGTCTCAAACCGTTTGATATCCCCAAGGATCACGTCCAGGGACTTCAGCCAGAAAACCTTTGTGGTGACGTCTATGCCAACGGAGGCGCAGACGGATTCCACAGAGGCTTTGCCGGACTCCGCCAGCAGCTTGTCATAGCGCGGCAGGAAGGCCTTGCCTTCTTCACGGTAAAGCTGGTAGAGGCCCTTGGCGAACAGGAGCCCAAAAGCGTATGGGAAGTTGTAAAAGTTGACGGAAGCGCTGTAGTAATGGCCTTTGACCAGCCACATGTACGGGTGGCGGACCTCAGGGTCCAGGGCGTCACCGTAAGCAGCTTCCTGGGCCTTCAGCATCTCTTCTTTCAGCTCGTTGACGGAGAGGGCATGGTCTGCCCTGAGCTCGAAGAGCCGGGACTCAAAGCGGTAGCGGGAATAGATGTCTACTATGGCCTGGCCGGCGTCCTGGAGGCTGCTCTCAAGGACGGTCATAGCGTCCGCATCGCTCAGCGTCGCCAGGGCGGCGTCTGCAATGACGGTCTCGCAGAAAGTGGAAGCGGTTTCCGCAAGGGTCATGGGGACTTCAATGTTGAAGAGTTTTTGGGTTTCGAGGCGGTAGTCGTGGTAGCCGTGTCCCAGCTCATGGGCCAAGGTCAGCACGTCGCCCAGGCTCCCTTGGAAATTGGTCAGGATGCGGCACTGCTTGACGGGATAGAGGCTGGAGCAGAAGGCGCCGCCCACTTTGCCGGCTTTTGGCTCGACGTCGATCCACTGTTCGTCCCGTGCTTTGGCCGCAAAGGCGCCCAGCTCAGGGTTGAAGGTGGTGAAATGGCGGACGACAAAGTCCATGGCGGATTCGTAGGTGTAGGTCTCAGACAGTGTGCCCACTGGCGCGAAGAGGTTGTGGAATTTGAGGCCGTTTTCGTCACCCAGGAGGGTTGCTTTTGCTTTGTAGTAAGCTCTCAGCGCCGGGAGTTTTTCTTCAATGGCACTGATCAGGGCATCCAAGGTTTGCTTCGTCATCCTGGCTTCCTTAAGGGTACCTTCGAGAGGTGAGGCGTATCGCCGGCGCTCGGTGAGGGTCAGGACCTCGCCTTTGATGGCGTTGAGTGAGGCAGCGACACTGTCCTCAATTTTGGGGAAGGCGGCCAGCTCTGCCAGGTAAGCCCGGCGGCGGACCTCTGGATCCGGGTCGTGGGCCAGAGCCCTTGTGGCGGAGAGCGGCGTGGCGGTGATTTGGCCACTGACATCCGGGAGGTCGGTCATCAGCGTGGAGGTCAGCCTGGCGTGCAGGGTCTCCCAGGCGTCCGAGCCGGTGATGCGCAGCTTGGCGATCAGGGTTTCTTCCTCGTCGCTGAGGAGGTGATGGGCCAGCGCGGCGCGCTCTGACAGGGAAAATTCAAGGTCCTTGAGGTAGTCGGAATTTGAGGACTCAAGCCACGTTTTCACGTCGTCAATGCGGCCGGCGGCGCGATTGAGGCGGACCTCAAAGACGGTGAGGTCCGCCTGGAGCCTACGGACCTTTTCCTCAAGGGCCAGGGCAGGCTCGCAGGACGTGTCCGCAGACAGGGTCAGAGAGGCGAAGGCAGACAGCTTCCAGAGCTTGAGATAGAGGGCTTCCGCGACTCTGAGGAGTTTTTCAAAGGTCTCTGGCTCAGGGGAGCCTTCTGTGAGAATGATACTCTCTTGAATGAGGGCCCGGGCTTCTGTCAGGCTGGACTGGTAGTCGGTTTTCAGAGCTTGGTCTTCAAAGCTCAGGTAGAGGGCGTCGAGGCGCCAGTTGTGGGACATTTTAATAACCTCCATTCGATAACAGCAGGACAGGAATGATGAGTGGGCGTGAGGTGAAGCGCGCCCTGTAAGGTAACCATTTAAACGTATGGAAAATTTTTTATGGGTGAATATAGCGTAACATAATCCTGCAAAAAATGAAATGTAAAAAAGGATTATGGTGGGGGACAGGGACAAGCCGAAAAAGGAAGCTGGTGTCTGATCCCACCTTCTTCTCATAAAAAAAGCGAATGTCGTGTTGACATCCGCTCTCAGCGATCGCTATCGCTCCCGGTTCAAGATCTCTTCAAGCTCGCCAGAACCAGCTTCTTGCAGCTGTCGCATTAACGTCGTCTCAAACTGATCTATGGATTTTTCTCCTATGATATAGGCATCAATGTGCTCAAATAAAATCGCGTCTAAATGCTGGATAAGCTCACTGACCCGAGCGGCTTCCTTCACAGTCAGGGATGGTGGCAGCGGCGCGGTTTCTCCCATGCCGCTCCGGGCTATTTGATCCATAACAGCCTCAAGCTGGGGCTGAATCTGGTACTGGAAGGTTTGATCAATATAAGGCGTAAAAAAACCTTGACCGGTGCCGCGCTCAAACTGCATCAGCCTGAAGCTGAAGGGCGCCTCTTTATAGTGCAGATAATGCCCTGGATGAATAATGGCACGGCCAGCCTCCAAGGTATAGTCCGTCCCAAATGCCCCGTAATTGGCGACGGAGGCGCCTTCCTCAGAATATAACCAGTCCAGGAGCTGTACCGCAGCTTCGATGTTCCTTGATTTGGATGAAATCGCGTAGTAATTGTGGAGCCAGTGGGTTTCGTATTGCAGGCTGATTCTGGCATCTCCCGCACCGTTTTTGATATTGAGAAGCGGCGCGAAGGCATAGTTTGAATTTAGCTTTTTCAAGGGCACATTGAAATTCTCCAGATTGATGGGCAGGTCAAAGAAGAAGAGTGCTTGTCCGGTGCTGAGTTTTTGCTGCCATTCATCGACAGTCGTCAGGGCGTAATAGGGGTCCAGAACACCACTTTCGTAGGCTTTCTTTAAAAACGCCAGAACCTCTTTAAAACTGCTGTGGGCAGGGCCATACAGGAATTCACCCTTCCCTGAGCGCGGTTCAAAGTAAAAGGAGGTGGACTGGCTGTAGCCTGAACCAAGCGGATAGGAGACATTAGAAATCAAATTGCGAGTACCGCTTCTGTTGATCCACAAGTCCAGTTCCGGATAAGCGGCTTTAATGTAAATAAGCAGTTCCAGAAGCTCGTCATAGGTTTGAGGTGCTGTCAGGTTTTGGCGATCGCCCAAATCAAGGGCGTTCAGGACATCCATTCGCAGAATTGGCACAGCCGCTGTCGGAAGTGATTTCCACACCAGCATGGGGAACGCGTAAAAATTGTCTCCAATCATAAGGGCGTTCAGCTCTGGCCGTGCCTCAAGCAACTTGCTGAAGTGCGGCGCTTGAGTGGCGATCAGATGGCTCAGCGGCGCAAGCCGCCCTGATGAAACAGACTGGATCATTTCTGAATAGGAGACCTCAATAATGTCAGGCAAGTTTTCTGAGGAGAGTGAAAGCTTGAGCTTGCTCGAATAATTGTTGCTTGGAACGGCTTCGATCTGAAGATCAATGCCCGTGGCAGCTTTATACCGAGCCCGGGTTTCCGGATTGATATTGATAGGCTGGAAAACAGATTCACGACGCATAACCCTGAGTTTTACAGTGGAATCCTGGTCTGGGGAATCTGTCGGAACGGTCTCAGAGCAGGCCGTCAGCAACAGGCAAATAACCGCAGTCAGGCAAAAAAATACCAGGAGGCGCCGCTGGAACAGACTGAATCGTAATGGGCTTTGCTTTGTCTGGTCGTCAAGTCCGTGTTTAAAAACAAACACAGCTTTCTCATTCATTTGTGTCCACCTCCTGCACCTGCTCCAGGTCTTGGTTGTTGCTTTTTCTGTAACTCCCCGGATTGGTCCCGACATGTTTCTTAAACAGCCTGTAAAATGTCACGCGACTTTGCAGCCCCACCATAGGAAAGATGTCTTCAATGGTCAGGTTGGTGGTGCTCAGCAGCGCCTTGGCTTTGAATATACGTTTTTGGCTGATGTAATCCGTCAGATTTTGGTTCGTGTGTGCCTTGAAAAGCTTGGAGAGGTATTTAACAGAGATCCCTGCCTGACTGGCGATCAGCTCTGGATGAATATCCTCCTGGAAGTGTTCATCAATGAAAGTGATGACATTTTGAATCATCTGCACTGAGCGGTCTGATGGCGGCTCAGCCAGCGCCATGAGTGACTTGAACATTTGCAGGAGAACCGTTTTGTCCGGATTGACACCAGACGCCATTTCCATTGCGTGGGATTGAGACGTCCATGACCAGACCTGCTGGTCCAGCGCAGTATAGAAATCCAGGCTATGGGCTGCAGCGTAGCGAGCAGCGGTTCGGTGCAGATCGTGGAACAATGCCTGTCTGCTGAAGCCGGTGCTGCCGATGGTCTCTGTCTGCCTCACCAGCCCATCCAGAATCCCTTCAAGTCCAGCTTCGTCCCGGGCTTGCAAGCAATTCATGATTTTTTCTTCATCCTGGAAGGTGTAAATATGATGGGGTTTGATTTCAAGGGTTGAAGCATCCGCCACCTGATTATGCGCAGCATCTATTGTGGACTCCAGGGCGTATTGGGCTTCGGAATAGGAGAGCCATAGATTGTTGAGCCCACCGTGGATTCTGCCGACACCTATGTAAATCTTATAATGCTTGGATTCGTAGGAAAAAGATTCGAGAAGCTTGTCGAGGGAGTTCATCAGCGTCCGTTGATCATGCTGTGTGTCCAGATTGGAGATGCCCACAAAATGACCGGGTTCGAGCTCCAGAAGATACACTCTGTTTTGGGCGGACAAGGCATCCAGGATTATAATTTTGATGCTTTCAAGGACATGATGCCGCTCCTGACTCAAAATTTTTGTAAAGAAACGCTCGTTGAAATCAAAAACTATTGAGAAGCAGAGAAACGTCTCAGTCGTAAACTTAAGGTCATCCTGAATCAATGTTCTGAACTTTTTGATGGGGTCCAGGGAATGCCCGCGCAGCAGCTGAATAAAGGCATTGTCGAGATATTCTGAGGAAAGTTCATCAACTTTGTCAGAGTAAGCCGTTTTTTCACTGAGCAATTCCCTTAGGGAAGACTGGATGAGCTCAAATTCATTCTGGTGCTTAGGTGTTTTTTCGGCTGAGTCTGGGCTGCCGGTATTTTGCAGCAGGATTTCCCTTATATTGTTTATTGGGCTGTAGAGCTTGACGCTGAACACCAAGGCCAAGCCAATGCCGAGAAAAATGAGCGCAATGCTTGTCCAAAAGGTGACGAAGAGGACGTTGTTGGCTTCGGCTCTGAAATAGTAGCTCGGTGTGATGGTGTAGTAAGTCCACTCAAGGCGTTCAGAGGACAAAGTGGAAACCAGGTAGCTCTGACCCTGCCACTCAAGGGGGATGAGCTCTGAAGGACTGGTTGCCTGAAGAGACTTGAGTCTATCGACAGTGACATTGTTCCAGAGGTCATCCCGGCTGCTGGTTATGATATTATCCGCCGGATCCAGTAAGATAAATTCCGTTTCGGGATAGATCATGTTGGATTTGATGGTTTCATGAATCGCGCTGACAGAGAGGCACGCGACTACCGCTATATTGCCTTTGGGACTGTGCTCTACGGTAACCGTAGGTATGACGGTTTTGGTGCTGCCACTTGAGGTTTTGATCAGTGTCGGAGAAAGATACTGAACCGCTGAAGGTCTGGCCAGATAAGTTTTCCAGAAGGGAACAGGATATTTTTCAAACCAGTAAAGCTCCCGGAAAAAGCGTTCAAAAGTCTCTGGACCGGCGCTGCGAAAAATCCATTCACTGTCTTTAAAGACGAAGAGGTTATCAATAAAGTAGTTGGAGATATTTTGACTTTTGACAATAGCCTGGATCATGTTTTCAAAGTGTCGCTTTTGTTCTGTGCTCATTTCAGGAGAACGCATTACGGGTTCGAAGAAAGCATCCTCCATGATCAGATTGAGGCTCGCATCGACAGCCATTTGGACAGAATGATCAATGCGTTCCTTAGAAAACTCAAGATTCTTCGCTATGTTTTGGCTAAAGTCCTTCTTAGCTTCTGATACCGAATAATTATAAAAGAGGATGCCTATAAGGAGGACAGGAATCAGCAATGTGCTGAAGTACATCAGCATTTTGATGAACAGCCGGTTTGAAAAAAATGATCGCAGATGCATTCTTTTGGTCCTCCTTTCCATCCAGTAGAAAGTGTTGTCGGTAATAATGATTATAACACGGATTGCTTAGGATGCGACGGTCTGTAACAGTAAAGGAAGCCAATAAACAGAATATTGAAACAGAATATTCCGAATTGAAACAGTGGATTCGGCTGAGTGATACACGTTGCGGAAACCTGGGCCTTATGTTTCAACCTGGGTTCAGGTATGTTGAAGGTATCAGCAAATACGTTTCAGTCTGACTAAACTGCTGAAGCACCATAAGACAGTCAAGCAGCGGAGGTGATCTTAATTGTCAGGAATAGGGACTACTGAGCTTATACTGATCTTCGCAGTCGCGCTGGTCATCTTTGGACCTTCAAAGCTGCCTGAGCTCGGTAAACTCGCTGGGCGTTCCATAGGCTCTCTCAAGCGATACGCGAGCACAATCGAGAAAGATCTGGAGAGTGGGGAATTGTTCGGTGCAGAGGAGACGGTGGAGCGGGAATCAACGTAAAGGGCTCTGAGAAATGCGTATGAGCGTTTATTTAGGATCCACAAAAATTTAGTGAGACAGGAAGGGGTAGAGTCATGAGATTTGGAACCACTGAATTGATGGTCATTTTCGGAATTGCGGTATTGATCTTTGGGCCCACCAAGCTGCCGCAACTGGGAAAAGCGGTTGGTCAGACTATAGGCAATTTTAAAAGGAGTCTCTCAAAGGCGGAAGCTGAGCCTCTGACAGAGCGGGAAGAGGGCTGAAGGGGCCTATGCCAGCCAAAAAGTCAACGACACTGCTTTCTCATCTGAATGAGTTGAGGAAAAGGATGATGGTCAGCGCGATCTGCTTTGTTGCCACCATGAGCGTGTGTCTGGCAAGGTCGGAGTTTGTCATTAAGCACCTGGTGGGCAAAGCCAAGGATTTCGAGTTTATTTACGTCGCGCCGGCGGAGCTGCTGATCGCTTACATAAGAATCGCGATTATTTGCGGCATTATCGTCGCATTTCCTGTGATCAGCTTCCAGATCTGGCAGTTCATACGGCCAGGCTTGACCCGTCGCGAACGGATAGCGGCAGGCTTCGTGCTGACTTTTGGTATGATGCTGTTTGCAGTGGGCAGCTTTTTCGCTTATGAGGTCGTTCTGCCCTTTACGCTGAAGTATTTCGCCGGACTTAACGGTGGGAGCATAGGAAATGGGCAGAGCATCAAGGCCATGGTGTCCATACAGAGCTATCTGAATTTCTTTATAAACACCATGCTGACATTTGGACTCGTTTTTGAAATGCCAGTTGTGATCATTTTGCTGACACAGCTTGGCATGCTTAATCCTAGATTTTTAAGAAAAAATAGAAAATACGTCATTTTGGCAGTCTTTATCTTGGCGGCAGTTATAACACCGCCGGATGTGACATCGCAAGTATTGATTGCTTTACCAATGCTCGTGCTGTTCGAGATCAGCATCTGGATCAGCAGCCTGCTGTTCAGGCGAAAGCTCGCGGCTACTGAAGCAAGCTGATGGGGGCGCTCCGGGCAAAGATCATTGAAGGGTTGGGGAACGAATATGCAATGACGATCTGCCCGGGGCGCTGAAATGGCAACAGAGCGGCTGTTTGGCTGCTTTAATTTAAGGTCTGTGGTGAAGGACCATCTTTTGAGGAGGTAGGATTTGTGATTAAAGACAAGACAACCGATCAAAAAGAAAACAAAATGGAAAACTTGGGGCTCTCAGAGGAGGGACTCTCAAGGAGAAACTTCCTGAAGGGCATGGCTATTGGTGCAGCGGGGATAGCTGTTTCGAGCGCTATTCCTGGCTATACGGTCTTTGCGGACGTCGAAGCGCCGCTGGCAAACGGGGTTTCCCGTGCAGAATTCATTGGCAAAATCTCTAATTATTTTGCCTGGCCGCATCCAACAGAGTACAATGACGTCTGGAAAGCGCCACTGAAGCAGTTTAAGGACGTTAAGACTTTAGACCGTTATGGCAAGCAGATTGAGACTGCCTATGAAGAGAAGGTCACCAGTGGTGTAGGGGCTGGCTATTTTGATCCGAATGCCCAGATCGCCAGACAGGATGCTGCGGTCATGCTCGTGAAGGCGTTCCATTTGCCGCTTACCACAAAGACAGGGCTTTTTAAGGATGAAGCGTCAATTTCCGCTTATGCCAGGACCAGCGTGAATACGTTGGCGGCACTGGGTTATATCACAATTGGCACGGACCAGCTTTTCAATCCCAAGAGAGCACTGACAGGGGACGAAATGGAAGTGCTTTTCATTAAAATTACGGGTTCTATGGTCGCACCAGTACAGGCACTGCCAAAAGATAACGCTATCGCGCCAAGACGCTATGTCAAACTTTACTGCCCAACGCCGGGGGCGACTATTCATTACACCACAGACGGCTCAGAGCCTACAGCGGACAGTGAGGTCTACACCATAGAGACCAAAGGACATATCATGGAGATGATTGGTACCCGCGGCGGCGGACCGGATGAGCCTGTGCCAACGGACCGCGTCGTAACCTATAAAGCCATTGCGTTTAAAGACGGTATGGCCGCAAGCCCTGTCCAGACCTTCACGTGGAAGCTTCACCGACCGCTTATTGATGATTTCCAGGTGCTGCAAATGGCGAAGAAGACGTCAATCAGCCCTGCAATCTTCAGGATTTGCAATGATTCTGAGTCTGTCAGGCCTTTGGCGTGGTACATAGAAGGGCCTGCAAGCGGCATTCTCTTTGACGCGCTGCAGACCCCTGCAGATAAAAAGAACTTGAAAACGTTTGTCGATGGTTTCGCCACCAAGCCGTATATCCTGATCGTAGGCCATGAACACGGGGATCATGACGCTCAGGCTATGAACTTTATGAATGCGGGCGTCGATGTCTACTTGAATGAGCGGGGCTGGGCGTCCACATCTTCAACGTCGGGTCCGTTCAAGCCAATCTTTTCAACGACGGAGTCGCAGGCGAAGGTCAAAAACGTTGAAGAAGGCATGAAATTCGATCTTGGCGGCGGCATTGTCTTTGACGTCGTCGCGCTTCCAGGCCATGCCAATGGCAATGTCGCGATCCACGACAGGAAAAATGGACTTCTGTTCGCGTCTGACTTCTATGGCTGTACCCGTGCGGGCTCTGCGGACAACGTCGGTGTCGCGGGCATGCCGCCAGATATTTTACTTTCCTTCGTCCAGCAGTCGTACTCTAAGTACACCAAGGATGGGGGTAAGTCCGACAAGCTCTTCACTGGCCACGATGAATCCGCGCTCAGCGACAATAACCTGAAGCTCTATGAAGCAGCCCTTCAACAGGTTGTGGACAAGGGTGAAGGCGGCTGCCGGCCATCCCTTCGCGGTGGCACGGATGCGCCGGGGGCCAGAACGACTATGATTGGCGATATGTGGAAAGACGGCACCAACTGGTGCGCTATCAAGCTTACAGGCATCATAGGTGACAATGCAGAGTTCTTGTCCTCCACAACGGATCTTAAACTGAGGCCTTATATGGCAGATGCAGCAAATGTGGATGTCAATTATAACTTTGGCGGGCACGTTAAATACTCTGTGTTATCGAATATTGAGTTCGTTGGTGGCGAGCTGGTTGGAAAGACCGTGGAGTATGCAGCGCCGGGCGCGCCTTTCACTTGGGCGGGCAAAGAGATCACTGTGAAAAACGCACTCCAAAACCGTTTTAATCCTTGGGCCTATGACTACACGGTCAAAGTGCCAAAGTCTAATAGCAGTATTACGGTAATTCCGACGTCCATGTCCACAAAAGCGGCGTCTATTACGGTGGATGGCAAGGCAGTTGCCTATAAATCCAGCAATAAGATTGCTGTCAAAGACGGTCAGGTGATCACTGTCAAGGTTGTTGCGGCGGATAATGCCACCACATCCACTTATACGTTTAAGGTCGCTATGGTTTAGAGTATCAATAATGATTGAGTGCATTTGATTAAAACGCGAGAAACTGTTGCATGCAGGCACCCTGAGGAAGCGGACGTCCAAAAGTGACGCCCGCTTTTTCTATTTGAAAAAAGTGCCATTTTCATGCCTTTTTTAATGCTTATTTAATAAATGTTGGGTAATATAAAGAGGAAGTGTTTGGCACATCAGGCATTTTACAATAAAGCAGGAGGAGTTGACCCCATATGAGTTTCTTAGCCGGCCTGAGTCCACTTATCGTCTGGATCGCGCTCATCATCATTTTTGCAGTTTTGGAGGCGCTGACCATGGGCCTCACAACGATCTGGTTTGCAGGCGCAGCGCTGATCGCGCTTCTGGCGGCCATGATTGGATTCTCTGTACCCGTTCAGATTGGTGTCTTTCTTATATCTTCGGCGCTTCTGATCTACTTCACCAAGCCTCTGGCCAAGGACTTTCTTCACATTGGCAGTGAAAAAACAAACGTTGAGGCAGTCATTGGCATGGACGGTCCGGTTCTAAAAGGCATTGAGCGCTACGCCACCGGACAGGTCAAAATCAATGGTCAGATCTGGACCGCACTTTCAGAGGATGGAGAACCCATTGAAGTTGGGGCCAGGGTGCTGGTTGTAGCTGTGGAGGGTGTCAAGCTCATAGTAAAAAGGGCATAGCCAAAAAGCATCAGACAGAAAGAAGCAAGTCGTGATCATTATTGCAGCAGACAAAAGGGAGGCAAACATTTATGGATTTTTTAAAGCTCATCATTCCAGCATTACTCTTTTTATTCGCCATCTTGTTGATCATCACCAACATCAGAGTCGTACCCCAAGCTCAGGCTTATGTCATTGAGCGTCTCGGCGCTTTTCTCACGACCTGGAGCGTCGGGCTGCACTTTAAGATTCCGTTCATTGACCGCGTCGCGAACCGCGTCTCGCTGAAGGAGAATGTGGTCGACTTCCCACCTCAGCCGGTTATCACCAAGGACAACGTCACCATGAAGATTGATACGGTTATTTATTACGCGGTCACAGATCCAAAGCTCTACTCTTATGGTGTTTCCCGACCTATTGTTGCCCTCGAGAACCTGGCGGCCACGACGCTGAGAAACATCATTGGTCAGCTGGAGCTGGACGAGACGCTGACGTCCAGAGACCTGATCAACACCCAGATGCGCGCTATACTTGACGAAGCCACAGACCCATGGGGCATCAAGGTCAACCGCGTTGAAGTCAAGAATATCATCCCGCCTGAAGACATCCAGAACGCCATGGAAAAACAGATGCGCGCAGAACGTGAGCGTCGTGAATCCATCATTCGTGCAGAAGGCGAAAAGAATTCCAAGATTCTGGTGGCGCAAGGTACCAAAGAGTCTATGATTCTCGAAGCAGAGGGCGAAAAGCAATCCTCCATCCTTCGTGCTGAAGCGAAGAAAGAAGTTCAGATTCGCGAGGCGGAAGGTGAAGCGGAAGCTATTATCAAAGTTCAGGGCGCGAAAGCCAAGGGCATTGAAATGATTCGTGAAGCTGGTGCGGATCCTGCCGTCATCGCGATCAAGAGCTTTGAAGCCCTCGAAAAAATGGCTGACGGTCAGGCGACAAAAATCATTGTGCCTTCAGACCTTCAGGGCTTTGCCGGCACCGTTGCCGCGTTGAACGAAATCATTAAGAAATAGTTTAGTCAGGCGAATTTGTTATAGGCTGAAAGGTTTAGCCGCCGCCGGTCACGGGGTTTTCCGTGTCTGGCGGCGGCTTTCTTTCGTCTGCTTTAAAGGGAAGGGGACGCTTGGGGTGTGGTTGGGGACAGGGACGGGCGGTCGGGGACTGGGCCGCACCAAACAATTGGGGTGATGCAGTGGGTGTGTGGTGCGGCCCAGTCCCCAATGGCCCGTCCCTGTCCCCGCCTGAAAGCACTCCGCCGCGTCCCCAACCTTATTTAAGATTCTTTTAATACTCGCTACCTTGCATTATAAGATACCGTGTGATATGCTCTAATCATCAAAAAGGGAGAAAGAGGGGATCCTCTGTGAATATACAATTCAAGAAAGGTGTGCTGGAGCTGTGTGTGCTGTCTATACTGAGCCACAGGGACTGCTACGGCTACGAGCTGGTGCAGGAGATTTCGAAAAATATCACCATTTCTGAGGGGACCATTTATCCCCTGTTGCGGAGGCTCATGGAGGATGGGATGTTCACCACCTATCTGAAGGAATCCTCTGAGGGACCGCCCCGCAAGTATTATACACTGACGGAGCGGGGCCGGCAGGAGCAGGCGGCGCTGGCAGCGGAGTGGCGGCGGTTTGTGACAGGTGTCAACTTGATTGTGGAGGGAGATCACGGGAAATGAATAAGGAGACCTATCTGAACCAGCTGAGGAACGCCCTTTCCGGCATGCCGGAAGCGGAGCTGAACGACATATTATACGACTATGAAGAGCACTTTGACGCCGCGCTGGCCAGCGGCGAGACGGAAGAGGCCATCCTTGAGCAGCTCGGGCGGCCGGAGGTGGTCGCGAAGCAGTTCAGGTTAAGCAAAGTGATCCAGCGCGCGGAGGAAAAGCCAAGCTCCTTTAATCTTTTAAGGGCAGTGGTTGCCTCAATTGGCCTCGGACTTTTTAATATCATTTTCATTCTTGGCCCTTACCTGGCGCTGGCAGGGATCCTGATTGCGGTATACGCCACGGCGGTGGCCCTGATTGTCGCAGGCATAGGCCTGGTCTTCGGCGGTGTGGTCATGGCCGTCAGCGGCACAGCGGTATTCGCGCCGGTGGCCATTCCAGCGGGGATAGCGGGGGGCACACTGATTGTGGCCATCCTCGGTGCAGGTGTGGCAATAGCGGCCCTGGGAGGCCTCATCTTCCTTGGCGCGCTCAAGCTGACCCAGCTCTTCTATCAGGTCACTTTGAAGTACTTGAAGCTCAATGTACGCATCATTAAGCAAGGCTGATAAATCACCGGTGACTAAGCAGGAGCACCTGACTTTTCTCCTGCAAATCTCTGACGTGAGAGGGTAATAAAAGTGAGAAAAATTGCACTTTGGCTTATTGCAGCACTATTGATTGGCGGCGGGATCGCGGTGCTGGCGCTTCGGGAGGTTGGACCAGAGCTGATGGACAGACTCCAGGGCAAGCCACTTGGGCCGCTGGCGGGAAGCCAGCGCTTTGAGCTGGACGAGACCCGGACAGTGGCGATTAACGAGGTCAAGTCCCTGACGGCAGTCACCGTTGAGACCGTCTTCGAATCGGTGGAAGTGACCCGTGAACCGCGGGAAGATATTGAGATCAGGCTGACGGGAACCTATATGGCGCCTCTGGACGTCACACAGCCCAAAATACGTATTTCTCAGGACGGGGACGGCCGGGTTGAAATTGACATTGACCGGGGGATCACGCTGCCCCATTCCTTTACTTCCACGAACCTCAGATTAATGGTCAAGATTCCGGAGACGCTGTCCGGGGATCTCGAGCTTCAGAGTGTCTCCGGTGCAGTCAAGCTTCGTTCACCGGGATTAGAACCTTTTAAGGGGAATGTTTCCGCAGGGTCGGTTTCTGGGCGGATCTATGTCGAGGGGCTTGATGCCTGGAACGTTGATTTGGGCTCTGTCAGCGGCGAAGTGGAGTTCGTTGGAAGCGCAGATCAGCTGGACGTCAAGACGGTGTCCGGCGCTATGATGCTTAGACTTGCGGCGCTGAGAGGAAACGGATGGATGGAAACGACGTCTGGAAGTATTGAGCTGACCAGTACGGAGCCACTCAATCATGAGATCAAAATCACGACGACCTCGGGTGAGCTTGAAATAGAACGAGAAGAAGTGAACATAGAGGTCAGGGAAGACCGCGTCATTGAGGCGACGGCGGGAAGCGGGCAATTTTCGCTTGAGCTGTCAACCGTCAGCGGAAGCGTGAGCATAAGGTGATCGAGCGACGTGAGTGAATATGGTGTTTGCGCGACTATCGGCAAAAAAAACATCTCTTTGGTGTCTGGGGTTAAAGCCCTGGGCCCAGGGGGGTGTTTTAATTTTCCCTTTAAAAAGCATTGTTGCCGATGGTCTTCAGCACCCCACACACCACAACCATAGTATCGATGAAGCTTACCCTGCCTATTGATGAAATCAATTCAAAAATAGAATTAAAATAAGGAAAAAAATGAAGTTGACACCGTTTTTAAGGGTAATAATACGCCGAGGAGGGATCGCGTATGACCACCGATTCAATTAACGGAAGACATGTCTATTACGCCATTTTGGCGGGTGCCAATGAGGTGATTCAAAATAAGAGCGAACTGGACCGCATCAATGTATTCCCCGTCCCGGACGGGGATACGGGGGCAAACTTGACGTCCACCATGAAAGCGGTCATGGAGAATATTCGCCTCGAGGAAGAGGTGGATTTAGTGCTTTCCAGCGCTGCTGACGGCGCCTTGATGGGTGCCCGGGGCAATTCCGGGCTGATCTTTGCCCAGCTGATCTACGGCTGGTACATGGAGGTCAAGAACAAGGAGACCCTGACCCAGGACGAGTTGATTCACAGCCTGCAGGGGGCCCTGAAGCGTCTGTATGGCGTCATGCTCAACCCCGTGGAGGGCACCATTCTGACAGTGGTTCGAGAATGGATCCATTCCCTGGAGCGGCACAAGGATAAGGCTGCCACAATCCTGGATTACGCTGAGCGGACGCTCTCGGACAGTGGGGCCGCCGTCAGAAAGACGACGGAAATGCTGGAGCAGCTTAGAAAAAGCAATGTGGTAGACGCCGGTGCCAAAGGTTTTTACCATTTTCTCGAGGGGATCAAGCATTATATTGAGCATGGCGAGGCGGGGATCGAGAAGATTTCGGTGATTCCTTCCGAAGCGCATCCAAGGAGCGCTGAGGCCCACGAGACCCTGGGCGAGTTCCGCTACTGCTGCGAGACGCTGCTGACCAGGCAGGAGAAGGGTAAGGACAAGGGCCTTAAAGTTGAGACCATTCGGGGGATTGCCGAACGCTTTGGGGATTCCCTGGTGATCGCCGGCGGCGAAGACAAGCTCCGGGTGCACCTGCACACCAATGAACCTGAACCGCTCTTTGACGCGCTGAGCAAAGTGGGCAAGCTGGACGCCATTAAAGTGGATGACATGAAGATTCAGGTGGATATCCGCAATCACAGGAAATATCCTTTTGCCATTGTGACGGACACCATAGCGGATGTGCCTCAGGCTTATATTGACGAGCATCAGATCTCGGTAATCCCCCTTCAGCTTGAGATTGGCGGCGTGGTTCACCTTGACCGCGTGACGCTGTCCGTTGGACACTTCTATGAAATCAACAAGACCTTGAAGGATCAGCCGCAGAGCTCCATGCCTGCCATTAAAAATGTTGAGAACCTTTTAATGTTCCTCAGCGATTACTATGAGGCCATCCTCGTGCTGGCCGTGTCGGACAAGCTCAGCGGGACCTATGCCATGATCAAGAGCCTTGAGCCTCTCATCACTAAGCGGGGCCGAAAGATTGAGGTCTTGAACACCTTGAAAAACTCCGGCGGCCAGGGACTTATGGTCAAAAAAGCCGTAGATATGGCCCGTGAAGGTAAAAGCTTCGAAGAGGTCGTCGAGTCTATGCGGGCTATGCGGGACCGGGTTAAGATCCTCGTTTCTGTGGACACGGTCAAGTATCTTGAGCGCAGCGGCCGTGTCAGCCGCAGTGTTGGAAAAGTCGCCAAGATTATTGGCCTGAAGCCTCTGATGACGCTGGACCGGGAAGGCCATGGCAAGGCCTATGGCGGCAAGCTGACCTTTAAGGGGGTCATGAAAAAGCTGGTGAAGTCAGTAAGCGAGGACATTGAGAAATACGGCCTTGAGGAATACGTCATAGTCCACGGGGCGTGCATGGACCGTGCATTGGAGCTGGCACGCGTATTTGAGGAACTCACTGGCAAACCGCCGGAATATATCGCGGAGATCTCGTCGGTCGTCGGTGCGACGGCCGGGGATGGCGCGACGGCGATTGCTTATCTACAGAAGAAAGCGGGCTGGTAATATGTCAGGTTTATTATGGTTTTCGTGGCTTGTGATTTTCCTTTATTTTATGGGGTTCTTTATCCTCGGCACCGCGGTCAAAAACAACGCCGTGGTGGACTTTGGCTGGGGCCTCGGCTTTGTGGTTGTTGGTTGGGCGTCCTTATTCTATTATGGAAACCTGGACGCGGTCTCCTGGCTGCTGCTGGCGCTGGTCAGCATCTGGGGCATCCGGCTCTTCTATCACCTGTACCGCCGCAACTGGGGCAAGCCGGAGGATTTCCGGTATGCCAACTGGCGTAAGGAGTGGGGCAAGTGGGTTATTCCAAGGGCGTTCCTTCAGGTCTATGTCCTGCAGGCGGTCTTTATGGCAGTGGTGTCCTACGCTTATCTCTATGCCATGACGGTGGCGGATAAGCCGGTTAATCTGTGGGTGGTTGTCGGGGCCATAGTTTGGATCACAGGCTTCTACTTTGAGTCCGTAGGGGACAAGCAGCTGGAGAACTTCAAGAAAGACCCCGCAAACAAGGGGCACATCATCAAGACGGGGCTCTGGAAATATACAAGGCATCCCAACTACTTCGGTGAAGCGACCATGTGGTGGGGGATCTTTATCATAGTTATAGGGACGACGGGCTTTTGGCCAACCATCATCAGCTCGGCGGTGATCACGTATCTGTTGATGTTCGTCTCCGGGGTGCCTATGCTGGAGAAGAAGTATGAGAATAATCCGGAATTCCAGGCCTACGCGGCGGTGACCAGCAAGTTTTTTCCTTGGTTTCCGAAGAAGGCTTGAGGTGCGGATGTGCTTAACGGGAACCATCGGCAACGCTCTGTGCTTTTAGAAGCTTAAGGATTTGCCGATGGTCTTGTTTTCAGCCTCGTTTTTTAACCCCAAAGCCACGGTCAAGGCGTGGGCAGAAGCGCTTAAATATGGTACACTGATAGCGTCGGGAGACGACGTTAAGGTTCTTCGCGCATCCAATGTCGGTCCTGCTTCCAGCGGGACTTTTTCTTTGAGATGCCGCCCAGACGACCCAGTGAGAATCCCACGCCGGAGGTAAAGGCTAATGGACCGTATTAAAGAATCAACACATCAAATTATGCCGGAGACAGCCGCGTTGCGTCAGATCCCAGGGAGACCAGGCAGGGGCCTTGGCTCCAACACCAACAACGCAGCGGTGGGAACCTTGGCGCGCCTTGGGTTTACGCGGATTGAAGTGTGTCTCGGACGCCACCGGCCTTACCACGACATGCTGTCGGGCATTTTCGCTGACCTGGAGGAGGCAGAGATCCATGGGATGGCTTATACAATCCATCTGCCGCTGTGCCTCTATGACTGGTTCCCCTTCGATTACCTTGACGGCTATTATCTGGACCCTGATCCGCAAAAACGGGCGCTGGCGTTCCGCTTTCTTGAGGAGAACCTGAGGCAGCTGACTCAGCGCTATAAGCCGGATTACTACGTGATACATTTTCCGGGGATTTACCGAAACGCCTACCTTGGCCTGGATTTCCAGGGGATCCTGCATGAGTCCCTTGAAAAGCTTCAGTCGCTGGCGGAGCATTTTGGCACTATCCTCGCGCTGGAATACTTTGGCTCCAACCAGAATTTCAACCGTCCTGAGCAGTGGGTTGAAGCCCTGACTGGTTATTCGCGGCTTGCGCCGCTGCTGGACACAGGGCACCTCTATTTCTCCTGTCTGATGAACGGAATCGACTTTGATCAGGCGATTCAGCAGCTGGGACCTCACTGTGTGGGCTTCCACATCTGGACGGTCCAGGGGACAGAGTATTATGGCAACTCGCACTTTTACAGACAATATCACCACGTGGTGCCTCATCCCGGTCAGCTGCGGGCTGAAGGCTGGGCATTTGAGCCTGGGGAGGTTTACAGGAAGCTTAGGACGTTCGACGCGCCGCTGGTAGTGGAGGCGTCGAGTTTATTCGGCGGTCCGGATTATTATTTTGAGGGGCTGCGCTACGCCGCGGCGTGCTACCTGGGAGGGGACTGCGAATGAGGGCTGATGGAATAGCTGGTGATACAGAGGTAAGATTTTTGGATCCGCTCGTTGGGGACTGCTGGGAGAGGGCGTTCCATCATGCCGGAGAAAACGGATTGTTTGAGCGGCTATTGACGGTTTATAATAAGGTGCCTGGCGGGAAATGCAGCGGCTGTACAGCCTGCTGCGCCGAGTCCGTCAGCACCTTTTTCGTGGAGTGGCTCAGGATTCGTGATTTTTTGGTGAAGGGTGGCCGCTGGGCTGAAGCCCTTCGGCGAGCAGAGGCTTTTGCTTTTGACGAGCTCGCCCGACCCATGAAGTGTCCCATGCTGGAGGCGGACGGCCGCTGTATGATTTATGAGGTGCGGCCTTTGACCTGCCGAATCTTCGGACACTTACAGGCAGCGGACTACGGACGGAATCTCAAGGCAGTCCTGAAGGCCAATCGCAGGGCGGCAGATCAGATTTTGAAGCATCATGGTGTGGTATTGCCGACTGCTGTGGTAGAGAAGGCAATTCCCTATTGCGAGTCCTTTATTTCTGAAGCGCCTATGTCCTCCGGGGAACGTGACGCGTTGTTTGATGACTTGTTCTCAATGGATTCCAGGTTTTTGATGGCAGGGCTGCTGGAACCGGATCAGATTCAGCTGGGTCTGGTGGACTGGTTCGCCATGGTCCGGCTTGAGCCTGAGGCGCTGGCTGAGGAGCGGCTCAGGCGAGCGGCTGCCGGTAGTTCCGGCAATGCTGCAGCGGCAGAAACACTGGACTGACGTTATGTGAAGGCAAAAGGTTAAAATTTGGTTAATTTATGTTGGAAGAATGCGAATGCGCATCGATCCTCTGTGTAAATTGGCATTTTGACTGTGAAAAAATGTTGTTCAGGGGCTTGACAAAAGCCCTGTCTTTCAGTATTTGGAAGACTTTTGGCCTTTTGATGATTGTCATAAAACTAACAGACATTTTTCGACAAAACATAGTTGACAGGTTTATAGCACCTATTGTATAATATTTGACTTTTCTCTCGCTGTATGGTAATATTTATACAGTGTGATAGAGAATGGGATGGTGGTCAACTTGGCGACAAAAGCGACACTTGCAGAGATTAGAAAGTCGGTCGAAGGTCTGATTGGAGAACGTGTTCTTCTCAAGACAAACAAGGGCAAGCGCAAAGCGAATGTCCGCGAGGGCATTCTCGAAGTAGCTTATCCAAGTGTTTTCACCGTACGTATCAACGCCGGCCTTGATATTGAGCGCCGTGTATCGTTCAGCTATTCAGACATTTTGACAGACACAGTTGAAGTGACGCTGTGCCAGAACGTCAATGTTTCCTAAGAGAATGAGTTTCAAGTAATTATTGATGCCAGCGATTCGCCGCCCTGCGGCCGGTTCGCTGGCTTTGTTCTTTTTTTGGTGGGGGACAGGGACTTGTGGTGGGGGACAGGGACGGACCGGAACGAAAGAAAACCTTAAGAATTATCAGCAGTTTTTCGACGTTTTTATCTGTTATTATGAAGTTGTCAGGTCACAAGCGGTAAATGCCATACAACAGACGTCAAACGCCAAAAACTTCCCCACAGGAGACAAAAAACCATGAAAATCTTAGTTTGCGACGACGATCACGCCATAACCGACGCCATAGAAATCTATCTGAAACAGGAAGGTTATCAGGTTGCCAAGGCCTACAACGGCCTGGAAGCCCTGGAGGCCCTTAAAGACAACGATATTCAGCTGATCCTCCTCGACATCATGATGCCAGAGCTGGACGGCCTCCGGGCCACCCTCAAAATCCGCGAACACTCCAATATCCCCATCATCATACTGTCCGCCAAAACCGAGGACACTGACAAGATCCTGGGCCTCAACATGGGCGCGGACGATTATATAGCCAAGCCCTTCAACCCCCTGGAGCTCCTGGCCCGGGTCAAGTCCCAGCTGCGCCGCTATACCAGCCTTGGCGCTTCCCCGGAGAAGCCCTCGACCTTCCGCAGCGGCGGCCTTGTCCTGGACGACGAAGCCAAAGAAGTGACTGCCGATGGTGACCCCATCAAACTCACCCGCTACGAATACAGCATTGTCCGCCTGCTGCTGACAAATGCCGGTAAGGTGTACGCTTCAGACCAAATCTACGAACAGGTCTGGTCAGAGCCCCCCATCAATACGGAAAACACCGTCGCCGTCCACATCAGGCGGATCCGTGAAAAAATAGAAATCAACCCAAAGGAGCCAAAATACTTAAAGGTGGTGTGGGGCATTGGATACAAAATTGAAAAGCTGGACTAATTGGTCAAGGCACTGGTTCACCAAAGCCACCGTGATCCTGTTGATCCTGGCAGCAGGCCTGATCTTCTCAAACACACTTTTTGATGAAGCAGAAGGCACCCTGTTCGACTTCGACTACCGCAGCAGCCAAGCCTATAAGGACCTGGATACAGCGTATGACTTATTGTTCGAGGCCATTTCTGAGACCCCGGCAGCAGTCCAGGAAGCGCCTGGCGCTGAAAGCTCAGGGCTGGAATGGGAAAGCCTCAAAAACCGCCTTCCTGAGGGCGCCCTTGACCGACACTACTTCATGCTCCTAAAGGATGGAAACCTCCTCAGCAGTAACCTCGAAGGCTTGACTGCCACAGAGGATTTTTACACCCTTGTCGACGCCCACAGTGAGCTTGCCGGCCCTTCCGAGGGGATGACCATTCTAATAGGCCTCCGGCGCGATATTGCCCGTGACGCCGCCAATACCTGGCACGAAACCTGGCTTGAAGAAAATACACCCATCCTCATCCTCCTTACAGCCTGTATTCTTATCATGCTCTCCGGCCTCATTTACCTCGCTGCTGTCGCCGGCCGCAGACCACACTCGGATGAGCTCCATTTCCTGAAAGCAGACCGCATCTTCACCGACCTGGGGCTCGCCCTGTGGGCAGGACTTCAGATCCTTCTGCTTGGGCTGTTTGGTGAAATCCTGCGCTTTGCAGACAGCGAGTGGCAGCTCCTGACAAAACCCGCCGCCGGCCTCTTTCTGACCCTCAGTGGGGGCATGGCCCTCTATGCATGGTCTCTTTTTTGGAAGCGTCTGAAAACCGGTAGCCTGCTGCGCCACACCTTCGTGGTCTGGTGCGCCTCAAAGTGCTTCGGCGCACTTGCAAAGCCCCTTCGAAAAGCTGCCCGCAGACTTAAAAGCGGTCCGGTGGACCGCATGCCTCTGCTCATTGCCACTGGCTTCCTGGCCCTCAACGCCTTCACGATCCTCTTTGGGGGCCTCCTGACCGCAGCAATGGGTTTTGCGGGCTTCCTGCTGGGCAGCGTGGTTTACCTCGCCGGTATTGCGCTCCTCGCCCTCTATCTCATCCGCCAGGACCAAGTCCTCGCCAGGATTGAGAACGGCCTGGCCGCCATTGAAGCCGGGGCGCTCAGCATACAAATAGTCCCTGAAGGCCCCGCCCGTCTGAAAAGCATCTCCTCAAAAGTCCGGCAGCTTGCCGACGGCTACCAGACGGCCCTGGAATCCGCCCTCAAGTCTGAGCGCATGAAGACCGAGCTGATCACCAATGTCTCTCACGACCTCAAGACCCCACTGACCTCCATCCTCAACTACATTGATCTCCTTAAGCGCGCCGGTCTTACTGCGCCGGAGGCCCCTGAGTATCTCAAGGTCCTCGATCAGAAATCCCAGCGCCTGAAGACGCTCACCGAGGATCTTTTCGAAGCTGCAAAAGCCTCCTCCGGGAGTCTCTCAGTCCAGGCTGAGCCTCTGGCCCTTCAGGAATTTCTCCTGCAGTCCGCTGGTGAGGTCCGAGACCGCATGGAACAAGCCCAACTCGATCTTAAGCTGACCCTGCCGCCCCAGGACCCGCCCATCACGGTTTATGCGGATGGCCGCCACCTCTGGCGCATCATTGAAAACCTGTTCCTCAATGTCCTGAATTATGCCATGCCTGGCTCCCGGGTCTATCTCGACTTAAAGAATGACGAGACTAACGCTGTCATCACTATGAAAAACATTTCGGCACTGCCTCTGACAGATCTGGATGAAACCTTGACAGACCGTTTTGTCCGTGGCGACGCTGCCCGGTCCACCGAAGGCTCAGGACTTGGCCTCGCTATTGCGAAAAGCCTCGCCGAACTTCAAAAAGGCCATTTTGCCATTGAAACCGATGGCGATCTCTTTAAAGCCATCCTGACCCTCCCGAGAATGTAGGTGGGGACAGGGACACGTGGTTGGGGACAGGGACACACCAGAATGTTGGTTGGGGACTGGGCCGCACCAAACCTCTGAGGACTGGGCCACATCGAACATCGCGCGACAGTGTCGGCAAAAATTTTTAGACAAAGAAAAACCGCCAAGCATCAGCCATGGCGGTTTTTACCTTTTCAGTCACTTGTCTTAAATCACTTGCCCAAAACCAGCCGGACTACTTCAGCCAGCCACCCAGCAAGGAATCCATGAGGGCCACAGCCGTCTCAGCGGTCTCGTTCTTGTTGTCGATCAGCGGATTAACCTCAACGAACTCCGCGCTGGTAGCAATGCCAGCCTGAGCGATCAGCTCAAGGGCCAGGTGAGATTCACGGTAGGAGAGGCCGCCTGCGACGCGAGTGCCCGTACCGGTGGCAAAGAATGGATCCATGGCATCCATATCGAAGCTGATGTGAACGCCGTCCGCACCGTCAGAAGCAATCCGGATCGCTTCCTCCATAACTTTAGGCATACCCATGAGATCGACCTCATGCATGGTGAACACCGTAGCGCCCAAATCTTTGAGCAGCTGACGCTCGCCCGGATCCAGGTCCCTGGAGCCAATCAGCACGACATTCTTAGGATTCAGCTTCTTCCCCACGCCGCCTATAGCCGTCAGGCGCTCGTGGCCGAGGCCCAGCGCCACTGCCAGCGGCATGCCGTGGATGTTGCCGGACGGGGAAGTCTCCGCCGTGTTCAGGTCCCCATGGGCGTCGAACCAGATGACCCCAAGGTTCTCTTTGCTCTGCATTGCCCCTGCTATGGTGCCGATGGCGATGCTATGGTCACCGCCGAGTACAAGCGGGAACCTGCCGCTGTTTACAATGTCCGCGACGCCATCGCAAAGCGCCGTGTTCACCCGCACGATTTCGTCCAGGTACTTCAGGTTGCTGTGCCCATCCGTCGCCACTTCAGGACGAACCACCTCTATGTCACCACGATCTTCAAAATCATAGCCAATGCGTTCCAGCCGGCTCTTGACCCCCGCATAGCGGATCGCGACAGGTCCGAGGTCGACCCCTAAGCGGTCTGCGCCCAGATTCATAGGGACGCCTATAATAGAAATGCGTTTTTCTTTGGTCGTCATTTTATTTTTCCCCTTTCATGCATGTCGGGTCTGGCCGCGGCGCCCTAAAGCAGGCCGCCAGCAGGCCCGAAAATGTGCCGGCAAGGTGCCGGCTGACTTTGTGCTATCATCATACTCGATCACAGCTTAATTTGTCAATCTGTAGTGAAATCGTCTTAATGTACCTCGAAATGGTGCAAATATCGCTTAAAAATAACTTGTAATTAATCAATATGCAGAAGGCGAACTGCTTCGGGAGGGGGATTGAACGGGGCGTTGGGGGAAGGGGGACCATCGGCAAAAGCAGTGAACATTTTTGAGCACAACAGCGTCCAAGTTCCCATCAACAGGAAAAAGCCATGACAGGCCGTCCTACAGCCAGCTATAAAGTGCGGGAAAATTCAGAAAAATCTTTATGATTTTTTCTTAATGATTATTCACAGCGAAGATGAATCAATATTGTTCAAAAAGTTCAGAGTTGAGTCACAGACCGGCATAGAGAAATCAAATGACAATAAATTACATAATATACACTCGATGAATATCCACAATCGCATAAATTCCTCAAAAAATTTTTTATTATCTTCAAAAGCTTAAAATGGCTCGACTTGAAAAAAATATTAGAGGAGTGGTATACTAAAATAAAGGGAGAAACGGATGAATAAATTGCCATAAATAACCAATTGCGACGAAGGAACACGAACGAATTGGAGAGGTGAATCTCATGTTAAAGACACCGGCAATCGACGTTTACTCAGAAATCGGAAAACTAAAGAAGGTTTTGCTGCGCAGGCCTGGCAGCGAAATTGAAAACATCACGCCTGACCTCATGGACCGGCTGCTCTTTGACGACATTCCTTACCTTGAGGTGGCGAGGCAGGAGCACGACGCCTTCGCGGAAATTTTCAGGCGCAATGACGTCGAGGTCGTCTACCTGGAGGATCTGGCAGCCCAGAGCATCCAGGCGGAAGAGATCCGGGCGCTGTTCCTGGAGGAGTTCATTGCAGAATCCGGGATCAGAGGGGATATGAAAAAGGCGGCCGTTCTCGATTATTTCCAGTCCTTCGAGGACACACGCACCCTCATAGACAAAATGATGGCGGGCATCCGCAAGGAAGAGGTCTTCATTGCCAACCCCAAGAGTCTGTCTGACATCATGGACAGCGACTACCCGTTCCTGATCGATCCCATGCCAAACCTCTATTTCACCCGGGATCCCTTCGCGTCAGTGGGCACCGGTGTGACCATCCATCACATGCGTACCGTGACCCGGCAGCGGGAGACGCTCTTTGGGAAGTACATTTTCAAATACCATCCGGATTTCAGGGATTCGGGGATTAAGTTCTGGTATGACAGAGACGAGCAGTACTGCATCGAGGGCGGGGACATCCTGGTCCTTAGCGACAAGGTGATCGCCATAGGCATTTCCGAGCGCACGGACGCAGCGGCCATAGATCTGTTTGCCAGCCGCTTGTTTGCCGACGGCCAAAGCTTCGAAGTGATCCTGGCGTTTGACATCCCAAAATCCAGGGCGTACATGCATCTGGACACGGTCTTCACCATGGTGGACCACGCGACCTTTACCATTCACCCTGAAATAGAGGGGCCGCTGACGGTCTATTCCATCAAGAAGTCCACAAAAAAAGGCACCGAGTTTGACATCGAAAAAGAAACCATGGAACTCAAGCGAATCCTGGAAAGATACCTGGAGCTCGAGGAAGTGACCCTGATCCGCTGCGGCGGCAAACGGGGCATTGACGCGGGGCGGGAGCAGTGGAACGACGGATCGAACACGCTGGCCATTGCGCCTGGGGAGGTCGTCGTCTACGCGAGAAATCACATCACCAACCACCTCCTTGAAGAAAACGGCATCCGCCTGCATGTCATGCCGTCCAGCGAGCTCTCCAGGGGCCGGGGCGGTCCGCGGTGCATGTCCATGCCGCTGATACGGGAGCGGCTGTAGACGGAGACTCAGGCGAGGCTGGAAGCATGTCTTCCAGAGAAGCTGCCGCACAGTTTCGTGTGCGAAGAGGCACCGAGATGAATAAATTCAAAAAAATAAGCATAATTAATCAAAAAAGTATTGATTTCTGGCGAAAATGTGAGAAAATCAGATTTAGTTAAGCACTAAGCAACATTGCGTTTGAAAACTAAACGGCGGCGCGGGGGCGGCGAAGTGGGGCGGGAGACCATCGGCATAAAACCGGGGCAAACAGGCCTTCGAGGACAAACCCGGCGGCAGCCGACTCAATAAGGAGGTTCAACCATGCCAGTCAGCCTTAAAGGAAGACATTTTCTGACACTCAAAGATTTTACGCCGCAAGAAATCCGTTATTTACTCGATCTCTCCAGAGATCTCAAATGCAAGAAGAGGGCTGGCGTCAAGTCGGACCTCCTGGCAGGGCGCAATATTGTGCTGCTGTTCGAAAAGACGTCTACCCGCACCCGCTGCGCCTTCGAGGTCGCTGCTCAGGATGAGGGGGCCCACGTAACGTTCCTGACCAACAGCCAGATGGGCAAGAAGGAGTCGGTGGAGGATACGGCCAAGGTGCTTGGGCGCTTCTACGACGGTATTGAGTTCAGGGGCTATGAGCAGGAGACGGTGGAGGCGCTGGCCAAGCACTCCGGCGTGCCAGTCTGGAACGGCCTCACGGACATGTACCACCCAACTCAGATCCTGGCGGACTTCCTGACGGTCATGGAGCACGTGGACAAGCCGCTGAACAAAGTCAAGTTTGTCTATGCCGGCGACGCCCGCAACAACATGGGCAACTCGCTGATGATTGGCGCGGCCAAGATGGGCATGCATTTCGTTGCCTTGGCGCCTAAAGCGCTCTGGCCGGCGGAGGACCTCGTGAAGGAAATGGAGGAGGTCGCGAAGGAGACCCGGGCGGTTCTGGAATTCTCCGAGGACCTGGAAGCCGTGAAGGGCGCGGACGTCATCTACACGGACGTGTGGGTGTCCATGGGCGAGGAGCATCTCTTCGAGGAGCGTATCCAGCAGCTTAAGAAATACCAGGTCAACATGGATCTGGTGAGACTTACGGAAAATCCGGATATGATCTTCATGCACTGCCTGCCGGCGTTCCACGACCTGGAGACTCAGGTGGGCAGGGACGTCTACGAAAAGTTTGGTCTTGATGCCATGGAAGTGACGGACGAGGTGTTCAGGAGCCGGCATTCCGTGGTGTTTGATGAGGCGGAAAACCGCATGCATACCATTAAGGCGATTATGGTCGCCACGATTGGGAACGTGTAGGCTGGGACGAGGCGGCTTGTGGCCCGCGGCTGGGTGCTGGGTGGCGGAGACTATCGGCAGTCCAAAGCGGCTGGGGTCAGTGGGCGGCTGCAGCTGAAGAAGTGCTGTAAAACTTTCTAAAGATAATGGGTCAGGGGATGGCACCGCGTTTGGTCAACCCCTGGCCTGTTTTGTTTTTTTGCCGATGGTCGCAGGATTCAACAAACGCAGCTTCCCCAGGGGGCGCCTCGCCTGGGCGGCAAACCTTTTTGCCGGGCGCCCCTTTTAAGTCTGGCATTATTGGATATAATAGAAAAATGACGTCTGTGATCTCATCAGACACAGCAAGCAGTTTGAACAGGAGGGTAAATCCCATGGAGAATAGAGTGGATCATACAGATCATAATACAGATGATAATACAGTTTATAATACAGCGCACAATGTCGACGTCCTGGTGATTGGCGGCGGGCCCAGCGGCCTCAGCTCCGCCTATTACCTGGAGCAGATGGGGATGGACTACTGCGTGATCGAGCGCGGCACCCTGCTGAGCACCTGGCGCCACGAGCGCTGGGACTCCTTCACCCTGGTGACGCCAAACTGGATGACCCGCCTGCCGGGCATGGAAGGTGCGGCGCCCAGCGACAACCAGTTCATGACTTTAAAGGAAATCAACGCGCTCCTGACGGCCTGGGTGGAGCACTTTGAGCCCCAGGTCATGGAGGGTGTGACGGCGACACGTCTTAGAGCTTTGACGGAAGAGGAACAGGCGGCCATGCCGGTGGCGCCTTATGACCGTCCGCCGCGTTTTGTCGTGGAGACCACGGCGGGGACGTTTCATGCCCATGATGTGATTGTGGCCACCGGCCAGTACAATCAGCCGTTTATCCCGGCGGCATCGAAGGAATTTCCTGCTGGAGTTCAGCAGCTGCATTCGGTGAGCTACAAGAATCCAGACCAGCTGGCTGAAGGCGGTGTGCTGGTGGTGGGCGGCGGCCGGTCCGGGATCCAGATTGCCCTGGAGCTGCGTCAGGCGGGCCGTGAGGTGTGGCTGTCCCTGGGCACTCAGCGGCCTATTCCGGACGCTTACGACAACGTCAACGGCGTGTACTGGCTGAACCGCCTGTCTGGCTTCGCGAAGCTGGACCGGGGCGTCGAATATGGGCCGGATGACCTGGAACGCCTTGAAATTGTGGAGAAGCTCCGCCAGAACCTGGCCACCTGCCAGCAGCAGGGCGTGAACCTGGTGGGGCGCCTTACCGGCTTCCGGGAGGGGGCGCTGACGGTTCGCCCGAACCTGTTCGAGACCCTGAAGGACTCCGAGACCTATCTCCAGCGTTTTATTGCGGAGATCGAGTCCCATATTGTCAGTGAGGGGCTGGGCAAGCCTGAGAAGGCGCTGGATCTGAACCTCCCGCGGTTGAGCTGGGGGGCGCTTAAGGAGACAGAGCGCCTCGACCTGGCTGAGACCGGGATTGCCAGCGTGGTCTGGGCCACGGGCTTCAGGCCGAACTACCAGTGGGTGGACGCGCCGGTGTTTGCGGACGACGGACAGCTGATCCACGAAGCGGGCAAGACCTCTATCGATGGTCTCTATTTCACCGGTGTCGAGCTGAACCCAGGCTTCGGCGGGCCATCTCCTTATGGCATTGGCTTCTACAGCTTTGGGGAAGACGCCCAGCGGGTGGTGGACCAGATCTGTGAGGATTCAGGATCAATGTTTTGGGCGGATTCAGAAATTGAGGGGCTGGATTAATGAGTGGACTTCATGTGGTAAAAAAACCGGCACCAGGGGAGCGGGAGCGTTCCCCGGCGCTGGATCTCCTAAAGATTGTGGCCTGCGTGCTGGTCGTGGTCATTCACACGACGGCCTCGGGGGTCACAGGGTATCTGCCGGGATCCTGGCTGCAGCGGCTGGCCATTGGGGTCAACAGCTTCAGCCAGTTTGCGGTGCCGGCCTTCATTTTCGCCAGCGGCTTTGGGCTGGCGGCCCGCTACCGGGGTAAAGAGCAGGTAGAGGGACTGCTGGGCTTCTGGGGGCGGCGGATTGAAACTGTGCTGCTGCCTTACCTGATTTGGTCGCTGATTTATCTGATTCTGCAGCAGCGATTCTTGGGCATCTGCTACGGCGCGGCGGGTATGGTGAAGCTGATCCTGAACGGCGGTGCCTTTTACCACCTCTATTTTATGGTGATCCTTATACAGCTGTACCTGGTGTTTCCGCTTCTGCTGGCGCTTAGGCGGCGCTTTGGTGGCGGGCTGTGGGACAAGGCGCGTCCGGAAGGAGATCGCGGTTTTGCGTTTAGCTTTGACATAGCGATCGTGGCGGTGCTCTATCTCCTCTACGCCTTCTGGCTGAGACGCTATGTTCCGTCATCCGACAGGTTCTTCATGACGTATCTGCCATTTTTCTATGCGGGCATGGTTGCTTTTGAGCGGCCGCCCCGGGCGACGCTTCTGACGGCCTTTGGCATAGCCGGCGCCGTGGCCTTTGCGGATTATCTGGTGGGCCGCCTGGCCGTTTTCAAGTCCATCACGCCTATGACCATGCTCTCCATGCCCCTGGCCTGGGAGGTTTATTCCCTTTCCATAGTGATGCTGCTGCTGGCCTGGTTCAAGGCAGTCAACATCAATGAGAAGCTGGGGGGCTGGGTGTCCCGGCTCTCGGGCGTCACCTTTGACGTGTATCTGGCCCACCCTCTCATATTATTTTTTATCAGCCGATGGTCACGTGCCGCCAACCTGCAATCGCTGACGCTGGAGATCGTTCTGGGCTTTGTTTTGGGGCTGACGGTGCCGGCGCTGGTGCGGCTGGGGTACAATGAGGTTGAGGAGAGGTTTAAGAAGCGCAAGAAGGAAGAGGACAAGGGATAAAGGCAAAGGAAAAAAACCAAAGGAAGAAGACAGGGTTATTAAGACAGTGAACGGGGAAAAGTGACAGACAAGGAGAACGCCGCCCCCATGGCCGCTGCCGCGGCCGGGGTGCGGCGTTTCTGGCATAAGGAAAGGTGGGCGAAAGCGCCAGGGGGCGCTTCGCCTTTTTTGTTTGGAAGAAAGGGCGATGGCTGCGGAAAGTTTTTTTGTTCCTGGGTGTTGGTGGGGGACAGGGACACGTGGTGGGGGACTGGGCCGCGTGGTGGAGGACTGGGCCGGATCAATTGTTGAGTGACGGGCGCGGTAATGTGATTGTATATAAGCCCTTAAGTTTGTTTGTTTTACAAAATTGATACGAAAAAGTGACAAAAATTGTTCTTTTTCTTGTGCAAGATTAGGCTGGTATCTTGTAGGATTTTGAAGTATAATACTTGTAATGTATTTTGTATAATGTATGTATATCTTTATTCTAAGGCTGAGTTTGGGGTGACGCCATTGGAGCATAATAAAATCATAGAAATTGCTACTGCCAAGGTCAACTTATCCCTGGATGTTCTGGGTGTACTCGAAAATGGCTATCACGAAGTAGAAATGATTCTTCAGGAGATCGATCTTGCTGATGACATTATTCTCGAGCCGCGTGATTCCGGAATCGCGCTGAGCTGTGATGTGGGTTATCTGCCGCTGGATGCTTCAAACTTGGCATGGCGGGCCGCGGATCTGGTGCTTAAGGAAACGGGTCTTGAAAAAGGCGTCCAGATTTCCATAGTCAAGCGCATTCCGGTAGCGGCGGGTCTGGCAGGTGGAAGCGCGGACGCCGCAGCGGTTATTCGGGGCCTCAACCGACTCTATCAACTGGGGATGGATCTTGAAACTCAGCAGAGGCTGGGTCTTTCTCTCGGAGCGGACGTGCCATTCTGTGTTACAGGTGGCTGTGCTGTGGCCAGGGGTATAGGCGAAAAGCTGGAGTACCTGGAGGGTTTTGGCTCTCACTGGGTGCTGTTGGCGAAGCCAAACCTCGGTGTATCGACACCAGCGGTCTATCAGCGCTATGATCAGACTGAAATTGTGGGGCGTCCGGATACGGCGGCTCTGATACGGGCCATTCAAGCGGATGATATGCGGTACGTCGCCGAGCATATGGTCAATGTACTTGAACCCGTGACCACGCAGATGCATCCCATTGTAGGCAAGATTCGCCGCCAAATGCTCCAATATGGCGCGGATGGCGCAATGATGAGCGGCAGCGGGCCAACAGTCTTTGGATTCTTCAGGCAATATGGACGTGCTTCGAAAGCGTATAAAAATCTAAAAAAGAGTTACGCGCAGGTCTATCTGGCGCGCACCACTAACAGGAGGTTGGAACGTTGAACAATTCAAATTTGGGATCGCTGGAGATCAGGAACTATAAACCTCTCGGAGAAGTTGTCTTCGAATATTTGAGAGAGTCCATCTTGAACGGGACTTTGAAACCGGGGGAGCGGCTCATGGAAATTGCCCTTGCTGAACAGCTTGGTGTCAGCCGTACGCCGGTTCGTGAAGCTATTCGAAAGCTTGAAAAAGAAAGCTTTGTCGAGATGATTCCTCGAAAGGGCGCATATGTGGCAGATCTTACCGCGAAAGATATCATTGATGTTCTGGAAATTCGAATTTTGCTTGAGGGCTTTGCCTCAGCCCTGGCTGCGCAGCGCATGTCTGAGGAAGAGCTTGTAGAGCTGCGGGACACCATGGAGGCCTTCAATAACGCGGTGGAGCAGGGAGATCGCCAGGGGATGATCGACCTCGACAACACATTCCATGATAAAATTTTTGAGTCTACAAAAAATAACAAGTTGATTGAGATTGTCAAAGACTTGCATGATCAGTTTCAGCGCTTCCGCTTGACCTATTTTACCGAGTTTGACAATTATCCGGAAATTCAGCGCTGGCACCAGAAAATTTATGATGCCATTCGCTCAAATGATGCAGAAACTGCCAAAGAAGCAGCGCAGCAGCACGTTCAGGTGATCATGGACCTTGTCATGAATTGGAAGGAAAAACGCAACGAATAGGCGATTGTCCTGTGGTGCCGCGGGGGCACGGGGGGACGGTTGTGTGACCATCGGCAGATAGGAGGCTCTATGACGACAAAGGGCGCGGAGGTGTTCCTCCAGCTGACAACGGAAATTCAGACGGAGGGCGAAGCGGCCCAGCGTATTGAGTTCGCCACGTCGGGGAAGTATTATCTCAAGGAAGAAACGCATTATTACATATATTCGGAGTCTGAGCTTTCCGGTATGGAGGGCGGCAAGACGACCCTGAAGGTCAAGGATGATGTGGTGACTATGCACCGCTACGGCGTGAATATTGTCGAGCTTGTCTTTGCGACGGGGGAGATCCGGGAGTCCGTTTACGAAACGCCTTACGGCGTCTTTGATGTGGAGATGAGGACCATTGACCTCACTGCGGCCATTGATGAGGGCGGGGCCGGGCATATTGAAATCAGTTATGAAATTGAAGTCAAGGGGCTGTCGAAGACGCTGAATCATTTGAAGATTAAGGTGTCGTGAAAGCAGTCCTCCGCCAAATTAACAAAGAGCTGGCAGTTCCAAATATTGGAGTTGCCGGCTCTTTGTGTGTGTTTGGGAATATAAAAAATGAGGATGGGTCCACTGTGCTTATTGATGAGATTCCAATGTTTCAAGCCATTCAACAATATCATCCAGCATCAGCTTAATGTTTCCAATTTGACAATGGTGATTGGCATAGTCTTCTTGTTCATAGACCCTGTCCTTCAGAGATTTGACATTTGTAAACAGTTTCAGCTGGATGTCATGCATTTTGAATGGAATAAAATGATCATCTCGCCCTGTGAGATAAAGGACGTTCTGCTTAATGTGGTCGCAATTTAAATTCTGCTTATTTAAATTCAATGAATACTCAAAGGCCTCCAAAGGATCCTGTTTTGTTATGTGGGCCAGGTTGTTAACTTGCCAGCCTTTAATACCGCCCCGTGCGGCCATTTTTTTGAAGGATCTTCCAGTATAGGCGCGGAAATACTTGATAAAGAACATCATAAGCCATCTTGCGAAGGCAGGAGGGATTCTTGAGTAATCTACCGCATGGCCGGACGTGATCACGTTTTTAATGCGCGGTTCAAAGGCAGCAGCTCTTAAACAAAACCATCCACCCATTGATAATCCAAATAAAGTCGCGTCGTTCAAGCCATAGTGGTCCAAAACAGCTTTGACAGGCTTTTCCCATTGATAATCCAGTGGGACACCTTGCTTAATGAGCATATGCCCCTGACCAGGTCCTTCAAAAGCAATGACATCGAAGCCGTTCGTACTCAAATATTCCATGATTAAATACCACTCTTCCAGAAATGAGTCGAAACCTCCGTGAAGGAGGATAGTGCCTTTATGATCAGACTTCGACCTGATCCGCAGTACGGGTAGCTCGGTACGGTCTGTATATGGAATAAACTTGCGCTCAACCAGCTTGGAATCTATTGTTTGATAGAATAAACCAGAAAATTTATCATAATAAAATTCCTTGTCGGGTTGATCTCCATTTATTGTGTAAAATTCAGCTGCGCGGTAGTAAAAAGCTGCATTACGGAGGCGGTTTTCACTGGTGGCTTTTTCAGCCAATTGCACCATTTCACTTTTCCAATCTGCAAAAGTTATGATTTTAGTACCAAGGCCTTGAAGATCTTCAGAGGGCATTAACCCGAGCGAATGCCACCGGTTAAGTTGGAAGTTATAGGTCGGATCTTTGTGGAAATCACGATAGCCAATTGGGAATGCTGTAGCAAAGTCCATGTTCACAGTTAAGCCCTCCTTACAGCAGTGGAAGAGTGGGTCAGTTTAACGGACGACAGAAATCGCCCGCCTGGCAATGGTTCGTTGGGTGGAAAACGTTGGGTGGAAAATGAGCTTTTTTCGCACCTCATTTATACCCGGTATTATAAAATTTTACCAGTGAAGTAGAGAACTGTAATATCAAGAGAGCTTGGGCTTAATTTCCGAAGTTTTTTGTTTTTCCTACCCACCAACACACGGGTTGTGATACACTACAAAGAGAAGATGCCGAAATTACGGCGGCTATATGCTGGAATTTCGGCAGTCGCTGAGTCTATGATTTCACACTGTGAAATTTACTCATAATAGTTAAATCATCATTTTTTGAAGCCGGCTGAAATGCCGTGATTGCGATCCGTCCCAGTCCCGCACCACGTGTCCCTGTCCCGCACCACGCGTCCCTGTCCCGCGCCACAAGTCCCTGTCCCGCACCACGTGTCCCTGTCCCGCGCCACAAGCCCCTGTCCCCCACCAGAAAGGAGCCCCCGCCATGGTCAGCCTGATTGACGAAAAAAACCTCAGTATCATCCTGGACCACGTTTCTGACGGCATCCAGGTCATCGACATAGAAGGGCGCCTGGTGTTCTGCAACCGCCTGGCGGCCATGCTTGACGACATCAACATTGAAAATTCATTGGGCAAGCACCTCTTTGAAATCTACCCCTCCCTGGACGAGGAGAACAGTACCCTCTACAAAGTCCTGCGGACGGGGATCCCCATTTATAACCACGAGCAGACCTTCACCACGTACAAAGGCAAGAAAGTCGCCACTGTCAACACCACCCTGCCCGTCCGAAAAAACGGCCACCTGGTGGGCGCCATGGAGATCTCCCACGACATCTCCGCCGTCATGGCCCTCAGCGAAAAGGTCGTCACCCTGCAGAACAAAATGTACGGCTCAAAGGACACCACCGCCTCGGATGATGCCCACTTCACCTTCGACGACATTGTCACCCGGAACGCCCGCATGCTCACCGCCAAGTCCATGGCCATGAAGGCCGCCCGCATAGACGCCCCCGTCATGATTTGGGGCGACACCGGCACCGGCAAGGAGCTCTTTGTTCAGGCCATCCACAATGCTGGCGGGCGAAAGAAGCGCCCCTTCATTGCCCAGAACTGCGCCGCGCTGCCCGCCTCACTCCTGGAAGGCATCCTCTTTGGCACTGCCAAGGGCGGCTTCACCGGCTCCACCGACCGCCCGGGCCTCTTTGAAACAGCGGACGGCGGAACATTATTTCTCGATGAAATCAACTCCATGCCCCTGGAGCTCCAGGGCAAGCTCCTGCGCGTTCTTCAGGACGGCACGTTCCGCCGTGTCGGCGACACCCGCACACGCCATGTGGACGTCAAGCTTCTGACAGCCACCAACATCGAGCCCCTGGAAGCCGTCCAGCACGGCATGCTCCGCAGCGACCTCTACTACCGCCTCAACACCATCACCCTCCACCTGCCAAAGCTCGTCGAGCGCCGGGATGACATCCCTCTCCTCGTCGACCACTTCATCAAGAAATTCAACGACCGCCTCTACCTCAACGTCATGGGCCTCGACGAAGCCGCCTTCTCCGCCGTCATGCGCTACGACTGGCCCGGCAACGTCCGCGAGCTCGAGCACGTCATTGAAGGCGCCATGAGCATGATGGAAGGCCGCGAAATCACCCTCGACGACCTGCCACAGACCCTCCAGCGCGCCACCAGACAGCGCCTCAGTCCCCAGGAACCAGAAACCTCTAAACTGCCGATAGTCGAGGCCATCGCCCGTCTCGAAGCCCAGTACATCGAGGAGGCCATGTCGGTGACAGGGGGCAACATCACCCGCGCCGCGGAGCTGCTGGCGCTGCCAAGACAAACCCTGCAGTCGAAGCTCAAGAAGCTGAAAGAAGGCCAAGATGCCGAAAATTCGGCGGTTTAATGGCAAAAAGAAGCGGATTTGCGGTGGGGTTGGGGGAAGGGGGACCATCGGCAGATAGGTTTTTCAAAATTGAAAAAGAATTTTTAAGGCTCAAAGCGTTGAAAATAAAAGGGTTAAAGGAATCTCCGGAGCGGCCAGCCGGGGATTCGTTATTTTTTTGGCATGGCGATTGCAATATAGTATCCCGAAGTCAAACGACAGGTGTGCGCACCTAAGTCCAAAAAGCGGGGGTACATAGCATGAAAAAAGGATGCAAATTTGGTACACACAGAGTTCTTGAGCCAGTGGGCACGCTGCCACAGCCGGCGCTCAAAATTGACAACACCATGGAGATCTACGACAACGAGATTCTGATCGACGTTCAGACGCTGAACATTGACTCTGCCAGCTTCACGCAGATCAAGGAGCAGGCGGGCGGCGACCTTGCGAAAATTGAAGAGATTATGATGGGCATTGTCGCGTCCCGCGGCAAGCATCATAATCCGGTCACTGGCAGCGGCGGCATGCTGATTGGCACAGTGAAGGAAATTGGGCCGGCCCTTGAAGGCAAGACCGACCTGAAGGTGGGCGACAAGCTGGCGACGCTGGTGTCCCTTTCCCTGACCCCACTGAAGATCAACGCGATTAAGGAAATCCGCAAGGACATTGACCAGGTGGACATTGATGGTCAGGCGATCCTCTTCGAAAGCGGCATCTACGCGAAGCTGCCTGAGGACATGCCGCAGAACCTGGCGCTTTCCGTCCTCGACGTGGCAGGTGCACCGGCTCAAACGGCGAAGCTCGTCAAGGAAGGCGACACGGTCCTCGTCCTGGGCGGCGCTGGCAAGTCCGGCATGCTGTGCCTCTACGAAGCCAAGAAAAAAGCGGGCCCGACTGGCAAAGTTATTTGCTATGGCCGCAGCGAGAAGTCCATGGAGCGCGTCAAGCGTGCGGGCCTGGCAGACGTCCTCATCACGGGCGACGCTACCAAGCCGGTTGAGATCCTTGAAAAAGTACGCGAAGCTACGAACGGCGAGATGTGCGACGTGACCATCAACTGCGTCAACATCACAGGCACGGAGATGTCCAGCATTCTTGCTACGAAAGATACCGGCGTGATCTACTTCTTCTCCATGGCTACCAGCTTTACGGCTGCGGCCCTTGGCGCGGAAGGCGTAGGCATGGATACCACCATGATCATAGGCAACGGCTACACCAAAGGCCACGCCGATTGTGCCCTCAACTGCATGAGAGAAAGCGAAGTCCTGAGGGAGATTTATACAGAGTTGTATGCTTAATTTTCCGCTTTGCGGAAAATTGAGCATACTGGTAATAGATTCACGAAGCGCACAGCGCAGTGAATCTATTACAGTGGAGTAGGTTGAAGGAAAACGTGCAGAGGCACGTTTTCCGCCTCGCATGAGTGTTGGCTAAAGCTGACACCATAAATACTTAAGTCAAATCAGAGACTTGGGATTGCGAAAGTAAGATTATTTTTCAGATTAGAACTGGTCACTGTTTACCATGGTTGTTCAGAACGGATGGCGCCTGGGGAGGAGAAGGGGAAGAAGATAGAGATTAAGGGAAATAATACTGGAGAAAAAGGAGTAAGGTAAAGTGCCGGGGATAAGATGCCTCGAACTGAAAGTGAATATGTTTTGGCAACAGCAGGGAAATTACATGTAGGCGAAAAAAAACAACCCGACCCCGAACCCAAGCCGCAGGTGAAACCTGCAGCATGGGTGAGAGTAATAGATTTGCAAAGCAAATCTATTACATGGTTAATCAAAATAAGTACATAATTGTCATATCAGGTTACAGCCTAATGTTCTGTTAGGCGAAAAAAAACAACCCGACCCTGCCATGCTTTACCCGAAGCAAGCAGAACCCATCAGGCTGTAACCGTGTCTGGCAACGTGTAACCCGAAGCAGAATGTTCACCCAAAGCGCAGTCGGGCCCAGTCCCGCACCACAAGTCCCTGTCCCCAACCAAAACTCCGGAAAGTCCCTGTCCCCCACCAAAAACCCCAGGCCCCGTCCGAACTCTACATAAGTGGAGGTGAAGCGCTCCCACCCAAAGCGCTTTCACCAGAAAGACCAGGACAATCTTACTGAAGCAATCCCGAGCTCGTTTGAACCATAAATAAAAGTGTAACAATGTTAATATGAGAAAGAGGTGACTATGAGGTCTAAGAGGTTGGAAGTGTGACCATCGGCGACCTCTATAGTCATTTGGTGCTGTCTGGGGTGTGTCCGCAGGCAGTGAGCACGCGTTGGGCGGTGTCCTGTGGGCATCATCCGTTACCGTAAGATCCCGACTATCAGAAGGAGGCCTTCCGAGTGAAGTATTACAACGAGATCGAGCTTTGGAAAGACGTCACCGAGGAGCAGTGGAACGACTGGCGCTGGCAGGTCCGCAACCGGATCACAACGCTGGAGGACCTGAAGAAGGTCATCAACCTGACGCAGGAGGAGGAGGATGGGATCAAGAAGTCCCTGGAGATCCTCAGAATGGGCATCACGCCTTACTACGCTTCCTTAATGGATAAGAACGATCCGGGCTGTCCTGTGCGCATGCAGGCGGTGCCTACGATTCACGAGACCCATAAGAGCGCCGCGGACATGGACGACCCGCTCCACGAGGACGCGGACTCGCCTGCGCCAGGGCTGACCCACCGTTATCCGGACCGGGTGCTGTTCCTGATCACGGACATGTGCTCCATGTACTGCCGTCACTGTACGCGCCGTCGCTTCGCGGGGTCTCAGGACCAGCAGTCGCCTATGGACAACATCAACAAAGCCATTGAGTACATTCGCAACACGCCGGTGGTCCGTGACGTGCTCCTTTCCGGGGGCGACGCGCTGCTGGTGTCGGACGAGACGCTGGAGTACATCATCAAAAAGCTCCGGGAGATCCCGCACGTGGAGATCATCCGCATTGGTTCCAGAGTGCCGGTGGTCATGCCGCAGCGGATCACGGACGACCTGGTGAACATGCTGAAGAAGTATCATCCAATCTGGCTGAACACGCACTTCAACCACTCCAAGGAAGTCACGCCAGAGTCGAAGGAAGCCTGCCGCAAGCTGGCGGACGCGGGAGTGCCGCTTGGCAACCAGTCCGTGCTGCTGAGAGGCGTCAACGACTGCGTGCACGTCATGCGAGAGCTGGTGCACAACATGGTCAAGATGCGCGTACGTCCTTACTATATTTATCAGTGCGACCTGTCGGTGGGTATTGAGCACTTCCGTACGCCGGTGTCCAAGGGTATTGAGATCATTGAGGGACTCAGAGGGCATACGTCTGGTTACGCGGTACCGACCTTTGTCGTGGACGCGCCAGGGGGCGGCGGCAAGATTCCGGTCATGCCGCAGTATCTGATTTCCATGTCGCCGGAGCGCGTTGTGCTCAGGAACTACGAGGGCGTTGTCACGACTTATACAGAGCCGTCGCCTTATCAGGAGGTCTGCCACTGTGAGGTTTGTGAGGGCAAGCGCGCCCACAAGGTCACTGGGGTAGGCGGGCTCCTTCAGGGGAACCAGGTCAGCCTGGAGCTCAAAGATCTCGACCGTTACAAGAGAAGTCATCACGAGTAGAAGTCATTCTGATCAATAAAACGAGAAAAATTTCTGTGAATCTGTGAAGAGGAGGTGACCACATGTCTATTCTTGATCTGATCCGGGGCAACTACCGCATTGTGTCTGTGGTTGGCATGGCGAAGAATGCCGGGAAGACGTCTGCGCTCAATGATATTTTGTATAGTGCGTTTGACGAAGGCGTTCGTTTGGGACTGACGTCCATCGGCAGAGACGGGGAGAGGGTGGATGTGGTCACCTGCACAGAGAAGCCCATGATTTACATAGAGCGGGGGACGCTGATCGCGACGGCGGAGAGTCTGTTCCACTGTTCGGAGGCAAAGCTTGAAGTGCTGGAGATGACGGATTTTCAGTCGTCCCTGGGCCGGATCGTCATTGCCCGGGCGGTGAACAGCGGGAACGTTGAGATTGGCGGGCCCGTGACCAACCAGGAGATCCGGGAGGTCTCGGAGCGGATGCTGCAGTACGGGGCGGAGCTCGTGCTGGTGGACGGGGCGCTTGACCGGATGTCCAGCGCGTCACCGGCGATCACCGACGCGACCATTCTTTCCACAGGGGCGGTGCTCAGCCGGGACATGAACAAGGTGATCGAGCAGTCCATCCACCGGGTGCACCTGCTGCAGCTGGAGACGGTGGTGGATCCCGTGGTCAGGCTGCTGGCGGAGGAGTGTCTGAGGGCGCGGCTGATTGCTGTGATCGACGACGCTTTTGAGGTGAGAAGCATTGAGGCAAAGACGGCCCTGGGGGCCGGGATCAAGATCGCGGAGGCGCTGGACGAGCATACCCGTTACGTGGTGCTGCCGGGGTCGCTGGTGACGAAGACCATGCGGGACCTCGTGGCCGCGAGCAGTCATTTTAAAGGGATCACGCTGATTGTCCGGGACGCCACGAAGATTTTCGTGGACGCCAGGGACTGGCAGCTGTTCCGGCGGGCCGGCCTGAAGGTGGAGGTCATTGAACCTATAAGGGTGCTGGCAGTCACCATCAACCCGTACGCGCCTCAGGGGTATTATTTTGATCCCAAGACCTTCCGGCGCCGTATGTCAGAGGATCTGCTGCCCATTCCCGTGTTTGATGTCATGGAAGGGGAGGCGGACCTATGAAGCCCTTCAGCCTTGAAGTATTCAAGAATCTGGATCTTGAGGATATATTCGAACGCATAGTGGTGCATACCCCTTATGGAGAATCTGAAAAGAAGGCCATGCTGCCTTTTGGACCGGAGGAAACCACGGCGCTGATCGCGGAGCTGGACAATGTGGAACGCATCACGGCGCTTATTCGAGACAACCGCTATGCCTTCGTGGACATGCGGGGTACGTTTTCCCGGATCAAGGATCTCAGAGGGACTTTTTTGCGCCTGAAAGCCGGCGAGGTTTTAGCGGTGACGGAGCTGTTCGAGATCAAGATGCTGTCCCTGGCCATGAAAAAGCTGTCAGAGACGGCAGCGACGCTGAAGGCGGGGTTCTCTGGCGCTGCTTTTGCGACACCGTCCTCAGAGCTTCACAAAGGGCTTCCGGCTGACGCTGCCGTCCACGCCCTGCCTGAGGTGGACCAGCTGCTGGATCCCGCCCGGACGGGGACACCGACCTTTTATATTTATGACGATTACGCGCCGGAGCTAAAGGCGGTCAGAGACCGGTTGAGAGCCCTTGAGGATCAGATACAGCTGGAGCGAAAGCGCATCCGCGGGGCGCTGGAGGCGCGGCTTGGCGTCAAAATAAGGCCCAGCGGCGAGCTGGCTGTGGGCAAAGATGACCGGGCTTTGATTGAACGGCTGAATAACGAGCCTGATCTGGTCTACAGCGCGGAAACTTATGTGAACATTACTTACCGATTAAGGGGCAATGAAGCCATTGACCACATGTGCAGCCTGGTGGAGGACCTGCGGTCTGAAGAAGAGTCTGCGGAATTTGAGGTTAGAAAAATCCTGTCCCAGACGCTGAGGGCGCTCCTGCCTTTTCTTGAGGAAAACATCAGGGCTATTGGGCGGCTGGACTTGCTGACGGCCAAGGGCTACTTCGCTATAGGCTTTGACTGTGTCCGGCCGGACATCATTCCGCCCAAGACGGGGGCGGCGGACGGACTGGCCACGGGGGTCCTTGAAATCACGGAGGGCCGGCACCTCAAGGTCGAGCAGCAGGTCAAAAAAGCGGGTGACGGCGCCCGCTATACGGCGGTGGGCCTTAGCCTGACGCCGGGTGTTACGTGCATCACCGGCGCCAACATGGGCGGCAAGACGGTGACCCTGAAGATGGTGGGCATGCTGACGGCAGTGGCCCAGTATGGGCTCTTTGTACCGGCAAAGGCCATGCGGCTGACGCCGCGGGCGTTTATCTATACCTCTATTGGAGACCTGCAGGACGTGGACCAGGGTCTCAGCACTTTTGGAGCCGAAATCCTGAAAGTCTCAGAAGCCGTAAAGCTTTCGTCGAGTCCGGGATTGATCCTGATCGACGAGCTGGCCAGGGGTACAAACCCCAAAGAGGGCTTTGCCATCTCCATGGCCATAGTGAACCACTTGAAACGGGCGGCGGCCATGACGCTGATCACGACCCATTTTGACGGTCTGGCAGACGCGCGGGAGGTGCGGCACCTACAAGTGCAGGGCCTCAGCTTCGTGGATTTCAAATCCGTTCTGCTGGAGATGGAGAATGATCCAGAAAAGGGGATTGAGCTTCTGAAGCGGTCCATGGACTACCGGCTGAAAGAAATCCACTCGCCTGAAGAGGTGCCAAAGGACGCGATCCACATTGCCGCGCTGATGGGCCTTGACGATGGGATTCTCAAAGAGGCGCGCAGGATCCTGGTGACGCCGAGGGGTTAAGTTGTAAGGATAGAAATGGCCACTGGCAACTGGTCTGCTGGCCGGATGGACAACGGACCAGCTGGCGTTTGGTGGGTGCCTGTCCCCGACCAAACCTTCAGGCGGTGCCTGTCCCCAACCAAACCCTCAGGCAGTGCCTGTCCCCAACCAAACATTAAAGGAGTGAACATCCATGCACAAGAACAAGCTGAACCTGGACTTCGGCCTGGTGGAGGAAGCCCGCAAATCCGCGGCCCGAATCGCCGGGGACATCCAGCCCTTCATAGATCAGCATTCCAGCGTCACCGTCGAGCGCACCGTCGCGAGACTCCTTGGCATTGACGGCGTCGACGAGCTCGACCGGCCGCTGCCTAACATTATGATTGAAGCCATTAAGAAAGAGGGCGGACTGCCTCTTGGCGCCGCTTACTGGATAGGCCGCGCCATGCTGGCCACCGGGAACACCCCTCAGGAAATCGCGGAGGCCGTCGCGGCAGGCGAGCTGGATCTGGCAAAGCTGCCTGAAAAGCCCCTCAGCGACATCCAGGCTGCCATAAACAAGGTTGCCGTCCAGACCGTCGAGCGCATCCGCGCCAACCGCAAGGTCCGCGAAGATTTCATCAAGAATGTGGGCGAAGGCCCTCAGCCATACCTTTATGTTATTGTCGCCACGGGGAACATCTACGAGGACGTCCTCCAGGCACAAGCGGCGGCAAGGCAGGGCGCTGATGTCATAGCGGTCATCCGCACGACGGCCCAGTCCCTCCTTGACTACGTCCCATACGGCCCAACTACGGAAGGCTTCGGCGGCACTTACGCCACCCAGGAAAACTTCCGCATCATGCGCCGGGCCCTGGACGAAGTGGGTACCGAAGTCGGCCGTTACATACGCCTCTGCAACTACTGCTCAGGCCTGTGCATGCCTGAGATCGCCGCCATGGGCGCCCTGGAGCGCCTGGACGTCATGCTCAACGACGCCCTCTATGGCATTCTCTTCCGGGACATCAACATGCAGCGCACCCTGGTAGACCAGTATTTCTCAAGGATTATCAACGGCTTTGCCGGCATCATCATCAACACCGGCGAGGACAATTACTTAACCACTGCGGACGCGGTTGAGGAAGCCCACACGGTCCTTGCCAGCCAGTTCATCAATGAGCAGTTTGCCGTTCGCGCAGGCCTCCCGGAAGAGCAAATGGGCCTCGGCCACGCCTTTGAAATGAATCCCAACGTCAAGGACGGGTTCCTCCTTGAATTGTCCCAGGCCCAGATGGCCCGGGAAATCTTCCCGAAAGCGCCCCTTAAGTACATGCCGCCTACGAAGTTCATGACCGGCAATATCTTCAGGGGCCATATCCAGGACGCGCTCTTCAACATGGTCTCCATCATGACCAACCAGGGCATCCAGCTCCTGGGCATGCTGACGGAAGCCATTCACACCCCGCTCCTCCATGACCGCGCGCTCTCCATTGAAAATGCCCGCTACATCTTCAACAACATGCGCAGCATCAGCGACGAGATTGAGTTCAAGGAAGGTGGCATCATTCAGAGCCGCGCCCAGGCCGTCCTCACGGACGCAGCGGAAATGCTGAAGGACATTGAGCGCGAGGGCATTATGTCCACCATCGAAAAAGGCAAATTCGCCGGCGTCAAGCGCGCCATGAACGGCGGCAAGGGCCTGGACGGCGTCGTGGTCAAGGATCCGCTCTACTTCAATCCATTCATCGCGCTTATGCTGGGAAAGGAGGGAACCCTCTAATGACTGCCCATAGCCACAAAACCCCATCCACCACAGCCCAAGCCACAATAGACCTCACCAAAATCAAGCCTTACGGCGACACCCTCAACGACGGCATGATGCAGTTCAGCTTCACCCTCCCCGTGCCTTATTCCGATGAAGCCCGGGAAGCCGCCCGCCTCTACCTCCTCAAAATGGGCGTGGACGAGCCCCAGATCAGCCACTACGAGGACCTGGGCGTAGGCTACACCTTCTTCGTCTGCTATGGCAAGGGCACCCACACCGTGGACTTCACGAAAATTGAGGTCCCTAAAGTCGACGTGGAGGTCATGGACAAGTACGGCGTTGAGGCCTATATCAAAGAAAACATCAAGCGCCCGGTGGTCATTGTGGGCGCCTGCACCGGCACGGATGCCCACACGGTAGGCATTGACGCCATCATGAACATGAAGGGCTATGACGGCCACTACGGACTCGAGCGCTACGAGGGCATTGAAGCCTATAACCTGGGCTCCCAGATGCCAAACGAGGAGTTCCTGGCAAGAGCTATCGAGCTGAACGCGGACGCGGTGATCGTGTCTCAGGTCGTCACCCAGAAGGACGTTCACATACCAAATCTGACCAACCTCATTGAGCTCATCGAAGCAGAAGGGCTCAGGGACAAGCTGGTGGTCGTCGCCGGCGGTCCGCGGATCAGTCATGAGCTGGCCAAGGAAATTGGCTATGACGCGGGTTTCTCCACGGGCAGCTTTGCGGAGCACGTGGCGACTTTCATAGTCACCCAAATGGTTCAGCGAGGTCTGGTATAGAGCACTTTTACAACAAAGGGAACTGGCTGAGGCTGGTTTCCTTTTTCTTTTTTCAGCGGTAGTCCTATTTGCAAAAAAAATTTAGTCAAAATCCCAGTATTTATGCAAAATTGTGACTTTCCAAACTCTGGCAAGTACGGTATCATATTAAAATAAAGGACTTTGTATAAGCATACACCCTTAACCCCCTGCCCAAGAGGACGGCGTCAAAACTGACTCACCAGTACCAAAGGACTCAAAAAACGAATAACCTCAGCACTCTTACACTCCAGCAAGTATTATAGTCTTACCAAAGCATAAACCAAACGAGGTGATCCGCCGTGAAACAAAAGTCCCAACGTCCTGCCCGAGGGTTGTCATTATACATGTCCATCCTTTCCGCAGTGGCTATAGAAGCCTTCACCTATTTTGAATTTGAGCCCACCACCCTGTTTTTTGGTGCCTGGACCGCAGTCTTTGCTGCGCTCTCCCTGTGGGAACTGACCCATGAGGTTAAGCGCTCCCGCGAGACGGAGGAGAAGGTCAGTAGCCGTGCCTTGCCTGCAGGATATAAGCCTGTTCTGGTCATAGATCTCGATAAGAATGGACAGTATGAGGAAGAGGAAGCTGTACCGGTTATGAGCTCACAGAGACGCCCTCTGCTCAGAGACAGAATCTCCCATCTCAGGGGACTCGAAGAATGTCTGCTCATTGTGTCCTTTGGCATCTTGGCTTTGGTCAATCTGAGCCTTGCCCTTGGTGTGGCATTTTTTGGACTTGTGTTATAGTCCATCCCTGTCCACCGCAGCAAACCGTTTAATGAGGGGTGGGAGAGGCTCTGTCAAAAATGAATAGGCAATTTCAAGCCTGCACAGGCTTTTTTTTATGCGCAAAATGAGGCGTCTGAGCCCACGCCGCTTCTTTTACGCAAGCCACCACATTTTTTTGAGTAGTCCTTCAATTTCCGCTATAATAAGCTCAGAGGATTGATTAAGCAAACGGCGCACCCCGCCTAAACTTGACGAAAGGAGGAAGGCCCAAAATGTTCAGACACCAAAAAGCCCAGAACACCAGTGCTTTGCCGATGGTCTTGGAGCGCCTCCTCCTCCTCCTAATCCTGCTGAGCGCCGCCTGCCTGCCCCTTCAGCCCACCTTTGCAGACCATAGCGCTGAACTGGACAAGGTCGTCCTCCAGCTCCGTTGGGATCCCCAGTTCCAGTTCTCCGGCTACTACCAGGCCCTCTGGCAAGGGTATTATGAGGCGGCAGGCCTCGAGGTCGAAATCCGCCATGGCTTTGATGAGAACCGGCAGGTGCTCCGTCCCACCGAGGAAGTCAAAGATGGCCGCGCGGACTTTGGCATAGGCACCTCGGACATCCTCCTGGACATGGGGGCCAGCCAGCTGAAAATTGTCGCCTCCTTTTTCCAGAAGAGTCCCACAGAGTTTTATATGCTCGAGGAGATGCCTTTTGAGGATCTATCAGATTTCAACACTTTGAATGTCGCAAGGCGCCGGGATGACACCCTGGACATTGAGCTCCAGGCCATGCTGGTCTCCCGTGGCATTATGCCAAATGACGACCAGCTCAGTGACGCGTCTATGAGTATAGCCTTCCAGGACCTTTTGACCGGACGCTTTGATGTGATTCCCAGCTATCTCGGTACCATGGGCTACTATGCTGCAAAGGAAGGCGTAGGCGTCCGTGTGATCCGGCCTATTGACTACGGCATTGATTTTTACGGGGATTCCCTGTTTACTTCCGCAAGACTTGCAACGGAAAATCCGGAGCTGGTGGAACGCTTCCGAAGCGCCACCATCAAGGGCTGGGAGTACGCCCTTCAGTTTCCTGTAGAAACCTCCATTGCCATAAGCAGCGAGCTCCCGCGAGTAGACATGAGCCTCCAGGAGCATACCGGCTACAACCGTTTTCAGGCCAGCGTCGTTCAGGAGCTGATGCTGTATCCGGTGGTCGCCGTAGGCAACCTCAACCCCCTGCGCTGGGATCACATGCAGCAGACGCTTAAAGAGCTGGGGTTCATGGCAGAGACTTATCCCATTGAGAGCATCCTGTTTGACTATGATGCCATACAGGAGGCGAAGCGGATTGAAGCCGCTGAAAAGCGCCAAGGGCAGATTGTCAGCTTTGTCATTTTGTTGGTCGTCCTGTTTGTGCTGTTTTTATTCGTGCGAAACCGCGAGCTCAATGATGAAATCCAGGAGCGCATGAAGGCAGAAGCGACCCTGTCCCGCTCCTACGCCCGTCATCAATCCATCTTTGACAATGCGGTCCTCGCCATCACCATGGCAGACGAAAATGGGATCATCCTCCAGGCCAACGGCACCTGGGCCCGGCAGCTCGGTTATCCCCTTGAAGAACTGATTGGCATGAACATTCTCGACCTGATTGCACCAAGCTCGAGAGATCAAGGGAAGGCAGAGCTCGCCGCCCTTCTGGAAGGACGGCAGGAAGAGATTGAGTTCGAACGGACCTATATCCGAAAAGATGGGGGCCTGCTCTACGCCCGGGTTTTCATGACCCGGATCAAGGACCCGGAGACGGATGACATGGTCAACCTGGCCATGATTGAGGACATCACACGGGACTTTCTCGAGGAAGAGGCCGTCCGCCGCAGCGAGGCCCGCTTCAGGGCTATTGTCGACGACATTGCCGCGGAAATTGGACCGGAGGCCCTAAGACCACTGAACGCGGTTGCCCTGGACGCTACCGGCAGAGACCGCCTGAGTCAGAAGCTTGAGCAGATCAACCTTGAGCTGGAGCGGCTGTTTAAAAAGGAGCTGGACGAAAACCGTCAGAAGGAAGCCCTTATTGCCCATCAGGGCAGGCTCGCGGCAACCGGCGAGATGGTGGCCAACATTGCCCACCAGTGGCGCCAGCCGCTTAATAACCTGGCGCTGATCCTCAGCAATCTGGAGGATGGCTACCAGTATGGCGACCTCCAGCCGGATGAGTTCACCAAATCCATAGAAAAATCAAAAAGACTTATTAAAAAGATGTCCGAAACTATAGACGACTTCAGAGATTTCCTGAAGCCGGACAGTACCCCGGTTGTTTTCTCACCTCTGGAGGAAATAGAAACCGTACTGGATCTCCTGGAAGAAAACCTCCGCTTTAATAAGGTGAAAGCGGCTATTCATCCTAATGCCGCTTTCAGGCTTTCGGGCTCCAGGCAAGGCTTCTCCCAGGTGCTGTTCAATTTAGTCACCAATGCCATTGATGCCATGTCCATGGCGGGGGTCCCAATGGACCGGCGCTTTATTGACATTGAACTGAACGCGCCTGAGGACTGCAGCTGCTTGGAAGAAGGCAGTACCCCGCTTTTGGAAGCGCCCGTTCTCCAGGAGGCGGATGCCTGCTGTGAAATCGTGGTGCGGGACTCCGGGCCTGGCGTACCGGAGTCAATCAGGGAAGACGTTTTCAACGTCTATTTCACCACCAAAACAGGGGGCAAGGGTACAGGCCTTGGGCTGTACATTGCGAAATCCATTATTGAGAATCAGTTTGGCGGTCAGCTGGTTTTGCTTGATAGCCAGGCCGGCGGCGCAAGCTTTGCCATCCGGATTCCGGTTAAAGCCATGGTGTCCGGGGATCAAAGGTCTGCCCCAACCGGCGCGGGGACAGAAGAGGATGCCAAGTTAAAAGAGCTTGGTGGCAGCCGACCATTGGCACAGAACTATTTCATGCGATAAAGGAGTGAGGTCCAATGACGCAGCCAGCTTCAACACTACTTTCTCATATTCGTCTTCTCTATGTGGAGGACGAAGCAGATACCCGAGAGGAGTTTTCCAAATTTCTGAAGCGCCGCGTGGGGAAGCTGATTACCGGCGAAAATGGTCAGGATGGCCTGAAGCGCTTTGAAGAGCAGCCGACGGACATCATCCTGACGGACCTACGGATGCCGGGCATGACGGGCCTGGATATGGTGCGGGCGCTGCGGGAGAAGGGCTACAGGACGCCAGTGATCATTCTTAGCGCACTTTCTGACTCTGACACCATCCTGGAAGCGGTGGACCTGGGGATTGTCAAATATCACGTGAAGCCCGTGGATACGGCAGTGCTGGTGACCCAGCTGGAAGCGCTGGCGGAGCAGGTGCTGAAGTCCTCGGTGCGCACGACGCTGATTGCCCATCAGCTGGTGGACCCTGAGCAGAAGCAGGCGCTGGAGAAGGCCCTGCGGGGCGAGATTTCCGCGCTCATCAAGGAGCGAAGCGGCAAGGGACCAAGGGATCTGCAGGCCTTTATCCACGGCGACAGGATTGAGATTACCGCCCGGGGAACGCTGACCGCCCTTGAGAAGACCATTCTGAACAACCGTCAGAACATCAAGCTTGTGGAATATAACCGCCGTGTCTTCTATCTGGAGTCCAGCCATGAGCTGGAGACGGCGATCTCCGGCGTCCTTGGGGCGCCATGCAAGCTGGAGGATGTCACGGTGGACGGTGTCCATGATGTGGATCAGCTTGTGTTTAAGTTTTGAAATAAGTAGACCAACTTCATAATCCCTTCAAATTCCTCCTGTATAGTAAAGCCATAGAAACAACATGGCTGAAGTGAAATGGCCAAATACATCCCTTAGGAGGAATTTAAAATGAAAAAAATGTTATTGTCCCTTTCTCTGATTCTCGTACTCGCCCTCGGTTCTGTTGTGGTCTTCGCAGATGAGACACCTACCGTAAAAGGAAGCGTTGAAATCCTGTCCGAGCTCAGCGGTCTTTCAGAAGAAGCCATTGTAGACGGCGTCAAGGCAGGCAGCACACTCAGCGAACAAGCACAGGAAAAAGGCGTTTTCGACCAGTTCGTCGAGGCAGTCAAAGCGAACAGAGCTCTGAGAATTGAGCAGCTGGCAGCAGACGGCAAACTCACCCAGGAACGCGCAAAGGCTATGATTGACTTCATGCAAAACTATGACTGTGACGGCACTCAAACTCACGCTATGCGCGCTGAGCTCAATAACGGCGAACGCTTTGGACTTGGCAATGGTCAGGCCGCTGGCGGACAAGGTCTTGCCAAGCAAAATGGTCTTTCTAATGGCAACCCTGAAAACGAAGCTGGACAAGGCTTGAGAAATGGCATTTCAGCTGAAGGCAGCACCGGTGGCAGAGGCATGATGCGTGGTAACACTCAAGGCGCAGGCCAAGGCATGGGTGTAAATGGTTTCGGTATGGGCGCTAACGCAGTTCCAGCGCAGTAGTCAATAACGGCTTAAGGCTCAGTGTTTAAGTGAATCCCCTCCCTTGTTAATAAGAACTAACTTCAAAAATTCCTGGCGGAGCAGCACGATCCGCCAGGAATTTTTTCAGAATAGACATGAAACTTGTGCTGAGATATAATGGTCAAAGTGGTAATTTGACATATGTCAAATTGATGGATTAGGCAGGTTTGGGATCTTGGTGGACACCTGCAGCTGATCCAGATCAAGTCTTTTTCGAAGGGAGTCAAGCCCAGTGCTGTTCTCATCTTTAGTATTCCTTTTCCTGTTTCTCCCCGCTGTTTTGGCGGTGTATTATCTTGCCCTCAGAAAGCACCGCCAAGCCCAGAATATTTTTCTTTTATTGGCGAGTCTGGGCTTCTACGCCTGGGGGGAGCCTTGGTTTGTGCTGGTGCTATTGCTGTCCATAGGCGCCAACTGGGCGTTTGGTCTGCTCATGGACCGCGTTCGTGCTGACCGGATTCGGTCCCGCTGGGTCATTTCCGCCATGCTGCTCTTCAATTTGACCATCATTTTCATTTTCAAATATCTGATGTTTACCTTAGATAACTTGAACCGGCTTTTTGGTCTGTCTATTGAGGTGGCTCGGATTGCCCTGCCCATAGGAATCTCTTTTTTTACGTTTCAAGCCATTTCCTACGTGTTGGACATCTATTATGAGCGCGGCAAAGTTCAGAGAAATCCCCTCAACGTAGGCCTATACATAGTCTTTTTCCCGCAGCTGATCGCCGGACCCATTATCCGCTACGAAACTGTGGCAGAGCAAATTATGGGCAGGCGGGAGAGCTTCGCGGACTTTTCCCATGGCGTGACCCGCTTTCTTTACGGCCTGTCGAAAAAAATTCTGCTGGCCAACAACTTCGCGCTGCTGGCGGATAATGCCTTTAATATGTTGCGCTGGGACGGCCTTTCAGCGGCCTATGCCTGGATGGGAATCCTGGCCTATGCTTTCCAGATCTACTTTGATTTCTCCGGCTATTCGGACATGGCCATAGGCCTTGGAAAAATGTTTGGCTTTCATTTCCCTGAAAACTTCAGCTATCCCTACATCTCCCGCTCCATTTCGGAATTCTGGCGGCGCTGGCACATTTCCCTGGGCAGCTGGTTCCGGGAATACGTCTATATCCCTCTCGGTGGTCGCCGCGTAGGTTCGAGGAGAAGACTCCTGATCAACCTGTTTATTGTCTGGGGTCTGACAGGCCTCTGGCACGGCGCCAACTGGACCTTCATCAGCTGGGGGCTCCTCTACTTTGTCTTGATCGCGGTAGAAAAGCTCTTCAGCTTCGAAAAGCGCGTCATCCCGCTGGCGGACCGAAGTCTGCTGGTCTCCATACTCACCCGCAGCTACACCCTGCTGATGGTCTTATTTGGCTGGGTGCTCTTCCGGGCGGAAAGCATTGCGGACGCGTTTAAATACCTCAAGATTATGCTGTTCCTTTCTGATGCCCCTGCCTATAATCTTACCGCTGTCATGGACCTTAAGGAAAACGCCGTGTTTTTCTTCTTTGGCGTCCTGTTCTCCATGCCCGTTGCGAGGTGGCTGTCCGCCAGGTTTGATGCCCGCTTCGAAGACCGTCTGGGAGGCCGATGGTCCCCTGCCGACCTCCGGGGCCCCATCACGCTCCTCGCCCTATTCGTCATCTCTATGGCCTATTTGGTCAAAGGGGCATATAATCCGTTCATTTACTTCAATTTTTAAAATAATTATTTCAATAAAGTTTTTCTCGAAATGAGGCTTGTCTGATATGAAGTTTGACCTTGAGCATCACCCAAGAGAGCGCTTGACCGCAGCAGGGTTTCTGATTCTGCTCGCGGTTTTCTTCGCGTTTTTTGTCAGTGACTTCACCACTTTGAAAGATGAGGCACTGCTGCGTTATCAAAATGCCTCAGCGGCGGCGGTTGCTGCCGGAGGGCCCGGCGGGGAAGGGCTAACCCTTGCCCGCAGACTGGAGCTGGCGGTGGACAGCGTCGAGCAAACCGTGAATGAGAAGATCCGCTACCGCGAGAATTTTATTGAGCTCCATGGCCTTACCCAAAAGCTGATGGCCAAGGATGTGGTTTACGACTATAACTACGGCTCAATCTATAAAACGAGCTATGGCCAAATTACCTCCACGGTCAACAGGGCTGAGGTCGAGGCGGACCTTGAGGGCATCCGGCAGCTGAAAACAGAGCTGGACGCCTTAGGGCTTGACTTGCTGTACATCCAGGCGCCCTTTAAGCTGCCGGAGCACGAGCAGCAGCTCCCGCCCCATGTGAAGGAGTATGCCAATGACAATGCCAACCGTTTCCTCTCTGGCCTTGAAGCTTCGGGCATAAACTATTACGACCTGCGCCCGGAATTTTTTTCAAGCGGCATGCCCCAGAACCAGCTGTTCTATGACACGGATCACCACTGGACCATTGAGGCTGCCCTTTACAGCACGGGGTTGATTGCCGGGCATCTCAATGACGACTACGGCTTTGAGATTGACCCGGAGCTTACTGATCCAGGAAGGTATGACTTCAAGAAGTACGAAGACTTCTTTTTAGGCGCTATGGGACGCCGGGTGGGAAAGCTATACAGCGGTCTTGACGGCTTTACGGTTGTGACGCCAAAGTTTGAGACGGACTATACCGTCACTGAAAAGGATGTCGATCCGGCGGTGATTCTGGAAGGCAGCTTTGAAGAGGCCGTCCTCGTCGATCACTACCTCGATCCCCTTGCACCGGTGGACACCAACCGCTACGCCGCCTACCACGGAGACCATGCTGAGCTGATTTTGACCAACCACCTTGAGGAGAAAGGCCGGATTCTGATGGTCAAGGATTCTTTTGGCCTCCCGGTATATTCATTTCTTTCCCTGGGGGTGCATGAAATCCGGGCGCTGGATGTGCGGCTTTATAAGGGTTCTGTTGCTGAATACGCCAAAAACTATCAGCCGGACCTGGTCATCATCCTCTACAATCCCAACAGCCTGGCGGCTTCGATGTTTGAGTTTTCTGGAAATTGAGAGGGTGGGAACTTATGTTGGTGATTAAAAGTGATTGTACAAGAAATGCCTAATAGTTTTTAATGAAAGGCTGCCTTACTCACTATTTAAGTAAAAATCAGGTAAATTTATTGTCGATGTTCAGAACATATGTTTTTATAATCTGTTGTTGGGTATACTGATGTTATTCGCATAGATGTGTAGCGTATTGATGTTGGCCAAAAAAATAATGATACTATTACGAGGATTATCGACTGTACTTGCGTTAGAATTATTTGATCTTTTTTTATTGTTCAGGACGATTTATCAATTCAAGTTAGATAAATGTAAGATCATCAGACCGAGGAGGCGCATAATGTGTCAAACCTAAATGCTGAGGAATATAAAACTTTCGAAAGCATAAGGCATGTGAAGGATAATGGCATTGAATTCTGGAACGCACGTGAGTTGGCTGATGTGTTGGGATATGTTCAATGGAGAAATTTTCTTAAAGTAATTGATCGAGCAATTCTTGCTTGTCAAAACAGTGGATATGTTTTAAAAGACCATTTTGCTGAGGTCAGCAAAATGGTTGTTATAGGAAGTTCGACACAAAGAAAAGTAAAAGATTTCGAGTTAACGCGTTATGCTTGTTATCTAATCGTTCAAAATGGAGATCCAAGAAAAGAGATAATTGCTCTTGGACAAACTTATTTTGCAATTCAAACCCGACGTCAGGAAGTTCAAGATGCGTTTAACCAGTTAGACGAAAACAATAAAAGATTGGTGGTTAGAGGAAACATTAAACAATGGAATCAACTATTGGCTGAAGCGGCTCATAACGCGGGTGTAATTACTGATGAAGAATTTGCGATTTTTCAAAACTCCGGGTATATGGGATTGTATGGGGGATTGACGGTCTTTGACCTGCATGAAAGAAAGGGCCTTAAGAAGAACGAGAAAATTCTAGATTATATGGGGAGTACAGAGCTGATCGCAAATTTGTTCAGAATCTCACAGACAGAGGAAAAGCTTAAGCGTGATGAAGTGAAATCAGCAGTGGATGCAAATAATACGCATTATGAGGTAGCTGAGAAGATACGCAAAGCAATTATTGAAATGGGTGCTGTTTTACCTGAAGACATGCCCGTTCCGGATAAAAGTATTCAAACCATTGAGCGTGAAGAAATATTGAAATTAAGGAAATCAAAACAAAAGCTCATGCTGGATGAATAATGATTGGGAGGTGCTCTTTTCTTTGGACTTTTCAATCAATTCAGGTAATTGTCAAACTCTTTTTGTGATATTTTCACAACGAATTTTAATCCTAAGCCTCAAAACGCCATTCCTGAACTTGACATTTTGGAGTCCCAGACGTATAATAGTGCCGTAGTTCGGGGAAACGCCATGTTCACCGAAAGACAATCAACTGCATATTAAGCGCTTGATAATGCTTAAGAATTTTGGGTCTTAAACAGGTCAGCCAGGGTATATATACCTTGTGCTGACCTTTTATTTTTGAATCTTTCGCCGGCCGGATAGGTTGGCGGCGCTTCAGCCGAGCGCTGCTGCCATGAAGCCGCACATACAATGATGTCATGCCCCCCATGACAACACTGGCGGATGGGCTGAGGATCAAACCAGTCCGTCCGGCGAAAGATTCAAGAAAAACACCTTATAAGCGTCACGCAGCTGCGTTGCTGCGTAAATTGGGCTCAATCACATACCTTTTAGTATGCTCATGTCGCCCAATTTACACGCGCCTTGCATCGCGAGCTTCTAAGGCGTTTTAAGTACAACTTTGCAAGAGCTTCAACAAAACACCTTATAAGGATATCTCATCAAAAGAGGAGGATTTGCTAATGCTCACGATTCGCGAATATGCCCGTCCCAAAACCATGGACGAGGCCATGGCACTTCTGAAATCCAACAAGAAGTCCCAGGTACTCGGCGGTGGCATGCTGATGCTCAAGCTTGGCGACAAGACCATTGACCTTGGTGTCGACCTGGTAGACCTTGGCCTCGACTACATAAAGCCCATTGAGAACGCTGTAGAAATAGGCGCAATGGCCACCTTCCACGAGATTGAAACGGACCCATACCTGAAGGACTGCTTCTCCGGCATGTGGTCAGATGCCATGAAGCACATAGTAGGCGTCCAGTTCCGGAACCTCGCGACTTTAGGGGCCACGGCCTACAGCAAGTATGCCTTCTCTGATCCAAACACAGCGCTCCTTGCCCTGGATGCGGAGCTGGTCATGTACGGCGACCGTCGCATGGCGTTTGATGAATTCCTCGCGAAGCGCAAGCGAAGATTCGATATCCTTGAAAAAATTGTGATCAAGAATCCTGAAACCACTAAGGCAGCTTTTGACTCCATCCGCCGCTCCAAGGGCGATTTCGCGGTCCTGAACGCCGCCGCTTCGGTGTGTGAAGGCAAATACCGCATTTCCGTAGGCATTCGTCCGCGGGTTGCCAAGCTTGCGACCGGCGCCATGGATTACCTGAACGAGAACGGCCTCACCCCTGAGACGGCTAAAACAGCCGCTAAAATGGCAGCGGATGAGCTTGACTTTGGCACCAACCTCAGAGCCTCCGGAGAATACCGCAAAGCTGTCACCCCAGCCCTCGTCGAGCGCGTTCTGCTCAAACTGCTATAGGCCTAAGGAGGATCAGTTCTTATGAATATAACCTTGAAAGTAAATGGCAAGAAGCATACTGCTGAGATCAGCCCGGATGATTTCCTTCTCGAAACCCTCCGCAGCCTCGGCTACAAGAGCGTCAAGCGCGGCTGCGACACGGGCTCCTGCGGCCTGTGCTCTGTCCTTGTGGATGGCAAGCCCGTCCTGTCCTGCTCTTATCTCAGTGCACGTGCCGATGGTCACGAAGTCACCACCATAGAAGGTGCCGGCGAAGAAGCCAAAAAGGTCGCTTCTGCCCTTGTCGGTGAAGGCGTCGAACAGTGCGGATTCTGCAGCCCAGGCCTCGTGCTCTCTATCCTTGGCATGAAAAAAGAACTTGGTAAGGAAGCCACAGACGATCAGATCAAGAACTATCTCAACGGCAATCTCTGCCGCTGTACCGGCTACGAAGGCCAGCTCCGCGGCATTCGCAAGTATTTGGAGGTGTAGTCCATGAAGGTGATCGGAAAATCCTATGACAAGAAGGACGGCCTGCGTCTCGCCATGGGCGCGCCGGCTTATACGGAAGATCTCTATGATACCAAGGAATACCTCACTGTCAAACTGCTTCGCAGCCCTCATCCTTTTGCCAAAATCGTGAGCATTGATACTTCGGCGGCGCTTGAACTGGAAGGCGTCGTGGCGGTTTATACCCATCATGATGTTCCGAAGACCCAGTACACCCGCGCTGGCCAGAACTATCCAGAGCCGTCCAACTATGACAAGCGCATGCTGGACGAATACGTCCGCTATGTGGGGGACGAAGTGGCCATAATCGCGGCAGAAACAGAGCGCGTTGCAGAAGAAGCCATGAAGCTCATCAAGGTGGAATATGAGGTCCTGGAGCCCGTGCTGGATTCTGAAACAGCCATAGGCCATCCGTCTGTGATCCATCCAGAGGGCGTCGTCGAGAAGATCCCTTCTGGTGTTGATGTTGAGAACAATATTGCAGCGACGTATGTGCTTGCTTATGGAAATTTAGATGAAGCCTTCAGCAATTGTACCCATGTGGTGGAGCACAAATACTATACTCAGGCACAGGCCCACGTTATGATGGAGACCCACCGATCTAACGCGCATCTTGACGCCTATGACCGCCTCGTAGTGACCACCTCTACCCAGGTGCCGTTCCATGCCCGCAGAATCTTAGCGCATGCCCTCAGCATTCCGGTAGCGAAAATCCGGGTGATCAAACCAAGAATTGGCGGCGGCTTTGGTGGCAAGCAGGCCCTCCATACGGAGTTTTACACGGCTTTTGTCACCCTGAAGACCGGCCGGCCTTCCATGCTGACTTACACTCGTAAGGAAGCCTTTGAATCTACTTACACCCGCCATCCTATGGTGTTTACTTACAAGGTCGGCGCGGATGAAAACGGCATTATCCGTGCGATCAAGGTCAACGGCATCTCTGATACCGGCGCTTATGGCGAGCATGCCCGTACTGTTTTCAGCGCGGCTTGTCTCAAGGTTCTGTCCATGTACAACAAGATGGATGCCTTTGACTTTGAAGGCAACGTCGTCTATACCAACCGTACGCCGGGCGGCGCGCTCCGGGGCTATGGCACCACACAGGGTGTCTTCGCCATTGAGTCTGCCATCAATGAGCTAGCCCATGAAATGAAATTTGACCCTTGCCGGATTCGTGAGCTCAACCATACCCAGGAGGGCGAGACCCATTTGGTCTACAGGGCGTCCGGCAGCGACGGAGTCAAAAAGCCTATTAAACTCATTGAAAACAACAAAATGTCCACCTGTATTGAGCATGGCAAAAAGCTCATAGGGTGGGATGAAAAATATGGCAAGCCTATGGTCAACGGCAATAAGGCCAGAGGCGTAGGTATGGCCCTTTCCATGCAGGGCTCAGGGATTCCGAGCATTGACATGGGCGCCGCCATTATCAAGCTCAACGAGGATGGCAGCTTTAACCTCATGATGGGCGCCACGGATTTGGGCACAGGCTCAGATACAGTCTTGGCGCAAATTGCGGCAGAGGTTCTCAGTGTGCCGCTTGATAAAATCAGTGTTCATTCCTCAGATACAGATGTGACGCCGTTTGACGTCGGTGCGTACGCTTCAAGTACGACTTATATTACAGGCACTGCAGTCGTCAACGCGGCTGAGGACATCAGATCTCAGATTCTCGCTGAAGGTGCCATGATGATTGAGGAAGCCCCAGAGCAGTGTGAATATGACGGCGAGCGTGTCTTCTGCGGCGAAAAGTCCATCAATCTGGCGGACCTCGCTATGAAGCTCCTTTATGTCAAGAATCAAAAGCAGCTGGTAGGCCACGGCTCTCACGTCACGGAGAAATCTCCGCCGCCATTCTTAGCAGGCTTTGCGGAGGTTGAGGTCGACCTTGACACTGGCGAGTTTGAGATCATTGATTACGTCGCTTCTGTAGACGGTGGCGCTATTCTTAACCCTAAACTGGCCCTGATCCAGATGGAGGGCGGCCTCGTTCAAGGCATGGGCATGGCGGTCTTCGAGGATGTCAAGTTTATAGATGGCAAGCTTAAGACCAACTCACTTCTCGAGTACAAGATCCCAACCCGAAGTGATGTCCCTAAGATCACCGTAGACTTCGTTGAAAGTTATGAGCCATCTGGTCCTTTTGGCGGCAAGTCCGTGGGTGAGGTCTGCATCAATACGCCAAGTCCTGCGATTGCGGACGCCATCTTCAATGCGACGGGTGTCCGTGTCAGAAAGCTTCCGGTAACCCCTGAGAAGATCATTCTTGGCAAGCTGGGGCATGACGTATAGGCTGTTTCGTTAAAGTTCAATAAAATAATGGATCTGAGCGGGTCAAAGCTAAGTGCTTTGGCCCGTTTCGCTTGACATAATATTATTAAATTCCTCTGAAGCGTTTGCGCGGACTGAGATAAGGGGCTATAATGAGAAGTACGGACCTTGAGAGGAGGCAGAGGAAAATGAAGCGAAGCTATCGTGTCTTTATGTTGCTGATCCTGATGATCTCCCTTGTTCTGCCTGGCGGTTTTGCGGCTGAGACTGAGAGTGAGGACGCCGCGCTGCTGGACTGGATGCGGGACTACGTCAAGGAGAACTATTACCTTGAAGTTAACGACGACCAGCTGACGGAAGGCATGCTGAAGGGCATGCTGGAAACGCTGGATCCCTACAGCACTTATTTGACCAAAGATGAAATGACAGCGCTGTTCCAGAGCCTCAACAATAGCTTTGAAGGCGTCGGTATGTACTTGATCGAAGCAAAGCCTTACATACGCGTCCATAAAGTCATCCCTGACTCTCCTGCTGAAAAGGCCGGCATTTTAGCAGACGACCTGATTATCTCCGTTGACGGTGAAAGCATCCACGGACAGTCCCTCGAAGTTGTAGTAGCTAAGATCAAAGGCCCGGCGGGCACGGAAGTCAAGATAGGGATCCAAAGGCCCGGCAAAACCGGTGACCTGTCCTTTAACCTGACGCGGCAAAGAATTACCATTGAAAGTGTCACTTCAAAGGTTATAGACGGCTCTGTGGGCTATGTCAAGCTCGAAGATTTCGGCTTTGGTGTCGAGGACAAGTTCAGACAGGCTGTTTCCAGCTTTAAGAACCGGGGTATAAATAACATTGTTGTTGACCTCCGTGGCAATCCTGGCGGGTACCTGGATGCTGCGGTGGAGATAGCAGATACCTTACTTCCAATAGGCTCAAAAATTGTCACCGTGGATTACAGACGTGAGCCAGATGATACGGAATACGCAAAGCGTATTGGCTTTACTGGCGACATTGCGGTATTGATTGACGGTAAATCCGCAAGCGCCTCTGAAGTCTTGACGGCGGCACTTATAGGAAGAGAGAATGTCAGAGTCTTTGGCGAAACCAGCTATGGTAAGGGCCTGGTTCAGGAAGTCAGAAGGCTTTCAACAGGAAATGGGGTCAAGCTGACTATTGCGGAGTATTATGGCCCAAGTGGCCTTAAGATCCAGGGTGTCGGTATTACGCCGGATGTGGAGGTTATAGACTCAGGGAATGATCTTTCGCCTTTCAGGGCACTGGCACCATTTTATTACAGTGAGCCTCTGAAAGTCGGGGAGACTTCCGTTTCAGCCTTCGCTCTACAGCAAAGGCTGAGTCTGTTAGGGTATGAGGTTCAGCACACGGGTGTGTTCGACCGAGACACACAGCAGGCACTTTTTAGTTATGAAAATGCTTCAAATTATCCAGCAGATGGAATTTTGGATGAGATTGTTAAAAAATCTATTGATCGCGCCATTTTCGAACGCTATAATCAAGTTGTGGCTGACGAGCCTCTCCAAAAAAGCCTGGAGTGGTTGAAAATACAATAATCCACATTATACACAGAATGCACAAATAAATTTATATGGAATTTGTAACTTATCCACAAAATCCACAAGCTCTATTGTAACGCTTAATTTACACAAATTGCTACACCTGTTGGCATTTGCGGCTTCGGCCGTTTTGCGATATGTAATATAACTGTAACGGGCAATATCCTGAATCTGGGGTATAATTAACCGTGTAGAGCTTTGTAACAGCTCATTTTACAGTTGTGTTACAAAACATTTGGTCGGTTGCTCCACATCCTTCCAAATGGTATAATCTGTTGCAGAAGGTGGAGTTTCAATAAACTCTGCATCAGGTGAACTAGTCGACAGCCTCTGAGAAGGGTAAGGCTGAAGACGCAGTACAATACCCTTCACACACTCATTATAAGGGAGGAATTTGCAGATGAAGAGAGTACTTTCTCTCGTCCTGGCACTCGTGTTAGTGTTAGGGATGATCCCAATGGGCTTTGCTGACGGTCACACCGCTGGCGAAATGCTTAAGGGATACGGTATCATTGTAGGTGACGAAACTGGTGACCTCAATGAAGATCAAAACTTGAACCGCGCAGAAATGATGGTAGTATTGGCTAGAATGATGGGTAAAGGCGCAGAAGCTGAAGCTTTCGCACTTCCATCAACTTTCACTGACCTCGCAAGTTTCGGTTGGGCAGTTCCATGGGTTGCTTACGCTGAAATGAACGAGTGGACTGCAGGCGTTGGCGCTAACATGTTCAACCCAGCAGGCAACGTAACTGCTCAAGAAGCTGCGGTATTCCTGCTTAAGGCTCTTGGCTACGAAGCTGACGTTGACTTCAACTGGGATAACGCAGTTGAGTTCGCTACAGCTAAAGGCCTCTTTGCTGGCGTAGACACTGCTGAAAAAAGCCCTATCCTTCGTGGTGATCTCTTCACTATGATGGTAACTGCTCTTAACACTGAAGTTAAAGATGGTTCCGAGCTTCTCGGGATTAAGCTTGGCTACATGGAAGTTACGGAGCTTGAGGTTGTTTCTGTTAAGGCTCTTAACCTCGTACAAGTAGAAGTTAAGTTCAACATGCCTGTTGATGAGGAATCTGCTGAAGATTTTGAGAACTACATTTTGACTGATGAAGACGGCGATGACATCTTCACAGATGCTGAGTGGGAAGAAGCTGCTTTCTCACTTCAAAGCGACGAAAAAACTGTCGTCATTACTATGATTGGTGCTCTTGAAGTTGATTCCGATTACGAAATCGATCAACAAGACGAAGCTATCTTAGAAATCGATGGTGTTAAAAGCGCTGATGAAGAGCTTTCAATTGATGACTATGTAAGTGATGTTTTCGAATTTGGCGACATTACGATTCCAAAAGCAACAAAAGCAGAAGTTATTGGTAATGATACAATCAAAGTTTACTTCAGTGAGCCAGTTGTAAGTGTTTCTGATGATGACTTTGAAGTAGAAGATGGCGATTATATTATTGAAGATGCGTATCTTGTCAACAATAATACTGAAGCAAATGTTGTTCTTTACTCTGAATTAGAAGAAGGCAAGATTACTATTGAAGTTAGTGGTATGGAAGATTTTGCTGGCTTCAACGTTGTCAAAACAGTATTCGAAATTGATGTTGTTGAGGATAATGATGCGCCAGTGGTAACTGGTTACACTGATGCAAAAACTAAGGAAGTAACACTCATTTTCAATGAAGATATCGAAGAACTTTTCGATAACGATGACTACGATTTTGACTATGAATACTTCTATCATACTAACTCAAACAACGTAGTTGGTAATGCAGAAGCTCTTGCTGATGATGCGGATTTCGTACCATTCGTTATTGATGGCAATGAGTTAACGCTTGACTTCACTGATAATCCACTTCCAGAAGGTACTGCTTATGTATACGTCGCAGCTGATGCAGTTCAAGATTTCTGGGAAAATGCAAACAACAAAATTGTAACTAAAGTTGAAATCACAGTTGACAATACAGCGCCAGTTCTTGAAGCTATTGACGTTGATCTTGCTGACAATGATGTTGACGTTGAAATCACACTTGAGTTCTCTGAAGACATCGCTTACGATACAATTGATGATGATGCTTTCATGATTGTTGATGAAGATGGTGATGAAGTTGGCTTTGATGTGGAAAACTACTCAGCTGATACTGACGAAATTGTTATTACCTTAGACGACCCAGCTGATGAAGTTTCTGGAGAATTCAAAATTACTGTTCAAGACCTCGAAGATACTTCAAACAACGAAATTGTAAAAGTTACAAAAACATTCGCAGTGGATGATCTTGCAGCACCAGTTATTGAAGAGTTTGTTGCTACACTCTACAATCCTGGTGATGACGATCAAATGATCAAAATTGACTTCGATGAGAAAATGGCCACAGAAGGCGCTTACTCTGTACTTAATATCGAAAAGTATATGGTATATGTAGCTGGAGAAGGTTTTGTCGAGCTCAGTGATTTGGATGTAACCCCAGAAATCAAGCTCGTTGATAATGGCGAAGCAATTGAAATCTTGATTGCATCCACAGAAGATGATGAAGATGGTGTGAATCTTGTAGCTGGTACTGATTACTTGCAAATTGGTAGAGTTGCTGATGAAGCTGGTAATAAAGCCACTACTCTTTCAGGAACAATTGATCTTAAATCTGCTGGCAACGTTTATGTAGATAGCTTTGAAGTTACTGGTGAAAATACGGTTGTTATTACTTTCGACGACAAGCTTACTACTTTTAAAGCTGCTGATCTGAAGTTCTATGCAGGAACAACAACTGATACACCTCTTGCTTATAGTAGAATTAGTACTTCAGTCAACTCAGACAATGATACAGTTGTTACTGTAAAATTGGTTGAAGATATTGACTACAACGCAAAACTCGTTGTTGCTAATGAATTCGTTGTACTCAAGATTGTAGATAATGAGTCTGAAAACTACTATGGTGAGTCGATTGCATTTGAGACAGGCGACTACATGGAAGCTGACGACGCATATGCACCTGAAATTGCTGAATTTGATGCAGATGAAGATGAAGATCTTTATGTAGGTACTGCTCCAAATGAAGACGATGCAAAAGTATTGATCCAGTACACTTCTGATACATCAATAACTCTTGCTACTATTACAATCGAATTCACTGAGAATATTGCTCAAGATTCACTTTCAAGACTCGCATTCTCTGTTGCTGATGCGAAAGTGATCTCAGTAGATTCCGATGGTACAAATGTTGTAACAATTGAAATCGAAGCTGAAAGTGGCGAAACTTTCGATGGTGATGAGCGATTGGTTGTAACTCAAAAGTATGCTGTATCTGATATGGCAGATAATGAGTTCAAGTCTTCAACTACGCTTAGACCTTTTGTTCTTAAGTAATTGAGGAAAGATTTAGAATAAATGTATTAGAAATGGCCTCTGTCAATTTGACAGGGGCCATTTTTGTATTGCGCCCCCCATGGGCAATAACTTGGTGGTGCAAGTCCACTACGCGCTCGGTAGCAGGAAGCGTTAGCTGAAGGCAAGGGCGACCATCGCGAGGTGGAGTCTGAAGGAAGCCGGAGGCAAAGTCCCGGGCCGACGAACAGAAACCGCAAGATGGCCTGTCGATGGCCTGTACCTGTCACCGTCAGTGAAATTGCGGAAGTTGTTAATAATTTTATGTAGTGATTGCAAGGCATGTAGAGAAAAGTCAGAGTAAAAGACGGGCTTGGGTGACAGGTACAAATAGCGAAGATGGTGAAATTGTTTTCAATTCAATTTGAATCTGAATTAAGACAGTCATTCAACCGACAAGCGTAGAGTTAACACTTTTATCGATCCGTTGTTGAACGGAGTGAAATAAATCAGACTCTTCAAACACCCAATTCGTTTGAAGAGTCTTTCTTCATGTCTAATGAAATCAGTAACCCTCACATTTTTGTTGCCTGATTTAAAATTAACAGAACTATTAAATTGAATGCAAATGGCTGTATTGCGCTGTTAAACTATGGTAAACTGTAATAGTGCTAAAAGCAGATTGGCTGTTTTAGAATAAAATCCAAAGGAAAAGCTGGAGGAAGATATGCAGAATTCGAGTGAAAGACATGAAATGAATCATAATGACTATGATGAGATCAGCCTTAAGGAGTTGATTCTTTCCATATGGAGTGAGCGTAAGCTGATCGCTGTTATCTTAGCGGTTACGGTTGTTTTAACGGGGATTTATACCTTTGTGATTGCGAGTCCTCAATATGAAACAACAAGTGTCTTGATTATTAAGAAGCCTGTTGAAACTTCTACACCATATGGTACCTATACGTTCCCTTCAGAAAACATTAATGACTACATACAGTTTATCTATAGTAATGAGGTTTCTGACCGCATCATAGCGAAGCATGGTTTTGATATTTCAAGCAAATCTTTTAAAAATATGATTACTATAACCCAGGATAAGGATGCCAATCGTTTTCAAGTCACAGTCAAGAACGAAGACCCGGAGATGGCCTATCAGATCAATAACGACTTAATCAATCAATACGTTGACAGCTTAAGATTGACTTATAAGAAACAAGCTCTGGAGAGTTTTATTTTCGATTATCAATCACAGATTGAAAGCTTAAATAATTCCATTGAATATAAAGAAGCCATTTTGGCAGAAACAAGTGTTTTGCTCAGCACTTTGGAGCCTGTTATTACGCTACAAAAAATGCTTTCCTCAGACCCCATTGCAGCAGCAGCCTACGCAGACCGTAGAAACCTTGATTTAGCCAGCCTGTCTGATGATGTTATGACTGAGGAAATTAAAAATGACAGCTATTTTAATGTGGAGGCTCAAGTGGTCAATACTGAGGTTGAGCTGATCAATTTGAGACAAAGCCTTAATAATAAAAATGAATTGCTTGGTGAGTTGAGTAAAGAGCTTGAGAATTACAACAGCTTGATTACTACAGAAAATGAATCACAGCTACTGAATGGCAAGCTGGATGTCATGGCACAAAATGTCTTTGTTACCTCAAAACCATACCAGCCGGATAGTCCTGTAGCGCCGAGAAAAGCTTTAAATATGGCCATTGGATTAGTATTAGGTATGATGCTGGGCGTATTCATGGGACTCTTCAAAGCCTACTGGAAGAACAGCTAAGATAATTTTATAATATTCGAGATCAGCAAAGGTTAGACATCAAAAGTTGATTTATGAGAAGGTGGTAAAGTGAAACGCAGAATCAGAACAGCATATTTAGTGGCAGTGGATGTTGGACTGCTAGTACTTTCACTCTTCTTGTCCTTTCTCATTCGCTTTGAAGGTACATTTCCAGCAGAATATTTTGATTTGGCAGATCGTTTCCTGGTTAACGTCATTATTATAAAAATTGTGGTGCTTTTCCTGTTTGGTCTATACAACAGTCTGTGGGAATACGCGTCCATTGAAGAGTTGCTCAAGATATCCGCTGCTTCAGTGGTAGCCAATACAGTCATGCTGTCGTTTTTATTCTTGCTTGAAACTCGAATCCCTCGGAGTATTTACATCATTGTTTCAATTCTTGACGTTATGTTTATTGGTGGCGTCAGGTTGAGCTACAGAATGATGAGGCGGATGAAAAATCAAGGGAGTATTTTTAAACGGTCCATTAAGAAACGCGTCATGATCGTTGGAGCTGGTGATGCTGGGGCCTTGGTGATCAAGGAGCTAAAACGCCACAGGGATCTTAATATGAAGCCTGTTATTGCCATGGATGATGACAGTATGAAGTGGGGCAAGAGCATTCAAGGTGTTACAGTAAGGGCAGGAACAAAAGAAATATCCCGTACTGCCAAGAGTAAGCATATAGATGAAATCATTATTGCGATTCCATCCGCGTCTAAGCGAGATATTGCTGCGATCGTTCATGAATGTAAAAAGACAGATTGCGAACTCAAGATACTGCCTGGTGTCTATGAGCTCATCAATGGTCAGGTCAGCATCTCGGAGATTCGAAATATTGAAATCGAAGATCTGCTCGGTCGGGACGAGGTTAATCTAGATATTGGTGATTTGCAAGCGCTGCTCTCAGGTAAGACCGTCATGGTTACCGGCGGCGCCGGATCCATAGGTTCAGAGTTAGCGAGACAAATAGTGAAATATAAGCCTCAGCAACTTATTCTCCTTGATATCAATGAAAATGGACTTTTTCAAATTCAGCATGAGTTAAAGCGCAGTACGGATAAAAATAAAATTGCAGTCCCCGTAGAGGTCTTAATTGCCTCTATAAGAGATAGAAAACGGATTGAGAAAATCTTTGCGCAGTATCAGCCTCGAGTCATTTTTCATGCTGCGGCCCATAAGCACGTGCCCCTCATGGAAGAAAGCCCTTATGAAGCGATTAAGAATAATGTCTTTGGGACACAAAATCTTGTAGAATTATCAGATCAATATCACGTGGAGACCTTTGTTCAAATCTCAACAGATAAAGCTGTCAACCCAACCAACGTCATGGGTGCTACAAAACGCATCTGTGAAATGCTGATTCAGACCCAGAATCCTGTCAGCAAGACGGAATTTGTTGCGGTCAGATTTGGGAATGTCCTTGGCAGCAATGGCAGTGTCATACCGCTGTTCAAGCAACAAATTGAAGCAGGTGGCCCGGTAACGGTCACCCATCCGGATATCACGCGTTACTTCATGACCATACCAGAAGCAGCTCAGTTGGTCCTTCAGGCCGGTGCCATGGCGAAGGGCGGCGAGATCTTTATATTGGATATGGGTGAACCTGTCAAGATTTTGACGTTGGCAGAGGACCTTATACGGCTTTCAGGCTTCATCCCTTACGAAGATATGGAAATTGAAATTACAGGTCTCAGACCGGGGGAAAAGCTCTACGAAGAGCTGCTTCTTAAAGAAGAAGGTCTTCTTGAAACACGTCATGATAAGATTTATATTGGAAGACCTCTTGCGGTTAGTCCAGAACAGCTAAAAACCCAGTTAAACCAGCTTGAAGATATGATTGACGAGGAAAGTGATCAAGCACTTAAGCAGATTCTAAGAACAATCGTCCCAACTTACCAGGACCAGCCAGCAGGATAAAATCAAAAACTGTTCTATTAAGGTTTTCTTAATCTTGTCTTACAATTCGATATCATTTGTCAAAACGACGAAATAACCCTGTTTTTAAGGGTATAATATAAGAGTACGAGTCTTCTCTTTACACAACCAGCTATTTAGATTGAACCTTATTTAAGAGGAGGAATTTTGATTATGAAGAGATTTATCGCGCTAATCATGGTCGTGATGCTATTGATTGGCATCATGCCAGCATCCATGGCAGCCACAAAGACAGCGGGCGAGGAGCTTCGCGACTTAGGCTTGCTTAAGGGTGACACCTACGGGAACCTGATGGAAGACAAGTATCTCACGCGTTCGGAGATGATGGTCATTCTCGCCAGAATGCTGGGCGAATTTGATGAAGCAGAAAACTACAAACTTAAATCAACCTTTACAGACGGGAACAACCACTGGGCAGAGCGCTATGTCGCTTATGCTCAAATGCGCGGCTGGACCAGCGGCATGGGCAACAATGAGTTTGGCTATGAAATGAAGCACACTGCTCAGCAAGCCGCCGTCTTCATGCTGAAGACCCTTGGCTACATTGCTGATACGGACTTTACTTGGACAAACGCTTTCCAAAAAGCAACCCAGCTCGACCTTTTTGATGATGTTGATGTTGAGCCAGCTGAGGATATCTTAAGAGGCGACTTGTTCCGCGTTATGATGCGCACTCTAAACACCAAGATGAAGGGCGAGACTAAAACCCTTGGTGAGACCCTTGGCATTATGGGCACCGTGCCACTTAAGATACAGTCCGTCAAAGCGAACGGTTTGATTCAGGTCCTGGTTGAGTTCAACGCTAATACTTGGGCTGATGAAGATGCGCTTGTCAACGTTGACAACTACATTTTCGAAGACCAGGATGGTGACGAGCTTCTGGATATGAATGATGATCCAGTAGTGATCGATGACATCACGGTCAATGATAAGGTTGTAACCATTACTTTCGAAGAGCCGGTTGAGCAACAAGCCCAAGCGAACCTCACCATCAAAGAAGAGATCCTTCCTGTAGAAGCGGACTTTGACTTCAATTTCTTTGACACAAAACCGCCAGTTGCGACATCCGCAGCAGTGGTTGGCAAAGAAACCATTAAAGTCATCTTTAGTGAGCCGGTCAATCCTGCAACCGTAAGCGCTAGCGACTTTGAAGTAGAAGATGGGGACATGTTTATCAGAGGCGTTAACCTGATGAACAATAACACAGAAGTTAATGTGGAGCTTTATGCAGAGCTTGAAGCGGGTACAATCGAAGTCGCTGTAGGCAGCGGGATCGAAGACTTCGCTGGATTCAAGACAAGCGCAACGACTTTTGACGTTCGCGTTGTTGTAGATACGACGCCGCCAACGGTTTCGGGCTACAAAGATGTATCAAAGACAGGCGTTACCTTAATCTTCAATGAAGATATTGTTTTAACGGATGATTATGAAGCGAGCTCCAGCATCTATCATACGAATGGCAGCAATCTCGCTGCGCCAATCTCCGCTGATGACATTGACGGAAAAGAACTGAAGCTTAATTTTGCATCGAATGAGATGCCTGAAGGCAATGCTTATCTCTATGTTTTAGCAGATACCTTTATGGACCTTTGGGATAATGAAAACAATAAGTTGACAATCCTTGTCAAAGTCGCTGCTGACGAAGTAAAGCCAACGCTTACTGGCATCAGCGTCATTGACGAAGAAGAGATTGAACTGATCTTTAGCGAAACAGTAGATGAAGACTCCGCTGAAGACCTTGAGAACTATGTTCTTCAAAACAGCTCTGGCTCAGAGCTTGAGGATATGATCGACAGTGCTGTCAGAGGCACTGGGGACGATACGGATACTGTAACGCTTCGCTTTGATGAACCACTTCTTGGCACTTACAAGCTTGTTGTTCAAGATGTCGAAGACTTATCTGGCAATGAAATTACTAAAGTAACGAGATCGTTCACTGTCACGGATATGACAGATCCAATTGCTTCTGATTTCAGCGCCAAACTGTACAATCCGGATGCGGATGTTCAAATCATAGTCGTACGTTTTGGTGAAGCTATGGCGACATCAGGCAAATATGCCGTCAATGATCTTGAGAAATACGTGCTTGAGGATGATGATTTCCTTTCAGAGCTTGATGATGTTACGATCACTATGATTGAAAGCAATAAGGCTGTCGAGATAAAGATCCCTGAAGACAGCCTCGACCTTCAAGACGATCAAAGCTACAAGCTCGAAATTGGAAGAGTTGCAGACGCAGCTGGCAACTATACTATAGCTATGGTCAATGAATTGACGATTGATGATGCAGGACTTGTTCGCGTAGAATCCGCAGAATTGGTATCTTCAACTAAGGTTGAGGTTACTTTCGAAGATCGACTCACGAGCATTGATAACTCAGACTTTGTTGTCTATGCGGATGAGAACGGTGACAACGGCTACGACGCAGACGAGAAGCTCACTGTAACGAGAGTCTCTTCCTCAGTTAATAGTGATGGAAATACCGTACTGACTTTCACCCTTGCCAGCAAGGTGGATACAGATGCAAAATCTGTGGATGATGGTGATGATATTGCTTTTGCGATCATTGATCAATCATCGAAAAATCAGTACAACGAAGTCGTTGAAGAATATGACAACGTCCTTGTCGACGCAGCACCACCGGAAGTTGAAGAAGTTTACTTTATTAACTCAGATGAAATTCTGGTTGTACTGACGGAAGAGCTTGAAGGCGGCACCTTCGCCCCATCCGGCAAAAACGGCTTCACCACAACCAGTGGCACTCTTGATACCGCTACAAAGTATGGAGATCGCAGCATTCTCTTGACCTCTGATGAGGATGAATCCGACTTCACAATCAATACCAACGTCTACTACAACGAAGCAGCTGGCATTGCAGACCTCGAAGGCCTTATGCTGGAAAGCTTCTCTAAGACAGACGCTTTGGAGCAAGGCGAAGATCTATAATTCTATCGAGTTAATTTAAGAGGGTTGAAGCTTTTGAGGGTCTGCCTCAAAGCTTCAACCTTTTTTCTTTGTTTTTAACCCACTTAGCATTTCAGTGAAGCCATAAGTTTGGTAAGATATTGGTAGATCTTCACAGTTTGACAATCAGGAGGGAACACCCGTTGAAAAAAGCACACTCCAAAAATCCATCGGCAAAAACTAAAAATAAAATTAAGACCTCACGCACCCCAAGGACGCCAGGTGCAAGTAAAGGGATTATGATCGCTTTATTTTTGATCCTCGCCATCATTCCCATCATTGTTCGGCTGAAGGTCGTTGACCTCACCGCCTATGCAGAGAGTCCATGGGTGAGTGACGTCGACTATGACTTTTTCTCTTATTACAAAAGCAGAATTTTGATATCAATCACCTTCTTGATGACTGCGGTATTTGTCTTTGATCGATCCTCCCATGGCAATCCTCATGAGAAAAAGCCTTTGGACCTGAGCATCTTAGTCTTTATGGTGACGGTGCTTTTCTCAGCGGTGTTATCTGAATTCGTCAGCCTGTCTTTCTGGGGCTTCAGAGGCAGATATGAAGGTGCTTTAGTCCTGTGGTCTTACATGCTCATCCTGTTTATAGGTTCAAAATATACCTATGACGAAAAGCAGCTTAAGCTTCTTCTCAAGGGCCTGTACTTTTCTGTTGCTGTGGTTGGAACCATAGGCATCTTTCAGTTCTTTAAAATGGACCTGTTCAAAACGGAAATTGGCAAGACCCTCATTGTACCTATGCAGTACTTGAAATCCGGTGCGGAGATCACCATTAGAATGGCGGAAACGCAGATCTACAGTACCCTGCAAAACTCAAACTACATGGGAAGCTTCATTGCGCTCCTGGCGCCGCTGCTTCTAACCCTGGTCTTTTTCATTCACGACCTCCGGCACAAGCTTCTGGTGACGGCGCTCTTCGCTCTGAGCATGGCCAATCTCTTTGGCTCCAGATCCAGGGCAGGCATCATAGGCGTTTCTGTGGCTGCTGTCGTCATGCTGATTATGTTCCGCCGGGAACTGTTCAAGCGCTGGAAGGTTACACTTGTGGTCGTAGTCATTATAGCCGGCGTTGTGACCTCCATGAATACGGCTCTGGAGGGCCTCATCTACAAGCGGATCTTAGCGACGATCAACAGCCTGGCACCGGCGGAAAATCTCTATGGTGCCCAGCAGGCGACCTCTGAGGACAATGTGCTGAGGCTGGAGCTCCAGGAAGACCCGCTGTTCATCAAATTTGACAACGATCAGCTCTATTTCATGGACGCAGAGGATACGGTCCTTGAAGCCGTGAAGGGCGAAAAAGAATATACTTTGAATGATCCACGCTTCAGTAACTTCAAGTTCGATATTACCATGGCCACGGAAGAGATGCCTATGGTGACGGTGCGCTACCATAGAGTCACGCTGAAATATTTGTTCCTGGAAGACGAAGTACGCTATGTCAATCACGCGGACGTGGCGGTAAAAATCAATCCAATAGAAAAATGGGGCTTCGTAGGCCAGGAGCGTCTGGGCTCCTCAAGGGGTTATATCTGGTCCAGAACCATTCCTATGCTGAGGGATACCCTGCTGATTGGCCACGGCCCGGACACCTATATGCTCTACTTCCCGCAGGATGATTACATTGGCAAGCAGATTGCCTACAGCACCACGGGTATGGTGACGGACAAACCTCACAACATGTACCTGCATACAGCCGTTAATACTGGAGTTCTGTCCCTCCTGGCACAGCTTGTGATCTTTGGCCTCTATATTGCGCAAAGCATGAAGCTATACTTCAAGAATAGCTACGAAGACTTCAGGGCTCAGCTGGGCGTGGGGATCTTCCTTGGCGTCGTGGGCTACCTTGGCGCAGGGCTGTTCAATGATGCCATTGTATCCATTGCGCCGGTATTTTGGGCGCTGTTGGGGATAGGCTTTAGCCTCAACCAAAGCCTGTTAAAGGAAAGAAAAGAAGCCTTATCCGCATAGAGATAGTATTCAGTATTGTGATGCATGGCTTTAAAGTTAAAGCTGTAATATTTACACCCTCTTTGATTAATAATTAACAAATTAGGTATTAATAGACTGAAGAGGGTAACTTCACGACAAACTCAGATTAGACGCAGGAATCACGAAGTGGAACCAACCTTCTGATTTTTGCGTCTAATGCTTTGCAAGCAGTAAAGTTACCCCGTTATTTTTACCCAAGGAGGGTTATGACATGAAACGCCTTATTTCTATGTTATTGGTATTAATTCTGGCCATGGGTATCATTCCAACCGGCTTTGCGGCCGAGATGACTGCCGGAGAGACACTGAGGTCTCTGGGACTCGTTGTAGGCTATGAAGATGGCGACCTTGCGGAGGACGAGTTCCTGACCCGCACAGAAATGATGGTCATTTTGGCGAGAATGCTCGGGGAGTATAACGAAGCCTTCCGCTGGACGAGACAATCCACCTTTTCTGACCGCAGCAACCACTGGGGAGAGCGCTACGTGGCCTATGCCCAGTATAAAGGCTGGACCGCAGGTATTGGCGATAACAAGTTTGGCTATGAGCAGAAGCACACTGTCCAGGAAGCCAGCGTCTTTATGCTGAAGGCTTTGGGCTATACCGCACCAGCGGACTTCACCTGGGAGACTGCTTACACCAAGGCAAAAGCCCTTGGCTTGTTTGAAGGCCTGTCATTAAGAGAAACCAACAGCATTTACAGAGGCCAGTTGTTCGAGACTATGCTGAACACCCTGCTGACGGACATGAAGGGACAGACCTACATGCTCGGACAAAAGCTCGACGTGCTGACGCCGGACATGATCCCATTTGAGGTCGAAGACGTCTCTTCCAATAATCTTAGAGAGATCAAAGTGGTCTTCTCAAAAGAAGTGGACGAGGATACTCTTTCAAGCTCTGACTTTTCCATTTCAGGACGGACGGCGACACCAGAGCTTCAAAATGATGGCGTTACGGTCATTCTGGAACTGTCAAGTGCACTCTCCAACGACACGAGATATAGCTTGACCATCAGCGGTATTCGCTCTGAGGATGGGACTTCTCTCTCCCGCGTCACCAAGACGTTCACGTCAGATGATGACATTGATCCAGAGCTTGAACGCGCAAGGCTCCTTGGGCCTGCCTATGTGGAGCTGACCTTTTCTGAGCCAATCAAAACCGCTGGAACAGTCCAGGTTTATGATGGCAGGACGTCCTATACGTCATCCGCTTCCTTTGCTGAGCTCGGTAGTGATACCATCATTGTCAGACTGAGCAAAGCTTTAGTGAATAACAGAACCTACGAGTTCAGGATCAAGAGCTTCCGGGACTATGCAGGCAACTACAGCGACGCTGAAGAAGTCGACCTGATCTACAAACCGGCGTCCTATGACCCAACAGCAAAAATTATAAAAGCCACACAGACCTACGTCCATGTGGAATTCAGTGACGTGGTCAGCGGACTGACCAAGGCGCATTTCTACCATACGTCAACAGCCAAAGTGCCTCTTGGGATTTACTCCAACGCTGCTATGACCACCGCCATTTCCACCAGCACCAAAGTGGAAGACGTGTATGTAAAGTTTGCTGACGCATCAGGCAGCACCCTTACAGGGAATCCACTGCCTTCCGGATCCGCGACTGTTTATATCAAAGAGCTTGGCGCTTCAAATGTCAAAATTGTGGATGAATACGGCAATGCTTATCTTGGCGGCAGTTATTCCGTCACCGTGACGGCAGACACGACCAAGCCTTCCGTGACCAAGCTTTCGGTTTCGTCCTCCAGCTCGACTTCGACGAAGCTTGCTATTGAGTTCAGCGAGAGCGTCAAATTCAGCGGAACGAATATTGAAGTGCGAAATCCGGATGATTCTGTGATCACAGGTTTGTCCGTGGCAGTGACCGGCTCAGGGAATGTCTATTCCGCGAACCTGACCGGGGTCAACCTGACCGGCAAATCCATTGAAGTGACCATTCGAAATGTTGAGGATCTTGCCATTGTGCCAAATGTATTGACCTCCTACTCCAAAACCCTTTCCGTCGCGGATTCAACCGCGCCACGGGTTACGGAAGTTCGTCAGGATACCTCTAAAAAAGAGCTCTATGTGACCTTCAGTGAGCCTGTGACCTCAGCAACTGCGCTTAACGAAGACAACTATGTGATCCTTTCTGGAAGCACGACAGACCGTCTCAATAACAATCCTGTCTTCATCAGTGGTGAGACCAAAGTGAAACTGTCGCTGACAGATTCAGAATTCACACTTTCTCAAAGAACAGGTGCAGATCTGAGAATTTCCGGCATCAAGGACTACGCCGGCAATACCATGAGCACCTATACACTTGAGTTTGACGACATTGAAGATTTACTGGGACCAGCACCTGAGGTGGAGGGCGCTGAGGCGGTTGACCTGAATACCGTCAAAGTGACCTTTGATCAAAAACTGACGACCGTGGATATAGATGCCTTTAAAATCCTGATAGGATCCACGGAATACGCACCAGATGAAATTCAGACCTCCACCAACAGCGCAGGCGACACGGTTGTACTGTTAACATCGCCAAGGGCGCTGCCATACGATGCAACAGATGTTAAGCTAAAAATTGACAGCAATGCCACAGACCGCATTTTAGAAAACGGAGACGGTCAGCTTGTGGCAGACGTGACAGTCAGCGTTGAGGACAAAATTGCCCCAGCCCTTGATGTCATTGAAGGTGGGGATCACGACGGCGAATACAACGTGACCATTGCAGGCGACAAGATTTCCATTGTGTTCACGGAAAGCATTAAAGCCAGCTCTGTGACTACGTCGACCTTCAAGGTTTCCGCGGGCTCTATTACAGCAGTGGGCACCAACGGCAGCATTGTGAGCCTGACACTGAACAACACACCACCGAGTGTTCCAACCGTGACGCAAAGCACAAATGTTTTGGATGGCAATAACAATCCGTTTAGAACGACTGAAACATTGACGCCAATTCAGCAATAAGGATCGTTCAGAACTGATTTATTAGCCCCGGCGCAAGCTGGGGCTATTCTTATAAGTTAAACGGTCGAATGACGCTTTGCTGTCACGATTATTAACTTGAACAAAGTGAATATTCACTTTCAAGGTGAACATTCAGTAAATATTCAGTGAACGTTCAGTTAATATTCACCGGACGTTCACTTGTCACTTTTTTCAAGGAGTGTGTCCCATGTCACACTCTTTTGCTCTTCATTAGAATAGGATAGAAGAAGTAAGGACGCTGGGTTCAAGTACAGGCATAAGTGATATGGTGGTCCCCCCACAATTGGCCTGATGAAACCACGCGTCCTTTACTACAAATTCTGATGGGGTGATGTTCATGAAACACATAAAGAAAGTTGTTCTGGTTGCAGGGCTGGCTGTGGCGCTTGCAGTCTTTGCTGGTCCGAGAGTGATGAAAGCCGCGTTGGCAGAGGATCAGGGCACAGCGGTAGAAGCTAAGCGCAGCATTGTCACCGAGCTTTGGACGGTGGAACCTTCGACCTTGACCAAAGATTTATTTTTCATGGGGACTTTGGAAAGTGAAGCGACCTCCAACCTAAGCTCAAAAATCACCGCTGCGGTATTGAAGACCCATGCGGCAGAGGGGCAGGCGGTAAAGCAGGGCGACCTTCTGGTGACGCTGGATCAGGAAGCTTTAGCGGCCAAGAAGTCCATTATGCTGGCCCAAAGGCAGACGCTGTCAAATCAGATCGCGTATCTGAGCGGCGAAGTGGGCAGCTTTTACAGTGACAGACCTATGAACTACAAGCTTGCCTCCCTGAAAGAAAGCCTGGAATTCCAAAAGCAGGAAGTTGAAAGCGCCCAGGTCCTTTACGAAGCAGGGGCCATCTCTGAGCTGGCCCTCGATCAGGCGGCGCTGCAAATAGACACTATGACCTATCAGGCCCAGGAGCTTGAGGCCACCATGAACAGCACCTACGATCAGCTGAGGAATGAGAAGCAAACGGCCCTCAGCAGGCGAAACGAAATTGACGCGGCCATCCGGGAGCTTAATCTGATCATAGCGGAGGCTGAGGTCAGAGCTCCCTATGACGGCATCATCCGCCAGCTTCACGTCGCAGCAGGCGATCTGGCGGCACCAGGCAAGCCCCTCGTTACCATGGATAAAAGAGGTGTCCAGAAAGTGGTGCTTCAGGCTGGCGAAACGGATCTCATTCAGCTGAAAACCGGCATGCGCGCTGAGTTGACCTTCTCCGGAAGCGAAGCCGTTCAGATGGGTACCGTGACCTTTGTGAGCCCCAGCATTCATCCCGTGACACGGATTGGGCAGGTGGAGATTTCGGTGGAAGGCATGACGCTGGAGGTGCCTATGGGGGCCAGTGTGCAGGTACGGGTCGTCCTTGAGCAGGAGGAGAATCAGATGATGGTTCCGCTGGATGCTGTGAAGCAGCTGAAGGGGCAATATGTGGTTTATGTGAGTGAAGATGGGACCAGTGTGGTGGAGAGAGGGGTGACCATCGGCAAAAAACAGAATGAGAAGTATCAGATTATAGACGGGCTGAAGCCGGGTGAGGTCATTGCGGTGACCAACCTGGATGATTTGTATGACGGCGCGGCGGTCTATAATTTTTCCAGTGCGACTGAAGGGGAAGCGGAAGTAGGCCTGGAGGTGAGACCGTGAGCTTTGGAAAATTTTCAGTAGAAAAACGCCATGTCGTCTTGTCTTTGGTGATTGGGATCATCCTCTTTGGGGTGTACAGCTTTTTGACGATGAACACGCAGCTGTCACCGGACACGAATGCGCCTACGGCAACGGTCATGACCGCGTATCCGGGGGCGTCTGCGTCGGACGTGGTCACGGAGGTGGCGGCGCCCCTGGAGCAGGCTTTTGCTAAGCTGGAAGGAATCACGGACATTGAGTCCACAAGTCAGGATAACCTGGCCATGCTGCGGCTGACCTTTGATTATGCGACGGATATTGACGAGGCGACCATTGCCATTCAGAACGCGCTGAGCCGGGCCCGGGAGAGCCTGCCGGAGGGCATCAAAGAGCCTCAGGTGATGAAGTTCAGCGCGTCGGACATGCCGGTGATGACCATAGGGCTCAGCAGTACGTCCCTGGACATGGCAGCCCTGCGGCGGGTGGCGGAGGAGTCCCTGCTGACGCGCTTTCAGCTGACGGAAGGGGTGGCGTCCGCGGATCTCCTCGGGGGCTACGAGCTGCAGGCTTTAGTGTCTTTGAACGAGGACCGGCTGCGGGCCTACCGTCTGACGGAGGGTCAGGTGGTGGAGGCGGTTTCGAGGGCTTATCTCAAGACGCCTGGCGGGAGCATCCTTCACGAGGGCTCGGAGCTGCTGGTTCGGGTGGACGCAAATGTCAGCTCGGCGGAGGCTTTGGGGCAGCTGGAGATTCCACTGGCGGACGGCAACGGGATCCGCCTGGAGGACGTGGCGGCGGTGTCCCTGACCACAGGGGCACGGGAGAGCAGCTACCGCCTGAACGGCGAGGAAATGCTGGCGGTGACGATCACCAAGAAGACCGGGGAAAATACGATCAAGGTCATTGAGCGGGTCGAGGATGAGATGGCGCGGATGGCGGCGGATTACCCAAATTTAAGCCTGCATGTGGCCTATGACGACGCCGAGTTCACGGAGCAGATGGTGAGCAACATGACCACCAGCATTGCGCTGGCGATCCTGTTCACCATAGTGGTCATTGTCTTGTTTATTGTCAATATCTCCAGGTCCCTGGTCATAGCGGTGTCCATGCCGCTGGTATTCCTGATCACCCTGAGCCTCATGCGGCTCTTTGGGATGGATCTCGACCTGGTGACATTGTCCGCGCTGATTCTGAGCATAGGCTTTGTGGTGGACGGCGCTATAGTGGTGGTGGAGAACATCAGCAGCCACGCGGGGAAGGGCAAATCCATTGAGCGGGCGGCTATGGACGGGACAAATGAGATCGCTATGCCGAGCATTGCCGGGGCGACCACAACGCTGATTGTCCTGGTGCCGCTGCTGTTTATACAGGGCTTTGTGGGAGAGATGTTCCGGCCGCTGTCCATGACGCTGATTTTTGCGATCAGCGCGTCGCTGTTCGTGGCGCTGGTGATGATTCCGCAGCTGTCGGTACTGATGGCGCCTTTTGAGTTTAAGAAAACGGAAGGCTTTTTAAAAAAGGTGACGGACCCCTTCAACCGCTGGATGGACAAGCTCCTGGAGGGCTACATCCACGTGTTCAAGAAGGCCCTTTACCACAAGAAGCTGACTTTTTTGCTGCTGATTGTGGGACTTGGGCTCAGTGCCGGATTTCTCAGAATGAATGGCATGGAGATGCTGCCCAAGTTTGACAGTGGGGTCACTTATATTACTATTGAAATGACACCTGGGACGACGCTTGAGAAGACTGAGGCGACCTTGGGACAGATTGAGTCCTATCTGGCGGGGGAGTCCAGCGTGGCGACCTTTGACACACGCCTCGGGTACGAAGAGGGCAGCGTTCAAATGGGCGATTTTGGCATGATGGGCACGGATCAGGGCATGATAACCGTATCCCTGACCTCGCGGCTGGAGAGGGAGGAGAGCATCTGGGCCTTTCAGGTGCGGCTCAGAGAAAAGATTGATACCTTGCCTGGCATCAACCGGTATGTGGTGAAGGAAAAGGGCGGCACAGCGGTGAGCGGCGCAACAGCCCCCGTCGCGGTGAAGCTCAGCGGGGATGACCTGGCCGTGCTCTATCATCTGGCCAGCCAGATGGAGGAAAAGCTGGAAACGATCCCTGGCATCACGAACTTGTACAAGAGCTACAATGACGGCTACAGCCAAATGAGCGTCCGTTTTGACCAGACGAAGCTCCAAGCCTTGAGACTTACCAGCCAGAGTGTGTCCTCCCAGCTTTACCTCGCTCTTGAGGGCATGGAGGCCAACACTATGACGCTGGATTCGGGTCTGACCCTGGGGGTTCAGGTGGAAAACCGGCTGTCCGGGACGCAGTCCCTGGAGCAGCTCATGAACACGGAGATCATGACACCGCTGGGTGCCAGCGTGCGGCTGAAGGAAATTGCTGAGGTGACTCAGGAGCCGCGGTCCAATTTGATCGAGAGCGAGAACATGAGATATACCGTGGAGGTGCTGGGGTATATTCAGGACAGGACCTTCAGCCACGTCATGACGGATGTGGACGCGCAGATTGAGACTATGGTGGTGCCTATGGGCTATGAGGTCGAGCTGGCCGGGGAACAGAAAACTTTGACGGATTCTATGGGGGACATGGTGTTTCTCATTTCCCTGGCGATTTTCTTCGTCTATCTGCTCCTGGTGCCGCAGTTCAAGTCTTTCCTGCACCCACTGACCATTATGATGGCCATTCCGCTGGTGGTGATTGGGATTGCCCCTGCCCTGGGACTGACGGGAAAAGTCATTTCCATGCCGGTGCTGTTAGGGATCATCCTGCTGGCGGGGACCGTGGTCAACAACTCGATCCTGCTGGTGGATGCCATCAATGACCACAGGTCAAAGGGCTTCGAGATGCGGGAAGCCATTGAGCTCGCCATCAGGGCGAGGTTCAGGCCTATCATGATGACCGCGCTTTCGGACGTGGTGGGCATGATGCCGCTGGCCATGCAGCTGGCACTGGGATCGGAGCGGTTCTCGCCGCTGGCGGTGACGGTTATTGGGGGCATCACGGCGGCCACGGGGCTGACCATTGTAGTCATCCCGCTGATCTACGTGACCCTTGAGAACCTGTTTGTCAAGGAGGACCGCTTTATTGCGGAGATCCGGCCGGAGGCAGCAGAGGCAGCAAAGGCGTGATGCCGATGGTCTCCTTGCCATCACTTTCTCCACCTTTCACGTCTTTTCGTCTTTGACAGCAACGCTAATATTAAAAATAGTTAACAGTCAGAAAATTTGAACATCCTTTTGCATAATGCGGGTATAATATAATGGACACTTGTTTACGAATGAGGATTGAGGGTGATGGATTGAAAAAGCTCATTGCAATAGTTTTAAGTTTAGCCTTGACCCCTTTTGGGGCAGCAGCCGGTTTTTCCGCTGAAGCTGAGACACTGGAATCCCTAAAGGAGAAAGCCGTCGCTTCAAGCGTGGACCTGCTGGCTATGACTCAGGGAATGGAAACACTGATGGAAAATCTGGAGGACCTTCAGGACAGTGAAGAGGGGATCACGGAGTTCTATGAAGCCTATAAGACCTATGAGCGGCTGCATAAGGCCGGCGCGGGATTGATTCCGGATCCGCCGCCAGTGGTGCCTGAGCCGGAAGTGCCTGGTGAAACTGAAGACCCTGCGGCGCCCGGTGAGGCTGTTGATCCTGGGGCGGCTGAGGATCCACTGGAGCCTGAAGCACCGGGAACCCCTGAGGACCCGGCTGCGCCACCAGTGCCCCCAAGCCCTCCGGTCCCAACACCGGAGCAAATCGCCATGAAGCAGGCGTATCTGCAGCTTCAGGCGTTGTTCCTTGACCGGTTGGGCATAGCGACGCCGTCGTTGAGTGACGAAGAGATTTATGACAATTTTATTTATCCGGTGGAGGTTCTTCCCAATAAGCTGATTGATCAGTACGCCTCTCTGCGAATTGACCGGGAGCGGGTAACGTCCATGCTGGAGGGCGGTGTTGAGGCCCTCTGGTGGAATATGGGCGCCCTGGGGACTCAAAAACGATTGATAGAGGAATATGTATCTTTGTTGGAAGTTCAGCTGGAGGCGGATAAAGTCCGCTACAGCCTGGGCAAAATCTCAGAGCTGCAGTTCGAAGCTAAGAACTTGGAGCTGGAGGTCACTCAGCGGGATCAAGTGAGACTGGACAGGGAAAGTGAAAATCTCGATTACAGAATGCGGTCCCTGGCAGGCATTGAGTTCAAAGAGCCTTTTTCTGTAAAGCTGCTGCCAATTACGGTTTCAGGCGGCGAGATCAAGACTTATGAGGCGCTTTTGACGGAATCTCTCAGAACCCGGGCGGACGCGATCAGAGCGCTGCGGCAAGTGTTCTCCATTCGACAGGAGCTCGATGTCATGGAGGAATGGTTTGATGATGACGAGCCAAGGTACAGAGCCGTTGAAATGTCCCTGTTAAGAGCAGAAGAGGCGTATGAAGCCACGGTCCGCTCAGTGGACGCGGATCTCTACGCGGCTTACGACGCGGCCCTCACCAAAAAGGAAGCGCTGGAGAATGCCCGCGGAAGCTATGATCTTGCCATGCTTGACCTCGACCGGGTCAAGGCGCTGCACAGCGTAGGCTATGTTTCAGATGTGGACCTGACGGGTGCTGAAATGGGCCTCAAGCAGGCGCTTCTCGCACTGGAAAGCAGTGTTTATCAGTATAATCTCGCACATCAGACACTGGACCGCACGGTGCAGTACGGCTCAGGAACAGGGGGAATGGGACAATGATCAAGCGGATCTTACCGCTCACACTATTAGTAATGTCACTGACATTATCCGGGGCATTCGCTCTGGAGACTTTAACACTGGAGCAGGTGGTCGACCGGGTTCAAACTGAGAATTCACAGCTGGCGCTCCTGAATGAAGAGCTTCGCTATACGGCATGGCTCGAGGATGAGGCCAGGGATACGGCAGAAGATCTTGAAGATCTGGTGGAGTCAAACTATGGTGACAAGTATCTGCCACAAGCGAAGCTGGTTTACGTAGAGCCGCTGAGAATGAAGTTTGAGCTCAACTCTCTTGAACGCCAGAAAGTAACCCTTTTGAAAACCCTTGAGAGCGACGCCGTCACTTCATACCTGAACTTAATCAATGCCAAAGAGGGGCTGCTGCAGGCAAGATATGACCTGATGGCCGCAGAAAAAGACGAGCTGGCTAAAAGGCTCATGCTGGAAATGGGACGGATTGCGAAAATCGATTATGACAAGGCTTACATTTCCCTTCAGCAGCAGAGTCGGGTTATCGCTTCCTACGAGCGTACCATTGAACTGAACTATATTAAGCTCAATGCTTTGATGGAGCGCTCAGCCAGCGATCGCTACGAGGTGGTCAAGCCTGTGCTGGATGTGTCGCTGCCTCAAATTAATAGCTTTGAAATGGCGGTCGTGACCTACAAAGAGAATTCCGACAAGCTTCTCGACCAGGTAGAGACCCTTCGAATCGCTCAGGAAAACTATGACGTAGCTGAGGAAATTTCAGACAACGAAACGACAATCATTCAGGCAGAAAGGGCTATGAATTTAGAGTCCTTCAGGACGATTTCCATGCTGCGAAGCGCAGATTATGACTTCAGAATTGCCTACAACGATCTGGCGAACAAGTATGACTCAGTCATGACTGCTTTTGGCCGCTATGGTCTTTCTGTCAAGAACTACGAGATCGCGAAGATCAAATATGAACGCGGCATGACCACGGCAGTGGAATTTTTACAGGCGGCTTCTGACAATGAGAGTGCAAGACGGGTCTGGCAGACGTCGCTGAATGATTTCTTCTCAGCGCGGACAGCGTTTATTATTGACTTTTCCATTGAGGAAGTCAGTGATGAAGGGGTTGTGCTTTAAGAAGCCTTGAAACTGATAAGTTAATTGAAAAATGCTGTTATAAAAGAAAAATTTAGGATCAAATGTAAACTACTCCCGTTCTCTGAGGCGTGATCTATCAACGATCTGCCAAGGCAACGGGAGTTTTTTTTGTTAATGTCTCAGTTGTTTTACAGTTATATTTCATTTTGTCTTTAGCGGACCGCGCGCGCCTTATTTAGGGTAAAATTTTCTTGCAGAAAGGTTTAAATTTTGGGCTTTTCGCGGACAAGGAGGCACCGCTGATGAGAAAGTGGATGGTGTTGCTGGTGGCTGCGATTTTATTTGTGGGCACAGCGATTCATGGCTATTCGGCCCCCCAGACTTCGGGTGAGATCTTAAAATCCTATGGGCTGGTAACGGGGGATTATAATGGAGATTTGACGGAAGACGCCTATCTGACCAGAGCAGAGATGATGGTGCTGCTGGCGCGGATGATGGGAGAGTTTGAACAAGCGTCTGAATATGAGGCGCGTTCGACCTTCGTGGATGGCGGTGGCACGCACTGGGCGGAGCGCTACGTGGCATATGCCCAGTCCAGGGGCTGGACCGCCGGAATTGGTGGGAACCGCTTTGGGTATGAGGCGCGCCATACCATTCGTGAGGCCTCCGTCTTTATGCTCAAAGCGCTTGGCTACCGGGCAGAGGTGGATTTTACCTTTGCGACCGCCTATGATTTTGCCGTCCGGCTGGGCTTGATGGTCCCTGGATCTGGCCTGGAAGCTGGCGCTGCCGGCATTGATCCGGATGCGGACATCTTAAGGGGCCAAGTGTTTGATATGATGCTCCAGACCCTTAATACAAGCGTAAAAGGGCTGGACCTGGCGCTGATCCATTTTGTGGAGACAAGTACGGAGGCATTGCACGTCGAAGCGGTGAGGCCGGTGAACCGGACGTCACTGGAGCTGGTGTTCAGCGAAGCAATCTCTGAGCTTGGAACGGTTACAGTAGAAGCACCAGACGGACTTATGGCCGTGACGGGGCTGCGGTCCAGCGGAAGCCACAGCGTTATAGTGACGGTGGGCTCTGAAATGGGCCTTGGGGCCATGTATGACGTTACTGCCCGGGAATTTGTCAGCGAGGACGACAACGTCAGCGTGTATTATTTTGGCTCCATGCTGTTTGAACAGGATTTTTCACCGGTGAGGGCAGAAGTGATTTCTGCCTCCCATACCGCTTTTGCGCTGAAGTTTTCAAGACCTGTTTTGGGACTGACGGCGGGCCATGTGTTTTATGGTGAAGATGGGAATTCACCGCTTGGGATCTATAAGGATGCGGCACTGACGCAGCCTGTCGTGCCAGAGGAGGCAGTGTCAGAGGTCCATGTCTGGTTAGCCTACAAGTCAAACGGGATTCTAACGGGGGTGCCACTGAAAGTGGGCACCTCGGAGGTGTTTATTGCCGCGGAGAACAATGAAGGCCGGGCCTTGACGGATACCTGGGGCGAGCCTTACGCGGGCGGCGCTTTACAGGCAACGGTTTCCGGCGATCTCACGGCGCCCAGTGTGACCCGAATGGAAATGACTTCTGCCAATGCGCTGCGGCTTGAATTCAGTGAGGATGTCAGCTTTGGCGCGTCCAACATGGATGTGAAATTCAGTACAGGGGCGCTGATTCCGAACTTGTGGCTGTCCGTTTCCGGATCCGGGAGGGTATACACGGTTCAGCTCAATGATGCCAATTTAGAGGGTAAAAGCATTCGCGTGAACGTGAGGAATGTACCGGACCAGGCATTTATTCCAAATGTTTTGTCCGTCTATACGGCAACCTTTACAATACCGGAAAAACCGGATGTCGAGAGGCCTTATGTCGTGACAGCCGTCAAGGATACGGTTTCAAAATATGCTTATGTGACCTTCAACAAACCGGTAGATGTGGCCAGTGCCACAGTTCGGAGCCGGTACGCGGTCAGCCTGTCGAACAGCTCATTTGTGCTGTCGAGGACACCCGTGCAGATTAATGGTGGAAGAACCTACAGGCTGAGCCTGACCAATACAGAATATACCTTATCTCAGTCCACCGGAGCTCAGCTGACGGTGACTGGTGTCAAGGATCTCAGCGGCAACACTATGACCGCTCAGAACTTCAGCTTCGCGGCAATGACCGACGTGTCAAAGAACCCGCCGCAGCTGGTGAGTGTTTACGCGACGGATAGCCGCAGTGTCACGGCGGTGTTTAGTCAGCCGCTGACCCGGGTGGATGCCGGGGCCTTCAAACTGAATTTCAACAGCGTGTCCAATTTGACTTATACGGTGTCTGGCGGGCAGACGGTGGTAAAATTCCAGTCGCCGTCCGCGCTGCCGGCGAACCTGTCCAGCGTCTCGCTGTTTGTGGATACTTCGGGCTATTCGAAGGTTCAGAACCTTTATGGCATTAACGTCAAGAATACCTCAAAGAAGGTGGAGGATCGCCGGTGAGGGGATAGCAGTAAGACAAAGAAAAAGCTTTGCCGATGGTTGGGTGTGGGTTCACATGACCATTGGCAAAGCTTTTGTTTTTGTGCTCGGCAGCATCATTCACACCTCACGGTGTTTGATGTGCTCGTCGTGTTTTCATTTTCGCATGTTCTTAGGCTATACCACAATGTCACTTGGTTGCCCTGTGCAGCAATTTAGCAGTTCCTCCTCCGAATCGCCTGTCAGCATCAGGACATCGCCCGGTTGGACTACTGTGTAGCCCCGGGGGGTGATGACGTTTTCGCCGCGCTTGACCATGACTATTAGGATGGACATAGGGATGCCCAGGTCCATGATGGCTTTGTTGGCGAAGGGGCTGTCCGCCGTGATGGGCAGCTCCAGGATCTTGTTGTGGATTTCGCCCGCGTAGTCCGTGAAGGTCTTGAGGACGGAGTCGTTGGGGGCGATCAGGTCCAGCTTGACCGCCATCTGGCTCATGAAGCTGCCCTGGATCAGAACGGACAGCATGGCCACGAAGAACACCGTATGAAAGATGAGATTTGCCGATGGTAACCCAAGCGACAACGGATACGTCGCAAACACTATGGACGCCGCGCCCCTAAGGCCGGCCCAGGACACAAAGGCCTGGTGGCGCAGGGAGTAGCCAAAGGGCGTCAGGATGGCGGCCACGGCTATAGGACGCGCCACAAGGATCAGGAAGACCGCTACGGCGAGACCGACCAGTGCCACCTGCGGGAAAGTGGAGGGATTGACCAGGAGCCCCAGGGTAAAGAAGAGGACGATCTGCATGAGCCAGGAGATGCCGTCGAAGAAGCGCACCAGGCTGATCTTATGGACAATGGGGCTGTTGCCCACAATGAGGCCCATGAGGTAGACGGACAGGAAGCCGTTGCCGCCTATGGATTCTGACGCTGCATAGGTCGCAATGACGAAGCCAAACGTAAGGATAGGGTACAGGCCGTCAATGTCCAGCTGGATTTTTCGAAGGGACCAAGCGCCAGCTTTGCCAAGCGCGGCGCCAATGAGGACGCCAAAGGCAACCTGCCTCAGGAGCATGAGGACGGGTGAGCTGGCGCCGTCGCCTGAGGACAGGATGACGCTGAGGGTAAGGAGCGTAAGCATATAGGCAAAGGGGTCATTGCTGCCGCTTTCAATTTCAAGCATTGGCGCAAGCCGGTCCTTGAGGTTGAGTTTTTTGGAGCGCAGGATGGAGAAGACCGAGGCCGCGTCGGTGGAAGAGATGACGGAGCCAAGGAGGAAGCCCTCTATGAGGGAGAGGTTGGTGATGGCGTGGACGAAGACGCCTACAAGACCTGCCGTGATGACGACGCCGAGGGTCGAGAGCAACAGCGCTTTGGCCGCGACGGGCCTTGCTGTGCTCCAGTTGGTGTCGAAGCCGCCGGTGAACATAATCATAATAAGGCCGAGGATGGAGATGTTGCGAGCCAGTGTGGCGTCGTTGAACTGGATGTTTCCGGGACCATCGGCACCAAAGAACATGCCTATGGAGAGGAAGATCAGGAGGGTGGGAATGCCAAAGCGATAGAGGATCTTGCTGGAAAAAGCGCTGGCAAGGAGGACAAAGGCGGCCAGCAGCAGGAATTGGTTGAGGCTGAGAATTTGGACTTGGGGCATAGGCGTGGCCTCCTTATAGCTTGAGTGTCCATTCGGAATCGGGTCGTTTGCGTAACGCGGATTAACCTTCGCGTATGACTTGTATTATACCCAAAGTGAGGGCAAGTAGTCAGAGGTGGTAGGGGGTAATAGGCGACAGCCGCAATAGGCAACAGCTGCAATAGGCGACAGCTGCAATAGGCAACAGCCGCAATAGGCAACAGCCGCCTGCGCCGGTTCCGCCACTTTTCCGACCAAAACACTTGGAATTGTTTCGAGGGCGCTTTACAGGGTATTAATGAAAAAGGTAATAATTTCATGTAATGATTTCGAATTGAGGAGGAACAGATAATGTTGAGGTATGCTATTATATTTCTCGTCGTCGCTTTAATTGCCGGTTTCCTGGGCTTTGGCGGGATCGCAGGTACAGCTACCGGCATTGCGAAAATATTGTTCTTTATATTCCTGGTGCTTTTTGTGATTTCGCTGCTCACGGGGAGGAAACGGTTCTGATAGAGGAGGCTTGCTGCTCTGAGGTCTGGACAGCAGGCGCTATTAATAATCACAAGATAGGATTTAGATGAGAAATATACAATTTTTTAGCGCCCACAGAGTTGGGCGCTTTATTATTTTTGCGTTTCAATAGGAGAAATTTTTGTTTGTGTCAGAATACAAGGTTGAAAAAAGCATTTTAATGGACAAAAGAATGTATTTAATTACAAAACGCAATTCTTCCTTGTCAAGCGCAGTTTATTTTCCTACAATTGAAGGTGGGAGAGATCCATGAGTTCCATGAGAACCATGAGACGCTTGAGAGGGAAGGAGTGATGACTGAACCATGAGTGAAGCAAATAAAGTCAGGCTGTGGACACGTCAGGACATAAAAAGTCTTGAGGCGCTGAAGGCGCACGGCGTCATTCGCATTGAGCGTGCCCATCTTGAGGAAAAATTCGATGTTATAGCGGATTATATCATTAAGCTCTATAAATGGTTTGTGAATGCTGCGAATCAGAGAAATCCAAAGCCGGAGGGCGTTGAATTTCCTGTCTGGTGCTCGATCAGCGAAGAGAACATGCTGAGGCCTACCGAGGACAGTGTCGTCTACGTCCTTGAGGTGGATCCGTCTGAAATCATTTATTTTGACGGCGTCAAGTGGGATCACGTTCTGAACCATCTCTACATCCCAAAAGACAAGGCGGACGAAGAGGCCTATAAAAAGGACATGGCCAGCCGGGGGCATACTAATCTGTTTGCCTTTGTGGATGAGGCCACAGCGCACTTTTACCCGAGGGAGCGCAAGCAGGTCATGGACAGCTGGGTGCGGGTCTTTGATATTGATGAATGGAATATTTTCAGGGTTCAGGCGAACCTATGGGAGATCCGGGAGGATATGATTGTCGACATTCTGTATGCAGAATAAATGCTGATTAAATGTATAATAAACGCAGAACTCGGGAGGTAAACCGTGAAGCTAAGCTGGAAGCGTCGTCCGGGGAACATGGGACGTCATAGAAATCATAGAGAGCTTGAAAATCATAAAACCCATAGATCGAAGCGCCATGGCGTGCGTGTTGTTCTTAGTCTGGCGATTGCTTTGTTTGTGGCGGCGGGACCATCGGCAGTCTTTGCGGATAGTGAAGCGCTCGTAGTTCCTGAAGCGCAACCAACCTTCGAGCTGATCACACGGGTAGAGGCGGAGTATCTGCGGCTGGAAGACCTGACGCGCATACCGGGCTTGACGCTGACCCCGCATTCCACCTGGGACCTGAAGACGGTGAAGCTCGGTGAGCAGCAGTTCTTCGTCACGCCCTCCGAGGATGGCCGGCTGAACGTGCTGGACACCGCGGGGCGGGAGACCTGGCACAGCGCGTTCAGGGAGGCTGGCGTGGACTATGTGGAGAAGGGGTTCCTTGAGACTTTAGGCCAAAGTGCGCTGCTGGAGCCGGCAAATGAGGCTGATGCTGACGACGGCGCTTTGGAGGCGCAGGCAGAAGCTGCCCCTGAAGCTGACATTGCCTCTGAAGCTGGCGTGATAGAAGTTGAAACTGTTGAGATGGGTGTCGCTGAAGCGCTTGAGGCATCCCTCAGGTCCGAGCAGGCTGCGCCTCTGCTGGCCAGCGCGGAAGAGGGCCTTCAGATGGTCCCCGCAGTCCCTGATTCACCTGCGGACATTCCTGTCCTTTGTTACCACCATCTTCTTCTTGAAGCGGAGATGACACCTTTCCAGAAGTTGAACGGTGCTATAGTTTCCGTTGAGAAGTTTGAGAGCGACATGGCTTACTTGAAGTCAAGAGGTGTCACAACCCTGACCATGGCACAGCTTGAGGACCACCTGGCGGGCCGCTGGACGGCGCCGGAAAACAGTGTGGTCATCACGTTTGATGACGGCTACAAGAGCGTCTATCGCTACGCGTACCCCATCCTGAAAGCCCATGGGTTTACCGCGACCATGTTCGTGGTGACGGGAACGGTGGAGGCGGCGCCAGCAGCGTGGGATCCAGCTGTGACGGTTAAAATATCCTGGGACGAAATGAACAAAGCCAAGAATGTCTTTGAGTATCACCCGCACAGTCACAATCTCCATGGGCTGAGTGAGAGCGGTGTACCATTGTCGCTGGCGCTCGACGAGATTTCTTTAAAGGCGGACCTTCAAATCGCTACAGGCCTGCTCGAGGAGCGGGGTTTCAACCGCACCCGAGTTTACGCCCACCCCTATGGCGCCCATGATACCAGGGCGGATCTGGTGCTCAACAGCTTTGGCTACGTCATGGCCTTTGCCTTGGGTGAGGCGCCAGCGAGTGCCGCGGATGTGCCTTATGCTCTGAAACGTTATGGTGTTTTTCCATATACGGGACAATGGAGTTTTGATAAGATGTTACAAATCCAGGCAGAGGTTACAGAGTAAACGCGTGGTTGGGGACAGGGACGCGTGGTGCGGGACTGGGCCGAACCAAATCGCTGGTTGGGGACTGGGACACACCAGATTGTTGGCCGGGGACTGGGCCGGACCAAAACACCAAACTTTAGTTAAAGCGCAAGGAGGGAGTACGTTGATCAGGATCAGTAAACTGGTGAAGCCCCTCCTTGTTTTATTTTTTGCCCTTTTGGTGCTGGGGACTACCTCAGGTGTCACTTTACTCAGCGTGGTGGCAGGACAGCCCTCCTTCGCCGTAGAGGGCCGGGGCAATGATGTCGTGCGGGTTGCGGGGGATATCAACTACCCACCCTACGAATTTATGGATCAGAACGGGATCTACCGGGGCTTCAACGTGAATATGCTGAACGCGGTCTTCCTCGAGATGGAAATGGACTACGAGCTCATCCCCATGAAGTGGGAGGATGCGCTGCAGGCGCTTCGTAAAGGCGAGGTGGACATGATTCAGGGGATGACCCGGACGCCGGAGCGGGAGGGCTATTACCTCTTTACCGAACCGCTTGTCACCAATTCCCAAGCTATCTTCGTACGTAAGGACAATCAATTTATCGCGGCTCTAAGCGACCTCAGGGGCAGGACGGCGACCTACCAGCTCGGCGACGTCGCTCATGAGATTTTGGGCCGGGAGCTGGAGATCAATGCCCTTGGCTTCGCAGATCAAGAGATAGCCCTCGCGGATGTTTTGAACGGTCAGGCGGACGCTTTTGTGGGCAACAGGCTGACAGCCATCTATTATCTTCAGAAAATGCGGCGCCTGGAGGAGCTTAAAATAGTAGGGGAGACCATGGCGGTCACGGATTATTGTATGGCGGTGAACCCAGATCAGCCGGAACTGCTCAATGCGCTAAACACCGCCATAAAAAAAGTCAAAGCGAACGGGACCTACGACAGAATCTACAAGAAATGGTTCGGTGAGCAGCTGGTGGACTACGGGCTCACTTTGGATCAGGTCAAGCGCGTGTTTTATGTTCTGTTTGGCGTCATGAGCCTGTCGCTCTTCGCGGCGCTGGTCGTGCGTCAGTGGAACACGAAGCTGAGCAGGGAAGTTGCGCTCCAGACAGAGCGCATCCGGGCTCAGGAAGCCGCGATCCGGCAGCTGGACAAGATGCAGACCGTAGGCAACCTGGCGGCGGGCATCGCTCATGAGCTGAGGAATCCGCTGACGTCCATCAAAGCCCTGTCTGAGCTGGTGCCGCTTAAGCGGAGCAACGACCGTTTCATAGAAGAATTCAACGAGATTGTGCCAGCGGAGATCGCCCGGATGGATCAATTGATCGCGGACCTGCTGGATTATGCCCGGCCAAAGGCGCCGGAGCCCCGTGAGATCGACCTGGCCAGCCTGGTGGAGAATCTTGAACGACTTGTGAAACCAAGGTGCGAGAACGGCCACACGGTCATAACCCATCAGCTTGAAGCATCCCGGATCTACGCGGACCCCAACCAGCTCAAGCAGATCCTGCTGAACCTCGTTCTGAACAGCCTCGACGCGATTGAAGGCGGCGGGCAGCCGGGGAACATTCAGATCACCAGCATACTGCGGGGCGACCAGGGCATGGTCGAACTGACCGTGGCGGACAACGGGCCAGGTATGAACGCGGAGGAGGCAGCCCGGGCGTTTGAGCCCTTTGTAACCTCCAAACGCAGCGGCTACGGATTAGGACTGCCGATGGTCGAGCAGCTCACCCGCGAGAACAACGGAACCATCTCAATTGAAAGTACACCTGGTGTCGGTACCCGCGTCGTGATGTTGCTTCCGGCGTTTGAGGAGAGGGGGAGTCGGATTTGAAGCGCCTATTGATTGTGGATGACGAGCGGACTATTCTGACAGCGCTCCGCTACGCGCTGGAGGACCTTTACGAAATTGATGTGGCGGATAGCGCCGAGACGGCCTTTGAGATCCTCGAGGCCCATTCGGTGGACCTGGTGCTCCTGGATCAAAGACTCGGGGATGTGGATGGGCTGGACGTGATCCGAACCCTTCACGCGAAAAAGCCGGAGATCATGATCATTGCCATGACCGCCTATGGGAGCATTGAGTCCTCCATCAAGGCCATGCAGAGTGGGGCGTATCACTATGTAACGAAGCCACTGGACATTCAGAGCTTGACTGTGATGATCAATAAAGCGCTGGAGTTTCGCAGCGCTGGCGCCGGAACCGGTGCTGATTCACGTCTGGGCAGTGCAGGCAGGCCGGGCGGTCCGAGTGCAGGCTCTGAGGAGCCACGCATGCTGATCGCGGACAGCGCCTCCATGAGATATGTTTTTGATGTGATTGACCGGGTCAAGGACCTGGACATCAACGTGCTGATCACCGGCGAAAGCGGTACGGGCAAGGAGCTGATTGCCAGGGCCATTCACGACCGGAGCAACCGGGCAAAGCACAGTTTCCAGGCGCTGAACTGCGCCGCTATTCCACTCAATCTCCTTGAGAGTGAGCTTTTTGGCTATGAAAAAGGGGCTTTCACCGGGGCGCACCAGAAGATGAAAGGGAAGTTTGAGCTGGCCCATCAGGGGACCATATTCCTGGATGAGATCGGGGATCTGGACTTGACCCTTCAGGCAAAGCTGCTGAGGGTGATTCAGGAGAAGAAAGTGACGCCCCTGGGCAGTGAGAAATCCATAGAGGTGAACTTCAGGCTGATCACCGCGACAAACCGAAACCTGGCGGAGGCGGTGCGTAAGGGCCTGTTCAGGGATGATTTGTTTTTCCGGTTGAATGTTGTGGCTATTGAGGTGCCACCGCTTCGAAAACGGAAAGAGGATATTCCGCTGCTGTGCCAGCATTTTCTTGAGATTTATTCAAAGCGCTTTGGCAAGGTGGTTTCAGGAATTTCCCAAGCGGCCATTGAAGCCCTTGAGTCTTATGACTTCCCGGGGAATGTCCGGGAGCTTCAGAATATCATTGAGCGTGCGGTGGCGCTGTCTATGGATCCAATCATACAGCTTTCAGATTTGCCGGGTGATATTACTGGCATTTCAGTTTACAAGTCCTCCCGGGAGCTTGTACCGGTGTATGTAGGGGAACGGCTGGACGAGGTGGAGCGGCGGTTGATCGAAGCGACGCTGAAGCACTGTGAAGGAAACCGCCGTAAAACTGCAAACCTGCTGGGGCTAAGCGAGCGGCATCTTTACAACAAGATCAAGGAGTTTGGGCTGGGGGAAGGGTAGAGATACTTTTTTGGAAGGGAAAACGCCCCCCCTATCACCATTTTTCCTCAAAATGAGAAAATTAGTCCAATATAAAAGAGCAGGGTGACAAAACTCTGCTCTTTTGATTTTCTAAATTGGATAACTTTTTTTAGCTATTCAAGCAATTTTCTTATTGATTCAACAACTAAATTAAAATTGAGTCCGTTCGCATAAGGATATTTCTTACAATACAAATACCATAGTTGTCTAAGATCTGTGCTTTCCTCGATATCACTTAAATATTTTTTCCAGTTGTCTACATATGCTTCAGTGCCACGCTCTATAGCTTTCTTCCTTATTGCGTCTTGCACATCAAGGAGGTTGTAATCCATATTTCTAAGTGTCGACAATAAATAAACATCATAATAATCTCTGGATCTCGTATTTGCAACATTTCGGGATAGAATGGATTCAATCTTCTCTGACAGAATAGTTTCGATATTGTAGGCTTTAATGTTTATAGACCGATCTTCAAACATTAGTTTGAAGCCGTATTCTATCTCCCTTGGTATTATTTCATCCCCCGTAGTAATGTCTAGTTTCATACTGATTGACATATTAAAGAAATGTGCGACCAATGATGCCCGAAAATCATCATACTCACCTGTATCGCGGATATTCTTGATTTCTATTAATTGGAAACTCACGTTATCATCAATGGCAATTGCCAAAACTTCTTGAATGATTTTTTCAATATTTTCTCGAGTGACAGGAAGTCCTTTTATTGTAGTATCAATGTCCAAAGTGCTTCTAAGATCACTCCCTACCAAAGAAGTGATCAAGAAACCACCTTTTAAAATAAAATTATCATGATAAGGTGATAAAGACATTCGTTCAAGCAGTCTCTCCATCATATAATTCTGTAGAATTGTATTAGATATTACGTTGTTTTTCTTTGAATAATTCTTGATCCAGTCCTTCAATTGCCTTGGACTACTGAATTTCATATGATAACCTCCAAGTATTGTCTTACAATGTCTTTTATTTTAAATAGCTCCGCGTAAGTCAATAACTTTGAAAAATCATTGCCGGGTTCTTTTATATATTGTTTGATTGCAGATGAAACAAGATCTGCGTCTAATTGGTCCTTCTTCTTCAGTACATCACAGATAGTTCGTTCTTTATCATAGATTCGAATAGGATTACCAAATGGGGATACCATGTTTATCTTTCCAATTTCAAACAAATCTTTTTTAATGTAGAAAAACCTGAACCTCTCCTTATCTTTGATGAGTCTTGTGTTATAACCAGATGGAATCGTCAATTGTAGCTGAAAAGGTGTTCGATTTGTTAATTCATGAAAATACAATGCCGTTTCGTGGGAGAAAATACCTTGTTTGCATCTCAACTGAGTTATATAATATATGTCTTCAATATAATTGGGGTCAATATATATTCCATGTTCAATTCTTTCCAGATCTCCGGATTGATGGAGTCTTTGTAGTGTTTTGTTATTTATACCTGCTTCGGATGCTTGGCGTGCTTCAATTATGCCATTATTAGATTGCAAAATTTGGTGAATTAGTTCTTTGTCATCCATAATAACACGCCCCTTTAAACCGTCTTTTTGGTACGTATATAAATGATTATATACTAACGATAAAGACAAATCAAGATTGCAAAGAAATTAGCATTCTTTGGTTAAAAAGTCATTACGCCTTCTCAACCTCAACAAACCCACTGATGATATCAATCACCTCAGCGAGAATGTCAGCCGGGACGCGTTCAAAGAAGGCGGCATTTCTGGCATTCATTCACCAGCGACTTTACTTGTTCGCACATAATAACGCCTGTTGCTTTTGTCCGGGAATCCAGCTCCACATGAAGCGGATGATTTCTCTTTGTATTGGTTATAGGGCCACCACCCCAACTTCATGAAATTATTGCAGACCATGAAATTATTTCATGCCTTTTGTCGAAAATTGGCGAACGCAGAGGAACGCATAACACCCGACCCAAAACACAAAGAGACTCTCAGAGGGGGTCTTTTTGTGTTTTTATGAATACAATTGAGCTAATATCTAAATTTTCAAACAATTATTTTTATTTCGTGAAAAACGACAACAAATCTAAAACTTGGCATCCTTCCTGCATTAATAAGAAGCACAGGGGGCGGCAGCGTTCCCGCTGAAGCCACAAAAAAAAACGAACACAAGCATGAAGGGGGAAACAACGAACATGAAAAAAATGCTGGCATTATTAATGATCTTACTCCTCGCAGTCACGGCGCTCGCTGGTTGCGGCGGCGGTGCACAGGAAGAAAGCACGGAACTTTACATCGCAAGCGCAAACCCTATGACAGGTGACTCCGCTCAGTTTGGCGACATGAAAGTCAAAGCCATTGAGCTCGCCCTCGAGCAAGTCAACGCGGCAGGCGGCATTGACGGCAAGCAAGTCAAGCTCCTGGTCGGCGACGACACAGGCAACCCTAAAGAAGCGCCAAACGTCGCGCAGAAATTTGCGGCAGACGACCGCGTCCTCGCCATTATAGGCCACTGGAACAGCTCTTGTACGCTGGCAGCCCGCGGCATCTATGAAGCAGCCGGGATCCCAGTCATCACGGACTCCGTCAACAAGGCGATCACAGACGGCTCCACACCACACATCTTCAGAATTTCCCTGACAGACACGGATCAGGCTTACAGACTTGCTGAATACGCTTACAACCAAATGGGCAAGAAAAACGCAGCCATAATGTTTACGGCCAACGACTTTGGCGTCGGCCTGAAAGATGACTTCACAGCGCGCTTTACAGAGCTCGGCGGCAACATAGTCGCGACAGAAACTTACTTTGAAGGCCAGTCCAAGGACTTCAGCCCTCAGCTCACCACCATTAAGAGCAAAAGCCCTGACCTTCTCTTCGTGGCAGGCTACTACGTTGAAACTGCGCTGATCGCTCAGCAAGCCAAGGATTCCGGCTTCAGCATTGACATGCTCGGCACGGAAGGCATCAGCTCCGACGAGCTCGTCAAGCTCGGCGGCGACGCGGTTGAAGGCATCAAGTTCACGGGCTTCTTCCACCCGGACATCGAGTTCGCCGGCACAAAAGAGTTCACGGAAGCTTTCGTCGCGAAGTATGACAAAGAGCCGGACACCTACGCAGCCCTCGCTTATGACTCCGCCCTCGTCCTCCTCGAAGCTATGAAGACTAACGGCGCGGACCGTGAGTCCATCACGGCGTTCCTCAATGAGACCCAGGAATTCCCTGGCGTCGCTGGCCCAATTACCTTCATTGACAACGCGGTGACCCGAAACATCATTATCCTTACCGTTAAAGATGGAAAAATTATTCCTGCCGATGTTCAGCCTTAGGACTTCCGGGACCATCGGCAAACAGGTTTTAAAAGTACTTTAAAGTCTCAAAAACAAACATTCCTACGAAAGCTTCACTCCGCCACGCCCCTTGTCACAAGGGGCGTGCATTTCAAAAGGTGGTGTCTACGCATGTTTATGGAGCATCTCAGCAACGGGATCGCGCTCGGTTCGATTTACGCCCTGACGGCGATTGGCTATACCATGGTCTACGGCATTATCCGCCTGATCAACTTCGCCCACGGGGACTTGTACATGGTTGGCGCGTTTCTGACGCTGACGGCTATCACGGTTCTGAACATGCCAATCGCGGCAGCAATGCTGTTTGGTATGGCTGGCGCGGCGCTGTTTGGGATAGGGATCGCCAAATTCGCTTACAGTCCGGTATTCAAAGCCCCACGGATCAGCTTGTTTTTATCAGCGATTGGGGTCGCCATTTTTCTCGAGAACTTCGCCATGCTGGTGTGGGGCCCGGAGACACAGTCGTTTCCAGAGGTCATGAAAAATCAGATCTACACTTTCGCCGGCTTCAGAATGTCGACGATCCAGATCATCATCATTGTGGTGACGATCATCCTCGTTTCGGTCTTATCTTATATTGTTAAGTTTACAAAAATGGGAAAAGCCATGCGCTGTGTGTCCCAGGACATGGACACGGCAAGACTTATGGGCATCAACACGAACCGCGTGGTCTATTTTACCTTCGCCCTGGGCTCAGCCCTCGGTGCCACAGCGGGTGCCCTGGTCGGCATGTATTATAAAGCGGTCTTCCCTATGATGGGCTTCGTACCGGGTCTCAAGGCCTTCATCGCGGCGGTCATAGGCGGGATTGGCAGCATTCCTGGCGCCATGATTGGCGGCATGCTCATGGGCGTGTCTGAAAGCCTTGGCGCGGCTTATGTCTCCTCCGGCTACCGGGATGCCATTGCGTTTATCATCCTGATCATTGTCTTGCTGTTCAAGCCTACGGGCATCCTTGGCAAGACTATGAAAGAGAAAGTATAGGGGGGCGCTGAGATGACGAATTTAATGATCGTGCTGCGCAACCTGCTGTTTTACTCCGCGGTTTTATTCCTGGCAATCCAGGTCCTGGCCCGCTTTTTCGACTTTGCCAGCGTCAAGCTGTTCAAAGTCAGCGGCGGCAAGAAAAAGGCGCTGATCGCCGTTGTGGGTGTGTTTGCCTTAGTACTGCCGTTTCTGCTGTCCAGTGAACCTTACATCCTGAGAACCAGCGTCATGGTGTTGCTTTACATTGTCTTGGCGCTCAGTCTGAACATTGTTCTGGGGCAGGCGGGTCAGTTGTCCCTTGGGCACGCCGCGTTTTACGCCCTTGGCGCGTATACTATGGCTATTCTGACGGTTTCCTTTGGTGTCAATTTCTGGATCGCCCTTGTGGCTTCTGGTATTGTGGCCGGCATCTTTGGCTTTGTCCTGGGGATTCCGACCCTGCGACTCAAAGGCGACTATCTGGCCATAGTCACCGTAGGCTTTGGCGAAATCCTGAGGCTCATCCTCATCAACTGGGGCTCCTTCACCAGGGGACCTGCGGGGATTCCGGGCATTCCGTCACCGTCCTTCTTTGGCTATGTTGTCAAGAGCAACACAGGTTATTACTATATCATCCTCGTGATGGTGATCCTGACCATTATCATCAGCAAGCGGCTGGAGGATTCCAGGCTGGGCCGGGGCCTCGCGGCGGTCAAAGACGATGAGATCGCGGCAGAGTCCATGGGCGTCAATCCGGCCAACATGAAGATTTTAGCCTTTGTTCTTGGTGCTGTCATTGCCGGCTTTGCGGGTGGCTTCTTCGCCTCTTTTGTACACTATGTCAACCCGGATAACTTCACCTACATGGAGTCCGTTACCATTTTAACCATGGTCGTCCTTGGTGGTTTAGGCAGTATTCCTGGCGTCATAATTGGCGCCGTGATCCTGGCCATCCTACCGGAGGCACTCCGTGACATTTCCACCTATAGATACGCCATTTACGGCATTCTGCTGGCCATGATGATGATCATTCGTCCGCAGGGCATGATCAGTCTCGACAGTCTTAAAAGGAGGGGAGCAGCAGATGAAAATCCTAGAGGCCTCTGGAATTTCAAAAGTCTTCGGCGGACTGACAGCCGTTAACAAGGTCGATTTCCATATCGATGAGCACGAAATCGTCAGCCTGATTGGCCCCAACGGCGCCGGCAAAACGACATTCTTCAACCTGCTGACCGGGATCTACGAGCCTACCGAGGGCCGTGTGGACTTTCTGGGGGCGGAGCTTAAAAAATCCAAGCCCTTTGAAATCACCAAGCTGGGCATGGCCAGAACCTTTCAGAACATCCGCCTTTTTTCCAGCATGACAGTCCTCGAGAACGTCATGGTGGGCCAGCACTGCCGGACGTCCTCCAGCATCTTCGACGCGCTGCTGCACCTGAAGCGCCACAAAAACGAAGAGCTCAGGATCCGCAGCGTCTGTGAAGAGATCCTGGAGTTTCTGGATCTGACTCAATATAAGGATGAAATTGCCGTCAGCCTGCCTTACGGCATTCAGCGCCACGTGGAAATTGCCCGTGCCATGGCTTCCTCACCGCGTCTCATCCTCCTGGACGAGCCCGCAGCGGGCCTCAACACCAACGAAAAGGTGGAAATGACCACCCTGATCCGCAAGATCCGGGACCGGGGCTTTACGGTATTATTGATCGAGCACGACATGAAGCTGGTCATGGGCATCTCCGACCGTGTGGCCGTTCTTGACTATGGCAATAAGATCGCCGAAGGAAAGCCTGAGGCCATCATGAAAGACGAGCGCGTCATAGCGGCGTATCTTGGAAAGGGGGCGGAGCCGGATGCTTAAGGTTCAAGGTATTGACGTTTTTTACGGCGGCATTCATGCCCTCCGGGACCTGTCTTTTGAAATTCCCGCGGGGAAAATTGTCACGCTGATTGGCTCAAACGGCGCTGGTAAGTCCACGACTTTGAAGGCGATTTCCAATTTGGTAAAATGCAAAGGCCAAATCCTCTTTGAGGACGAGAACCTGCTGACCATTCCTTCTGAGAAAATTGTAGGCAAGGGCGTCATCCACGTACCGGAGGGCAGGCGGATTTTTACGGCCCTGACGGTAGAGGAGAACCTGGACATGGGGTCCTATCTTCGCAAGGATAAGGACGGCGTGGCCAAAGACAAGGAATTTGTCTTTAAGCTCTTCCCGCGATTAAAGGAACGGGCCAAGCAGCTGGGTGGGACGCTGTCCGGTGGCGAGCAGCAGATGCTGGCAATAGGCCGGGCTCTCATGTCGAAGCCACGCCTCCTGATGCTGGACGAGCCATCCATGGGCCTTGCACCTATAGTCGTCCAGGAAATTTTCAGCGCCATAGCGGACCTGAACAAGACGACGGGACTGACAGTACTGCTCGTTGAGCAGAACGCCAACATTGCCCTCCAGCTGGCGGACTACGCCTACGTCCTTGAGACAGGCAGCATCATTTTTGAAGGCGAGGCGAAGGCCCTGCTGACGGATGACCGGGTGAGAAAAGCGTATTTGGGGGAAGAGTAGCGCGAAAGCTAACGTCCGCGAAAGCTAACAGACGTGCATAAATAGAAGTGCCCCTCCGCTGAAGAGAGCTTGCTCTCGGAAGTGGAGGGGCACTTCTATTTATATAGGGCGCAGCCCGCGACCGAAGCGCAGCCCATAGGGCGGAGCGAGGTGCACGTCTGATAGCGTGAGGTGTAGATTATGCCACCGCCAAAAAGAGAGCTTGCTCTCTGAAGTACGGCGTTACCTTTGTTTATATAGGGCGCAGCCCGTCACCGAAGCGCAGCGTAGCGGAGCGAGGGGGCACGTCTGATAGCGTGAGGTGTAATTTATGCCACCGCTCAAAAAGAGAGCTTGCTCTCGGAAGCGTGGGATCACTTTTGTTTATATAGGGCGCATGCTGTCACCGAGCGAAGCAAGGGCGTCACCGAAGCGCAGCGTAGCGGGGCAATAGGCGATAGCCGCGAGGTGTACGTCTGATAGCGTGAGGTGTAACTTCTGCCACCGCCCAAAACAGAGCTTGTTCACTGAAGGCCGGTCGGGGACTGGGCCGCACCAACATTCTGCACCTTGGCTCGTGAGGTGGTGGTAAAACAACACACCAAAAAAAGAAATTGGCGCCACCGCGCCAATTTCTCACCTTTACTACAACTGAGAGGAAAACGGCAATGCGCGCCGTTTTCCTTTCTTTGTTTTCCCCCAAACCCCTACGCCCAATCCCAGCTTTTAATCATCAAATCACAGCTCTTCGCCAGTGTCTCCTCATCCACATGCCCGTGGTCCTCGACCCCAATCGTCACATAGCCCGCCGCCCTCGCCGTTTCCAGCGCGAACAGCGCGTCCTCGAAGACGACGCACTCCTGCACGCCAAGCCCAAGCCGCTGTGACGCCTCATGGTAGATGTCCGGTTTGTTCTTCCCCGCCCCCACATCCGAAATGGTCAGGATCACCTCAAAATAGTCATGCAGCCCAAAGCGCTCAAAGAGCACATCCACATAGACCCGGTCCGTGGTTGTCACCAGCGCGAGCTTACGCTCATGTGCACGCAAATACTGCAGATACTCCAGCGCGAAGGGCTTAAACCCAACCTGCTCTCCATAGGCCGCTCTCAGCCGCTGATCGTAATATTCGAACATCTCCTGCTCATCCAGGTGCTCATTATAGAGCTCAGCCACGACCTGAATGACCTGTCCCAACGTATTGCCCTGCATGGCCTTGTGGACCTCCCGCGGCAGCTCAATCCCGTGCGTCTTCAGGTAATCCGGCATCAGGTGCCGCCACATCCGCATGGAGTCGAACAGCGTCCCGTCCATGTCGAATAGAAATCCCTTAAAATGCTTGGGCAGCGCGGCGAGGGTCAGGTGACCATCGGAAATATTATTTTTTTCTTTTAACTCAAGATTTTCCATCTCAAAACGCTCCTTATCCACCATCTGCAAAAAGCATTTTCTGCCGATGGTCCTTTCTTCATCCACCCCGAAAATCCACTCACGGCGGGGAACCGCCATCCTTATGCAAAAAGAGAAAAAGCCAAGACCTTCAATATCGTTGATCCCATTTTAACACATTTCACTCTCACTAAAAGCAAAGAAAAGCATTTGAAATGTTTTCAAAAATAATATAAAATCTTCTGGTCAGATCACAAAATTCCCAGATTAGTGCTGGGAAAACCACATCAGAAGAGGAGAAATTCAAAATGGCAAGCAAAGGCATCATCTGTACAACCAATAACGTCGAGTATCTCGCGTTCAGAAAAGCTCAAATTGGCGGGGCGCGTACTCTGGAAGAGCTAAAGGCTGTCACTGGCGCGTGTGGCGAATGTGAGGGCTGCAAGGAAAACGTAGACTACATCATGACCATGCTCTGTGGCTGCAAAACGGTCACTTTCCAAGACGTTTTAACCGCAATTTCAAATGGCGCAGAGACCGCAGATCAGGTTTCCGAAATCACCGGTGCCGGTACAGACTGCGGCAAGTGCAAGGCTCTTGTGGCAAATGTCATAGAGCTTGGCCGTTAGAGTTAAAGCAGTACGGGTCATTTAATCAAGGTGCACCGCTCTAAGGCAGAACCCAGGAGGAGAGCTTCATGTACGTTTTTTCAATTGTGATGATTGTCGCATCCAACATCCTGTATCACATTGCGCAAAAATCCACGCCGGACAAAATCAACCCTTTCGTGAGCCTGATAGTCACCTATCTGGTGGCTGCGGCCCTGTCCGCGGTGGCGCTGCTCTTTTACAAGTCTGATAAGGGGATCCTTGAGTCGCTGCAGTCCCTGAACTGGACGAGTGTTCTCCTTGGCATTTCCATTCTGGGGCTGGAGTTTGGCTTTCTGGCGGCTTACAGGGCGGGATGGAACATCAGCGTTGGCAGCCTTGTGGCCAACATTGCGCTGGCGATCGCGCTGATCCCGGTGGGTATGCAGTTATACAAGGAGGCCTTTGAGGTCAGCAAGATCTTTGGCGTGGTGCTGTGCATTGCCGGGCTGGTCATGATCAACCGATAGACTGAAGTACGGAAAAAGCGCTCCTTTGGATGGAATCACTTCACCCTAAGGAGCGCTTTTACTTTCATTTCCGGGAGGGTAGCACCCAGCTTTGGAATGGGGTTTCCCTACAAAATCTCTTTATTAAAATGACCTCTTGTGTCGGTGTCCTGGTTAAAGACAGCTTTATTCACGCCGCCATTTAATTTGCCTAAGGCTTCATTAATGGTTTTCACGACCTGCTCTTTTGATTCAATAGTGAAGTTTAATCTGAATGCCTCAATGCCTTTTATGCTTTGCAGCTCATCAAAAAGATTAAGCGTCTTCCCGTTAAGGAGTGTCGTTGTACAATCCTCATGAGAAAGGATGGGAAACGTTCCGTGCTCATCTTTTAACTCGTAGCGCTTAGTTCTGCAAACGCCGCATTGATCCATTTTTTTCAATGGACAATATTTCGTAAACATCAATGGCGCCCTGCCATAGACAATCATTTCAAGTGCGGGATAACCGTCATTTTCTTCATAATAAGCATGAATTAAATCTTCAATCTGTCTCTTATTCAATTCATAAGATAAAGTGATGCGTTTCGCACCTAATCTATAGAGTTCGTAGCAGCTGGTGGCGTTAACTACATTTAGAGAATAATCCGCAACAAAAGGATTCGTCTTTCTGTAGTGATAGATTCCGCCATAGCCGCCTATAAGCAGCTGACCTTCTTTTTCCTTATAATCATTCTGGTTTCTTCTAACAACGTTTTCGAAATAGATTTCTTCAATGCCACAGCTCACGCATGCGTCATACTGTTCCTTGGTCGTGACAGAGGCCGTGAGGTAGGGCTTATCAGGGGCAAAGCTTATTTTTTCTTTTGCTTTCAAAGCCTTGGTTCTTTTCTTATGGCTGTTAAGCTTTAAGTCATATAAGCCCTGTACAATATCCCGTCTTGCTGCGTTTAACAGTTTAGCCGGGATAAAGACACCACATTCCTCGAATTCTACATGATTAAGCTCGAATATAGTATCATTCAATCTTGAAAATTGCTTCACGACCTGCTCTTTTGTTGTGGGATTATTAATGGCTTCGCTTAAAATTTCTTCGCTTTCATATAAATAATTAAAGCCGAAGCCCGCCGCATCTATGATCAGCTTTGAATCAGGATAGGCATACACTCTGATGTCCAGGTTAAAACGTTTAAATTCTTTTTCCAGGGAGGCTTCCAATGCTTTGTAATAGGAAACATCCTTCGTTTTGTATACTGAATCGCCCCTGGACAGCTTTTCTTTGAGCTTGATATAGCAGACATCATCTGCGGTGTTGATTAAATTGCCATCTTTACCGTACATTTTTGCAACCGTTAAATTAACATCTTCATTTTCATGACTTATTCTGATGGTATCGTTTTGGTTTAAAGGTCGCGTAAGTGTGATTTCATACATGTCTTTAACGATCTTGCTGATTCTTCCAATTTCTAAACCAAAGTTATTGGGTCTTGAGATGTTTGTAATATCTTTACTGTCCTCGTGGAACAAATAGCCTTTAGTAAAGGTTCTGTTGAATGTTTTGCTCAGATTTTCTTTATCTGCTTCTGTTACTTTATGATCTATGGCCAGGCGATATTTTGAGACCACATTAGCAACATAGGCAGGCTCTTTCATGCGGCCTTCTATTTTTAAAGAATCAATGTCTTTTAAATCATTGATATAATCGATTGTGCTTAAGTCCTTGGTCGATAGAATATAGCTTTTCCCTAAAGCTGTCCCTGTTGTCTGATCAATAAGTTCATAGACCTTACGACATGAACCAACACATCTTCCGCGATTTCCGCTCCTGTAGCCTATTAAACCAGACATGAGACAATTTCCAGAATAAGAGACACATAAAGCACCGTGAACAAAAACTTCTATTGGCATTTTAGCTGCTCTTTTGATCTCTTTTACTTTTTCAATCTCAACCTCACGGGACAGAACCACTCTTTTAGCGCCAAGCTCTTTGAATAATAAAGTCCCGTCCAAATCATCTATCCCCATTTGAGTTGAACAATGGGCTTCCATATCAAGAAAGTTTTTAACTATATAATCGAGAGCCGCCAGATCCTGGACGATAATGCCATCCACACCAATGTCATTCAATTCGTGCATCTGCGCTTTCATCTCTTCAACCTCGTTCTCGAAAACGATGGTATTCATTGTGACATAGATTTTTACATCCCTAAGGTGCGCATACTGAACAGCCTCTTTTAACGATTCTACGTCAAAATTTGAGGAGTAGGCACGTGCGCCAAATTTTTGCATTCCCAGATAGATTGCATCACAACCATTGGAAATTGCAGCTTTCAAAGCTTCCATACTTCCTGCCGGCGCTAATAATTCAGTCATTTTTTTCCTCCGTCATTAATCACTACATCGCGCTAAGGGCTTCCAACTGGCTGCAAAGCTTGTCTACATTGTTCAGCTCATTCTTTTTAAAGGCTAATGTAATATCAGCTTCTAATTCTTGTTTTTTCTTGTCTATTTCTAAATACTTCACATCGAAATATTTGTCATAGACCATTTTACGGAACGTCCGTGTACGCAGACGTCTAATCGTATTGTCCTCTACAAGTAAAACGTAATCTGCACAATTAGCGACAAGATAGAAATCATGGCTTACCATGAGGATCGCCCCTTTGTAGTTGATCAGGGCTTTTTCCAGAGCCATTTGCGCGTAAAGATCCAAATGGCTGGTCGGCTCATCAAGAATAAGGAGCTCTGCATTGGTATTTGCAATCATAGCAATTTGGAGCAAGTTCTTTTCTCCGCCGGATAACTGACCTACCTTCTGCTTTAAAGTATCACCGGTCAAACAATATTCCCCGAGATACGCCTGGATCCTTTCCTTGGTCGTGAAGCCCAGGTTTTCCATAACCTCGTAGACCGTTTTCGTTTCATCCATATTCTCGTCCTTAAGCTGGGATAAACAGGCATAGCTTGTAGCTTCATTGATATGGATGGACGGATGGTTATTGTTTAAGATATCGCGTATTAGAGTAGTTTTTCCTGTCCCATTTGCCCCAACGATGGCCACTTTTTCGCCAGCGCGCAATTCAAAATTGATATTTGAAAGTAAACTGTCATCAAATGAAACGTTATAATCTGCAATGCTTAAAACCGTACGCTCTGCTTCAGTGTCTACCGCCTGAAATTCAATCTTTGGCTCACGAAGCTCAATAAAAGGTGCTTTAATTTGTCTTGCGCGCAAACGGTCAAGCTGCGTTTGCTTTGCGTTTACAGCACTTCCAATAACGGGATTGGCAAGTGCCGAAGCTCTTGCACGCAGAATATCAACCATTTTCTCAGTGCGCTCAATTTCTTCTTGTTCTTCAAGACTTTGCACCTTAAGCTTTAATTTTTCCTTGATCTGGGAACAACGATATTCTGAATAATTACCATCATATTCCTGAAGGTCACCGTTCTCCAAGTGCAGAAGCTTGTCAAAGCAATGATTCAATAAATATCTGTTGTGTGTAATCACTAGCAATGTGCCCTTATAACCATTAATCAACTGACGAAGTCTATTTAAGTTGTTAAAATCAAGAAATACATCCGGTTCGTCCAGGACAAGAAGATTTTGCGATAGCAGCATTTCTCTCATTATCTGAAGTAATTTATACTCTCCGCCACTAAGCTGTGACAGCTTTGCTTCTTCCAACTCACGCATACCGGCTAAATACAGCTGTTTACGGATATTGTTTGCGTAATGATCCCCGTCCATAGCTTCGAAGGCATCTAAAAGCGCCTGATACTTCTCAAACAACGGCGCCACATCCTCAGCCACTGCCATTTCTTCACACACAGCAGCTATCGCTTGTTGATTTTTTACAAATCTCTCACTGAGATATTCAAAAACAGTGCATTCCTGTTCTTTATCCCTCACAGCGAACTGGCTGGCATAACCAATGCGGCAGCTTGCATCTTTGGTAACCTTACCGTCGTACAAATACTGATCTGGATGAATAATCAGATCAACAAGCGTTGATTTTCCAGTGCCATTGCTTCCAATAAATGCGCAGTGCTGTCCCTTTTCCAATGAAAAGGAAATCTCTTTATATAAATCTTTTGCCGGAAAACCAAAGGAAAGCTTTTCTACTTGAATCATTTTTGTTTGCCTCAATTCTAAAAAATAGTTGTCAAAATTCAACACAGTTGATTATAACAATTTGGAGTGTATAACTCAAGAAAAGTTACCTTACAGTGAATGCCGATTGTGGTATAATTATAGCATAATTATGATTTGATAAGAGGTGGAATTATGCCAAAAATATATCCCATTAAAGAATTGAGAAACACAAATGAGATCTCAGAAATATGCCACGAGAGTCAGGAGCCAATTTACATCACTAAGAATGGCTACGGAGATCTGGTAGTCATGAGTATTGAAGCCTATGAGAAGGTATTAGCCAAACTGGAGTTGTATGAAAAGCTTGCTGAAGGTGAAAGTCAGCTAAGAGAACGTGAATTAATGATTCCTGTGAAAGAGGCGTTTTCAAGGATTCGGAGCAAATATGGAGAAAAGTAGGTACACCATACGGCTGACACCAATTGCTGACCAGGACATTGAAGAGATCAGTGACTATATTGCGTATGAGTTGAAAAATGAAATTGCTGCAGTAGATTTTCTGAAAAAACTAGAACATCAAATATTGAGACTGGAAGAGTTTCCTATGTCGTGCGAGCTTGTGACAGAAAAATTATTGAGACTAAAAGGCTACAGGAAGCTTCTTGTAAACAACTATATAGTCTTTTATATTGTGGATGAGCAAAAGCGTGAAGTGGATATTGTCAGAGTACTATACGCCATGCGCGCCTACAAAGATTTGCTGTAAAAAATGCCCCTGCCTGTGAGTGAGTCTCAACAAGGCAGGGGCATTTACTCTATTCAAATTTAGTCGTCATCACGGTCATCATCTTTATCATCATCATCCTCGTCGTCATCCTCGTCATCGTCGTCATCGTCGTCATCCTCGTCATCATCATCACGATCATATTCACGATCATTAGGCAGATCTTGATCTACATCATCATAATCGTTATCGTCATCCCAAGCTTTGTCGTCATCAAAGACTGCTTCGGATTCAAACTCAAGGATGCTTCCGGTAACAGCATCAATTTCCATTTCATATTTTATGCCATTTGAGAGGATTTCGACCTCGTATTCCATACGGTCGTCGTCATCATCCAGGGCCAATTTGATAATTTCACCGTTTACTTTTTGAAGCGCAATCGTTCTGGCACGTTCGGCTGAAATCACATTATCGCTTATGGTTACTTTGATAGAAGCAGAGGAGCTGTCATCTGCAGGTTTGTCTGACTTTTCCCAATTGTCATCCCGGTCATCCCGGTCATCCTGGTCGTCGTCCCAAACATCATCCCGGTCGTCATCTTGGTCGTCCTTATCGTCAGCATCTTTATAGGCGTCGTCGTCAAAGTCGTCATCCAAATCAAAGTCATCAAAATCATCATCACGGTCCAGAACCGCTTCGAAAAGGGTGGATGGCTTGATATTAAGGTCTTTGGCAAGCGCGACGAGCTCGGAGATTTTCATATCCGCCAGTGCTTCTTTAGAGAGCGAATCGTCGCTGTTCATCAAAGCCTCGACAACGGCCAGCTTACCAGAGGAAACACCGTCTTTGTTCAGCGCTTCACGCGCAATATCAAGTTTTTTGTTGACGATGGTCGCTTCAATCTGCTTGTTTTCCAGATAAGCCGCAATGGCTTTGTTCACACGGTCTACCAGTTTTTGGTCTGCAGCTTCATCCTGGACGCTGATCATAACCACATTGTCCTGACCACCTGTAATGTAGCCCGTCAAGATCATGCGGTCCACGAGGTCGTTGACCACGTCATCCAGATCCCGGTCACTTGGCGTATAGCCTTCCAAGAGTGATCTGGCGTCATTGTTCAGCGGATTGATCTCCACGACTTTGTCCAGTCGGTTGGTCGTCAACTCTATGCTTGGGTTGACGTCAACGGTCAGGGTGTTGGCCGGGGCGTTCAGGAAAGCAAAGGTAAAGGCTGAGGCGGCCAGCAGGCCAGGAATCGCTAATAGGGAAAGCTTTCTTTTTATTGTCATTTTTAGTCACTCCTTTATGCAGTGTTGTTAGCGTTATATTACACTAACGCACGAGGGGTGATTTTTATTGCATCCTTTTGAAAACTTTTTTGTAAGCTTAATCATCGTCCTCTGAGTCGTCGTCCTCAGTGTCGTCATCTTCCATGTCGTCATCATCGATATCGTCAGGATCATCCTCGACCTCGTCATCGAGATCCTCCAGACTGTCGTCGTCCTCAGAATCGTCCAAATCATAAGCGTCATCCATAGTGTCATTATCATCTGTATCATCGAAGTCATAATCGTCATCGTCTTGATCATCATCTAAGTCGCCATCATCATCAATGTCATCAATGCCGTCATCGTTGTCGTCATCGAGATCCTCAGGGTCGTCCTCATCAAAATCGTCTAAAGTCTTGATGCGCTCCATATCTGAGCTTTGAATAATCTGCTCAAGGTTCAGCTCAACTTTGGAGGAAACTTTGATCAAAGCCTCCAGGGACAGCTTGGAGAGGTCCTCAGTCTTCAGGTCCGGGTCGAGAAGGATCATGTTGCGGATCAGTGTCATCTTGCTGACGGAAATGTGATTCGCCTCGGCATACTCACTCAGGGTTTCGGTTGGGTCCAGGGTCTGTGTCAAGACAATCGGCTGAATCTCCAAGCTTTTGAGGTAGGCGTGAATGGCTTGATCAAGTTCAGTGAGCTGGCGGCTGCGCTTTTCGGGATCTTCATTGAAAACCGAAAGCAGGATGGCGGGTTCGCTGCTGCTGACGTAGCCCTGCAGGACGAGCCGGTCAAGAAGCTCTGCCGCAACGGTTTCGAGACTTTTGCCTTTATAGTCAAGACCTTCGATCAGCGCCTGGCTTTCGTCATCCAGTCCGCTCAAGCGGATCACCTGGTCCCGTCGGTTGGTTTCGAGGGCAAGACTTGGATTGACGTCCAGGTACACCATGCTGTCGACCCACTGCGTCGTCATCTGCCAGTTCACGAAGGCGATGAGGAAAATTGCGGCTGCGGAGAGCAGTGCCAGCGCGGGTTTAAGGTAACGGACTTTTCCGGACGCAGATTGCCGTGTGATGTCGTCATGGGCGGCCATTTTCTCGGCCGGCTGCGCCTTGATCTTCTCGAGAAGGTCGATTGGGGCCTGATCAATGGCTTGCTTCAAATGCTTTTTAAGGTTGTCTTCGTTCATGCGTTTAGCCCCCTTTCTTCGAGATGGGCGCGCAGCTTTTTCAGCGCGCGGTGATATTTGGAAAGCGTCGTAGAAAGGTTTATGCCGATGGTCTCAGCAATCTCCTTATGCTTCATTCCCGTAACGGCATGGAGCAGGACGATTTGGCGCTCCTCCGCATTCAGCAGGGTCAGCGCGGACTCAAGGACCAGACGGTCATCAGGATCCTCCACATATGAAAAGCGGCTGCTGTTTTCAATGTCCGCAGTGTCCAGCGGGGTGATCCGGCCGGACTTTCTGAGGTGACTCAGGTGAAGGTTTTTCTGAATTGTGAACAGCCAGGCCAGGGGCTTGCCCATAGGCTGGTAGAGGTGGGCCGCGGAGAGCACTTTGACATAGGATTCCTGGACCAGATCCAGGGCCTCGTCGTGGCTTCTGGTCAGGGAGAGGGCGTAGGTGTACATGGCCCGCTCAGTTTCCCGGTATAGCTGGTCAAAGGCGGACATGTCCCCCTGACCAATGCGGGATAACAGGCCCTCATCCAGCTCGCCTGCTGTCGCAGAAATCTGCGGCTCTAAGTTGTCGTTTATGACAAAGGTAAAAAGTATCATAGACAAGGCCCCTTCTAATCCTATAACGCATGAGCGGTAAGTTTTATTGCATTGAATATGGAGATTGTTTTGATTATACCACGGCATTTGTGGGGCAAACGTTTTGGGCCTTAAGAGGTGGGTAAGATAGGAAAAGCGGCCTGTTGGCGGTTTGTGGCTGGAAGGTCGAGCAGTGTGATAGGGCGGATGGGTGACTTTGAGGTGACCATCGGCTAAAAAAAATCTTTTAGGGGGCTTTTGAATGAACGGATGGTGGAGCTTTTTAGGACTGTTTAATGTCGTTATATTTATTGTGTTTATGGTGCTGACCATTTACCTTTATATTCTGATGTTCAAGCTGGCGCACCGGGGAATCCGGGCGCTGGACCTGTATATCCGGGAAAAGGAGCGGGGCGGGGACCTGCGGTGAAGGTGCGGCGTCATGGCATCGTGCGGAGTGGTTTGACAGTGGGCTCGTGAAAGCTGCTGGAGCGCGAAAAACATTTTATGTTAACACACCTGCGGCCTTGACCACCCCCCTGATCTCAGCATATAATGGTTGAGGTGAGGGGGGATGCCCGCGTGAAACGCGTTTTAACGCTGCTGCTGGCGGCGTCCTGGGTGGCGGTGATTTGCTGGTTTTCGAGTCAGGCCATGCAGGAGACGACGCAGCAGACTTATGAGGTGATAGTCAGGCTGGGACTGGCGACTAAGTCAGAGCTTATTTTATCGACGGATCCAAGCATTGTTTTTTTGATATATCTGGCCCGCAAGGGCGCGCATTTGCTGCTGTTTATGGTGCTGGGCGGGTTTGTGACGCTGGCGTTTTTCTCGGTGACCCGGCGCAGGGGGCTACGGCTGGTGATGCCGGCATGGCTGATTTCGGGCCTGATTGGGGTTGTAGACGAGGTGCACCAGCATTTCGTGCCGGGACGGATCATGCAGTTTTCAGACATGGCTCTGGACGCTGGTGGCGCCCTGCTGGGGGTCCTGCTCAGCTGGATGCTGATTTCGGTGTTTGTCGCGATTGGGCAGTATATGAAAAAAGAAAAAAGAAAGCTGGATGAGGTCCGCCGGGGGTGATGGCGCTGTTGTGACAGTGGCGCAGTTCCCGGCGGTTTTGTTTTTTTGGTCGAAGATTTTGTAATGAAGATGAAAAAAATATAATTTTTTATTTTGGCACATATCGTGTCAAAACTCGTCATTGCAAGGCGGGCGGTACAAGATGTTGTAAAGGTTTTGTGAAAACAGCTGAAAGCGGGTTAACATAAGGCTTTGAGCGGTTGAGATACCGCTTGACAAGCTTGCATTATCGCACTATTCTGAAAGTAGATCACTGTGTGTTTCTTCAATAAGACTGTAGAGGAGGATCGTTGATACGAAAAAGGCAAACCAGCTGAAAGGCTGGGACGCAAAGCTTAGGAGCCTAAGACCTGGAACTTGGAGGTTATGGCCGTCCAGCTGCCGTGTCAAGTAATCATAGATAAATAACCTACTTGACAGGGGGAAAATACCATGAAACGCAATTCAAAATCATGGGCACAATCCCTTATTTTTGTGCTCATAATCACACTCGCGCTCCCGTTTGGGATGATGGGATTTGCGGAAGACACAGGCATCGAGACAGTAACTACAAGCTTTGGCTCCTACACGTTAGATAAAACCAGCCCGGACAAAGTCGCGGTCAGCTTAAGCTTCAATGAAGGTTTTAGTTTTGTTGATGCAAACGTGACGGTGAAAGGGTCGGACGGTGAAACGGTTGAGACTTTAACTTCCACTGAGTTTGAAGTCGAGGCAAGTGCTGAGGAAGCTTTGAGCGTGATCGTTGAAGTCAACTATGAGTCCAGCGTACTGGTGGACTATATTTTGGAGTCTGAGGCGAGCTCAAAGCCAAAACCGAAGCCAGGGATCCATTTCTTCTATTTAACAGATGACTTTAAAGCTGTTGAGATGGACAGGAAGAATCACTTGGAAGGTACTTTTGTTAATTATGTCCTCGGTTATACGTCAGATATGGCGTTAGAGGTGAAGTATGGCGGCATAATTTCATCACTTGAGTTTGCGGGTATTGAGAATGCCGACGCTATCAACTATTTGCTGAATGATTATCATGGTTATGACTATGAGGTTCATGAAGCCATTCGCGCTTTGGCAGCGGATGAAAATTTGTCCGGGAATGACGTTTATGACGATGCTCTTGAAAACGCCAATGGCTATTTGCCGGTAGGCGAAGATGTAAGGATAGGCCTGCTGATGACTGTCAGTGAAGGCCAAGCAAACTTTAAAGATTTCGAAGATATGATTTTTAGCTTGCCGGTTAGCGAAGGCGCGTCAATTCTCGAAGAAGTCTATGACTGGATCGAGGGTTCAGACAGCTTTGAATTTAAACTGGCGCAGCTTGAAGCGCCGGAAGATCCGCAAATTCCAGTTGACCCAGAAGATCCAGCAGATCCAGCAGATCCAGCGGATCCATCAGATCCGGCAGATCCGGCAGATCCAGTGGATCCAGCAGATCCGGCAGATCCAGCAGATCCAGCAGATCCGGCAGATCCAGCGGATCCAGCGGATCCAGCAGATCCAGCAGATCCAGCAGATCCGGCAGATCCAGCAGATCCAGCGGATCCAGCAGATCCAGCAGATCCAGCGGATCCAGCAGATCCAGCAGATCCAGCGGATCCAGCAGATCCAGCGGATCCAGCAGATCCGGCAGATCCAGCAGATCCGGCAGATCCAGAAGATCCAAATGAATCAGAAAATCCTGAGGACACATCCAGTACGCAAGAACCAGAAGCGCCTCAGCCGTCTAAGAAACCTTCAAGGCCATCAGATCGAAATGACCAGAACACAACCGTTGTTGTAGAGACGGTTGTTCAGGCGCAGACACCGCTTGGAAGCGGCAGCGCGCTTGAGATCGCAGAAGGTGAGCCATCAGCACCCGCTGACGAAGAAGCTTCTGAAGAGGAAGACCTTGAAGAAATCATAGACGACGCAACACCACTTTCAACGACAGAGCTCGAAGAAGAGACCCTCCCACAGACAGGCGAAATCCCGCCTTATGCCTATTACGCAGCTGGAACACTGATGTTGGGCCTGGGAGTTGGGCTTAGAAAAAAGTTCTAATCGTTATGAAACGGTCTGAAACTACAGTAAATTGAAACAAACACACAGTAAGGCGTCTCTGTTGATGGAGGCGCTTTTTTTCTTGCGGATTTTTTGCCGTTTCATTCAGCGCCTTCAATGTTGTTAAAGAAATAATAATGGTCTACAGGGGACTTCATCCGTGGTATATTATACAGAATACAAAATACAAGTCGGAACACGAAGGTTTGGAGGGTGTTGAGATGGGACTGCATGTGATTGATGAGGCGAAGCGCTGCCTGAAGTGTAAGAATCCGAGGTGTGTCAAGGGCTGTCCGGTGGGCACGGCGATTCCGGAGATGATTGGGATGCTGCTTGAAGGGCGGATCAGTGATGCGGGCAAGATGCTGTTTGACAATAATCCCCTGTCGCTGGTGTGTTCGCTGGTGTGCCCGCATGAGGCACAGTGCGAGGGTCACTGTGTGCTGGCGGCCAAGGGGATGCCGGTGCACATCAGCAGTATTGAAAATTATATCTCCGATTATAGTTTGGATATGCTGCCTGTGGAGGCGGGGGTGGGGGATTTGGGGACCATCGGCATAATAGGTTCTGGGCCGGCGGGGATCACGCTGGCGTTTATCATGGCGCAGAAGGGTTACAAGGTGACCATTTTTGACATGAACGACAAGATTGGCGGGATCCTGTATTATGGGATTCCGGAGTTCAGGCTGCCCAAGGAGATTATTGCGCGGCTGGAGCGCAAGCTGATTGAGCTTGGGGTGGTGATTCGGCCAAATGTGCTGATTGGGCCGGTGCTGACGGTGGATGATCTGTTCCGGGATGGGTATGACGCGCTGTTTATTGGGACGGGGGTCTGGAACCCGCGGAAGCTGGGGATTAAGGGTGAGACGCTGGGGCATGTGCATTTTGGGATCGATTACCTGAGGAACCCGGGGGCTTACCGGCTGGGGGACAAGGTGGTCGTGATTGGCGCCGGGAATGTGGCTATGGACGTGGCGCGGACGGTTCTGCGGCATGGCGTGCGGGATGTGACGATCATGGCGCGGTCCGGGCGGGAGCGGCTGGCGGCCAGGAAGCACGAGATTGACTATGCAGAGATCGATGGGGTCAAGTTCGAGTTTTACAAGTCGCCGGTGGAGATTAGTGGCCGCGGGGTCGTATATGACGAGACGCGGCTGACGCCGGACGGGATTGTGACGGTGGAGGACAGCAGGGGGCTGCTGGAGGCGAGCGCGGTGATCATTGCGGTGAGCCAGGGGCCAAAGTCGAACATTGTCAGCTATACGGAGGGGATTCAGATTGACGGCCGTGGCCTGATCATGACGGACGAGGAGGGCCGGACGACGCGGCCTGGGGTTTTCGCGTCCGGGGACGTGGTGACCGGGGCTCGGACGGTGGTCGAGGCGGTGAAGTACACGAAGCGCGTGGCGGAGATCATGGATGAGTACATTCAGGGGGCCAAGGGACTGGAGTGATGGTCGGGGACAGGGACATCTGGTGGGGGACTGGGCCGGCTTGGATGTTTGGTTGGGGACAGGGACATCCTGAACATCCGGTTGGGGACTGGGCCGCACCAACACACTGCCTTTTCCATTAAAATTCCATTAAGTTTGGCGTTTTAGGATTAAGCACCGTTTAAAAGGGGATACTGTGAATGAAGGGTCGCCAATTAGCTTAAGCTTTAAGAGCTGCGCAAGACTGACGGGATTAAGGAACCCTCGAGTCATCAACAGAAACAGGAGGTTGCCGGATGTTTGACTTTTTTGTGTTTTTAGTTGTCTGGATCGTTCTCGGCAGCATATTTGGGGCTGCATCCAAATCCCAGGCCCTTCGTAGTGGCCGCGGCCATGAGGCTGACAGATGGTTCTGGATTGGTTTCTTTTTCGGTCTTAACGCGCTTCTGATTCTGTGGATTTTGGGCTGGAATCAACCCACCTCAAACAGCAGCGTCGACCAGGCATCCGCCAAGCAGATCAGCGCCTCAAGCTTCCCTTATGATCAGTTTCGCCTTTAGGAGGTCAACCAGTGAAGAAGAAGCTCAAAAAAGGCATCCGTTTCCTGCTCGTGTTTTCAGCCATTGAGCTCGGGAGCTATCTATTTTTGTCTTCCCGCAGCAGCGACGGCTTCAACTTTGGATTCTTTTTCTTCGTCTGGGCGTTCCTGGCGCTGATTATTCCCCTCGCGCTGTTCTTTGGCGTTGAAAGCCGTGGCAATTTCCTCGCAATGGGTAAGGTGTATGACCATAACAACGTTAACACCATGGACCAGATGGCGCCCAAAGCGCCCGCAACACAGCCGGGGCCGCTGCTGGCCCTTCTTGGAGCCTATGCTGCGCCCTTTGCAGTGAACCTCGCGCTGTATTTTCTGGTGGCTTAAGGTCGGCCGCGGCAGAGCTGCTCCAGTGCGCTTGGATGAAATGAATTGAACTGAATGGAGGTGCGGGCCGTGGTTTATGAAGACCATCGGCCATCACCTCTTTTTTCTTTTTTGCCGATAATCCCCTGTCCCCACCTGTAACCTTATGACCATTGGTGTCCCGCCCGTCAAATGTTATACTGAAAAAAAGGCTTACGGGAGGTCAACATGGTGCTGCGCGTGCTGGGGCCAGGTGAAACTGGCGACTATATTAAATTTGTAAAGCAGCTGAATAGAAAGGACCCCCTGAGGCGTGACATCATGAGCCCCACTTTGGAGATGATCCTGAAGGGCAAAGGGGCCCTGGCGAAGTCGGCATTTCTCCAGCCGGTGCTGGTCACAGACGGAGGCGTGACAGTTGCCGCCAGTGTGTTCGCTCAGGTGGACCGGATGCCGGAGTACCTTCAGCTGGCCTGCTTTGAGGCCCTTGAAAATCAGGAAGAGGCTGTCAGACACTTGATCCAGCATGGCCGTGCGCTCGCCCGGCAGCGGGGGGCGACGAAGCTTCTGGTAGGACTTAACTTTCACGTGAACTACGGTCTTGGGATTCTGGCAGATCATTTTGATGAGGTGCCCACCTTTGGCAGCGCCTATCACCCGCCTTACATAAAGCACTATTTCGAGGGCTTCGCGACAGAAACAATTTCCATGCTGACCTACACGACAGTGCTGGAAGCCTTTGAAGTACCGGTGACTGAGCGGCTGCGGCAGCGGATTTCCAGAGCCTATAAGGTTGTGCCAGCGGATTTCAAGCATCTGGAGAAGACTGCGCGGATGTATACGGAAATCAACAACGCCGCTTTTTCCAGCCACCGCTTTTATTACGAGCGGCGGATTGAGGAGGATCTGGAGCTGTTCAGGGAGTTCAGGGCATTCCTAAAGCCGGAAAATCTTCTGTTCTTGTTTTATGGGGAGACGCCGGTGGGCTTCATGTTGTGGTATCCGGACTTCAATCAGGCTATGAAGCCCGGTGAGACGATAGGCGTCAAGACCTGGCTCCGGTGGAAGCTTTGGCCGGGGCGGATCGATACTATGAAGATTGTGGAGCTTGGCGTGGTGCCGGCGCATCAGAGCCGGGGCGGCGTGGTGCGGCTCTTTGAGGCCTGCCGGGAGTATGTTCGCGATAGGTTTAAGCTGTGTGAAGCGGGCTGGATCCTGAGTGGGAATACACCGTCCCGGGGTTTTGGGGAGCGCTGGGCGGACGGCGAGGGACACCACTATGAGGTGTATGTGATTGACGTGGATTAGAATAGCGTTTAGCCGCGCTTACTGGAATTGAAAATGAGGGCGTGACGAGGAATGAACCAGGCGGAATGGGATGAACGGATAGAGCTGAAGTGCTATGAAAGTGCGTGCGAGTTACCATCGGCATGGGACGCTTGCCTTGGGGAGTGGCGGGGGGACCTGCCGGGCGGTGGCGCGATTTATCTTGAGCGGGCCTTCCTCGAGTTCCTGGAGTCGGTGAACCCCTGCGGACAGCGCTACTGGTTCTCGGAGATAGCTGGGGTGCTGTTCGTGACGTATTCGTTAAAGCTCAATTTGCTGAATTTTGCCCGGTTTGGGCGGCTGGCGGTGCCGGCGACCCTTGTGGGTGTGCCCCTGTCCGTGGCGGCGCCGGGCTTTGCCACCAGGGAGGCGGCCGGGCGCGCGCTGATGTCCCGGTGGATCCGCCGCCAGCTTAAGGGCCTGACGGTGATCCTCAATGCCCCTGAGGGCGAGGCCTTTGACCTGCCCGAGGGGCTCACTCTCTCAAGCTACGTGCTGCCGCTGCCGTATGAGGGGTTTGAGGACTATATGGCTGCCCTGCGCAGTCCTTACAGGCGTCAGGCCAAACGGGCCCTTGAGGCTTTTGAAGGGGTTGAGACATGGAAGTTTGGTTGGGCCCAGTCCCGCACCACGCGGCCCAGTCCCCAACGGTCTGTCCCTGTCCCCCACCAAAGCCTCTATCCGCTGTATCTGGAGGTCTTTAATCACTCCAAGGATCAGCTCGAGAAGCTGCCCCTCGCCTATTTTGAGGGGTTCCCGGGCACCACGACCGCGTTTGTCCACGACGGGCGCCCCCTGGCCTTTGTGCAGACCCTGGACGAGGTCACGCCGGCCGGCAAGATTAGGCACTTTGTCCTGGGCGGCTTTGACCGGTCACGGCTTTTGAAATTTGACCTCTACCGCAACCTCCTGCTCCACCTCATCCAGGACGCTTTTGCCGATGGCTGCACCGCCACAAACCTCGGCCAAACCGCTGCCGAAAGCAAGTCCAAGACAGGTGCTCAGGAACAGCTGAAGTACCTTTACCTTGCCCATTCCAGCCCTGTTTTGCACAAGCTCCTTGGCGCACTGGTCAAGGGTTTTTCCTACCGGCGTTATAAGGTCAAGCATCACGTGTTCAAGTGATGAGGCCCGGACTCTGGCTTCTTAGCAGCTTGGTTTTTGGGGGTGTCCAATGCGAATATTACTCATAAAATGCCATGGCAGATCACTCTTATCCCGCATTCGGCCCATTGTGACTGAGCCGCTGGAGCTGGAGATGATTGCGGCCGTTTTGAACCGTTTTTCCGGGGCTGGCCTTAGCTATAGGCTCTATGATTCCTGGCTGGAGGGTGGCAGCTCGAAAGACATCATTGAAAAGGAGAAGCCGGATGTCCTCATGCTGACGGGGTACGTCACGGCGGTGGAGGAGATCCTTGGACTTGCGGCGCATGCTAAAAAGGTTTCGGAAAAGACAGCCGTCTGGGTAGGCGGCGTTCATGCGGAGGGGTGTCCGGAGGATTTTTACTCGGAAGGTGTTGACGCGGTGTTTTTTGCCCACGCACTTTGGGGGCTGGACGTCCTGTTGAAAAGTTATTTTGAACAAGGTGTGGGGGTTGCCAATCTCTACGAAAAGATGCCGGGTGTGGCTTATAAGGATGATGGGGCGGGGTGGGTGGAAAAGGGACCATCGGCAGAAGGGTGGGCTTTTGAAGGGCCTGTCCCAGACCGCAGCTATTTCGAAGCTTATAAACACAAAGTCCGGTATGTGGAGCGGCGTGGTGTGGCGCTTCTGAAAACGGCGCGGTCCTGTCCCCACCTGTGCGAATTTTGCTACTGCCGGCTGCTGAACGGCGGGGTGTATCAGGAACGGCCGCTTGAAGAGGTCATTCAGGAAATCAGAGGCATCTCAGCCGATACCATTTGGATCGTGGACGACTGCTTCCTGACGACAGCGGCGCGGGCTGATGCGTGGGCTTCTGCACTGGAGGGCCTGGCGGCTGAGGGCGTTCATAAGCGGTTTATTGCTTACGCCAGAGCGGATGTGATAGTGAGGCTTCAGGATTATGTAAAGCGGCTTCGGGTGATTGGCTTCGATGAATGGATCGTGGGACTTGAGGCGGTGGAGGACGCGCAGCTCAAGGCTTTGGGCAAAGGGGTCGAGGCAGATGACAACGCCGGCGCGGTGGACGTGATTCGGGCAGCGGGGGCAAGGCTGACGGCTTTGTTTTTGGTGTCTCCGGATGACGACGCTGGGGATTTCAGGCGGCTGTGGGCTTGGATTAAAGGACACGAGGTGCGCCGGTTTACTGTGTCCATCTTGACACCCCTGAAAGGGACCAAGGTCTACGAACAGTATGCCGGGCGGATGGCGGCGGAGGGGCTGGCGCGTCCGGCTCGGTTTGATTTCCTGCATTTGGTGATGCGTCCGACCCGCATGCCGGCTTGGTTGTTTTATCTGCGGTTTTGGTGGCTTTCTGCAAAGGCGCGGCTGCGCTGATTTGAGGTTTGGAGGTGGCGTTCATGTCGGTGGTATGGGATTTCTGGTCTAATTTTTATGAGCGCCTGTGGGTCCAGAGGGTGTCCCTGGGCCCGACCAGACGTGCAGTATTGGCAAGGCTCGCAGGGCGGCTGACGCCTGAGACGCGGGTGCTGGATGTGGGGTGCGGCATTGGGGAGCTGCTGGGCGAGGTAGCCCGGGAGGTAGATGCACTTGAAAAGACGGAGGGGACAGGTGCTGTGCGGCTGACCATCGGCCAATTCACTGGCGTGGATGCCTCGCCGGGCATGATCGCGAAGGCGCGGCGCCGGCATCCGGAGCTGTCTTTTGAGGTGCGGGACGCATCAGCGCTGCGGTGGCTGATTGAAGCTGCGGATCCCGGCGAGAAAAAGTTCGACGTGGTGATGTGCACCCATTCTTTGCCTTATTATGCGGACCCGGTTCAGGTGCTGGAGGACATGGCGGCGGTTCTGGCGCCAGGGGGTATGCTGGTGCTGGCTCAGGCGTCTGCCAATTCCACATACGACGCGGCGGTGCTTTCCATGGTCAAGCTGACCACGGGGACGGCAAGCTATTACAGTGTGGAAGCCCTGAAGACCATGGCGGCGGGCCGGTTTGAGGTCGAGTCGGTGGAAAAGGTGCCCACGGCTTGGTTTATGCCGTCTATAGTGCTGATGGTGCTGCGGCTGAAGGGTGGCGCAGACGGGGAAAATAACAAAGACGCTGCTTGGGCCCAGTCCCCAACCAAAGCGCTGCGTGGTGGGGGACTGGGCCCAACCAAAAACTCGGGGCCTGTCCCGAAAAAAATAATGCTGCTCCGTGTCATGCCGGACCCGGAGACCATTGGCCTCCAGCACGTGATGGTCTGTGAGCCGCTGGAGCTGGAGTATCTGGCCTCGAACCTGGGCGCAGATGGTCACGAGACACAAATTGTTGATATGATCCTGGAACGGAGGTCCCTGCAGAGTTTCCTGGAAGCGTTACGACCTGAGGTGGTCCTGATGAGCGGCTATATTACGCATGTGGGGACCTTGAAGGAAACGGCAAGGGTCATCAAGGCCTGGAATCCAAAGATACAAATTGGTGTAGGTGGCGTCCACGCGGAAGTGGTGCCGGAGGACTTTTTGCCTGGGACTGCTGCAACTGCTTCTGAGGCGGATGAGCCCCCCACATTCGACAAAATCTTCACTAAAAACGCGGTCTTTGAAGCCAGAGTCTGGCTGGGCGGTGGAACAGAGCTGTTGGCGGCGGCGCCCTGCACCGCTTCCCCGGAGTACACCGAGCCGGATGCTTCTGGTGAGTCCCTGTCCCCAACCAAACTTTCCGGCGAGTCCCTGTCCCCAACCAAACTTCTCCCTCCGGACCGCAGCAGCACTGCCCGCTACCGGGCCCGCTACTACTATATGTTCCACAATCCCTGCGCCCTCATCAAGACCTCCTACGGCTGCCCCTATGACTGCAGCTTCTGCTTCTGCCGGGAGATTACCGGCGGCGTATACAGCGAGCGGCCCCTCGACGACGTGATCGAGGAGCTGAAGGGCATACCGGAAGAAGAGGTCTACATTGTGGATGACGACTTCCTTGTATCTGAAGCACGGGTCCTCGCCTTCTGCGACGCCCTGGACGCGGCAGGTCTAAACAAAAAATTCCTCATCTACGGCCGGGCGGATTTCGTCGCCCGCCACGAGCACGTCATAGAGCGCTTCAAACGTTCCGGTCTCAGGGCCGTCATCATAGGCCTTGAATCCGTTCGGGCCCAGGACCTGTCCACCTACAGCAAGCGCACGAGCCTGGCGGAAAACGAACAAGCTGCTGCCATCCTCAGGCGCCACGGCGTTGAGCTCTACGGCACCTTAATCCTGGGCATGGACTTCGACAAAGATGACTTCAACACCTTGAATCTGTGGCTGAAAAAGAACAAAGTCCACTTTGTGAACCTTCAGCCCCTGACGCCCCTGCCGGGCACGGCGATCTTTGACGACTACAAGGACCGTCTCCTGGTTCCCCGGGAGGACTACCCCAAGTGGGATCTGGCCCATCTGGTCCTGAAGCCTGAAAAGCTCAGCGTCCGGGCCTTTTACTGGGAAATGCTGAAGCTTTATCACAAGCGCGTCGCAAGCCCGGCTCATGTTATGGCTTTGATCCGCCGCTATGGCCTTGGACCTGTGCTGCGGCTGTCTGTGGGCTCGGCGAGGGTGAGCCTTCAATATCTGAAGAAAATTGCCCAAGGGTAAATCTGGGGTCGCGAAAGGAGCAAGGCGCATGAAGAGCAAAGTGGGGGATGGGGGACCATCGGCAAAAGCTTTGAAAGAGGCGAACTCGACGGAAATTCCAAACGCAGCACCAACCGCAAACATAATGCCAACGCCAAAATCTCCAGGACCTTCACCCAGGAAAAAAGTCCTGCTGATCCAGTCCTCGCCTTACGCGGGCGACGGGCCGGACAAAAAACCCATCAAGAAAAGCCGCCTCTACTTCGTGGGGCTGGGACTGCCGCTGCTTGCAGCGCTGACGCCCGAGGACTGGGAAGTCGAGATCATCCTTGAGACCATAGAGGAGATCCCCTGGGACACAGATGCGGCGCTGATTGGGATTGGCAGCATGGGCCACGCGGTGGTGCGGACGCTGGACATTGCGCGGCAATTCCGGGCCCGGGGCAAAACTGTGGTCCTGGGCGGCTACATGGTGAGCCTGATGCCGGAAGAGGCCGGGAAGCACGCGGATGCCGTGGTGTTGGGGGACGCTGAGGCGACCTGGCCCCAAGTCATCCGTGACTTTGAGGCCGGATGTCTGAAGCCGCTTTACAAAGCCGGGAACCCAAAGAAGGTTTTTTGCGATGTCCCCATTCCCACCCCCCTCGCCAATAATTCAACGACTGGGGACAGGGACTCGTTGGCTGGGGACAGGGGCTTGCTGGTCGGGGACAGGGACTTACCGGAAAACCTGTATCACACGCCCCTGCCGCGGTTCGACCTGATCGTGAACAAGCGCATAGGCGACTTTCTGCCAGTCCAGGCGGGACGGGGCTGCCCCAACACCTGCAGCTTCTGTTCAGTCTACTGCCTCTACCGTGGGCGCTACCTGAAGCTGCCGCTGGAGGAAGTACTCCGGGATGTAAAACAGGTGCAGGACCTTGGATTTAAGAAGTTCCTGCTGCTGGACGACAACATAGGCGCGGACCGGCAGTACCTGCTGGCGCTCTGCGAGGCCCTCAGGCCCCTTGGCATGCAGTGGCTCTCTCAATGCGACATTTCCGTGGGTCGGGATCCGGTGCTGCTGGACGCCATGGCCGGGGCGGGGTGTATTGCCCTGAGCTTTGGTCTCGAGAGCCTTTCAGAGGAGAGTCTGCACGGTATGGACAAGGACTGGGCGGTTCCGGCAGACTATCCGGCGCTGCTGGCAGCAGTGCGCCGGGCGGGGATCGACCTGTCCACGGAGATGGTGGTGGGCGGCGAAGGGGATACCCTGGATTCCATTAAGGCGACGGCGCGCTTTATTGAAGAAAACCGCATTGTGGTGCCGCGGTTCTACATTCTGACGCCCATCCCCGGAACGGATTATTTTGAGGAGATGCAGCGGGCGGGGCGGATTGTGAACGCGGACATTTACGCCTATAACGGCAGCGAGGCGGTGCACCAGCCTGCCCACATGAGTCCGGAGGATCTGACAGCGGCGTACTGGGCGCTGTATGAAGCGGTGTTTTCCATTGGAAGCATTGTGCGGCGGTCGCTGCTGCGCCGGGAGGCATTTAAGTCACCGGGGGCGCTGGCCCGGGCGCTGTTTTATCTTGGCGTGAACCTGTATTACCGGCGACAGATCCGGCAGCGGATTACGCCTAATATTATTTGAGCTTTTGCCGATGGTTTTCGCAAACCAACCATCGGCACAAGCACTGGAATTTGTATTTGGTTTGCATTTAAGCCATTGAGGGAGGGACTGAGATGCGTGTTTTACTTGTGAGGCCGGCCCGGACGCCCCAGTCCGTGACCCTTGGGGAAATTATGTTTTCTGAGCCGCTGGGGCTGGAGATGGTGGTTTCGGCGCTAAAAGAGGACCACGACGTTGAGGTCCTGGATTTGATGGCGGTAGAGGCTTCAGGGAAAAAGGGTGCCGCGGTGCGGGCGCTGGAAGAGCGGCTGGCTGCGCTGCAGCCGGAGGTCGTGGGACTGACCTCGTTATGTGTGGACGTCATGGCGGTGAGGCAGCTGGCGGCACGGGTCAAAGCCCTGTCGCCCCAAACTTTTGTTGTGGCAGGCGGCACCCAGGCATTTCTGAATCCAGAGGCCTTTGTGGTACCGGAGATTGACGTGGTGGTTCAGGTCTCGACCAAGGAAGGGCTCAAGGCGCTGTTTAAGGGCATTGAAAACGAAAAAGGAAAAAGGCCGGGAAAAGAAACAGAGCTTTGGTTGGGGACTGGGCCGCGTCAGACAATGATTTGGTCGGGGACTGGGCTGCGCCAAAAAACCAACGCCTACTGGCTCCCGGACCGCACTTCCACCAAGGCTTGGCGCGGTCAATACGCCTATTTTGGCTTCCGCCCCTGCGCCATCCTGCAGACCTCCCAGGGCTGCTCCGCCCACTGTGACTTCTGCCTTAGGTGGCGCATGGAAGGCCCCTGCGAGCGGGATTTCCCCATGGACTTCGTTATGGAAGACTTAAAAACCATTGAGGAACCGTCCCTCATGATTTTTGACAACGACTTCCTGAATAATGGCGAGCGGCTCGAGGAATTTTGCGACCGGCTCGATCAGGCGGGCCTCCACAAAAGCTTCATCTGCTACGCCAGCGTTCACAGCGTCCTGAAAAACCCGGAGGCCATCCTGAGCTTCAGGGACCACGGGCTGAAAGCGGTGCTCGTGGGCTATGAATCCTTCAGCGATGAGGAACTCGAGGCCTACAAAAAGCCTTCGCGCTCGGGGGACGCTTTCAAAGCCGCAAAGTGGCTGAAGTCAGCCGGCATTGACGTCTGGGCTTCCTTCATGCTCCACCCGGACTGGACCCATGACGATTTCAAGGCCCTGCGCCGGCACATCAAAAGGCTGGCCCCGGAGATCGCCACCTTTTCGCCACTGACCCCCTTTCCTGGCCTTCCTCTTTACAAGCACTACAAGGACCAGGACCGCCTTTTGTTCAAAGAAGACGACTATAGCGCCTGGAGCTTTGGCCAGGTCATCATCCGCCCGGGCCGGATGAGCCTGCGCGCCTACTATTACGAGGTCCTTAAAACCATCCTCTACCTCAACTTCGTTTCCAACCATACAAATTACATCACGAAGAAGTTTGGGGCGGGCACCCTGATCAGAATGTCCGGGGGCGCTGTGCGCGTCTTCTTCCGGTATGTGGGGCTGATGCTGGGGGCCAAAGCTGAGGGGCGTGGAGAGAAAAGGAACGTGGAGGGAAGTGGGGGTGGGGATGGGTGACCATCGGCAAAAAACTTGAGCTTTTGAAGGCCCAAGTGCTTTGCCCGATGGTGATTTAACACGCCCCCACCCCCTTGCCGCAGCGGCCATTTTCATGTCTGTTTCGCCTTGACTGCCGGTTCAAACGAGTATTGAATGGGCAACAGCTGGATGTTTTAAGTATGATATAATGCTGCAAAGAGGAATTTAATTCGGAAAATGATGCAAAATGGGGCGGTGTGAGGATGTATGATTTAATCTACAACGGGAATATTATCTCCATGGATTCAAACAACACTGTGTATAAATGGATGTTAATAAATGATGGGAAAATAATGGATTGTGGCATCTATGACGGTTATCACAAATATCTTGAGATCAGCAAGAAGCCCCTGGATTTGAAGGGAAAGACTGTCCTGCCGGGATTTATTGATTCGCATATCTATCTGGTTCAAACAGGCATCAACAAGCTGGCGGTGGATTTATCTTCCTGTAAAAGCTTTGAAGACATTTTTTCTAAGCTTGAAGAACGCGCATTGAAAGAACCAAAGGGCACCTTAATCCGGGGCGTAAAGCTGGATGAAGTGAACTTGATCGAAAAAAGATTACCCAATCGTCACGACTTGGATAAGCGTTTTCAAAACCATCCAATTTGGATTAATAGAATAGAAAAACACACGAGCATTGTAAATTCCCTGGCTTATACAAATCTTAAACTGCCATTCAACCTTCAAGGTATTGAGTATGAAGACGGCGCTCCGACGGGCATTGTTTATGACAGAGCTAATGCTTTCATCACAAACAAATTTTATAATCAAATTACGGACCAGCAGAGAAAAGAAGGAATGGAACTGGCATTTCAGCACGCTCTGCGCTGCGGCATTACAACGGTGAATGCCATGGAAGGCGGATTTGCTTTTTGTGATCGCGATGGCGAATATATTTACAACCATCAGAATGAATTCCCTATCGACGTAGTTTTATTTTATCAGACGTTGGATTTAGAGAAATTGAAACAAATGAATATCCCCCGCGTAGGGTGTCTGCTGCTGGATGGATCCATAGGTTCAAGAACGGCCGCAGTGTCAGAGCCCTATCATGATATGAAAGAAAGCTATGGCTCTTTATATTTCTCCGAGAAGAATCTTAAGGATTTTGTGAAAAAAGCGCATTTGGCTGATCTTCAGATCGCAATTCACGCTGTAGGCGACCGGGCAATTGATATGGCGTTGGACGCGCTTGAGGAGACACTCACAATGTATCCCAATGACAACCATCGGCATAGAATTGAGCATTATGAGCTGCCATCCATGGATGCCATCAAGAGAACGGCATCATTAAACGTCATTGCATCCATGGTCCCCAATGCGATCGAATATTGGTCCAAAGCTGGCGCGGCCTATGAGGTTCGTTTGGGAAGGGAAAGGCTGGCCACCAACAATCCTTTCAGAGATCTGTTAAACCATGGTGTGACGGTTATAGGTGGTTCAGATAGTGACGCAACTGAAATGAATCCCATCATGAGTCTGCACACCTTGGTAAACGGCAGCAATCCACGTCAGAAGACAAGTGTTTATGAAGCGGTCAGAATTTTTACAATAGACGCCGCCTATGGTATTTTCCAAGAGCACTTAAAAGGCTCTCTGGAGATTGGTAAAATCGCTGACTTGGTAGTTCTGGATCAAAACCCGTTTACTTGTAATCCGCTTGAAATTAAGAGCATTGTTGTGCATGAGACTGTTAAAAACGGAAGAAGCATTTATTGTGCAGGTGATCACGTTGAGTAGGGTGTCTGTGATCACGCTGAACGGGTTGATGCTGGAAATAGACGGACGCAATGTAGAGGGCAAATTGAGTCAAAAATCAATAGGACTTTTGATCTATCTGTTGCTATCGAGACAAGGCAAATGCAAAAGAGAATATCTTGCGTCCCTATTTTGGGATGACAGTTCTTTGAAATCCAGCCGCAATAATCTAAGACATGCGCTTTGGGAAATCAATAAGCTCACTGAGAAAGTAAGCATCATTACGGGAGATCAAAGCATATGCTGCCTGAATCCTGAGGTAGAGGTCTATATTGACGCTTTGGAGCTGGACCGGATTTATAAACACTATAAAAGCATGGCGCTTGAACCATTAATGCAAGAGATTGAGATTTATCAAAATGATTTTTTGGAGAACGAATATTTTAATAACGCCCCTGAAATCAATGATTGGACTTTAATCAGCAGGAATCATTACCAGAAAATCTATTTCGAGATTTTGAGTTATATTGGCGATCAGCTCCTGGAACAGAAGGTGTATGAAGACTCCCTGCAATATTATTTGAGGCTGCTGAAGATCAATCCATTGCACGAGGATACGTATCTCAAAATTATGAACAACCGGATCAACGCGAACCGCAGAGTAGAAGCGATCAAATTCTATCAGGATTTTGAGAAAACATTGCGCAATGAGTTGAATATTGAACCAGGCAGTGAGCTGCAAAACATCTACAGGCAGCTGATGGGTGAGACTAAGACGCAAGAAGAGACGCAGGTCAAGGCGAGCGTCATTCCCAAATCGGCCCAATCAGCCAAATACAAAAAAATTCAAATGGATGGCACCGCGTTCATCTCTTTTGAGCTCTGCAGCCGATTGTTGGAAAGTCTGTTCGGAATGATTTCAATGTCTGCTTTTTCTGAGGATCAAAAGTTCAAAATATCCTATCTTGCGTATATCTACCCTGACGTAAGACTTATGGAGGGCATGTCGCATCAATCTACCTGGCCGCCTTCAGAAATGCAGATTTATTATGGACTGGATGCACTGTTTAGTCAGCTAAGCGTTAATCAGGACATTCAAATCCATATTTTTAACTTTAATAATGCAGATGAAACATCGAAAAAAATTATTAATGCCATTGATTATCAGCTCAAGCTCCAGAATAGACAACTATTAAAATTGAGTTAATCGATTCAGCCTTCTCAAAGGACGCAGCGGCCTTTTGAGTAGGCATTTTTTTTGCGTAATTTTGATCAACTGTTAAACACCCGTTAAAATAAATTCTGTATGTGGTGAAATAAATTCTAAAATCAGAATCAATTTTTCGAAAATAAACACTTCTTCACACAAGCCGTCAACATGACTGTGATAGTTTAATAGTGAAAGGAGTGGAAATACTTTGGAGGAGTCAATTTCAATGCAGTCATCAGATGAAATCGAAGCATTATTCTATAGTCTGATGAAGATTCAAAGTGACACAGGGACCTCACTTGAGAAAGATATGTCAGATTATATCTACAGCTGGTTAAACCAATTGGAGTACTTTAAGGAACATCCCCACCTCTTGAGCAACCATACCCTTCCCGGAGATCCCTATCAAAGAGCAATCGTTTGGGGTCTTGTAAAAGGCAACAGTCCCAATACCATAATTCTCATACATCATCATGATGTAGTGGATATTTTTGAATACGAGGATCTGAAAGAAGTCGCTTTAAACCCTGATGCTTTGAAAAAGCACCTCAAGCAAAAAAAATTATCACCGGAAGTCCAAACAGACCTTGCGGATCCTGACTGGATCTTTGGACGAGGCTCCTGTGATATGAAGGCCGGGGCAGCAGTACAAATGTGGTTGATGGAGAGATATGCTTCTGAGGTTGAATCCTTCAATGGAAGTTTACTGTTTCTATCTGTACCGGATGAAGAGAATTTATCCGCTGGTATGAGAGACGCCATCACGCTTTTAAACAATTTGAGAGAAGAGCACGGCCTTAATTTTGTGACGACAATCAATTCTGAACCTATAGCTCTGACCGCGGAAAAACGGCCGATTTTTCATGAAGGTACTGTGGGCAAAATCATGCCTATTCTCTATGCGAGAGGTAAAAAATCCCACGTTGGCGACGTGTTCGCAGGATTTAATCCCGTGTGGCTGTTGTCTCAAATGCATTCTGAAATAGAGCTTTCAAGCGATTTTTCTGATCACTATGAAGGGGAAGTGACACCGCCGCCAGCATGGGTCTATTTAAGAGATCAGAAAGCACAATATGACGCTTCGCTTCCTGAATCTGCCGTCGCTTATTTCAGCATCCTCACCCTCTATACAACACCAGGTGAGATTCTTGATAAACTCAAGGCTTATGCTGAGCGTTCATTCAAGACGTGTATTCAAAAATATATTGAAAGTGTAGCTACATATAATGTTTACAGTAAAGAAAAAATTGAGCGTTTGAATATTGCCCCCAGAGTTGTCACTTTAGAAGAGCTGACGACTATGCTGACAGTGCAAAATGGTCCAAAGTTCAAGACGCTTTACGAGACGCGCGCTACAGAATTGAGTCAAAGTGTCGCGGCAGGTGAACTCACACTCCAGGAAGCTACAATAGATATGATCAGCTACATGCTGACGCAGTTGAATGATCATGAACCCATTATTGTGATTGCGTTTTCAGGTCCATTCTATCCTCATGTCACCAATAGTAAACTAAAAGATGCAGCTGGGTTTTCATTCAAAGAGAGGGTGAACCAATTTACGGAAAGTCACTGGGGGATTACTTATGAATCAAAGCACTACTTCATGGGGATCTCGGACTTGAGTTACACTTCATTTTCACTGCAGAACGAGGATATTGAAGCAGTCAGAAAAAATATGCCTGGCTGGAATATTCTCTATGGGATTCCGATTGAAGGCTTGAAGAAGCTTAGTATGCCGGTGGTTAACCTGGGACCTTGGGGGAAAGATTTGCATAAAATTACGGAGAGAGTTCATAAAGTGGATGCTTTCCAAAGGTTGCCATTATTGATCGAACATGTGATAGACTCTGTTTTTAACGCACTCGTGTAAAATAATCAGCGGGTTGATTTTTTAAGTGGGTTAAACAAAATTTGAGGAGGAATCTGAATGGCATCAATTATTGACATGATCAACGGGATTTTGTGGAGTAATTATCTGATTTATTCATTATTGATAATTGGATTATATTTCACAGTGAGAATGAAATTTATTCAATTCAGATCGATTAAAGAGATGGTTAAATTGCTGTTGGATAGAAAATCCGGAGAACAGGGGATCACGTCTTTTCAGGCGTTCGCACTATCAATCGCAGGTCGCGTGGGTGTTGGAAATATAGCAGGTGTGGCGACCGCGATTTCGCTCGGTGGTCCAGGAGCGGTATTTTGGATGTGGTGTCTTGCCCTGATCGGTTCGGCGACGGCATTTGTCGAGAGTACTCTGGCCCAAGTATATAAAGAAGAATATAACGGACAATATCGCGGTGGCACAGCTTATTACATTGAGAAATATACAGGCATGAAATTTCTGGGCATTCTTTTCGCAATCTCTCTGATTTATGGATCAACTGTTGGCGTGCCTTGGCTGCAAAGCCATGCGATCGCATCCAGCTTTGAAAACGCATTTGGCATATCCAGAATGATGACCGGAATTATAGTAACCTTATTAGTCTCAATAGTAATATTTGGTGGCGTAAAAAGAATAGGAAAAGTCGCTGAGGTACTTGTGCCATTTATGGCGGGCATATATTTGTTGATTGCACTTGTTATTATCGTATTGAATATTTCTGAACTTCCTGGCGTCATTGCTTTGATTTTTAAGAGTGCATTCGGAACAGAGCAAGCGTTTGCTGGTATTGTTGGTGCGGCAATCTCAAATGGTGTAAAACGGGGCATATATTCCAATGAAGCCGGTATGGGTACAGCCACACAAGCGGCTGCGGCAGCTGACGTTTCTCATCCGGCAAAACAAGGCTTAGTTCAAGCATTTTCGGTATATATTGATACAATGCTTGTATGTACAGCAACCGCATTCATGATTCTTATTACCAAATCATATAATGTAATGGGACCAACAGGAGATTTTATAGTAAATCATTTGCAAGGTGTCGAGGCTGGCCCTGTATATACTCAAATGGCCGTTGACACAATCGCGCCAGGGTTTGGTTCCGCATTCGTTGCCATTGCATTATTTCTGTTCGCATATACGACACTTATAGCCTACTATTATGCAGGTGAGACCGTAGGTGTTTATATTCAAGAAAAAACGGGGCTAAAATTAATTCCTGTGATTCGTGGCTTATTTGTTGTTTTTACTTTGGTCGGAGCGACTCAAACATCAGCAATTGCTTGGGGGATGGCTGATATTGGTGTTGGCCTGCTCACTTGGATCAACATCATTGCATTAGCGATTTCTGGCGGCGTAGCGATAAAAGTTCTCAAGGATTATGAAAGTCAAAAAGCGCAAGGCGTTGATCCAATATTCAACCCTGATGATTTGGGCATTAAAAATGCTGATGTCTGGCGTATAGGAAATGTTAAATCCTCTAAAATAGAGAAGTCTAAATGAAAAAGAAATGATAAAACCAAAAATTAAGTCAGAAATTGAGAGCAATAGCAACATGAATTTTGTATTCGGTGTCGCGTTTCAAAGTGAACTATAATCCCATTTTGCAGTATAGAAAGTGCTTTAGACCATTGGTGAATCTTGGTTTAAAGCACTTTTAATTTTTGTGTTTTTGTAAGGAAGGTAAGTGATCACCTGTAGTCAAGGCTAAATCGTTCCTGGAAAAGACGCCACATAACCTCCACCGATTGTCTCCCGCCAGCACCCTCCCCCTAACGCCAATCAACGCATGCACCGCTTGCATCCCCCGTCATTTTCCTGTAGAATACTCCTACTGAGAAACGGTCTCAAATAGAACCCCGCACCCGCAAGGTTTCAAAAGGAGTGATCGATTGAGTGATTGAAAATGTGGAGAAACGGTGGGCGATCCACCATAAAATTATCAGTGAAGACACCAAATACAAAGTCATAACCATGTACGCCGTAATCATTCTGCTCACGGGATTCTTTTTCAACAACCCCCTCGAAATACTGAAGGGCATGGGCACTGTCCTGACCTCGTCGAGCATCCTGCTGACGGACTACATGGAAATCGCGAACATAGGCACCGCCTTTTTCAACAGCGGCCTGATGATGCTGGGGTCCATCTTCCTGGCCAGGAAGACCAGGGCCCACATGAACGGCTACCTGATCGCGGCGGTATCCATTGTGGGCGGCTTTGCCATGTTTGGGAAGAACCCCTACAATGTTGTCAGCATTGTTTTAGGGGTGTACTTGTATTCGAGGATCCAGAAGGAGCGGTTCGGGAAATTCATCCTGATCGCGCTGTTTGGTACGGCCCTGGGCCCACTTGTGAGCCAGATTACCTTTGGTTTTGGGCTGCCGCTGTGGGCGGGCGTGCTTGTGGGCAACATCGCTGGTATCCTCACGGGGATCATCCTGCCGCCCCTGGCCACGAGCTTTGTCAAGTTTCATCAGGGCTTCAACCTATACAACGTGGGCTTTACCGCGGGGATTATTGGGACGGTGTTCATGGCGGTTTTCAGGTCTTTTGGGCTGGAGACGCCAACGGTCTATCAAGTGTCCCAGGGGAACAACCTGGCCCTGGCCAGCATTCTGGGCGTCTATTTTGGTTCTTTCATTGTGACGGGCTACCTCATGAATGAGCATAGCTTTAAGCATCTGAGAGAGCTCATGCGTCAGCCCGGGCGGCTGGTTTCGGACTTTGTCACCACAGAAGGCTTTGGTGTGTCGCTTGTGAATATGGGCCTTCTGGGCTTTGCGGGTATGGGCTATGTGTTTCTCGTTAAGGGAGAGCTAAGCGGCCCCACAATAGGCGGCATTTTCACCATGATAGGCTTTGGGGCGTTTGGAAAGCACCTGAGGAACGCCTTGCCGGTCATGCTGGGGGTCTTCCTGGCCACGCAGCTGAAGCTTTGGGACGTCAATTCCACTGGGGCAATTCTGGCGGCGCTGTTTGGCACGACACTGGCTCCCATTTCAGGTCAGTTCGGCTGGAAGGCGGGGGTCCTCGCCGGATTCCTGCACATGTCCATGGTCATGAACGTGGGCTATCTGCATGGCGGCATCAACCTTTACAACAATGGTCTGTCCGGGGGCATTGTGGCGGCGACGCTGGTGCCAATCCTGGACGCGTTTAGGGAGGAAGATAGTTTTGAGTAAGGAACAGGGAAAAGTCATTAAAATTATGAGCGAACTCGTACGCGTCTTTTTCAAGATGGGGATTGATGACCTGAAGGTGGACGTCAGGACCAACGCGCTGGAGTCCACGGTGGAGCTGGAAGGCGATGTCAGCCGCATCCCGGTGGCCAGGATTGTGCACCTCAAGGAGGCCATCCACGGCGCCCGGCAGCTGGAGCTGGAGGAGTACTGGAATTTGGCGGGGGGCAACAAGCACTCGGAGCTGGATCTGGTGGGGGCCCTGGTGGACGAGGCTGAGGTCGAGCACGACGGGGATACCCTAAGGGTGAAGGTGACGCGCAAGGCGTGAGGCGTGAGTCGGCTCATATGGAGTGCGTAAAAATTGTTATGTAATTGAAAATGACCATCGGCAAAGTGATATGCTCCCTTTGTAGTAGACAGTTGAAATAATAAAACTGTCGCTGCAAGGGGAGTTTTTCTATGAAAAGAAAATCAAAGGTCAGTTATGAGGAAAAGATTCAAGCAGTCCAGCGCTATATAAATGGATTAGGAAGTTTTTCAACTATCGCAAAAGAAATATCAGTTGATAAATCATCATTACAATCCTGGGTGAAAATGTACAAGCACGTAGGTGCGCACGTATTGTTAACAACCTCCCAAAACACTCCATATAGTCGAGACTTAAAAATTGCTGCCGTTAAAGAATATTTTGAGGGGAATGCCTCTTTACGGGATATTCAAGCTAAATATGCAATTA
>NZ_FMWL01000033.1 GCF_900103005.1 Acidaminobacter hydrogenoformans DSM 2784 | reverse complement strand
GACAACATCGAGATGACGATCACGCTGATCTCACCGATCGCTGTTGAAGAAGGCCTCAAGTTCTCCATCCGTGAGGGTGGCCGTACGGTTGGCGCCGGCTCCGTCATTAAGATCATCAAGTAAATTTAAGCATAAAAGATCAAATATGGTCATCCGGAAAGAGCCAGGCAACCTGGCTCTTTCAAATTCTCCGGGAGCACTTGGAGTCCAAAAACAGGCTCTTTATTTGTCATGCTTCTCTTTTTTAGGTTGACACTGAAATTAAACTGTGATAGATTAATTCAGTAATGCTACACTGGAGAAGAGTGCGCTCTCAAATATAATAAACCAACCTATAGGAGGTGTTTTAGGTGAGACTCAATATTACTTTGGCTTGCACGGAGTGTAAACAGCGTAACTACAATACGTCCAAGAACAAGAAAAACGATCCGGACAGACTTGAAATCAAAAAGTACTGCAAGTTCTGCAAGAAACACACGGCACACAAGGAAACGAAGTAGTACTTCGCTTCGAGTATAAAGGTGAAGGTGTGATAAGATGACAACACAATCAAATCCTACAGCCAAGAAGAGCACTTCGTTTTTCAAGGGTGTAAAGGCGGAGCTTAAGAAGGTCAACTGGCCGAATCGAAAAGACATGGTTTCCTATACGACGGTGGTCGTAGTCATGTGCATTATGATGGCTGTGTTCCTCTGGGCAGTAGACTCAATATTCACTTCCGGACTGAACCTGTTCCTTTAGGATCTTGGAAGGATAAGTTGAAGGAAGGAGGGCAGAGGTTGTCTTAAGACAACCGGTCGTATTATGTCTGAAAAAGCGAAGTGGTACGTTGTCCATACGTATTCGGGACACGAAAATAAAGTTAAAGCCAACATTGAAAAAATAGTTGAAAACCGCGGCATGGATGACATAATCCTCGAAGTCGCCGTTCCAACCGAAGACGTTACCGAGATCAAAAATGGCAAGCGAAAGACGAAATCCCGCAAAATTTTTCCGGGTTATGTCCTGGTGAAAATGTTCATGACAGATGAATCGTGGTATGTCGTCAGAAATACGCGCGGCGTCACAGGTTTTGTCGGACCTGGTTCAAAACCCATTCCATTGACAGAGGATGAAGTCAGGAAAATGGGGATTGAGAAACACAGGGTCGTACATGTTGAATTCAAAAAAGGCGACGTTATTCAGGTGGTTTATGGACCATTCCAGAATTTTTCCGGCGCTATTGAAGAAATTCATCCAGAAAAACAGACCGTCAAAGTTAGAATCGAAATGTTTGGCCGGGAGACCCCGGTTGAGCTGGAATTCGATCAGATTGAAAAGCTTTAACCGGCTTTTTATATAAGATGGATCGTCAGAGACACGACGTAACTGGTGGTTACATCCAGTTCATTCACTGACATCTTTTTATCAAGGAGGTGTAATTAAGATGGCTAAAAAAGTTACAGGTATGGTCAAACTTCAGATTCCTGCCGCCAAAGCGACTCCGGCTCCACCAGTTGGTCCAGCGCTTGGTCAGCACGGCGTCAACATCATGCAGTTCTGCAAAGACTTCAACGCAAAAACTGCAGATCAGACAGGGCTCATTATCCCGGTCGTGATCACGATCTATCAGGACAGATCTTACTCGTTCATCACCAAAACACCGCCGGCTGCTGTCCTCATTAAGAAGGCATGCAACATCGAAAGCGGATCAGGTGTACCGAACAAAACAAAAGTAGCGACGATTTCCAAGGACCAAGTCCGTCAAATCGCTGAGCAGAAGATGCCAGACCTCACTGCAGGCAGCATTGAAGCCGCAATGAGCATGGTCATGGGTACTGCCCGAAGCATGGGCGTCGTTGTCGAGGAATAATTCCTGGACAATCAGTGGGAGGATATCCGCTAATACCACGAGGAGGAAAAAAAGAATGGCTAAAGTTGGAAAACATTATGCCGAGGCTGCCAAGCTCATCGAAGCCGGCAAGCTCTATGACGTTGATGAGTCTATTTCTCTCGTCAAAAAGCTCGCTCGAGCTAAATTTGATGAGACAGTTGAAGTCCACGTCAGACTTGGCGTAGACGGTCGTCACGCAGACCAGCAGGTTCGTGGCGCAGTCGTATTGCCGCATGGCATCGGTAAAACCAAAAAGGTCCTTGTTATTGCCAAGGGCGAAAAAGCAGTAGAAGCTGAAAATGCAGGCGCAGATTTCGTAGGCGCAGAAGACATGATCAGCAAAATTCAGAATGAAAACTGGTTCGACTTTGATGTCATGGTCGCAACACCTGACATGATGGGTCTCGTCGGCCGACTCGGCCGTGTGCTCGGTCCTAAAGGCCTGATGCCAAACCCAAAATCCGGCACTGTTTCATTTGATATCGCACGTGCGGTCAATGAAATCAAAGCTGGTAAAGTTGAGTACCGACTTGACAAAACGAACATTGTTCATGTTGTCATTGGTAAAATTTCATTCGAAGATGAAAAGCTTGTCGAGAACTTCCGAGTGATTATGGACGCGCTTGTAAAAGCAAAGCCAGCTGCAGCAAAGGGAACTTACCTGCGCAGTGTCACGGTGGCAAGCACTATGAGCCCGGGCATTCGCATCAATGCCGCGAAGCTGTAATCTGAAGGTTGACGTACCGCCAATAAGGTGATACAATACCCGAGGACTCAGTACCGGACATACAATCGAATATACACCGTAGACAGTAGGTGCCTTTTGTGCTTAATATCCTACCGAGGTCAATTATAGAGCAACTTATTTTGCTTATAACCTCTCTTGTCTACGGAAGAGAGGTTTTTTGTTCCAGACAGGTCACAGAGGAGGTGGACTGATGTCTAATAACTTTGATAAAAAGAAATTGATCGTCCAGGAAATCAAAGAAAAATTTGAACAAGCTAAATCGGTCGTCGTTGTCGACTACCGCGGCCTCAAAGTTGAGGAAGCTACAGAGCTTAGAAAAATTTTCAGAGAAGCTGGCGTCGATTACAAGATCTACAAGAACAACCTTGTAAAGCTCGCGCTCGAAGGCACTGACTTCGAAACGATCACAAAGGATCTTACGGGCCCTAATGCAATCGCATTCGGCTTTGGCGATCCGGTTGTTCCAGCTAAAATTCTCAAAGACTTTGCAAAAGATCATAAGAATCTTGAGCTCAAGTCAGGTGTCATTGAGAGTACGTACTATGATGTTGATGGTATTAAAGCAATTGCGGATATTCCATCACGCGAAGTGCTTATTGCGAAATTCCTCGGCAGTGTCAAATCGCCTATTTCGAATTTTGCATATCTCTTGCAGAACATTATCGACAAGCAAGAAGGTCAAACGGCTTAATACAAAATCTGGCTGGATTATGCCAGCCGCATCCTGAAACATGATTCTATGGAGGTGTACCTAAATGTTAACAAAAGAGCAAATTATTGAAGCAATCAAAGGTATGACTGTGCTCGAACTCAACGAGCTCGTCAAAGCATGTGAAGAAGAGTTTGGCGTATCCGCATCTGCACCAGTTGTTGTTGGCGCTGCAGCTGCAGGTCCTGTTGCTGAAGAGAAAACAGAGTTTGACGTTATCCTCACAGCTCCAGGCGCTAAGAAAATCGAAGTTATCAAGGTTGTCCGCGAACTTACGGGCCTTGGTCTTAAAGAAGCTAAAGAGCTCGTTGATACTGCTCCAAAGGCAGTCAAAGAGCAGCTTCCTAAAGAAGAAGCTGACAAAGTTAAAGCTGCCCTCGAAGGCGCTGGCGCTACTGTCGAACTCAAGTAATTCAGCAATTGTCGTCAAGGGATTGTCCTGCTCAGCGAATGCAGCCGGACGATCCCTTGTTTTCGCTTGAAGCTGTTGAAGAACACTGCCGAATTGTGTTGTAATGGCGGGTGTGCAGCAGCCTACTATCGGCAGTCCGTTTTTGAGCAGCTTGAGCGAGAAAGTTCGAAGTTTTGAATAACTATTGTTGACTTCAATCAGTCACTGTGCTATTATTTTATAATGCCATAAGTATGTATGTAGAATGTCATTATTAAGATGGCGTTTTATCGTTATTTTTTGTAAAACGCTTGAAATTATTTATAAACTGTTGTTTTTTATTGTGTTCTGTCTGACTATTTATGAGGGGTGAAGACTTGATGCCACAGCCTATACAACTCGGAAGCAAGACGAGAATGAGCTTTTCTACGATTGGCAAGCTGATTGACATTCCGAATCTGATCGAGATTCAAAAGAAGTCCTTTCAGTGGTTTCTCGAGGAAGGCCTTATGGAGGCTTTCGAGGATATTTCTCCAATCCAGGATTACACCGGGAATCTCGTTTTGGAATTTATCGATTACGAGTTGGAAAAAGAATCCAAGTATGACGTAGAGGAATGTAAGGAACGGGATGTGAACTATGCGGTTCCGCTCAAAGTCCAAGTCCGTTTCGTCAACAAGGAAACCGGAGAAGTGAAAGAGCAGAAAGTCTTTATGGGCGATTTCCCACTCATGACAGACAAAGGCACGTTCATAATCAATGGCGCGGAGCGCGTCATTGTAAGCCAGCTCGTCAGGTCTCCCGGCACTTACTACGACATGAAGCTCGACAAGGTCGGGACAAAGCTTTACTCGACAACGGTTATACCGAACCGCGGCGCTTGGTTGGAGTATGAAACAGATTCCAACGACATCCTGTCGGTTAGAATCGACCGTACCAGGAAACTGCCTATGACTATTTTGATCAGGGCTCTGGGCTATATTTCAGATCAGGAAATCATTTCAATGTTCGGTGAAGACGAGAGACTTCTTAAGACACTCGACAAAGACAGTACCCGGTCTGAGGAAGAGGCACTTCTCGAAATTTACAAAAAGCTTCGTCCGGGCGAACCACCAACGGTGGACAGCGCAAGGAGCTTGATCCAGTCTCTTTTCTTTGATGAGAAAAGATACGATCTCGCCAAGGTCGGGAGATATAAGTTCAACAAGAAGCTTGGACTCAGCAATCGTATAGAAGGTGCCATTACGGCGCAGGATATCATTGATGCAAATACTGGAGAGCTCCTGCTCGAAAAAGATCAAAAGATCAGCCGCCAAAAGGCGTTTGCCATTGAAAACTCAGGTATGCGCTTTGTTGATGTCTATGCGGAAGACGACAAAATTGTCCGCGTTGTGGGCAACCGCTTTGTGGATCTATCCGTTTATGTGCCTAACGTTACAGGCATTAGTGTGCCGGATAAGGTTTATTATCCTGTGCTCATGGATATTTTAAATCACGCTGAAACTGAAACAGAGATTATGGATGCGATCAAAGAACGTCTCCGAGAGCTGACGCCCAAGCACATTATTGTAGATGATATTTTAGCTTCTATCAGCTACATTTTGAATGTTGCCCACGGTATTGGAGATGTTGATGATATAGACCACCTTGGCAACAGAAGAATTCGCTCTGTCGGCGAGCTGCTTCAGAATCAGTTCCGAATTGGCCTGTCAAGAATGGAGCGTGTCGTCCGTGAGCGGATGACAATCCAGGACATGGAAACCATCACGCCTCAGGCGCTGATCAACATTCGTCCTGTTGTGGCTTCCATCAAGGAGTTTTTTGGAAGCTCTCAGCTGTCTCAGTTTATGGACCAGACGAATCCGCTGGCAGAGCTGACGCATAAGCGCAGATTGTCAGCCCTTGGACCTGGCGGTCTCTCAAGAGAACGCGCGGGCTTCGAAGTCCGGGACGTTCACCATTCCCATTACGGCCGTATGTGTCCTATTGAAACACCAGAGGGTCCAAACATTGGTTTGATTGGCTCCTTGAGTACGTACGCCCAAATTAATGAATATGGTTTTATTGAGTCGCCATACCGACTGATCGACAAAGAAAAGAATGTCGTGACGGAGGAAGTCGTCTATTTTACAGCGGACACAGAAGAAAAATTCGTCATTGCGCCAGCGAATGAGCGGCTTGATGAAAATAACTGGTTCGAGAACAGCTCTGTCGTTTGCCGCAGGAAAGCGGACATCAAACTTTTCCCTGCGGGAGAAGTTGACTTGATGGAAGTATCAGCCCAACAAATGGTCTCTGTCGCGACGGCTATGATCCCATTCCTTGAGAACGACGACGCCAACCGCGCGCTGATGGGTTCCAACATGCAGCGTCAGGCTGTGCCGCTCGTGGTGACCCAGGCCCCTATTATTGGGACGGGCATTGAATATATTGCTGCAAAAGACTCCGGTGTTGTCGAAATTGCTCAAAAAGACGGCATGGTACATTTCGTTTCCGCGGAGGAAATCGTCATAAAATGTGATGACGGCTCGAAGGAGAAGCATAAGCTCCTCAAATTCAAGCGTTCCAACCAGGGCACATGTATCAACCAAAAGCCTTTGGTCATGAAGGGCGCGCGGGTTCAAGCCGGCGATATCATAGCAGACGGCCCTTCAACGGACGAAGGTGAAATAGCCCTCGGCGCAAACCTCCTGATTGGTTTCATGACCTGGGAGGGTTACAATTACGAAGACGCGATTCTTCTTAGCGAAGAACTTGTCAAATATGACGTTCTTTCCTCAATCCACATTGAGGAATATGAAGCTGAAGCCCGGGATACCAAGCTTGGGCCGGAAGAAATAACGCGAGACATTCCAAACGTCAGTGATGACGCGCTTAAAAACCTTGATGAACGCGGCATTATCCGAATTGGTGCGGAGGTTATTTCCGGGGATATTCTCGTGGGTAAAGTAACGCCAAAAGGCGAGACTGAACTGACCGCAGAAGAGCGGCTCTTGAGAGCGATCTTTGGTGAGAAAGCCAGGGAAGTTCGGGATACATCCCTGCGCGTGCCTCACGGCGAATCCGGCATTATTGTCGATGTCAAAGTGTTTACGCGCGAGAATGGCGATGAGCTGCCGCCGGGCGTCAATATCCTCGTCAGAGTTTATATTGCTAAAAAGAGAAAAATCAACGTAGGCGACAAAATGGCAGGCCGTCACGGGAATAAAGGTGTTATTTCCAGAATTTTACCTGAGGAAGATATGCCATTCCTTGAGGATGGGACACCACTTCAGGTTGTTCTCAATCCGCTTGGCGTTCCATCGCGTATGAACATTGGTCAGGTCCTTGAAATTCACCTTGGACTTGCTGCTAAAAAAATTGGTTGGAAAATCGCGACAGCGGTCTTCGACGGCGCGAACGAAATCCAGATTATGGATATTCTCGAGCAGGCTGGTTATCCGCGGGACGGCAAACTGCGTGTCCGGGACGGAAGAACAGGTGATTTCTTCGACAACAACGTTACTGTAGGCTACATGTATATGCTTAAGCTCCACCATCTCGTAGACGACAAGATTCACGCCAGAAGTACTGGCCCTTACTCCCTTGTGACGCAGCAGCCACTGGGCGGCAAGGCGCAGTTCGGCGGTCAGCGGTTTGGTGAGATGGAGGTCTGGGCACTTGAGGCCTATGGCGCGGCACACACACTTCAGGAAATCCTCACGGTTAAGTCAGATGACGTCGTAGGGCGTGTAAAAGCCTATGAAGCCATTGTTAAAGGTGAGAACATCCCTGAACCGGGTATTCCAGAGTCCTTCAAAGTCCTGATCAAAGAGCTTCAGTCCCTGGCGCTCGACGTGAAGGTCCTGAGAGACGATGCCGGTGAAATTGAAATCCGCGAAGATGATGATGACGGCGCGATCCTTCAGACAGATCTCCTTGAAGACGAATTGCCGCAGCATGATCTCTACATCCGCGAGGATGCGCAGCGCGAAGTGAGCGAAGGTTACAGCGAAGCTTCGATTTACGATGATGAGGATGAAGATCTCGGCATACAGAACGAAGATCTCTTTGACAAAGAAGACTGATATCCGAAGGGAGAGGAATGCCCTTGCTAGAGTTCACGAATTTTGACTCGATCAAAATTGGCTTGGCTTCACCGGACAAGATCCGTTCTTGGTCCAAAGGTGAGGTCAAAAAACCGGAAACGATCAACTATAGAACCCTTAAGCCCGAGAAAGAAGGGCTGTTCTGTGAAAAAATATTTGGTCCGACTAAGGACTGGGAGTGTCACTGCGGCAAATACAAACGCGTCCGTTATAAAGGCGTCGTTTGTGATCGCTGTGGCGTCGAAGTTACAAAAGCTAAGGTAAGGCGTGAGAGAATGGGCCACATTGAACTGGCGGCGCCTGTCTCACACATCTGGTACTTCAAGGGGATCCCGTCAAAGATGGGTATCCTGCTTGATATGTCACCGCGCTCCCTCGAAAAAGTACTCTACTTCGCGTCCTATATTGTCACCGACCCAGGTGAATCCGGACTCGCGTTCAAGCAATTGCTTTCTGAACGCGAGTATCAGGAAAACCGGGATAAGTTTGGAAATCTCTTCAAAGCTGCTATGGGTGCTGAGGCTGTCCAGGAAATCCTAATGAAGATTGATCTCGAAGAGCTCAGCAAAGAGCTCCGCGCGAGACTTGAAGACAGCACAGGCCAGAAGCGTGTTCGCGCAATTCGCCGGCTCGAAGTGGTCGAGGCGTTCAGAAAATCCGGCAATAATCCGACCTGGATGATCCTTGATGTCATTCCGGTCATCCCGCCTGATCTCAGACCAATGGTTCAGCTGGACGGCGGCAGGTTCGCAACTTCTGACCTGAATGACCTGTACCGACGGGTGATTAACAGGAACAATCGGCTTAAGCGCCTTCTTGAGCTTGGCGCGCCGGACATTATTGTGCGAAACGAAAAAAGAATGCTCCAGGAAGCCGTTGACGCTTTGATTGACAACGGCAGACGCGGCAGGCCGGTAACCGGGCCGGGCAACCGGCCACTCAAGTCCCTTTCCGACATGCTTAAAGGAAAGCAAGGACGTTTCCGTCAGAACCTTCTCGGAAAGCGTGTTGACTACTCGGGCCGTTCGGTTATAGTCGTTGGGCCGGAGCTGAAATTCTATCAGTGCGGTCTTCCTAAAAAGATGGCGCTCGAACTGTTCAAGCCTTTTGTCATGAAGCGGCTTGTCAAGGAAGGGTATGTCCATAACATCAAGAGCGCAAAACGAATGGTTGAACGTGTGCGGCCAGAGGTTTGGGACATTGTTGAAGATGTCATCAAGGATCATCCGGTTCTCCTGAACCGTGCACCTACGCTGCACAGACTGGGCATTCAGGCCTTTGAGCCTGTTCTGGTTGAAGGCAAAGCAATCCGGCTTCATCCGCTCGTCTGTACCGCATACAACGCAGACTTTGACGGCGACCAGATGGCAGTTCACGTGCCGCTTTCCGTTGAAGCCCAGGCAGAAGCCCGGTTCCTCATGCTCTCTGTCAATAATATCCTCGCGCCTAAAGACGGCTCACCTATTACAACGCCTACACAGGACATGGTATTGGGTGCTTATTATCTGACTGTGGATATTGATGGCGCAAAAGGCGAAGGCTCGGCTTACAAGGACTTTGATGAAATGATGCTGGCATACGAAAACAAGGCTGTCAGCCTTCACGCCAAAGTTAAGCTTCGCAGAAAAGATGTTGTCACAGGCGCTCCAATTCTGATCGAGAGCACTGTTGGCCGGTTTATCTTTAATGAGAAGATTCCTCAGGACCTCGGTTTCGTCAATCGTGCGGAATATCCGAACGCGCTTGAAGTCGACTTCCTTTGTACAAAGAAGAAGCTCGAAGAAATCATAGGCAAATGCTTCAAGACCCACGGCAATACGATTACGGCCAACATTCTTGACCATATGAAGGAAATGGGCTTCCGGTATTCCACAAAGGGTGCCATCACTATTTCCGTTTCTGACATGGATATACCAAAAGAGAAATGGGAGCTCGTCAACGAAGCCAGGGTTATGGTTGAAAAGTATCAGAAAGCTTATAGACGCGGCTTGATCTCTGATGAAGAGCGTTACGAAAAAGTTATTGAGACATGGACAAAGACAACGGATGACGTCACTGAAGTCCTCATGGACAGCCTTGACCGTCTGAACAATGTCAAGATCATGGCCCACTCCGGCGCGCGGGGAAGTAAGAACCAGATCCGCCAGCTGGCAGGGATGCGTGGCCTGATGGCCAACGCCCTCGGTAAAACAGTTGAGATTCCAATTGTCTCTAACTTCCGTGAAGGACTGACAGTCCTTGAATACTTTATTTCGACGACAGGTGCCCGTAAGGGTCTCGCGGATACAGCGCTTCGGACGGCTGACTCCGGATACTTGACCCGCCGCCTCGTCGATGTCAGTCAGGATGTCATAGTACGGGATATTGACTGCGGAACGACCTCGGGAATTTGGGTCGCGGCATTCAAGGACGGCAATGAAGTGATTGAATCACTTGCCGAGCGTATAATGGGCAGATATCCTGCTGTAGATATCCTTCATCCTGAAACAGGCGAGCTGCTGGTTTCGGCAGATACAATGATTCAGGATCAACACGCAGAAAAAGTTGTAAATGCCGGCATAGAAAAAGTTTATGTCCGGACAGTATTGACTTGCGATACGCCTTATGGCGTCTGCAGCAAATGCTACGGCATCAACCTTGCGACCGGAAAGTCCGTCAACGTCGGTGAAGCTGTCGGAATCATTGCAGCTCAGTCGATCGGCGAACCGGGTACGCAGCTGACCATGAGAACCTTCCACACCGGCGGTGTCGCCGGCGGTGACATCACACAGGGTCTTCCGCGTGTCGAGGAGCTTTTTGAAGCAAGAAAACCAAAAGGCCAGGCGGTTATCGCTGAAGTCGACGGGGTTGTTGCGTTCAGAGAAACCAAGAAGAAACGCGAAGTTGTGATTACACGTGAGGATGGCGAGCAAAGTATTTCCCAAATTGTCTTTGGCTCCCGAATCAAGGTAAAAGAAGGCGACCGTGTAGAAGCTGGCGACTTGATTACAGAAGGCTCCATCAATCCTCATGACCTGTTGAGGGTCGTAGGTGTTCGAGGTGTCCAGGAATATATCACCAAAGAGGTTCAGCGCGTATACCGCCTCCAGGGCGTTGACATCAATGACAAGCACATCGAAATCATTGTCAAGCAGATGCTTTCGAAGGTAAAAATTGATGATCCTGGAGACTCCCTCCTGTTGCCTGGCGGTGTCAGCAGCTACAGAGAATTCCTCGACGAGAACGAGCGCATTATTGCCAATGGTGGAACGCCTGCAACAGGAAATCGTACACTCCTCGGCATTACAAAAGCATCCCTCGCAACGGAGTCTTTCCTGTCCGCTGCATCGTTCCAAGAGACAACCCGAGTTTTGACAGAAGCTGCCATCAATGGCAAAGAGGATCGCTTAATTGGCCTTAAAGAAAATGTCATCATTGGAAAACTGATTCCAGCGGGTACAGGGATGAAGAAATATCGTGAAATCGCGATCCAGCCACCAGTTATTAGTGAGGAGCCTGTTGACGAAATGGATTTTTAACAGCTTCTTTCATCGAGTTAAGCACTGCCAACTAACGATAATTTAGTTGACAGTGTTTAAACTCGGTGTTAAAATAATTGAGTGCGCATGTGAGCGAGTTCCCAACAATAGAATGGGAGGCCACCCTCATGCTGGAGATTGCCTCAGGTTACAACCTGCGTGTCGGCGTCAAACAGTCATATAAAGCCGTTACCAGCGGAAAGGCAGTCGTTTTGTACATTGCCAAAGATGCTGAACAGCATGTCATTCGACCTCTTGTTGAATTGGCAGCTCAGTTTTCAGTTCCGATCGAATATATCGATACTATGAAAGAACTTGGAAAAGCGTGTAAAATTGACGTTGGTGCTGCGACAGCAGTTTTAATGAATCAAGAATCTTAATTCTGGAAGGAGGTGCAAGAATGCCAACAATCAACCAATTAATCCGTAAGGGCAGAGAGAAAGTTGAATACAAATCTACTTCACCTGCGCTTCAAAGAACGTTCAACACGCTTAGAAAAGCGGCTGTTGAGCAAAGTTCACCTCAGAAGCGCGGTGTTTGTACATCTGTTAAGACTGTAACGCCTAAGAAACCTAACTCAGCGCTCAGAAAAGTTGCGAGGGTCAGACTTTCCAACGGTATGGAGGTAACTGCCTACATCCCGGGTGTCGGTCACAACCTGCAAGAGCACAGCGTTGTCCTCATTAGAGGCGGTAGGGTAAAAGACCTGCCAGGTGTGCGTTACCATATCGTCCGTGGTGTTCTCGATACATCTGGCGTTGCAAACCGTCAGCAGTCGAGATCCAAATACGGTGCTAAGAGACCTAAGAAGAAAAGCTAATCATTGACGACCAAAGATGCCTCTTCCGACTCGGGAGAGGCTTTATATAAGTCGATTAGCGCACAACGGCATAGTCACTATGTCGAGTACCGATGAAAGAATTATTTTAAGGAGGGAAGTATCGTGCCTAGAAAAGGAAATGTACCAAAAAGAGAAGTTTTGCCGGATCCAGTATACGGCAGCAAGGTCGTCACGAAGCTTATCAACACTATCATGTATGACGGTAAACGCGGTACTGCTCAACGTATCGTCTATGACGCGTTTGAAGCAGTAGCGGAGAAAACCGGCCGGAATGCACTCGAAGTCTTCGAAGAGGCGCTCGGAAATATCATGCCGGTCCTCGAAGTCAGAGCTCGACGTGTCGGCGGTTCCAACTATCAGGTGCCGGTAGAAGTTCGTCCGGAGAGAAGACAAACGCTCGGCCTCAGATGGTTGATCACTTATGCGCGCAAGCGCGGCGAGAAAACCATGACGGATAAGCTCGCCAAGGAAATTCTTGATGCTGCCAGCAACTCTGGTGCTGCTGTCAAGAAAAGAGAAGACACGCACAAAATGGCTGAAGCAAATAAGGCGTTTGCACATTACCGCTGGTAAGGTGCAAACACCTTCCCTTATTGTTTGCAATCGCATCACCTTGGTGAAGGAGGACTCATATGCCAAGAGAATTTACGCTTGATATGACAAGAAACATTGGCATCATGGCCCATATCGACGCTGGAAAGACAACGACGACAGAGCGGATTCTTTACTATACTGGTAAAACGCACAAGATCGGCGAAGTTCATGACGGCGGCGCGACTATGGACTGGATGGAGCAAGAGCAGGAGCGCGGGATTACTATTACGTCTGCTGCGACGACTTGCCAATGGAAAGACCATCGCATAAACGTTATTGATACACCGGGTCACGTTGACTTTACAGTAGAGGTTGAGCGCTCCCTCCGTGTTCTTGACGGAACGGTTGCTGTCTTCTGCGCTAAAGGCGGCGTTGAGCCACAATCTGAAACAGTATGGCGTCAAGCGGTCCGCTACGGCGTTCCACGAATTGCCTATATCAATAAAATGGATATCACTGGCGCTAACTTCGAGCGCGTTGTGGGCATGATGCACGACAGACTGCACGCAAACGCTGTGCCTATTCAGCTGCCAATTGGCGCTGAAGATAAATTCGTTGGCATCATCACACTGATTGACATGAAGGCGCGAATTTACAGAGATGATCTTGGAACTGATGTTGAAATCGTTGATATTCCAGCAGAGTACATGGATCAAGCAGTTGAAGCGCGTGCAAAACTCATGGAAGCTGTTGCTGAAGGCGACGAAGAGCTGATGATGAAGTACCTTGAGGGCGAAGAATTCACTTATGAAGAGATCATGAGAGGCCTTCGACTCGCAACAATCAGCAATCTTGTCGTTCCTGTCCTCTGCGGTTCTTCTTACAAGAACAAAGGCGTACAGCTGATGCTCGACGCGGTTGTAGATTTCCTGCCATCTCCTTTGGATGTACCTTCCATAAAGGGTGTAGATTTGGACGGCGAAGAGGACGAGAGACCATCATCAGACAGCGAGCCTTTCGCTGCGCTCGCTTTCAAGATTATGACAGACCCTTACGTTGGAAGACTTTCCTTCTTCCGCGTCTATTCCGGCACGCTTCAGTCTGGTTCGTATGTCTTCAATGCGACTAAGGGCAAGAAAGAGCGCATCAGCCGTATTCTCCAAATGCACGCCAATAAGCGTGAAGAAATCGAAATGGTCTATTCAGGTGACATTGCAGCTGCGGTTGGCCTTAAGTTTACGACGACAGGCGACACGCTTTGCGACGAAAGTAAGCCAATTATCCTCGAGTCCATGGACTTCCCGGATCCTGTTATCCGAGTGGCTATTGAGCCTAAGACCAAGGCTGGTCAGGAGAAAATGGGCATAGCGCTTTCAAAGTTGGCAGAAGAAGACCCAACCTTCAAGACTTATACAGATGAAGAAACTGGCCAAACAATCATCGCGGGTATGGGTGAACTCCACCTCGAGATCATTGTCGACAGACTTCTCAGAGAATTTAAAGTAGAAGCAAATATTGGCGCGCCTCAGGTTGCTTACAAAGAAACGATTTCAGGCGAAGCTGACATTGACTACAAATACTCCAAGCAGTCCGGCGGTCGTGGTCAGTACGGACATGTCAAGATTCGTGTTCGTCCGAACAAGCCTGCAGTTGGCTATACGTTCGAGAACGTTGTTACTGGCGGTGCTATTCCAAAGGAATACATTGAGCCAGTCAACCAAGGTGTTCAGGGATCCCTTTCCAACGGCGTCATGGCTGGTTTTGAAGTGGTCGACATTCATGTTGAGCTGTATGACGGTTCTTATCACGAAGTTGACTCCTCGGAAATGGCGTTTAAAATTGCCGGTTCCATTGCCATAAAAGAAGCGCTTAAGAAAGCTAATCCTATTCTTCTCGAGCCTTATATGAAGGTTGAAGTTACCGTCCCTGAAGAGTACCTCGGTGATGTCATGGGCGACCTTAACTCCCGCCGCGGTAAGCTCGAAGGCATGGAAATGGTTCATGGCAACCAGGTCATCAGAGCTCACGTGCCGCTTTCGGAAATGTTCGGCTACGCGACGGACCTGCGTTCCGCATCTCAGGGCCGAGGCAACTATGTAATGGTCTTCAGCCACTATGAGCAAGTTCCAAACAGTATAGCTGAAAAGATTATGGGTAAGAAGTAATAGAGACTAAGTCTGTCGGCTGAAGCCGACTTTAAGGGAGGAAATCCAAAAATGGGTAAGCAAAAGTTTCTTAGAAACAAGCCACACGTCAATATTGGAACGATTGGTCACGTTGACCACGGTAAGAC
>NZ_FMWL01000015.1 GCF_900103005.1 Acidaminobacter hydrogenoformans DSM 2784 | reverse complement strand
GTCGCTGAGGACAAGCTCGAAATTTCCATTAAAGTGCTTGCGGACGCAGGCTATGTTTCAAAAGAAGCAGACCCTTGCTAATTGAAGGGAAAAAATGTTTAAAGAAGGCGTTTGGTTGGGGACTGTCCCCAACCAAACGCTTTTTTTGAAGGTTGGGGGGGAGCAAACATCAAAACAGGTTAGAAAAGCAGGGGTCATTGATTCCAAAAGTTTCAAATTGCTAAAAAATTATAGCTTAAGCTTGATACTTACAGCCATTTTTGGATATAATTAAAGTGTGTTCAACAACATGAGGGGAAGCCTGTCCTTAATAGAGTGCAAGGATCGCGCCAGTTAAGATTTTAGACAACTACGGAAATGTTCGAATGCGGGCAATTGACGCAGCAGTAGATCTGTGTTGTAAGTCTTCTGGTGAATTTTTTTGCGATAGAAAAAGGACATATGGCACAACCTGAAAAATGAGGAGGAACGGGATGATGAAGAAGTTATTTGCATTACTGCTCATCGTAGTCCTTGCAGCCGGAGCGCTTGCAGGATGCGGAGAAACAAAGGAAAGCGTCGTCGTAGGCATGATTACAGATACAGGCGGTCTTGGAGACCAATCTTTCAACGACTCCGCATGGTATGGCCTTGAGCGCGCTGTGACGGATTTTGGGATCGAGCGCAAAGTTCTCGAATCGACGACTGCGGATGACTATCTGCCAAACCTGACTTCGTTCTCTGAGGAAAATGTCGAGCTGATCATTGGCGTAGGCTTCCTCTTTAACGAAGCAATGATGCAAGCTGCTGAGAAATTCCCAGAGCAAAAGTTCGCCCTGGTCGACTCAGTCGTTGAAATGCCTAACGTCGCTTCCATTACTTTCGCGGAGCACGAAGGTTCATTCCTCGTCGGCGTTATTGCTGGCATGAAGACTGAAACAAACAAAGTCGGTTTTATTGGCGGTTTGAAGTTCCCATTGATCGAGAAATTCGAGTATGGCTTCCGCGCCGGTGTCAAAGCAGTCAATCCTGACGCAGAAGTCTTTGTCAACTACGCGGATTCGTTTGATGATTCTGCGAAGGGCAAGGAAATTGCCATTGTTCAGCACCAAGCTGGCGCTGACGTCATTTTCCACGCTGCAGGCGGCGTTGGTGTCGGTCTGATTCAAGCTGCTGAGGAGCAAGGCTTCTGGGCAATTGGCGTCGACCAGGACCAATCTGCGCTTTCTCCTACAAACGTCCTCTGCTCCATGATCAAACGTGTGGATGAGAGCGTCTATGCGGTTACAAAAGAAGTTATAGACGGAAGCTTTACCGGTACGGTCCACACCTTCGATATTGCAAACAACGGTATTGGTTACTCTGATGACGCCGGCAACCTGACGGATGATCTGAAGGCTGAAGCGGATAAGTACATGGAAGCCATCAAGAACGGTGAATTTACAGTGCCACAGACAGAAGCTGAATTCAATGCTTTTGTCGCACCGTCACTCTAATAATGGGCTAGTTTTTATGAGTCGGATGTCACGACATCCGACTCAATTTTTATCGAAATGAGTGGAGGGATTAAAAGTGCCTCATGTCGTTGAAATGAAAAAAATCACAAAGAAATTTCCTAATGTCATTGCGAATGATGAAGTGGACTTCACCCTGGAACAGGGGGAAATCCATGTTTTGCTTGGGGAAAATGGCGCGGGGAAATCCACGCTGATGAATCAGTTATACGGACTTTATACGCCGACTTCCGGCGAAATTTATATTCATGGAAAGAAAGTTGACATCAAGGATCCCAATGTTGCGATCAGCTATGGCATAGGTATGGTGCATCAGCATTTTATGCTTGTGGAACCTTTTACAGTGGCGGAAAATATCATCCTTGGGTCTGAACCCAAAAAAGGTATCGTCCTCGATATAGAAAAAGCAAGGCAGGATGTTCGTAAGATATCTGATCTGTATGGATTACAGGTCGATCCGGATGCTGTTATTCACGATATAACGGTTGGCATGCAACAGCGTGTCGAAATACTAAAAGCCCTCTACAGAGGCGCTGAGATCCTCATTCTTGACGAGCCTACTGCCGTACTGACACCTCAGGAAATTGAAGAGCTGGGAACCATCATGCATAGGCTTACAGATCAGGGGAAATCCATCGTTTTAATCACCCATAAGCTCAAAGAGGTCATGGCCCTCAGCGACCGGGTCACAGTCATCCGGCGCGGGAAAAATGTCGAGACCCTCGTCAACGAGAATACTTCTGTTGATCAGTTGGCAGAGCTTATGGTGGGACGCAAGGTACAGCTCGAGGTGGACAAGGAAGACCAGGCACCTGGCGAAGTCCTTCTCAAAGTTGAAGACTTGAAGTGCCTTAACAATAGAAAAGTTCCGGTTCTCAAAGGCTGCAGCTTTGAGGTCCGCTCAGGCGAGATTCTGGCAATCGCAGGCGTTGACGGCAACGGTCAGACAGAGCTTGTTGAAGTTCTCACAGGCCTTAGAAAACCGGAATCCGGGAAAATTATCTTTTCAGGCAAAGATATTTTCAAAGCGCATACAAAAGACATCATTGAAGAAGGTATATCTCATATTCCAGAGGATCGTCAAAAACGGGGCCTTGTCATGTCCCATAGTTTGGCCGAAAATTCAATTTTGGGCAGCCACAGAAAGGCACCATTCAGCAAGAATGGGATCATGGATTATCCAAAGATTCACGCCTACAGTCTAGGCCTCATTGAAGAGTTTGACGTCAGGACACCAAGTGAGAATGTAGCGGCGAGTGCTTTGTCAGGCGGCAATCAGCAAAAGCTGATAGTGGCCAGGGAGCTGAAGCGTGATCCATTGCTTTTAATTGCTTCTCAGCCTACCCGGGGTGTAGACGTAGGCGCCATTGAATTTATTCATAAGCGTCTGGTGGAGCAAAGGGATCATGGAAAAGCGGTACTCCTCGTGTCATTGGAACTGGATGAAGTTATGGCGCTGGCCGACCGGATTGCCGTCATTTATGATGGGGCCATTGTCGGTCTCATGGAAGGCAGCGAAGCCACTGAGCGCGAACTCGGGATTCTGATGGCAGGCGGCTCTCTTGAAAAAGCGGCATCGAAGCAGGAGGGAGATTATGGAAAAAACAACTGAGACGCGTTGGGAACAGCTGTGGGATAATTTCAAATTTCCCCTGTTATCCATTTTTCTTGCCTTTCTCATAGGGTCAATTTTTATCATTTTAACGGGAAACAGCCCGTTCGTCGCCTACTACGCCTTGATCAGCGGCAGCTTGTTCGGAATGAGCCGGATTGGTGAAACCTTGCTTAAAACGACGCCATTGATCTTTACGGGTCTGTCAATAGCGTTCGCGTTTCGTTGCGGCTTGTTCAATATTGGTGCGGAAGGGCAATTTATAATAGGCACGCTTTTCACGGTGACGGCAGGTTACATTTTCAGGGATTTGCCTGCGGTAGTTCTCATCCCTTTAGTGCTCACTTCCGGAGCCCTTGGCGGCGGTCTCTGGGCTGCTATTCCAGGTGTTTTGAAGGCCAAGTTTGGCGTACACGAGGTTATCGTTACCATTATGCTGAATTATACAGCCTTATTTTTAACCAACTTTTTTATCCGGACCTCGCTGAACCCTTCAACGCTGCAGGGTGATGTCCAAAAGGCACACTCTGTCATTTTGGGTGATAATGCCCGGCTAACGAACATGTCTGATATTCTGCCTATTTTTGGGAACTCCAGTCTGCATACCGGAATCTTTATAGCCATTGCGGCTGCCTTTGTGATGTGGTATCTGCTTTACAAAACAACCATGGGCTATGAAATCCGTTCAGTGGGCAGCAATCCTTTCGCTTCGGAATACGGTGGCATTTCAATTTCGGCAAACATCATCAAAGCCATGTTTATTTCAGGGATGCTTTCGGGTCTTGCGGGCGCAACGCTTATTTCAGGCTTAACTTTCAAGGTTGACCAGGCGCCAGCGTCAGCAGGCTATGGCTTTACGGGGATCGCAGTCGCGCTCGTCGGAAAGAACCATCCTCTTGGGGTCCTTGCCAGCGCGCTGCTGTTCGGTATTTTGGCAAATGGTGAACGCAAAATGCAGATTGCCGGCATACCAAAGGAAGTTGTTGGGATCATTCAAGGCATCATTATCATCTTTATTGCGGGCGAAGCGATCCTTCAGTACTTCCCGGATTTGAAAAAGAAGTTCAAACGTAAAGGTTCAAAAACGGAGGTGGCTGAAAAATGATGATCATTGTTATGGCCATTCTCGCCTCAACCCTGCGTTTGGCAACGCCTCTGATATTCGCGTCGGTGGGCGGCGTTTTTACTGAGCGCTCTGGCGTTGTCAACATAGCCCTGGAAGGGATCATGATCATGGGCGCGTTCTTCGCGATCCTGACCTTCAGATATATTCCAAATCCATGGGTAGCCATTCTTTTCGCTATGATCATGGGCATCCTGACTTCCTTGATATTGGGTGTCCTCGCGATTCACTTGCGGGCCAACCAGGTCGTTGCCGGCGTTGCCATCAATTTGCTGGCAGGGAGTCTCGCAGCTTATCTCCTCGAGGTTATTTATGGCCGTTCCGGTCAGACGGATCCTATTCGCGGCGGGCTGTCCAGAAGTCCAGAAGCGCTGGAGTTCCTGAATGACATCCCTGTGCTGGGCAGCTTTTTCAGTGGCCTGAATCCTTTTGTCTATATGGCGTTTATTGTCGTCGCGGTGGCCTACTTTGTACTGTTTAAAACACCTTTTGGCCTTAGAATCCGTGCTGTAGGCGAACATCCCAAAGCGGCGGATACCGTGGGCATCAATGTCTATAAAATCCGTTATATCTGCGTCATGATTTCGGGGGCCTTGGCGGGGCTCGCAGGCGCTTCGCTTTCGATTGGTTCTGTCAACATGTTCCGGGAAGGGATGACTTCGGGTAAAGGCTTTATAGCCCTCGCGGCTATGATCTTTGGAAAATGGCATCCCGTTGGCGCTTTGCTTGCGTGCCTCTTCTTCGGATTTGCAGAAGCTATAGAAATCCAGGCATCGACCCTTGGAATTGGCTGGATTCCATCAGAATTTTTAAGAATGCTGCCGTACGTGGCTACAATTCTGGTACTTGTTGGGGCTGTCGGAAAAGCCGTTGCGCCAAAGGCAAGCGGACAGCCGTATGATAAAGCACATCATTAAGTAATATGAATAGATTATGGCAGGCAAGCGTGCTGAAAGACTTAAGGTCGACAGTATCAGCAGCCTGCCTTTTTTTATCGTTAACCTCACCGCATTCTTTTTCCCTTCAATTTATGTGACTTTGAGGGTATAATAATAGTGTTGCATGAATGATCATATCCGAGAAGTAATGACGAAAGGGGTAGGCCTATGCTTAATCTTTACGAACGTGCATCTGAGTTAGTGAAGGCTAATGTGCCTTTTGCTTTGGCGACTATTGTAGAGTCGAAAGGCTCAACACCCAGGCACAGCGGTAAAATGATTGTTCTTGAAGAGGGAGAAATTATAGGAACCATCGGCGGCGGTCTGGCGGAGAAGACGGTGATTGACCGCGCGGTGGAAGCTATTAAGCTTGGTAAATCTGAAATGGTTGAAATGATTTTGAACAGCGACGCTGAGGACGGGCTTCCCATGCATTGCGGCGGTGGCCTGAAGGTGTTCGTTGAGGTTCACGTTACACGGCCGACCCTCGTTCTGGCAGGCGGCGGCCATGTGAATATGAGCCTGTATAAATTTGCCCTGGCGCTTGGATATGATGTTATAATTGTTGAGGACAGAGAAGCCTTTGGAAATCCGGTGCGGTTTCCGGAAGCCCGGGAGATCCATGTTCATGAAGACATGGAGAAAGCCATGGGGTTGGTTCACGTCCACCCTGATATGTACATTGTCATAGCGACCAAAGACAGTGATGAAAAGGCGCTAAGGGCTGTTGTCAACTCTGATGCGGCCTATATTGGATTGATTGGCAGCCGGCGAAAGGTTGGCATCATCCTTGAACATTTGAAAGAGGAAGGTGTGGATGCCTCTGTCTTAGAGCGTGTACACGCGCCAATTGGTCTTGATATTGGGGCTGAAACACCGCCTGAAATTGCTGTCAGTATCTTGGCGGAGGTGCTGAAAGTCATGAAAGAGGCCACCGGAAGATCCATGAAGGAGCTGAGGTTCAAATGAGACTTGGTATAGAGGACATGCGGGTACTGGTAAGGGGCGCAGGCGACCTGGCAACAGGTGTGATCGCGAAGCTTCACGAAACGGGTTTTAAGGTTGTGGCTGTGGAAATCGCTCAACCCTCTGTAATTCGAAGGACGGTTTCTTTTGCCCAAGCCGTATTTGATGGAGAAACCACGGTGGAAGGCATACGCGCTGTTCTGACTGAATGGCCGGATGTCGAGTCTGTCTGGGCACAGGGTGCAGTACCTGTCGTTATTGATCCTCGACTCGAGGGCCTCGGCAGAATGAGATTTGACGTGGTCGTGGATGCGATCATTGCCAAACGCAACCTGGGTACAACTATGACTATGGCGCCTATTGTCATTGGGCTTGGTCCTGGATTTGAAGCGGGCAAGGATGTCCATGCCGTCATAGAAACCATGCGGGGCCATTATCTTGGCAGAGTCATTTATGAGGGTATTCCGGAACCGGATACTGCCGTACCGGGTCTAATAGGCGGTTTTGCTGGAGAACGCGTCATTCGTGCGCCAAGAGAAGGCCTATATAAGCCTTTAGTTGAAATTGGTACCAGAGTTAAGGAAGGTCAAGCGGTGGCGGAGGTGGATGGAGAACCGGCCATAGCTACCATAAGCGGTGTTTTAAGAGGGCAGCTCAGCGAAGGGCTTCATGTCACTAAAGGCTTCAAGGTGGCAGACGTTGACCCAAGGGCTGAGGAGGATCATTGCCTGACGATCTCAGATAAGGCCAGAAGCATTGGCGGAGGTGTGCTTGAAGCTGTTTTGCACCTTGCGCGTGCTATCTGAAAGCGGACTGGAGTTGCTGTATAATGAAGATGAATATGAACCTCAATATGGTTCAGACTCAAAAACTGGTCATGACAGCGGAGCTGAAGCAAGCTATTGAAATTCTTCAGTATAATTCTGTTGAGCTGAAAGAGTTCATTCAGGAAGAACTGATGACAAATCCCGTTCTCCAGCTTCAATCTCAGGACGAGGGTTCACAAGCCGCGGCTGTCAGTGCACCAGAGGTTCCTGAAGAGCCAATTAAGCCACAGTCTGAGAGTTCAACAAATGATCTTGACAATATCAATTGGAAAGAAGTTTCTCAGGGCATGAGCAGAGAACGGGGATCCGCGGTTGCGGTAGAATCCCGGGATGATGAGTTTTCCTACGAGAGTTTTTTACCGACCAAAGAGAGTTTGTACGACCACCTTGCCTTCCAGCTGTGTATGAGCGATCTTAAAGGGCTGGATTATCAAGTGGCGCAATTTTTGATAGAAAATATCGATAAGAATGGCTATTTGGATCTACGGACAGAGGAAGTCTTATCGAAGTTTCAAATTACCGAAGATAACTACGAACGCATTCTCTCTGTTATTCAAACCTTTGATCCCCTTGGGGTTGGCGCGAGGAATTTGGCTGAATGTCTCAAAATCCAGCTGATGGCAGGTGATGACGCGCTGAGTAAGCTCGCAGCGGGGATCATAGAACATCATCTTCAAGACCTGGCAAACAACAGGATTCAAAATATAGCTAAAGCGCTTGGGGCGCCGCTTGAACAAATTCAGGATGCCTGTGATCTGGTAAAGACGCTTGAACCAAAGCCCGGACGCGCTTTTTCAGTGGATGATGAAACACGGTATGTTGTGCCGGACGTCGTTATTACGAAAAACGAAGGGGAATATGTCATATTGGTCAGCGATTCAACAGCGCCAAAGCTTTACATCAACGATTTTTACAGGCGAATTTTGGAAAGCGAACAACAGAGTGCCGCTTCGGAGTATATCAGCAAAAAACTGAGCTCTGCCATGAAGCTGATCAAGAGTATAGAGCAGCGGCGCAACACGATTTATAAAGTTGTAGAGGCCATTGTGGAAGTTCAGCTGGAATTTTTTGAAAGAGGACCAATGTATCTGAAGACCTTGACACTTAAGGATATTGCAGAACGCGTGGGCGTTCATGAATCTACAGTCAGCAGGGCTGTGAGTGGAAAGTACCTTCAGTGCCCTCATGGTATTTACGAAATTAAATTCTTTTTCCAAAGTGGTGTTTCGAGTGAAATGGGCGAGAGCGTCTCATCTGAATCCATCAAGAAGATCATCAAGGAGCTGGTAGACCGTGAGGATCCCAAAAAGCCTTTCAGTGACCAGCATTTGATGGAAGAATTGAATCAGATAGGCATCATGATTTCCAGACGAACTGTAGCAAAGTACAGGGATGAGCTATTTATCCCTTCATCCTCCAAACGTAAGCGCTTCTAAGGTGTCAGACTTAAGCTTGTGAGAAATCTACGAAAGTAAAATCAGTCACCAGAATATGGTTACAATATCCGCTCAACTGTGATAAAATCAGGTGAGTGGATATTTTTTTAAGTCTGCTGGGACTAATAATGAACACAAGGACTAATTTTGTCCCAGCAAATGAAACTGGAGGTATCTATGTATTCAGACCACGCTCCTGAAGATGTAATGCTTTTGTCAGACGTCGCTGACATGTTGAGAAATACGGCACCGGAAATGGTTGAAGCACTTGCTTCCCGCTATAGAATCCTGACATTGCTGCATGATGATCAGCCCATTGGGAGAAGGAATCTTTCCACGCAGCTTGGGCTGACGGAACGCGTCGCCCGTAAGGAAGCCCTGATCCTTAAAGAGCAGGGATTGGTAGATTTTTCTCTTGAAGGGATGTATTTGACGAAAAAAGGGTATGAAATCTACGAATTGCTGAAGAAATATTTTCAGAATCGTACAGGGCTCAAGGAAATGTCCCAGCGCCTGGAGAAGGCCCTGGGAATACGAAAGGTCATTCTTTCTCCTGTTGTGAATCCCGAAGATCAGACCGCTGCTCAGAAAGAGCTTGGCAAAGCAGCAGCCCATTACTTGAAAAAGCTTATTCATAATGACAGTATTATTGGAATCACTGGTGGAACCACGGTTCAGAGCGTGATTGACAGTTTTCGCCATGAAAAGGATCATCTGCCTGGCGCAATGATTCTTCCGGCAAGGGGTGGAGTGGGCAATCGTGCGGAGCTCCAGGCCAATACCTTGGTGGAGCGCTTTGCCAATATGCTGGGATGCCAGTATAAGCTGCTTTTTTCACCGGATATACTTTCCAAGGACGCCATCAGCAGCCTCAAAAATGAACCGGAAATTAAAGCACTGATGGCACTCATAAAAAATATCACGGTGTTGCTCTTTGGAATTGGTGATGCTATGACAATGGCAACACGTCGTGGTTTAAATCAAGAAGAAATTGGTATCATTAACAGTAGAGATGCTGTCGCGGAAGCTTTTGGGCATTACTTTAACCGCGAAGGTGAGATAGTGTATGAAATCAGCACCATCGGCATCAGTCTTGAGCAGTTCAAGACCATAGAGAATCCGGTCGCCGTGGCAGGGGGACTGGGGAAGAAAGACGCCATTGTATCAATTTGCAAGCTGCATCCGGGGCTGATCCTGGTGACGGATGAAGTGGTCGCAAAAGCTATATTGAATGACACAAAATAAACTACATTCAAGGAGGATGACTCATGAGAAAAACAAGAGTAGCAATCAACGGGTTTGGCAGAATTGGTAGAAATACTTTTAGAATTTATGCAGGCATGAAAGATCCAAATTTTGAGATCGTTTTGATCAATGGACCAAGAGACGCGGCTTCTCAAGCCCATCTCCTCAAGTATGACACATTGTTTGGAAAATTTGACGGTGAGGTATACGCAGAAGGCAGCAGTCTGTTTGTCAATGGAAAAGAAGTCAAAATCACTTCGGAAAGAAAACTGGAAAACATGCCTTGGGCAGAGCATGACATTGATGTCGTCATTGAGGCTTCCGGTGCTTTCAGGACAGGCAAAGAGCTCGCCATGCACATTGAGCGCGGCGCTAAAAAGGTGCTGCTCACCGCGCCTGGCAAGGATGAGGATGTTACAATAGTCATGGGCGTCAATGAAGGGCTCTATGATCCGGCGAAGCACAACATTGTCTCCAATGCTTCCTGCACGACCAACTGCCTCGCGCCTTTCGCGAAGGTACTCGTTGAGAACTTTGGCATCGTCAAAGGTCTCATGACGACCATTCACTCCTATACAAACGACCAGCGCATTTTGGACGGCTCCCACAAAGACCTGAGACGTGCCAGGGCTGCGGCAGAGAACATTATCCCAACGTCCACAGGTGCTGCCCAGGCTGTTGCCCTCGTTATTCCAGAGCTGAAAGGGAAGTTCAACGGCTTTTCACTTCGCGTGCCTACCCCTACGGTATCCATTGTTGATATGGTTGTTGAAACAGAAAAGAAAGTTACAGCTGAAGAAGTCAACGCGGTGCTTAAAGCGGCTTCTGAAGGCGCGCTTAAAGGGATCCTGGGCTTTTCTGATGAGCCTTTGGTGTCCATGGATTACAAGATGGACGAAAGGTCTTCCATTATCGACGGTTTGTCTACCATGGTCATTGGGGACAACATGCTTAAGGTCGTCTCCTGGTATGACAATGAGTGGGGCTATTCTGCCCGCGTCGTAGACCTTGTCGCTTACATGGTCGAGAAAGGGATTTAATCTGATTTATGAAATGAGATCCGGGCTGGATTCAGGGTTTGCGGCTTTCGCTGGAAACCCTGAAGTTGGTCCGGGTTTTCATAATCATTAAGGCGGATTTAAAATGACATTTTTTAGGGAGGAAAATCAAATGGTTTACAATAAGAAAAGCGTTGAGGATCTCGCGGTTAAGGACAAACGCGTCTTGGTACGTGTGGATTTCAACGTTCCTCTTAAAGACGGGGTCATTACGGATGAAAGCAGAATCACCGGCGCGCTTCCAACTATAAGATATCTGATGGAAAACGGGGCGAAAGTGATTCTGTGTTCACACCTTGGAAAGCCTAAAGGAGACAATCTATCCGCGTTTTCTTTGGCGCCTGTGGCGAAACGTCTCTCAGAGATTCTCGGGGTTCCGGTTGGGTTCCCGGAGGAAATGGAGGTCGTGGGACCAAAAGCCCGCGCCGCGGTCGAAGCCATGAAGGCAGGAGAGGTTGTCTTGCTTGAAAATACGCGATTCAGAAGTGAAGAGACCAAGAACGGTGAAGCATTTTCAAAGGATTTGGCATCCCTGGCTGACCTTTATGTGAACGACGCTTTTGGGTCCGCCCACAGGGCCCATTCCTCAACCGTAGGTGTGACTCAATTCGTGGAGGAAGCAGCCTGCGGCTATTTGATCGAGAAGGAGCTCAAGTATCTGGGCGCTGCGGTGACCCAGCCGGAGAGGCCACTTGTCGCTATTCTTGGCGGCGCTAAAGTTTCCGACAAAATTGAAGTCATCCGTAATCTGCTTGAGAAAGTGGATGCTCTCATTATTGGCGGCGGCATGGCCTATACGTTCCTCAAAGCCCAGGGCCACAATATTGGCTCTTCGCTGCTGGAAGCGGACAAAATGGATTATGCGCTCGAAATGGTTGAAAAGGCTAAGGCAAAAGGCATAGAGCTTCTTTTGCCGGTCGACCACGTTTACGCGGATGCATTTTCTGCGGATGCTGTCCCTAAGGTCTCCAGCGACGCTGAGATTCCAGAGGGCTTCATGGGGCTCGATATAGGCCCTAAAACTGTCGAGAACTTCAAGCGCGTTATTTCCAGTGCAAAGACGGTCGTCTGGAATGGTCCTATGGGTGTTTTCGAATTCAAGTCTTTTGCGACGGGAACGTTTGAAGTCGCCAGCGCAATGGCTGAATCTGAAGCAATCACTGTCATAGGCGGCGGAGACAGCGCAGCAGCGGTCAATCAGCTTGGCTTTGGGGATAAGATGACCCATATTTCCACAGGCGGCGGCGCTTCCCTTGAATTCCTCGAAGGCAAAGAACTTCCAGGGATCGCGGCGCTCAAAGACCGCTAAGCCAATATATTTCAAAATGAATTTAACCCATAACCGAAAAGTGATATAATGATAAGATAATGCACAGCCATCGTGAAGAAAATGCGGTTCGGTCTGAACCGCATTTTTTTAGCCGATTGCTAAAAACGGTTAAAATACCGCAGAAGCATTACTGAGGAGGACATTCATGCGAAAACCCATAATCGCAGGGAACTGGAAAATGCATATGACCATAGAGAGCGGCAAGGCATTTGTCAAAGAAGTCGCCGCAAGTCTTGGCGACACTGAGGTCGAAGTGGTACTTTGCGTTCCCTTTACCCTTATTCAACCGCTCAGCACAGCCGCTGAAGGCACGCCAGTTAAAATAGCGGCCCAAAACATGCACTATGAGGACTTTGGCGCGTTTACCGGGGAAGTGTCCGCGGATATGCTTAAAGAAGTTGGCGCGACTTATGTGGTTATTGGCCACTCTGAGCGCAGGCAGTATTTCAACGAGACGGACGAAACCGTCAATCTGAAGCTTAAAAAAGCCCATGCCTCAGGGCTTAAACCCATAGTCTGCTGTGGCGAAACCCTCGAGGAACGAGAAGCCGGCACCACGGAAAGTGTGGTCAAACGTCAGGTTGAAGCCGCATTTGAAGGCATTTCGCCAGAGCTGGCCGCTGAAACTGTAGTGGCCTACGAGCCGGTTTGGGCTATCGGAACAGGCAGAACGGCAACGGCGGCTCAGGCTCAGGAGGTCATTGCCTATATTCGCAGTCTGGTGGAGGCGAAATATGGGGATGAAGTTTCCGAAGAAATGCGGATCCAGTACGGCGGAAGCGTTAAACCGGATAACGTCGAAGAGATTATGAATGAAGTTGACATTGACGGCGCTCTTGTGGGCGGCGCAAGTTTAAAACCGGACAGCTTCCTTTCCCTAGTCAATTTTTAAGGAGATGAGCCATGGAAACAAATAAAGCACCCGTTATGCTGATTGTCCTGGATGGATGGGGCTACAATCAGAACCTCGAAGGCAACGCTATTGAGGCAGCCAAAACGCCTGTGTTCAACAGGCTCATGAAGACCAGACCCCACGTTCTCGTAGGCGCCAGCGGCATGGATGTGGGCCTTCCGGAGGGGCAGATGGGCAACTCTGAGGTGGGGCATCTCAATATTGGCGCTGGAAGAGTTGTCTATCAAGAGCTGACGCGGATCACCAAATCCATTTTAGATGGGGATTTCTATGAAAACCCGGCGTTGACCACTGCGGTGGACACTGCCATAAAAAACGGAAAAAACCTGCACTTACTGGGTCTTGTATCTGATGGCGGCGTCCACAGCCATATGGAGCACCTCAAAGCGCTTGTGGACCTGGCGGCGGGCAGGGGACTGGAAAACGTCTTCATCCATGCATTTCTGGATGGCAGAGATACATCACCGACCAGCGGACTTCGTTTTGTCGAAGAGCTCGAAGGGCATCTTGCACCGGCGGGGGCAGCGGTTAAAGGGAAAATTGCCACTGTCAGCGGACGCTACTATGCCATGGACCGGGATAAGCGGTGGGAGCGAGTAGAACGCGCCTACAATGCTTTGGTCCACGGAGAAGGGCACAAGGCGGATGGCGCGGTTCAAGCGATCCGGGATTCTTATGCCAAAGAAGTGCTGGATGAGTTTGTGGAGCCTGTCGTGATTCAGGAAGCCGGGGCGCCGGTGGCAAAAATTCAGGAAGGCGATTCTGTAATCTTCTTCAACTTCAGGCCGGACCGAGCAAGGGAAATGACGCGGGCTTTAACAGACCCGGCTTTTGACGGGTTTAACCATCAGTATTTCCCGCTGCATTATGTCTGTATGACGCAATATGACATTACTATGCCAAATGTCGCGGTGGCCTATGCGCCACAGGTGATCAGCAATACCCTTGGCGAATACCTTGGGGCTCTTGGGAAGCGTCAGCTTCGAATTGCTGAGACCGAAAAATATGCCCATGTAACCTTTTTCTTCAACGGCGGGGTTGAAGCCCCAAATCCTGGTGAGGACCGAAAGCTGATCCCGTCTCCAAAAGTAGCGACATATGACCTCAAACCGGAAATGAGCGCTCTTGAAGTCACGGAAGGCGTTCTCGAAGCCCTCGACAGCCATCAGTATGACCTGATTGTCCTGAACTTCGCCAACCCGGATATGGTCGGCCACACTGGGGTCTTTGACGCTGCAGTGAAGGCGGTGGAAACCGTAGATCAATGTCTTGGCAGGATTGTTGAAAAGCTTGAAGCGCTGAAGGGGAGTGCTATTATAACGGCTGACCATGGGAATGCCGAAATGATGGTTGACTATGAAACCCACGAAAGCTTTACGGCCCACACGACAAATCCGGTACCGTGCCTTCTGCTTTGCCAGAAGGAGGGCGTCAAGCTCAAAAGCGGCGGCAGACTCTGCGATTTGGCGCCCACGCTCCTGGAGCTCATGGGACTTGAAAAGCCAGCAGAAATGACAGGCGTGAGCCTGATAGAAAATTAGTCCATCACTCAGTCCATAACTCAGTCCATCGAACACAAAGAAAATTAACTGGAGGGATTTTTATTATGTCAGCTATTATGGGCGTTTACGCCAGAGAAATTCTCGATTCACGAGGCAACCCAACCATTGAAGTTGAAGTTTATCTTGAAGACGGCACTATGGAGCGCGCGGGTATACCATCAGGTGCTTCAACAGGCGCTTTTGAAGCCGTTGAGCTTCGTGACGGGGACAAATCCCGTTACCTTGGAAAAGGTGTCCTTACAGCTGTCAACAACGTAAATGAGATTATAGCACCTGAACTGATTGGCATGAGCGCCTTTGATCAAGTAGACATTGACCGTCTCCTTCTGGAGCTTGACGGGACGCCAAATAAGGCTAAGCTTGGCGCAAACGCCATCCTTGGCGTTTCCATGGCAGTTGCGCGAGCCGCTGCGAAATCCCTTGGCCTTCCGCTTTACCAGTACTTGGGCGGCGTGAATGGAAAGACGCTTCCTGTACCAATGATGAATATTCTTAACGGCGGTTCCCACGCTGACAACAACGTGGATATCCAGGAGTTCATGGTCATGCCGGTCAGCGCGAAAAGCTTTGTCGAGGCGGTCCGTATGGGTGCTGAAATCTATCATGCCCTGAAGACTGTGCTTAAATCCAAAGGTCTCGCAACAGGTGTTGGCGACGAGGGTGGCTTCGCGCCAAACCTGGCTTCCAATGAAGAAGCGATCAAAGTCATCCTCGAGGCAGTAGAAAAGGCAGGCTACAAGCCTGGTGAAGATATTCGCCTTGCCATTGACGCGGCGGCTTCAGAATTCTACAACAAAGAAAAGGGCAAGTATGAGCTTTCCGGTGAGGGCGTCGAAATGACCTCTGAAGAACTGGTGAACTACTATGCAGGGCTGGTTGAGAAATATCCAATCATCTCGATTGAGGATGGCTTTGACGAAGAAGACTGGTCAGGCTGGAAACTCATGACAGACACCCTTGGCAGCAAGATTCAGATCGTAGGTGACGATCTGTTCGTCACAAACGTTGAGCGCCTTTCCCGCGGTATTGAAAGCAAGACGGCCAACAGCATCCTGGTCAAGCTCAACCAGATTGGCTCCATTACGGAAACGCTGGATACAGTTGAGATGGCTAAGCGCGCAGGCTACACGGCGGTTATTTCCCACCGCTCTGGCGAAACTTCAGACTCTACTATTGCAGATGTCGCCGTTGCCTTGAACGCCGGCCAAATTAAAACCGGTGCCCCAGCCAGAATTGACCGGGTTGAAAAATACAACCAGCTGATCCGTATTGAGGAGATGCTGGGAGATTCCGCAAAATATGCAGGTCTCAGCGCGTTCTACAACTTGAAAAAATAAGTTTGGAACCATTATAATGCAGGAGGGAAGTTGGTACCGACAGGATTTTTGCCTAAGGTACCAATTTCCTTTCTTTTCTTTGTTATTGGCCTTGCTGCTGGACCGTTGAAGACGGCATGATTTTATAAAATGAAAGAAAGAAGAAAATACATTGCAATTTCAACAAAATGTTTAATTTTTACCTAAAGTTTTAAATTATACAATATACAAATCTGGTTGATTTAACAAAATCACTATGTTAGAATAATCCATGGTAAACAACTCATGAGGAGGAAATGATTAATGGATACATTTGTGATGATCGTTGTCGTAATTGCTTCATTGGTACTGATCGCAAGCGTTCTGCTTCATTCAGGGAAAAGCGCGGGGCTTTCCGGCTCGATCGCTGGCGGCGCTGAGCAGCTTTTCGGAAAACAAAAGGGCAGAGCCTATGACGATTTGCTTGACAGAATCACTAAAATTGCCGCTGTTGCTTTTATTCTTTGTACCCTTCTGCTGGTCTATCTTCAGGGCAGATAAAACAAAATACATCACACTATTAAGGAGGAGACAGATTTGAGTTTCAGCATGATTTACGCGGCCCCGGTTGCAGGCCTTCTTGCGCTGGCGTTTGCTTACTACCTCGTTACTGCAAAGATCAACACGGTCAATGTAGGAACAGAGCGTATGAAGGAGATTTCCTCATACATTCACGAAGGTGCCATGGCGTTCTTGAGAAGAGAATATAAGACGCTCGTCATCTTTGCGCTGGTCTTATTCGTTATCATTTCTATTGGCATCAACTGGCAGACAGGGGTCTCGTTTCTTGTTGGTGCGCTTTTTTCTGCTTTGGCTGGTTTTATTGGCATGCAAGTCGCTACGAAAGCCAACGTACGTACAGCGAACGCCGCTAAAGAAAGCGGTATGAACCGTGCGCTTTCCGTCGCGTTTTCAGGCGGCGCGGTCATGGGAATGTCCGTTGTTGGTCTGGGGATTATTGGTGTCACAGTCCTCTATTTGATTTTCAGAGATGGTACAATCATCACCGGCTTTGGCCTTGGCGCTTCCTCCATCGCGCTCTTTGGCCGTGTCGGCGGCGGCATCTATACAAAAGCGGCTGACGTCGGCGCTGACCTGGTCGGTAAAGTTGAAGCCGGTATTCCGGAAGACGATCCAAGAAACCCTGCTGTCATCGCGGACAACGTGGGCGACAACGTGGGTGACGTCGCGGGTATGGGCGCGGACCTGTTTGAATCTTATGTCGGTTCCATAATAGCATCTGTAACACTCGGCTTTGTCCTTTACAACGAAGCGGGTATTTTGTTCCCTATCGCGCTCGCGACAGTGGGCATCTTAGCATCTATAGTAGCAACCTTCTTTGTTAAAGGTGATGAAAAGTCTGACCCGCATAAGGCACTCAAAATGAGCACTTATGTCAGCTCCGGCATTGTGGTGGTCGCTTCGTTTATCCTCTCCAACATGGCATTTGGCAACATGAACGCAGCATTTGCCATCGTTGCGGGTTTGATCGCGGGTACATTGATTGGACAAGTCACAGAAATCTATACGTCTGGCGACTACAAGTCTGTTAAGAAAATCGCGGCTCAATCCATGACGGGTCCAGCAACAACAATCATCAGCGGCCTTGCGGTCGGCATGTATTCTACAGCGATTCCAATCATCCTGATTGCGCTTGCGACTCTGGTATCCTACAAGTTTATGGGCCTTTACGGCATTGCCCTCGCGGCGGTTGGTATGCTTTCCACAACGGGCATCACGGTTGCGGTTGACGCATACGGTCCTATTGCGGACAATGCTGGCGGCATTGCGGAAATGTGCGAGCTTCCTAAAGAAGTCCGTAAGATCACAGATAAGCTTGATGCAGTTGGCAACACGACTGCAGCCATCGGCAAAGGCTTTGCCATTGGCTCTGCGGCTTTGACGGCACTCGCGCTCTTTGCGTCCTTTGCGACTGCGGCTAAGATCGAAAAGATTGACATCCTCAATCCAAACGTTGTCGTAGGTCTCTTTATTGGCGGTATGCTGCCGTTCCTGTTCTCCGCTATGACTATGGAATCTGTTGGTAAGGCTGCTTTTGAAATGATTGAAGAAGTTCGCCGCCAGTTCCGCGAAATTCCGGGCATCATGGAAGGTAAAGCAGTGCCTGAGTATGCGAAGTGCGTTGACATTTCAACGGCTGCAGCGCTGAAAGAAATGATGGTTCCTGGCCTGATGGCAGTTATTTCTCCAATTGCAATGGGTCTGATTCTTGGCGTTGAAGCGCTCGGTGGCATGCTTGCCGGCGCGCTCGTTACTGGTGTTCTCCTCGCGATCTTTATGGCTAACGCGGGCGGCGCTTGGGACAACGCGAAGAAATACATTGAAGAAGGTCACCACGGCGGCAAGGGCAGCGAGCCTCACAAGGCAGCGGTCGTTGGCGACACAGTAGGCGACCCGTTCAAGGATACTTCCGGTCCGTCCATCAACATCCTCATCAAGCTGATGACCATTGTTGCGCTCGTATTCGCGCCGCTCTTCATTCAGATGGGATCCCTGCTTTAATTAAAATTTGATTTGAGGCCCCTCCGGCCAGACTGGAGGGGTTTCTTTAATGGAACGCGTGGCAATACTTTGGTATTTGGCATTCTGAGTGGGTATATAATTTATGATTTGTGTTGACTAAAGCAGCAGCATCACCCAAACAGGAGGTTTCCCATGAAAGACCGAATTTTAGACGCCATCGAAAACCATTTTAAACAGCCTGTCTTTGATTATAATTTGGAAGAGTTTCTTGAGATCAGCGTTGAGGACAAGGGTCTTTTTTACAATGCCCTTGAAGAAATGGCCGCGGCGGGCACCATAGTCGCTACAAAGAAGAAAAAGTATGGAACGCCTGCAATGTTTGACATGGTCATAGGCAAGGTGGATATAGCCCAAGGCGGCTATGGCTTCCTCATGGTAAAGGGCGAGAAGGGCAATGATGTCTTCCTGCCGGAGCCGGAGCTGGAAGGCGTTTTCGAAGGAGATATTCTCCTCGTAAAAATTGTAAAGCGCTCTGCCGATGGTCGCAGGCGCGAAGGTGCCGTCGTGAAGGTCCTCACCCGGGGCACCACACAAGTGATAGGCACCTTTAAGCTGCAGAAAAAATTTGGCCTGGTAGAGCCTCAGGATCCCAAAGTCGGCACAAACTTCTATGTTCATTTGGCCAACACCAATCAGGCTATGGACGGAGATATTGTTGTCCTGAAAGTCACCGACTGGCCTAAGGGCTCCAAGATTCCAGGCGGCGAGATTGTGGAGATCCTTGGGAAAAAAGGTGATCCTTATGTCGACATCCTCTCGGTTATCCGAAAGTTCAATTTGCCGGAGGCCTTCCCGCCCGCAGTTGAGGCGGAAGCGGAGGCTTTCCCTGAAGCGCTCGATCCAGCGGAGCTGGAGCGCCGCAGGGACCTCAGGAACGAACTCGTTATCACCATAGACGGGGCAGATGCCAAGGACCTGGATGATGCGATTTCCATTGATACCCTGGATAACGGCAATCTGCTTTTAGGCGTTCATATTGCGGACGTTACCCACTATGTTAAAGAAGGCTCAGCTCTGGACCGGGATGCCTTTGACCGGGGCACCTCCGTTTATCTGGTGGACAAGGTCGTCCCAATGCTGCCAAAGCGTCTGTCCAACGGTCTTTGCAGCCTCCATCCGGATGTGGACCGCTTTACACTCAGCGTCGACATGGAAATCAACCCAACCGGCGACGTGATCAAGCATGAAATCTATGAGTCTGTGATCCGTTCCAAATACCGGATGATTTATACGGATGTCTCAAACCTGCTTGAAGATCAGGCAGAAGCAGAGATTGTAGAGAAATACAAAGATCTCATGCCGGAGCTCAAGCAATATGAAGCCCTGGCTAAGATCCTGAGAAAACGCCGTATGGACCGTGGCGCCATAGACTTCAATTTTGTCGAAGGCAAGGTCTTGACGGACGAAGAAGGCAAAGCCATTGATGTCGTTCTGGATGAACGCCGGGTGGCCAACCGCATGATCGAGGAATTCATGCTGATTGCCAATGAAACGGTGGCAGAGCACTTCAACAAAAAGGATTTCCCGTTTGTCTACAGGATCCACGAAGATCCGGATGAGGAAAAGATTGAGACCTTCATCAAATACCTTTACAACCTGGGCGTGAAAGTTAAGATTGGCAAAGACGGGATTGAGCCAAAGACTGTGCAGGAGATCCTGGAACAGATTGAAGGCCACAAGGAAGAGCACGTGGTGAACAAACTAATGCTCAGGTCCCTTAAGCAGGCCAAGTACTCGCCGCTGAACGAGGGTCACTTTGGACTGGCAGCAGAATATTACTGCCACTTCACTTCCCCTATCCGGCGCTATCCGGATCTTCAGATCCACCGGATTATCAAAGAGTCCCTGAGAGGCAAGCTCTCTGACCGCAGGATTGCCTCTCTGAAGGGCATTGTGGAAGAGGCGTCCATACAGTCCTCCGATCGCGAGCGCGTGGCTGAGCAGGCGGAGCGGGACGCGGACGACATGAAAAAAGCGGAATACATGGCGTCTCATGTGGGCGAAACCTTCAGCGGCTTGATTTCTTCAGTGCTGAGCTTTGGCTTCTTTGTCGAGCTGCCTAATACGGTGGAGGGCCTGGTGCATATGTCAAGCCTTGAAATCATGGATGACTTTGATTATGATGAGAAGAGTATGGCGCTGGTAGGGGCGAGAAGCAGAAAACGCTTCAGCATTGGCGACCTGGTCGAGGTCAAGCTGACCCGGGTCGACGTGGATCAGCGCCAGGTGGATTTTCAGTATCTACAACATCTTGAAGCAAAGGAAAATTAAAAGCATGTATAAATTGATTGTGACAGATATGGACGGCACCTTGCTGAATTCGGACAAAGAGGTGTCGCCGGATACGGTGGCAGCACTCAGGACGTTGATGCAGACCGGTGCAAGGGTAACGCTGGCCACGGGGCGGATTTACAGGGCTGCCAAGCGGTACGCGGATCAGATTGGCATGACGACGCCTTTGATATGCTGCAACGGGGCCGTCATAGTGGATCCCGTGACGGATGAGCTGCTGTATGGGGCGCCTATTCCAGCGGCTATAGGCAAAAAAGTCCTGGAGATTGCCAGGCGCTACGACGTCTATTACCACCTCTATGACAAGGAGACCATTTACAGTGAGCGCCTGGAGAAGCTGATTGCTTATTTCCGGAGGATGTCACTGGAGCACCCGCCGGAGCACCGGGTGGGGACGGAGGTCGTGCCGGACGCCATGGCGCTGTTTGAGCAAAAAGAGATTTATAAGATAGGGTTTCACTTTGATAATTCTGAGCGCTCGGCGCAGATGCGGCGGGAAGTTGAGGCCATTGAGGGCATAGCGGGCTATAAGTCCCTGGACACAATTTATGACGTGTTAATGGCCGGTGTCAACAAGGGGACGGCGCTGGAGCGGCTGTGCGGGATTTTGGGCGTCCGGCGGGAAGAGGTCATGGCCTTTGGGGACAATGAGAATGACCTGGAAATGCTGGAATACGCCGGCATGGGCGTCGCTATGGCGAATGCGGAAGCGTTTGTCCATGACGTGGCGGATCACGTGACGGCCTCGAATGACGAGGAGGGCGTCCTGCGGGCGCTGGAAGCGGTGTTTAAGTGGGCGTAGCGTTGGGACGCTCAGAGCATAAGGAATCAAACATTGAGAGATTAAAGACTTAAGTGATTAAAAGCTATAGACCATTGCCGATGGTTTCAAGGCGCCCAACCTGGCGTTTCCGGTGGGGGACTGGGCCGGACCGAGCAAGCCCGGTCTGGCCCCTCTTGACGAGAACGCCTGTTCGTGGTATGCTTGGAAGGATGAAAAGGTAAGAAGGTGAAAAGCATGGCGGAAAGACAAAAAAGCACGAGGCCGGAGCGCCCGGAAAAGACGGTCGCCCAGAACCGCAAAGCCAGACATGAATTTTTCATAGAAGAGACTATGGAGGCAGGTGTCGTATTGACCGGCACTGAGGTCAAGTCGATCCGCATGGGACGCGCCAGCATGAGTGACGCCTACGCCGAGGTCAAAGACGGCGAAGTCTTCGTACACAACCTTCACATCAGCCCATATGAAATGGGCAATGTCTTCAATGTGGATCCGCTGCGTTCCAGAAAGCTTCTTCTGAACAAGAAGGAAATCGCGAGACTGACGGGCTACATTCAACAAAAGGGGTATACCTTAATTCCACTGAGGCTGTATCTGAGCAGCAAGAATCTAGTGAAGCTGGAGCTCGCTATAGCGAAGGGCAAGAAGCTCTACGACAAGCGTGATGCCATTGCGAAGCGGGATTCGGAGCGCAACATTCAAAAGGAACTGCGAGAAAGACAGAAGTATTAAGGTTTGAAGCAACAGAAAAGAACCTGACAAAATGGCGCTTTGGTTGACTTGCTATAGCGCAGCAAAATACGTTGATCCTGCGGACTTTGAGCTCTTAAACACGAAGTGCCGCTGATCCCATATCATGGGGGCGTATTGGTTTCGACAGGGGTTTGGAGTTATTGGAAGCGAGCCGTGTTTCCTGACCTGGGGTACACGTAAAAGAACTGGGTCACTTTAAATTAAACGCTAAAAATAATTACGCTTTAGCAGCTTAGTCTGCTCGTCAGCCCGAGGTAGCCTACGCCCCCGGGACCTGACGTCATATCGTGGGGAACAGCTTTAGAGGACGCTCCGACTCTTTAGCGGTACAACTGGAGATCGCCTGACCTCAATCCGGTCACCAGGAGTGAGAGACGGCTAAATTTAAATAGGTGACTGCGCTCGGAGAAACTGATGGCAAAGGGCTTTTGGACAGGGGTTCGACTCCCCTCGCCTCCACCACAATAAAAAAACACCCAGAAATGGGTGTTTTTTTATTGTGGTGGAGGCTTGCCCATAGCAAACGCTTCGCGTTTGCGAGCCCTGAGCGTGAAGCGCGAAGGGTCCACCAAAACGTAAATACAATGAGATGAAAATTTGAAAAACCGCCCCGACCTGATGGTGGGGACCCGGTTATGGCATGAGAGGGTCCACACAGACGCTTGCAGTGACAATAATGCAGTGACCTGAACATTTTAATCAGAAGATGAAATTAATTTCCTGTATACATGCAATATAGTATTTTGTGGGCTGGTTGGTGGTTTCGACATTTGTTCTATTAGCTTAATGCAACGCTTGTGAGCACCATTATGAAATGAACGTGTTTACAACGTAAACGTGATTGTGCTATAATAAGTACAGACATAGTTGTTAAATAAATATCATTTTGAAAGGAGGAAAAAATGAGATTAGAAATTGGGAATTTCCAAGTTCAAAATATTGAATTTGGGGTGGAATCCTCTTACGAGAATGGAACTTTAACAATTAACAAAGAAGAAGCACTGGCTGTAGTATTGCGAGATGAGCACATTACTGAGGCTGATATTATTTTGACCAAGCCTGGAGATGATGTTCGAATAGTACCTGTGAAGGAAGCCATTGAGCCAAGATTTAGATTAAATGCTGGACCCACATTTCCTGGTATTACAGGTAAGATTGAAAGGGTGGGCAATGGAAAAACTGTTGCACTTAAAAATTGCAGCGTTTTAGCAGTGGGAAAACACTGGGGTAGTTTTGGTGATGGTTTAATTGATATGAGCGGTGAAGGTGCTAAATATTCAATTTTCTCAAAATTAAACAATATTTGTTTAGTTGCTGATACTGATGAAGAATTTGAACGCCATCAAATACAGAAGAAAAACCATGCCTTACGATGGGCAGCCCATCGATTGGCGGAATATTTAGGCAGTATAGTAAAAGACATGACACCTGATTCAACTGAATTATTTGAATTGGCACCGATTACAAAACGTGATGAAAAAGTTCAAGGTTTGCCATCCGTTGTTTTTGTCATGCAACCTCAATCACAAATTGAAGAATCAGGGTTTAATGATTTAGTTTATGGATGGGATACTAATACAATGTTGCCAACATACATGCATCCAAATGAGGTTTTAGATGGTGCTATGATCGGTGGAAGTTATATGTGCTGCTCTTCAAAATGGTCTACATATGATTTTCAGAATTGCCCAACAATTAAGTCGCTTTACAATGAGCATGGTAAGACAATTAACTTCTTGGGTGTCATAATGTCAAACCTTAACGTTTCTTTGGAGCAAAAAGAAAGGGCAGCAATGTTTGTACAACAGATCGCCAGCAACTTAGGCGCAGATGCGGCTATTATTACGGAAGAAGGTTATGGCAACTCAGATGCTGACTTCATTGAATGTATCAGGCTCTTGGAAGAGGCAGGCATTAAGACAGTTGGCTTGACGAATGAATGCACCGGTCGTGATGGACTTTCACAACCACTGGCGGCTTTAGATGTTGCAGCAGACGCAATTGTTTCATGTGGCAATGTATCTACATTGATTGAATTACCACCTATGGGAACTGTTATAGGCGAACTGGAGTCGTTAATGAGAGATGGGTTGTCTGGTGGATGGGCAGGCGATGAAAAGTTGGGACCATCTGTTAGAGAAGATGGATCAATTATCATGGAAAACAATTCCATGTTTTGTGGGGATTCAACACTGGGTCAGTCAATAAAAACAGTAATAGAATTTTAAATAAGGAGGTGAAAAAGTGAAAAAGGGAATTTTATATTTGAATCAATTTTTCGGACAAATTGGTGGAGAAGACAAAGCAGACTATGAGCCCTCTATTCGTGAAGGACAAGTTGGAGCAGGACTTTTGCTGAACAATTTATTAGAAAACGCAGAAATTACTCACACCGTAATATGTGGCGATAATTTTATGGGTTCCAATGAAGAGGCAGCTGTAGATGCTATCCTTGGATTTCTAGAAGGGAAAGAATTTGATATTTTCTTTGCTGGACCAGCCTTCCAGGCAGGTCGTTACGGAAATGCCTGTGGTGTAATTTGCAAGGCAGTAAAAGAGAAGTTTGGTGTACCGGTTGTTACGTCCATGCACCAGGAGAATCCTGGTGTTGATATGTTTAAGAAAGATGTTTACATTTTAAGAGGTGGTCCTAGTGCCGCTAATATGAAAAAAGACATGCCCAAAATGGCTGAATTAGGAAATAAATTATTAAAAGGCGAAAAAATAAAAGGCGCTGAGGCTGAAGGCTATTATTCGCGGGGAATCCGTCTTGAAATCTTTTTAGAAGATGAGACACCAGCTTCGGAGAGAGCAATCAACATGCTCCTTAAAAAAATCAATAACGAACCTTTCGTTTCGGAGTTGCCAATACCAGAGCTGGAGACAGTACCAATAGCACCAGCAATAAAATTAGCTGATGCCAAAATCGCGCTTATAACATCAGGCGGCATTGTTCCAGTTGATAATCCAGACAAGATCCAATCTGCCTCAGCAACACGTTGGGGACGTTACTCGATTAAAGGAATGAAGAGATTAGGCAATGAAGCAGACGGTGCGTTCAAAACAATTCATGCTGGTTATGATCCATCAGCAGCGAATGCTGATCCTAATATAACACTACCTTTGGATGCACTCAGAGTTTACGAAGAAGAAGGAAAAATTGGAAGTATTCATGATTATTTCTATGCGACTGTTGGTACAGGAACAGCAGAGGGAGAAGCTGCGAGGATGGCTCTGGAAATAATTGAATACTTAAAAGCAGATGGTGTAGATGCTGTTATTCTGACATCCACCTGAGGGACCTGTACACGTTGCGGTGCAACGATGGTTAAAGAAATTGAAAAAGCAGGTATTACAGTTGTACAAATGGCGAACTTGATTCCAATAGCTAGAACAGTTGGTTCAAATCGTATGGTTCCGACTATTTCTATTCCCTATCCTTTAGGAGATCCTAAAACATCAAAAGAAGAGCAATGGAAATTGAGATATCATAGAGTTGGTGTTGCATTAGATGCTTTGGCAACTGATATCGAAGAACAAACCGTGTTTGAAGTATAAACCTAAGAATGGAGGATAGTTAGAATATGAAAAATGATCAATTTTGGAATTCAGTGTTTACAATATCTTTGATAGTATCAGTTATTATAGTTGGCCTTGGTGTTATTTTACCAGAGGGTTTTGCTAGCATAACATCAGCATCATTTGATTTTTTGGTAGGTAACTTTGGTTGGTTTTATATTATAACAATGTCATCATTTGTGGTATTTGCACTTGTGATGTTATTTAGTAAATACGGTGATATTAAATTGGGCAAGCCGGATGATAAGCCTGAGTATAGCTTAATGTCATGGTTTGGAATGCTTTTTAGTGCAGGCATGGGTGTAGGTCTAATATTCTTCGGTGTAGCAGAGCCATTATTCCACTTTGGTGGACCCCTGAGTGGTATCGTACCAGAATCTACAGAAGCACTTGATTTTGCTTTTAGAAAGTCATTTTTACACTGGGGATTACATCCGTGGGCAGCTTATGCAATTATGGCATTAGCGTTAGCTTATATGCAGTTTAGAAGAGAAGAAAAAGGTCTTGTTAGCAGTATCTTCATTCCTCTAATTGGAAGAGAGAAAGTCGCCGGGCCAATAGGCAAGACAATCGATATCCTGGCAATTTTCGCTACCGTTGCTGGTGTTGCTTCTTCGCTTGGGATGGCAACCATGCAGATTAATGGTGGATTGAATGGATTGGTGGGATTACCAGTTAATACAGGCATTCAATTGGCTATTATTGGAATTATAACCTTCTTGTTTGTTTTAACTGCAGTCATGGGAATTGAAAAAGGTATTAAGCTCGTATCAGATATGAATATTACATTATGTTTTGGATTAATGCTGGTCGCATTTTTAGTAGGACCAAAAGTTGAAATATTAAATAACTTAAGTAACTCCGTAGGTTTATATATAGCAGGACTTATTCCAGATAGTTTTGCAATATCCGCTGATCCATGGTACGGTTGGTGGACAGTATTCTACTGGGCTTGGTGGATTGCTTGGGCTCCATTTGTTGGAACGTTCATAGCGAGAATATCTAAAGGCAGAACCATCAGACAATTTATTTCTGGCGTTTTAATTGCACCAACCATTATGAGTTTCTTCTGGTTCTCAATATTTGGAACCGTTGGTATTAAGGTGTATGATAAAATTGGTGCTTTCACTACAGAAACAGCGTTCTTCCAAGTATTTGAATATTATCCGTTAGGAACATTATTATCTGGCGTAGCAGTATTATTATTAACTACTTTCTTTATCACATCAGCTAATTCAGCAACATTTGTAATGGGTATGTTATCAGAAGATGGAAATTTAAATCCAGGTACGCCTAAGAAAATAGTCTGGGGAATAGTAACAGCAGGCTTAGCAGCAGTATTATTACTTGCAGGCGGTTTAGGCGCTTTACAAACAGGCTCAATTGTAGCGGCATTCCCATTTGCATTTGTAATGATTGCAGCGATGGTCTCTTTTGCAAAAGCTTTAAAAGGCGATGCGGCTTTTATGTCGGGACAAGAAGATATTTCAGAAGAAAAATCTGCATAATCTAAAGAACAATTTCTGTAAGAAATGGACTATAGCGAATCAAATTTGATTTGCTGTAGTCCATTTTTGATTGTGAATGGGTAGGGTTCTTAAGTCCTGAGGCTCAGGGATTTCAGCGATAGTTTTCATACAAAAGGTCAGACTAAACGCAGCACGCCCAACACACCAAAGCAGTCACTTTGACAATTGTAAAAAACTGTAGTATAATTATTCCATAAGAAGAACACTAAGCTAATAAATTGAATCTGATTTGCTCATGCGGCAAAAGTCACTTTTTATAGTGGCTTTTTTTTTGTTTTTGGAATTTTGAAGGAGGAAAGTGCAATTGTTCACTCAATATACGAACTACCTTTATGCTTTGGGTGCAGTCATTCTCTTATCAGTACTCATATGGGGTGTCATGCGCAAGTTCCACAAGAAACGAAATATTCATATTCGGGATGCGTCCTTGACAGTTGAAGAACTTGAGGAGCATGCGAGAAGCATGTCCTTGGAGCACGCAGTATCTTCAAAGAAAAATAGATTAAACTGGCCTGTTACACGAATGAATGAAAACGCCAGCTTTATTCGTCAAGCCTATGAAACTTTAAACGGGGACATTGTTGAAAAGCGCGCGTTACCACCTGCCGCAGAATGGCTTCTGGATAATTACTACGTTATTGAGGAGCAAGTGGTTGGCCTCCGCAAAGACCTATCAAAGAAAAGCTATTTTGAGTTACCGGTTCTGAAAAAAGGGGCTTACGAGGGCTTTACCAGAATCTATGCCCTCACCATGGAAATGGTTGCGCACACGCATGGCAAGATCGAGGAAGACGCACTGTTGAAATATCTGATGGCTTATCAGAACCACAATATCCTGTTTGAACGAGAAATTTACATCATTCCAGCTATGCTGCGACTCGCGCTCATTGAAAATATTCGAGTGATCAGCGAGGATATTCTCGAAACCAGAAAACAATGGGCCATCGCGGAAAAAACTGTTGAGCAATGGCTGGAAGCAACGCAAGAGGGCACTTTTAAAATTAATGAATTGTTTGAGGAAAATGGGAAGGCCATCAGTGATGCAATCGAGACCGCCAACCCATCCTATGTGGAGCATCTGTTTTATAGGCTGAGAAGGTCCGGACGGAGATACTCGGATGTTTTGAGATACATTGATGAAAGCCTCGACAAATTTGATACGACAACAGAAATCATTGCTCAAAAAGAGCACAATGCCCAAGCTGTTAGTACGGCTTCCATGGGAAACTGTATAGTCAGTCTCAAACATCTCTCAAGTATGAACTGGACGGACTTATACGACGAAGCCAGCAGTTTGGAGAAAATTCTCAGGCAAGACCCGTTAGACACTTACAGCCTTATGGACATTCAATCCAGATTCTATTACAAAAACAAGGTGGAAGAGATCGCCAAGGCCTATGGCGCGTCAGAGCTTTACATTGCAAAGGAAGCTTTATTTCTTGCGCAGGAAGCAATGTCGTCTGCGCCTATAGATGCTGAGGATGAAAATCTGCGGAACCGCAGACATCACATTGGCTATTATATAGTGGATGACGGTCGAAAAGCTCTGGAGAACAGGCAACAGGAAAATAGAAGTCTGTCTGTGAAAATCAAGAAAGCGATAAAGCTGCATCAAGGCATGATCTACATGATATCAATTGTCTCATTGACAGTGATTCTCAGTCTGCTGACGGTCGTCTATGCCATGAGTCTCGTGCCTTCGCAGAAAATTTCTCTCGCTTTATTAGTGGGAATAGTCGTGATCATTCCCGTTTCCGAAATAGTCATTTCAGTGACCAACTGGTTTGTATGCAGAATAAAAAAACCTGCGGTATTCCCGCGCCTGGCGCTTAAAGACGGAATACCGGACAGCATGAGTGCCATGGTCGTGATCCCGGCGCTGCTTTCTGACACAAAACGCGTCAATGAACTGATGGAGAACATGGAGAACCATTACTTGGGGAACAAAGAGACGAATTTGCATTTTGCCTTGATTGGCGCATTTAAAGATTCGGATTTCGAGAACAACAAAGAGGATAAGCGCGTTATTCAAGAAGCCTCAGACAGGATTGTGGCGCTGAATCACAAGTATGCTGAAGGGAAAAAAGACATATTTTATTTCTATAACAGGCAGAGGACATTCAATGAACTGGATAATAATTGGACTGGTTGGGAACGAAAAAGAGGCGCTTTGATGGAGTTTAACGAGTTGCTGCTTGGTTCAGAGACTACCAGTTTTTCTTTTTTTTCCAACGAATTCTTACCGGATGAAAATATTCAATATGTTATAACACTGGATGCTGATACCGTTTTGCCTCTTGGCATGGTTAAAAAAATGATTGGAACCATGGCACACCCACTCAATAAGCCAGTCATTGACATGGTGAAGGGGATTGTCACGCAGGGCTATGGTTTGATTCAGCCAAGAGTCTCCTTTGACAGCGACAGCTCAAACAGGTCCATATTTTCAAGGATCTATACGGGGCAAGAAGGCCTGGATCCCTATGCCAGCGCTATTTCTGACGTCTATCAGGATCTTTTTGGCGAAGGCATTTTTACTGGAAAAGGCATCTACGATCTAAAGGTTTTTCAAAAAGTTTTAAAAGGGAAATTGCCTGAGAACGCAATCCTGAGTCATGACCTGCTTGAAGGTTCATTTGTGAGGGCAGCGTTAGTTTCGGATCTGGAACTGGTGGACGCATATCCGTCAAAGTTCAACTCTTTTGTGGCGAGGCTTCATAGATGGATTCGCGGGGACTGGCAGCTTGTACCTTGGCTGTTCGGCGGCATTCGAACAAAGAATGATAAAATGATTCGGAATCCATTATCCCATGTTGCCAAATGGAAAATGATTGATAACCTTAGAAGAAGTCTATTGACACCGGTTGTTATGCTGCTGATAGCCTTAGGCTTCAGTATATTGCCGGGTTCAGGCGTTTTCTGGGCTGGTCTGGGCATTACCTCCATGGGACTCCCACTGGCGATCACATTATTAACCCAGATTTTCAGCAATGGGCTCAAAAGAGACAGCATTAAACGACATCTTCCCGGTTTTTTTGGCATAAAGGCTTCGATTTTCCAATTCCTTCTTGGGATAGTCTTTCTGCCTTATCAAGCTTTCATGGCATTGGATGCAATTGTCGTTACGCTGAAGCGCGTCTTCATCACAAAGAAAAATATGCTCGAATGGGTGACGTCTTCAGATTCAGATAATACCCAGCCAAATTCTCTTAAAAGTTATGTTGGGACTATGGGTCTAAGTGTTATTGCAGGCGTGGCCATTGCAGCGCTTTCATTCCTTTTAAAGCCTGAGAGCATAAAAATCAGCGCTGTGTTGCTCATTGCCTGGCTGCTTTCGCCTGTCATCGCTTATCTGATCAGCAGAGACGATCCCGGGAAAACAGAAATGCTGGAGGCGGAAGCTTTGCTGGAGCTTCGGACCATAGCGAGAAAAACTTGGCGGTATTTCGAAGAATTCGCGAATCAAAAAAATAATTACCTTGCACCGGACAATTATCAGGAAGAGCCCTACAGCGGCATTGCGCAAAAGACGTCTCCGACAAACATTGGGCTTGGGCTCATGGCTTCGTTGACCGCAAAAGACATGGGGTATATTGGGCTGATTGAACTGGAAGCGCATATTTCGAGGACCATCACGACCATCGGAAATATGGAAAAATGGAACGGACACTTGTATAACTGGTATGACACCAGCAACCTGGAGCCGCTCCACCCAATTTATGTGTCCACCGTAGACAGCGGAAATCTGATTTGCTACCTGACCACTCTGGTGCAGGGCCTAAAGGGGTATTATGGGAAACCGCTTGTGGATACGGCATACGTCAATGGGATCAACGATACAATCCGTGCCGGCCTCAAAGCGGGAGCGCTTATGCCGATGGCTGCGATACCCCACACCCTTTCAGAAACGCCGGAAGTGCTCGATCCCATGGCCTGGAGCAAGGCGCTGAACGGCTTGGCTGAAGATTCAAATCTTTCAGCCCTTTCAACCTTCATGAAAAAAGAATGGAACGCCAAATACGAGCGCATTATAAAAAAATTGAAGCAGGAAGTTAAGAGCTTCATGCCTTGGGTCGAAATGGCATTAATCGAACCTGGTGTGACTGTTAACGATGCACAGAAGGAAAAATTCAATGCCCTATTTGGGCTTATGAAAACAAATGTTGATCTGGAAAAACTTCCGGTGCTAAGTAAGAGCCTTTCAAATCAATGTGATGCTTTGACTCTGGAACTGCAAGAAACAGCCAACGGAGCTCTTGAAGCAGAAATGGCTTGGTTGAATCAGTTAAAAGAAGCCGCAGAAAACGCCGTTCAATTTTCAACGAAGTTTATTGAACAATATGATCGCTTGATTCAAATAATTACAGAGCTTTCTATGAACACAAAATTTGCGTCGCTCTATAACGAAAGAAGACATCTTTTTTACATTGGCTACGATTTGGAAGAAAAAGAGCCAACGAACTCCTATTATGACCTTCTCGCATCAGAGGCCAGACAAACCAGCTATCTTGCGATTGCCCGGGGGGAAATTCCGCCAAAGCACTGGTTTATGCTGGGCAGGTCACTGACCGTGGTGGATCGTTTCAAAGGGCTGGTTTCCTGGAGTGGGACCATGTTTGAATATCTCATGCCGCTTTTACTGATGAGAAGCTATAAAAATACACTTTTGGACGAAACCTATTCCTTTGTTGTGAAAAGCCAGATCAAATATGGCAAACAAAGAGAAATGCCTTGGGGGACATCTGAGTCTGCTTATCACGCACTGGATATAAACTTGAACTATCAGTATAAAGCTATAGGTGTGCCGTGGCTTGGATTGAAACGAGGTTTGGCGGAGGATGCTGTTGTTGCGCCTTACGCGACCTTCCTTGCGCTGATGGTAGACCCTGGAGCAGCGTACAGCAACATCAAAAGGCTGAAAATAGAAGGCCTTGAGAGTGATTATGGTTTTTATGAAGCGGCAGACTATACGCCGGAACGACTGGAACCGCAAGCCAAAAATATAGTCATCAAAAGCTATATGGCGCACCATCAAGGAATGAGCCTGATGGCGATCAACAATTATCTGAACGACAACATCCTGCAACACAGATTCGCGATAGATCCCCATGTGAGAGCGGCAAGACTGCTGCTGCAGGAAAAGGTACCTCTGAATATAGTTTTCACAAAAGACAGCAAGGAAAAAATCCCTACATCCACAGGGGCTGCCTACAGCGACAAAGGCTCTTACAGGCGGTTTACCGCCATAGATTTTGAGCGTCCTAAAGTTCATGTCTTATCCAATGGCAAGTACTTTGTCAGCTTGACGGATAAAGGCACGGGTTACAGCAGAACCAGAGAAGTCGCCATATCAAGATGGCGGGAAGATCCCATCGCAGACAGCTACGGAACCTTCTTCTATATTGAAAATCTGGATGATAACCATAAATGGTCTGCTGCTTATGCACCGCTTAATATTATGCCTGAAAACTATGAAGTTGTGTTTACTGCAGATAAAGCTGCCTATAAACGAACCGACGGCGACATTGAAACTATGATGGAAGTCGTTGTTGCATCCGGTGATCAGGCTGAGATCAGGCGTATTAAACTGGTCAATAATGGTGTATCAGCCTGTACGCTCCAGGTCACCAGTTATTTTGAAGTCGTTGCGGCAACCCAAAGCAGCGATTTGGCACATCCTACGTTCAGCAATCTTTTTGTAAGCACTTCATTTGACCCCAAAAACAACGCATTGCTTGCGAATCGTCGAACAAGGCACCAATTTGACAAGAAACGCTGGGTGGCTGGGGTACCGGTCATTGAGGGCGCGGCAGCCGGCGCCATTGAGTATGAAACGGACCGTGCGCAGTTTATTGGCAGAGGCCGTACGTCCGCAAATCCCGAGAGCATTGAACGGGGAAAACCTTTGTCAAATACCGTTGGGTCGGTCCTGGATCCCATCTTCAGCATGAGAATGAAGGTGCGGGTGGAACCCGGGAATACAGCGCGCTTGTTCTTTGTCACAGCAGCGGCTGAAAGCAAAGCCTCCGTCATGGAACTGGTGGAAAAATACAATAATGTTGAAGCGTGCGACACGGCTTTTTGGCTGGCCGTCACCAGAAGCCAGGTGGAAACCAAGTATCTGAACATCAAAGCGAGTGATTTGGAATTCTATCAGGATTTGATCTCTGACATCCTGTTTATCAGTCCTCAGAGGAGAAAGTATGCGCAGCAGATCAAAGATAATCGAAAAGGCCAGCAAACCTTCTGGCAGTACGGCATTTCAGGTGACCGGCCAATTGTTCTCCTATCCCTGGATAAGGTCGATGAGATGGAGCTTCTATTTGAGCTCCTTAAAGCCCATGAGTACTGGCGTTTGAAAAATCTCAAGGTAGATCTGGTGATTTTAAGCCAGGAGGAAAACAGTTACAACAATCCGCTGTTTTCATTAATCACGGAAATTGTCTACAATATGCAGACTCAGGATGCCATGAATCGTCACCAGGATGTCTTCATTTTGAAAACCAGCACCATGACGTCACCGGAAGTCAATCTGTTCTTTGCCTGTGCGAAGATGATTTTCGAGGGCGGCTGCGGCACTATGGAAGCGCAGTACAGTGCGAGTGTACCTGAAGCCAGCGCTGACGCTGCAGTGCAGACAGATCAGTTTGTGGCTCGCGCTGAGATTCGTGCTGAGACTGATGCTGAGACTGAGTCTATGACTCAAATCGTCGCTCAAAGCGAAATTTCAGAAGCTTTCCAAAATGTAATCCGCGAGCGTGGACCTTTATTAAAACATTCGGAAGAGGAACAAAAGGCGCTTCAGTTTTTCAATGGATTTGGCGGCTTTGGCAAAAATGGAAAAAGCTATGTCATCACCCTTGAAAAAAGCATGGCAACACCGGCGCCGTGGGTAAACGTCATTGCGAATCCCAATTTTGGATTTATAGTATCAGAGTCTGGAGGCGGGTATACCTGGTGTGAGAACAGCAGAGAAAACAAATTGTCCAAGTGGTCAAACGATTCTGTTGGAGACGAGCCTGGAGAAATATTTTATATCAGTGATGATGACGGAACGCTTTGGTCCATGACACCACTGCCTGTAAGGGAAGAAGAACCCTATACCATAGAGCATGGTTTTGGCTATACAAGCTTCCACCATCAAAGCCATGGGATTGAACAAGAGCTTGTTCAGTTTGTCCCGGTTAAGGGCACGGTAAAAATCAGCAAAATCAGTTTGCGAAACATTAGCCAGGAAAACAAAAATCTGACGCTGACGTATTATATGACCCCAATTTTAGGCGTCAGCATGAGCGAAACCGGGATGCATGTGGTCAGTTCTCAAACGGAAGACGGCACTCTGATGATAGAGAACCCTTATAACAGGGAATTTGCGGACAAGGTTTGTTTTATGGATGCCTCTATAAAGGCGCGGACCGTGACGGGTGATAGAAAAGAATTCTTTGGCCGCGGTGGAATGGATTCCCCAGAAGCATTGAAGCACAGTGCATTGTCAGGAACCACAGGTTCTGGCTATGATCCCTGCGGGGCAATGCAGGTAAAAGTCAGCCTTGGAGCTATGGAGACCAAAGAGATATTATTTATAATGGGTATGGCTGACAGTCAGGTGGAGGCCCTTGAACTGGCAAGTCGCTTTAAGACGATTCAGCAGGCAAAGGATGCATTAGCAGAGGTTGAACTTTTTTGGAAAAATAAACTGCAGGTCGTCAAAGTGGAAACGCCGGACCCGTCCATGAATATCCTGCTCAACGGATGGCTTCAGTATCAGGTCATTTCCTGCAGGATGTGGGCCCGCTCAGGCTTTTATCAGGCGGGCGGGGCATACGGCTTCCGGGACCAGCTACAGGATAGTTTATCTTTGGCTGCCACGTGGCCAGCCTTAACCAGGGCACAGATCATAAAACACGCTGGCCATCAATTTGAAGAGGGTGACGCCCTGCACTGGTGGCACGAGCCTACCGGTAAGGGAACCCGGACGCGAATATCAGACGATTACTTGTGGCTGCCTTATGTGACTGCAGAATATATTAGAGTCACGGGTGATGTTGACATTTTGAACAGCCAGGCACCTTATATGCAGGAGGAACCCTTAAAAGAAAATGAAGAGGATCGCTACTGCCAGCCCAAAGTTTCATTGGAAACTTACGACCTCTATGACCATTGCATGCGCTCTTTGGACAACGCGCTCCGGTTTGGGGAACACGGTCTTGCCCTGATTCGTGGCGGTGACTGGAACGACGGAATGAACCATATAGGCACAGAGGGGAAAGGCGAGAGTATTTGGCTGAGCTGGTTTTTATACGCGACATTACAGAAGTTCATACCGATTTGCCGTGAAATGGGGGATGAAGTTCGTGCGGATGAGTTAGCGCTGCTGGCTGTAAAAGTCGCAGACGCGGTTGAAACCCATGGTTGGGATGGAGACTGGTACAGAAGGGCTTATTTTGATGACGGAACACCGTTGGGATCTTCTTACAACAATGAATGCAAAATTGATTCCTTGGCACAAACCTGGTCTGCGATTTCAGGAGCGGCTGATCCCAAAAGAGCGGCAAAAGCAATGCAAGCCCTGGAAAATTATCTGATGATGGGTGAAGAGGGCATCATAAAACTTCTAACCCCACCTTTTACGGAGGGCACTTTGGATCCGGGCTATATAAAAGGCTACCTTCCAGGGGTTCGTGAAAATGGCGGGCAGTATACACACGCAGCAGCCTGGGCTGTGGTGGCATTCTCAAAACTGGGTGACGGCAACAAGGCCTGGGATTGCTTCCGGATGCTCAACCCAATCAACCATGCGCGAACCCACAGGGAGTCTTGGATTTACAAAGTCGAGCCTTATGTGATGGCTGCCGATGTCTACGGAGAGCCACCCCACGTTGGAAGGGGCGGCTGGACTTGGTATACAGGCGCCGCTGGCTGGATGTACAAAGCTGGACTGGAAAATATTCTTGGCTTTAATAAGCAAGGGGACAAATTGATCCTTGATCCAACTATACCTGAAAAGTGGACCTCTTTTGCCATCCGTTACAGTTATATGGAAACGGTCTATGAGATAGAAGTAAAGAATCCAGAGGGCATAAGCAAGGGCGTCCTGAGAGTGATCGTTGATGGTGAGCTCCAGGCGGCGCTTTCAATTTCTCTGATGAATGACAAAAGAACGCATCAAGTGGAAGTCTTGATGGGTGAGACCAATCCTGCTGAGCGGCGCTTTGTGTAAAGTTTCAAAGTATAATGGTCCAGTCCCTTACCTCGGATTATTCAAACAGAAGTGGAGATGCCATAATGACAAGACAAACGACCACACGCAATACTTTTGACAACAATCAGCTGCCAACCCACCTCTTTTCAGTCTTTTTTGGAATCGTAGAATCTCTTTTAGCATTTCGTCTTATCTTCAAGCTGTTGGGTGCAAATGCCGAAAATGGATTTGTCAGCGCCATTTACGGTATCACGAAACCTATTGTAAGTATTTTTGAAGGCATTTTCTCAAGCGCGGTTACAGAAGGCCTTGAAACCGCCTCAGTTTTAGAACCCGCAACAGTTATTGCAATGATTGTCGTTGCTTTGATTGCATGGATCACGTTTAAGCTGATCACGCTTAAAAAAAGCAGTCATGTCGAAAAAACCGAATACACGAATGTAGATCGCCGGAGCAACTAACCTTGGATTGAGTCATCAAAAAAACGAGCCTTTTGTGGGCTCTTTTTTTATTCGCTTTCCCCGCACCATTTTCTCGTAAAAATTGAGACCATCAATCACAAAAGATAAACAGTGGGGGCATGTTCTTTTTCGTGATCTAATGACCAGTTTATGCTACATTATAGAAATGAGGAATTATTCATAGGAGGTAATGAAGTTGAAAAAAGGTGATTTGATCTGGGGACTCGTATTAGCGGCAATCGTGGCGTTTATCTCTGTCCCGGCTACCCATGATGTGTTTATGAATTTCACATCGGCACATCCGTACATTTCTGGATTCATCAAGTTCGCAATCCTGGCGACCATGGGCGAGCTGCTGGCTGTTAGGATCACGACCAAGGGCTGGGATCGCCTTCCCAAGGGCATCGTTTACAGAGCGCTCATTTGGGGTCTCCTGGGCGTATTGATTGTGCTGGTTTTCGAAATTTATGGCAGCGGCGTGAAAGCGGCGCAGTCCAAAGGCCTGCTGCTTGATGGCGGCGGTATTGTCTTCGCGCTTCAGGTCAGCGTTCTGCTGAACACAACTTTTGCGCCTGTCCTGATGGGCACCCATAAAATGACGGATACTTATATTGATCTGAAATATCAAAATTCCAAAGAAAAAATAACGATTGGCAAGATCGTGAAGACGATTGACTGGGAAAGCTTTTTCTCCTTCGTTATTTTCAAAACGCTGCCGTTCTTCTGGATTCCGGCTCATACGATCACGTTCATGCTGCCGCCGGAATATAAAGTCCTGTTTGCCGCGTCCCTTTCCCTGGCACTCGGGTTGATTTTAGCCGTTGCCAAAGTCAAGGCTCAGGCGAAGAAGGCGTAGCGGCTCCGCCAGGTGTTTGAAAGGACAATTTTTGTAATGTAATCTGGATGAAATACTGAGACCATCGGCAATCCTCTCCCTGGGCATTTGAAAGCTTAAAGAGTTGCCAATGGTCTTTCGTTTTCAATTTACCAAAATAGTTGTTTGAATTATTTTGCAAAGCGGAATTTATATAAGGAGAGCGGTATCTTATAATAGGAAACCGTGGCCAAATGGCAAGAAATTGATTTTAAATCTATATCTTACAGAAGGAGCTGAAGCCATGTCCAGTGTTGCGTTAAACAAAGAGGCACCAGATTTTCAAATGGATGATTACAAAGGCGATTTATTCAAGCTGTCTGATTTTCAAGGAAAGAGCAATGTCTTGATTGTGCTGAACCGAGGCTTTGTTTGACCGTTCTGCCAAAAGCACATGGCGCAGTTGCGTCAAAACTATGAGAAATTTGAAGAAAAGAATACCAAAATTGTCGTCATTGGCCCCGAAAACCCGAAGGCCTTCAGGAAATACTTCGAAGAGAACGCGCTGAAGTTTTACGGCATACCTGATGACACGCTCTCCGTCCTGAAATTATATGGGCAGAAGGTCAACTTGTTCAAGCTCGGGAGAATGCCTGCCCAGATGCTGGTGGATCAAAAAGGGATTCTCAGATACGTCCACTATGGGCACGCCATGAGTGATATTCCTGAGACGGCTGAACTGCTCGAACTCATAGATGCGCTGTAGTGAAATTGCCAATATTTAAGTGTCATAAGAATTGAGCAGGGAGGGGAAATCGTGCGAAAATACGTTTTAATTATTTTAGTTGCGGTGTTTTTTACACATCTTAGCTCAACATTCCTGGGTTTAAACGATCCAGTATTCGCTGCCTCGCCGGAAAGCAATGGCTATTGGCAACTGGTTGAAACGGAAACGGTTATCCCCTCTGACCAAATAATCGGAGATAAGTCAGATACGAGGGAAACAAAGTTCAATTACACAGAAGGCAGTGTTACGGTCTTGTACAACCGAACAACTTATGACGGCATACATAATACTTATTCGAATGAGGTTCTGACGAGAACCGGTAGCTGGTCGCTTCCGCCCAAGAAAGTAGCGCCCGATGAGAAAGTAACACTTAATCTTAACGCTCGCATCGATCAATTTGATCGACTTTCCATAAATTATAGCGGGATTACTATGAAAGCCTACTTTGCGGAGCTTACCGCACCCTTTGGCCGACTGGATGCAGGGAGCGGGGATTTTGTCGATCAAAGCGGACTTGGGCTTTGTGAAGCTATTATTGCCGACGGTGTGGTCAAAGTAGCATCCCAGACAAAAGAGGTTACTGGGACTTTTGGCCAAGGCAGAGCCGGAATGAAAAAAGCGCTCTTTGTCGTTGTGCGTTGTGATAAGGTGCTTGGCGCAAAATACATTTATGAATGGAAAACGGATGATGTTGCCACTTCTTTACCAGATACGGCAGATTCAGAGCAGATTGCTGCAAAGTCAATAAAAGGCGTGATCTATTTTGATCAAAAACACACGAAACCCATTCCCCATACCATTGTTCATGCAATCTTCTATAATAAAAATGGTGAAATTATGGGGAATGTGCGGTCAGTTTCAGATTCCCAAGGCAGATATGTATTATCCCTTAATCAGCCGCTGAATGATGACCATCAGTTGAGGCTGGGAATTGAATTTTCTTATAATCCTGAAGGCGTAAATTTTTTAAATCAATTTGATGAGCGTGACAATAAACGTTTATGTTATCTTGTCGTAACGGATGGATTTATAACTGCTTCTTCTCAAGAAGAAATCTTGTTTGATTTTTGTCCGTTGGAAGGCTATTCGGTGAGCATCAGTGAGGGGTGGAAAGAACAGCTCACCGCTGAGGAGAAAAAGGAGTATAAAGAACGCGTTAATGAGAACATCAGGCTTTATGAAGCCTTGATAAATGCCTTTGAAATATACAATGAGGCGCTGGGTGTGACATTAGATTATCAGCTGCCTGTTGACGTACATGCTTTTAGGGGTGGAAGTATCACAAAGATCAACGAGGCCTTCGATTCTTTTTACCAACCAGCCAATGGCGACATTTATTTAGCATATTTGCACGCTTCCTATCAAAGTCCGCTGTTTCCCTATGCTGTATTTCATGAATTCAGTCATTTTGCCATGCAATGCATGTATGGGCATAGACTGCCAATAATGGAAGGCGACATAAACCACGGTGGATACGCCAATACTTCTACCGCTGATTCCTATATGGAGGGTTTCGCCGTGTTAATGGGATTAGCAATGCAGGCTTATGTTAACGATGATGTGGTAATGATTATTCCGGGTAGAATGAATATTGAGGTCAATTATAAAGCATGGGATGAAAGCGGCAAGGCTGAGGAATTTGCGGTAGCGGGAACGCTTTGGGATCTGATCGACAATCCATCTGAGGATGATGATGCGGTGGCCATAGCGTTTGAGGAATTATGGTCTGTCTTGCAAGAATACCGCAGTGATTTTACTGCGGTTTATGAAGCGCTAATGGTGAAGTATCCCAGTCAGAAGATCCAAATCGATCAGGTTTTCAAAAATCATGGGTTTTTCTTTTCCAGCGCGGCAGGTGACGGCGTCTACACGATAGGCGAAGCCTTTATGGATTCCAATAAAGATAATATCTACACCAATGGGGAACGGTTTGTCGATTATTCCACAAGAGATTTAGATGGAAATCCGACTATGCAGTATAAGGAAGGGGATCCCATTGGTTCGGCAGCCTATGCTTCTGATCCGAAAAGAAGAAGCTCGCAGCCTTTCTCCGGTCATTATATCCGCGTGGCCAATGATCTGCCTTACTATAATGTGCAGGTAAAATTTTATGATCATCCCGCACTGGATTATTCAACGAAGACAGTCAATTTGCAAGGCATGGTTTATGTTGAGGTGCCACCTGCAGGTTATGACTGTGAGCTCACTGTTTGGCCGGAAGGTCAGGATGAAGCGCCTTTAGTTTTTTCCTCCATAGATTTTAGGCGAAACTACGCCGCCATATTGCAGAACGGTTATTTTTTGGATCATGCATTTGATGAAAATGGAAAAGCCTTTGAATTCGATTTTAATGATACAGGGGAAAATGAGAAAGGCGCAGAAACCATTCTGTTTGTCAAAGTAGCGGTGATCCTTGCTGTGATTGTGGGCGGGATTTTTCTGATTAGCAGGTTCAGGTCGCATTCCTCTTAAGACCACAGCAGCGGCGTATTCGACTGAATATGGATGATAAAGTGCAATCTTGTCGGGAGTATGAAATTTAAAATTTTGAACTCGTGTGTAATTGGCGTAAAAAAACATCGTCAGGATCTTTGAAGCTTTTAAAAGCCAAGAGATTCTGCCGATGTTTTTTTGTATGATCATGTCACGCACGCTGAACGCCACAGCCTGAGCGGCGTTCAGTGTTCAGCCATAAATGCTGGCACTGACTGTCAGTGGGATCTAAAATTCCAATTACTTAGTCAAGGGGGGGTTGACAGATACAAAAAAAAGTCTTATTATACCTATACGGGGTATAGGTATATAGCGCTGTGAGAGATGCCACCAGCTGCTATCAATATGATTTTTTAATTATGGAGGAGATCAACATGGAGAAAATAGTTATTATTGGCGGTGTCGCAGCGGGCGCTACCGCGGCTGCAAAAGCGAGACGCATTTCATCAGACGCTGAGATTACAATTCTTGAGTCCGGCCCGGATATTTCATTCGCGAACTGCGGACTTCCTTATTATATAGGCGGAGACATTAAAAGCAGATCCAAGCTGATCCTTCAAAGCCCGGAAAGCTTTAATGAGCAATATCAGACAGCGGTTCACATCCATACAGCCGCCACGGAGATTGACAGAGAAAACAAAGTCGTTCATACAGTCGATTCACGTACCGGTGAGAAGAAGACTTTTGATTATACTAAGCTGATTCTGGCGCAGGGCGGAAAGCCTATTGCCCCACCAATCCCAGGTGCCGACCAGGATCATGTTTTCCAGCTCTGGACCCTTGAGGACATGGACAAGATCCATACCTTTATTGAAAATAAGAATCCCAAGACCGCAGTCGTCGTAGGTGGTGGGTTTATTGGCCTCGAAATGGCAGAAGCGCTTGTCAAGAGAGGGCTGAAGGTCTCTGTGGTCGAAATGATGCCGCATGTCATGGCCATTATGGAAGCCGAAATCGCAGGATTTATACAGGAAGAAATGACCGCTTACGGTGTGGACGTCCTGACCAATAAAGCAGTGGACGCCATTGGAAGAAACAACGTGACCCTGAAGGATGGCGCCAGTGTGGACGCGGATCTGGTCCTGCTTTCCATTGGTGTACGTCCCACATTAAAGCTTGCTGCAGATGCAGGCCTTGCTATAGGTGATGCCGGCGGACTGCTGGTGGATCAAACGCTGAAAACCAGTGATGACAACATTTATGCGGCAGGGGACATGGTGGAGCTCGAGCACCGGGTGCATGGCAAGAAAGTGCGCATCCCGCTTGCCGGACCTGCCAACCGCCAAGGCAGAATTGCGGCGGAAAATGCCTTAGGCAAACGCCATGAATACAAAGGCTCCATAGGCACCTCCATTGTCAGAGTCTTTGAAGCGGTAGCAGGAACCACAGGTCTTTCCTTAAAAGCTGCCAGAGCTGCAGGGCTGAATGCGGACGCGGTTGTGATTCATAAAGAGCACCATACCTCTTATTATCCGGGCGCTGAGCAAGTGTCAGTTCTGGTCGTTTACGACAGAGAGACCGGCGTCGTACTGGGCGGACAGACAGCGGGCTACGCAGGCGCTGACAGAAGGCTGGATGTCTTGGCAGCTGCTGCGGCAGCAAAGCTGACCGTCTCTGACCTTGCAGACATGGATTTCGCCTATGCACCACCGCTTGGCACTGCCAATGACGCCATGAATATGGCGGCCTATGTCGCAGAAAACAGGATTTCCGGCTACTCGCCTGCGCTTACAATCTCTGAACTGGACGCCGCGCCAGAAAGTGAAAAGGCCTTCTGGCTGGATGTTAGGGATGTTTTCGCCTTTAATAAATCTCATGTTGCAGGCGCGGTCAATATTCCGCTTGAGCTTCTTCCATCAAAGCTGAATGCGCTTCCAAAGAATAAGCGGATCTATGTTTACGACCAAACGGGTAAGAAAGGCCATCAGGCGCTCCGTACCCTCACAGGCGCAGGCTTTACCAACGTATTCAATGTCAGCGGAGGTTTTTCAAGCCTTTCAGGCTATGTCAGGGCAGTCGCCCCGTCAACCTTCCAATTGGACCTCCCGGCGCCGGATCCGAAGCAAATTGGCGAAAATTCCGAAGCAGAAGTCACTGAAGCTGCAAATACAGCGAAAGTAAGTGAACTTCCAAAAGTGGATGCCAAAAAGGAAGCATCCAATGAGCCTTTAATTGTAGACGTGCGTTCGGATGAAGAATTTTCTTACGGCGCGGTTCCCGGCGCAATCAATATCCCTTTGGACGAAATACAGAATAGAATCCATGAGCTCGGAAATAAGAACAGAAAAATAATCCTTTACTGTGCGACGGGTGCGCGAAGTGCCTATGCGACGCAGATTCTCAACTACTATGGCTATACGGATGTTGAAAATGGCGGCGGCGTCACGAGAATGATGTCGCGCTCCAGAACAAGCTAATGGTAGCGGAAGGATAATATGAGACCATCGGCAGCACTCACTGGGCTTTAAAGCTTGAGTGTGCTGCCGATGGTCTTTTTATCTTCTCCGTGAGCCCTAATGTCAAAGGGGTATACATAGCTTAGTTGAAAGTGATCCGTCTCAACCGCCGAGACAGTAAAATTGACACTTGGCTGTTAACGAAGGGGGCTAAAGTCACATGAAGCCTGATCAGATTCTGATTCACAACGCGAGAACGCATAACCTGAAAAGCATTTCTCTGACGATCCCAAAAAACAAACTGGTCGTGTTTACCGGTGTGTCCGGATCAGGCAAATCTTCGCTGGTGTTTGACACGATCTACACAGAAGCCCAGCGCCAGCTGATTGAAACCTTTTCCTCCTTCGCCCGGGAGAGGATGCCTAAGCTCTCCCGGCCGGACGTCGACGACATTCAAAACCTGTCCACGGCTATTGTCATAGATCAAAAGCGCATGGGCACAACTATGAGAAGTACCGTGGGGACGGCAACAGAGCTCTATACCTATCTCAGACTGCTGTTTTCCCGCTGTGGGGAACCCTTTATTGGGCCATCTTTTGTCTTTGGCTTCAACCACCCTGCCGGTATGTGCCCAGAGTGTCATGGTCTCGGAAAAAGAATCAAAGTGGATGTGGCTCAGCTGCTGGACCTGGATAAAACCATCCGGGAAGGCGGGATCACCCATCCGGATCACAAGGTTGGGGGCTGGAACTGGCGGGAAATGGTGGCCATTGACCTGTTTGACGTGGATAAGAAGCTGAGGGATTTCTCAGAAGAGGAGATCAATAAGCTCTTGTATGCCAAGGACATCCCCATCAGCAGGGCTCACGGCGCCGGAACCTATGCCAAGACTTTTAATGGCATAGCAGAGCGACTTGAACGGGATTATCTGAACAAAGCCCCTGAGGAGCTACCTGCCGTCAAGAAGGACGCCTATCAAAGGTATTTCAGTTACATGGACTGTGACGCTTGCCACGGCTCGCGCATCAATGATCAAGCCCGAAGTGTTAAGGTGAACGGCAAGACAATACCGGATCTGATCCATCTGGAGTTTACAGCACTCCTGGAGTTTCTCGACACCATTGACCATAGTCTCGCGCAGCCTATTCTCAAAAAGATGAAGCAGATTTTATGCCATCTCATAGAGATTGGGGTTGGATACCTGTCGCTGAACAGGTCTGTGGCGACACTTTCAGGGGGAGAAAGCCAGCGGGTGAAGATGGCTAAGCAGTTGGACTGCGATCTTGTGGACTTAATGTATATCCTGGATGAGCCGTCCATAGGCCTGCACCCCAGAGATACCGACAAGCTGGTGGGCATGCTGGTGAAGCTGAGGGACAAGGGAAACAGTGTGTTTTTCGTGGAGCATGACCCAGACATGATCCTGAGAGCTGAATATGCCATAGATATTGGTCCAAAAGCGGGGTCTCACGGTGGTGAAGTTGTCTATGCCGGGCCGGTGAAAGGTCTGCTTGACTCGGCAGGTCTGACAGGGGAATATTTAAGGCATCAGAAAGTCTGTTCCGGCGAAAGAAAACCGCATCATGGCTACATAGAAATAAAAAATGCCTCGCTGCATAATCTAAAAAATGTTTCGACTAAAATTCCTAAAGGGGTTCTGACCTGTATTACAGGTGTCGCAGGCTCCGGGAAGAGCAGTCTGATTTTAGAGACCTTTCTGAAGCAATACAAGGACGCGGTTGTCATTGACCAGTCCGCCATTGGGAAAAACTCACGATCCAATCCGGCGACTTATACCGGAATCTTTGACCTGATCCGAAAGGAATTTGCCCAGGGCTCAAATTCGAGCCCGTCTTTATTCAGCTTCAATTCAAGCGGCGCCTGTCCGAAATGTAATGGGCTGGGGGTCATCAGCTACGAAATGCATTTTATGGACGCCGTCAAGGTGACCTGCGAAGAGTGTCAGGGCAAGCGGTATACAGAGGAAGTCCTCTCACTCAAATATAAGGACAAGAATATACACGAAGTCCTGATAACGACCCTTCAAGAGCTGCGCGGATTCTTTGACCATCCGGAAATCAACCGTAAGCTGGAAGTGCTGTGTGAGGTAGGCCTTGGGTATCTTGAGCTTGGGCAGCCGCTCAGCACCTTGTCCGGCGGGGAAGCCCAGAGGATCAAGCTGGCTTCAGAGCTGCAGAAAAAGGGAAATATCTATGTCATGGATGAGCCGACCACCGGCCTGCACATGGCGGATATTGAAAGGCTGCTTGACATCATTAAGCATCTGGTGGCGCATGGCAACACGGTCATTGTCATAGAGCACAATCTGGAGGTTATTGGACACGCTGACTGGATCATTGATCTGGGTCCTGAAGGCGGGGCTAAAGGCGGCGAGATACTTTTTGAAGGGACACCAGAGGACTTGATGGACTGTCAGAGAAGTTATACCGGACAATATCTGAAGAAGCTGCAGCAGTCTGAGCAGGATCTGGACTAAGTAAACCTTCTCATACAATAAGAAGAGAGCGCTTGAACCAACGCAATACCCCTACTTTCATGAACGGATTTCCTTTCAAGAAAAAAAAGCGTTGCTATGAACCCAGCAGCGCTTTTTGAGTGTGTTTAAATTTAGTTCCGACACCTAACGTTTCTTAAACTTCTCAAGAAATTCATCTCGTTTTGCGACGAAATTGTTCAATTCATTTGCCAGCAATCCATCATGATGTCTGTCTTTTTCAATAAAAAACATGGAGACTCCGCCCAGCCCAACATGAGTGCCTACGGAAACGCCCATTTGCATGATGTATACATCCCCGCGGAAGTTACTTTCCTGCAGCAATTTCAACTTCAAATTCTCAGCATAGGCTTGGTCAGAGGTATAGCCAATAATTACAAAGGTCGTCAGCGCCTCGTCAACACGGCTCATAAATTCCCTGACATAATGCTCGAGAACCTTCCGGCGGCCCCGTTCCTTAGCGACAATGGCGCCTTTCCCATCCTTCATGGTCATGATGGGCTTGAGCTTTAAAATCTTGCCAATAAATGCGCTTGTATTGGACAGTCTGCCGCTTCTGATCAGATTGTCCAGATCATCTACGGACAGGTAATGCTTGACGTGTTTTTTAAACGTTTCATTGAATGAAACCAATTCTTCAAAGCTGTATCCAATTTCCCGGAGCTCTGCCGACTTTAAAATCAAGTAACCGCTGCCGTGGCTCATGCACAAGGAGTCAACAACATGCACCTTAAATTCGTCTGGATCATACTGCTCGTAAAACAGCTCTTTCGCGAGCATGGCAGATTGGTAGGAACCGCTCGTTCCGCTTGACATACAGATACATAATATTTCCTTGCAGCCTTCCGCGACTCCTTCTTCCATACATCGAACAAATTCTGTGGGGCTTGGCATGGCGGTCGTTGGATTTTTATCGAGGTCCATCATCATGCTGTAAAACTCATCAGGCTGAATGTCAATACGATCCCTGTAGTCTTTGTCGTTGATGTGAATAATAAGAGGCGCTACGCTGATATGATAGCGGGCTAAGATTTCATCAGACAAATCACACGTTGAGTCTGCAATAATTTTTACCATGGTTAACCTCCAATATTTTAGGCCTTTTTTCCAATAAACCTGTTGGACTGTTATATCTGACCATGCGTCTTTGCTGAAATACAATCAGCTCGAGTTACTTCAGCAACGCAACTTATCATAATAATCATTATTATCATTTTAAAATAATAGTATCATAGATTTGAATTATTCAATATATATTTCAAAATGCTTTAACACTACTGACATGGAAGTGCTGGAACAAATTAAGCCTGTGACCCGACCTTCGAAAAGAGCATTAGTAGCGCTTGGCGCTATGTGGAATCCTATGACCATCGGCACAGCGCCTTGGGCTTTTAAGTTTAAGGACAGAGCTTTGCCGATGGTTATTTTCTTTTCACCCTTCCCAAGCACCAGCTGCCAGATCAGATCTGCTCAGCAAGGACTAAAACCTTCAATTCGGGGTATAGTGCATAATAATCAAAAAATTTCATCTTAAGTCTAACCAGGGCAGCGGACTGGAGTCGTAATATGGCAAGTGCGCACTTGTGGGACGGATCACCATCGGCAAGCAGGCACTTAAGGTTTTAACTGAACTAAAGACTATGTCGGAAAGAAATGGAGGCCGCCATGAAAAAGAAATTGATCATTGCATTTATTATCTTTTCATCCTTGGGCGCGGGCATATTTTATATTTTGACAAAAGGAAATATTGGAGAAAAGTACAACACAGTTGAGGTGACAAAGGGAACCGTGGAAAAATATGTTGAGGAGGTTGGCAGGATCAGCTCAAGTTCGATCATAAGGTACTATGGCAATGGCGCAGGTAAGGTCGAGGAGATGACTTTGAAGCTGGGGGACTATGTGACCAAAGGACAGCTTTTGATTAAATATGAAGATAATTCAGAGCTTGAGATTAAAAAAGTCGAAAAGCAGATCGAAGCTTTGAGAGCGACCTATCGCGAGGTCCTGTCAAGTACGGACGTGGGGAGCGTCAACAACGCCAGGATAGAAATTTCGAGTCTCAGGAGCGATTTGGAATGGGCGGTAAAAAATAAGGCGCAAACAGAGGAACTCTACAATGCTGGCGCCATACCTTTAATTGAACTGGAGCAGGAGACGCGAGCCATAGAGGCACTTCAGAGGCGTCTTGAGCAAGCACAGAATACCTACAATCAGCTTGTCAAAGGGGTTTCAGCGAATACCAGAAAGCGATATGAGGCGGAAATAGACGTTATGCTGCTCACTTTGGAGATGTATAAAAAAAACAGGGAGGACTTACTGATTTATGCGGAGCGTGATGGCATTGTGACTGAAGTCAATACCTTTGCGGGGGATATCCCATCTCCGGGAACCGTGATTATTGAGCTTCAGGATCCGTCAGAAAAAGTCGTCTTAGTGGATTTTATGGTGGAAGAGGCCAGGCAAATAAGACCTGATATGGACGTGGAAATTAATGACCCAGCGTTAGGGATTGTGATTGAAAATCTGAAGGTGAGCAAAGTGCATCCAAAGGCCTTTATCACATTGTCAGAGCTGGGTGTGGAGGAGAACCGACAAACTGTGGAAATCAGCCTGCCTGCTTCTTCTGAAGACCTCGCCTATGGACTTGAGGTGAACACAAGGGTGAGGGTTGAGACCCCAAGAGACGCGCTGCTTGTCCCATTAAGCGCTGTGTATCAAAAGGACTCAAAGAACTATGTGACCGTTTTGGAGGATAAAAAGCCTGTTGAGAGAGAAATCACGACAGGTGCAGAAGTCCAAAATAAACTTGAGGTCAAAGAGGGGTTGTCAGAAGGGGATCTGGTCATCCTGAATTACGAGGAGGATTAGGGGGAGTTTTGATCGCCTTGGAAACTGGAGAATTGGGTGGTTTAAGAAGGGATGATTTCTATGATCAAAGTTAAAAACCTTTACCATTCATATAGCAATGACGAAAATTATGCCGTCTATGATGTAAGCTTTGAAATTGGAAAAGGAGAAATCTTTGGATTTTTAGGGCCTTCAGGTGCCGGTAAATCCACGACGCAGAACATCCTGGTCGGCCTCTTGCAGCTTCAGAAAGGGGAAGTCGAGGTCGCGGGCTATGACATTAAACACATTAAGAATGAAATGTTCAATAAGATAGGCATGTCCTTTGAACAGTCCAATGTTTATAACAAAATGTCCGGTCTTGAAAATCTTGAATTCTACAGAAAGCTGTTTGACGTGAAAACTAAAGATCCCATGGAGCTGATCAAGCTTGTAGGGCTGGATGGAAAGGAAAACATAAAGGCAGGTAAGTACTCCAAAGGGATGAAGCACAGGCTTACCTTCGCGAGATCCATGATCAATAATCCGGAGATCTGGTTTTTGGATGAGCCAACGACCGGCCTGGATCCAGCCATTGCCTCCAACATCAAGGACATCATCAAGCAGGAAAACGAAAAAGGTGTCACCATCTTCCTGACTACGCACAACATGTACATTGCGGATGAGCTGTGTGACAGAGTCGCGTTTATTGTCGATGGAAAAATCAGACTGATAGATTCACCCAAGGAGCTTAAGCTGAAATATGGCGAAAAGCTGGTGGAGGTCGAATATTTCAAAGATAACATATTGATCAAGGATAAATTTTCCACTGTGCTTGAGGAGGAAAAGGATCGATTAACTGACGTCATCCATAACTGCGACATTCAAACAATGCATACCAAGGAAGCCACACTTGAGGAAATCTTTATCAAGGTTACCGGAAGGGAATTGGTTTGAATGAAACTATGGTACAGTTTTTCAAAAGAGCTGATCCTGTCTTCAAAGAGCTGGTATTTTTACATTGAAATTGGGATGGCGGTAGTCCTCCTGCTGATTCTGGTTTTTGTCATCCCAGAGGATTTCGACAGTAAGGGTAAAGAGTATCTCTATCTCGATTTGCCTCAGGTCGTCAAGGAAAGATATATGAAGTCTCTGCGTGAAGAGGATCTTGATGAAACGGTGGAGCAGGTTGAGGTCAAAGCGGGTAAAAACGTTTTCAGCGCTGCGCTTTATGAAACCTCTGAGTCAAAAATCTATTTGCTCGACAGCCTGGAGGCCCTTAATACCTTTTCAAGCACGGAAAGAGTTCCAACCGTGCATGTGCGTGTCAATGAGGATGGGCGTATCCTTCATACCTATTATTTGCAGGGCTTTGAAACCCAAAAACTAAAAAATTTGCTTCTGGTCTATCACAACAGATTTGCAGGGCATGACGTTATTAAGGACTATTCGGATAAGCTCCAGGTCCGGAGCCTTTATCAGGATACAGCGCCGTTAAGTGACAAAGAGAATTTGATCCCGGTATTTTTGACGTTCAATGGCAGTCTTATGAGCCTGTTTATCATTGCTGCCTATATCTTTCTGGACAAAAATGAAGGCATCATCAAAGCCTATGCCATCACCGCCTGCTCTGTCTGGCATTATCTTTTCAGCAAAATTGGCGTGATCATTCTCACGAGCATAGTGACCACCCTGATCATCACCGTGCCCGTCATGGGCGCTCAGCCGAACTATCCAGCCATGATCCTGTTCATTATAACCTCTGGATTTTTTGCAGCCTCTCTTGGACTGTTTCTCACAAGCTATTACAAGGATATTGTCGAAGCCTTTGGCGCCATGTACATCATCATAGTCATAATGATCATGCCTAATATATCGTATTTTACGCCAAGCTGGGACCCGGATTGGGTTAAGATCATCCCAAGCTATGTTATGCTTCAGAGCTTCAAGGAAATTATATCGGTCAACGGCAACATGGCCTATGTGCTGGTGGCGTCACTTGGTTTTGCGGTGCTTGGGGTGGATATCTTTATTCTGGCAAACTACAGATTTAAGAAAACCCTGTCCCTGTGAAGGAGGGTTGAACATGATCAAGAAGATCCTCTTAATATTTCAAAGGGATCTGAGAACCAGTGTGAGAAATTTTATCACTTTGTACATTCTTGTTGTGCCAATTATTTTTGCTGTAATCATTAACGTGTTTTCACCTGGCATCAATGACACGACCGTTGAAATTGTGCTGCTGGAAGGGGAGAACCCAAGCCAGGCGGAATACTTTGGGCAGTTTGCGAAGGTAGAGCTTTTAGACACTGTTGAAGCGGTTGAGAACCGGGTTAGAAAAAGGGACAATATTGTAGGGCTGCTTCCGGGTGAGGGGGAGGATTATTTTATCCTGACTCAGGGGAATGAACCGGATTTTATTATTGACTATGTTCGAAATCTAACGGCTTTTGACCATTATGACATCAGCATGGAGGACTCCATGGCTGAGATTGTGGACTATGGCAGAGAGATCCCGCCACTTAAGAAAATCATGGTCAACACCTCAATTATTTTCACCTCTGTGCTTGGTGGCATGATCATTGCGCTGAACATAGTTGAAGAAAAAACGGACAATACCATAAGTGCAATCCATTTGTCACCCGTTTCCAGGATGGCCTTTATAGCTGGGAAGAGTATGATTGGCGTCGCCGTCCCGGTGGTGGGCACTTTGCTTATTCTGATCATCACCGGTTTCAGAAGCATAAACTATTTCCACGCGATTCTGATGGTAGTGACTTCGTGCATTATCAGCATCCTCGTGGGGTTCATTGAAGGCGTCAACAATGATGATGTCATGAATGCCGCGGGCAATATGAAGATGCTGTTTCTGCCTCTGTTTGGATCTATTGCTGGAGAAGAGCTGTTGGCGGATAAATGGCAGTTTCTATTTTACTGGATTCCGTTTTACTGGACCTACAAAGGGAATGATCTTGTGCTTTCAAACAGCGGTTCCTGGCTTGAGATCATGATGTACTCAGGGATCGTCTTTGGCATTGGTGTGGTGGTGTTTTTGGTGCTGGCACCGAGAATAAGAAAAGGATTGGAGTAGTCGGTTGCTATTTTATGATGTCGTGCCTTGGATTTTTTATGAAATTCTATACGAGGAGGGTTAATCATGAAATTATGGGGTGCTTTAGCAGTAATCTATGCTGCGGTCGTTGTTGTGATTGCCATTACAAAGCCAGAAAAAATATGGAGCATGAAAAAAATTAAATTCTTTATAAAAATAATGGGCGAAAAAGGCACAGAAGTATTTTTCTATGTCTGGGCTGTGATTTTTCTGGTTTTGGGGATTTGGCTGTTTACGAGGTGATGGCTCATCTAGAAGGTTGTGTTATGGTGCGGCGTGGATTGTGAGACCATCGGCAAAACGCCTTGAAAGCTTTTTGTAGCTTCAGGGACGTTGCCGATGGTCTTTTCGCGAACACGCTTCTGAGAAATCAAAAGCCGGAGCATGCAATCAGTGGGGTTTCAGCCATATTGACAAATATGCTCAAATAGTGTATAATTACACCAAAAGAACAATTTCATTCTTGTACAATATAGCAACAAAACGACATTTTAGTTTGTCACAAAGGGAGGTCATCGTAATGTCAGAGGATAAAACCTATGGTTATGGCTACATACTCTGGACAACGCTGCTTGGCTTTGCCGCTTTTATGATCAGTGGACTGCTGGCGGATATGTTTATTTTGAGGACGGATAATTACCTGATGGGCATGCTTATTTCCGGGGGGATAGGCGCGCTGCTTCTTGGGCTTTTCCTTCAAATGGGTAAAAAGACGATGCGGGTAGTTCTTGCTGGTCTTATCGCTATGCCCCTTGGACTTCTGATTACCTTTGGGGTGTTCGAGGGTATAGGCGCGCTGCTGCCTCATGCCTTTAGTCAGAGTATAGAAAATGCAGGCATCCCGGACACTATGGCTGTAATGTTTATGGCTGCCATTTTTGGCGCGGCTGTAGGCACTTCACTCTTTGGGAAAAAAGCGATAGTTCTTTTTATTCTTGTCTGTGCCATTGCTGCCATTCCTTTTGGACGCATGGTGGTGGCGTTTAATACGGGTGCCGTCATCAGATATGATCTGCAAATGCTTTTCATGCCACTTGGAAGGATTGACCTGAACAGCTTGGCAATCACGCTGGCCCACGGTGTTGGGGTGGGCCTCGCTATTGGTATCTACAGGAAATTCAGAGCAGAGGCACACAGCGCAGTCTCAGCAAAGCAAACTTAGTGAATCGGACTGAGGCGCAAAAAACCATTGGCTAAACACCTTGAAAGCTTTCAAAAAGCTTCAGGGACGTTGCCAATGGTTTTTCTCTTTGTAGTCAGCTGCGCTATTCCTCCGGGAGCTTACAGGCACCAGAAAATCCTGCCGGTGGAATCCCCAGCCCGTGGATTAATCTGGCCCAGTAATTGACTTGAGCCGCCGTACTGGCGAGAATGACAATTTCGCGCTCCGTGAAGTGTTGCTTTAAGGCGTTGATAAACGCATCCGGGAAAGACAGCGGCGTGTCGGAGATCAATCTTGCGTATTCCAGTGCCAATTTTTCGCGAGTTGAGAAGGAATGGGTGGTTGAAATGAGCGTATGGTCTTGGAGCGCGGATAGCTCCTCAGGTGTGATGCCTGATTTTGCGTACTCGGAGGAATTCATATCGATGCAAAACGGACAGTAAGCCGTAAAAGAGGCCTGCATTCGAACGAGCTTCAGCATCCGCTCTGAGATGGTCTTGTCCTTGTGCGCGACCAGGGACTCAAGTGCCGCCGAGCCCATGGCCGCTTTGGGATACCAGGACAGGAGCCTGGGCACCTCAAGGTCCTTGCCGGTAAATTTCTTTGCGAGCCAAATTCCGGGTCTTAGAAAAAGGGGAACTTTCTTAGGGGGATCAATAAATGCAGCCATTTGGATGTAGACCTCCTTGATTAAACAGGAGGAAAAGGAAGCTGGCTCCTTTTCCGCTTATAGCCAAGTCAACATGATGAGCGGGGTCGCCACACAAACCACTATGATTTCAAGAGGCAGCCCCATTTTCCAATAGTCCCCAAACTTATAGCCACCCGGCCCCATGATCAGCGTATTTGACTGATGGCCAATAGGCGTGAGAAATGAGCAGGACGCCCCAATGGCAACGCTCATCAAAAATGAATCCGGGGAGACGCTGAGTCCAGATGCAATTTCGACGGCTATTGGTGCCATGATTAAAACGGCGGCCGCGTTGTTGACTATGTCAGACAGCGTCATGGAAACGGTGAGAACTACCGCTATTGAAGCCCAGAGAGGAATTTTATCAGCAATACCGAGAATATTTTGCGCGATTAATTGAGCGCCCCCTGTAGTTTCAAGGGCTTTACTTACAGGAATAATTGCGCCCAAAAGGATAATGATGGACCAGTCAATGCTTTCATAGACTTCTCTAAGGGATAAAAATTTTCCTACAACCATTAAGACCGCGACAGAGATGAAGGCAATTTGAACGGGTATGATGCCAAAGGCTGTCAAAGCAATAGCGGCTGCGAACATGCCAATCCCTGGCAGTAGTTTTTTTGTTTTGCCAAGGGTCAGGCCCCTGCCGGCTAAAGGCAGGCAGCCCCACTGGGAGATCAGGTCGTTTATGGTATCCGGATTTCCTTGCAGTAAGAGTATGTCACCAATGCGAAAGCTAATGGTATCAGGCGTGTTCTTGATCCTGACGCCCTCTCTCGCAACCCCAAGGATATTGATGCCATATCTGGACCTGAATTTCATGGATCTGGCGGATCTGCCAATCAGAAATGAATTTGTCATGACAACGGTTTCAATGATTTCAATTTCGTCTGAGCTGATATCCGCCTGAGACAATTTGCTTGTTTCCGCCAAAACAAGGTCGGTCGCGGCGAGAAGCTCCTGAAATTCCTGGGCTGCGGATTCAATGACAACAGAGTCGTTTGATTTGAATTTCAAGCTGAGCGAAGGTGCCGCGAAAGTTTTGTCATTTCTATAGACAGCGACGACTTTTAGATCGCCCTCTATGGTGCTTTCGAGTTCGGACACAGTTTTTTCAATGTATTGAGAATCCTCTGGAACTAAGACTTCAGTGATGTAATCTTTAATCTCAAATAGGTCTTCCGCAGATTTTCCGCCCGTCCTTTTGGGGATCAGCCGCCAACCTAACAGCAAGATAAATAAAACCCCAGCTAAAGCAACACCTCCGCCTACTGGAAGAAAATCAAACATACCGAAGGCACTGCTTCCAGTTGACTCTGCACGGTACATTGAAATTATGATATTGGGCGGGGTTCCAATCAAAGTCATCATACCGCCAAGGAGTGATCCAAATGCCAGAGGCATTAGAAATATTGAGGGTGATTTGTTGTTTTTTCTGGATAGCTTTAAGGCGACGGGCATCATTAAGGCAAGTGCACCAATGTTATTCATGAACGCGGAGCCTATGGTGACCGTCAGAACTAACAGCGTCATTTGAACCATGGTGTTGTCACCAGTTTTTAAGAGGTGTTTCGCGATGAAATCCACCACACCGGCATTAGTCAGGCCTTTGCTGACGACCAGGACGGCTGCGACGGTGATCACAGCTGGATTGCTGAAGCCTTCAAAAGCATTATCAATAGGTACCAGACCAACAAAGCTTGCTATGAGAAGTGTCGCCATAGCGACGACGTCATAGCGCCATTTTCCCCATATAAAAAAGACCAGCATTAGGGTGATCAGTGAAAAAATCATGTAATGTTCGGTTTGCACGGCGTATCAACTCCTCGCAGGGTATTCAGAAGCATTATCATTTGACAAGAGAAGAATTAATTTGCTTAAATTAAGGTGACCAGGATGAGGACCAATATCAGAATCAAGACCTGTTCTGATCACACTGTTCCAAATGATATTCCTGGCTGGGGAGCTTGAGTATGCTGAAGAAAAAAAACAAGGAATTAGTCCTCTTAAAAACCATTCTCTGGGTTTACATTATACTGTGCATTGTTATTGCCGGATTAAATTATGGCTATGTCAAAACTGCGCCGGAGTCTGTCGCAAATTTTATTACGAGCGCCTGGCATTTCTATGAAAACTGGATTAAGACGTTATTTATAATAATTGGGAGTGTGCTGACCCTTAGAATTATAAACAAAAGCAAGCGTACAACCATGAGAAAAAGAAATTTGAAGGGGTTTATCCTTGCGGCATTGGTTGTACATATCTTTACCCCATTTCTTTTGAATAACAATGAATTATATTTTTTTGCTATGCCGCTGCCTTGGACCACGACGCCGCTGCAGCTTTTACATGAAGGATCCTCTTTCTATGCGAGCAGATTCCCGCTTTGGGGCGCGGCGGGGGTTGCTTCCGCCGTGGTCTTCTATGTCGCTGCAAGCAGCATTGTGATTTTGGGGACGCTGCTGTTTGGCAGGCGCTGGCAGTGCTCGACCATTTGCCTGTTCAACGGATTTGCCTCTGAGGTGTTTGAGCCTGCGTTTCCTTTGATTGGGCGCAGGAAAAAGCCTCGTGCCCATACCTTGAGAATTTTTTGGGTCCTGAAAGTCTTATTTCTAATAATGGCGCTATTTTTTACGTTTTACTGGGTGCTGTTTTTATTTGGTATTTCTATTTTTGATGATTACATACTGATGGGCAAACTGGAAATCTATAAGTATCTCACTGCGGAGCTGCTTATGATGATGTTTTTCTGGATTGTTTTTACGGGAAGAGGCTATTGCTATTATTGTCCTTTGGGCACGGTGCTGGGGCTGCTCGGGAAGCTGTCCGGGCAGAAGATTGTGACAAATCGTTCAAATTGCATCCGCTGCGGGCAGTGTAACGCCACGTGTCCAATGACTATTGACATCATGAGTAAGGCGTCGGCAGGAGAACCGGTGACGTCGCTTAACTGTGTGGGCTGTGGCCACTGCGTGGATACCTGTCCGACACAGACGTTGGCGTATACGACATATTTTTTGAACACGAAGTCAAAAAAGGCAGCGGGCGTGTAAAAATGTAGGGGAGAGGTGCAGGTCAAGGTCAAGGTGCATGTATAGAGTTCCATAGACGGATTCCCAATTAAAAACCAAAGTAGTATGATAGGAAAGAGGACGACATAATTTCATACATTTTTCTATAACAAGGAGGCAGAAACTTGAAATATACGCTGAAAAATGAAAGCATTATGAGCTTCAATGATAGTGAAGGCACCAGGTTTCCAAAGTACACTTCTCAACTGATAAATTGGGCTAATCAAAATGCTCAAGGGACACGGCCGCGGATCGTTGGGCAGCTTTCTGATCTCTTTCCGGAATTTCAGGAGTCAGGAGAAGACATGACTATTGAAAACTGGAGAAAATGGTATATTGAAAGGCATCCCATGGCGATTGATACAGCAGCAGACAAAATTGAAGCTCAGATAGAGAATCTTCGTAGTGCAATTGAGCTGATTGATCGTGAAATGATAGAAGCCTGGGTAGAGGATCTCGTCATAACCAAAACCTTTAATGGCTTATACGTTCAGCGTGCGATATTAGCCTCACTCGCTGAACAGCGCAGGGCGTCATACCGTCTTGCGACGCCTGCGGAAGAATCCACTGGTATAGACGGGTATGTTGGCGCTACGCCTTATTCCATTAAGCCGCACACCTATAAAAATATGGAACGGCTTCCCGAAGAGATTTGTGAAAAGATGATTTACTACACCAAAACCAAAACGGGATTGAGTATTGAAGTTGAAGAATAGCAGAAATTCAAAAGCTGGCGTGAGGGACCTACGATAAAGGTCCACACGCCAGCTTTTTGTCTGGTGGGTTCAACTATTTGTAATAACATTGAATCAAATCTTCTCCAAACTCAATATGATCCACTTTATTGAGGTGTATTGCCGTTTCCTGTCTCGTTTTCACCAAAAACCCATGGGGTTCATTTCGATAGCATTTTTCAAGTTTTTCATCCGGCAAGGCTTGGATAAAGTCTGTGTGTCTTTGCAATCTTTCGTCAATTAATTTATTGATGGCTTCAGGTGAAATACGGAGATTTTCTAATGCCAAATTTGCAATTTCCTGATCGATTTCAACGGCAAGACTGTTTCGGTTAGAAGCCATACATGCCAAAGTGGTCGTACCGAGCCCGGCAAATGGGTCAAGCACGGTATCCCCTTCAGCCGAATACATATTGACAATTCTGTATGGGATTTCAAAAGGAAATGAGGCGTTTCTGCTTCTGGTTTTATTGAGTCCTTTTATGGACTGGGAGGCGCCTTTAATGTCCCACAAATCAGAAAACCAGATATTTCGCTCTTCCCAGAAGTAAGCGCTTTTTTGTCTAAGGCGCTTTTCTTCGCCTTTAAAGATCCGCTTGCCGCCTTTCCTGAAGACCAGGATGTACTCGTGTTCATAGGTGACATACGCGCCGGCGGGATACATGCCTGATCCCATGAACTTGTTTGGCGCGTTGGATTGCTTGCGCCAGAGGATGTCTGGCAAAACGCTGTAGCCCAGCTGGGAAAAGAAATTGATGATGGCGGTATGATTGGAAAAGAGCTGAAAATTTTGATCTATGGTTCGCGTCGCGTCACCAATATTGATGCAGACGAAGCCGCTGTCTGCAAGTACCCTGTCACATTCCGCCCAAACTGCATTGAGAAGCTGATGCATTTTATTGAATGCATCCATGGCTCTGCCGTCAGCCAGATCATCAGCGATTTCAGGATTTTGACGAGAAAACATATCATCCCACATTTCGATCATAGGATAGGGTGGCGACGTTATTACGAGATGGACAGACCCGTCAGGTATGGCGGATAAAGTGTTGCTGTTCCCAACTATGATTTTGTGCTGTGTCATTGTGTACCCCTTTTTAATGGCGACGTTTAATGGCACTGAGATGAGGGAAGTGCCGTTTTAATAATATCACAAGCAGTACATTTCGCAAATCTAAGCGCGAGAATATAGTACGTATTTTCAGGGTATACACAGAAAGCACTCCAAAAAACAAATATTAACCAACGTTATAAGTGCCGGGAGGTTAGAATTATGACTGGAAAAATATTGATCTATGGTGGCAGTGGGGCGGTGGGCTCAGCGAGTGCTGAGATCCTCAAGGGGTTAGGGTACGACCTCCATTTGGTGGGCTCGACAGAAGAGAAGCTTAAATCAGTTGCGGAGAGACTTGACGCAAGTTATACTGTCGCGGATATCCGGGACCCGCAGGCTTTCAAGCAGGTGGCGGAGGATGCTGGCAAAGCGCTGGCTGGGATGGTTTACGCTGTCGGTTCCATCAACCTCAAGTCCTTCCGTCGCTTAGAAGAGGAGGATTTTTTGGCGGACTTCAGGCTGAATGCCCTGGGGGCGGCTTTAGCGGTGCAATCTGCGCTGCCTGCATTGAAGAAGCATCCAGGAGTGGCTTCAGTCGTGCTCTACTCCAGCGTCGCGGTCCAGCAGGGAATGACTATGCATGCTTCACTCAGTATGGCTAAAGGTGCTGTAGAAGGTTTGGCGAGAGCCTTAGCTGCGGAGCTGGCGCCTCAGATCCGCGTGAATGCCATTGCACCGTCGCTGCTGCAGGACAGCACTTTGTCATCCGCGATCATTAAAAGCCCAGAGACGGTGGAATCCATTGCAAAGACTCATGCGCTGAAGAGGCTTGGGAAGCCGGGGGACATAGCTGAGCTCACCGCGTTTTTAATCTCAGACAAAGCAGGCTGGATTACCGGGCAGATTTTGGGCGTGGACGGTGGACGGTCGACGGTTCAGGGGTGACGTGAAGGAAACTGTGAGAGGATGTTGGGATGGGAGACCATCGGCAAAAAGGTCTTGGGGGTTTTTAAGCCTTAAGAACAAGACTTTTAGCCGATGGTCTTCTTTTGCCCCAAAAAGGCGGAGCATAGAGACTTTGCCCGAAAATCCATAGAAGTCATATTCGTGACATATTTCTGGCACATAATAGAGATATAGAAATATAGGAGGAGGGAAGACTTATGATGCTGCTGCCAATTATTGCAATAGGGGCACTGGTGTACTTTTTCTTTTATGACAACGGGTCAAATAAAGTCACGTTTCAAAAAAATCAATCTGCTGAAGCGCTTCTAAAAGAGCGTTATGTTAAAGGCGAAATTGATGAGAAGACGTATCTCCAAATGAAAGAAACCATAAAATAGGAGAAGGTGAATCACAATGATGTATGGCTATAACTGGTTTGGAAACGGAGGCTGCAGGTTTGGCCTATGGGGCGGCTATTTTGGAATATGGCATTTTGCAATGCTCGCCGTAGTTGTACTGTTGGTCGTGGCGGTTGTATTGGTTGTTCTAAAAAGGAAAAAGCGCGCGTCGCAGGATGATGTCCTCGACACACTTAAGAGACTTTATGTCAGCGGTGAAATCTCAGAAGAAGATTATCTTAAGCGCAAGAGTGTGATTGAGCGGCGTTAAGCGTTCAGAGGATTAACGGTGCGGGGATTTGATTTGTCAAATCTGCAATGAGGATTCCCGCCATTGCTGCTCTATATGGTATTATGATGAAAAGGCGGTATTGCTAAAAGTCCGGCAACGCCTTTGCAGAGAAGAACGAAACTGAGTCAACATTAAAGGCAGGTGGAAATGTGATTAGAATACTGGTTGTAGAGGATGAGTCTCAAATCAGCTCCATAGTTGTAAAATATCTGCAGAAGAATGGTTTTGAGTGCCATGTGGCTGAGAATGGGCTTGAAGCGCTGCAAATGTTTTCTGAACAGCATTTCCACCTTGTCATCTTAGACATTATGATGCCTGGGATTGATGGCTATGAGGTTCTGCAGAGGATTCGGGAGGTCTCACAAGTTCCGGTTATTATGCTTACCGCAAAACAGGATGAAGTAGACCGGCTTAAGGGGTTTCAAATTGGCGCGGATGATTATGTCATAAAACCTTTCAGTCCAAGAGAGCTGGTCGAACGCGTCAAAGTTTTTCTTAAACGAATCTATAATGTTGGAGATGAAGTCGTTATTTCTTCAGGAAGTCTTCAGCTTTACACGTCCTCAATGAAGCTGGTACGAAACGGTGAAGCAATAGACTTGACCTCAACGGAGTTCAAGATTTTACACGCGCTGATGAAAAACATGAATCAAATTCTTACGAGAGAGCAATTGATTGAGATGGTTTTTGGTGTTGGGTATGATGGCTTCGATAGAAACATTGACAGCTATATCAAAAGGATTCGTCAAAAGATTGAAATAGATCCAAAGAAACCGGAATATCTGAAGACAAAGTATGGGCAGGGCTATGTTTTTGATGGAGATGATCACAGATGATAAAGTCCAAGACCAAGTCCATGACCAGAGCCAGGTCCGGAACCAAGCCCGGAACCAAGCCCTTGACACTGAGGAAACTATGGCTCCAGATTCTGATCCTTGTGACAGTCCTTGTCATAACGGTTAATACGTTGATTCTGACCTTTCTGACGGATCGCTATTTTGCGGATTATTTGAAAGTGAGCTATGAGCTGCATGTCAGTGAGATCATAGACTATGCGACGGCTGCGCTATCATCGGAAGAGATTTCTCTGAGGCAGATGGCCATAGAGCTCGAGTCTCATCTGAATGATCCCATTGTTGAAATAAAATTGTATGATAAGGATGGCAACTTGTTGGCTGATGTGGGAAGGGAAAATTTTCTGGACATGCCCATGATGGGGAGCCGTTTCAGCAGAATGCCAATGGGACGAGTCACAGACCTTTCCACTCAGGAGACGCGTCAATTTGAAATCGAATCAGGTGGACAGGTCATTGGGACCGTCAATATTACGATCCATAACATTGCTGAGAATTCGTTTGTCGCACAAAAATTTAAATCCGCACTGCTGGTGAACAGCGTGGCTTCTTTTGGGATCACTATTTTGATCGCAGTGCTTATTGGCATTTATGTGAGCAAAAAAATGAGCACTTCTCTGAAAGAGACCGAACAGCTGGCGACGGATATTCAGATGGGTAAAGATGTGGGCTATGTCTCAAGTGACATCAAGGAGATCAATGCAATCAGGGAAAGCTTACTGGAACTGAATGCAAGACTGCGGCTTAAGCAGAAAACCAGAAAGACTTTGGTAGATCAGCTTGTCCATCAGACGAGGACGCCGCTGACCATTTTGCAGTCCCACCTTGAAGCGATACAGGATGGCATTATTGAAGTCACTGATGATGAACTGATGGTCTGCCAAAATCAAATAAATGATATTAAGTCAATCATTGCGAACATGAGCTCAATGATTGATGCCGGGACGGAAATGGATGCACTAAAGATAGAACGTTTTGAGCTGCATGCACTGATGAGCCAGATCCATCAGGGGCTTATGGCGCAGTTTAGAAAGAAAAAAATTGAATTAACGCTGGCATCAGACGAGAAAATCATGCTAAAGACGGATAAGCATAAGCTGAGTCAGTCCATCTACAATATTTTGATGAATGCTTATAAATACACACAGGAGAACGGTGTTGTCAAAATCAGTTATTGGAAGCTGAATGAGCGCGTAATCCTGAAGATCCAGGATACAGGTATGGGCATTCCGGATGCAGAGCTTCATAAAATTTTCGATGCTTATTATCGCAGCGCCGCGACTTCGGAGATTAAAGGAGAAGGCCTCGGGCTTTATATTGTCAAGGAGAATGTAGATCGGTTGAAAGGATCCATAGATGTTCAATCGAAGGTAGGTGCTGGAACGACTTTAATCATTGAAATCCCCCTGGAAATGGATGAGGAGTGAGCCTTTTGTTAAAGAAAATATTGAAAATATGGGAAAAGTTCTTGCGAAATTTAGCGGCGCAAAACAAATCAACTTACGGCGAAGGCGGCTTGAATTGCTGTGAGTTGAAAGAGGCGACTGAGAAATAGCCAGTGGAGTTTGCGTGAAGAAGGCGCGATTTCTCACGGTTGTTGGTTTTGTTGAGTGTTGGGATGGGAGACCATCGGCAGAAGGGGTCTTGAGGCTTTTAAAAGCTTAAAGATCAAAATTTTTGCCGATGGTTTTTTTGCGGAAATCTCTGGGAAGTCCCTGTCCCGCACCATGTGTCCCTGTCCCGCACCACGTGTCCCTGTCCCCAGCTATATGTCCCTAAAGTCTTATGTCTGTCCGCGCGGACTTTGACAATGCCTTCAATTTGCCTCAAACTGCGCTCAATTTTTTCTTCGCAGGCGCGGCAAGTCATGCCAGAGACTTTTAAGTGACGTAGCTTTTGTTCGTTTTTCATAGTGAGTTCCATCCTCCGGGTTAGGTTTGAATTTTGGCGTGAGGGGTGAATGACCAGCGGGAACAGATAAGTTCAGGAGGGTTGGTACGATGCGTGAAATCAAGCCTATGTAAAACGGATCATGATTTGAAAATTGAGAAAGGTTCCTCATGCGCTGTATGGGGAACCTTTCCTTATCAAGATATTGGGATTAGTGAGTACATTCTGGCATCTGCAGACATTGTGAAATGCCAAGCGCCATGGTTTGGGCACACTGTGCTACTGCTTGGCCGCCCTTGGTTGTCGCCATGCTGGAAACATTATTTGCGGCAAAGCCGGAGCTGGCTGAGGCCATAATAATCAGGCTCAGAATTGACAGTGACAACACTTTTTTCATTGGAGTCCTCCTCGGGATTCGATCATTATTTTTTGATTATAATTTTTAGTTCTATCTATTTATACGAGAAAATTGTGGCAAAATTATGGTATGGATAAAGGGATTTATTTTTGACGTAAAAATTTCTGTGGGCGAGACGTCAGAGGGGATAGGTGTGGGAAAAACGTGCGGTGAAACGGGCGGTGAAACGGGCGTGATAGGCCCTATCCACAGTACTTTCGCCACCCCGAGTTCCCTTTTTTGGGTAACTTCTTTACGACCGGGTATATGAGTTTACAAGTTTGTTAGATCAAGTTTTTATCATATCTTTCACATTCAGAAATTCAGAAATTCAGAGGTATAGGGGGTGGAGCCGTGGGATTTATTGATTTCCTGAGTCAAATGATCTCGAATCCTGCACTGTCCGTTGCCGTTTTGCTGACGCTGGGTGTCATTGTCGTCAATGGGATGACTGACGCGCCTAACGCTATTGCGACTTGCGTTTCGACCAGATCTTTATCCATGGACAACTCTATTTTAATGGCCGCTATTTTTAATTTTTTTGGTGTGTTGGTTATGACACTTATCAATTCACGGGTAGCCCAAACGATTTATAAAATGGTGGATTTCAGGGGGGATCTCAAGGCTTCTTTGGTAGCGCTTTGTGCTGCAATGGTAGCCATCGTCCTTTGGTCCTTGACGGCCTGGTCCTTGGGTCTGCCCACCAGCGAAGGCCATGCGTTAATTGCCGGGATTTCCGGATCTGCTATTGCGCTCCAGGGCGGCTTGGCAGGCATCAATGGCAGCGAATGGATTAAAGTTTTGTATGGTATTGTATTTTCAATCACTATTGGGACTTTAGGAGGTTTTTTTTTCGCGAAGCTCGCTGTTTTGTTCTTTCGTCATGTAGATCGCCGCAAAGCTACACCATTTTTTAAGACTGCCCAAGTAATGGCATCCGCAGGGATGGCTTTTATGCATGGCGCCCAGGACGGCCAGAAATTCATGGGGGTATTAATTCTGGGAATTTTGTTGGTGGGGGGCGAGAGCTCTACAGCGGAATTTGATATTCCATTCTGGATGATCCTGCTCTGTTCATTGACGATCGCTACCGGGACAGCGGTTGGTGGCAGGAGAATCATAAAAAAAGTGGGGCTGAAAATGGTCAAGCTGGAGCCATATCAGGGTTTTTCCGCTGATGCTGCAGCTTCGTTCAGTCTTTTTCTCTCCTCTGTACTGGGCTTTCCAGTGAGTACTACCCATACTAAGATGACCGCCATGCTGGGTGTTAGTGTTGCTCGCCGAACCTCCAAAGTTAATTGGCACGTAGCGGGTGAGATGGCGCTCAACTGGATTTTAACTTTTCCAGGCTGCGGGATGCTGGGCTATTTGATGACTTATCTTTTCCTTAACGTCTTTCAATGATTTCAATGATTTCAAGGATTCAATGATTTAACAACGCGTCTTGGAATAGCTCCAGTAAGCTTCTAAGGGGGGATATCGTCATGAAATTCAACTTTCGAAATAAAGAGTCCGTCAATTACTTCAAGGAACTTTCTCTTTTAAGTCGGCATGCGCTTACCGCTGCTGAATATCTGGAAGAAGTCCTGAAAACCTTTGAGGCTGCCATGCTCGGAGAGTACCTGGTAAAAATGCATGAGATTGAGCATCAGGCTGATGTTGACAAGCATGAAATGCTTAAAAAGCTGACAAAGGAATTTCTGCCGCCAATTGACAAAGATGATCTTTTCCTTCTGTCGCATGATATTGATGACGTGATTGACAGTATAGAAGAGGTTCTGATTTTTATCGACCTTCAGGGGATTCATGAAATTCACGAGGAGATCCTGAGCTTTGCGAATCTGATTGTCCAAAGCTGTCAACAGATGAATCTGGCGGTGGAAACCTTTGAGGACTACAGGAAGACTGAGCACTTAAGGGCCCAGTTGGAATCTGTAAATCGGTTGAAGTCCAAAGGGAAAAACCATTATATTGAAGCCTTGAAGACCTATTATGTTACAGACAGGAAGCCAGTGGAAATTCTTATATATACCGAGCTGTTAAAACGGTTTGAATGCTGCACCAGCAACTGCAAGACAGTGACAAATAACTTGGAACGGATTATGATCAAGAATCTGTAATAAGACCTCATTCTCTGAGTATATGCAAGCGAAAGGTCGGTAGACATGAAAATGAACAGCAGACGGGCCGAGCTCCTCATGGCCGTAGTGACACTGGCCTGGGGATCCTCTTATCTCCTGATGAAGGTTGGGCTTGAGGGGATCAGTCCATTTAACTTGATAGCACTGCGCTTTGGCATCGCTTTTATTACTATGATGCTGATTTTCTTCCCCAGGTTTCGAGGGGTTAAAGCGGATGACCTTGGAAAGGGTCTTTTGATGGGGACCTTGCTCTTTTTGATTTTCGCGGCCCTGGTCGTTGGCGTCAGCCTGACAACTGCATCGACAGCGGGATTTCTGGCCAGTACAACCGTGGTCATTGTGCCCATCCTGGAAGCCTTGATCAGGCGGAAGTTGCCGGGAAGAAACATTGCGTTCAGCATATTGCTGGCGGTAGTTGGGCTTTACCTCCTGACGGTGAAAGAAGGGTTGGCCCTGGATCGCGGCGCAGCGTACTGCCTTCTGGCCGCGTTTGTCTACGCCGTGTACATCATTGTTTTTGACCGGATCGCCAAGCAGGGCGACAGCTTTCTGATCAGCATCCTTCAGCTGGGCGTGGCGGCGCTGCTGGGCGCGGGCTTTATGCTTGCCTTTGAGACGCCAAAGCTGCCCGGGACTGGACTCCAGTGGGGCGCCATGCTTGGGCTGGGCATTGTGTGCAGCGCCTTTGGCTTCGTGGCTCAGCCCCTGGCCCAGAGGTACACGTCCTCGGAGAAGATTGGGCTGATTTTTTCCCTGGAGCCGGTGTTTTCGGCACTGCTGTCGTATATCTTCCTTCGTGAGATCCTGTCCGGCCGGGGTTACGTGGGTGCAGCACTGATTTTTGCCGGAGTCGTGTACTCACAGCTGGCGGGCATGCGCCGGCTGACTCCGATGCGGCGGGGCGTGGGATAGGGAATCATCAGGGACGTTAAGACAAATGGAGGTGACCGTCACTGTGATAAGTGATCTCTACATAACGGGCATCAAGCTGGAGGGCGGCCTGCCAGAGCGCAGTTATCTGAACGAATTGCCTGCCATCAAGCACCTGAAGCAGATGGAAGCGCTGCCCATTACCAGGCGCGTGACATTTTTTGTGGGAGAGAACGGTGTTGGAAAGTCCACGCTGGTGGAAGCGATTGCGGTTGCCATGGGCTTCAATCCTGAGGGCGGCACAATTAATTTCAATTTTTCCACGGAGGAGTCACATTCGGAGTTGTATAGACACCTGACAGTGTGCAAGGGGATGAAACGCCATAAGGACGGATTTTTTCTGCGGGCGGAGAGCTTCTATAACGTGGTGACCAACATAGATGCCATGGATGCAGAGGGGATGGATCCAGTGCCGCTGATTGACAGCTATGGCGGGGTATCGCTGCATAAGCAGTCCCATGGGGAAAGCTTTATGTCGCTGGTGGAAAACCGATTTGGGGGAAATGGGCTTTATATTCTCGATGAGCCGGAAGCGGCGCTGTCACCCGCACGGCTGATGCGGCTGATGTACCGCATGGATGAGCTCGTCAAGAGGAATTCCCAATTTATCATTTCTACCCATTCACCTATTCTGATGGCTTTTCCTGAAGCGGAGGTGTTTGTGCTGTCGGAAGAGGGCATCAGCGCCGTCCCGTACCAGGAGACGGATCATTTTAGGATCACCAAGGAATTTATGAACGCCCCTGAGAAGCTGCTGAGATATTTGTTTGAATAGGACGGTGGGAATGTATGACCAAAGAGAATTTAAAGCCTGAAATGGAGGAAATGCTGATAGAGAAAACTATCGGCAACCTGAGGAAAAGCAATTTTGAAGTCTGGTTCGCCAAAGATCAAAAGGAAGCCGCGGAGATTTTCTTTAAACAGATTTTTAAGCCCTTGGCACCCAAAGTCGTAGGCTGGGGCGATTCCTTGACTATGCTGGGCCTTGAGGTGCTGCCCGCTGTCAGAGCCACGGAGGGTATTCAGGTGATTGAAGCCTTCGAAGAGGGTCTGACATGGCGGGAACATATATATAACTGCAAAAGGGCCCTGAACGCGGACCTTTTTTTGACTGGGACCAACGCGATTACAGCAAAGGGACAGCTGGTCAACCTGGACATGGTGGGGAACCGCGTCGCCGGGATTGCCTTTGGCCCAAGGAATGTCGTGATTTTCGCGGGGGTCAACAAGCTCGTCGAAAACCTCGATGAGGCCTTTGAACGCATTCGCAACCACGCGGCACCGCTCAACGCCAAACGCCATCCGGACATGCACATGCCGTGTCAGGCCACCGGGGTGTGCATGGACTGCAGCAGCCCGGATCGCATCTGCAATACCTGGACGATTACAGAGAAATCCTATCCCAAAGGGCGGATCAAGGTTATTCTTATTGATGAAGTGCTGGGGTTGTAGATTTGGCAGCCTCATAGGTTGTCACGCTTATAGCGGCGCAGGATGGGAAATATATACAGGCACACACGCCAGTGGGCGCTTATTCTATTCGCCTCAGGGTATAAATATCCAAGAGGAGGTGAATCAGATGAGGAAGCTGTTGGTACCTATTGATTCCGGCACATTATCCGAAAACCTGAAAAACCATCTCAAGGATTTTGCGAGTGCCCTGCAATATGAGGTCACACTTTTCTATGTCATCCCGGTAGCACCTGTCGAGCATAACCTCATGCACTTTGACCTCTACATTATCCGCGACAAGAATAAGGAACGATTCGAAGCCACGTCCAATGAGGTTCTTGATGAAGCAGAGGCAGAGCTGCGGGACATTGGCATTGAAAAAGTTGAGAAGGCTTTCGCTGTGGGGGATCCTGCGGAGGAAATCTTGAAGGCGGCTGGATCCGGGCAGTATGACCTGATCGTCATGAATACCCATGGGATGGGAATTGCGAAGCGCGTCCTGATAGGGTCTGTCACCAACAAGGTGGTTCACCACGCTGAGATTCCTGTGATGACGATCCGTTGAGAGAGAGGCAGACGAAATCTGGATGCGTTTAAGTGAAACTGTGGAATGGCAAAGACCATCGGCAAAGCTGTTTTGAGGCACTTTAAAAGAGCCTGAAAATACTTGCCGATGGTCTTTTTTCGTTCATTCAACGCCTGGTTGAATAAGCTGGGGGTGAGCACCAACAGTGGGCTTCGAGGAATCCTTGAATTTTGTCCTTATCTGAAAGAATCAGAAAATTCACTCGAAAAGGTTGATATTTATAAAACAATGTGATAAGTTTACATCAGGTAATCTGTCAAAATATATTTTGTTTATACTATTTTATTCTATTTTCATTTCACTAACGAAAATACTGATCAGTCAATAATCAAAGATGACTTTGGAGTGGTCAGGGTTGAAGGTGTTATTATGACCGTTTATGATCGAAACACCGTATACTTTAGTGCATACGCAAAATTACCTTGTGAAATGCCATCAGCGCATTTAAATCAGAATTTGGATATTGGGCTTATTATCAATTACGAAACGGGAATAGTTGTTGGTATGTCATGTACGCTGATCACAAGTGACACTAAAGATTTTTTGAAGAGCATTATTGTGGGATATCCCATTAAAGAGCTGGGCATTGAACCACTGATTGAAGAAATAAAATTTCGGTTTTTAGGGGCCTCGCAAAAGGCCGTATGTGTCGTGTTGAAAGCAACTTACGAGAAATATTTGGCTTGGATGGAAGCTCAGTTTGCAAAAGACTGAGATATTGGCCATAATAACTGAATACACTGCTTTTTTTGCGGAGAGTGACCACCTTATCACTTTTGTAAGCATAAAAAATCCAGTAAATGAGAGAAAGTCAAATGGCTTTCTGTTATTTGCTGGATTTTTTTGTTTTATTTATTCCCCTTATCCCAAACTGAAAATTTGAAAGGAGAAGAAAAGATGTCAAAAAGGAAATTCAAGTTGCACCACAAGATTTTTATGGGACTTATCTTAGGCGTTGTATTTGGTTACATACTCAACGGCATGGGAGGGGTAGATAACCCTCTTGTCAACGACCGCATCCTTCCTTTCCTTCAGTTTCTTGGCGACTTTTTCTTGAAGTCCATTAGAATGCTTGTTGTTCCATTAGTTTTGTTCAGCATCATGGATGGCGTTTTATCTTTGGGTGATGTAAAAAAACTAAGAAACATTGGACTAAAAACTATTCTTTTCTTTTTAGGGAGCGCCATGATCGCGGTTACGATTGGATTAATATTAGGCAATATTATTAAACCAGGCGCAGGTTTTCAGATGGGGGAAGTTGCAACTGAAATTCAAGTCAAAGAGTTGCCAGGGGCTTATCAAACCATACTGGACCTCATTCCGTCAAATCCATTCCTGTCAATGGTTGAAGGCAACATGATGCAGGTCATTGTATTCGCGATTCTATTTGGTATAGCAGTGATCATGGTTGGAAACAAAGCGAAGCCGTTGGTCGGATTGATCTCCAACTTATCAGAGACCATGTTTAAGATCATCAATATTGTTTTAGTCATTATTCCATATGGCGTATTCGGACTAATGGCTGTCGCAATTACAAAATTTGGGCTCGCAATCTTTGGCCCGGTTGCTAAATTTATCTTTGTCGACTATTTGGCGAATTTCATTATGATTGCAGGCGTCTATTCAATCTTCTTGATTTTCATAGGCAAGGTAAGTCCAATAAAATTTTGGAAAAAAGCTTTTGAAAGCTGGCTTGTTGCATTCAGTACCTGTACTTCTTCAGCAGCACTTCCTGTTTCTATGAGAATTGCACCAAGACTAGGTGTTCCAAAAGAAATTTCCAGCTTTGTATTACCGCTTGGTGCTACTGCCAACATGAATGGAACCTGTATTTACTTTGGCATCATAGTCCTCTTCGCGGCGCAGCTTTATGGCGTGTCGCTGGCACTTTCTCAGCAAATCATGCTGGCGATCACTGCAACGCTGCTGAGTGTTGGATGTGCAGCGACTCCTCAAATTGGATTAATCATCAGTATAACGCTGTTGACCTCCATGGGTCTTCCTTTAGAAGCCACTGCATTGGTTGCAGGGATCTACAGAATTATTGACCAGGCACATACATCAACCAATTCAAGTGGTGACCTTGTCGCATCTGTTTGTATTTCTTCAATGGAAGGTTTGCTTGACAGAGATCGATTTAATGACTTAAGTGAAATTCCAGAATTAGAGCAGTCCGTATCAGAAGATTTGGCTGATGCCAATTAGAATAGCTTGAAACATTAATGAACTGTAAGATAATCATTACGTTTGAAATGACATCATACCTATCAATAAAAACAAAAAAATGGAGTGAGTTGAATGAGCTTAAATAAAGCGCCTCAAAACAATGTATTTTACAGAAATCAAAATTGGCATTATCCAAAGATAGAAAGAGGAGAAGGTGTCTATCTATTCGGTGAGAACGGAAAACGTTATTTGGACGCCTGCTCAGGGTCTGCAGTTGCCAATATTGGGCATGGCAATAAAGAGGTCGCGGAATATGCTAAAGAGTTAATTGAAAGAATAGCTTTCACCCACCTTTCGAGATTCACTGTGGATACTATTGAAGACTGCGCCAAAAAAGTCAGTGAATGGACACCTGGAGATTTAAATCATGTTTATTTCGTTTCCGGTGGATCAGAATCAACAGAAACGGCAATTAAATTAGCGCGACAGTATTTTGTGGAACGTGATGGCGGAAAAACTTCTAAGTGGAAAGTCATCTCTAAATGGACATCTTTTCATGGGAATACTTTAGGGGCATTGGCAATGACTGGGATCACCGGCAGGAAAAAAATGTTTGATCCAATGCTTGCGCAGTTTCCTAAAATTCCTCAATTCTATCATTACAGAAATCCATGGGGATGCGAGACGTTAGAAGAGACAAGTATCAAATGCGCCGAAGCGCTTGAAGCTGAAATTTTAAGACAAGGGCCAGAGAATATTGTAGCTTTTATCAGCGAGCCAGTTATTGGTTCCTCTGCACCGGGTGTTCACCCTCATCCAATTTATTTCAAGATGATCAGAGAGATTTGCACCAGATATGATGTGCTTTGGATTGATGACGAAGTTATGGCGGGATTCGGCAGAACAGGCAAGAAGATGGCGATCGAGCATTTTGGTGATGCCGTGCCGGATATCATGTGTACAGCAAAAGGGATGAGCTGTGGATACACGCCTATTGGAGCCGCTATAGCGAGTGACGAAATATTCAATACTATAATGGTCAACGGCTCTGGAAGCTTCCACCATGGACATACCTATGCTTCAAATCCACTCTCTACTGGCATAGCTTTAAAAGTCATTGAGATCATTGAACGAGAAAAGTTTGTTGAAAACTGCGCGAAGCAAGGTGAATATCTGCTAAGCAAACTTGAAACTCTTTATAAGTATCCTATTATTGGCGACGTTCGTGGCAAGGGGTTAATGCTCGGTGTAGAATTTGTAAAAGACCAAAAAACCAAAATGCCTTTTGAAACAAGCGCAAAAGTAAACGCTATTGCAACGAAGCATTGTCTCAACGAAGGGATTGTGCCATATCCAGGTGGCGGATCTGCAGATGGCCTGAGAGGGGATCATCTCCAAATCACCCCGCCAATAAATATTACCAAAGAAGAAGTGGATGAGCTCTTTAATGGTCTCGAAACAGCTATCAAAAAGACATGTGATGACGTGTTATAAAACCGTTTACCAATAGGAGTCAGAGAGGAGTAAACCAATGGAAAAATTAATTATCACTTTAGCACATACAGGTAACGTGCCAACAAAAGAAATGAATCCAAACACGCCTGTTACGACCAGGGAAATCGTTGATAACATCAAAGCATGTGCTGAACTTGGTGCTTCTGTAGCGCACATACATGTCAGAGACGATCAGCAAAAACCGACAAGTGACCGCGGCTTGTTCGAACAGGTCATTAACTTGCTCGAAATCGAGAAAGTCAATGTGATTCGTCAGCTTTCAACAGGCGCCAGAGGGGGCGAAAATACAGTTGAATGGCGAGGCCAAATGCTGGACCTAAATGTGCAAATGGCGAGTCTTTCTACAGGCTCATCCAACTTTCCAAGCAGTGTCAATGCCAACTCTCCAGAGCTTGTCGAAGCTTTGGCTTCTAAGATGCTTCAAAATGGGATTAAGCCTGAAATTGAAGCGTTTGATCTTGCCATGATCTCTAACGCGAATTTCCTTATGAAACGTGGCATTTTAAAAGGGCCCTTGCATTTTAATCTGGTTATGAACGTCCCTGGTTCCATAACTGGGACACCGAAAAATCTGATGTACATGGTGGACAGTTTGCCTGAGGGTTCGACTTGGTCGGTCACGGCTGTAGGCAAAAGTCATGTCCCGCTTTTAACCATGGCGATTGCTATGGGCGGTCATGTCAGAACTGGGCTTGAAGATGTGGTCGAATTCGAAAAAGGTGTACCGGCTTCGAATCCAATGCTTGTTGAGCGGATTGTAAAAATTGCGAATGCTGTTGGAAGAAAAATAGCGACACCTGAGGATGTTGTTAGAATCCTAAGCCTGTAATTTATTCGATGAATGCTTAAGGATTGAGGAGGGATTTCGTGAAGAAGTTTATGTCGATCGATGAAGCGACGCTCAAGATCAAAGATGGCATGACTGTTATGATTGGCGGTTTTCTCGGGTGTGGAACACCTGAGCGCATGATTGACAAGCTGATTGAAAAAGGCGTCAAAGATTTGACTGTTATAGCAAATGACACGTCCTTTCCTGATAAAGGCATTGGGAAGCTGATTGTGTCCAAACAAGTCAAAAAGGCTGTTGTATCACATATAGGAACGAACAAGGAAACTGGACGTCAGATGACAGAGGGAGAAACCGAAGTGGTACTCGTCCCTCAAGGGACTTTGATTGAACAGATCCGTTCGGGCGGTGTAGGACTGGGTGGGGTCCTGACGCCCACAGGTCTGGGGACAGTCGTGGAAGAAGGCAAACAAAAGCTTACCATTGAGGGAAAGGAATATATTTTGGAGCTTCCACTCAGAGCAGATGTGGCACTGCTTTATGGTTCCAAAGTGGATAAAAAAGGTAATGTTTACTACAATGGGACGACGCGTAATTTTAACTCAATCATTGCCTTGGCTGCGGATTACGTCATAGTCGAAGCCATGGAAATTGTCGAGGTTGGAGAGATCCATCCCAATGATGTCATGACTCCAGGCGTCTTGGTAAGTGCCGTTGTAGGAGGGGATCAAGAATGATGGATTCTAAGGAGTTTATTGCGCGACGTGTGGCTAAAGAGTTTAAAGATGGTGATCTGATCAACTTGGGTATTGGTTTGCCTACTATGGTCGGCAATTATGTCCCTTCTGATATTGAGGTGAATTTTCAATCAGAAAATGGCATGATTGGATTAGGACCGGTACCGGAAGCCATGTGTTATGATTGGGAGATCACGAATGCCGGTGGACAGCCTGTCAGCGTTCTGACAGGTGGGTGTTTCTTTGACAGTGCATTCTCCTTTGGCCTGATAAGAGGTGGCCACGTCAATGCTACGGTGCTTGGAGCACTGGAGGTGGATCAGCAGGGCAATCTCGCCAACTGGATGGTACCTGGCAAAATGGTGCCTGGTATGGGTGGTGCCATGGACCTCGTCACGGGTGCTAAACGCGTTATTGTCGCTATGCAGCATACGGCCAAAGGCACGCCCAAAATTATGAAGCAATGTACATTGCCATTGACAGCCAAAGCACAGGTGAATTTAATTGTCACTGAAATGGCAGTTATGGAAGTCGTTCCTGAGGGCCTGAAAGTGCTTGAAATTGCACCAAATGTTACTGTGGATGAATTGAGAGCGGCGACTGATGCGGATTTGATTATTCAAGAGCCAGTTAAGCTTATTGAAATTTGACACATAGAAACCTTGGAATCGGAAATTGACTGCACTGAAAGAAGGTATATAAATGAGAGAGGTTGTTTTAGTTAGCGCGTGTCGAACACCCATAGGTGCCTTTAATGGGTCGCTTAAAGATACGCCAGCTGTTGAACTTGGCAAGATTGTCATGGAAGAGGCAGTCAAGAGAGCTGGAATTAGCCCTGAGACTGTGGAAGAAGTAATTTTTGGCTGCGTCCTGCAAGCGGCTCAAGGCCAAAATGTCGCTCGACAGTCTATGATTAAAGCCGGATTTCCTGTAGACATCCCCGCCATGACCATAAACAAAGTGTGTGGTTCAGGGTTAAGGGCTGTCAGTCTTGCAGCCCAAATTATCAAAGCTGGCGATGCGGATTGTATCCTGGCAGGCGGCATGGAAAATATGAGCATGGCACCCTTTGCTTTAGAAAAGGCGAGAAATGGCTACCGTATGGGTAACGGTGTTCTTGTGGATACCATGATTAAAGATGGTCTGCAGGAAGCTTTCAATGATTGCCATATGGGTGTTACCGCTGAAGAGATTAATACGCGTTGGAAAATTACAAGAGCCGAACAGGATGAATTTGCTTTAAGAAGCCAAGTGAGAGCTGCTGCGGCGATCAAAGAAGGGAAATTTAAAGACGAAATTGTTCCCGTGGTTTTAAAAAGTAAAAAAGGTGAAACCGTCTTTGACACAGATGAATTTCCTCGTGAGACAAGTATTGAAAGCTTGCAAAAGATGAAGCCTGTGTTCAAGAGAGAGGGGTCTGTAACAGCTGGAAACGCTTCGGGCATAAACGATGGGGCTTCTGCGGTGTTAATTATGTCCAAGGAAAAAGCTGAAGCACTAAACCTTAAACCTTTAGCCAGAATTGTCAGCTATGCTTCTTCAGGTGTTGAACCTATGATCATGGGGATTGGACCTGTGCCAGCCTCCCAAAAGGCTTTGGAGAAAAGTGGCCTGACAGTTTCAGATCTCGATTTGATTGAAGCTAACGAAGCCTTTGCTGCGCAGTCCATCGCAGTTGGCCGCGACATGGGATGGACAGACATGGAGAAAGTCAATGTCAACGGCGGCGCCATTGCGCTTGGCCATCCTGTGGGTGCATCAGGCAACAGGATTTTAGTCAGCTTGTTATACGAAATGAAAAGACGAAAATCAAAGTATGGCCTGGCGACACTTTGTATTGGTGGCGGCATGGGAACGGCACTGGTGGTTGAGAATTACATTGAATAATTGATGAAATTAAAACGCTTTCGTATACACTGAAGACGGTTGAAGAGAAAAGACCATCGGCAACTCTTAAGGCTTTTAAGGCCTGAAAAGCTTGCCGATGGTCTTTTTTCGTTCAATCAACACCTTGGTGGAGGAAGTGGATCAACCAGGAAATGCCCCTTCGACTGACGCCTAACGCCTAACGCTCCGGTTTTTCCCCTATAGGCTATCTCCAAAGTCTGCCTTAAATTTCTCAACGAGGCGCTCCTGCCAATCTGAGACGGGCTCAAGCTTGCCAAAGAAGAAGCGCAGGACCTTAGGCTCTTCGTAAAATCTGAGGCCGCCAATCAGCGCGCGGTTCTCATACAACCACTGAATCCTGTCCAGAGCATATTTGACCTGGGACAGGGTATAAACGCGTCTTGGCATAGCGAGTCTCAAGAGCTCCATGGCTGACAAAGGTTCGCTGCCATCCGGGTTGCGCTGCTCTGACATAGTGCCGCGCTCCATCCCCCTGATGCCGCTGATGAGGTAAAGGGCTGATGCGAGGGCCCCGGCTGGATATTCATTCTGAGGGATGTGTGACACGAAACGCATGGCATCCAGATGACAACCCAGGCCACCGGCAGGTGTGACGACCGGAATGCCTTTCTTGACCAGCTCATCTACCATATAGGCAATAAACTGCGGTCCCTGGTTGATCATATCCATGTCCATGGTCTCATCGAGTCCTACGGTCATGGCTTCCATTTCGCGCACAGACATACCACCATAGGTCAGGAAGCCTTCGTAAAGTGGAATGAGCTCCTGAAATTTTTTGTACATGCTCTCGTCATGGATGGCAATGCCGCCACCACGGGCGAAGCTGAGCTTTCTGGCTGAAAAATAAACAATGTCGCAGAGCTCAGCCATTTTGAGCGTAATCTCATGGATGCTCATGTCTTTGCACTGCTCATCTCTGATTTTCATGAAATAGAGGTTGTCAGACAAGAGGCTGGCGTCCAGAACCATCGGAATATTGCTGCTGCGGCAGATCTGGCTGACCTCGGTCAGGTTTTCAAGTGAAAAAGGCTGACCGCCAATAAGGTTTGTACCTGCTTCCATTCGGACAAAGGCAATTTTTTCTGGGCCATTATCATCAATCAGCTTATTGAGTTTATCAAGATCCATATTGCCTTTGAATGGATGTGTGCTGTCGACCTCTATGCCTTCATCCATGAAAATTTCTTCTACAACGCCACCATTTAGAACTATATGCGCTTTGGTCGTTGTGAAGTGATAGTTCATAGGAACAATAGTACCCGGCTTGACGAGCACTTGAGAGATAATGTTTTCGCAGGCGCGTCCCTGGTGGGTTGGGAGAAAATAATTCATCCCAAAGATTTCTTTGACTTTGTTTTCGAGACGGAAGTAGGTTTCACTGCCAGCGTAGCTGTCATCTGCCAGGAGCATGGCAGCCTGCTGGCGGTCGCTCATGGCGTTGACACCACTGTCCGTGAGCATGTCCAAAAAGACGTCTCTGTTTTTTAGGAGAAAGGTGTTGTTGCCGGCCTCAGTTATGGCTTGGAGTCGTTGATCGATTTCGGGAAGAAATAGTTTCTGAATGATTCTGACCTTGTGCATTTCAAGTGGAATTTGTTCGCCGCTGAAAAATTTGACATTTGCCATTTGCTTAACACTCCTATGCTTTTAGTTTTTTGATTGCTTTGTTTGGTACTGCTCGTGTGGCGTTAATGGTTTGTTGCAGGTGGAATGACACTTGATCAGGGAAATAAAAAAGCCGCCCCTTGAAACCTTATAAAAGTTTCAAAGGACGGCTATATGCCGCGGTACCACCTTTGTTCGCCAGAATCCTTGGAGTCTGGCCTCCTGCGCATAATGCCCCATGTTCATGCAAAGCAAGGACAATATACATGGCCTGATAACGGGGACCTTGTCCGGATTCGCCTACTAATGTACTGGAATGCTCCAGACCATGTTCGGGAATCTGCTCACGAGTGTATTCGTACCGCCTGTCCTGCACCTTTCACCAACCGGTTGCTCTCTCTATGGCTTGGGAGGTCTTACTGGTCTCGTTCATTGCATATAATATATTTTATAAAATTATACATGGGGATTAATGGGATGTCAACCTGCCGCTTGAGTTATTAAGACACAAAGGGGACGGTTCCTATTGATTTCTTGACAAATTGGAAAATCGGAAAGAACCGTCCCTGATGATTCATGATTGCCTGATGATTCGTCTATTGCCAGACAAAGCCTGTTGGTGTATACTATGTATATACTATTTTCTGAGGAAGTGATGGTATGATTGCTACAATTAACAAGTGGGGAAATGGGCAAGGCATCAGAATCCCAAAAACCATACTGGAATTATTGGGAATCAACGTTAATGATGCAGTTGAGATTGAGATCGAGGATAACAAAATTATTATTTCAAAGCTTGAAGTTAATAAAGAATTATATTTAGACGACTTATTTAAGGACTATCACGACGCCTACAAACCGTCGCTGGTAGAGTGGGGAAAGCCTCAGGGTGATGAGCAGTGGTGAAGCAAGGCGACATTATCAAGATCAATTTTGACCCACAGCTTGGACATGAGCAATCTGGCTTTCGACCGGCAGTTGTTATCAGCAATGATTCGTTTCACAAATACACAAATTTAGTGATTGCATGTCCAATAACGACCAACGATAGAGCGTTTCCGCTGCACCTGCCGTTAGATGGCAGAACGAAAACAACAGGGTCAATATTGTGTGAACAGCCAAAGACAATAGATTTAAGGGCGCGTCCTTACAAAATCATTGAAGCTTTACCGTTGGATTTATTGAAGCAGGTTATAGAAGTCGTGTATGCTGAAATAAGGATAGAATGATCTTACTCGAAAGTCATTACATGAGAAAGCAGAGCGCGTTGAAATTGAATGACCATCGGCAGAATTTCTTTAAAAGCTTTTAAAAAGCTTTTAAAGAAATTCTGCCGATGGTCATTTTTCATCTGCAGGGAAAGGGCACAAAGGGAGCACAAAGGGGACGGTTCCTATTGATTTCGGAAAATCGGAAAGAACCGTCCCTGGTGGTTCCTGGTGGTTTTCTATTGATTTCTTGACAAATTGGAAAATCAGAAAGAACCGTCCCTAATGGTTCCCTAATGGTTCATTAAAGTTTTAATCTTTTCTTTATCAAAAGTATATCTCTTTGTCGGTCTGCCAGCACCTGCCGTCTCTGCTGCACCTTCCTCGATGAGAAGGATATTTCCTGCCGCCAACCGGCTTAAAATCCTGTTTGCGCTTCGAATGGTAATATTCAGTGACTCAGCGACTTGGTCTGAGGTCATGACTGGCACCTTTTTGGAGTAAGCTATCAGGCGTTCGAGATTTTTGGTTGAGATGCTGAGCGTCTTGGAAAGTGTCTCAATCTGGTCAGGAAGTGGGCGGTATTCAATACAATTTTTTTGCCCTATTGGGCCCCAGGCCCGGTTGTTTTGATCCACAAGAAAACCGCAACGCACCCCAAAATGTTTAGCATCAGTCAGGGCTTCAATCGCATGCAGACGGCCTTCCTCAATGCTGCTGCCTATGCCTATGCCCATATTGAAGGCTTCTGGATAATGGGCTTCGAGATGCTTGAGAAGTGGGAAACTAAAATGGTCCTGGGGTGAGCCAATTTCGCTTTTGGAAAACGAAATTTCGTAGCCATAAGTAAGCTTCTGAATATTAAAGTTCATGGTATGCTGAATTCTAAAATCCACCAAATGTTTGTGCATAGTCACTTCAAAATACTCTGCCAGCCTGAAGTCAGATTTTGTGGATTCATTGAACATGAGATCAATGTGGGCAACGGCCAATTGGTTATGTTCAAGATAAAAAAGCGTCATCTCATCTATGGCTCGCTGGAACGTTTCCCGGATTGATTTTGGAGACGGATAAATATGGACATAAGGAATGCCCAGCTCAATAAATTTACTGATATTATTTGTGATCCGGGTAAATACAATATCTATTTTTCGGTCCAACCAGTGCCTTTTGATATCCTCCAGGGTGATTTCATATAAGGTGTCATTATAAATAAAAGATTTTGGTGAGATTGGAAATTGCTCCGGTGTAATAAAATCATTCAAGCCCAGAAATTCATTAAATGCGCCTATGAAGTCGATATAGATTCTTGATAGGTTTGAGTCTGGATGCTCAGTTAAAAATTTGAGTAGTTGCCCAAAGAAATAATGTGGATCAATTTCAAGATAGTTTAGCGGGAGATTAGTGATTTGTATGTGCTCAGTAAAAAATTCATAGCTTAAAGCACCGCTGAATATAATGCCATCCCAATTTGAAGAATGCTTTTTAAATAATTCTAAGATTTCTTCCAAGGTTTCATAGGGATAATATTGAAACTGGCAATCAAAGGTCTGGTCTTCCACGGCATCCTGAATGGACAACAAGGACTGCTCAGGGCCTATAACAGCTATTTTTAGCATGGGATCACTCCGATTCAAAAGGACTCATTATTAGTTTATCTCAATTTCTATGTTTTGTATTTAAAAAATATAAGTATTGCAATTTTCAAACAATGTGATAAAATCGACTCATTAAAAGACTTAAAATAATTAAGTCCAAAACAGGAGGGATGAAATGACAAACGCATTATTTCAAGAGCTTTTATTTTCGCTTGCGTTCCTGAGCGTATTTCTGCTTTTGGGAACATTTCTGAGGGCTAAGGTTAAATGGTTCCAGAAGACCTTTATGCCAGCATCGGTTATTGGCGGTTTTATTGCACTTATATTAGGTCCTATAGGATTAAAGCTGATTCCGGTGCCAGAATCGTGGATGGCCATATTTTCTTTACTGCCAGGAATTTTGATTGTGCCGATTGTCGCCTCCGTCCCCCTCGGTCTCTCTTTGGGCAGCAAAGGTGGAAAGGGTTCTGGCGGCGCGGATTCAAAAGACATTGTACCAATGTTTCTCATATTGACCTTTATAGTTGGAATTCAGTATATGGCAGGCTTCATTATCCATGTCATCTTCAAGGGTGGCGGTATGGATCTGTATGAAACTTTTGGCTGGGAGCTCACCATGGGATTCTCTGGCGGGCATGGAACAGCAGGACTGCTTGGCAATATGCTAAAAGGGATGAACATTCCTTACTGGGAGACAGCACAAGGCGTTGGGGTGACGACCGCGACCATCGGCATACTCGGTGGTATACTTGGCGGCATAGCGCTGATCAACTGGGCGGCGCGGACTGGCAGAACGAACATTCTCGACAAGCCGGGCTCCATTCCTCAGCACATTCAGGTTGGGTATCAGACGGATGTGAACAAGCAAGCCTCAATTGGCAGAGAGACGACAAACTCCTCTTCCATTGACACCTTTGCGTTCCACAGCGCGATTATCCTTGCTGCCTGCGGTCTCGCTTACCTGATCCTACATTATTTAAAGCTGTATAAGGTTCCAGTTCTCTCCAATATTTCAGTATGGGGTTATTCGATTATTGTTATGTTTGGTGTCTGGAATGCAATGGTGAAACTTAAAATTGACTACCTTGTCGATTCAAAGGTCAAGTCCAAAATTTCCGGCTCTTTAACTGAAATTGCAGTTGTTGCAGCCATCGCGAGCTTACCCTTGAAGGCGATCCTTGCCTACATAACTCCAATTATTGCAATGTCAATTTTAGGATTAATCGTAACCTTTGTATCTGCGATCTACCTTTCAAAGAAATATTTGAGCGAGTACAGGTTTGAGCATGCCATTGCGGCCATAGGAACGAGTACGGGCGTTTTCTTGACGGGACTCCTGCTCCTCAGAATCTGTGACCCTGAGTTTGAGAGCCCGGTCCTTGGGAACTACTCGATTGCGTACACTTTCAACTCAGTTTTGGGCTTTGCGCTCATGCAGTTCTACGTTGGTATTATGCTCACGAAGGGCGCTATGAATGTGATTATTGCGTCTGGCATCCAAGTGTTGATCTGTCTTGTTGGACTGGTGATCTACAACAAGATTAAGAGAAGTGTTAAAGGAGAAGTGGCGGAGGCCAATTAATAGGGTGTTGCCGCTTTGCCCCAAAATTATGTTTTTAAGGAGATCAATATGGAAAGCTTTAATGTGCAGCATGAATTAAACACCATAGAAAATGAGCTGACCAAATTAAGTGACCAGATTTGGGATCTTGCTGAAATCAGGTTTGATGAATACAAGTCTGCTGCTTTGATTATGGATTATTTGGCACAGGAAGGCTTTGATGTGGAAAAAAATCTGACAAACCTTCCGACAGCTTTCAGTGCAACATATGGCTCTGGAGCGCCGGTTATTGGGATTCTCGCTGAATACGACGCGCTGTATAACCTCAGCCAGGAAGCGGATGCACTGGAGCAAAAGGTGATTCTTTCACACGGCAATGGTCATGGCTGCGGGCATCACTTGTTTGGTGCGGCTTCTGTCGGAGGTGCGGTTCTCGTTAAAAGATACCTTGAAGCAACGGGCGGGTCAGGCACCGTAGTCTTGTTTGGCTGCCCGGGTGAAGAAGGGGGCTCTGGAAAGGCTTACATGGCAAGAGGCGGCGCCTTCGACGGGCTGGATGTGGCACTGGCGTGGCATCCTGCTTCTGTCAACCTTGTGGTTTCTGCGAGCATGCTCGCCAATCATCAAATTTACTACAGGTTTAAGGGGAAGAGCTCTCACGCTGCAGCGTCGCCACATCTTGGAAGGAGTGCGCTGGACGCCGTTGAGCTGATGAATGTGGGTGTCAACTACCTTAGAGAGCATATTATTCCAGAAGCCAGAGTTCACTACGCCGTGACGGATACTGGCGGCTCTTCGCCTAATGTCGTGCAGCCAAACGCCGAGTCGCTTTATTTGATTCGCGCGCCGCACATCAAGGATGTCAGGGAAATCAACGACAGAATTGACAAGATTGCGCGTGGCGCGGCGCTTATGACAGAGACTGAAGTTGAAATCCAATTTGACAAGGCTTGCAGTAATATTGTGCCCAACCGTGTCCTGGAAGAGGTGCTTTATGGTGCCATGACAGACTGTGGTCCACCGCAGTATAATGAGGATGACTTTGACTATGCAGAGAAATTCTGTAAAACGCTGGATACCCAGGAGCTGAGCAATGAGGTTTTCCTTCAGATGCTCGAGCAGAATCCAAAGGTCAAAGAAACCATAAAATCTATTGAGAATAAGCCGTTGTGTGATGTGATACTGCCCCATGCGCCTGCGGAAAAAGTTGTGCCCGGATCCTCAGATGTAGGGGATGTGAGCTGGAATGTGCCCACGGCGCAGTTCGCAGTAAGTTGTTATGCCCTTGGGACCCCGGCGCACTCCTGGCAGATGGTGTCACAAGGTAAATCAAAGGTTGCCCATAAGGGGCTTTTAAAGGCGGCGGAGATCCTTGCGACGTCCTCAATCAGGCTGCTTCATGATGAAGAGACGATCAGCAGAGCCAAGAAGGAATTTGAAGACAGGATTAATGGGCACGCTTATAAGTGTCCAATTCCGGCGGAGATTCAGCCAAAACCAATGAAAAAGTGACAGTAAAAAGACCCCGTGGTGCCACAGCTTGAGACAAAGGGGACGGTTCCTATTGATTTCATAGTGATTTCTTGACAAATTGGAAAATCAAAGAGAACCGTCCCTAATGGTTCTTGGTGGAACGGTGGTATGACTCATTTGGTTGGCTCCGTTCGCCTCGGGGATGGTTGTGGGGATGTCGGCGTAGAAATCGGGTGGGGTGACGGTGGCAGATATTGTCCTCCTGGAAATTGAATGACCATCGGCAGAATTTCTTAAAAAGCTTTTAAAAAGCTTTGAAAGGAGATTTCCGATGGTCATTTTTCATGAACATAAGCTGGAACATAACGTACACACATGGGATACGTGATGGCTGGGAAAACGGTATGATTGAGGCAAAGTGCTTGCAACATAGAGCGAGTTGAGTTGAACAATTTTTCTCGAAATGCTATAGTGAATTTCTGAAGTGATTTCTTATTGGACGTTCAATAATTACTTTTTAAAGAAAGTATTCGAAATTGGAGGCATAATCTATGGAAGGTATACACCGAAAAAAAGCATACGCCGTACTTGGCGCGGCGGCCGGAATCAACCTGGTGTCCGGCATGCTCTACATATGGGGGATCATCAGCCGGACGCTGATTGACCAGCTGGGCTGGAGCAGCAAGCAGGCGTCGCTGCCCTATACGCTGGCAACGGTTTCCTTTGTCATTGCCATGGTCATCTTTGGGCGGATTCAGGATCAGAAGGGGCCAAGGTGGACGGCGACTATTGGGGTTATCCTCATGGGTGGTGGCGCCATTTTGTCAGGCCTGAAAACGGAGCCGGTCTTCGTGGCCATTGCTTTTGGCCTCATAGCGGGCAGCGGTATTGGGATCCTGAACGTTTCCACCACGCCACCGGCCATGAAATGGTTTCCCAAAGAAAAAAAGGGCATGGTCACAGGCGTGGTCGTAGGTGGGGTCAGCGTTTCCTCAATGATGTACTCGCCTCTGGCGAACTGGCTTAATCAGAGCTACGGAGTGGCTGCAGTGTTCCTGGTTGTGGGGGGCATCAGCCTGGTCATTGGCATGATCCTCGCCCAAGTCCTGAAAAACCCGCCTGAAACCCCGGCTTCCAAGCAGACTGTTCTTGAGCGGGCCCAGTCCCTCAATGACCACAACTGGCAGGAGATGCTGAGGTCGCCAAAGTTCTGGGTAATCTGGCTGATGCTGGCGCTGTCGTCCTCCGCGGGCCTCATGGTCATAGGCCATGTGGTCTCGATCGCCAAAGTCCAGGCGGGCTGGGCAGGGGGCTTTTTACTGGTGATGCTGCTGGCGCTGTTCAATACCTTTGGCAGATTTGGGGGCGGCAGCCTCTCGGACAAGCTGGGACGCCTCAACTTGATCCGTGGCATTTTCGTCCTGCAGATGTTCAACATGCTGGCGTTCACGTATCTTAGGTCTGTGCCGACCCTGGCGGTGGGCGTCGCGGTGGCGGGCATGTGCTATGGCGCGATTTTCTCAGTCTTTCCGGCGACTATTTCCGACCTTTATGGCCTAAAGCACTTTGGCGTCAACTTTGGCCTCATGTTCACGGGCTGGGGCGTGGGCGGCATTATTGGCCCGATGACGGGGGCCTGGATCTACGATCTCACCGGCCAGTTCACCACGGCTTACTTTGTCTCCGCGGGACTGCTGCTGGTGGCGCTGGGACTGTCCTTTCTCTTTAGCCGGATGAAGGTAGGGACAAAGGGGACGGTTCCTGGTGATTCGTAATCAAAAGGGACGGTTCCTTGTGATTAAAACAATGGGGGACGGTTCCTGGTGATTCGAAATCAAAGGGAAATCAAAAGGAATCAAAAGGGACGGTTCCCGGTGATTTTTGCCGATGGTTTGACATCCCCATCTTCTTGCAGTAAAATAAAGTCGGAACGTTGTCTCGAAAAAACGGAACGGGGGAGGTACCCATGACCGAACGAATAGTCTCAGTCGACCGTGCGCTGGATGTTCTGCTGGCACTCTATCACAATAACGGCGAAATGGGCGTCTCTGAGCTGGCCAGGGAGCTGGACCTGCACAAGAGCACCATTCACAGATCGCTGGCATCCCTGGAGTTCAAGGGCTTTGTCCAGAAAAATCCGGAAAACGGCAAGTATTGGCTGGGGATGAAAATCTACGCCATGGGCCTTTTGGTAGGCGAGAAGTTCTCACTGGCGGACGTGGTTCGGCCATATGCCAAAGCTTTGTTTGACGCCTTTGGGGAAGTTGTGAATGTTTCGGTTCTGGATCGTGACCCCCACGAGGGGTATAAAAGCGTCATCATACTGAAGGAAGCCAGCAGCAGCAAGGTGTTGTCCGTGAATCCCGGGGTGGGGACGAGCAGTGATTTGCATATCTCTTCCATAGGGAAAAGCCTTTTGGCCTTCTCGAAGGAGATTGACCTGATGGCCTACGCGGAGCAGCCGCTCAGGCGCTATACGGAAAATACCATTGTCAGCTGGGAAGGCATGATGACGGAGCTGCGTAAAATTCGACAGCAGGGCTATGCCATTGACAATGAGGAGCAGGAGATTGGGTTGTACTGCATAGGCGCACCTATCCTGGACAAGAAGGGTAATGCCATTGCCGCCATCAGTATTTCTGGGCCTACGGTCAGAATGAAGGGGCCGGACCTGGAGGAGAAGATCAAGAAAGTCGTTGAAATCAGCAGGAGGATCACCCAGGAGGCGCTATAGGCGGCTTTTGGGAATAAATATAGTGCTTGTAGGAAAAAGATAACTTTGTTATCTTTTTTCAGACCACAAAATCGGAACGGCGATCCGAAAATAAAATGGTGCAAAAAACGCAATAATAGTGGGGGCAGGAAGATAAGGACTGGCGTGGTGGTGCGGTTGGGGGAAGGGTACCATCGGCATATAAAAAAATTCTGGCAGGAGGTCTTGAGTCAATGAGAATTTTAACGATCAATCCCGGAGGAACTTCGACCAAAGTGGCGATCTATGAGAACGAGAGGGAAGTGTTCAAGAAAACCATAACGCATACTCAGGAGGCGCTGCAGGGGTTTAAGACTTTATTTGACCAGTACGATTACAGAAAAAAGCTGATTTTAGACATGCTCGAGGAACAGAACGAGCCGCTGGAAGGTTTCAGCGCCATTGCGGGCAGGGGCGGCCTGATGAAGGCCATTGAGGGCGGCGTTTATACGGTGAATAAGGCCATGGTGGCGGACCTGAAAAATGCCATTCAGGGGGAGCACGCTTCTAATCTGGGAGCGGTGCTGGCGCGGCAGATCGCGGATGAGGCGGGGGTCGAGGCCTATGTGGTGGACCCGGTGTCAACGGATGAGTTCATGCCAGTGTCCAGGCTGACGGGGCTTTCAGAGATTGAGAAGGCCAGCTGGCTGCACGCACTGAATCACAAAGCGGTGTGCAGGAAGATCGCTTCGAAGCTGGGGGGGCGCTATGAGGCATTCAATTTTATTGTGGCGCACCTGGGGTCTGGGATTTCCATTGCGCCCCACGCCCGTGGACGGATGGTGGATGGCAGCGGCGGCCGCTCAGACGGGCCGTTTTCGCCGGAGCGCAGCGGCGGGATCATCACGTATCCGCTGGTGAAGCTGTGCTACAGCGGGAAATATTCTTACAGCGAGATGGTGGACAAAATCAGTAACACCGGCGGCATGTATGACTACCTTGGGACCAAGGACATGCGGGAGATTGAAGAACGGGCCCTTGGAGGCGACGAAAAGGCGCAGCGGGTGCTGGACGCGTTTGTCTATCAGGTGGCGAAGGAAATTGCCATGTACGGGGCGTCGCTGAATGGCGACGTGGACCGGATCATTCTGACGGGGGGCATTGCTTATTCGGAATATGTCTGTCAGGAGGTTGAGAAGCGGGTCAGATACTTGGCAGAGGTTGAGGTTGTACCAGGGGAAATGGAGATGGAAGCCCTTGCCCTTGGGGCCCTGAGGGTGCTCAGTGGGGAAGAGGCGCCAAAAGTTTACCGGTGAGGGGGTTGAAGTTAATGGAATTGTTGAAGAAGGAGACGGCTATGGAAGCAGAAAATATGAGCGCAGTTGTAATGAGCAGCTTTGAGGCGCTGATTGAAGCGGCGAAGTCTGCGGCGCCTTCCAGGATCTGTGTCGCTGCCGCGGAGGACCAGGCAGTGCTGGAGGCGGTAAAGCTCGCAGAGGACCTGGGCTTTGTGACTTCAGTGCTCGTGGGGGAGGCGGCGGCAACGGAGAGATTGGCCCGGGAAGCTGGCCTGAAGCATTATGAGATTGTGGATGCGAAAAGCCCTGCGGAAGCGGTTGAAACGGCGGTGAAAGTGGTCCGGTCCGGGGATGCCGGGATTTTGATGAAGGGATTTGTGAATACCAGCGACTACATGCGGGGGATTTTGAACCGGGACTGGGGCCTCAGGACGGGGCGGCTGCTGTCGCTGCTGGCGGTGTATGAGGTGCCGGGATATCATAAGCTGATCTTTGCGTCAGATAGTGGGGTCAACGTCAGTCCGGATCTGAGTCAGAAAAAGGATATATTGGCGAATTCGGTGGGGGTTCTCAGGACCATCGGCATACAAGCTCCTAAGGTGGCGGTGCTGACGGCGAATGAAATGGTGGATCCCAAGGTGGCATCAACCGTGGATGCGGCGGCGCTGGTGGAGGCGGTGCGGATGGGTGAGCTGCCGGCGTGCGTGATCGAGGGGCCTATTGCCTTTGATGTGGCATTTGATGCGGCGGCGGCGCGGCACAAAGGCGTCGAGAGCCGGGTGGCCGGGGACGTGGACCTGCTGATTTTTCCAAACATTGAGACGGGGAACGTGCTGGGGAAATCCTGGCTGCATTTTAATAAGGCGAAATGGGCGGGGATCATTCTGGGGGCCAGTCATCCGGTGGTGCTGGGGTCCCGGTCGGATACGCCGGAGATCAAGGTGAATTCCATTGCGCTGGCGCATTTGGCGGCCAGTTTACAGCTGTAGGAGGGGATGGGCATGAATTACGCGAATCGAATGAAGGCGCTGAAGCCGTCGGATATACGCGAGGTTATGAAGCAGATCGCGGCGAATCCTGGGACAATTTCTTTTGCCGGGGGGCTGCCGGATCCGGCGCTGTTTCCGGGGGAGGCCATGCGGCGGGCCACGGACAAGGTGCTGCGGGAGCGGCCGGAGGCGGCGCTGCAGTATGGGTTGACGCTGGGGTATGTGCCTCTGCGGGAGAAGATTGCGGCGCTCATGGGCCGGGAGGGTGTGGCGGCCGGCGTTGACAACATAGCCATCACCACGGGGTCCCAGCAGGCCATCAGTCTCAGTGCGCTCCTGTTTCTGAACGGCGGGGAGCTGATCCTGACGGAAAATCCGAGTTATCTTGGGGCGCTGACGGCGTTCAAGACGTTTGAGGCGGATTACATAGGCGTGGACAGTGACGAGGTGGGGATGAAGCCGGAGGATCTTGAGGCGAAGCTCAAGGCGCATCCGGAGGCGAAGCTGATTTACGTGATTCCAAATTTCCAGAATCCAACGGGGCGGACGTGGTCTCTGGAGCGTCGTAAGGCACTGGTAGAGCTGGCGGTCCGGTATGACCGGGTGATTCTGGAGGACAACGCTTATGGCGAGGTGCGGTTTGAGGGGGCCCGGATTCCTTCTGTTAAGTCGCTGGATCCTGGCAAGCACGTGGTGCATATGGGATCGTTTTCCAAGGTGCTGTCGCCGGGGCTCAGGGTGGGCTGGATCTGTGCTCATGAGGATTTCATCAAGAAGTACGAACTGGTGAAATACGGCTGTGATCTGCAGCCGGCGGAGCTGGCCCAAATGCAGGTGAACGGGTTTCTTGAGGAAAATGACTTTGACGCTCATCTGGAGACAATCAAAGGGGTGTATAAGCGCAGGCGGGACTTGATGCTTGCGACCATGAAGCAGGCGTTTCCCGGGGAAGCGCGTTATGACAAGCCTGAGGGCGGCATGTTCATCTGGGTGGAGCTGCCGGCGTCTATGGATACAAGGGCTATGCTGCCGGAGGCCATTAAGCGGGGGGTGGCGTACATTCCAGGGGAGGCGTTTTATCCGCTGGAGGACAGGAAAAATGCCATCCGGCTGAACTTTTCGACCATGGCGGATGACAAGATTGTCGAGGGGGTTCAGCGCCTGGGGGCGTTGATAAAGGAGCGGCTTTAGGGGTGTTTTGGTGGGGGACTGGGCCGCGCTGGAGGGCTGGCGCGGCCCAGTCCCCCGCGGCGCGGCCCAGTCCCCAACCAAACTTTGACCTTTAATAAGAGGAGGAAGCTTTATGAGCAAGGTACTGACAAGACCAGAGCGCTGCAAGCAGTGTGGCCTCTGTGTGGCGGTCTGCCCCAAAAAGGCAATCACTTTCAGCACGGCCATCAATACAGCGGGTTATTTATACACTGAGATAGATGACGATGCCTGCATTGCCTGCGGCATCTGCTACACCACCTGCCCGGACGGCGTCTACGAAATCCCGGGGACCAACTGAATGCATAACCGGCCAGAAGAAGGAGGAAACAGAATGTCAACCATCAAGGGTGAAATGATCAAAGGCAATGAAGCGATCGCCGAAGCGGCAATCCGGGCAGGGGCCAGATTCTACGCTGGCTATCCCATCACGCCGTCCTCGGAAATCATGGAATATATGTCCTGGCGGATGCAGGAAGTGGGCGGCGACTTTGTTCAGGCAGAGTCTGAGATTGCGGGGATCAATATGATTATTGGCGGGGCGTCCTGCGGGGTCAGGTCTATCACGGCCTCGTCGGGTCCTGGCATCAGCCTTAAGCAGGAAGGCATGACCACTTTATCGGACGAAGAGCTCCCGGCAGTCGTCGTCAACGTGGTGCGCTACGGCAACGGCATTGGTACCCTGCTGTCCGCCCAGTGCGATTACCACCGCGAGACCCGGGGCGGCGGCAACGGCGATTACAGATGTATTGTCCTCTGCCCGTCCAGTGTCCAGGAAGCCGCGGATCTCACCGTGGAGGCTTTTTACCTGGCAGAGAAATACAGAATGGTCTCCGTCCTTATGACGGAGGGGGCCCTCGGCCAAATGATGGAGCCCTGCGTGCTGCCGGAGATGCAGACGCCAAAGCGCTTCAGCTGGGGTTTCGACGGCAAATATACAAACAAGAAAATTGGCATCTTTGACCGTGACAGTATGAAAGAAGCCGTGGCCTTAAACGAAAAATACAACAGGGTGAAGGAAACAGAACAGCGCTGGGAATCGCAGCACATAGAAGACGCGGATTACGTGTTTGTGGCTTATGGGATGCCGGGGCGGGCGACTATTGGTGCAGTGGCGCAGCTGAGGGCTCAGGGGCATAAAGTGGGATTCATCCGGCCAATCACAGCATGGCCGTTCCCGGAAAAGGCCTTTGAGAAGGTAAACCCGGAGGTGAAGGGCTATATTTCCATAGAAGCGAACGCCACGGGGCAGCTGGTGGATGACATTGCGCTGACGGTCATGCGCCGGGGCAAGCAGGCAGGCCATGTCAAGGCCGCGCCGCCGGTTTACTGCAACCCACATGTCTACGGCGTGCCGTCCGTAAGGGAAATTATGGAGGATTACACGAAAGTGCTCAGCGGCGATTTGAAGGAGGTCTACTAATGGCAACGGCAAAAGCACCTAAATCAAGAAAAGTTCCCAGGATCATAGACCGGCCCATGAGCTTCTGCCCGGGCTGCGGACACGGGATCATCATAAGGCTGATTGCGGAGTGCCTGGAGGAGCTGGGCCAGGATGAAAACGTCATCTTTGGCATAGGCGTGGGCTGCTCCAGCCTCCTGGGCGGCGGCCTCGAAACCGACCGCCTCCACTGCTCCCACGGCCGGGCGGGCGCGGTCTGCACCGCCATGAAGCGCGTAAATCCAGACAACCTGGTCATTTCCTATCAGGGAGACGGCGACGCCTACAGCATAGGCATAGGCGAGACCACCAGCGCCGCCTACCGCAACGAGCGCTTCACCACCTTTGTGGTCAACAACACCAATTACGGCATGACCGGCGGCCAGATGAGCAACACCACCATGCCGGGCCAGAAGACGACCACCTCGGTGTACGGCCGGGACTGCGACACTACAGGCCTGCCAATAAGGTTCCCGGAAATTGTCGCGTCCCAGTTCGAAAACGCGGCCTATGTGGCCCGGGGCAGCGTCAGCACCCCAGCGAACATCAACAGAACCAAGATCTACATCAAGAAAGCCCTCCAGGCCCAGATCAGCGGCGAAGGCTACAGCCTCGTCGAGATCCTGTCCTCCTGCCCGACCAACTGGGGCATGAACGCGCCGGACGCCATGAAGCACCTGGAGCAGGTCGTCACACCGCAGTTCCCGCTTGGCGAATTCAAGAATAAGGAGGGAAAATAGATGAGCGTGAATAAAGAAATCATTTTTGCAGGCTCAGGCGGCCAGGGCGTCCTCACCGCGGGCCTTCTGATGGCTGAAATGGCCCTCTACAAAGGCCTCCATTCCACTTGGATCCCCCAGTACGGCTCCGCCATGCGCGGCGGCACCGCTAACTGCACCGTCAAGTTTGGCCCTGACTACATCTTCAACCCCTCCCAGGAAGCGGCGGACGTTCTGCTGGCTATGAATGAGCCTTCCTTCAAAAAGTTTTCGCCGATGGTCAAACCAAACGGCACCATCATCCTCAACAGCGACCTGGTGGATCCCAGCATCTGCTCCCGCACGGACATCACCCTTATTGCCGTCCCGTGCACCAGCATGGCCAAGGACCTCGGCCACATGCTGGGCGCCAACATCATCATGGCCGGCGTCATAGTCAAAGCCACCGGTGATTTCACGGAAGAAGAGGCCTTAAGCGGCATGAACCAGGTGTTCAGGAAAAAAGGCAAGGAGAAGTACGAGGCGCTGAACTCCGCTGCGCTCAGGGCTGGGTTTGGGTTTGTGTAGGGGTCAAATACCGGTCGAAAACAATAAAAAGGTATCAGGCATGTACTTTGGAAGAGCGTGCCTGATACCTTTTTCTTCAATGTGCGCCCGGCATGGGCGATAACTTGGTGGTGCAAGTCCACTACGCGCTCGGTAGCAGGAAGCGTTAGTTGAAGGCAAGGGCGTCCATCGCGAGATGGAGTCTGAAGGAAGCCGGAGGCAAAATCCCGGGCTGACGAACAGAAACCGTATACTGAGGCCGGTACAGGGCGGATGAGTTTGCATTACAAAACAAAGTCCAATGCTACCCGAACCCTTGCTGGTAAATGCGGCGGCTATATGGGATGAAGGTTATCGTTCTTACCCGGGGAGGTCTCACGGACGTGAAGTAGGGATCATCCGAACACGGAGTAAAGCTTGCCGTGAGAAGTCAGCAGAGGCCATAGTACCAGAATTTTTTTTCTGGGAAGG
>NZ_FMWL01000022.1 GCF_900103005.1 Acidaminobacter hydrogenoformans DSM 2784 | reverse complement strand
CCTTCCCAGAAAAAAAATTCTGGTACTATGGCCTCTGCTGACTTCTCACGGCAAGCTTTACTCCGTGTTCGGATGATCCCTACTTCACGTCCGTGAGACCTCCCCGGGTAAGAGCGATAACCTTCATCCCATATAGCCGCCGCATTTACCAGCAAGGGTTCGGGTAGCATTGGACTTTGTTTTGTAATGCAAACTCATCCGCCCTGTACCGGCCTCAGTATGCGGTTTCTGTTCGTCAGCCCGGGATTTTGCCTCCGGCTTCCTTCAGACTCCATCTCGCGATGGACGCCCTTGCCTTCAACTAACGCTTCCTGCTACCGAGCGCGTAGTGGACTTGCACCACCAAGTTATCGCCCATGCCGGGCGCACATCAAAAGGGACTGTCCCTCTTGTTCCAAAAGGGACTGTCCCTCTTGTTCCCTCTTGTTCCAACCATCATTCTCCTCGACAGGGCACGCCCAAATTTGCTATACTGTTCTTAAATGCAGCACGCGTTAAACCACCAATCGGAACAGGGGGCAGACTATGTTTGGGAAAAAAAGTGACAACCGCTTTGAAACCACCTATTCCCAAGGAAAAATCAGCGTGACTCGAATTCTCGTCGACCGTGAAACCGGTGTCAACTACCTTTTTGTTTCCGATGGTTCCTCAGCCGGACTAACCCTCCTCGTCGACAGAGAGGGCAACCCCATCATCTCTCGAGTTGAGGACAACACCACCCTCTAACCAAGCTACGCACAGACTCATCCTCCTCACCCTGCATATAACCTCAAAGGCCGTAGCTCGCTGCGGCCTTTCGCATATCCCAAAAAGGGCAGGTGCGCCATGACCCCGCGAAAATATGTCACCATAGACCGCCACTACATTTATAATCGCCAGCACGGCAACTGCTTTTTCTGCGGTAAGCCCCTCAAAATGGGAAGTCTCAGCGTGGATCACTATCTCCCAAAAAGCGCCGGCGGCACGAACGACGTCTTCAACCTCGTCGCTTCTTGCAAGGCCTGTAACGCTGATAAGCTCGACACCGTCCCGGAAGACGTCGCCGAACGCCATATTCAGTGGTTTATCCAGGCCTATGACGACCACCACATCCTCACCAAGTCCTCCATCACGATCCCAAAGGAAACACTCAGGCAGTGGATCCACAGCATCCACCGCGTCTACCCCAGTGGCGATTTCACCGTCTTCGAAGCTCCGGGCCATCGGTTTTATGTAAGACTGAATCAAATTGAAAAAGTTATTGCTTTTCATTTGGCAGACCCGGAATTGTTTTAATTTGTGTCTCACAAAACGACATACAAAAATTACTTTCTCGAATTCAGGAAGTCACGGCGCTCAAAAAGTATTAAAATCAATTTAGAACTTAGTCTTCACGCAAGAAATTAATTTCCACCACCGGAGGCGACCCCCATGCATCAAACTCATTTTTATACTTATACGACCATACTTGGCTCTATCACCATAGCAGACAACGGATCAGCGATTACCCATCTGATCATAGGCGACCCATCCACTGGAATAGTCGCTTCTGACGCCAATAGAATAAAAGGCGAAACACCCTTGATTCTGGAAGCCCACCGGCAGCTGGAAGCCTACCTGAAGGGCACCCGCCAAAGCTTTGACCTCCCACTCGCACCAGCCGGGACCGACTTCCAGCAAAAGGTCTGGAACGCCCTTCGAGAAATCCCATATGGCACCACGCAAACCTATACGGACATAGCCCGCGCCATAGGCAGCCCAAGCGCCTCAAGGGCAGTGGGCACCGCCTGCGGCCGCAATCCTGTCCTGATCCTCACACCCTGCCACAGGGTCATTGGCACAAATGGCAAACTCACAGGCTTTGCCGCCGGCCTCGACGTCAAAGCTGCCTTACTGCAGCTGGAACAGGCCAACCAACACAATGAAAATAAGGGCAGCTGAAAATATTACACTGCGGAGGTCCCATGTTCACAACAAGCCCAGAAATGCTGACCTTTGATCAGGGCCTTCGTGCCCAGGATCCATAATTGGTCCGTTTGCGACAGCTTTTGTGCAGGTCTTAAATTCGTCAAGGAAAAGAGGGCGGAGACCTGGGACTTCACGACGCGCTACTTGCTATCCGAACGGGAATTTGAATTTCGTTTTGGCGCAGTGATGCTTCTGAATCATTACTTAACCGAAGCTTGGCTGGAGGATGTGCTGGGAGCGTACCTTGACCATCGGCATGAAAAGTATTACGCGAAAATGGCCATAGCCTGGGGACTGTCCCAAGCTTTCGCTTTCGATCCAAGCACAACACTCAGCCAGCTCGAGGCCAATAAGCACAAATTGGACCCTTTTGTCCATCAAAAAGCCCTCCAGAAAATCCTCGAGTCCAGAAAAGTGAGCCCTGAGCACAAAGCCATCATAAAATCTCTGAAAAGCGTGAAAGGAGGGGCGTCCAGTGGCTGATCAGAAAATGACGGACAAGGCGCCGCACTCAGTCGACCCGGTTAAACTCGCTGCAGTCCTGAACTCGGACGCTGCTTATGACGGCAAATTTTTCTATGCTGTCAAATCCACGGGCATCTTCTGCCGTCCCTCCTGCAGGTCGAGAGCGCCTAAGCCGGAAAATCTTGACTTTTTTGATACCCGGGACGCAGCTCTGGCTGCAGGTTACAGGCCTTGTAAGCGCTGCAGGCCGGATCTGTCTGACTACGCGCCATACGAGCATTCCACCGAAGCCTTGCGTGAGGCCATTGAAGTCCACCTCCTTGACCCCGAAGTCCTGGCACCCCTCCTTAAAGCCCTTGGCGGACATCAAGCCTCCGTTAAAGCCGCTTTCAACGCACACTACGGCTGTCTCCCCATGGAGATGATCCTACAAAAACGCCTTGAAATAGCCGCACGTTCTCTCATAACCTCAAGCGCCCCCATCCTCCAAATCGCCCTCTCCAGCGGCTTCTCAAGCCAATCCGCTTTCTACGCCGCCTTTAAACGGGCCTATCACATGTCTCCCGGAAAATTCAGGGCAAACCACCAACTCATTTAGAAAAACAGCGAGGCTGAATGCCTTGCTTTTTTTTTGCTCAAGTAGTCAGTATAATTCAAAGGGCACCTATGGAGTAGGGCACACACTGGGGTAGGGCACACGGGGTCAGACCCGCGCCGATTGTATTCCGGCCCAGTCCCGCACCAAACCCACAAGCGGGCCCAGTCCCACACCAAATCTCCATTCCGGCCCAGTCCCCAACCAAACCCTCAGGTGGGCCCAGTCCCCAACCAAAAAACCATTCCCAACCATTTCACTCGGCTTTGTACGTGAAAAAGTGCAAGAATACTGGCATATTTCCACCTTATGAGCCTTGACACACAATTAACCGCGTATTATACTTGATTTGAATTCCCACCCTATAAGTCGGGATTGAATTCGTTACAACCTTTCAGCAACCTATCAGCAACACATCAACAATAATTTAACGCCATAATATCACCGTAACCCATAATACATCGCACACCACCAACCCCACTCGTCCAAACGAGGTGACAAAAAATGAAACTCTCCACCCGGGGCCGCTACGGCCTCAAAGCCATGTTCGACCTGGCCCTCAATGACGGCGACGCGCCCATCTCCCTGACCTCCATCGCGGAGCGGCAGGGGATCAGCGTCAACTACCTGGAACAGCTCATCGCCCCCCTGAAAAAAGCCGACCTCGTCAAGAGCGTCCGCGGCGCCCAGGGCGGCTATCTCCTCAACAAACCCGCTGACCAGATCACCGTCGCAGATATCCTGATCGTCCTCGAAGGCCCCCTCGGCCCCACGGAATGCGTCCGGCTCCTGGGCGACGACGCCTGCGAGCAAGCAGACTACTGCGTCACCCACATGATCTATGAAAAAATGCGCGACAGCCTGCTTCAGGTCGTCACGACCATTACCCTAAAAGATATGGTGCTTGACCACAAACGCATGCACGCCGGCCCCATTGATACTCAATTTTTTTGCAACAAGTAATGAACGGATGGGTCATTGCGCTGGCAGCTGACCATCGGCAAAAAATAATCTTTGAAGCGCACCACAAGCACCTCAAGCACCTCAAGCACCAAAAATCGATAAGACTATTATCCAGAAGGAGTCCTGCCCAATGAGAAGCGTCTACATGGACCATTCCGCCACCACACCCGTCAAACCAGAAGTCGTCGAGGCCATGCTCCCTTACTTCACGGAAATCTACGGCAACGCCTCCAGCGTCCACGCCTTCGGCCGCGAAGCCCGTAAAGGCGTCATGAGCGCCCGCAACACGATCGCTGAATACATTGGCGCCAGCGTCGACGAGCTCTTTTTCACCGCCGGCGGCACCGAGTCCGACAACTGGGCCATCCGCGGCGTCGCCCACGCCAACAAGCAAAAGGGCAACCACATCATCACCACCACCATTGAACACCACGCCGTCCTCCACGTCTGCGAGATGCTGGAAAAGGAAGGCTTTGAAGTGACCTATCTCAAAACAGATGCCGATGGTCTCATTTCCCTCAAAGACCTCGAAGCCGCCATCCAGCCAAGCACCATCCTGATTTCCATCATGGCCGTCAACAACGAGATCGGTACCATACAGCCTATAGAAGAAATTGGCCAAATCGCCAAAAAGCACGGCGTCCTCTTCCACACTGACGCCGTCCAGGCCCTCGGCAAGATCGAGCTGGACGTCAACAAACAGAACATCGACCTCATGAGCTTCTCCGCCCACAAGCTCTACGGGCCAAAGGGCATAGGCGCCCTCTACGTCCGTAAGGGCACCCGCATCAAGAACCTCATGGATGGCGGGGCACAGGAGAAGAAGCGAAGACCGGGCACGGAAAACGTCCCGGGCATCATAGGCTTCGGCAAAGCCGTCGAGCTGGCAGCGGAAGGCTTCGAAGAAAACAACGCCCGCCTCATCCGCCTCAGGGACAAGATGATCGCCGGCATTGAAGCCACGATCCCATACATCCGCCTCAACGGCCACCGCACCAAGCGCCACCCGGGCAACGTCAATTTCTGCTTTGAATTCATTGAAGGCGAGTCGCTCCTGCTGAGCCTCGACCTCGTTGGCATAGCGGCCTCCAGCGGCTCCGCCTGCACCTCGGGCTCCCTGGACCCATCCCACGTCCTCATGGCCATAGGCCTCACCCACGAAATTGCCCACGGCAGCCTCCGGCTTTCCCTCGGCGAGTTCACCACGGACGAGGACGTCGACTACGTCATTGAGCAGCTGAAGCCTATCGTTGAGCGCCTGCGCAGCTACTCCCCACTATACGAAAAAGCCACTGGAGGAACGCGATAATGTATAACGAAAAAGTCATGGAACACTTCACTAACCCGAGAAACGTCGGCGAAATCCCTAATGCCGATGGTATGGGCGAAGTCGGCAACGCAAAATGCGGCGACATCATGCGTATGTACCTCAAGATCGAAGATAACCGCATTGTCGACGTGAAGTTCAAGACCTTTGGCTGCGGCTCCGCCATCGCGTCGTCCAGTGTTGCCACAGAGCTCATCAAGGGCCGCACCATCAAGGAAGCCCTCACCCTCACCAACCAGGAAGTCATCGCTGCCCTGGGCGGCCTGCCAACAGTCAAAATCCACTGTTCCGTCCTGGCTGAGCAAGCCATCAAGGCCGCGCTCCTCGACTACGCCAACAAAAACGGCCTCACCTTCGACGAACTCGCAGACTTCAACCCGGATGACGACGGCCACGACCACGGCCACGATGAGGACGAGCACGAGCACTAAACCCATTCCTTGAACAAGACCCCCAAGACCCCCAAGATGCAGGCGAAACCACCTGCATCTTTGTTTTAGTAGAAGAATCAAGAGGGACGGTCCCGCACCAGTGGGCCCAGTCCCGCACCGAAAATCAAAAGGGACGGTCCCGCACCACCGGGCCCAGTCCCGCACCAAACACAACCCCCGAACGGAGGCACACAGCTATGCCAAACAAAAACCGCGTCGTCGTCGGCATGAGCGGCGGCGTCGACAGTACCGCCACCGCCTGGCTTCTCAAGGAAGCCGGCTACGACGTCATAGGCGTCACCATGAAGCTCTGGGAAGACGACGACCCGGATTACGTCGAAAAAGAAGGGGGCTGCTGCAGTCTCTCCTCCATAAACGACGCCCGCCGGGTCTGCGACAAGATTGGCATACCTTTCTATGTCATCAACTTCAAAGACATCTTCAGGGAGAAAGTCATTGACTACTTCATAGACGAATACCAGCACGGCCGCACACCCAACCCGTGCATTGCCTGCAACAAATTCGTCAAGTTTGACGCCCTCATCAAAAAAGCCCACGAGCTCGACGCCTACTACGTCGCCACGGGCCACTACGCCAAAATCGAGCAGCTCCCGGACACCGGCCGCTACGTCATCCGCCTCTCCGAAGAGAAGCGCAAGGACCAGACCTATGTCCTGTGCAACCTCACCCAGGACCAGCTCCAGCACATCCTGATGCCCCTGGGCGACTTCGACTCCAAAGAAAAAGTCCGTGAGATCGCGGCCCGCTTTGACCCCCACGTCGGCGGCAAGTCCGACTCCCAGGAGATCTGCTTCATCCCGGACGACGACCACTCCCGCTTCCTGACCGAGCATATTGGCGACCAGATCACCCCCGGCGACTTCGTCGACCCAAAAGGGGAGAAGCTGGGCCGGCACAAAGGCATTGTCCACTATACCATAGGCCAGCGCAAAGGCCTCGGCCTCTCTCTGGGAAGACCCGGCTACGTCACCAAAATCGAAACCGACACCAACCGCGTCGTTGTGGGCGGGGCAGAGGACGTCTTCTCGGACACCCTCTACGCAAACGACCTCAACTTCATGCCCTTTGAGACCCTCACCGAGCCCATGCGCGTCATGGCCAAGATCCGCTACGCCGCGCCGCCCGCCGAGGCCACCATCAGCCCGGCAGGGGAAGACCACGTCAAGGTCGTCTTTGACAAGCCCCAGCGCGCCATTACCCCGGGCCAGGCCGTAGCCTTTTACGTGGGCGACATGTTAATAGGCGGCGCCACGATCTTGTAAGAACCCTTCAAAAACAAAAAGGAGGCCCTGCCGATGGTCACCCGCCAACCCCATCACCCATTTTCCTTTCTCAAATCAACCATAACCGTAACAGGCATTGGTCTCAGCCTTGGGCTGTATGTCATGAAGCAGGACTAAGGATATACTAAGGATAAGCTATTGTAAGCCCTGGAATCAAAGCGTTCCAGGGCTTTTTCTTGAAAGAATTCCGGTCGGGGACAGGGACAGACCAAACATCAATTACCAAAATCACACCTCTCGGTCTGTCCCTGTCCCCAACCACACCCAACCACATTCTCCCTCAAATCCACCAATTTACACAATCTTTTGTTTTAGCACCCCCATTTGGTGCTATAATAGCAATAGAGTGCTTTAATCGAATAAACTAATAAACAAATCAACCAATCAACCAATCAACCAGTCAACCAATTAACAAATAAACCATTATCAAAAACATACCCTCACCAAAGCATAGAGCGCACCACTTACATAACTCTACGCCATCATAGCTTCCGGAAGGATGACACCTGATGACACCACTCGTACCACTGGCCGCCCTGATCCTGCTCAACGGCTTCTTCTCAGCCTCCGAGATCGCCCTGATCTCCCTGAACGACAAGAAGATCCAAGCCATGGCAGAGGACGGCCACCTGAAAGCCATAAAACTCAGAAAAATCTTGGGCTCGCCCAGCCGCTTTCTGGCCACCATCCAAGTCGGCATCACCACCGCCGGCTTTCTGGCAAGCGCTTTCGCCGCCCTGTATTACACAGAGCGCCTCACAGCCACGCTGAAAACCACCCTGGGCGGCGCCCTCGGCAGCTTCAGCCTCTCTGACGACTTTATCAGGAACCTCGCCGTGATCCTCATCACCCTGATCCTGTCCTATTTCAGCCTTGTGCTGGGCGAGCTCGTCCCAAAACGCCTCGCCAGCCACAATGCGGAAAGCTTTGCTATGGCCGTTATAGGCCCCGTCACGCTGCTTTCAAAAGCGACCTATCCCTTCGTCCGCTTCCTGACCCTCTCCAGCAACTTCTTCGTGCGCCTCTTCGGCATTGATCCCCACCAGGAAAACGAAAACGTCACCGAAGAAGAAATCCGCATGATGGTCGACGTGGGCGAGGAGAAGGGCACCATCGAAATCGACGAAAAGGAAATGATCAACAATATCTTCGAATTCAACGACAAGACCGTCGACGACATCATGACCCACCGCATGGACATTGTGAGCCTGCCCATCGAGGCCAACCTCGACGAGACCGTCGCCCTCATCAACGAGGAAAAATATTCCCGGATCCCTGTCTATGAAGACACCATTGACAACATAGTCGGCATCCTCTTCTCCAAAGATATCATCCAGTATCTGGCCGGCACCTACAGCACAGAGCTTTCTGCCGATGGTTTCACCCTCCAACCCCTCCTCCGCAAGCCCTACTTCGTCCCAACCTCAAAGCACACTGACGACCTCCTTCGCGACTTCAAAGTCAACAAGGTCCACATGGCTGTCATCATAGACGAATACGGCGGCACCGCCGGCATCGTCACCCTGGAAGACCTCCTCGAAGAAATCGTAGGCGACATCTCAGACGAAGACGACGAAGACGACCTCCTCCAGGACATCACCCCGCTGGAAGACGGCTCCTTCCTGGTCGAAGGCCTCGCCAGCCTCGAAGACCTCGAATCCTATTTCAAAGTCAACCTTCCAACCGAAGAATTCAAAACCGTCACAGGCTTCATCATAGGCGAGCTCGGCAACATCCCGGAAGAAGGGGAGCACCCAACCTTCGACTACGAAGGCCTGACCTTCCTGGTCCTTGAAGTGGACGACAAGCGCGTCACCAAGATCAGAGTCGTGCCAACGCTGGAAGTTGAAGACGTCATGGAAGAGGAAGAATAAGCTTTCAGACCATTTCAAGATTTCAAAAAAGAAAACGGGGAGAAGGCAAAATTGCCTTCTTTCTCTTTCTCTACAGCGCACAACACTCAACTCAAATCTTTGATTAAGACTCAAATACAAAGGAGAAACGCTATGCCTCATTTAACCTTCGCAGGCGTTAAGCCAGAAGAAATTAAAGAAATCAGCACCGTTTTAACAGACACTCTCGCCGAGATCGCAGATGCCCCCCGTGATTATTTCACCTACGAAGTCAAAGAAAACTCTTTTATCTTTGACGGCGAAATTGTCAATATCAATCCCGTAATTGAAGTCTCGTGGTTTGACAGGGGCCAGCATGTCAAGGATGAAATGGCTTCTGCCATTGACCAGGCTTTTCGCCGCAAAGGCTATGACAGAATCGAAATCATTTTTGAACCACTGGAAAAAGAAAGCTATTTCGAAAACGCAGAGCATTACTAAAACAACCTGAAAGGGGAAGATCCCATGCCAAAACTCGTCTTTAAAGGTGTTAAGATTGAAGAAGTCAAAGCTCTCAGCACTCAGCTCGTCGATACCCTCGCCGGCATTGCCAATGCCCCAAGACACGTCTTCACCCTCGAATGCGTCGAAAACCCTTTTATCTACGATGGTGAAATCGTCACCCCAGCCCCCGTCATCCAGGTCCAGTGGATCGAAAGGGGACAAGTCGTCCGGGATCAAATGGCAACCGCCATTGACCAGGCCGTAAGATCCAACGGCTACGACCACGTTGAGATTGTCTTCTCAGAGCTTAAAAAAGGGGATTATTATATCAATGCGAAGGTGTACTGAATAAAGAACATTTAAAGAGCAAAAGGACAAAAATGGCTAACAAAGGCGCTGAAAAGACGCGCGCTTTGTTGGCCATTTTTTTATATTTGGAAGATGACAATTCCCCAGTAGTTTGGTTGGGGACAGTCCCCAACCAACAAGCAAAAGAAACAAACAGGTCTGACCCCATTCAAACCATGGGGGTCAGACCTACAATTTCTCATAATGTTAGAACCATGGTAAAATTCATTGGTCTTGACACCGTTTTCTATTACTTCATCATTTGAGGCAACCAAAGTGAAATCATTGGTATATAAGTTACCAAAGCCATAGTGATTAAACTTAGTATGATAAATGGTATGACACCTCTGATAATCCTGCTTATCGAAACGGTTGAGATCCCTGTTGCGACGAACAGGTTAAGACCGAAAGGCGGCGTGTACATACCAATTGCGCCATTCACAACCATGATGATGCCAAGGTGAACTGGATCGATGCCATAGCTAAGCGCCAAAGGCAAGAGAAGTGGTGCTAAAATAGTTGTAGAGGACGCAGGGTCAATAAACATGCCTGTAATTAATAGCAGAACATTTATCATCATTAGAATTGCGAACTTTGAGTTGCTGATTGACATGAGAACTTCAGTCATAGCTTGAGGAACTTGCTGACGAGTCAATAACCAACTGAAAACAGAAGCTGCAGCCAATAGAATCATAACTTGAGCAGTACCAATAGCAGACTCATAAGTTTCATCCCACAAACCTTTTAAATTAAGATCTTTGTAAATGAAAAGAGAAACAAAAATTGCATAGACTGAGGCAACAGCAGCAGCTTCAGTTGGTGTAAAGAAACCGCCATAAATACCACCTAATATCAACACAGGTATACCGAGTGCCCAACCTGCATCTTTAAATGCACCCCATACTTCTCGTAAACTTGAACGTGGAAGGGCTTCTATTTTATGTTTTCGTGCATGATAAACACTATAAAGCATGAAAACACCGCCAAAAAGAATACCAGGTCCAAGGCCGGCCATAAATAGGTCACCTACTGAAGTGCCAGTAACAGAGCCATAAACAATCATGCCTATGCTTGGTGGAATAATGACTGCGACTGCAGAGCTTGATGTGATTAAGCCCAACGAAAATGCCTCGCCATAATTGGCGTTTCTCAGTGCGGGCAGCATAAGTCCACCAATTGCTATAACAGTCGCTGGGCTGGAACCTGAGACAGCTCCAAAAAACATACATGCCAAAACGACAGTCATTGCAAGTCCGCCTTTATAATGACCTACCAGTGCTTGTGCGAGCTTTAAAATTCTGATTGAAAGTCCGCCGCCTTTCATGACATTTGCGGCCAAAATAAAGAAAGGAACTGCCATCAAAGAGAATTTATCTATTCCAGAAAACATTCTTTGTGCCAAGACTTCTAATGGCAGTGATGTGAATAAGGCCAAAACCACAGTGGCTGATAGACCAAGTGAAACATAGACAGGAACACTGCCAAGGAGAAGTACCATCATGAGGATAAATAGTGCTAAGGTCATTGATGTTTCACCTCCTCAGTTTTGGAATTCATATCTTTCAACTGTTTAACGAATTCCTGAATTAAACGAAACAAAGTTAAGACGCCACCAACTGGCATAGCACCGTAAATATAGATCATTGAGACTTTTAGCGTGGAACTTATTTGACCGGTTTCAAATGCGCGGAGCGTAATCAGATATGACTGTCTTATGAAGATGACAATAAACACAATTGAAATAACTATGGTCATTAGGGCTAAAACTTGTTTGGCTTTTTTGTTTAAGATCATAGTGATAGCGTCTACACCAATATGTGCCCCTTTATAAACACAGATGCTGGAACCTATAAAGGTGACCCAAACAATACCATATCGCGCGAACTCCTCAGCCCATTGCAAAGAATTCCCCATAAGTCTCAATATGACGTTAGTAAACAGTATAAAAGTAACCAATAATAGCAATGTATTGACAACGAATTTTTCAATTCTGGTCAATAAGGCATTAAAATTTGTCAATTCTAAGCCCCCCTTTTGGATGATGTAATAATCAAGAATAAAATTCTGCGGTGAGCACAGATAGAAAATGATAAATTTCAAAGAAAGGGGAGGCTGTAGCCTCCCCATACTTTTGCATGTGTGATCCTACCAGATATGGTTTTTACTGCTGACCAGTAGCTTCATAAACTTTATTGAGGAGAGTATCACCAAACATTTTCACGTACTCTTGATGAACGTCTTTAGTTGCTGCTTTCATTTTTTCTCGTTCCTCTTCGGAAAGTTCAATAACATTAGTACCAAAAGCTTTTATATTCTCAAGATATTTTGATTCTTCATTCTGAACCTCTGCACGCTGCCAGACAGCGATTTCTCGACCTGTATCAAACAAGATCTTTTGGATGTCTTCCGGTAAACTGTTAAACCATTCATCGCCATAAATCAAAACGTGTCCCAAGTAGGCATGTTCACTGATGAGAAGATTTTTTTGAACTTCGTAAAACTTCATGTTATCAATAGTTACCAATGGATTTTCCTGACCATCGACAACGCCCAATTGAAGTGAATTGTATAACTCCGCAAAATCAATTGGTACAGGATTTGAACCTAATGCCTTAAATTGACTCATGATAATAGGACTTTCCATAGTTCTGAATTTCTGACCATTAAAATCGTCAAGTGATGCAATTTCGTTATTCGAAGTGAAGTGCTTGAAACCATCTTCGTAGAACGCGACGCCTTTCACGCCTTGGGAAGACAGTGTGCCGAGCAGTTCCGTTCCAATTTCACCATCCATGATCTCATAAGCAGTTTCTCGGTCCGGGAAGAGGAAAGGTAAATCAAATAATTGCAGTTCAGGGGCAAAACCACTGATTCTTGCAGTAGGCAGCAATGCAATTTCTTGGGTGCCCATCTGTACACCTTCGAACATTTCACGGGCGCTCCCGAGTTGTCCGGAAGGGAAGATGTTAACAATGACTTGTCCATTCGTTTTCGCTTCGACTTCTTCTTTGAATTTCATTGCGGCTTTGTGATGCGGCGTTTCAGGCATGAAACCATGACCGTAGCTGATTTCAATAACTTCGCCAGAAGGTGCAGGTGATTCTGTTTGCGCCTCATTACCTGCAGGCTCTGTTTCTGCTGGGCTGGAACATCCCATCATAAGTCCGAGTGAAAGCAATGCGACAAATAACAAACTGATGTACTTCTTTAACATTAATAAACCCCCTTTAGAATATTTAAAACTTGATCAACTGCTTTTAATTGTGATCACTGTTTATATAAGCAATAATTATGCCAATGTATAAAAATCTACAAGGCCCTGATTCCAATGGTGCCAGTTAAGCGAAAAATAATTTAGGACTGCAAAATTTGCGTATGCGCAAAATTTGCAGTCCTTTTGACTTATGAAAACATATAATTTACAAGTTTATTGTCGATTAAGTCAACGTTCAATGTCATTCTCATAGGCTCTAAGCTTGTAATGAAGATTTCGCTCACTAATTCCAAGACAATCGGCAGTCTTCTTTCGATTTCCATTAAAATACTCAAGTGTTTTCTGGATCGCGGCCCGTTCGATGTCGCGCATTTTTGCGCCTATGGGAAAAACTATGCACTCCGACGCATCTACAACTGGAGGCGATATTAGATATTTTTCCGGTAAATCTTCGATTTGAATTTTTCCGTCTTCGGAAAGGGCGACTAATCGTTCTAACAGATTCTCTAATTCTCTAATGTTGCCCGGAAAAGGATATTTTTCTAAAGCGTTTATGACCTTTCTATCAATTCGATCTACGCTCTTTCCGAGCTTCTGGTTGTATTTATCTGCAAAATACTTGATCAGCAGTGGCACATCACCTTTTCTTGCCCTTAAAGGCGGCAGGCTCAGCGTAATGACATTTAACCTATAAAATAAATCCTCCCTGAATCGTCCCGCTTTGACTTCTTCCTCAAGATCCTTATTAGTTGCCGCTATAAGTCTGAAATTAACATCAATGCAATTGTTTCCACCGAGCGGGGTTACTTTCATTTCCTCGACAACTCTCAGTAGCTTGGACTGTAGAGACAACTCGAGCTCACCTATCTCATCGAGAAACAAGGTTCCCCCATCTGCTAGTTGAATTTTCCCAATATGTTTCTTCTCTGCACCTGTAAAGGCGCCTTTCTCATAACCAAACAGCTCACTCTCAATTAAATTTGCGGGAATTGCTGCGCAGTTGACAATTACAAGCTTACCGTTCTTTCGGTGACCATCAAAGTGAATCGCTTTAGCGATGAGATCTTTCCCAGTGCCACTTTCTCCAGTAATTAAAACTGTTGAATCAATATCTTTAATTTTTCTGACTTTGTTCATAGTTGCCGCCATGATCTCTGAATGCCCAACAATACCTGAAATACTATAAGTTTCATCCAAAATTTTCTGAAGATGCAGTAGTGAACCACTCATAGTCTTATGCTGAATTGCTTTTTCAATGAATACGACTAACTCTTCAATATCAACAGGTTTTGTCAGATAATTGAGCGCACCCTCACGTATAGCTTGAACAGAGGACTTGATAGATCCATAAGCAGTTATGACAATTACCTCAATTTCGGTGTGAACTGTTTTAAGATGCCTCAACACGCTTAAGCCGTCATGCAAGCCAAGCTTCATGTCGAGCAAAATTACGTCTACCGTATTCTCGGACAATACGAGTTCTGCCTCATCGGGAGTCCCTGCGCTAAAAACGTTATAGCGATCTTCGAGAGCAAAGAACAATGCATCTCTAATAGTTTTTTCGTCATCTATAATTAAAACGGAATGCTTCATAGTCTATAAACCCTCATTTCTGCAAGCTGGGAATGTCATAATAAAAGCAGTACCTTGTCCTGGTTGACTATTTACATCGATCTGACCATCGTTCTCTCGCACATATTGATAAACTAAGGCAAGTCCTAATCCAGTCCCTTTTTCCTTTGTAGAAAAGAACGGTTCAAAAATGCTGTTTTGTATTGATTCTGGTATACCTGGTCCCGTATCGCTAACAACGACCTTCACGAGACTATTTTCACTTGAAGACTCAATCGTGATGACGCCGTGCGTATCAATTGCCTCCATACCATTTAACAGCAAATTGAACATAATCTGTTTCAGGTGTGAGCGATCTGCATAGATACAATCATTTTCTCTTAACCTCAAGTCAAGCTGAATCTGGCGTTTTTCAAATTCGGGGGAAACTATGGAAACAATATGAGAAATCAGTTCAGAAATACGAAAGCGCTGGGGCTGTACATTTTTACTTTTAGAATAATCAAGGAGCTCTGTCAGAAGTTGATTTAGCCTTGATATTTCAGAAGGCACCTGGTCCACAATTTTTTCTCTGAAAGCCGGACTGTCATATTTTGTTGGCAGAAGATCCAAATAGGTTTTTATTGCCATAAGTGGATTCCGGATTTCGTGAGCTACGCCGGAAAGCATTCTGCCAAGCGCCTCGAATTTGTCCTGCTGTGCCACTTTTGCTCTCAAAGTTGTAATTTCGGTAATATTTCTAAAGGTCAATACGCATCCTAAATGCCCGGACTCTTCACTTAATAAAGGGGACAGTGTGTAAGACAGCACTACATCACGACCCTTGCTGTTGAAAGTACTTTCAAGAAGGGAATATGAAATACCAGCTTGAGCAGACTGCTTAATTTTATTCAAATCAAAATACTTCTCCAAAAATAAATCTTCAAGAGCTACGCCGATGGTCATCTCGCCGCCCCCACACATTCCATCCTTACAAAGCAGAGCTGCAGCATCTTGATTGAAACTTGTCAAAACCAAATCTTGATCAAAGGTCATAAGCCCATTACCCATATGCTCCATGACTTGGCGTTTAAATTGATCACTTTCCCGTAGAACCCTCTGAGCAGACTTCAACTCACTGGTACGCTGCTCAACCTCTGATTTCAATCGCTGATTCCAGCTGTAAATAAAAATCAAAACAGTGGAAAAAACCCCCGCAATCCCCACCAAAATATAGAATGCATATTTAAAGGAGTCACTAATAGCAACAACTTCTTTACCAAACCATTTTTCGTAGATTTTGTCATAAGTACCTGAAGCCTTCAAGCTTTCAAGACCGGTATTCAGCAGAGTAATCAACTCCTGATTCCCTTTCCTGACAGCCATACCATAATCCGAAGCTTCGTATTCATCACCAATTATTTTAATTCTGTCCTGCAATCTATACTTTTGAATTGTGTACATTCCTGAAAGTCGGTCACCAACAACCGCATCAATATCATTCTTGATTAGCTTGACCATAGCTTGATTCAGATCTGAAAAAAACACCAACTCAATTTCGCCTATTTCAGCAAGAATATAAGCTGCCCGGTCGCTCCTCTGAACGCCGACGCGTTTCCCTTTAAGATCTGTCAAATGAACTGCGTAGGTGTTGTCCGACCTCACAAACGTCGTTATAGAATTTTTTAAGTAAGGTGTTGAGAATTCAAAAACACCTTCACGGCTTCCTTCAAAACTAATGCCTTGGATTGCGTCGATGGACCCATTTTCCAGAGCTTGGTATGCCTCTACCCAATCCATTGGAAGCAGTCTGAATTCAATCCCCATTTCAATGGAAAGTGCGCGCATAAGATCCACATTGAATCCCCGGTATTCACCCTCATCATCAACGTACTCGTAAGGTGGAAAGCTTTTATCTCCAGCAATCGTAAGACGACGGTTTGGATTGTCAATCTCATTCGCATATGTAATGGGCATCGCGAATAAAACCCCTATCATTATCGATAAAGCTATACAAAGGATCCTGAAACGCATTGTGCCACCCCCCATGTACCTCATTATAGATAACGCTGCTACATTATACAATGTCAATCGCCTTGAATTGTTTAACAGGGGACAGACCTACACCAAAACAAAAGAAAAAATGTAGGTCTGACCCCATTCAAACCACGGGGATCAGACCTGCTCTTTTCTTTTTAAAAATCCCTACAACGCCCGAATCAGCCCCGCATAAACCTCGCAGGCCTCCTCAATCTGCGACACCGCGCACCGCTCATTCACCATGTGCGCCAGCTTGTATTCCCCCGGGCCAAAGCCAATGCAAGGAATCCCCATAGCCACCGGCGTGATGGCATTCGTCCCAAAGTCCCAGAAGTCGAAGTCTTCCGGTGCTGCCCCCGAAACCGCTTCAACCGATCTGATCAATGCCTGACAAAGCGGATGCGACACCTCAATCTCCCAAGGATCATGCATAGGTTCATACACCAAAGACTTTCCGGTCCACGTCGTATGATACAGCGTCCCAACCTCCCAAGAAGCCAGCTTGCCAACAATTAACGCATCCATCTCCGCCGCCACCTGCTCCAGCGTCTCACCCACCGCGAGTCTGCGATCCAGATAAATCCCACACTCACTAGGCACCGCGTTCAGTGACGCGCTGACCGAAGTGATCTCCGACAGCACTACCGTGCCATGTGGCTCACCCGCCTTAAACAAAGCATGATTCAAAGCCTCCACCCGCGAAATGATCTCCGCCATCTCATAGACGGCGTTAATCCCTTTCTCAGGCGCCGACCCGTGGGCAGAAACACCATGCGTCTTAATCCGCACCTGCGCCTTGCCTTTATGTCCCAGCACAATCTTATTATCGCTCGGCTCACAGATCACACAAACATCCGGCCGCAACGACAGCTCCTCATAAAGATGCTTCAGATTTTCACCATCACAATATTCCTCACAAACCGTGCCCGTCACATATACCGTCTTGCCCTCAAGGTCCCCACGGTCTCTGGCAAGAGCAGCTGCGTAAACGCTGGCGCACAGGGCAGACTTCATGTCCACGCTGCCGCGTCCCCATAAATAACCCTCTGCAATTTCGCCGGAAAACGGCCCATAAGTCCAGTCCTCAGGATCATGGACCTGGACAGTATCCGTATGTGAATCGAACTGGATGACCATAGGCCCGTCGCCAATACGGCCAACGACGTTTCCGGTAGAGTCAATAAAAGCCTCATCGAAGTCCAGGGCCTGCATTTCGTTAAGAATCAGTTGGGCGAATGCACCTTCCTCATTTGAAAAACTTCTTGTTTGAACTGCACGTTGTGTGAATGATATCAAATTTCTATAATCATGCATTCTACATATTCCTCCTCGACTTTGAAATAATAATAGTACATCCATCATAATTCCTCATAAACTATCTTCCCACATCAATTCCGATTTGATAAGATGAGTTACAAAATTTACTGGAAATATTATGACCTAATCTGAAACTGTCTGTGACGAACAAAAGGGGTCAGACCCCGATAAACTTCAAAACGAAAAGCGGCCTCCCGCCCTTAACCACAGAAAAGAAAAACTTAAGTAAACAGGAGGGGACAGGGACATATGGTCAGTCCCTGTCCCCAACCATATGTCCCTGTCCCCAACCAAAAACCCCACAAAAAGCGAGGTATCCCACCATGACAAACGATACGACCCATACAATCGCCCCCTCAACTACCAGCACCCAATCCCCTGAAAAACCCCACGACCTGATCCGCCTTGCCGTCCCCGGCGACCTGCCGCGCCTCACCGACATCTACAACCAGGCCATCGCCACCTACCAGTGCACCTGCGACACCACACCTTTCACACCCGAAGACCGCCAAGCCTGGTTCGACGCCCACCAAAACGGCCGCTTCCCACTCTTCGTCTACGAATCCGCCGGCCAAGTCCTCGGCTACGCCTACCTGTCGCCCTACCGCTCCGGCCGCGACGCCGTCAAAACCGTCGCCGAAATCAGCTACTACGTCGACTTCGCCGCCCACCGCCGCGGCATAGGCTCCCACCTCGTCCGCCACACCCTCCACGCCGCCACCCACCTCGGCTTCAAAAACATCGTCGCCATCCTCCTCGAAAGCAACGCCCCAAGCATAGCCCTACTCCAGCGCTTTGGCTTCGAAGCCTGGGGCAGTTTGCCGATGGTCGCCCAGCTCCAAAACCAGCAAATTTCACATCTTTATTATGGAATAAAACTTTAAACAAAACAAACTTCTTGCAAACCATTCTCATTTATGCTAAACTTGATTACAGTGCATTTATATTCAACTAATAATAATGAAACCGCAATGATGGAGAAAAAACGTCACCCAAAAACAGAGAGCAGCCACACGCTGAAAGCGCTGCACCTGACGTATAAGCTACTCCGGAGCACCGGCCAAAAGCCGGCGCCGCGCGGGCGTTATCCGCGAAAGTTATGTAGACTTCAGAGAGATTTCTTTTTCACCATAAGGCGCTGCACCACCAAGGCGTCAAAGTTGAGAAAAGGGAATAATCAGGGTGGTACCGCGGGCCAAAGGCGCTCGTCCCTGATCCAATCTGACGTCTTTTTTGATGTTTTAATTCAATCAATACAAAGTAGATCAAGCATTGAACACCAGAAATCCATCTATCCTTCATCCAGTTTTTCCACCACCTGCACCCACAACCCCATCGAAAGGACTGAAACACTATGAAAAACCTCGGTCTCAACGAAATCAGACAGCTCTTCCTCGACTTCTTCGAAAGCAAAGGCCACACCGTCGAATCCAGCTATTCCCTGGTGCCGCAGCAGGATAAAAGCCTCCTGCTCATCAACGCCGGCATGGCCCCGCTAAAAAATTACTTCACCGGCGCAGAAACGCCGCCCAACGTGCGCATGGCCACTTGCCAAAAGTGCATCCGCACCGGCGACATTGAAAACATAGGCCACACTGCCCGCCACGCTACTTTCTTCGAAATGCTCGGCAACTTCTCTTTTGGCGAGTACTTTAAAGAAGAATCCTTAAAGTGGGGCTGGGAGTTCGTCACTGAGTGGCTTGAAATGGATCCCAACCTCCTCTGGGGTACAGTGTATGAAGAGGATGACGAAGCTTATGACATCTGGAAGGACGTCATCAAGCTCCCTGAAGAGCGCCTCGTCCGCCTGGGCAAGAAGGACAACTTCTGGGAAATAGGCACCGGCCCATGCGGCCCATGCTCTGAAATCTACTTCGACCGCGGCCCGGCTTACGGCTGCGGTGCGCCAGACTGCAAACCCGGCTGCGACTGCGACCGCTACCTCGAGTTCTGGAACCACGTCTTCACCCAGTTCAACCGGGATGAAAACGGCGAGTACCATCTCCTCGACAAGAAAAACATTGACACCGGCATGGGCCTTGAGCGCATTGCCTGCATCCTGCAGGGTGTCGATTCCATTTTCGATGTCGACACCATAAGGGCAATCCTCGAGCGCGTTGAAGAAATCTCCGGCAAAAAGTTCGGCGTCCTGAAAGCCAACGACGTCTCCATCCGCATCATTACGGACCACGTCCGGTCTGTCACCTTTATGGTTTCAGACGGCATCCTGCCTAACAACGAAGGCCGTGGCTACGTCCTCCGCCGACTGCTCCGCAGAGCTGCGCGACATGGCAAGCTCCTCGGCATCAAAGGCAGCTTCCTTGCTGAGCTCTCAGGTACGGTTATAGACCTTTCAAGAGAAGGCTATCCAGAAATGGAGCAGCGCCGCGACTATATCCGCAAGATCATTGAAATCGAAGAGGACCGCTTCCAGCAGACCCTCGACCAGGGTCTCAGCATCCTCCAGTCAGACATTGCGGCAATGACAGAAGCAAATGAAACCATCCTCACTGGCGACAAAGCGTTCCGCCTCTATGACACGTATGGCTTCCCGCTGGACCTCACCAAAGAGATCCTCGAAGAGAAGGGCCTCACCGTCGACGAGGTCGGCTTCCTGAACGAGATGGAGCTTCAGCGTGAACGCGCCCGTTCCGCAAGAGGCGAAGGCGACGAACTGGGCTGGGAAGGCGATCCACTGAGCGCGCTGCCAGCTGAAATCACCAGCACCTTTAAGGGCTACGACACCCTTGAAATGAACGCTGAGCTGCTTGCCATCTCCACGGAACAATCCTTAAATGAAGAACTCACCGCACCAGCCAAAGCCCGCCTCGTCCTCCGGGAGACTCCATTCTACCCAGAAGGCGGCGGACAGGTCGGTGACAAAGGCATCATCACAAGCGAAGACGGCGCCGTCTTCACCGTCCACGACACGAAGAAGGGCACCGGCGGCATGATCGTTCACGTAGGCGAGCTCGAAAAAGGCATTCTCAAGCGGGGACAGGCACTCACCGCAAAAGTCGACCAGGACCTGCGCCTCGACACCGCCAGGAACCACACGGCGACCCACCTCCTGCATAAAGCGCTGCGCTCTGTCCTCGGCGCACACGTCGATCAGGCGGGTTCCCTCGTAGACCCTCACAAGCTGCGTTTTGACTTTACCCATTTCCAGCACATGACACCGGAGGAAATCAAAGCTGTCGAGGATCAGGTCAACGCTCAGATCTTTGCACCACACCAGGTCGAGACGTTCTACAGCTCCGTCAAGGAAGCCAAGGAAATGGGCGCAACAGCGCTCTTCGGCGAGAAATACGGCGAAGTGGTCCGTGTCGTTAAGGCAGGAGACTACAGCATAGAGCTCTGCGGCGGCACACATCTTGACAATACTTCAAAAGTCAGTGCCCTGAAGATCACTTCAGAGGGCGGCGTCGCAGCCGGCGTCCGCAGGATTGAAGCTGTCACAGGCCGTAACTTCTACGCCCTCTACAAAAAACTCGAAAACCAGGTCGAAAAGACCTCTGAAGTCCTGAAAACCCCTCAGCACGATCTTATCAAGAAAGCTGAGAACCTTATGGAGGAACACAAAAACCTCCAGAAGGAGCTTCAGGAGCTTAAAAACAAACTGGCAGCAGGCTCTATTGACGAGCTGATGGCCAAGGCTAAAAACATCAAAGGCATGAACGTGGTCACCGCTAAAATCGATGGCGCGGACAGCGACATGCTCAAGGACATTGGCGACCGACTCAAGGATAAGCTCGAGAACGCCGTCGTCGTCCTGGGCACCCCAAGCGGCGACAAGGCCCTCTTCGTGGTCATGGCAGCCCCAGGGGCAATAGCGCTTGGTGCTCATGCAGGGAACATCATCAAGGCCGTTGCCAAGGTCGCAGGCGGCGGTGGCGGCGGTACACCGCACATGGCACAAGCCGGCGGCAAGGATCCTTCCAAGGTGGAGGAGGCTGTCAATAAGGCCATCGAGGTTCTCGAAGCATAACGCCCGAACCACACAACAAAAAGCCACCAAATTTTTTCATTTCCTCGTTTCTTTGAGTAGATTCAACCCAAAAATGGGTATAACCGTGTCAAGGGGGTTGTGTTATGGATAAAACCATGAAATTCAACGTAGATCAGCAGCAATCAGACGAGCGCAAAGAAATCCTCAAGTACGTCTATGGCGCTCTGAAGGAGAAGGGTTACCATCCTATCAACCAGATGATCGGTTATCTGCTTTCAGGCGACCCAACGTACATCACGACGCACAATGACGCCCGTAAAGTCATCCGCAGGGTTGAGCGCGACGAAATCCTCGAGGAGCTCCTCAAGTACTATCTCGACCACAACGTCGAGTAGCACAGGGGAAAGTGCATTGAAACGTGTTGCCCTCGGCCGTACCGGCCTGCAGGTGTCCCGCATGGCTTTTGGGTCCCTCACCATGGGACCCCTCCAGCGCGACCTCTCACCTCAGGCGGGCGGTGACCTTCTCGTGTATGCCTACGAGCGCGGTGTCAATTTCGTTGACACGGCTGAACTCTACGGCACGTATCCCCACATCCGCCAGGCCCTGAAGGCCATTCCGCGGGAGGACTACGTCATCTCCACCAAATCTTACGCATATGACACCAAGACAGCCGAGGCCAGTCTGACCCTCGCCCTCGAGGCGCTGGGGACAGACTACCTCGACTTGTTTATGCTCCACGAACAGGAAAGCGCCCATACCCTTAGGGGTCACCGGGAGGCGCTGGATTATTTCCTTGAGCAAAAAAGTAAAGGCATCATCAAGGCTGTGGGCCTCTCCACCCATTTTGTCGCCGCTGCCTTAGCGGCAGCCAAAACGCCGGAGCTCGACGTGCTCCACCCCATCATCAACCTGAAAGGCACGGGGATTCAGGACGGCACGGCAGAGGATATGCTGAAGGCCATTCATGCCTTCAAGACGAGGCCACAAGGCGGCAGCGTCTTCGCCATGAAGCCCCTGGCGGGCGGCCACCTGATCAAGACGCCAAAGGAAGCCTTTGACTTCCTGCTGAACAACCCGGACCTGGACGCCATAGCTGTTGGGATGCAGTCCTTTGAGGAGATTGACGCAAACCTTGCGCTGTTCGACTCAAAGCCCATCCCCCCAGAGCTCCAAAATAAGCTGAACCAAACAAAGCGCCGTCTCATGGTCCACGACTGGTGCACCGGCTGCGGCAACTGCGAGCGCCGTTGTCAGCAGCAAGCCATAAAAGTTATTGCCGACCCCGGCCACGACAATAAGCCCCGCGCCGTGGTCGACCACCAAAAGTGCGTCCTGTGCGGCTATTGCAGCGCAGTATGCCCGGAATTCTGCCTGAAGGTGATTTGATATTTTAAACTTGAAACCAGAAAAAATTATGGGCCTGGATGTGGGCGACCGTACCATAGGCGTTGCTGTTTCAGATGGTCTTGGTCTCACCGCCCAGCCCAGGGAAACCATTCGCAGGGTATCCATCAAAGAGGACATAGACCGACTGGTCGACCTGATTCTTGAAAATAACATCATTAAGGTCGTCATAGGGCTTCCCCTCAACATGAACGGCACTTTAGGCCCCCAGGGCGAAAAAACTAAGGCTTTTGCACAAAAATTAGAAAAAAAACTCAAGTATTCTGATAGAATAGAAGGGAAGCAGGTCGAAATTGTGTTCTGGGACGAACGCCTGACCACTTCAGCCGCGCAGAGGGCTTTAATTGAAGTCGATATGCGTAGGGAAGACCGCAGACAAGTCGTAGATACCGTCGCTGCCGTCTTTATATTACAGAATTTTATGGACCGCCAAAAAAATATGAGGTGATTTGACATGGAAGAGGATCGTATCATTGTATTAACGGACGAGGATGGCAACGACGTTGAATTTGAAGTCATCGTGACTATGGAAGTCGAGGGCAGCGAATACGCCGTCATGCTTCCGCTGGACGGCTCAGAAGAAGCTGTTATTTTCAAAATCGTCGTGGACGAAAACGGCAATGAAATTATGGAAACGGTTATGGACGACGAGGAGTTCGAGGCTGTCGCAGCAGCTTACGAAGACCTGATCGAGGAAATGGAGCTTGAAGATGACGAGTTCGAGGACATTGAGGTCGAGGAAATCAAGCACTAATGAGCGAGGTGAAGTGAAACATGGAACATTCCATCGATGCCTTGAAGGATCAGCTGAAGGAAAAGGGTTACAAGCTCACGCCCCAGCGAAAAGCAATCCTCGAAACGATTCTTGAAAACCCCGGGCATCATTTAAGTACCGAGGAAGTTTATGACATCGTGAGGAAGCGGCGTTCGGATATTGGGCTTGCCACGGTTTATAGAACCTTAATGCTCCTGAGCGATCTGAAGGTCCTCTCAAAGATCAACTTCGAGGACGGCTGCGTCCGTTATGAGCTCTGCAGCTGTGAAGAGGATCACCAGCATCACCATCTGATCTGCCGCAAATGCGGCCTGATCATTGAAGTGGAGGATCTGCTCGACGATCTGGAAAAGCGTATCGAAGCGGAATATGATTTCAAGATCACGGATCACAGGCTAAAATTTATTGGCTATTGCAGCGCATGCAAAAAGACCTTGTAGTGTACAAGGTCTCTCTTTTATAACTTTCTCTTTATAACTTGAACAACATCAACAATTTGCACAACATGAACAGCTAAAACTGAAAATAAAAAGGAACAGGTGAACTATTATGGTTAAAACTCCCCATCTAAAGGTCATGCCTTTGGGCGGAATGAACGAGATCGGTAAAAACATGACGGCCTACCAGTACGAAAATGATATTATCGTGGTAGACGCAGGTCTCGCTTTCCCGGATGACGACATGCTTGGCATTGACATTGTCATCCCAGACATCACTTTTTTGAAAAAGAATCAGGACAAGATCCGCGGACTTGTCTATACCCACGGCCACGAGGACCACATTGGCGCGACGCCTTATGTCCTCAAGCAGCTGTCAGACCTTCAGCTCTACGGCTCCAGGCTCACTATGGGCCTCATTGAAAATAAGCTCAAAGAGCATAAAGGCCTTGGAAAACACAAGAAGAACGTCGTCAAAGCCGGCGACGTCGTCCAGCTGGGCGCCTTCGAGGTAGAGTTCATCCACGTGAGCCACTCCATCCCGGACGCTTTCAGCCTCGCCATTAAAACACCGGTAGGGACAGTCATCCAGACCGGCGACTTTAAAATTGACTTTACGCCTATTGACGGCTTGATGACAGATCTTCCGCGCTTCGCGCAGCTGGGCTCCGAAGGAGTCCTGGCCCTGTTCGCGGACAGCACCAACGTCGAGCGTCCAGGATTTACCATGAGCGAGCGCACCGTAGGTGAGACCTTCGAGGAAATTTTCCACCACAGCGAAGGCCGGATTATTGTCGCGTCCTTCTCCTCCAACGTCCACAGGGTACAGCAGATCATCAACTCCGCCATGGCAAACGGCCGTAAGGTTGCCTTTGCCGGCCGCAGCATGATCAACGTCTCCACGGTCTCCCTTGAGCTGGGCTACCTGAATGTGGATGACGACACCCTGATCGACTTAAAAGACATTGACCGCTACCCGGACAACGAGATCACCATCATCACAACGGGCAGCCAGGGCGAGCCTATGAGCGGCCTCTCCAGAATGGCCACCAACGAGCACCGTCAGGTTGAAATCCGTCAGGGCGACCTGGTGGTCCTTTCCTCCTCGCCAATCCCAGGCAACGAAAAGAGCGTCACCCGCATCATCAACCTTCTGTACGAAAAGGGCGCCAACGTCATCTACAATGAGCTGGCGGACGTCCATACCTCAGGCCATGCCTGCGAGGGCGAACTCAAGCTGATCCACGCCCTGGTCAAGCCTAAATTTTTCGTGCCATTCCACGGTGAATACAACCACCTCAGACGCCATGCGCAAATGGCAGAGGAAATGGGCATTCCAAACGAGAATATCTTCATCATGCGCACAGGGGATACCCTTGAGTTCTCAAGGATTCACGCTAAATTTGGCAAGCCTGTGCCAAGCGGCAACGTCATGATTGACGGCCTTGGCGTCGGCGACGTGGGCAACGTGGTCTTAAGAGACCGCAAGCACCTCGCAGAGGACGGCCTTATGATCGTGGTCGTCGCCATCCGCAAGGACACCGGCGAAATGATCAACGCACCAGATATCATTTCCAGAGGCTTTGTCTACGTCCGCGAATCAGAAGAGCTGATGAACGGCGCGAGAGACACCATCACCGCGACGCTGAACAAATCCATCGCGCAAAACGTCAGGGACTGGACGGGCCTCAAGTCCTCCATCCGCGACGCCCTGCGCAGCTTCCTCTATGAAAAGACCCGCAGAAGTCCTATGATCCTGCCGGTCATTATAGAGGTATAATCCATAACCTATAACCCCTAACCCATAACGGATAGCCAGCAGCAACAATCGGCATAAACGAGAGGAGACCCTATCCCATGAACGTCTATGACGCAGCCAATACCCTCGCCCATGCCATCAAGAACAGCGAGGAATACAAAAACTATAAACACATGGAGACCGCCATCAAGACCCACGAACCGGTCAAAAAGATGATTGATGATTTTCACGCCAAGCAGTTCGAGCTCCAGAAAAAACAGCTCTCAGGCGAGACACCCTCAGAGTTTGAAATGAAGCAGCTCCAGAAGCTGGCAGAAACTGCCTCCGTTGACCCCCTTGCCCGGGACTTTCTCACCGCGGAGATGCGCTTCTCCCTGATGATGCAGGACGTCTCCAAGATCTTAAGTGATGTCATGGAAGTAGAGAAATTACAATAAATAGAAGTTTTATACCGGCATTCAGGTCGACACAGGCAATCACAGACAAACTTAGCACGCCCCCAGGCTGGCTGGGTTTGTCTTTGCGTGAGCGGCTCTCCCCAAGTCGTCAGCTGACCTTTCGAGGTATTCAAGTGAGGTATTCAAGAGAGGTATTCAAGTGAGGTGTTCAAGTGAGCTATTCAATGAGGCATTCAAAAAATCTCTCCACAACACGTTCGGTGAGGCATTCAGCAAAAAAATATGTCAGCCTGTTGATCCTGCTGATCGTCTTATTCTCACTGACCGGCTGCGTCCCTGAGCAGGACTTCACAGCCGTGGATCCCGCCTCCGCTGAAATGACCCTGGTGGAGATTCCTTCCGGCGCCACGGCAAAGTCCATTGGCGCCATGCTGGAGGAAGCGGGTCTGATCCGCAGCGCTGAGGCTTTTGTCAGCAAAGTCAAGGCCCTGGACGCGGCGTCCGCCCTTCAGGCGGGAAAATACCAGCTGTCAAAGGCTATGACCGCAGAGGAAGTGGTCAAAGTCCTCGCGGGCGGCGCGGTTTTCCGGGATGAATTCAAGGTCACGATCCCGGAAGGCTTTGAGGTCGTCCAAATCATAGAAAGGCTGGTGGCCGATGGTCATGCTGACCCAGACACCTTCCTGAGCGAACTCAAGTCCGGTGACTTCGACTATGCCTTTTTGTCGCCTGAAGACAGAGAGACAAATCTGGAAGGCTTTTTGTTCCCGGCGACCTATACCTTTGAAGTCGGCACCAGTGAACACGAGATCATAGACGCCATGCTGCAAAAATTTGACGAGGTCTTTAAACCTGAGTATTACGAACGGGCAAACGAGCTCGGAATGACTGTCCGGGAAATCGTCACTTTAGCCTCCATTGTCGAACGGGAAGCCATGGTCCACGAGGAGCGGCCCGTAGTCGCCGGCGTCTTCTACAACCGCCTCGAGACCCGTATGGCCCTCCAGTCCTGTGCTACAGTCCAGTACATCCTTGGAGAGCGAAAGCCCGTCCTTTCAAACGCGGACATTGCCATTGAGAGTCCCTACAACACGTATAAATTCCCTGGACTGCCACCAGCGCCTATCGCTTCTCCAGGAGAGCTTTCCCTCAAGGCAGCGCTGTACCCGGAGGAGACGGAATACTTCTATTTTGTCACCACGAACCTTGGCGACGGCTCCCATTACTTCTCAAAGACCTATGAAGAGCACCTCCAGGCCATTGAACGGAGTAAGCTTAACTGATGGGGGCGGGGGAGAACATTGTGAACCCGGCCCTCGTGGCTGCCCTGCAGGCCCTGACGCCTACAGTGGATCCTTTTCTCTTGTATCTTGAAGACTACGCCGCCGAGCACCGTGTCCCCATCCTTCAGCCGGAAAGCGCCCAGCTTCTTGAGCTGCTGACGGCTTTAAAAAAGCCAAAGCGCGTCCTTGAAATTGGTACCGCTATTGGTTATTCCGCCGTTCGCATGGCTATGGCCATGGAGGACGGACTCATCACCACCATTGAAAAGAGTCCTGAAATGATTCAGAAAGCTTCGGATACTTTCGAAAAGCTTCAGACCAGGGTCATCTTTGAGCAGCTGGCCGGGGACGCAGCGGAGGTTTTAAAGAACCACGAGCCTGACGCGCATTATGACCTTGTTTTCATAGACGCCGCCAAGAGTCACTACAAGACTTATTTTGATTTAGTCACGCCTATGCTGGCGCCCGGCGCCCTGGTGATCTCAGACAATGTGCTTTTCAGGGGATTGATCGCCAGTGACGCCGCCGCAGACAAGCGCTACAAAACCATAGCCAAAAACCTGAAGGCCTACCTAACTTATCTGATGGCCCATGAAGACTTCTTCACCTCACTGATTCCGGTGGGGGATGGATTTGCGGTCTCACTTTACAAAACACACAGCACCTAAGGAAGGAAAATCCCCATGCAAAAAAAAGTCGAGCTCCTCGCACCTGCGGGAGACCTTGAAAAATTGAAATTTGCCCTCCACTACGGCGCGGACGCGGTGTATATTGGGGGTCAGACCTTTGGTCTCAGGGCCAGCGCGAAGAATTTTTCCTTTGAGGATATGCAGGTGGGTGTGGCCTATGCCCACGAGCGGGGCAAAAAGGTCTACCTGACCCTCAACATCATTCCTCACAATGAGGATCTGGAGGCCCTTGATGCCTATATTGAAGACATAGGCAAGATTCCGTTTGACGCCCTGATTTTATCTGACCCGGGCACTATGATGATGGTTAAGGAAAAGCTTCCCAACTATGAAATTCACCTGAGCACTCAGGCCAACAATACCAATTTTATGAGCGCCAAGTTCTGGCATGCCCAGGGCGTGTCCAGAGTCATTCTGGCCAGGGAGCTTTCGTTTAAGGAAATCTCCGAGACTATTTCAATGTCCCCTGAGACTTTAGAGTTTGAGTCCTTTATCCACGGTGCCATGTGCATTTCCTACTCAGGAAGATGTCTGCTTTCAAACTACATGGCAGACCGTGACGCCAACCGGGGAGACTGCGCTCAGGCCTGCCGCTGGAAGTACCGCCTGGTGGAGGAGAAGCGTCCAAACGAGTTCTATCCTGTGGAGGAGACGGACCAGGGCACCTTTTTCTTCAACTCCAAAGACCTGTGCATGATTGGCTACATTCCGGAGCTGATCCAGTCCGGCCTGGTCAGCCTCAAGATTGAAGGCAGAATGAAGAGCATCTATTATGTCGCCAATATTATCCGGGTTTACCGCAGAGCCATTGACCGCTACTATGCGGATCCGGAGTATTACACCTTCGATCCGGAAGACCTGAAGGAAATTCAGAAGGCCAGTCACAGGGAGTTCACTACAGGTTTCTTTTTTGACAAACCTGATAAGAATGACCAGCTTTATCACAATTCGAGTTATGTCAGAGGCTATGACTTTGTGGGGGTGGTCAGGGACTATGACCCTGAGACAAAGCTTGCCACCATTGAACAGCGCAACCGCATGCTGATCGGTGAGGAAATTGAGGTCATGCGTCAGGCGGAAGGCGATTACCACCAAAAGATTGAGATCATGCTGAACGACAAGGATGAGCCCATTGAGAGCGCGCCTCACGCGCAGATGATCCTGAAAATGAAAATGGACCAGCCGGTACAGCCACTGGATATTCTCAGACGTGAAAGGGAAGGGGACTGAAGGTCATGAGTCGACCAATTCTGATTGGCATTGCAGGCGGGACAGGGTCCGGTAAAAGCACCGTAGCGAGAGCCATCTTTGAATCTCTGCCGGAAAAGAACATTGCTATACTCCAGCAGGACGCCTATTACAAAGACCAGTCAAACCTCAGCTTTGATGAGCGGGTCAAGACCAACTATGACCATCCGCTGGCTTTTGACAATGAGCTTTTAATCGACCATCTGAAGGCGCTGCTGGACGGCCATGCCATTGAGCAGCCCCAGTATGACTTCTCCATCCACAACCGCATCAAGGAGACTATTCCCATTGAGCCTAAAGACATCATCATTCTGGAGGGCATCATGATTCTGGAAGACAGACGACTCAGAGAGCTCATGGACATTAAGATCTTTGTGGACACAGATGCGGATGTCCGGATCATCCGCCGCATTGTCAGGGATATTGAGGAGCGGGGAAGAACTCTGGACGCGGTCATAAAGCAATACCTGACCACGGTAAAGCCCGCCCATGACCAATTTATTGAACCTATGAAAAAGTATGCGGATCTGATCATCCCTGAAGGCGGCTACAACAAAGTGGCCATTGATATCATGGTCTCCAAGGTACGCCAGGTTATTTCCGACAAATATCAGTAACCCCTCAAAAAATAGAAGAGGGATACAGTAAGCGCCATTTAATTTAATTGTACGTTCAGCAGAATCTAATCCCAGCTATAGAATTTTTCTATAGCTGGGATGTTTTTGCTTATACAATTTTACATAATATTATCAAAGTATTAAGGCTAAAGGGGTTGTATTTTGTTCATATTGTTCTATAATTAGTTAAAGTTTGCTGATCAGCTATGTTACAGCCATTTTAACATCGTTAATCCTTTAGCAATAATGATAATGAAAATATTAAAATTGGATATTGACTTAGCATTGCCCTTTTTTCCCTTATATCTTCGCAAATCGAACAAACCCATTCAAAATCACAAAAAATTTAATATATATTTTATGTTAATTAAAGAGGAATTTGGGCATATAAAGCGAATATAAACCATAAGTTGACATCGTTCGTGACAAAACGTCATTTTTCGACAAATTATGTTCTTAAAAAATTATTAAAAAAAACACAATCTATGCCACAAACTATTATTAAAAATCCTAAAAAAGGGAATAAGCAAACATAAGAGTGTTTTTACATCATGTGCTTTAGGAGGTCCTTTGTGGAAATCGCGCTTTACATCCTTGTCTTCACCTACGGTCTTTTGGCTGGGTCCTTTTTAAACGTCTGCATTTACAGGATCCCCAAAGAGATGTCCATAGTTTTTCCGGGCTCCCACTGCACGAACTGCGGTACAAAGCTGAAAGCCTATGATCTGGTGCCGCTGTTCAGCTATCTTTTCCTCGGCGGCAAGTGTCGTACCTGCGGCTCGAAGATCTCCGCACGTTATCCTATGGTGGAGCTGATGACAGCGCTGCTTGTCACCCTTCAGTTTCACTTTCTGGGACTTAATCTGGCATTTCTGTTTTTTGCTCTGATGACTTTGATCCTGATTGTCATGACCATGATTGATTATGACCTTCAAATTATCCCAGACGGACTGACATTGATCTTAGGCCTTCTTGGCCTGGTCTATCTCGCTGCCGTCATTGTCCCAAATGAAGGCTTTTCAGCGCTCGTTCCAAGAGGTATTGGCTTTCTCCTGGGCGGCGGTCTGTTTCTCCTGATCGCGGTGGTATCAAACGGCGGCATGGGGGGCGGGGACATCAAGCTCATGGCGGTCCTGGGACTCTGGTTTGGCTGGAAACACCTTTTACTTCTCATGATGCTCTCTTTTATCAGTGGCGCCCTGATCTCAGTAGCGCTTCTGGCATTCAAAATAAAAGGCAGAAAGGAAGCGATTCCCTTTGGTCCTTTCATAGCACTCGCCGCATACTTAACCTCGCTATTTGGCAACGAACTCATCCTTTGGTATTTGCATTTATCCGTATGAGAGGGGGGCTGTCATGATGAAGAAGCCTAAAGAAATCAAACTGCAGGGCAAAGAAATTTTATCCCTGGACTTCGGTCAGCATACGACCAAATTTGTTCTGGGGAAGGTCAGCAAAAGCACCATTAATGTAGATAGGGCACTTGAAATCCCGACACCGTTTGGCAGTGTGGAGAAGGGGAGAATTATAGATTTCGAGCTGCTGAAGAATCATTTCAAGGAATTTATTAAAAGCGAAAAAATCAAGCCGGCTTACGTCATCTGCTCTGTGGAGAACAGTGAAATCATTACCCGTGAGATTACGCTCCCCTCAACGAATGAGGATCAGATGAACAAAATGCTGGAATTTGAGGTTCAGCAGTATATGCCTATTGAAATGAATGAATATATTGTCCAGTCCAAAATTATTGAGACTTTTGAGGAGGATGATGTCAAGAAGACCAGACTGCTGGCTGCGGCTATGCCTAAGGAAATGGCAAGGAGCTATTTTGACATGCTTCACGCCGTCGACCTGAATGCCCACGTTCTGGACCTTCAGTCCAATTCCATTGACAAGCTCCTTCAAGGGGGATTCCTGATCAATGGGGATGCGGACGCGACTTCGAAATCTGTCGCCGTCATTGACTTTGGCTACAGTCACATCAATGTCGTCATTTTCGACAAAGGACAGTATAAGTTCAACCGTCTGATTGCCCAGGGCTCGGAAGCCCTTGATTCAAGCCTCATCAGCTTCCTGGACTACACTAAGCGGGAAGCGGAAGAGAAAAAAGTCGAACTGGTGGATATCAGCGAGGTTTACAATCAGGAGGAAGCCCATCTCTTGATGCTGGATGAAGAAACCATGCGGATCCGCAACATTGTCAAGAACGTGGTGGATTCCTGGATCAATGAGATCGAACGGATCTTCAAGTTCCATACGAGCCGCGGCGCAGGCAATGCCATTGACAAGATCTATATCTATGGCGGCGCGTCTCAGATGGAAGGACTGGACAAGTATTTGCAAGATACTTTCAGCATTCCAACGACGCGCATCAAAAGCATCACCAACGTCACTATACAAAACTCCACCGCCAAGACCATGACGCCATTTGTCAACGCCCTTGGCGCTATGATCCGACGTTAGGGGGGCTGGCGCACATGAGAGATTATAACTTTTTTGAACCCTATGTGGATCGTAACCGCAAGAGCAGCAGTACAAGCAATGTCAACTATCCATTAATCATAGCCCTGTTGGTAATTATAGTTGCCGCGCTGCCGGTGTTCAACCTCGTCCAGAGCTTCATGCTGGATTCTGAAATTGATATCCTTCAGGCAGATGTGCTGAACCATCCAAAATATCCGCTTCTCGCTGAAGCGGACATGATGCGGGCGGGGATCATTGACGGCAAGGTGAGACTGGAGACCCTCAAGAACATGGATACGGTCCTCACGGGCCAGGAGTGGCTGGACGAGCCGTTCCTGTTCAGCCTGATGGGCACGGTGCCAAGAGATCTTGAGATCAAGAATATGGCCCTGAACCCTGGTAAGGAAATTCAGATTTCCGGTTCGGCCACCAACAAGCCGGCCATTGCGGAGCTGGAGTTCAACCTGAGGAACACCCAGCGCTTTGAGAATCTCTTAGTACGAAGCATCAACAACACGGAAACAGGATTCTATGATTTTACCATGACGTTGAGCGTGAAAGGAGTCGGTGAAGATGCGTCTAACTAACCGTGAAAAACTCCTTCTCCTCGTCCTTGTCTTCGCTGTCATAGGCTATTTCACTTTTAAGTATGTCGTGACCCCGCAGTGGGCAGCGCTGGATGAAAAGGAAGCCGTCAGGGATGACTGGCAGGCCAAAAAGACAGAGCTGGAGACTATAGACCAGACGCTGGCACAGCTCAATACGGAGTGGGCGGCGCTGGATGGGGAAATACAGACCATCGGCAAAAAGTACTTCAGCCTGGTGGAAGAGCAGGAAGAGATTATCCTGCTGTACAATGAGCTGCTGAAGACGCCGGGGATCAAAGACGTTTCCCTGAACTTTGCGGAGCCGGAGAACCTCGAAGTCGAGGGGGGACAGGCGAAGCTGCAGACGGTGCAAGTGGCTTATGAAGGGGAGTATACGTCCCTGTGGAATCTGCTGAAGGCCATCTGGAAGTTTGACAACCGGATCATGGTATCCGGGCTCAACATGGCTAAAGGCGAGACCACGGCGCTGTCCGGCCAGATTTCCATGGAGCTCCACGACCTGTCTGACATGACCAAGGCTTCGGACAACCTGGTGGTCTGGTTCAATAAAGATACCTTTGTCAAGGGCAATCCGTTCACACCGCTTCCTGGTGAGCCGTTTATAGGGACGCGCTACATCATGAAGAGCGACAGCATCACCGCGGCACAGCCAGTTTATGTGAAGTTCGCGGATATCACCGGTCACTGGGCGGAGAGCGCCATTGACAATTTTGGCAGGCAGCGCTTGATCTATGGCGACGCCAACAACCTGTTCTATCCGGACATGCCGCTGACACGGGGCGAAGTGATCATCCTTCTGGACGGTCTCTTTGAATGGCCTACGCCAGCACAACCGGTGGATCTGACGGAGTTTACGGACTACATGGAGCTTGGCCGCTATGAAAGCGTCATGGCTAAAGCGATTTTTAAGGGCTACCTCAGTGAATACATCATTGGTTATGAGGATGGCACTTTAAGACCGAACAATCCAATCTCCTACGAGGAATTTGACCTTGTCATGCAGAAGGTGCTTGAAAAGCCGGACTTCAGTTGGACGACGGAAGCGACAAAAATCCAGGCGGACACGGGCCACGTTTCAGCTGGCCTTGACAACAAGGACGCCTTCATGACCCGGGCTGAAGCGGTTTATTTCCTGAACACGCTGCAGCAGTAACGCCCGGACAGCAATAAGCAATTAACTGAACCCTACAGAGAGATCTCACACCCGGAGGCATTCAGATGAAAAAATCCAGAAACAGGCGTCTCGGAGATTTGCTGATCGATGTTGGACTCATTACACCGGAGCAGCTCGATAGTGCACTCGAAATACAAAAGAAGAGCGGACGTAAAATTGGTGAGGTCCTGATAGAGCTTGGGCATGTGGACGAGGGCCAGATCTCGGATGCCCTGGAATTTCAGCTTGGCATCCCTCATGTGGAACTGGAAAAGACGTACATCCCTCCGGAAGTGCCGCGGATGATTTCAGAGAAGCTTGCCCGCCGCCACGTACTGATTCCCATCAAGTACAAGGACAATGTCCTGACGGTGGCCATGGCGGATCCGCTGAACATCTTCGCCATTGATGACATCAAACTGGCCACTGGCCTGAATGTGGAGCCGGTCATTTCCACAAGGCTCGAGATCATAAACGCCATAGGGCTCTATTATGAGAAGGAGAGCGCGGAGAAGGCCCTGGAGGAATTCAGTGAGACCTACGCCTCAGACTTTTCAGAGTTCATGGATGACGAGATCCTGGCCAACGTGGAAAACGCGCCGGTGGTCAAGCTCCTGAACTCGGTCATCAAGCAGGCCATCAAGATGAAAGCCAGTGACATTCACATTGAGCCTCTGGAGCGGAATCTTAGAATCCGCTTCCGTCTGGACGGGGAGCTTCAAGAGATCATGAGCCCGGAGAAAATCAGCCACTCGGCCATTGTCACCCGGATCAAGATCATGGGCAAAATGAACATTGCGGAAAAGCGGGTCCCTCAGGACGGCCGCGTCGAAATGGTCATTGACGGTAAAGAAGTCGATATGCGTATTTCCATCATGCCTACAGTCTACGGTGAAAAAGTCGTTATCCGTCTCCTGGACCGCAGCAGTGTGCTCCTCACCAAAAACGAGCTGGGCTTCACTGAAAAGAACCTCAGGCTATACGAAAAAATCATTCAGCATCCCCACGGGATCATTCTGGTCACAGGGCCTACAGGCTCCGGTAAAACCACGACGCTGTACGCGACGCTGAATGAGCTCAATCAGATCAACCACAACATCATCACCGTGGAAGACCCGGTGGAATACCGGCTGAACGGTGTCAACCAGTCCCAGGTCAACGTGAAAGCGGGCCTGACCTTTGCCAGCGGCCTCAGATCCATCCTCCGTCAGGACCCGGACATCATCATGATTGGTGAGATCCGGGACCAGGAGACAGCCCAGATCGCGGTCAGAGCGGCCATTACCGGTCACTTGGTGCTCAGCACCATCCATACCAACGACTCGGTATCCACGATTTCCCGTCTCATGGACATGGGCATTGAACCTTTCATGGTCTCAAGCTCCGTGGTGGGCATCATGGCCCAGCGTCTCGTCAAGCGGGTCTGCTACAACTGCAAGACCAGCTATGAACCAACGGAAAAGGATAAACTGCTCCTGGATATGAAAAACGGGGATGTCCTGCATAAAGGGACAGGCTGTAACGTCTGTAACCATACGGGCTACAAAGGCCGGATCGCGATTCACGAAATCCTGCCTATGTACGACAGCATCAAATCTATGATTGACGCCCATAAACCTATTGACCAGATCAAAGCCGTAGCACTGGAGCATGGCATGACAACCCTCAGGGAAAGCTGTAAGCAGCTGGTTATTGAAGGGGTCACCACCGTGGACGAACTACTCAGAATGACGTATTCTCTCGACTAGGAGGTAGTGTGATGAGCATATTAACCTATTTGGACCAGGCCGTGAAGAGCAAGGCCTCGGATCTTCATATCACTGTTGGACAGCCGCCCATCATGCGCCTGGACGGAGAGCTCGTCAAGCTCACGGACACGCCGCTCATGCCGGACGACACGCTGAACATGGTCAAAGAGACCATGAAGAGCCATCAATTTGAAATTCTCGAAGACAAAGGGGAGCTGGACTACTCCTTCTCTTATCCCAACGTGGGCCGCTTCCGTGTCAACGCTTACAGGCAAAGGGGCAGCTATGGCCTCGCCTTCCGCGTCGTTTACGGCCGGATCCCAAGCCTTGAGGAGCTGGGTCTTCCGCCTGTAGTTTCTGATCTGGCCAAAAAGAAACGGGGCCTCATCCTGGTCACGGGACCGACGGGCTCCGGTAAATCTACCACTTTGGCATCCATGATCGATCTGATCAACTCCGAGCGCAGCTGTCACATCCTGACGCTGGAGGATCCTATTGAGTACCTTCACAAGCACAACAAAAGTATTGTCAACCAGAGGGAAGTGGGCGCGGATACCGGCAGCTTTGCCAACGGCCTGAGAGCTGCCCTCCGTGAAGACCCGGATGTCATCCTGGTGGGCGAGATGCGTGACCTTGAGACCATCTCCATTGCGGTCACCGCCGCTGAGACCGGTCACCTTGTGCTTTCCACGCTGCATACCTTAGGTGCTGCGAACACCATGGACCGTATCATTGACGTCTTCCCGCCTTATCAGCAGGAGCAGATCAAGGTTCAGCTGGCGGCGGTCATAGAAGGCATTATCTCCCAGCAGCTGCTCTCCAAGAAAGCCATGAAGGGCAGGGTAGGGGCCTTTGAGGTCATGACCACCACCAACGCTATCCGCAACCTGATCCGCGAGGGCAAGACCCACCAGATTCAGACGAATATCCAGACCGGCTCCAAGTTTGGCATGCAGACCATGGACAACTCACTTCTGAGTCTTTACAAGCAAGGCGTGATCTCCAGGGACTCCTGTCAATCCCACGCCATGGATTTCGACTATGTCAAAGGTCAGCTGGGCACGATCTATTAAAGGAGTGATGCCGAATGCCAGTTTACAAATTTAAGGTACTTACCCCAAACGGCGCCACTTTGGAAGGCACTGAAACGGCCAATACCCACGGCGAAATGATCGTTCGCCTGAAGGAGCGGCAGTACTATCCCGTCAGTGTCGAGGAAGTCATTCAAAAAGACATCAAGGATATCAATCTCTTAAACAAAGTCAGCATCAAGCAGATCGCCGTCTTCGGAAGGCAGTTCTCCACCATGCTCAATGCCGGCGTTACCATAGTCAACACCCTGGACATTTTAAGGCAGCAGACGGAGCACAAGAAGTTCAAGCAGGTCATCAGCGACCTTTATGAGGATGTCCAGAAAGGCTATACCTTCTCAGAAGCTATGGAAAAGCACAACGACGTCTTCCCGAACCTGATGACCTACATGGTCGCGGCAGGGGAGGCCAGCGGAAGTCTGGACGTCGTCATGGAGCGTATGGCGACGCATTATGAGAAGGAGTTTAAGGTCAACAACAAAGTCAAGAGCGCCATGGTGTATCCGGCGGTGTTATCCGTTGTCGCCACAGCGGTGGTCGTCTTCCTCCTGACCTTTGTCATGCCTACCTTCTTAAGCATGTTTGAAGGCAGCGGCGTGCCCCTTCCGGCACCGACCAGGCTGCTCCTTGCCATCAGCAATTCTTTCAGGAATTTCTGGTATGTGTACCTTCTTGTGATCCTGGCCGCGGTGTATCTCTTCAAGCGATTTGCCTCCACGCCAGATGGCAGACGAACCATTGACCGCTACAAGCTGCGTCTGCCCCTCTATAAAGGCCTCACCCGCAAGGTCATCAGCGCCAGATTCTGCCGCACCCTTTCCACACTGCTGGCCAGCGGCATCCCGCTTCTACAGGCTATGGAAAACGTCGCCGGCGCGGTGGGCAATACCGTGGTGGCAGACAGTATAGTGGATTCCAAGGAAGACGTACGAAAAGGCGTCGCCCTCTCAGTCCCAATCCGCAGAACAGGATATTTTCCTCCGATGGTGGATAATATGATCAAGATTGGGGAAGAGTCCGGTACGCTGGACGACATTTTGGATAAGACAGCGAACTTCTTTGACGAAGAAGTCGAGACCGAGGTACAGCGTCTCCTGACCTTCATGGAACCAATGATGATTGTGGTCATGGGTGTCATAGTTGGCTTCATAGTCATTTCCATGATGATGCCTATGTTTGACATGCTGAAGACCGTTCAGTAAGAATGAGGTTGATCGTATGTGTGAGAAGGAAAAGGTAATGTCCCTCGACGAAGCAGCGCAGCATTATTTCGCCCATCCAGGCGAACAGACCTTAGAGCAACTGACCTTAGCAGCGCAGAAGCTGATCCGTTACTATGCCCATCTCTATGGCAAGGGCTTTGACAGGGATGATCTCACTCAGACGGGTTATTTAGGCTTGTTGAAAGCCTTGAAGCAATTTGACGCAAAAAAAGACGCTGCCTTCACCACCTATGCCTCCCATTGTATCATTGGGGAGATCCGGCATATGGTGAGAAAGCAGGCGTCCTATTACCGGCCTGGCTGTATCGTGGAGCTGCAGGGCAAGGTGGATAGAGCCATTGATGATTATGTAAAAGAAAATGGCGAGGCGCCAAGCGTGCAGTATATTGCCGAGCAGCTAAAGGTCCGGGAAAGCGCCATTGAGGAAGTTATGAAGGCGGGTCTTGTGAGCTTTGATGAGATTGATACCTCGAAGATTCACAGTACCGAGTACGAGTCCTTCAGGCTGCCTATTGAGGATAGGATTGTTTTGGCAAATGCGTTTAGAAGATTAAGTGATCTACAGAGAAAAGTGATTCAGATGCTGTTCTTCCAGGATCTTACGCAGCAGGAAGTGGCGGACCGGACGGGGCTATCTCAGAGAAAGGTCAGCCGGATCAAGCATGAGAGCCTGGAGAAGATGAACGAGGATTTGGAGGAGGAAGGGGAAGATCTGGAGGCCTCTGGGTTGTTTAAGGAGTTTCGGGCGCATCATACTGGATAAAAAGAAAAAAAGAAAAGAAAAAATTAAAGAAAAAGACCCAAAGCGTGTCTGAAAGTTTGACTCAGCGGTATAACTTAGTCAAGAATGTCAGAGGCGGGTGGGTGCAGCTTCGGTGTCAGAGAGTAAGAGCGTTAAAAGATTTGACACCGGGGCAAAATAAGAGAGAGGTTGGTCCTACAGGTTCAAGGTTAGTAGGTTGCTTGGTGGTTGAGGGTTGTAAGGGTTGAAGCAGGGAAGCAGTTTAGACGAAGCATAGAAAGAGCCATTATTAAACCAACACCAATGTAGTGGTTGCAGTTTGGACAGCGCCTGGTTTGTTCTGGAGCATTAAGTGTCTGGATGTTTGTTGTAGGTGCGGAGTCGGGTGCTTCATGGGGCCGGATGATGAGGTACAGATGAAGAAAAAATGCTGCACAGGTTAATGTTGCGGGGGAGACCAGGCGTGGTAGGGCTTGCTATAGTGTGGGGATCCAGCTGGAGGTGCGCTTGATCAAGGGGTGTGCTGAAGGTAAAGGGCTGAAGGCTTAAAGATTAAGGCATAAGGCTAAAGGCTTAAAAAAAGAAAAGATTGGATCAACCCACGTATGAAGCATCCAGCTATGCATTCAAATCAGCATCATCTAAAAAACGGTTAAGGGGGTGGACGTCAGAGGGTAAGATAAGTTGGTTGGAATGCCCATAAATTAAAGGTTTCACAGGGTTTTATGGGGCTGAAGAATGGGTATGAATTGCCCAAGGATGGAAAGAGTACAAAAGAGTAGTACGTAAAGAAAAAAGATTTAAAGAGGGGCAAAAGAAAAAACATTAATTAAAAAGAAAAGGATGGTGTTTTACATGTTAAGATTTTTCAATAAGAGAATTCATAATAGGAAAGGCTTCACGTTGATTGAACTGATTGTTGTTATTGCGATTTTGGGAATTTTGGCGTTGATTGCTGTGCCAAGATTTCTTGGTGCTACTGAAAGCGCTAAACAAAAGGCACATAATGCCAATGTCGCGATGATCGAAGATGCTGCACAATTAGCGTTGGCAAATGGTGATGCTGCTGCTGACATTGATATGGCTTACCTTGAAACAAATGACTATATTAGCAATGTTCCAGAGACACCAATTGCTGTAACTGCGGCTCAAGATCCAAATAGTGCAGCTGATACTGCTGCGGGTGTAGCATATACTGTTGACGTTGTTGAAAATGCGGCTGGTGATGCAGGAAGTACGTTTACTATTACAGTTGTTCCAGGAAAAGTTGATTGGTAATTTTTAAGTACTTTAAATTGTATTTTATCATATAATTTTTTCATACCCCAGTAAATTATCAATTGAATCTACTGGGGTATGATTATAATAAATTTTTAATAATAGCGTGAGTTGATAGTATATAATTGAGCGAATTTTGTTTTGAATTTAGCAATTCAGTATTCAATTTAAATTCGATTGATCAAGTCAAATTAATATATAGAATTAACATAGATTCAATCATTTTATAATACGTGAGCCTATTGAATTGAATTTAAGTACTTTATTATTAATTGATTCATATTCACAAAATGCATAATTTTCTTAAAATTGAATGATTTTCGTTTGCTTAATGATTTTAACGCAGTATGTTAAGTAACGAATTCAAATAGTCTCATTCATTAGTAAAAAGACATAAGCATGTTTCTGAGAGGATGGATAATATGAGACGTGTATTTCGTTATTTTAATTACAATAAAGGTGCTGCTCTTCCAATAGTAATTATGGTTTTTTTGGTATTGTTTATTCTTGGTGTGTTGTTAGTTAATTTAAGTAGAGCAGAAACAACTCAAACTTCATGGCAAAATAATAGAATTCAAGCCCATTATATTGCCCGGTCTGGCGTACATCACGGCCTGAAAATTTTAGAAAACAAATTATCCACTCCTTATATTGGAACAGTTAAACAATTAGTAGATGAATTACAAACTCTTGTAACAAATCCATATTCGATAACAGGCGTAGGTAATTATGATATTGAATTCAGTGAAGGTTTGTATTCGGGTGAAATTAAAATTACTGCAACTGGTGAGACATATGGTTATATGTCTACTTCTAGAATTGTATCTTATACTCGAATGTTAGGTGGTACGAGAACATTAACGGATGCAAGTGGGATTTGGCTTACTGGTATAAATTTTGATAAAGCAATAAATCCGAACAATTCTGGAGAATCATATTTAGGTCATGAAGTTTTTGTAAAGACCTCAAACTCAAAAAACACAATTCAATCACCGAAAGGTTCATCAAATCCGTCTACATTTCAAGCTTCAGTTATAGTACTCCATGATTATGACAATATTAGTCTTCGTCAAGTTACTAATTGTATAACGTTGACTTTTGATAACGAATTATTATTCTTTTTAGGTGGTATTGAGACCAATAAAACTTCAGATGAAATTATTTTTACAATTTCAGATAAGGTATTACAACAGAAAACATACAATGATGCAACGAATGGATATGATCCAAACTACCCGAATCCTGATGGAACCGGCAGCAATAGATCACCAATAGAACTGGATTTCGGAAATGCCGAAACACCTGAAGATCCTAATCCTTATGCAGTAGGATTTGAATCAATTGATAGGTACCGTACTTTTATTAATCCATCTAATCCTAGTAGTGTAAGTATTACTTCGTATTCAGGATATTCATCAGATTTTGATGCAACTAAAAAATATGGAATAGTTCGTATAGGTGGAGAAGGTATAAAAGCTGATGATGGAACTTATTTACTAAGAATTCCAGATGATATAGGGATGAATTATGAAAAAGGATATTTTTATTTCCAAAATGGTGTAAGTATAAATAAGAATAACATCAGTGATAACAGTAGTAGATTTATGACCAATATCATTAATCCTTCTAAACCGCTATTAATTCCTATACCTGATACAGATCCGATTGTACCAATACTTGACCAATGGATAGGAAAAACTATCGGAACTAGCGATCCATATTGGGATGAAAAATGAAGAGTAAGCCATAGTAATTTTGGGGCGAAATAGTTTTAATAATTTAGAAATTATGATTCGCCTTAGAAGAGGTGTTGTTATGAAAAAATATTTGAATCAAACCAACGGATTTACATTAGTTGAATTGATCATTTCTATCGCACTAATTGGTTTAATAGCTTCATTTTTCCTCGCTTTGTTCACTAGTGGATTTGCAAATATAATTGGCATGGGCAATAAAACAAAAGCTATGAATAATAATGCAATGGTAATTATGGATGAAATCTATAAAACGCCGTCACTTATTTCAAGCGTCAGTAACGACGAAATTGATCTGGGATATGGTGATAATGTTACTATTAATGTTGCTTCAGGTGGAAGCATTCCAACTGGTCTTAAAAAAGTTGAAATCGAAGTTTTTTATGCACCAGACCGAAGTGTTAAGTTGACTAGTTTAGTCCCGTCTTCATAAAGGGGTTGGAACAATGAGAAAATTTTATATCAACAAAAAAGGTGTGACTTTAGTTGAACTAATTATGGTAGTTGCGCTTATTTCAATTGTAATGATTGGTATATTTAATATGTTTGTTTTTGGTAATAAAGCATTTAAAAATGGAAGCAACCAACATTATACTCAGAATGAGGTTCGTTTTGCACTTGAATCAATGACAAACGAAATAAGATATTCTAAAACAATTGAGATTTTCGATGAAAATCTTGAAGATCTAATTGACGATCTATTAGTGTTTGATTCAACTAATGGAATCTATTCCGATAATAGATTATTAGGTTGGACATATGTTTTATATGACGCTGACAATGATTCCATTGTAAAACTTAATCGAGAAGCAGGCGCAACTCAAAAGTTCACGCTCACAAACAATAAATCAGGTAGTAATCCAATTGAATTTCAAGTGGTTAATGGAAATAAATTAGAATATTACGTTCGAGGAACTGATGAAAATGGCCAACGTACATTTGAAATAAATTCAGAAATATTTCTAATGAATAATCCTAATGTAATTGATGGATCATCAGGCTATGTTATAGCATATCAAACCCCTGAAATTATTAGAACTGAACTACAAGCTCCAATAATTGATTTTGAAGATCCAGGTTTAATCGCCGACAGTTCACGAGTGGAATTCATCTTTAACAAAAACGTTGATGAAAGCACTATCACCATTGCCTCGGTAACAGCAGGAAACAATGGACAACCACTTACTTCATCTAATATTAATATAGATGTTGAGACAATTAGTTTTAACAAATATAAGATTTCAATAATATTTGTTAAAGTCGGGAATAAACCTACTAGTTTTGCAAACGGTGATAAGATAAAGTTAAATTTGTATGATGCAGATGGTTATATTGTTACACCAACTTTAAGTTATAGCGGTGGTAAATGGTCAATCGAGTAAGCTGTCCATCGCAAGATGGCCCGTACCTGTCACCGCCAGCGAAGTTGCGGAAGTTGTTAATAAATTTATGTAGTGATTGCAAGGGTTGTAGGGATTAGTCAGCGTAATACCGGGTTTTGGGTGACAGGTACAAATAGCGAAGATGGTGAAATTGTTATACAATTCATCAAAAGCAGGGAGTTGTTGCGAAACTAGAACATTTAGTTTCACAGCAACTCTTTTTTTACGCCAATTGGAATGTAAGCGGTTAATAATCATCTGTGCCCAATAAAAAAAGGCAGCCAGGAGGCCACCTATATTTCTTCGTTAATTCCTAACTGCACAAGCTGCTTGGATTGTCGGATCCCAGGGGAGTAGGGAATCAAGCTCTTCTTTGTTCTTCACAATTTCCATGGATGGGATTTCGCGCAATAGATATTCCAAGTACTTGTGTGGATTGAGACCATTTGCCTTGGCCGTCTCGACGATACTAAATACAACAGCGCTGGCATCAGCACCTGCCGGACTCGCGGAGAAGAGCCAGTTTTTTCTTCCAACAGTAAATGGTCGGATGCTATTTTCGGCTAAGTTGTTTGAAATAGCGCAGTTACCGTCTTTCAGGTAGGTCATTAACCAGTCTTTATGATTGAGGGCATATTGAAGTGCCTTGCCAATCTTGGATTTCGAGAGTACTTTCGGCAATGTGTCTTCAACCCACGACCAAAAGGCCTCCAGAACCGGCAATTCCAGTTCAAGGCGTTTAGTTTTTCTGTCTTCAGGACTTAGCGCTTTGAGGTCGCTCTCTATATCGAAAAGCTTATTGCAATAGGCAATCCCAATCTTAGGCAATGTGGATTCCGGATTTTTGCTGTCTTTCGGCAGCGCATCCACAAAATAGCGCCTTACATGACTCCAGCAGGCGCACCGGGAGATTCCCTCCACTTTGCCATACCCAGAATACCCATCTGTATGTAGGTACCCCTTGTAGTCTCCAAGAAAGTCTGCAGCGACCTTTCCATTTCGACCGGCATTATAACGGAAGATCCGTATCGGTGCCCGACTGGTCTCTCCAGTGGCAAATACCCACATGTAAGATTTGCTTTGAGCTGTGCGTCCCGCTTCCTTCAACACCTGAAGGGTTGTCTCGTCAGCATGCA
>NZ_FMWL01000032.1 GCF_900103005.1 Acidaminobacter hydrogenoformans DSM 2784 | reverse complement strand
CCGGGAAGAACTTCAGGTAGTTCTGGTTTGGCTGCATCATAAGATGATCAGCTTTGGATTGCTTACCAATCATCGCTCTCTTTACGTTCGTAAATTTTCGCGTAGGATCATAGATCCTATCGTACTCATAGTAAACATAACAGGAGTCGTCTCGTTTTCTGTAGGTAATTTTACCTGCTGCTTCTGGTATTTTGACTAGAAAATCGAGGTACATATTCGTCCTCCTTTTTAGTAACATATGTGACTAAATACAGTATAACATTAAGCCCGTATCTTTGCAAGCAAATCCTCAGAAATACGGGCTTTGACTGATTATTTTCGGGTTAGTCACATTTTTTTATGGAAGTTGACAATCAATCTTGCCGGAGAGAGATCGCACAGCGGTGCTTTTCTATTTCACCTCAATGCCAGTCAATACTTAGCATTGTAACATTGACAAAACATGAGAGCAAAAGTTGTTGTTCCTGGACATTGTCCATGAGCAAGGCAAGGTCATAAACTGTGGTCTTAAACAACAGACTGCAAATCATGACCATCAGTAATTGTTGTAAAGAGCGTTTCGCATTTCTAAATGAATATCAGATGTACCAATTTAAGTTTGCTTAAAATCTGAGCTCTCAACAATTGAACTTACAACTACCCCTACTAACAGTGCAAATATCGGAGATGTTATCCCATAAAATTTCAAATCGCTTAATGCAATAAAAAACGCAAATATACTACCTAATTTAAAATTCGGACTACAAAAAGAACTATTATAAGCTTTCATTATTACGCTTATTAGTGATAATCCAGCTAATATTATCACTACACTATTTGGAATTGAATTTATTAACGAGATGCTTACACTTGCAAAAATTCCAAATACCAAATAAATAATTCCATTAACCACAGATGCCATATATCGATCATTTTTGTTTAGACTTGATTCAGGTGATGCACAAATTGCTGTCATAGGTCCTGCTATATTAGCTGCATGACCACCGAAAAAAGATGCGACCATGCTGGCGATTCCGCTGAAAATAGTCATCGAATTTATAGGAGGCTTATATCCTTGAGCTATCAAGACACCTATTGCTTGTGTGTTTTCAGAACCTAATATAAGGATGCTTAATGGTACTGAAATAACGAAAATCACATCAAAACTAATTTTTGGTATATAGATCGCCGGCATCATCCAGTCTAACGATACACTTGATATTGAAAACTCGTTCGATAGTACCACGTAAGCTATTCCTGATAGAAACGCCAAGATTATTGGTGGTATTTTGGGTGCGAATCTCATTGCGATAAAATATGATATGAGAATAATTCCACCCATAATTAAATTATTACTTATTGTCGTTACCATATTAATGCTGAATTTTGTCAATACTCCCGCAATCATTCCCATTACAATTGGTAGTGGTATATGTCTAATAATATTCTCTTTAAAACCGGATATACCAACTAAAAATATAATTAATCCAGAGATTAAATATCCAAAAATCATTTCTTCAAATTGATAAATCTGCCCACTATTTAGTATCATTGCAGCTCCTGCAATTGAATACGCACCACTAATAGGCATCTTATATTTGAGAGACAAAATTACTCCAAGTAAACCCCCGAAAAAATAGATGGAAAAGATCCAAGATACAGTTTGTTCAGTTGAAAGCAGCATTTTATTTGCAGCATTAATAACAATTAACAGTGGCCCAGTACATCCAAAAACACTAGCGACAAGACCAGAAGTGAATGTACCCAACTTCAGAGAGTTTTGCGAATTAAAAACGAGTCTTAGCTTGCCCACAATAAACCTCCCTATGTGATTGAATACAATTCAATTCATGATTCATACTTTTCCATAAACCATCCTTGGTAGGAAAAGTGAAATGTCAGGAATATATGTAATTATAAACAATGCTATAATGCTTATTGCAACGAATGGTAAAACTCCACGCATTATCGATTTCATATCCTCTCCAGTAGCAGGTTGAGCAACAAATAAATTAAGACCAAATGGCGGTGTAAACATACCAATAGCCGCATTTGTAACCATAATAACGCCTAAGTGAATTGGATTTATACCAAGTTGCATCGCGATCGGATAAAGTAACGGTGCTGTGATAATAATAGCCGAAGATCCGTCTATAAACATACCAGCGACCAAAAGTAAAACATTTACCATAAAGAGGAATGCAACAGGCCCAAAATTTCCACCAATAATTAAATTCGTCAAATCTTGTGGTACCTGCGCAACCGTTAAAACCCATCCAAACAATGAGGCTGCAGCTAATAAAACCATTAATTGAGCTGTGGACTGTGCTGAATCAACACATGTTTTAGCTAGATCCAACAGACTCATCTCTTTATAAACTAATATACTTATTAATATAGCATAAATCGCTGCAACTCCAGACGCTTCAGTCGGTGTGAAAATTCCTAAGTAAATACCACCCATAATGATAATTGGTATGCCAAGTGCCCAACTGGCAGCAAGTGTTGCATTTAACTTTTGCTGAAATGTAGTTTTTTCTCCTGTCTCAATATTGTTCTTTTTTGCATACCAGTATGAATAAGCTAGATATGATAACGAGTAAATTAATCCAGCCCCTGCGCCAGCCATGAAAAGAGCCCCAACTGATGCGCCAGTGACTGCACCGTATATAATCGCACTGATACTTGGTGGAATAAGTAATGCAATTGAACCACTAGAAGTAATTAATCCAACGTTGAAGCCCCCATCGTATTTTTTAGCTTTTAATGCCGGATACATTAACCCACCAATTGCAATTACCGTCGCTGGTGATGAACCAGAAACAGCTCCAAAGAACATACACGCTACTATAGTGGTTAATGCTAATCCTCCCGTCTTGTTTCCAACCATTACTTCTGACCATTTTAAAATACGTGTCGCTATGCCCCCTTTTTTCATTACATTAGCCCCAAGTATAAAAAACGGAACAGACATTAATGAAAATTTATCAATACCACCAAGCATGCGCTGAGCAACTACCATTAAGGGTAAATCAGTAAAAAAATAAATTGCAGAAAATGCCGATAAAGACAAAGCCACAAATACAGGCGTATTTATTAAAATTAACACAAAGAATACCAGAAAAATAAATGCTACCATGGCTTAACCTCCTTTATAATGTAGACATGTCAAGTGGATCGTCATTTTTCTTATGTTGGTCATTTGCTGTTTTCCAAGCACTTTGCAAAAACCTTACCGTCATTAGAAATGACCCTATTGGCATTGCCAAATACACTAACCAAATTGGCATCATTAGTGCCGGACTCTTTTGTGCTGTTTCAAAAACAAGCATTGTATTTTGGAAACTTAGTAACGTTAGAATTGCGCAAAAAAATGCACTCATTAATTCTGCAATAGTTTCAAGCACTTTTCTTGCAAATGGTTTAAAGTATGTTAATACAATGTCGATGCCTACATGAAGTTTATTTCTGGCACATATGCTGCCCCCAATGAATGTGACCCAAATCATACCGTATCTTATTAGCTCTTCTGCCCATGTTGTTGAGTTTGAAAAAACATATCTTAAAAGGACATTAGTGAAAAGTAATAAAGTTGTTGAAATTAAAAGAAAACCCGATATACTTTCTTCAATCCAAGAGAGCAATCTTCCAAACTGTTTCATAAATCAAACCTCCAATCTATTGATTTATATAAGGGGGAGGCCCCAAAAAGAACTTAATCTCAATGGGGCCTTTTTGAGGGGAATATATGAAATGTCGATTGATCTATTAATTGGAGTAACTTAAAGCCTCTTCAATTAGTTCTTTTCCAAATACTTCTTCAAATTCTGCATAAATTCCAATTGCTGAATCTTTTAAAGCCTGTCTTTCCTCATCATTAAGCACATAAATTTGAGTTCCATAATCCTGAACATTTTGTAGATACCTATCGTTTGCATCTTTTATTAATCCCTTATGATATTCAGTCATTTCAAGACCGGAATCCATTACAATTTTCTGCAAATCCTCAGGTAGTCCATCATACCATTTCTTACTTGCACTTAAGAAATATGTTAAATATGCATGATCTGCTACACTTAAGTAATCCTGAACTTCATAAAATTTCATATCATGAATTGTAATAATTGGATTTTCTTGGCCATCAACTACTTTTTGCTGCAATGCATTATATACTTCAGCAAAGTCAATTGGTACTGGATTAGCACCCCATGCTTTAAATTGAGCCATAATGACAGGGGCTTCCATTGTTCTAATTTTCATTCCAGCAAAATCTTCAGGAGATTTTATAGGTTTATTGGCTGTAAAAATTTTGTAACCTTCGGCACAAAATGATATACCTTTTATACCTATCGGCTCAAGATATCCCATTAATTTTTGACCGAGTTCACCCTCAAGCGCTTTCCACATTGTATCCTCATCTTTGAATAGATAAGGTAGATCAATCAGAGTTAACCGTTGATCAAATCCGGCAAATTTTGCAGTAGGTGTCCAAACCATTTCAATTGTACCCATTTGCATACCTTCGATCATTTCACGTGCACTGCCTAGTTGTTGAGCAGGATAAATTTGAACTTCCATTCTACCCTCTGACTTAGCTTCGACCAATTCCTTGAATTTAACTGCTGCCTCATGATACGGAGAATTAGTAGTATAATCATGTGCGAACTTCATAACATATTTATCTTGTGGTACAGTACTAGATTGCTGTGCCTCAGATGCTGGTGCAGGTTCTGGTGTGCTTGCTCGGCAACCTACCATTAAACTTGCCAAAAGAAGTAAAACGAGAATAAGAGCTGTGATTTTTGTAGTTCTTTTCGTTTCCAAATGAATCCCTCCTAAATTAATCTAGTCGTTTTGATACGACTTGATATATTTATAAGCAAAACTCGTGCCAAAGCTTAGAATGCTCTATTTTCAATCTTCTATTGACGAATGGCAATATAAATACCGCAACATTTGCGCTTTTCACACGCAAAATTTGCGGTATTTTTTTAACTAAATTCATATTCTTTAATTTTATAAAGTAATTTACGCTCACTTATTTGTAGAGCCGCTGCTGTTTTCCCTCGATTACCATTAAAGTAATCAAGAGTACTTTCAATCATTAATTTTTCTAAAGTCTTCAAAGGTGTTGCAACTTTCATTGATAAATAATTTTGATTGTCTTTTGACGAGTCATAATTTGCATCTAAATAATTGGATAACAGTTTTAGGTCAATTGTTGTTTGATCTGATAATGCAACAATTCGTTCCATTAAGTTTTCCAATTCTCTTATATTACCTGGAAAATAATAATTTTCCAAGTGCTTATATGCCTCAATGTCAAAGCCTACAATGTTTTTGCAAAATTTCTTATTAAATTTATCAAGAAAATATTTTACAAATAATGATATATCTTCTTTTCGTTCCCTCAAAGGTGGCAGACTAATCGCGATTACATTTAACCTATAGTATAAGTCTTCTCGAAATTGGCCACTTTTAATTAGTTCATTAAGATCACGATTTGTTGCAGCAATGACACGCACATTGATCTGCTTTCGTTTTTCAGAACCAATTGGCGTAATTGTCATATCCTCAACAACTCTTAAAATTTTCGCTTGCAGCGATAAATCCATTTCTCCAATTTCATCAAGAAATATAGTACCTTGATGTGCTAGTTCAAATCGACCAATACGCTTTCTATCTGCTCCAGTGAAAGCGCCTTTCTCATAACCAAATAACTCACTTTCTAATAAATTCGATGGGATAGCCGCACAGTTAACTATCTCAAGATTATGAGATCTTCTTGGACTTTCAAAATGTAGTGCTTTAGCGATTACGTCTTTACCAGTACCACTTTCACCCAATATCAACACCGTAGAATCAAAATCTTTAATTTTGTGTATTGTTTCAAGAGCTTTTACAAATTTGTTAGATCTTCCAATAACACCCTTAATTGAATATTCATCCTCAATTACCATTCGCAAATTATTAAAGGAATTGTTTAAATTCCTATATTCAATTGCTTTCTTAATAAAAACTTTCAATTCTTCTGATTTAACTGGTTTAATTAAATAATTAAATGCACCAATTTTTATCGCTTCCACCGTTGAGTCTATGCTTCCAAAAGCAGTCATAATAATAACTTCAATATTTGGATTTTCCTTTTTTATGGTTTTCAATACATCAATTCCGTTAGCTTCACCTATCTTTAGATCAAGCAACACAACATCAGGTGAAAAAGCATCAATAATCCTTATGATATTTGATGGATTTTGAAGCGTTTGAACTTCATACTCATCTTCTAGAACAAATTCAAGTGCTTCACATAATGCAACTTCATCGTCTACTATTAAGATTTTATTCATTATGTTCACATCCTTTTGGTAAGATCAGTTTAACAATTGTACCATTATCAATTTTACTATCTATCTTCATTTTGCCTTTATGTTCATTAATGTATTGATAACACGTAGCCAAACCTAGCCCTGTGCCCTTTTGCTTAGTTGTAAAGAAAGGATCAAAAACTCTTGACAAATTTTCTGAGTTGATACCACAACCATTATCTATAAACTCAATAATAATTGAATTTACAAGTTCAGTAATGCTTATTTTAATATGACCTTTCTCATCAACTGCATCTACTGAATTTAATATTAGGTTTATAAAAATTTGTTTAATTTTATTTCTATCTGCATACAGTTCGACTTTATTCTTAATAGACGTTTCAATAGTAATATTTTTTGAAGATAGGATAGGTTCGAATAAGTCGATTACTTCAGTCAACAATTCCTCGATGTAGAATAATTGGAAATCAGATTTCTTAGGCTTTGCATAATTTAGTAAATCTGTAAGCATTTCGTCTAAACGATTAATCTCATTAGGTAATTGACTTATAATCTTGTTCCGAAATTTTTCGTTATCATATTTTACAGGTAGCAGTTCAATGTATGTATTAATTGTACTCAAAGGATTTCTGATTTCATGAGCAATTCCAGATATTAATGTCCCTAATGAACTCATTTTGTCTTTCTGTGCAAGTTCCAATCTTATTCGCTTATCTTCATCAATACATTTAAACGTCATGACACCACCTGTACAATTCGATATCCCCTCTACGAGTGGTGAAAGTAAACAGTTATAATACTTTTCTCCTTGTGGCAGGTGGAATATTGTTTCGTGAATTACTATCGCTTCAGCGTTTGCAATACATCGGTCAATCAAATCCACTTTAAAATATTGGTCAAGACCGATTTCTTCAAAAGTACTACCAATTGCTTCTTCTCTGTTGAATTCAAATAAATTTTCTGCGAAACGATTTAATGTAGTTAATTTCTTTTCAGAATCAAATGTAATAAGTCCTATTTGAAGACTATCAATGATCTGTAGCTTAAAGTGATTACTCTCTTCAATTGTCTCCTTATGTTCAGCTAAGGCCTGATTGGCTCCCCTTAATTCTTTTGTTTGTCTATCTACCTCCCTTTTTAATGTACGATTCCATTTAGTTATTAGGGCAATAGTCACAAAAAAAACAGTAATTATTATACCTACAAGATATGCATATTTTTTTAATAAGCTCCATAAAGAGTCTTCAAGGCCAAACCATTTTTCATAGATTTTATTATAGGTTCCGTCTCCTTTTATCTTTTCAAGTGCTACATTAATTTCTGACAACAGTAATATATTCCCTTTTTTAACTGCAATCCCGTAATCTACCTGGTTGATTTCATTTCCAATGGTATGTATTCGAGATTCCCATCCGCGATCACGTAGTATATAAACTCCTGTTAATTTGTTGCAAAAAACAGCATCAATTTCACCTTTTAATAGTCGCTCAAATGCATCTTCCATGTCAGACATAAACATAACTTCTATTTCGCCCATTTCCGCAAGTATGTATGCAGCATATCCATTTCTTTCTACCGCAACTATATGACCTTTTAAATCTTCGAAATCTTTGATTTCATTATTATATTGGTTAACAAAGCAAATTGATGAATTAAGTAGATATGCAGATGAAAAGTCATAAATTTCTTTTCTTTGTGCATTGAAGTTCATTCCTTGTATAGCATCTATCTCACCATTTTGGAGTGATTCATATGTTCCAAGCCAATCACGAGGAATAAGTCTAATCTCTCTACCTAATTCATTAGAAATCGCATGTATTAAGTCAACATTAAATCCAACATAGTTCCCGCTTTCATCTAGAAATTCAAATGGTGGAGATGTCGTTCCACCAGCAAAAATTAAATAATTACGATCTTCATTCGCGGATGAATTAATAGAAAATATTGTTGTTATAATTATAATATTAATAAACATATTTATAATTATTTTAGGATTGAAGAATTTAAATTTACTAAGCTGATAAACAATAAGTTGTAACTTTTTATTCAAATCAATCAGCTCCAATAAGAATATTATTAATAATAATTAAAATGTGTAAAATCACTTGAATTTAACGAGAGAATTTCATCTATTATAGCATTGAAAAATTTTATATTCTATAATAATACCTACCAAAATATTTTATGATATCCAATCTGAATAGGGGATGCAGATGGGGCGCTTTTGATATCAAACTTGGTGCAAACCAGATTGATGAGGCAGCACAGGAGCTGTTGGCAATCCAGAAAATGATGACGGAAGATCCTAAGGCGAAAGCGCCAGAGCTTTTAGGTGTGATCTGCGGCTTAAGCAAATTTGGTTATACCCGGGAAGATGGTGTGTTGGTTATTCCAATAACTGCACTAAGACCGTAAATAACTACACATCATATTTTTTGCAGCTATTTTTATATTATAACTGACCGCGCCAAAGTTACTCTCAACTGCTCCTTAATTGTCAATTTAGGGATGAGTTGCGTAGCTGTACTTTAGTTTGTGTTAAATTATGGAAGTCGCATCTCTTATAAAACCCATTATCATGGACAATGGGTTACGGTTTAATTGTAAAACAATTTCATCATTTTCGCGATTTGTACCTGCGGCTGACGCCTATCGCTCCCACCAACGAAGTTGATGAAGTTGTTTTTGTCAGTACTAAGTAAATGCACGCTTTTCAAATTTGTTTTGCGTTGTTTATACGATTCGGGTACCAGGTGCAGACCATCTTATTGTTCACTCATGATTTTTATTTCTAAACTATCTAATCTATGCGCTTCTTTAGTTTGTTCAATTGGATACAAACTTGATTTGATAATACCACTTATTCTTCGATTGTTAGTTTGAATATAAATATCTTCAATTAAGTTAGAAATAAAATAACCAAATGCCAAATCTTCAATTTCGTAAAAACTATAGCATTTGACATTATCATTTATTTTAGGATTTCCAGAATGCCAGTATTTCATAAAATAATCTTTACCAAAGCAAATATTATTCAAATAGCCACAATTATTTCGTAAAGTATTTTCAATACTATTACTAAGGTTATTACCATCATTTAAAGAAAATCCAGTTTCATAACCAAATATACCATTAAATATATGATCTCCAATCAATTGGCCATTTGAATGACAATTTTCAACTGTTGATTTAATATTTGCACTTTCAAGTTTCGATTTAACTTCAATAATTCCAACAACACTTTCTTTAGGCACTACAACAAAATCAGCAATTTTGAAAAGTACAGGATACTCTTTTCTATATATAATTATATCAATTTGTTTACTTATTTGATTTGCTGCACCCATCACAAAACCTGTTGCTACTATAACATTTTGTGGTAACAGGTTCTTTAGAGTTTCACTTAATATAATCTCTTTATATCTTCCGTCTTCGCCCCAATGGTTGGTATCAATAAAATTCCTAACCCTATCTTTTATTGAAATTAATTCTTTTGAAATTGATCTTCTATATTCAAGATAGTTCGGCATTTATCCAACTCCTACTAGAAAAATAGTATTTCACCTGAAATTGTTTTGAACAACAAAACACAGTTTGTACCACGAGCAAAGTTGATGAAGTTGTTTTTATAGAAATCGTGTGATTGCAGACTTTTTAAATTTGTTTAACATTGTAATACGATTCTGGTGCCAGATACAGCCCATATGTCAAGACCCGCTGCGAGCGGCTTGTTAGTCCTTTCTCAGTGGGGTTTATAACCACTATTTGACGCGCCCTTATCTTGGTGCACTGCCAGGTACGGGTACGTCAAGTGATTCGAGACGTAACCCCCACTGATCCCCATAAATCAGGAGATCACAACGGGCGAGTCGCTTCCTGTGTTTTTCATACTCAAACCTTTATATACTCGTTTATCAGTGAATCAATCATTGCAAACGGAAATGTTTCAGCACATCCGTCAGGGATTTGTTCTAACAGCGAGATCACCTCTTTAACAAGTTCGATTGCTTCCCTACTATGCACTCCCTCAGTTGGCATATGTCTCACAAACCATACCTGATCATAGATTTCAACCTGTGAAATCAGTGTTTCAACATCCATCTGAAAATCTGATTCATTTTTTTCGTTTACCTCACCATAATGCACGATCGTCATCTTCAGTCTTCTAAGAATTGCCCTTTTGTTTATATCCAACGGGATATAAACACGAATATTATCTTCCTGAGATTCCGGTTCACTGGTACGCGGCAAATTTTCCAAAATAGATTCGTCAATCAGCCAGGGTTCATTTATATATAGTGGTGTTTTGTCCTTTGGAATCGGATAGTAGTCCAATTAATGATGTTCCATTTTTGCAACCTCCCACATTAATTCAGAAATATCATATTAAAAACCCGCCTTATATTCAATTTTCTAAGTTAGCCAGCCTATTTCAAACACAGCAGGTTTACCATTACTTCCCATTTGCCTTCTCATACCCCAAGAATCTCTCACCATGTCCTCAATCCCAAGCTCCACCTTCCACCCAAGCTCCTGCTCAGCCTAAGAAGCGTCAGCATAACACACAGCAATATCTCCAGGCCATATCAGCCGGCAACTAATATTTTCATATGGTTAGGATCCTTCTTGAATCTATAATAGACAAGAGCCAAGACTCCGCCGATGGTTCCCATTCCTCACTTCCCACCAGTATATCAAAAACATGGAAGTCGCGTCTTTTTATTAACCCATTATCAAAAGACAAAGGGTTAGAATTGTACAACAATTTATCAAGTTTCATCTTTGTTGCCTGGCCCTGGAACCGAAAGACCCATTTTTAATTCGTTATGTCCTGCATCTGATTAGTCTGTTATGTGAGCATTTACTTTTATGCTCACTTTTTAAATCTAACTCAATTCCTCTTTCCCCATACAGCACTTTTTATATTTCTTTCCGCTGCCGCATGGGCATGGATCGTTCCGCCCAATTTTTTCTTTTTTAACAACAGATTCAAAAGGTTGATTTGACATTGGCCTTAAGCTCGCTTTCTCATATTTCGATGAGATTTCATGAGGTGTATGACCGTTGTTTTCCCATATTCTTATATTATTGGCGAGTTCCATAACAAGCTTCATTACTTCATTAATCTGGGTAGTGTCTTTAAAGATAATTCCGCTCACATTGAATGAGTCAAAGATAGCATCCATATCTGCTCCAAATTGGCAGATGCCGTGAATATCATCGCAAAGCCATTCAGCTTTCTCCTCATTATCAAAAGAAAATTTCTTTTTCACATAGCTCAGAAGAGCATTATATTGCAAAGTTCTTTCATAATACCTTTCATCAACATATTTTAGAAGTTCCTCTTTCTTTGGAACAAAATATGGTTTGTCGGCTTTCTTTCTCAACATCAAATCGAATTCATCAAATTCCATGACAGTCTTATGGACGAAATAATCTTGATAAGTTTCAATAAAATGATTTTCAAGTTTTTCTGATGATTCAGTAAAATAGACATCCAGATCTTGGCTGGAAATCTGATCTTTGTTTTGAATGTTATAAATCTCTACCACTTTGTCTCTATGAACCATGCCATATAGATTAGTCAGTGCGATGATGTATTCATTCATTGAGATTCGCCTCACTTCTTTTAAATTGGCTTTAATAATACCATCACGCTCACTCATAGGTCAATTGTCTATCAACATTATGACAGTATCATGGGTAACTCATGGATAGCAAATGGAGTCAGTTTTTCGCCATTGAATTCCATTAACAAACTATGTTGATTGTCCTCAAAGTGTTATAATCGCAATCTTCTCATTCAATAATTGCTCGTGAACAATGTCCTGGAACAATACATTTTGCTCTCTCATTCTGACCATCTCTTACCATTAATCTAAGAGTGTCAACAAACTACTCCTTAAAGTCTGATTTAGGGAAGAGTTGTGTAGCTAAGCTAAAATCGTGTTAAATTATGGAAGTTGCATCTCTTACAAAACCCATTATCATGGACAATGGGTTGCTGTTGAATTGTAAAACAATTTCATCATTTTCGCGATTTGTACCTGTCACCACCAGTGAAGTTGATGAAGTTGTTTTTGAAAGAACTAAGTGATTGCAGACTTTTCAAATTAGTTTAACGTTGTTTATACGATCCGGGTGCCAGGTACGGCCCATTATTTGGAGCTTCTGAGGCGTGGGTATGAGGTGACCATCGGCAAAATTGGAGCTTTGGAAGTGGATTTTGTCGCGACGAAGCCAAACGAAAAGGCCTACTTTCAAGTCTGCGCAAGCATCCTGGATGAGAAAACCCGAACGCGGGAGCTGCGGCCTCTCGAAGCGATCCCTGATCATTACCCAAAGTTCATTCTCACCATGGATAAAAATATCTACAGCGACTTCTCCGGGATTCGTGTGATCCATATTATTGAATTTTTGATGGCGACTGACTGAAAAATGGCAATGCCAGCAACAAAATGTGAATATATGGAAGTCTCGTTTCAAATGGAGCCCATTATCTTGAATTACGATAATGGGCTTTTTTGTTTGGCGGATTACTCCAGCAGTCCATGAAATTTATTTTTCATCTCACGCCTTACCCATCCTCCGCGCCTTAACCAGCGCTTCACTCCCTTCAAGGTCCCGCGGCACCCCCGCACCAAGGGCCAGGATTTCTCCTGCGGCTTCCCAGTTCAGATACCGGCAAATCGTCCTGTAATGAGCTACCAGTGCCTCCATGGCCCATGGATCCTGATCCGCGCCCGCACTGATCAGATAAACCTTTTTCGGTGCTTCCAGCAGCGCCGGATTAATGGCATAGAACCGGTCCACAGCCCGCTTGAGCTGCGCAGTCATCCCAAAATAATAGAGCGGCGTCACCAGGACCAAAGCCTCCGCCTCCAGCAAATGGTCGAGAATCTGGTTCATGTCATCCTCATGGACGCAGCTGCCGCTGATAATCCTGCAGTGATCACACCCCAGGCAAGGTTCAATTTTCAGCTGCGCCGTATCAAAGCGCACGATTTCATGACCAGCCTCTAAAGCACCAGCGTAAAATTCATCTGCCAGCAGCGCAGTGGTGCCCTGAATATGCGGGCTGCCCGTTAACATTACTATTTTCATGGGGTTGACCTCCTTCTTGCGTTCATTGCCACCCATCCGGTTCCCTGGCACCGAGATACCAAAATCACGCCTGGCATCGAGATAATCCAGTAGCAGATGGTAACTAAACCTCCAAAAACCCAAGCGCCGCGCTCACCAGCGCCGCGACGCCAAACTTCATGGCGTTCTCGTCGAACTCTACTTTAGGATGGTGCAGAGAACAGTCATAGCCCGCTGCTTTCGAGCCCGCGCCCATGTTCAGATACAGAACCGGAACCGCTTCCCCGTAAAAGGCGAAATCCTCAGAGCTCATAAATTTATGCTGGTAGTCCCTGACTTTGTCCTCGCCAAGTTCTGCCTGGATAGATGGCAGCAGCTTCTGCGTGAGTGATGCATCATTGATCACTGGCGGCAAAAATACGCCGGTTATAAAGGTGGCTTCAACACGCAGGGCGGCAGCCAGCGCTGTGACAATCTCCTCGATCCGCTGGATGGCGTATGCGCCGACTTCTTTTTTAAAGAACCGTATGGTGCCGGACATCTGCCCGCTTTGAGGGATGACATTGCAGGTTTTCCCAAAGGCGAATTCCCCAATGGTCATCACCATCGGCTCCTGGGCACTGATCTCGCGCATTTTGACGGACTGCAGAGCCTGGTAGATCTGCACCGCGGCGTAAATTGGATCAATGGCGTTCTCAGGTGCGGAGCCATGGCCGCCTTTTCCGGCGATCTGAATCTCAAAGGGAATGCTGCCCGCCATGACCGGTCCACTCTGACCTATGATGTCGCCAGTCTCCCATGCATTTTGTTTTCAATGGCAGACTTATAAGGGAGGTTTGTCGCCTCCTCAATGGGCAGCGCGTCCAGATCCGCCCGCAACATGATCGCAGGGCCTTCCGTGCGACCGATTTGAGCAAGGATGCCGCTTCCCGCGACGATCTCGTAAGGGATTTGGTGCTGTTGCAGTACCGCCGTAATTGTCTCTATAGTTGCAGGCAGGTCGAAACCCAGCTCCGGCTGCTGGTGCAGCCTGCGTCTTATAGCGACAAGTGTTTCAAAGAGTGCTTCAATGTCCTGATCAAACTTACCCATAATGCGCCCCTTCCTTTCAAATTTATCTGTTATTGTCACTATTTGAGGAACTTAAACACTTCAGAAATAATATGGTTTTAGGGTTATACCCATAAATTATTCGTATTTCTTAGTCTTGTTTAGGTTTAAAGCTTAAAGATTAATCTCAATTTGACGGCACATGTTGTCCACGAGCTGCTTCGCCCGCTGCCCCCATACCTCAATCCCCGCTACTCATCCGGTTCCCTGTGCCCCGTCATCTCCTCATCAACCCAGTCCTCTTCCACATAGACCATGCCTTTTCGCCCCTCAACCCTCCGCTTGGCCCCAGCTTTATAATGCTTGCAGCTCAGCGGCCCGTAGCAAAAGGTTTCGTCTCTGTAGTCCACACGTCCCCTGGGATCCCACTGGTCAATAATGATCTCCACCGCCATTCGGACACCCCAGCAGCAGCTGCTGCATTTTGTATCATAAGTCCTTGCCGCCAGCCGTCTGTGCCCCCGCTCCCTGTAGACTTCAAGCTCCGGAGGAGTGAGTTCCCAAGGCTCTGAAGGGCTGCCTGCCTCTCCCGCAGAAACCACTTGAAGCTTTGATACTTTGTAAAATTCAACCGGCTCCAAAGACGGATCCGCCACCGGCAGACACGCCCCGGAAATAACATCATTCACTTTTAGCTGATGCTTCGCCTGCGCCGCTTTGCCAATCCCAACAGAAAATGTGGATGGCCGGTTGTCAATCTCCCCCTCCAGTCTCACCGCGTACCCCAGGTACGTATGCGAAAACTGGTCAAAAGATCTCGTTAGCCGTATGCGAGGCTGAACAGAAATAATTTTCCCGTCAAAATGCAGTTTATCCATGGCTTTCTCAGCTCCTTCAGTTCCTAAAACTTGGGGCGTCATCATCAAAAGTCAAAGATATTTGCCGATGGTCATCCATCCCCAACCAAGCTTCAGATGATCTCATTGAAATAATTAACTTCATAACATCATCATTATTTCATTTTGTCTCATAAAACGAAATAAAAAGCTTTGGATTTAATTCTTTTTCGAATTCATCCGGGATAATCCACCGATATCATCCGGTTGTAATTCACGAAATGTTACGGTTGATATTTCCGAAAACATTGGGTTGTTTATAATTGGCCTATTCAGTTCCCGGGATTGGTGCTCAATTTCATCGAGATGCCTGCTCTACGCGAACGAAATATTCAATTCCTCTTTAAATCTATAATTGACAAGAACCAAGAATCTGCCGATGGTTTCCTTTCCTCTCTCCCCACCATTTTATCTAAAATATGGAAGTTGCATCTCTTTTTTAACCCATTATCTGTCGTACAATAATGGGTTAAAGTTGACTTGTACCGGCCAGTCCGCGCCAGATTCGTCAGAACCTATATTAAATATGGCTTTGACTTAAAATATAAAAATTCTGGGTCAATATCAATATGATTTTTCCATTCAATACTGTCAAAACTAACTTTTACTGATTCAAACAATGTAACATCTTTAAGTTCTTTGTAGATCCCTTTATTCAAATATGGCTTCATATCAAAAATTCTCATCTCGCAATTGTCGAAACTTAGTAAAAGTTCATAGTTTTTTAACGGTTTTACATCTTTTACTGATATAAGCATTGATCATCCTCCTTAAAAAATTAAGAGATCAGATAATCACCACTTTGAAGCAAGTGACATTCCTGTGGTCGTTAATGTTCATTTCCGCTATACAGTTTAATCGGATTATTTTCACATAGTAATAGGTAACTTGAAGTTTGCTATTTGAGACTATTTCAATGGTTCAATCTTAAATGGCAACTCACTATTCATGGCTAATGTACAGCAATGTTGTCTCCTCCAACTCAAATTAATCACAATATATTATAACACTTACGTCATTAACGCTCAAATCATCAATGATTTTGGACTCATCCTGTTGATATTTCAGCCGATGGTCATGTACCTCCATCTTAACCCCTCACTTGAAGCTGTTCCTTAAATGTCAATTTAGGGATGAGATGTGGAGCTGTACTTTAGTTTGTGTTAAATTATGGAAGTCGCATCTCTTATAAAACCCATTATCATGGACAATGGGTTACGGTTGAATTGTAAAACAATTTCATCATTTTCGCGATTTGTACCTGTCACCGCGAGCGAAGTTGATGAAGTTGTTTTTGTCAGGATTGTGTGATTGCAGACTTTTCAAATTTGTTTATTGTTGTTTATACGATCCGGGTACCAGGTACGGCCCATCATAATTGGCTCCTTCTCGTCTCAGTAAAGCTTAATGTATATGAGGTTTACTCTCTCCTGTTTTCAGGTCAAGCAACCATTTTTTAATTGGTGTTTTTTCTACTTTCCCTCTAACATGAGTCACAACCTTTTTTGTGTAGTCAACGCGCCAGTACCGTTTGCACTTTCCGCACTTATGTTGAAACGGCCCTTTCACTTCTTCACCCATTTCAACCGTGACAAGTGTGGTTTCACACATAGGGCATTTAACGTTGACTAAGCTTTGATCTTCTACCATCCGGTTTTCCTCCTTGGTCCGATTATTTTTTGATGTGAATCATAGTTCCCCGTGATTCATTGTAAATTCTTACCGTGGCTATAGGCTTATTTACATTATATAACCGAACATACGTTCTGTCTATGTGATATTTTTCTCATTTAACCACGGAACCCAGCGATGCTTGATATTTAAAGATTTATCATGAAAAATATTTTTTTGACTGTCATCTCCTTTCGGTAACGTGCATTTCGATTTGGCTATAAGCAACACAGTCTATTTTGTTTCTGATTTAGGATATTCAGATTAAAAAAATATGGAGTTCTTGTCTATCATTATACTCTAAGGATACATAATTCGTCAATCCCATTTTAGAAACTTTTATATTTTTGTTGCATATTGTTTCTCGCTGTTGTAAACTATATTAAAGAGAAACTTTTGAAAGGAGGTGCTTTCATGGCAGATAAATCATTAAATAATGAAGAACTTCAAGAACTCAGAAGACGTCTTAGGGCAAGAAGATTGTTCCTCGACCTGACTTATCAGCAACTCGCAGATAAAACCGGTATGAGTAAATCAACCCTCCAAAGATATGAGACCGGTGGCATTAAGAACTTACCTTATGATAAGATCTCTACTCTATCCAGTGCTTTAGAGGTCCCTACAAGCTATTTCACTGATTTAACACAAGACTACACATCTACAGATACACAAAAGTTCCAGTCGGGTTCACCAGAAGGCAGAAGAGAGTTTATGCAGCAAGCAAAAGAATTTGAAGATATGGGTATTGAGCATATTACACCTAAGCTGATTCAACAAGGATACACTGTAGAGAAACAAGATCGTGGATCGCTTGGTGACATAATAGCCACAAGAGGGAAAGAAGTGTGGCATATTGATTTTAAATTCATTAGTGATACTTCAAGCTATCCTGTTGGCTTAGGCATGCAAAGACACGATTTCATGTTAAGAGTTGGAAGGTTAGCAACATATCAAGGACCAGTAACTAAATATTCCCTTTTCATCAACCTAAGAGCTATTGGGGAGCAACTTGTTGATCGATATAAAAATATAAGACTTAATGTTGATATGAGTATCCTTTTTCTAACCGATGACGGTTACGAAGAACTCTACTTCCAAAAATAACAAAGTCCCGCCAGGCTAAAATGCTTGACGGGTTTTCTCTATTCTCCACCTAATTTAATCAGATTCTCTAAAGGCTCATACCCTTTGTCGTTAAAGACGTACTTCCGAACTTCACCATTTAGGGTGGCAGTGATCAGCCCCATCACCTGACCAGGATTTTTCTTAAAGGTCATGGGCAGCTCACCAAAGAACTCGGACCCGAAGGATGATTCAATAAAGTCCAGTTTATTAAGATGAATTGTCCTGATAAAATTCAAGATGTTAAACTTGATCTGTTCTTCGAGACTCAAGTCGCCTGCTTTCAGTATTTTCTTTACTTCAACTTCTGAATACTTCAATTGGCCATCCCCTTTCATTGTAAGCGGTTAATAATCATCTGTGCCCAATAAAAAAAGGCAGCCAGGAGGCCACCTATATTTCTTCGTTAATTCCTAACTGCACAAGCTGCTTGGATTGTCGGATCCCAGGGGAGTAGGGAATCAAGCTCTTCTTTGTTCTTCACAATTTCCATGGATGGGATTTCGCGCAATAGATATTCCAAGTACTTGTGTGGATTGAGACCATTTGCCTTGGCCGTCTCGACGATACTAAATACAACAGCGCTGGCATCAGCACCTGCCGGACTCGCGGAGAAGAGCCAGTTTTTTCTTCCAACAGTAAATGGTCGGATGCTATTTTCGGCTAAGTTGTTTGAAATAGCGCAGTTACCGTCTTTCAGGTAGGTCATTAACCAGTCTTTATGATTGAGGGCATATTGAAGTGCCTTGCCAATCTTGGATTTCGAGAGTACTTTCGGCAATGTGTCTTCAACCCACGACCAAAAGGCCTCCAGAACCGGCAATTCCAGTTCAAGGCGTTTAGTTTTTCTGTCTTCAGGACTTAGCGCTTTGAGGTCGCTCTCTATATCGAAAAGCTTATTGCAATAGGCAATCCCAATCTTAGGCAATGTGGATTCCGGATTTTTGCTGTCTTTCGGCAGCGCATCCACAAAATAGCGCCTTACATGACTCCAGCAGGCGCACCGGGAGATTCCCTCCACTTTGCCATACCCAGAATACCCATCTGTATGTAGGTACCCCTTGTAGTCTCCAAGAAAGTCTGCAGCGACCTTTCCATTTCGACCGGCATTATAACGGAAGATCCGTATCGGTGCCCGACTGGTCTCTCCAGTGGCAAATACCCACATGTAAGATTTGCTTTGAGCTGTGCGTCCCGCTTCCTTCAACACCTGAAGGGTTGTCTCGTCAGCATGCA
>NZ_FMWL01000014.1 GCF_900103005.1 Acidaminobacter hydrogenoformans DSM 2784 | reverse complement strand
TGTCTTTTTAGACATCAAGGGGAGGTCTTTAATTGTTTGATGTCGATAGTCGTGAATCTTTGAAGTCAATTTGCCACAAGCCGGGCAGTGAGCCTCCTTGGCCTTGGTTGAGATTGTAATTCTTATAAAAGAATCAGAATGGTCGATTTTGTTGATAATACAATCTTTCAAATCTAAGAGTTTACTGGTAGAATGAGGATGCACTTATATCCAAGCCCCTTTCTTTAATGTTTGTCTAGTCAACTAACATTTTAAGGAGCAAAAGATATAAGTGCATTATTTTTTTGAAAAAAATAATGCTGGGGAGGAATCACCCACCCCAACATTTATTATAGAGCCGTTTTTCATTATGCCACTGCATGCTCCAGCCGTTTATTCAACCGCAGAGTTAGCCGCGCAATTAGCAATCTATGCTGCTGTTTACGCGCCGCAGCATTTCTTGTACTTTTTGCCGCTGCCGCATGGACAAGGGTCGTTTCTGCCGACTTTAGCTTCTTTTACTACCGTTTTCGTTTTGTTGAACTCTTTCTTGATCTCTTTTCGCTGTTCTACGGTGAGAATATCATCCCAGGCCGGAAGGTTGAAGAGCCAATCTGCCTTTGCATCCAGCATATTAAAGTAGAGTTTTTCGAAATCGACTTCAGCGTCGATTTCAGTCGTTTCTTCAAGGTCCTCAAGGACGAGGGGCTCGACAAGGCTCGTGTTGATGCCGTCAAGGAAGCCGGCGAATGTCATGGCATCCATGCCGTTCGCTTCTGCGAGGGCAGCTATGGTTCCCGTCAGTTTTGTGTTCTTTTCTCCGAGCATTTTCTCATAGACGCCCTGCTCCTTCAGAAGGTAATCCTGCCAGAAGGCCTGATACTCTTTTTCACTGCGTTCCTGGGCCGCTTGTGCTTCCCATGCTTCGTACAGTTTCAAGCAAAAAACTCCTTTCAAACTTTCACACTTTGATTCTTGTAATCGCTTGCCATTATACCACACCTTACGCGCTTAGAACAGAAGCTAAACCGCAAAATGTGTGTCAGGGTTATCGCGGTACTCTGTCATCCTGCCCGGTAATTTGTTATACTTTTAGAGAGTAAGATTTTTTGCGTCATTTTAACCTCAAGTCCAATTGAAGGGGTGGCTGATCAATGAATTATCAGGAAGTACTGAATAACGCGAAGCAGAACATAGGACCTTACTGTAAGGTCTGCCCGGAGTGCAATGGCATTGCCTGCAGGGGCATGATCCCGGGACCGGGCGGCAAAGGTTCAGGGCTTGGCTTTATCAGAAGCTATCAGGATTTAAAGAAAGTCCGGCTTCAAATGGATACAATTTACGAGCCAAAAGCGGTATCAACAGAAACGACACTATTTGGGAAAAAAGTAGCCTTGCCGGTGTTTGCGGCACCCATAGGCGCAGTGGGCCTGCATTACAGCGACGCCTATGATGACCTGTCCTATTCCAGTGCGCTGCTGAGTGGCTGCCACAAAGCGGGGACAGCTGCTTTTACAGGGGACGGCGTCAAGGATGAGGTTTTCCAGGGCACCATAGAGGCCATTTATGAGCTGGAGGGCTGGGGGATCCCAACCATTAAGCCTTGGAGTTATGAAGAGGTGCTCAATAAAGCAAAGATGGCTGAAGCTTCAGGGGCGTTTGCCGTAGCAATGGATATTGATGCTGCCGGACTGTCTATATTGGCGGCTCAAGGCAAGCCGGTAGCGCCTATGTCCGTGGAGACCCTCTCGAAAATAATCGCTCAGATCAAAGTACCTTTTGTGCTAAAAGGGATCATGACTGCAGAAGGTGCAAGAAAGGCTTTAGAAGCAGGTGCCAGCGGCATAGTCGTATCCAATCATGGCGGCCGGGTATTGGATGAGACACCTTCCACAATTGAGGTGCTTCCTGAGATTGTGGAAGCGGTTGGTGGAAAGATGACCATATTGATTGACGGGGGGGTCAGGACAGGACTTGACGTTTTCAAAGCTATTGCGCTGGGCGCTCAAGGCGTTCTCATAGGGCGTCCGTTCGCTTATGCCATTTACGGCGGTGCAGAAGAAGGCGTCCAGCTTTATTTGAACAAGGTCAAAGCGGAGCTTTCCGAGGCTATGCTGATGACGGGGGCAGGGACCATTGAGGAAATTACACGGGAAAAAGTTTGCGCAAAGCTGGAGCGCTGATCCTATGAAGAGGTCACCTGATAGGCCTGATACGTCTGATACGTCTGATACGTCTGATACGCCTGATATGCCTGACGAGGGCTCAAATACGAAGCAAAGGCTGTATGAATACCTCGAAATCCTGTCCGCTTACCGCCTGGCAATGAATACCATCAATTGGGATCAGTCGGTTTGCGGCGCTCCCGCTGCCGGCGTAAGTTTTAGAAGTAAAGGCTACGGTGTCCTGACCCGCGAACACTATAGGTATCTCATGGCGCCTGAGTTCAGGACGCTTCTCAATGAGTTTTCACTGGAACCGGACAGCCTTGAGGGTGATATTGCACGGGAGTGGCTGGTTGAGCTGGCCCGAATCGAAAAAATCCCCAAGGATGAATACACAGCCTTTATGACTTACATCTCAAAATCTGAGGCAGAGTGGGAAGAAGCCAAGCGGTCCGGCGACTTTGACAGCTGCAAACAGCATTATCAATTCATCTTTGATACGGCGAGGAAGTTTTCTGAGTACATTGGTTATGAAAAACATCCTTATGATGCCTGGATCGAGATGTTCGAACCGGGTATGACGGTTGAAAAGCTGGACCATTTTTTTGGCCAGCTCAGGGATGAAATCGTACCACTCCTTGCGGCGATCAGAGAAAAACTCACAAGCAGCCCAGAGCGCTATGGGTTTCTTTCAAGAACAGTCCCAAGAGAAAAGCAGAAAAGGTTTGCCAAACGACTGCTTGAGGTTTCGGGTTTTGACCTGAGCAGGGGATTTCTTGGTGAAAGTGAGCATCCGTTTACAAATGCCATGTCCATTGATGATGTGCGTATGACGACCCATTATTACGAAAATGAGTTTGTCTCGGCCATTTTCAGTGTCCTCCACGAGGGTGGCCACGGCATCTATGAGCAGAACTTTGAAAGGGAACTTGCCAATACGGGGCTGGATAACGGTTCGTCCTCAGCGGTTCACGAGTCCCAAGCTCGAATGTTCGAAAACGCTTTTGGCCGGAGCAGCTCTTTTTGGTCTGGTCTTTACGGTGAAATGAAGGAAAGCTTCAGCCCGGCGCTGGATGATATTTCGCTGGATGCCTTCGTTGAAGCGATCAACCGGGTAGAGCCCACATTGATAAGAATAGAGGCAGATGAATTGACTTACCCACTGCACATCATGGTACGGTATGAGCTGGAGAAGGCCATTTTCGAAGGTGCGCTTGAAGTTGAAGCCCTTCCGGAGGCCTGGGACAGGCTTATGCGCGCATACCTTGGGGTAGTGCCGGCGCACCATGGTGAGGGTGTGCTGCAAGATGTCCACTGGGCAGCGGGACTGATCGGTTATTTTCCTTCTTATGCACTTGGGAATGCCTATGCTTCGCAGCTGCTCCATTTCATGGGACAAGAGGTCGACATTGACCGGTCCCTCAGGACGCTGGACTTTGGAGAAATACTGGAATGGTTGAAATTCAGGGTTCACGCCCACGGAAAACGGCTGAAGCCTGAACAGGTCATCCTGGAAGCAACAGGGGAAGCTTTTGATCCGCGTTACTATATTCAGGATTTGAAGTCGAAGTATGAAAAACGGTACGGACTCAGGTAAGGACAACACGCAATGCGTTGCACAAATTTTAAAACCAACTGTCATATGAAGACAATTTAGGGTATCAATATTTCAAATGTCATTTGAGGGAGGCGTAAGTTTATGGAATTAAGAGGTAAAGTCCTCGTCGCTCAAGGCGGCGGACCAACGGCAGTCATCAATCAGTCTTTGGTGGGCGCGGTTTTGGAAAGCAGAAAATTTAGCCAGGTCACTAAGGTTTATGGCGCTGAGCATGGTGTGGAGGGCATTGTCAACGAGAATTTTCTCGATCTGACACAGGAGACGACCCATAACCTGGAGCAAGTGGCGAAAACACCGTCTTCAGCCTTATTGTCAACGCGGATCAAACCGGATGAGAAATTCTGCCGCGAAATGTTTGAAATCATGAAGGGTCATGACATTCGCTACTTCTTCTATATAGGTGGGAATGACTCCAGTGATACGGTCCGGATTGTCAACCACTATGCGGAAATCGCCAACTATGAGTTCCGGGCGATCCACATTCCAAAGACGGTAGACAACGATTTGATGATGAATGACCACACGCCGGGCTATGGCTCAGCAGCACGCTATGTCGCCAGCGCGTTTTCAGGCGTCAATCTGGATAACCGTGCTATGGGCGGGGTCTACATAGGTGTCGTCATGGGACGCTCGGCAGGATTCCTGACCGCAGCTGCCTCCCTGGCTCAGAAATATCCGGATGATGGGCCGCATCTTGTCTACTTGCCGGAGCGTATTTTCGACATTGATGACTTCCTCAAGGATGTCAAAGAAGTCTACGACAAGTATGGACGCTGCATCGTGGCAGTCTCCGAAGGCATTGTAGACAAGAACAAGACACCGGTCAGCCAGCTCTCAGGCATGAAGCAGGAATTTGACGCACATGGCAACGTCCAGCTTTCAGGCTCCGGCGTACTCGGAGATTTTCTGGCAGACCTCGTCAAAACGCGGCTCAACATCAGCCGGGTCAGGGCGGATACTTTTGGCTACCTGCAGAGATCCTTCCTGGGCTGCGTTTCAGATGTTGACCAGAGAGAAGCCAGGGAAGTCGGAGAAAAAGCTGCGCAGTTCGCGATCTGGAACCGCGTTGACGGTTCGATTGCCATTGAAAGAACCGGCTTTTACTCAGTGGACTACAAGCTGGTGCCCCTTGAAACCGTCGCGGCGAAGACCCGTCTGATGCCGGATGAGTTTATTAATTTGGCGGGGAACCACGTTACGGATGACTTCAAGTATTATCTCAGACCGCTTATAGGCTCTGGCTTTGAGCAAGCCCATCGTCTGAGGGCGCCAAAAGTTGACAAGGTCGTCTTCAAATAGGCCGGGACAGTCCCGACTAAGATAACAGAAAAAATGAGAAGCATCATAAACAAAAATAATATCAAAAATGTCAAAATGACGTCAGTCGCCCCGTGCTAAGCGGGGATGACTGGCGTCATCCATATGAGGGAGGCAAGTGAGATGATTCAAGTTGGTGAAATGGTACCGGAAATCGAACTGGAGGGTACAAACGGCGCGTCAGTTTCGTTGAAAGCCTTTTCGGATCAAGGCAAAAAACTCGTACTCTTTTTCTACCCCAAAGACAATACCTCTGGCTGAACGACCGAAGCGCTCGAGTTTCGGGCACTGAAAAAGGAATTTGAGGCCTTGGGGGCTGAAATTGTAGGCATCAGCAGGGATTCCATCAAGTCCCATCATAAATTCATTGAGAACCAGGCATTGGATTTCCTTCTTTTAAGCGATCCGGAGCAGGTCGCCCATCAAAGTTTTGGTGTCATGAAAGCGAAAAAGATGTATGGCAAAGAGGTGGTGGGGGTGGACCGTTCGACCTTCGTCTTTGATGAGGCCGGAAAGCTGATTCACGCGTTCAGGGGCGTCAAAGCTGCCGGGCATGCTGAAAAAGTTCTGGAGGCACTGAAGGAACAATGATGGGCGCAGGCAGACCACAAACTTCGCCTGCACTTGCCCTGCCGGGATACGCAAAATGGCTGCTCGTTCTGGTCATGGCCGCAGCAGCCAATTTGTTCATTTTAAGTTTGAGCATTGATGTATTTTCCATGAGCCGCGGCTATTATGACCAGGAATTCGAAAAATTGAATACGGTTGAGGTGACAGGTCTATCGAAGGCGGAGCTCGGGGGCGTCTCTGACATGATCATAGGCTACCTCAAGGGGCAGGAGGCGTCGTTCCAATATACCATAGAACGCGAGGGAAGGCAGGTCGAGCTGTTCAATGAACGTGAGCAGACCCACATGGTGGATGTTCAGGACCTGTTTTTTCTCAATGGCCGGATACGGATGATCGCTTTAGCGGCGTTCGCTCTGGCAGCCTTTGTCTCGGTGCAGCTCGCCGGGGACCGTCAAAGTGTGCATAAAGGTATGATGGGCGCCGGACTCCTTGGTGCCGTCGCGGCAGGCGGACTTTTGATCCTGATAAATATTGATTTTACCAAATATTTTACGCTGTTCCACGAGATCTTCTTTGACAATGATCTTTGGCTGCTCAACCCTGAAACGGATTTGTTGATTGTGATTTTGCAGGAACAGTTTTTTGTGGATATTGCAGTTCGGATCTTTGGTTTGTACATTGGGCTGAATGCGGCAGTGGCGGCCATAGGCTGGGGACTCTCCCAAAGGATGAAACGCGTGGGGCGGACCAGACAAGCTTAAACGCAGCAAAACAACTGGCAAAAGTGGGGTGCATCAAGTGATTCAAGTTGTGACGGGCCGCTCAGGAAGCGGAAAAACAAAGCGCATTTATGACTTTCTCGCCCGGCAGGAGCGCAGCCCCAAGGCGGCTGAGGGCAGCCTTTGGCTGATCGTTCCGGAGCAATTTACGCTTCAGGCAGAGCGGGAGCTGGTCGGCTTTCACAATCTGGAAGGACTCCTCAACGTTCAGGTGCTCAGCTTCAGAAAATTGGTGGATAAAGTGCTCGAGTCCACTGAAGCTAGTCAGCAGCAGTATTTGGACGAGCTTGGACGGCACATGCTCCTCAAGAGAATCCTCCTGGAGTCCGCAGACAGTCTCAAGGCGTATCAGACCGCCCACCGGAAAACCGGGTTTATCTCCATGATGGGTGATTTTATAGCAGAGCTCAAGCGCTCCGGTATTGGGCCTGAAAAGCTTAAAAGCGCCGGGGAAGGACTGCCCAAGCTCACTGCGGCAAAAATTAACGATATTGCGCTCGTCTACGAGCGCTTTGAGGCCCTCAAATCCGAAGCGCTCATGGATGAGGAGGACCGCTATGACCTGGCAGCCAGCCGGCTGCACGCCCTGGCGGGAATGAAGGGCGCGACCCTGTGCATTGATGGTTTTTCCGGCTTCACAGGTCAGGAGTTCAAACTGATCGAAAGCCTCGCCAGAGTCTGCAAGTCCGTCAAGGTGGCGCTGACACTTGACCCGGGACATTTGACTCAGACTGGCATTTTTTTGGCGACGGCTGAAACCTACAGACGTCTCGAAGCGATTGCTGAGGAGACCGGCTGCGGCTTTTCCGCTGAAACTATGTCATCCGCTGAAGAGCCTACGAATGCTCTGGAGCATATAGAAAAAGCCCTTTTTGAATATCCTCAGGTCATCTATGAGGGCACCGCAGAGGGCGTCGCGCTCATGACTTTTGACACGACCTGGGACGAAGCGGAATATGTCGCCCTCGAAATTGGCCGTCTGGTCGTTGAAAAGGGCTATCGCTATCAGGATATCGCCGTTGTCAGCAATGCGCCGGATATCTATGACGACCTGTTGGCCCGCGTTTTCGAGCAGTACAAGATTCCCTCGTTTCACGACAAACGCCGTGATATAGTAGGGAATCCCCTCGCCAGGCTGATCCTCGCTATGCTGGAAGCTTACCAGAAGGATTTTCCTGCGGCACCGCTTTTTAAAGCGGTCAAAACCGGTCTCACAGAGATCGACCGAGACGCGTGGGAAAAATTAGAAATTTATGCCTTGGAGAATGGCATCAGAGGCAAACGCTGGAAGCAGCCGGTGGAGGACGAGACCCTTGAACCGCTCAGGGAAGCGCTCGCCAGCGTTATAGAGCAGTTTGAGGCCGCCTTCAAAGCCTTGGACACAGCTGCGGGCTATAGTGAGTCACTTTACCGCTGGCTCACGACGGCTGGCATCCGTGAGCGCTATGAGGCCCTCACTCAGGAAATAAGGCTCCAAAATGGGTTTGAAGCCGCGTTTGAGACCATTCAGGGCTGGAACATGATCTCTGACCTACTGGACCAGATCGTGTCCGTCTCGCCGGAGACAAGCCTGAAGCTGAGCGATTACCGGGCAATCCTTGAAGCCGGCTTTGCGGCCTATGAAACAGGCATGCTGCCTCAGGACTTCAATACCGTCCTTATTGGAAAAATAGAGCATTCCCGCAGCCATCCCATCAAAGCTTTGTTTCTCGTAGGCGCGGCAGATGGCATCCTGCCTTCGAACCGGGACGGCAGCGGCCTCCTGACGGACGACGAAAAGCTCAGCCTCCGGGCTGCGCAGCTGGAGCTTAAGTCCGTCAGTGATTACCTTTCCATGAATGAAGCCTTTTCCATTTATCTTGCAATGGCGAAGCCCACAAGTGCCCTGTATATCAGCTGTGCCTTCGCGGATGGCATGGGGAAAAGCATGCGGCCGACGTATTTGCTCGATCAGCTGCAGACGCTGATCCCGGATCTCAAGCTCCGCCATGTGCGCCTGGATGAGCTTGCGCCCTCTGCCAGGGCGTCCAATTACGACGCCGTCATTGCACCCATTACACGCCAGCTGCGGGCTTGGCTGGATGGCAGGCAGTCCCAGCCCGCCCTCGAATGGGCGGCCATGCTCAATCACTTCGAATCGAAGCCGGACTTTGAGGCCAGGGCCCGGCGACTTAAAAGGGCTTTTCACCACAACAATCGGCCAAAGCCCCTCTCCAGGGCCTCTACAGAGGCTCTCTTTGGCATGCCCCTCACAACCAGCGTCTCCAGGCTGGAACGTTTTGCCGCCTGCCCCTTCAAGCATTTTGTCGACTTTGGACTCAGGCCGGTGAGGGTGGTTCCTTACGAAGTGGATTTGCCAGAAGTGGGACGGCTGTTCCATAGCGCGGTTGAGACTTTTGCGCTCCGCGCTTTTGCCGATGGTTCCGAGGCCTCACTCATGTCCCAGGAGGCCGTCGCAGCGCTGATGGACCAAATCGTGGACGAAAATGTCGCGGGTTACAGCAGGACCGTGTTCGCCAATTCCGAGCGCAATCGTTATGTTTTGAGGCGTGTCAAGCGAACGAGTACCAGGGCCGCTATGACAATCCTCGACCATTTAAACCACAGCCACTTCAAGCCAAGGGCCTTCGAACTCGCGTTTTCAGCAAACCGGCCGGACAGCCTGCCGCCCATTCTGATCGAGCTGGCAGATGGCCAGAGAATCTTGCTGGAGGGCCGGATTGACCGGATCGACGTATGCGAAACGGAGGAGGGCATGGCGTTCGTTCAGATTGTGGACTACAAATCCGGCTCGGAAACGCTGGACCTTTCGAAAATACATCATGGTCTGCAGCTTCAACTTGTTGCCTACATGGACGCGGTCCTGAGCGACCCTGCGCTTTTGACCACCCTGCCGGAGGTGGCGCCAGGCGGTCTCTTTTATTTCAAAATTGATGACCCCATGGTCGACCTGGAGAGCGTGCGGGAGGAGGACGTTGAGCGTGAGCTGCTTAAAAAGCTCAAGCTTAATGGCCTCGTCATTGGCGGGCTTGAGATGGCAAGGCGTCTGGATACGACGCTTGACGATGAGTCGAAGTCGCTGCGCATTCCCTTTGAGCTGAAGCGCGATGGAACCCCCACCGCCGGCTCCGGCGTCCTTGAGTCGTCGACTTTTGAAAGCCTCCGCAGATTTGTGAGGCATAAGATCGCGGCCTTGGGAGAGGACATCCTTAAGGGTGAAATTGATGTAGCGCCGTATCGCTTCGGCACAAGGACGGCCTGTGATTATTGTGATTTGATGGGCATTTGTCAGTTTGACCTGACTTATGGCGGCAATCGTTACAGAAATTTGAAGAAGCTGAAGGGAACGACTTGGATCGAAACCTGCGGGGGGCCGGAAGCTGACAATTTGTCAGAGCCGGGCTGCTGTGAAGAGACCGGAGATGGGGAGGGCAGCGAATGAGCCAATCAGAAAGCAATGCAAAAGTCCACGACAAAGCGGTCAATATAGAGGTCAATATAGAGAACAACAAAGACAGCAGCAAAGACAACAACAATAATGAGGTTCGCTGGACTGAAGCCCAGGACAATGCCATTCGCGCCAGAAACGCAAACCTGCTCGTTTCCGCCGCGGCAGGCTCGGGGAAGACCGCGGTTCTGGTCGAGCGTATCCTTCGGTTGATTTCAGAAGACCATATCCCCATCAAAAATATGCTGATTGTCACCTTTACAAGCGCCGCTGCAGGAGAGATGCGCACCCGGATTGTCAGGGCACTCTCCAAAAAGCTGAGAGAGCCAGGTGCTGAGGTCGAGTGGCTCAGAGCGCAGCTCGAAGGGGCAGGCAGTGCCTATATCATGACCCTGCACGCTTTCTGCAACGATTTGGTCAGAAAGCATTTCTACAAGGTCGACATGGACCCATCCTTCAGGGTTGGGGACGCGGCGCTGCTGAACGCCCTGAGGGAAGAAGCGGCCATGATGACCCTGGAGTCTGCCTATGAGGCCATGACACCGGACTTTAATGAATTTATAGAGGCTTTTTCAGGCAATCGTACAGATGAGAAAATTGAAGGCCTTCTTTGGGAGGTCCATAGCTTCATACAGTCCCAGCCGGCGCCTGAAGCCTGGCTGGTAAGTCAGACACAAGCCCTTGAAGCGGACCGCGCAGAGAACAGCCACTGGTTGAGGTCGCTTCTCAAGATGATCTCAGAGGAACTTTCAGCACTTACAGAGTCTTATGAGGAAGCACTGGCGCTTTGCCATCACCCCTGCGGGCCTCAGGCGTACCTGCCTGCGGTGGAAGCTGACCTGGCGCTGCTCGAAGACCTCAAAGCCAGGATTGAAGAAGGCTACGCTGCTGGGTATCAAACGCTGGCAGGTGTGAAGTTTGAAAAGCTCAAGGCCGTCAGGATCCAGGAGGGCGATCAGCTCAGCGCCGAGCTTAAGACGGCTGTTCAGGAACGCAGGGACATGGTCAAAGACTACGTGAAGCGGCTGAGCAAGCACTTTTTTTCACAAGGGCCTGAAGCGCTGGATGCTTCAATAAGCAAGCTGCTGCCTGGTACGCGCGCCCTCTGTCAGCTCGTGCTGGCGCTGGAGGAAAATTACAGCGCGCTGAAAAAGGAAGCGGGCGTTATAGACTTTTATGATCTTGAGCATCTGGCGATCGAAATCTTAAAGGATTCAGAAATCGCTGAGATGAACAGGAATAAATTTGAACATATTTTCCTGGATGAATACCAGGACTCCAATCTGGTTCAGGAAACCGTGATCCGCTCGATTGCCAGGGAAGACAACGTCTTTTTGGTTGGAGACGTCAAACAGAGTATCTATAAATTCAGGCTGGCGGATCCCACGCTGTTCATGGACAAACTGAACAGCTTTTCAAGATCGCCGTCTGCAAAGGACAGAATCATTGATCTCAGCGCAAACTTCCGGTCGCGACCGGAGCTTTTGGAGCGCGTCAACGGCTTTTTCTGGAGGGTCATGAGTTTGTCCCTTGGGGAGGTCAGCTACGACGTGCACGCGCGCCTCAATCCAGGACTTATCTTTCCTCAGTTATCAATTCCGTCCCTTTCCCTGACGCTGATCGATACGGGGAAAATGCCATCTGGAGACAGTCTTGAAGCCTCAGAGGCTCAGAACGGGGCGGATGAGCTGGACGTTTCAGATCCTGAGCTGGAGGAAGCGCTGTCGTACATGAAAAATGCCGAGCTCGAGGCCCATGTTATTGCAGGCATGATCAGGGAGACACTCAAAGTCGACCTTTTTGATCCCAAGAACCAGGTCACCAGGCCACCTCGCTTCAGAGACATTGTCATCCTTATGAGATCGCCCAAAGCTGCGGCAGAAACCTATGTTCAGGTTCTGAGCCAATATGGCCTCCCTGTCCGTGCGGATGGCGTCGGTGCCAGAATTTCGTCCTTTGAGATGCAGGCCGCCTTAAGTCTTTTGAAAGTCATAGACAACAGCCGGTTGGATTTGGATCTGTTGACGGTGATGCGCTCGCCCATTGGCGGCTTCACCACGGATGAGCTGGCGCTGATCAGGCGCAAGGTCCCGGAAGGCACGTTCAGGGATGCGGCGCAAGTGGCCGCGTCTGAAGCGGAAGACCTTGGCGAAGGGGTAGGGGATCAAGGGCTCAGTGCCCGGCTTCGCAAATTTTTTTCGCGCCTTGAAGCCTGGTCGAGCTGCGCCAAGTATGAACGTATGGGCGATTTCATGTGGCGGCTGTTGATTGACACGGGACTTCTCGAATATGCCCGGGCTATGCCAGAGGGTGAGCTCCGGGCCGCCCAGCTCATGAAGCTCGTCGAACGGGCGGCGGCATATGAAGCCTCCCTGCGCGGAGATCTCCAGGGCTTTATCCATGCTATTGAAGAGAGCGACGCTTCGGAATTTGGGGCCGAAGTTCCTAAAAATATGGCGGAGGATGAGGATTTTATCCGAATTATAAGCGTCCATAAAAGCAAGGGACTGGAATTTCCAATCGTTTTCCTGGCAGACACCGGAAAAAAATTCAACATGAGGGATTCCTATGGCGACTTGCTTCTCCACAAAGACCTTGGTGTCGCTTTAAAAGAAATTGATGCTGAAAGAAGGACCTACCGGACCTCTCTGCCTCAGCTGGCCATTCAAAAGGCCATTGAGCGCGAAGCTTTGTCTGAGGAGCTGCGGATTCTCTATGTGGCTTTAACCCGGGCGGTGGACCGATTATATGTCACTGGCGCCACTAAATTTGCGGAACGCGCGCTGGCCAATTACAGCAGAGGCTGCCTCCCCTTTGCCATGGGTCAGGCAAAGTGCCCGCTGGACTGGATGGGGGCCTATGCTGTGGGCGAATCCCCTGGCGCGGCCAGCCGCTGGGACTATGAGGTCGTCAGCGCCAAGGACGTCATACGGGCGCAGACCTTTGAGCCGGATTCCAGGCGAAATCTGGATGACCTGTTGGCTGAGGCCAAAGCCATGTCTCTGGATGACGCTGTCATAAGGCGGCTGGACAGTGGACGCAGACTGGAGGGGGTTGCTGCGAATCAATTTGCCGCGCTGCCATCCAAAGTCAGCGTCACGGAGCTCAAGGCGCTGGAAAGCTTTGGCCAGAGTGGGCTGAACAGGGAGATGACCCTGGAAGTCCTCTACAAGCCGGAGCTGACAGAAGCCCCCAGGTTTGTGGCACAGGAGAGCACAGCTGCCGCTGGCGCTGCGCGGGGAAGTGCCTTTCACACCATGCTTCAGTATATGGATTTTTCAAAAATGGCAGACAAAACACCAGTAGAAAGAAGCGCCATTCTGGAAAAAGAAAAAGAGCGTCTCGTCAGCGAGGGCAGGCTTCTGAAGGAAATGGCGGAGGTCCTCAGCCTTGACGCGCTTGCAGGATTTTTCGAACACGACCTCTTTGAACGGCTTCTCAGGGCCCCAAAGGTGGAACGGGAAAGGGCCTTTGTCCTGAAAAGAGGCACCGGACCAGACTTCAGCATGATTCAAGGCATTATAGACCTCTATTTTGAGGATGAACAGGGTCTGGTCCTGGTGGACTACAAGACGGACAGGCTCTATGGGCCTGAGGCCGTCACGACCATGAGAAAGCGCTACGGCACACAGCTCAGATTATATGCTGAAGCCCTGCAGAGACTGACCGGCAGGGCGCCAGAAGCCGCCTGGCTGTACGCGGCCCATCTGAAGCAATGGATTGACATAGAGCTCACGGGGCGAGAAAAGGAGGCAACCTTTTGAGAATACTTCATACCTCTGACTGGCACCTCGGACGGCTGATTGAGACACAGCCGCGGCTGGAAGAGCAAGCTGCGTTTCTGGATACGCTCATTGAATGCGCAGAGGAAAAAGATATTGATGTGGTCCTCGTCGCCGGGGACGTTTATGATACTTACAATCCGCCCGCCAGGGCGGAGCGCCTGTTTTTCGACAAAGTCAAGGCACTTGCCGATGGTGGGCGCAGACTCATCCTCATAGTATCCGGCAACCACGATCAGCCCATCCGCTTAGGGGCCGCCGCCTCCTGGGCTTCGGAGCATGGCATTGTTTTATGCACAGATATGCAGGATGAATGGCCGGATCAGCAGATTGGACGTTTTAAAATAAGGGGCAGAGGGCCTGGTGCCTTGACCATAGCTTTGGGGGAGGACGCCCTGGACCTTGCGCTGCTTCCGTTCCCCAGCGAAAGCAGGCTGGGGGAACTGATTTCTGTCAGCGGTCAGGAAGAAGCGCTTCAGCTGACATACTCTGAGCGCGTCAAGGATCTCCTTGAGGCGCGCTGTGCACACTTTACGGAGGAAACCTTTGGGGTAGTCGTATCCCATTTGTTTGTCAGCGGCGGAGAAATCTCAGATTCTGAGAGAACCCTTCAGTGGGGCGGTGCCTACACGGTCTTTGGGGACGCGTTTCCAAAGTCTGCGAATTATGTTGCCCTTGGGCATCTTCACAAGCCTCAGTCCGTAGCAGGCTTGAAGGGCCGCGGCCGTTACAGCGGCTCACCCCTTCAGTACAGCCGCAGTGAAACCGGCTACGCCAAATCCGTAACACTGATTGACACGGGTGCAGCGGGTCCGCTTGAATTCGAAGAGGTTTTCATCCCGCTGCTCAAGCCTGTCGAGATTTGGCACGCCAAGTCCTTTGAAGCAGCTGAGGCGCTCCTGATCGAGGAGGGTAAAAGGAAAGCCTGGGTATACCTCGAGGTGGAAACCTTAAAGCCCCTGACGAATGGAGAAATCAGACGGCTTAAAACCCTTTATCCGGATTTGTTGAGCATAGAGCCCATCTTTCCAAATCAAGAGAGCAGTGCGCTTGTGGAAATCTCCCTTGAGAAAATGGACATCCACGAACTTTTCAGCCGCTACTATGAGCGGGAATATGGGGCAATGCCGGAGCCTGAGCTGATGACGCGGTTTGCCTCACTGCTTGCGGAAGAGGAAAATGAGGGGCGTGAAGGGGCATGAAACCGGTTAAACTGACTATCAGCGGCCTCAACAGCTTTGAGGCTGCCCAGACAATCGATTTTGAAGCCCTTTCCTCGAAGGGGCTCTTTGGGATCTTTGGACCAACGGGCTCAGGAAAATCAACGATTATTGACGGCATTGTCATGAGCCTTTACGGCCCGGGCAGCATGCCCAGAGGCACCAAAGATTTCATCAATACAGAATGTGATCAGGCAGAGCTGGAATTTGTTTTTCGCACTGCCGTTGAGGGCGTTGTCAGAGAAATAGAGATTCGAAGGGTTTTCCGGAGGTCTGGAGAGGGTTACAGATCCCATCAGTCTCGCTTGGTCGTCAGGTCTCTCGAGGGGGAGATCCTTCAGATTGAGGACAAGCAGGGAGAAGTCAACCACAGCATTCAAGACATTTTAGGTCTCAGTGACAGCGAGTTTTTAAAAATGGTGGTTCTGCCCCAGGGCAAATTCAGTGAGTTTATTCAGCTCGATCCAAGGGACAGGAGAAATATGCTCCAGAATCTTTTTGGTCTTGAAATCTATGGGGACAGACTGACAGAACGGCTGAAAAAAGTACTGGGAAAGCTCCAGTCCCAGCGGGATCAGCTTGAAGGACAGCTGTCTGCCTATGATGGCGTGGACCAGGCTGAGCTTGAGAAGCTTAAAGCAGCGTCCGCGCACTGGGATCAGCAGGCGTCAATCCTCGAAAAAGAAGCTCAGCGACAGAAGCTGGCGTATGATGCGCTGTCTCAGAGGCTTGAGCGCCAGAAACGCCTTCAGCTGCTCAGGGAGGCGGCAAGCCGCCATGAAGCAGCCAAGGAAACCTATCAGGAAATGAAAAATCGCCTTGAGCGACATGAAAAAGCGGAGGATGCGTCTGAAGTTGAGGGGGATTTCAGACTCAGACAGAAGCGCCTTGAGGAGAGCCGGAGTCTTCTTGAGGCAGCTGCGGCGCGTTACGCGGCCGCCAGGGAAGCTGCGGCTGAACATGCTGTGAGCTTCGCGGCACTTGAGGCGGCATTCAGGAGCCTGTCCCTGACAAAGCATGAAGCGGTTTTAGCTCAGAACAAATGGCATCAAGCAAAGGCAGTCAACCAACTGAAGACTGAGAAGGAAAAGACTATGGCCCTCGCGGCGGCGCAGCTGAAACGGCATGAAGCGGAAGTACTCAGTCTGGCGCAGCATGATCAAGCCTTGGCGACGCTGTCAGAAGAGATTAACGGACTGACGGCGTTACTGGAAGAGGATGGCCTGACCCAAGAGGCTTCAGATGCTTTTTTAACAGCACGTGACAATTGGGAAAAGTCCAAGGAAGAAAAGGCTCAGCTGGAGAGGCTGAAGACAGCCTTAGAGAGGGCTTACGAAGGCTTAGGGCAGCTTGAAAAGGAACAAGAGCTTTCTCAAGCCACGGCAGAGGCAACAGAAGAACAGCTGCGGACAGGGGTGAAAGCCTACGAAGACCTGACCGGAGAAAGGGACACTAACCTGGAGGCCCTTGAAAAGGCAAGGGTGGAGAAGCTGACCGTCAGCAAAGCGCTGGGGGATTTCAGAGCGCTTCTGACCACTCAGGAAGAAGAAACGAAGGCGCTGAAAGCCCTCGTGGAAGAGGCAGCTCAAAAGGCCCGGGTTCTGGCTTCCAAGAGGGAAGCCTACAACGCCGCACTGGCAGTGAGGCTGAGATCTACGCTGAGAGACGGGGATCCATGTCCGGTTTGTGGGCATCTTTATAGTCCGGGCGGTGAAGCTTTGCAGGGCGAAGTGGATTCGGCCTGGCTGAAAGCATTTGAGGAAGAGGATCAGGCACTGGCGGTCATGAAGCACCAGGAAAAGCAGCTTGAAGCAAGCTTGCTGAAGCGAAGGACATCCCTTGAGGCAGAGGGAAGGCACCATCTTGAAGCTGAGGACGCTCAGCTTGAACAGGCCATAGCGGGGCTGCAAAAGGCGCGGGCTGAGGCTGAGGCAAAAGCAGAGGCGATCAGAAAGGAACAGGTGTCGCTGCAAAGCTTGCTGAAAGACCAGCGGGATAAAGCGGAAAAGTCATTGACCAGGTTGGCAGCCCAGCGCCAGGAGCTGGCAGTCATGGTCTCCAGAAGGGACATGATCTTAGAGTCCCAAAGAAAGCACGAGGCGGTGGTGAAAGCCTACCTCCAAAGCTGGCATGGGTACGCCTGCGAAGATGAAATGCCGTCGGAAACAGCGTTGACAGATCTATTTGATGCTTTTGGTAAGAAAAAAGCATCAGCAGAACTGCGGCGCAAACAGCTTCAGAGTCTTCAGCAGAAGCGTGAGCGCGACAACGAAGAAAAGCTGAGACAGCTTAAAAGCGTGAGTGAAAGCAGTCTCGAAAAAGAGCGTCTAAGCAATGCGCTTAAACAGACTGAAGCTGAGCTCGTCCGTCTCAGCGCTGAGGTTGGAAATGAGACGGATGAGGCCGTGCTTGAAAGCCGGTATTTTCAGCTGAGCCGGAAAATTGAGGAGACGGAGGCCGCTTATCCAAGGGAAGAGGCGGCACAAGCCGCACTGCTCGAAGCTCAGGAGCGCTTGAAGAATGAATGGGTATCGCTGGAAGCGACTGTGAATGCGAACGCAAGGCAGCTGGAAGAGAGCAGGCAGAGATTTGAAGAAAAGTGGCGAACGGCGGGCTTCATAAGTGAAGCGGCGTGGCGGGAAGCGCTTCTTGACGCAGAGACAGTGGATAGGCTGACGAATTGGATTCGGGATTACGAGGTAGAAGGTCGGACTATTCTGGAGAAGCTGGAGGAATATCAGGATTTGTACGAAGCGTCTATGATCACTGAGGAAGAGCTCATGGCAACGTTCAAAGCTTCCGAGGATGCCCAGTTAAATTGGACTCAGGCGCTGGAGGCACGGAGCACCGCTGCGCAGGCCCTGAAAGTCATGACACAGTCTCTGCAGCAAAAGACAGGGATAGAGAAGCTGCTTTCAGAGGTGAAGCAGGAGACGGGCTATTTTGAAATCCTGCAGAAGCTGCTGCGGGGCAACCGGTTTGTGGAATTCTTAGCTATGAATCAGCTGGATTATATTTTGCAGGAAGCGTCACGGAGACTTATGGTCATGACCGCGAATCGTTATCGTTTAGAAGTGGATTCCCGGGGTAACTTTAGGATATCAGATCACCATCAAGGCGGTGTCAGCAGAGATCTCAGGTCTTTGTCCGGCGGGGAAACCTTCATGGCCTCTCTCGCGCTTGCGCTGGCTATGTCCTCCAGGCTTCAGCTCAGAGGCAAGATTCGGCTTGAAACCTTCTTGCTGGATGAAGGCTTTGGCAGTCTGGACGCGGCGCTCCTCGACGTGGTGATGCACTCCCTCGAAACGTTGATTGGTGATCAGCTCAGCGTTGGGCTTATCTCCCACGTGGAAGCCCTGAAAGCCAGGGTCCCGGTCAGGCTTGACGTTACCCCGGCAGAGCCTGGGGTAAGCGGAACAAAGGTTCAGACGGTTGTGAATTAATCATAGCGGATTATTCTTTAGGCTGGATGTGATGCAGGTGGCATATGAAGTTGAGCTAAAGGCTGCGAAGCAAGCGGCGCTGGAAGCGGGAAAGATTATTCTCGAGGTTTACTTTGAAGACGTGGAGGTCATTCTAAAGAATGACGATACACCAGTGACAAGGGCGGATTACGCAAGCAATGCCTATATTTTGGACAGGCTGATCCATGAGTTTCCCCATCATGGCTTTCTGTCTGAGGAATCGACGGATAATTTGATTCGGCTGGAAAAGGACTATTGCTGGATTATTGACCCCCTTGACGGTACAAAGGAGTTTATAAAGAAAAACGGCGAATTCACGATCAACATTGCCTTGGTAAAAGGGCATGATGTCGTGATGGGTGTCGTTTACGCGCCTGTCAAAGAAGAGCTGTACTATGCGGTTCGGGGCGAAGGGGCTTTCATGGAAAAGGATGGCGAAGTGAGCCGTATTCATGTATCGGACAGACTGGTTGACCTTTATGCCCTGAGGTCCAGATCCCATGAGACAATTCGCTACGCTGAGCTTCTCGCGAGACATTCTGAGCGGATTTTGGTGATCCACAGGATGGGGAGCGCCTATAAGGGTTGTCTGATCGCCCGGGGGGACTATGATATCTATTACAATTTCGGCCACACTATGGTGTGGGATACTGCTCCGGTAGATCTGATCGTGTCAGAGGCGGGCGGCTATTTCAGGCAGCTCGACCACACCGGTTTTTTGTATAATACGAAACGGATTAAAAATGACAAAGGCTTCCTGATTTTAAACCGGCCGGAGAACAGGCTGGAGTAGTCTGAAGCACTAAGAGGAAGAACCCGTGTTTAACAGCGGAATCTTTCTCTTTTTTTTTGCAGACATCTTGACAGATTGGGGGACAATCCCTATACTGAATATAAACAAGTGATTATTATATAAACTAATGATTATAAAAACTGGCCTATTAGCTTTGGAAAGCAGGTGAACTATGACGCAAAGAGAACAGGAAATTTATCAGCTGATTCGGGAGAATCCCATGATCTCTCAGCTTGAGATCGCGGATAAGCTGGGCATTCAGCGTTCGTCAGTGGCGGTTCATATTTCGAATCTCATTCGAAAGGGTTGGATTGCCGGGAAAGGCTACATCTTGAACACTGGGGACTACGTCGTTGTCGTAGGCGGGGCCACCATGGACTTGATGGGTTTTTCAGACCAGGCCTTTTTGGATGGCGAGTCCAACCCGGGAAGGACACATTTGTCGCCAGGCGGCGTGGGGCGCAATATCGCGGAAAATCTGGCGCGGCTGGGCATAAAGGTACAATTGATGACGGCAGTGGGGCAGGACCTCTACGGTCAGCAGCTTATGGAGCGCTGCCGGGAAGCGGGGATTGAGACACGTGCGACGCTTAGAATTCCTGGTGTGTCCACCTCATTGTATTTGGCCATGATCGAGCCGGATGGGGAAATGAAGCTGGCACTGTCCAGTATGTCGGTCATGGAGCAGTTGGATGTGGAGGCGCTGCGAAGGGAAGACGCGCTTCTCAGCGGCGCGGCCGCAATCGTTGTGGACACAAATTTGCCTGAAAAGACGCTGGCGTATTTGATCTCACAATACCATCATATCCCAATATTTGTAGATCCGGTCTCAGTGGCGAAGTCCGAGCGACTTAAGAATGCGTTGAACGGCATTGATACATTAAAGCCAAACCGCCGGGAGCTGGAGGCGCTGACAGGAATGAACGCCGGAGATCTTGAAGGCGCGAAGGCAGCCGCGAAGCTGCTCTGCCAAAAGGGTGTCAAACGCGTGGTTGTCAGCTTTGGGGCTGAAGGCGCCCTCAGTGTGACAAAGGATGATGCACGGCATTTTAAGGCGCTGCCTGTCGCGGTTGCCAATGCCACGGGCGCTGGGGACGCGTTTATGGCGGGCATAGTATACGCTTCGCTGAAGAAGTTTGAAGAGGCTGAAGCTATGGGCTGCGCTCTGGGGATGGCTGAGCTGACGCTGGAGAGCGCAGATGCCATTGCTCAAAATTTGAATGAAAGCTTGCTGATGAATCGAATGAACGCCCATCAGTAAACTTAATGAAGTGATAATAAGCTGAGAGGGCAAAAGCGCCCAAAGCTATGTTGAGAGGAGCGAATAAAATTGAAATTAATTCCTGAAATCCATCCTGAGGTGGCAGAAGCCCTTGCACTGGGACTGCCGGTTGTTGCCCTCGAGTCTACAATTATTTCACATGGTATGCCCTATCCGCAGAACGTCCAGACTGCCCTTGAGGTTGAGGAGCAGGTTCGTGAGGCGGGGGCGGTTCCAGCGACCATCGGCATCATGAAGGGAAAATTGAAAATTGGGCTGACACCTGAAGAAATTGAGGAATTTGGAAAATCAGAGGACACCGTCAAGGTATCCCGCAGGGACCTGGCAACGGTGGTAGCGAGAAAAATGAATGGGGCGACAACGGTTGCCACAACCATGATTCTGGCTGAAATGGCGGGGATCAGAGTGTTCGCCACTGGCGGCATAGGCGGGGTTCACCGTGGCGCGTCTGAGAGCTTTGACATCTCGGCGGACCTGCAGGAGCTTGGAAAGACCAACGTCGCGGTGGTGTGTGCCGGCGTTAAATCGATTTTGGATATAGGTCTGACGCTGGAATACCTGGAGACCATGGGTGTGCCTGTCCTTGGCTACAAGACGGAGGATTTCCCGGCTTTCTATACACGGACCAGCGGATATCGCGTTGACGCGGCGACGAACTCAGCGGAAGAGGTGGCAGAGATCCTCAGAACCAAGTGGTCTCTTGGGCTGGATGGCGGCGTCGTCATAGCAAACCCAATCCCGGAAGCATTCGCCATGGATGAGGACCTCATCAATGAAGCCATTGATACGGCACTGGAAGAGGCCGCGGCCCTCCATATCCGGGGGAAAGAGTCGACACCGTTCCTTCTGGCCAAAGTCAAGGCGCTGACGGATGGGCAGAGCTTGGAGTCCAATATTGCGCTGGTTCTGAACAACGCCCGGGTGGCAGCGGAGATTGCCGTAGCACTGGGGCCAATCAACGAGTTATAGTTGGCAGGCGGGAGGACGGAGAGGCCCATCCTGGCAGAGCCGTACAACTAAAAGAAAAGAACTCCGTTTAGTGGTATCGAACTAAACGGAGTTCTGTTTTGTTTTTTTGAAATTGAGGGCTTGCTTAATCATTCCTGACCGGCGCGCGTGGCATGAGGCGCGTGGTACATGGTATATGGCATAAGGTGACTGATGCCTGGTGCCTGATGCCTCGACCGGTTAGCCTGTGCTAAAACGGCGCGTCGAAGATCTCTTCAACCATGCGTTTGAGCATACGGTAATCCTCTCTGCAGAGTGGATTGGACTCCAGCTCCCCAAGGGCGAGGGTCATTTCCCTGTAGTACCAGTACTGGTCACTTTTAGGAGCGTTGAAGCTCGCCCAGACAGCTTCTTCATCCTTTTCTTCAAGGCTGCGGGCTATGCTTTTTAAGTTGCAGAGCTTGTCCGCCAGTATTATAAGCTTTGCCTCCCAATTGCCGGGCTGCCGTACTTTTTCGATCATGGCCTGTTTTCTGACGCTCCAGGCCTGGGACTTGTCGTATTCCGAACAGAAGGCCACCATTTTGGCAATGTCAGGTCCAAATGACGCGTTGATTTCGTCAATAGTCCAAATTGTATCTTCGACGACGTCGTGTAAGAGGGCAGCAATGACAACATCTTCTTCTGCGCCCCATTTTGAAACCATAAGAGAAACCTCAACGGGATGAACCGCATAGGGATCGCCGTCCAGTTTGCGGATTTGTCCCTGGTGCGCTTTCATTATAGTATGGATGGCTTCATAGAGTTTCATGGTGATCCTGCCCCCTGATAATGACGTGCAAAAAGTTTGCTACACTTTTTATTATACGCCTGTGACTGAAAGTTTCAAAGTCCCGAGATGGTGTATATATAAAAGAGATTCACTGGGAGGTGTCAAAATGTACGCAATGGATCATGAAGTCATTAAAACCATTCGTCTATTGTCGGCGGATGCAGTGGAAAAAGCAAATTCAGGCCATCCCGGACTTCCAATGGGCGCTGCGGCCATGGCTTTTGTTCTGTGGAAAGACTTTTTGAAAGGCAGCGCGACGGATCCTCATTGGGCTGACCGTGACAGATTTGTACTTTCGGCGGGACACGGGTCTGCACTGCTCTACAGTTTGCTGCATCTTTTTGGCTATGAGGTTACATTGGAGGATTTAAAGAAGTTTCGTCAAGTAGGCAGCCTGACACCTGGGCATCCTGAATTTGATGTAACGCCTGGTGTTGAAACGACCACGGGGCCGCTGGGCCAGGGCTTTGGCAATGCGGTGGGTATGGCTATTGCAGAGATGCGGCTGGCAGAGGAATTCAATACACAGGATTTTAATTTAGTGGATCACTACACCTATGTCCTGGCGGGTGACGGCGACCTGATGGAAGGCGTCAGCGCTGAGTCGGCCTCCCTGGCGGGGCACTTGAAGCTGGGCAAGCTGATCGTCCTTTATGATGACAATGGCATAACTATAGACGGCGGCACGGAAATTTCGTTTACGGAGGATGTTTTGAAGCGCTTTGAGGCGTATGGCTGGCAGGTGTCCAGGGTTGAAGACGGGAATGACCTTAAGGCGATCCACGACGCATTGCATGCGGCGAAGCTGGATACGTCGAAGCCGTCGCTGATTGCGGTCAGGACGACCATCGGCTATGGCAGTCCGAATAAGGCGGGAAAATCCGCCGCCCATGGCGCGCCTTTAGGGCCGGACGAGCTGGCCATGACCAAGGTGCACATGGAGGCGGATCCGGAAGCGTTTTTCCAGGTGTCTGAAGAGGTCTGCGCCTACATGGACGAGATCATAGACCGCCGGGAGATCGACCGCTTCATGTGGGAGGAGAAGGTTGAAGCGTATATCCTGAAATATCCTGAGAAAGCAGAGGCGTGGAAGCGCTGGTTTGATTACGAGCTGATGCAGGACAACTTTGACACTGAGGCTTTTTACAAGCGGTTTGACAAGGCGGACGCGACGCGAAGTCACGGCGGAGAGGCCATGAACGCGCTGATCGAGCTTGCGCCTAATTTCATGGGCGGTTCTGCGGACCTCAACAGCTCCACAAAGACCCTCCTGAAAGGGAAGGGTGACTTTGGCCGGATGCAGCGCGGCGGGGCCAACATCAATTTTGGTGTTCGGGAGCATGCCATGGCATCCATTCTCAACGGTATGGCCCTTCACGGCGGACTTAGGGTGTTTGGGTCAACGTTCCTGGTCTTTGCGGACTACATGAAGCCGGCACTGCGCCTGTCAGCTTTGATGGGGCTGCCGGTAGTCTATGTGTTCACCCATGACAGCATTGCCGTGGGAGAGGATGGCCCAACGCACCAGCCCATTGAGCATCTTCTGATGCTCCGGTCAATTCCAAATATGTTTGTTTATAGGCCAGCGGATGGCATTGAGACTGCCGCGAGCTGGATTGAGATTCTCAAGCGGGTGGAAGGGCCATCAGCCTTGATTCTGACACGACAAAAAGTGGGGAGCCTGGGTGTGCGGGAGATGCAGGTGGACCGGGGCGCTTATGTTGTCTTGCCGGAAATGGGCGCGCAGCCAGAGGTTATTCTGATGGCGACGGGCTCTGAGGTTGAGCTTGCCGTTGCGGCAGCCGAGAAGCTGAGGGCTGCCGGTAAGGATCCAAGAGTGGTCAGCATACCGTGTGTCGAGCAGTTCCTCGAGCAGAGCCCAGCCTACATTGAAATGATCCTGCCAAAGGCCGTGGAGAAGCGGGTGTCCATTGAAATGGGCAGAACCCTGGGCTGGGAGAGATTTGTGGGATTGAATGGCATGAGCATTGGTATAGACAGGTTTGGAGAATCCGGACCAGGAGAGGTTGTTATGGCTCATTTTGGTTTCACGCCTGAGAAGGTGTCAGACCGAATCCTGGCATATCTTGCGAAATAAGCCATAAATGAGGTATGATTATAATAAGGAACGGCTTCCACGTGATGGCGGCCGTTTCTTTATTCGTTTTATTTCGTTTTATATTGAAAGGCATGAAATTTGGAGGTGTTTTGTTTGAAGTATGTACTGCCTTTTGGACTGATCTGGCTGATGCTTGAGACAGGCAGTGTGCTTAGCCGTCTGATCGAGCCTGTCATTTTGATTCCGGGGAGCATTCTGGGTATGCTGCTGTTGTTTGTACTCCTGTTGACGGGCGTGGTCAAAATGGAATGGCTTTCTCCGGTGACCAGCGTGTTTCTGAAGCATATGAGCTTTTTTTTCATTCCCCTGGGCGTGGGACTGCTGGGGGCAGCGGATCTTATTGCGCCCATCTGGGTCGAGATGACACTGCTGCTGATTGTATCGAATCTTGCGGTTATGCTGGGTGTAGGCTGGATTGTTCAGTGGCTGGCTGGAAAAGAGAAGGTGCGCTCATGACGGTGTTTTTTGCGGCGCTTCCAATTCTCGCGCTGGTCTGGCTGGTGACGCTGGCGGCATATGGGTTTGGCTGGTGGCTGAGTGGCAGGGTTCGCATTTCTCTGCTCAATCCGTTTCTGATTGGGACTATTCTGGTGATTGCCGGAATTCTAATCTTTAAGCTCCCTTATGAGGTCTATGACAAAGCTGGCAAGTCCATCACCTGGTTTCTGGGGCCTGTGGTCGTGATGCTGGCCGTTCCGCTTTACCAGAGCCGCAAAACCTTGATGACCCATTTGGGGCCTATTTCAGCGGGGATCGCGGCAGGCATAGCCATCTCCGCCGGAACGGTCTTTGGACTCTCCAAGGTCTTTGGGCTGACGACCGAAATCATAGTCTCGCTCATGCCAAAGTCTATTACGAACCCAATGGCCTATGAAGTGACCATGATGTTTGGCGGGCTGCCGGCAGTGACTGTGGCTTCGGTGGTGATTACGGGGGTGTTTGGGGCGTCTGCGGCCAGCGCGGTGTTCAGAGTGGCCCGGATTCATAACGACACGGCCAGGGGAATTGCTCTCGGGGCCGCTTCTCATGGTGTCGGAACGGCGAAGGCCATTGAAATCAGCAGCGAAGCCGGCGCGGCGAGCGGTCTTTCCATGGGGCTGACCGGCGTGGCGACGGTGTTGCTGGCGAGCCTGATCCGGAGTCTTATGGGTGTTTAAGGATGGGGTGGATGCCGATGGTTGGGTAAAACGACCATCGGCATCTCTGTGTCAGAATTTTGGCGCGGCCCAGTCCCCAACCACACACCTGATGGGTTTTTAAAAATTTTTTTGGAAGCCCGAGACGAGATTTCCACAATTTACCCGGCCAATAATAAGGTCTCAAGGGACTTGTCCACAGGTTGAAGGCCACGTTTTAGGCTCGGCGGCATGCTTGATTTTAAGGTCTCAATTTGGTAGGATTAATTCAAAGATCGGCGATCGACGTGCTCCCGCTTTTAGAAGTGGGGGATTTTTTCGGCCAAGTCAATCTATATATAGTGTATACAATTATAAAATTATCTACATATTGTGTTGGGAGGCTTGCCAAGACCATGATGACGAGTATTGAAAAACGCAACGGGGAGATCGTATTCTTCGACCGCTCCAAAATTGAACAGGCTGTCTTTAAGGCGCTGATCGCCACACATCCCCAGAGGTCCAGGAACAGCTTGAAGAAGCTGTCAGAGGTCGTGACGGATTATGTGGTCGAGGGCATTGGTCACAAGGGATTTGAGGGCGGCGTTCCCAAGGTGGAGGAAATTCAGGATATTGTCGAAAATACACTGATGTCTATTGGTGAGCATGATACGGCCCGGACCTATATTAAATACCGCTATGAGCACAAGAAGATCCGGGAGGAGCGTCAGTCGGTCAAGGACATCCTCAATATGTTTGATGATTACATAGGCAAGAGTGACTGGATGGTCCGTGAGAACTCAAACATGAGCTACAGCCTCCAGGGGCTCAATAACCACATTATCGCCAAGGCTTCCCAGATTTTTTGGCTCCATCACGTTTATGACGAGACCATTCGAAACGCTCACGAAAACGGGGACCTGCACATCCACGATTTGGGTCTGGTATCCACTTACTGCTGCGGCTGGAGCCTCGAGGACCTGCTGCTCAGGGGCTTCGGTGGTGTGCCAGGCAAAGTTGAGTCCGGCCCGCCAAATCATTTTGAGTCGGCGCTGATGCAGGTCGTCAACTTCATTTACACCCTGCAGGGTGAAGCTGCGGGTGCTCAGGCGATCTCCAATTTTGACACTTTGCTGGCGCCTTTCGTCAGGCATGACAGCATGAGCTATGAAGATGTCTATCAGGCCATGCAGGCCTTTGTCTTCAATATGAACATAGCGACACGGGTCGGGTTCCAGACGCCATTTTTCAATATCACCATGGACAAAGAGGTGCCGTCGACCCATAAAGAGCTGCCTGTTATCATAGGTGGAAAGCACCATTTTGACAAATCTTATGGGGATTACCAGGCTGAGATGGATATGATCAATATGGCCTTTTGTGAGGTCATGATGGAGGGCGACGCCAAGGGCCGTGTCTTTACTTTCCCAATCCCAACCTACAATATCACCCGTTCCTGGGATTGGTCCAATCCGGTCACAGACAAGATTATGGAGATGACAGGCAAGTTTGGGATCCCGTATTTCAGCAATTTCGTCAACTCAGACCTCGATCCGGAGGACGTGCGCTCCATGTGCTGCCGGCTGAGGCTGGACAATACTGAGCTGCGGCGCCGGGGCGGCGGGTTGTTTGGCGCGAATCCAAAGACGGGCTCCATTGGTGTCGTCACTATCAACATGGCGAGACTGGGCTATCTTTCAAGGGATTTTGATGAGCTTTGCGAACGCCTCGAACGTCTGATGGAAATAGCGAAGTCCTCACTGGAGCTGAAGCGGGACATCCTTGAGGTCAACATGAAGCGGGGGTTGTACCCTTATTCCAGGTATTATCTCCAGGACATCTATGAGGGTCATGGTGCTTACTGGTTCAATCACTTTGCGACCATAGGGCCAAATGGTATGAATGAGTGTATTCAGAACTTTACCGGCGGCAGAGAGGACATCACGACAGAAAGCGGCAGGGCGCTTGCGGAAAAGGTTTTGGATTTCATGAATGAGGTACTGGTGCGCTTCCAGGTGGCGACGGGTCATCTCTACAATCTCGAAGCCAGCCCAGCGGAGGGCACAGCCTACAGGTTCGCCAGACTCGATACCGCGAAGTATCCGGACATTATCACAGCGGGCAAAGAGGTGCCTTATTATACGAACAGCACTCAGCTCCCGGTGGGTTATACGCCGGACCTCTTCGATGCCCTGGATCATCAGGACAGCTTGCAGACCCGTTATACAGGCGGCACTGTTTTCCATGCCTTCATACCGGAGAAGATAGACTCCAAGGAAGCGCTCAAGTCTTTGATCCATAAAGTGTCAAGCGGCTACAGACTTCCGTATTTTACCATAACGCCAACCTTTAGCATCTGCCCGACCCACAAATATCTCAGGGGCGAGCAGAAAACCTGCCCGGAATGCGGCGCGGTGACGGAAGTTTGGTCACGTGTTGTAGGGTATCACAGACCTGTTCAAAACTGGAATGACGGCAAGCAGCAGGAGTATGAGGAGCGGGTCGAGTTCGAGGTGGCTAACTGATGGAAACCCTCGAGATTGGAGGACTCATCAAGACGACATTGATTGACTTTCCTGGCGAGGTGGCCACGGTCCTCTTTACGACGGGCTGCAATTTCAATTGTCCTTACTGTCACAACAGGCCATTGATTCTGCCTGCAGCACAGACGCTGACCAAGGGGTCTGTCATGGCACACCTTGAAAAGCGCGCCGGGCTTTGCGACGGTGTGGTGATCAGCGGCGGGGAGCCAACGCTGCAGCCGGGCCTTGAAGCTGCAGTGAAGGAAATCCGGCGATTGGGTTATAAAGTGAAGCTTGATACCAACGGCACGCGGCCTGACGTGTTGGAGCGCCTGCTAAGTCGGGGGCTTCTGGATTATGTGGCCATGGACGTGAAGAGCTCTCCGGAACGTCATAAGCATGTGACGGGCGGCAGTGCCAGAGACAGGTCCGCGGTGGAACAAAGCATAGCACTTTTGATGGCATCCCCTGTGGCGCATGAGTTCAGGACAACGGTGGCATTTCCGCTGCATGACTATGAAGAAGTTAAAAAAATTGGCGAGAGCCTGCTTGGGGCCAAGCGCTGGGTTCTTCAGGCTTATAAGCCGGCGCCCGCCGTGCCAGCGCAGGCGGGGCTTCAGGCGCCGCCCATGGGGACTCTGGAAGCTTGGAAGACTCAGCTGGAGCAGGAGCTTGAGATCCCAGGACTTCAAATTGAACTGAGGACGGGCTATTAACTATGGGCTGTCAGCAATAGGGTAAAGAGCTTGGGAAGTGGTTGAGCGTGGTGCTTTTAAGGCGCCTTGTGATCCGCTTCCTTTTCTTTGTGTCAAAGCCATGGTTGGAAAAATCAGGCTGTGAACATCCAGCAAGAATCGATATACAAATAAATCAAAAAAGATTATACTATAGGGGGAAATTTTGAGTCCTGAATTTGCAGAAAACCTGAATGAAACATAGACAAAAGGTATATTATAGAAGGCTTTGGATTGGGGAGGGATTGTGATGCTGGTCGGAATAGGCACTGATTTGATTGAAATTGACCGCATTCGGCGCGCGATCACACGAAATGAACGTTTTTTAGCGCGTGTCTTCACTGAGGAAGAGCGGATTTTTTTTGAAGCCCGGGACATGGAGGCGGCCACCATTGCCGCCAATTTCGCCGGAAAAGAAGCAGTCCTGAAAGTTTTGGGAACTGGCATCAGCGGGATGTCCTGGAAGGATATTGAGGTTTTGAGACAGTCATCCGGCAAGCCTTTTATCAGGCTGTCCGGGCGAGCCGCGGCTCAGGCTGAGCAGCTCGGCATGGGTGAGATTCTGATTTCGCTCTCCCATTCAAAATCCCACGCCCTTGCATTCGCTATAGGCCAAAGGAGGTAGTCCATCATTATGAGATTGGCTATGAATTATCAGATGCAGCAGATCGACCGAAAGGCCATTGACGAATATGGCATTCCGAGCATTGTACTTATGGAGAACGCCGGAAAGGTCGTCGTGGATGAAATCCTTAAGATGAGGGACCAATACCAGAAGGTTGTCATTGTCTGCGGTCCGGGCAACAATGGCGGAGACGGGTTTGTCATTGCCCGGCACCTCTATAACTTGGGCGTGACCGTCAAGGTCTTTGTAGTTGGGGAAATATCTGAGCTGAATCACGACGCTATGCTGAATTACTCAATCCTGAAAAAACTTGAGTTCAAAATTGATGAAATTAATGATGACTCCAGCATGCTGGCTTTTGAGCGCTTTCTCAGACCAGGGAATTTAATAGTGGACGCTATATTTGGTACGGGGATGTCCAGGGAAGTTGGAGGCATATATCTCAGAGTGATTGAAGCGATCAACGAAATGGCCCATCAGGTACTTTCTGTGGATCTGCCTTCGGGCATTGACGGCAATACGGGCCATGTTCTGGGAACGGCCATTGAAGCGGACAAGACCGTCGCGCTGGTCATCCCAAAGGTTGGAAATATACTGTTTCCGGGGTCTGATTACAACGGCGAGGTCATCATCAAGGGTATTGGGGTACCGGATATTATAATTGAACGGGTTGGGATCAAATACAACCTGATCACAAAAGACATCATAGCGCCTCTGGTCCCCCACCGAAAGCGGAACTCTCACAAGGGAGATTATGGGAAAGGTCAGATTATCGCGGGTTCCATAGGTATGGCCGGTGCGGCTATTTTGGCTTGCAGAGCAGCCCTCCGGAGCGGTATGGGCCTGTTGAAGCTCTACATCCCTGAGAGCCTCAATACGCTGATTACGACCAGCATTCCTGAAGTGATAACCGTACCACTGTCAGAAGTGCGCCGCGGGGTCATTGGCATCACCAATTTTCAAAAAATTATTGAGGATTGCTGCTGGCCGGATGTCATAGCCGTTGGGCCTGGCTGCGGGGTCAATTCTGAAATTTCAGAGCTTATCAAACGGCTGCTTAATGAGTCCGAAGTACCTATGGTCATTGACGCGGATGGGATCAACGCGCTGTCGAAAAGCCTGCACTGGCTGGAAAACAAAAAATGCCCGGTGGTGCTGACGCCACATGTTGGAGAGATGTCAAGACTGACTGGACTCAGCGCAGAGGAAATCAACGGGGACCCCATTGGAACTGCTGTACGTTTTTCTAAACAATGGAAAACCGTCACGGTCCTTAAAGGTGCCAGGAGCGTTATCGCTACGCCAGAGGGCGAGGTCTTTGTGAACACCAATGGCAACTCCGGCATGGCCACGGCGGGAAGCGGCGACGTTTTGACCGGCGTGATCACCAGCATGATCGCTCAAGGACTGGATCCTGTTGGGGCTGCGGTTCTTGGCGTTTACCTCCACGGCCGGGCCGGGGACATCATGGTGGCTGAGCGCGGGGAGCACGGTCTGCTTGCGGGAGATCTGGTGCTTGGACTTACCAAAGCTATTCGAGAGCTGGTTGAGGCTTAGTGGACCACAGGCCTACCCCTTATAACGAAATAAGTGAGCAGTGTCAGTAAAAAACAGCGGTGCCTGCAGAACTGTCATACATGGCAAATATTCAGCGAAACGGAGGCAAATTCATGGTCGATACACATCAAATTCCAAGACCCGTCTGGGCAGAAATTAATCTTGAGCACCTGGCGCACAATTTAAGAGAAGTCAGGCGGTTGACAAAAAAAGAAGCCATGGTCATGGCAGTGGTCAAAGCAGACGCTTACGGCCACGGTGCGGTGGAATCCTCCCGAACCCTGCTTGAGGCGGGGGCGGACAGACTTGCCGTCGCTGTACTGAACGAAGCGCTTCAGCTTCGTCAGGCGTTTCCGGAGACGGAGATTATGGTACTTGGTTTTACACCAGCCCACCTTTATGATGCGGTTGTGACAAACGGCATTATTCAGACCATTTACAGTCTGCAGCACGCTTTGCCGCTTTCTGAAGCTGCGGTCAGGCACGGCAGGGAAGTGCGGGTCCATATCAAGCTGGACACCGGGATGCACCGGATTGGAATGCCGGCAAATGAGGCAACCATTAAGGAAATCCTGGAGATTGCGAAGCTCCCCGGTCTTGTTATTGAAGGCATTTTCACCCACTTCGCCGTCGCGGACGAGGTGGATAAGGCTTATACAATGGGTCAGGTCGAAAAGTACAATTTTGTCGTTCGGGGACTGGAAGCCGGCGGCTTGACGATTCCAATCCATCATGTCTCCAATAGTGCAGCCATAATTGATCTGCCGGAGCTGAACTTCAATATGGTGCGTGCGGGGATTATGCTTTATGGCCTTTATCCATCGCCGGATGTCCTTAAAGACCGGGTGGTACTGAAGCCCGTCATGAGCCTGAAGGCCTGCCTGTCCCATGTCAAGACGCTGGAAGCCGGCAGCGGGATCAGCTATGGCCTGAAATACATCACTCAAGGCAAAGAAGAAATCGCCACAATGCCTTTGGGCTATGCCGATGGTTATACGCGCATGCTCAGCGGCAAGGGCGAGGTCCTTTTCAAAGGGGCGCGGCGTCCGCTCACTGGCCGAATCTGTATGGACCAGTGCATGTTTGATGTCAGTGGCCTCAGCGCTAAACCGGGTGACATCGCAGTCCTGTTTGGTTCAGACGGTGATGGAAACGAACTTCCGGTGGAAAATCTCGCGGATAAACTGGGCACGATCAATTATGAGATCGTCTGTATGATCGACAAGCGTGTACCAAGGGTCTATGTGAAAAATGGAGAAATCACTGCTGTCAAAGATTACGTCTCAATGATCCGGTAGTGCTTCGTGCACTGCAAGACTTTACGAATCCATCCGGATGGTGTAAAATAAGTTGAATCCATCCCCCATGTCATACAGGAGGTGTTCAGAAGTGGGCGAAGAGGTCATAGGCACGCAAAGCGTAAGTTTCTGCCGAACGAGGCTTGAGTATCCGGAAGACATCATTGACGATATCAAGAATGATCCGGACATAAAATGCTATTATGAAAATGACTTTGTCGTATGTTTCGAAACGCGCCTTGAGAGCATGAGAAAGCTTCTCGAAGAGAAGGTTTTCGAGCTCGAGAGCGGTTATGAGAACATGGCCAGCTTCAATCTGGACTACTGCGAAGTCGGCTTCCGTTGTGACAACTGCACGTACGAACGTTACGAACACATGCTTGAAGAAGACGGAGAAGACGAGGACGAAGATGCCTTTTTCTAATGTCAAACGCGGTGATGTCTTTTTCGCTGATTTAAGTCCAGTCGTAGGGTCCGAGCAAGGGGGGCAAAGACCTGTACTGATTATTCAGAACGACGTTGGCAACAAATACAGTCCAACGGTGATTATATCTGCGATCACGGGCAAAATCAGCAAGGCAAAGCTGCCCACTCACGTAGAAATTTCAAAGGATGAGCTAGGTCTCGTCAAGGATTCAGTCGTACTTCTTGAGCAGATCCGGACTATTGATAAAAAAAGACTGATTCAAAAGCTTGGGGCACTAAGCCCCGAAGTCATGGAAAGAATTGACGTGGCTTTAATGGTCAGCTTAGGTTTATATGAACTTGGCGGAGGCGTCCGGCGTTAGCTGGAGGCCTCTCACATTGGGGGTATCCTTCTTGAGCAAGACAGTTAAAAACCTCGGGCACATGGCAATTGGCGCCGTCACGGTGCTGGCACTTTTTGGAGCAGTATCTGTCGCGACTTCCGGTGATCCCGGCACTTCTACTGATCCGGTGGTTACAAGGAGCTACGTCGAAGAAAGACTATCAGAAATTGAAGATGCCTTTGTTAAAGATCTTAATGCGTTATCCGACCAAATTGAAGCATTAGAGAGCAGCTCAGGCTCTGGCACGACCGCTCCGGCGCCTGGAGCGCCGCCGGCGTTTGTGGTGGTTGAGCTTGAAGAAGGCAGTACAGTCGTCTTTGGTGAAAATACTCAGGTCATCCTCCGTGGGGGCTCCGCGACGGCGATCGCGGCTGAAAATGATCTCCCGGATGTCACCGGGGGCGCGGGGCTTGGTATGGGACAGAAGATTCCTTTAAACCATCTCATCATTATTCCTAAAGATGACGGCAGAGGCATGAAAATCAATGCCCGTACCTGGCTGATGATCTCCGGCAAGTATTCAGTGACGGGGCCGGCTCAGTAATACGGCAGGCGAAGAGGCAGCTGCCCTGAAGCCAAACGAGGAGAGTACGAAAGCATGAATAAAACATTGAAGAAAATACTGGTGATTATGATGGCCCTGAGCTTGATCGCGACGGGCCTTCTCGGTGTGTCCAGAGCAAGAGCGGAACGGGCGGCGAGAACTGTAGATATAGTACTGGACTATGATGAATTTTTCGAAATGGCACAGCAGTCGGAAATGTCCTTCGAAGCATGGATGGCGTTTTTTTCTGAACAAGGTGTGAAGCATGTTGCCTTGAACGAAGAAACCTTGAAGAGCTTAAAAGCCCAAGGCAAGCCTCTTTCGTATTTCACCCAGCTGGAGTTCGTTTCCCGCAGCCATTGGGCACTTGGACTTCCGGAAATGCTAATTTCAGATCTGGAGAGCAGCCGGACAGACAGGTACGACCTGGTGGCTGAGACCTCGGACCCAGAGCTCGCAGCCTTTATTGAAGCTGGACTTAGGTCAAGGGTAGGACCGTCGTTTTATAAATCCTACAGCAATGCGCACACAACCTGGTTTATCATAGATGGCACTGTGACACAGGCGCTATTCGAGACGGGGCGCATTATAACAGCCGCAGACGGCAAGGTGGTCGAGAGGCCGGATGTATACGCGGGCAGTCTCCTCGACCGCATTGGTATAGGTTATGATACTAAGAAGATTGAAGCAGTCCGGGACGGAGGGCTCGAAGTCCTGCCCCGTCCAATCAATAATCCGCTGAATCCTACACTGGCGCTCAAAGCCTTTGAAGCGGATTTCTCAGCGTATGGGTTTGATACATCCTATATTATTTACAGCGGTCAGGAAGTCATAGGCTATGACGGGGAAGAGGTCATGTCCATGGACCGGCTGATTCAGTCTCTGGACAGGCTGGGGCTGTCGACCAGCCTCATTGAAGCGGGCAATCAGCTGGGCCACGTCGAGACCCGGGGTGCGGATTACGTGGCAGAAAACAGTCAGTTCAATGCGGTTAGAGTCTTCCCTGTAGTCCGCTATATCCAAAAGCGGGTGGGCATGTATAATTACGAGGGCTCAGAGGAAATTGAAAATACGCTTTACAGAGCCATAACAGAGCGCAACATTCGGAGCATTTACATGAGGCCGTTTCTTGAAAATGACCGGGTTTACCTGACAGATCAGGACGAGTATGAAAGAATGTTCTCCTCTCTGGAGAGGCGTCTGGAAGCTCATGGATTGACCTTTGGGGAGCCTGGAATCATGGCCTTCAACGCGCCGCCCCTTATACTTAAAGTCGTTTCAGCTATGGGCCTCGCAGCCGCGGTGGTTTGGCTCCTTGCACAACTTTTCAGGATTTCGCTGATTTTAGGTGCTGCCTTTGCGGGCCTCGGAACCATTGGTGCAGCAGGTGCCCTTTATATTGCGCCCAATTTGTCAACCACGCTGTTGGGATTGTCCTCCAGTCTTATTTTTCCCGCGGTTTCAGTCTTCATTTTATTGGATCAGCTTAAAAAGCTTTACGACCGGAAGTCAGCGCTCAGTGCTTCAGGCATCCTTGTCAGAGCTGCGGCCCTGTTGGTCGTGACTTTTGTGGCATCCTTTATAGGTGGATACTATGTAGGCGGGTTCCTTTCGTCATCCTCTTACCTGCTGGAAATGGAATTTTTCCGAGGTGTCAAATTGTCTTTGGGAGCGCCTGTCGCCGTGGCCGCAGTCCTCTATATCTTAAAGTTCGGCTATGGCCGGAAGTCGTCTGCTGAACAGGCGGCTATCAAAAGCAGCAGTGTTTACTGGAAGGATTTACTGGCCTTCCTCGAAGCCAGCATAAAGATTAAACACATTGCAATCCTGGGCGCTGCAGGTGTCGTCGCTTATGTCTACATTGCCAGGTCCGGTCATGAAACTGAGCTTCAACCTTCAAATCTGGAGATGATTTTTAGAAATGCCCTGGAGCAGATGCTGTTGGCCCGTCCAAGAACCAAGGAATTCCTTATGGCGTTCCCGGCGGTTATGATGGTGACAGCACTGGCTGCGAAAAAGAAAAAAGTCTTTATTCTGCCGCTGGTCCTCGTTGCTTCACTGGGGTACTCCTCCATTGTAAACACCTTTTCGCATCTCAGATCTCCGCTGTATTTGTCCACGGCAAGAGAACTGTACGCGCTGGGGCTCGGGGTTCTGACAGGTGCTGCCGCCGTGCTTCTTGTGCTCGCCCTGGATAAGTGGCTGATAGAGGGACTTTATCTGAAGTGGCAAAGGAGCCGTGACAATGAGCAGGCATAATCTTCTGATTTCCGGCTATTACGGCTTTGGCAATATTGGGGATGAAGCCATTTTGGATACCATGGTAAAGCGGATCCAAAGTGCGGTGCCTGAAGCTGAGCTTACAGTTCTCTCCGCGAATCCTGAAAGGACGCGGTCTCTATATGGCATACGGGCGGTTGAGCGCGCCAGACCACTGAAAGTCCTCAGGGCAGTTTGGTCATGTGATACCCTCATCAGCGGTGGTGGAAGTTTGATCCAGGACGTGACAGGCAGACTGAGCATCCATTATTATTTGATGATTCTCATGGCTGCCAGCTTGCTTGGGAAAAAGGTCATGGTCTACAGCCAGGGGATTGGGCCAATTCAAAAACCGGTAAACCGCGTTTTAACAAAGTGGGTCTTGAACCGTGCCGACATCATAACCGTCAGGGAAGAGAATTCCAAGAAAGATCTCATTCAGATGGGCATTCGGTCAGAAAAGCTTTTTGTAACGGCGGATCCTGTTATTGACATGGCGTGTCCGGGCAAGGCTCTGGGGGAAAATCTTCTGAAGGCAGCAGGGCTCAATGAAAACTCAACCCAAAAGCGTGTCGCGTTTGCGCTGCGGTCGAAGGATTTCAGAGAACAGGGCGCGTATGACGCGCTTTGTGAAGTCGTTAACGCGCTGCTTCGTGAGCGCTGCGCCGTTATTTTCGTACCCTTTCATTTTTCAGAGGACCTGGAAGTGATCCGGCGCCTGAAAGTGGATTTTGGAGACAAGATATATACCTTGGTGGAGCGTCATGCTATTCAGGAGATCCTCAGCGTCATACACAGTATGGATCTTTTGGTGGGCGTCAGACTGCATGCCCTGATTTTCTCGGCGGTCGCGGGAACGCCACTGCTTGCCCTGTCCTATGACCCCAAGATAGATTACTTCATGAAGGCCATTGGTCAGTCCACCTTTGGACCAGTGAACGCTTTTAGCCCTGAGACATTGACGCAAGAGATTTTATTCAGGCTCGAAAAGACAGAGACAGATCGCGCAGCACTCATCTCAGCAGTTGAAGATCTTAAAACCAGACTTGATATCAATGAGCGCGAACTTGTGAAATTGCTGGGAGGAAAGTAAGCTAATGTCAAATGAAGCGATTAAAATACTTGGTGTGCGTGTCGATAAAGTAAATCCAGCGGAAGCCTATAATAGATTTTTGCAGCTGATGGATATAGAGGCACTGTCCATGATTTTTACGCCTAATACTGAGATTGTGATGATGGCACAACAGGATAAGGCATTGAAAGCGATCCTCCGTGAGGCAGATCTCGTGGTGCCGGACGGGATTGGGCTGGTCTATGCTTCAAAGCTTCACAAACTGGGGCTGGAAGATCGTGTGCCTGGCATAGAACTGATGGATCGAATTTTGAAATATTGTCATACGACAAAACGATCCATCTACATTTTAGGTGGAAAACCCGGGGTGGCTGAACGGGCAACAGAAGCGATACTGAAGGAATACCCCTGCATAGAATCCAAGGGGTTCCAGGATGGTTATTTCAAGCCTGAACAGGAACTAAAAATCATAGACCGCATCAACGAGCTCAAGCCGGATATACTTTTTGTGGCTATGGGCGCACCTAAACAAGAAAAATGGATCTACAAGCACCGAAAAATACTTAATGTTAAAATCGCCATGGGCGTTGGGGGCAGTGCTGACGTGTGGGCTGGAACCGCCAAGCGCGCGCCGGCGTTTTATCAAAAAATGAATTTGGAATGGCTGTATAGGTTACTTAAAAACCCGAGCCGTATTGGTCGGATGATGGCACTTCCCAAATTTATGCTGACAGTCATGCTCAGCAGAGATTTCAGCAAAGCCTACACGCCAAAGCAAGAAGAACCTAAAACGAGCTTAAATGGTGTTCATAGGGAAGTCTATGAACAAGCTGATCAGGAAAAAAGTGCTTCGCGGCGCTAAAACCAATCAGTCTCAGGCAGGCTGGGAAACTTGTTGTCATAGTAAATACAAGCAAACAACATCCGTTTTGACAGGGCAAAAAAGCCGCTGATCACACTCAAGAAGAAGCAGGAGGTACAGACGTGTCGCACCAAAGCGCTGATTTACAGAACATTTCGCGTCAGATCCGAAAGGACATTATTCAAATGACGCATGCCGCAAAATCCGGACATCCTGGTGGATCTTTGTCTGCAGTAGAAATTTTAACGACACTATACTTTGACGAAATGAATATTGACCCTTCAGAGCCAAAGCGGGCGTCGCGGGATTTATTCGTCCTCTCGAAAGGCCATGCGGCACCGGTGCTTTACGCGGCACTGGCAAGACGGGGCTATTTTGATCCAGCGGAGTTGCTTACGCTCAGACAGCTGGGGTCGAGGCTTCAAGGCCACCCGGATATGAAAAATATACCGGGGGTTGAAATGTCGACAGGCTCTCTTGGACAAGGCTTTTCAACGGCCGTAGGGATGGCGGTTGCGGCCAGGGTGATGGGAAATTCGCGCCGCGTCTACGCGCTGCTGGGAGATGGCGAGCTCAACGAGGGACTCATCTGGGAAGCCGCTATGTCCGGCGCGCATTACAAGCTGTCCAATCTGACAGCTATTCTTGATTTCAACGGTCTACAAATTGACGGAACCAATGATGAGGTCATGTCAGTCTCGCCGGTGGACCAAAAGTTCAGGAGCTTTGGCTGGAATGTCATCATGGCGGAGGGGCATGATTTTGATGATTTGAAGCGAGCCTTCAAAGAAGCCAGAGCTTGTAGTTCTGCGCCATCGGTGATTCTCGCGAAAACTGTCAAGGGGAAAGGTGTCTCCTTTATGGAAGACCAGGTCGGGTGGCATGGCAAAGCGCCTTCTGCAGAGGAAATGGCCCGCGCGATCGAAGAATTGGGAGGTGCTGAGCATGTCTAAGCCTTCAGCTCAGAAAAAAATGGCGACCAGGGAAGCCTACGGAGAAATACTGGCATCCTTGGGTGAGAAGTACCCTGAAATTGTTGCACTGGATGCGGATCTCTCCAAATCCACGAAGACAGATGTCTTTGCGAAGAAATATCCGGAGCGTTTTTTTGATATGGGCATTGCTGAGCAGAACATGATGGGGGTCGCAGCGGGCATGGCGGCGTCAGGTCTGAAGCCATTCGCAAGTACCTTCGCAATGTTTGCGGCAGGTCGCGCTTTTGAGATCATCCGCAATTCCATCTGCTATCCGAATTTAAACGTGCGGATCTGCGCGACCCATGCCGGCATCACAGTGGGCGAGGACGGCGCGTCCCATCAGGCGATCGAAGACATAGCGCTTATGCGGGTGCTTCCTAATATGACTGTGCTTCAACCCTCAGATGGGGTTTCGGCCAAAGCGCTGATTGAAGCGAGCCTTAAAATTGACGGACCGGTTTACGTACGTCTTGGACGCTCAGCGGTTCCAATCCTCTACCCAGAGGACGCAGCCTTTGAAATAGGCAAGGCAGCTGTGCTTCGCGAGGGGATAGACGTGACTCTGATCGCCACAGGCATCATGGTCAATGAGGCGTTGATAGCTGCCGAGGCGCTTTCTGAGCAAAATATTTCAGCCCGGGTTCTGGACCTCCACACGATCAAGCCACTGGACACGGAGGCTGTATTAAAAGCTGCCAGCGAGACCCAGCTGATTGTTACCGCGGAAGAGCACAGCGTCATTGGTGGCCTCGGGTCAGCTGTAGCTGAGGCTGTCTCTGAGGGGTGCCCGGTCAAAGTGGTCCGCATAGGCATCAAGGATACCTTTGGCGAGTCTGGTACACCGGAGGCGCTGCTTGAAAAATATGGCCTGACAGCGGCACATCTCGTGAAAGCTGTCGTTGAGAATTTGAAATAAACTTTTATGAGGCAGAGGAAGTGACCATGGGCTGAAAGCCATGGACACTTCTTTTCTGCCTCTGTTCCATTAATTTTATAAAAAATTGTGACGATTATGTAAAAAAGTCAACTTTCTTGTGTTGACAATCAATTGTTCATTCAGTATAATCCATTTAATACCTGATTAAATGCGTTGAAGGAGAGCTTCAGCGGCAATGGTCCTTTCAGAGAGTCCGTCATAGGGTGTGAGACGGGTAAGGGTCGCCGGTGAAACATCGCTCCGGAGCTTCCGGTTCGAACTAACAGTAGACCGGTACGGTTGTCCCCGTTAAAAGACTGGAATTCGCGACGTTGCTCGCCGATTCGAAGAGGCGGTTTTTTAACCGTAAAGTAGAGTGGTACCATGGGGAATCCCCCATCTCTACGAGCCGTGGCGCTCGTGGTGGTGGAGGGTCTTTTTTTATACCCGTAAGGCGCCGGTGAAAATAAGACAGGAGGTTATTAAAATGACGAAGAAACTTCATGCAAAAGTCGATCATGGTGTAGATGGATTGATCCGCGTCCTCAGCACGTTGAGAAGAAGAGAGTTCGACGTCGTCGGCGTTGAGATGGAGGAGCACGAAGGGGCCCTTTGGATCACACTGGACGCGCCGGACCAAACGACGGACCGCGCTCTTGATCATGTCAGAAAACTCTATGGCGTCCATGACGTCCGCTGGGTTCGATAAAAAGGAGGAAATATTAAAATGGCAAAGATGTATTACGAAAACGAAATTTCTAAAGAAGCACTCGCAGGTCAAACGGTGGCTATCGTTGGTTACGGCAGCCAGGGTCGCGCTCACGCCATGAACCTTAAAGAGAGCGGATTCGATGTCGTGGTTGGTCTCTATGAAGGCAGCCCATCCGTTAAGCGCGCTGAGGCAGATGGTCTTAAAGTTATGAGTGTTTCTGACGCGGCACGTGCTGCAAATGTCGTCATGATCCTCGTTCCTGACGAGCGTCAGAAGAAGGTTTATGATGAGGGTATTGCTGAGCACATGACTGCAGGAAAATCCCTCGTTTTCGCGCACGGCTTCAATATCCACTTTGGCCAGATTGTCCCGCCGGCGGATGTTGACGTTTACCTCATTGCGCCAAAAGGCCCAGGCCACCTGGTCAGAAGAGTCTATGAAGAAGGCCGTGGCGTTCCTGCCCTCGTAGCGATTCATCAGGACGCTTCAGGCAAAGCCCTCGACAAAGCCCTCGCTTATGCTGCCGGTATTGGCGCTGCAAGAGCGGGTGTCCTCGAGACAACTTTCAAAGAAGAAACTGAAACGGACCTTTTCGGTGAGCAGGCAGTGCTTTGCGGTGGCGCTACAGAGCTCGTCAAGGCTGGTTTTGATACCCTCGTTGAAGCGGGTTACCAAAAAGAGATCGCTTACTTCGAGTGCCTCCACGAACTTAAACTGATCGTTGACCTCCTCTACGAGGGCGGCTTCGAGAACATGCGCTTCAGTGTCAGCGACACGGCTGAATACGGCGACTACATGATTGGCAAGCGCATCATCAACGAGAATACCCGTGCTGAAATGAAAAAGGTCCTTTCTGAAATTCAAAATGGCGATTTCGCAAGAGCTTGGATTGAAGAAAACGAAAAGGGCCGACCGATCTTTAATAAAATAAAAGCTGCTGAACTTGAGCATCCGATTGTTGAAACAGGCAAGAATCTGCGTTCTATGATGTCGTGGATCAAACAGTCGGAGGTGAAATAAAGTGAAGAGCTCCGCTATGAAGAGCGGTGTGGAGAGAGCGCCACACCGCTCTCTTCTCAAAGCCCTTGGCCTCACCAATGAGCAGATCGAGCGTCCGCTCGTCGGCATTCTTCATGGCCACAATGAAATCGTACCCGGTCATACCCACCTCGACAAGCTGGCGCTGGCAGTTAAAGAAGGCGTTTTGATGAATGGCGGCATGCCTATAGCAGCGCCGTTTATTGCTGTGTGCGACGGGATCGCCATGGGCCACAGAGGCATGCGATACAGCCTTCCAAGCCGCGAGCTGATCGCTGACTCCATTGAGACTATGGTGATTGCCCACGCGTTTGATGCCCTCGTCATCATCCCGAACTGCGACAAAACGGTTCCAGCTGCTCTTATGGCGGCGGCGAGACTCGACATCCCAACTGTTATCGTCAGCGGCGGCGCTATGCTCGCCGGCAAGACCAAGTCAAAAGCGACGGATCTCACAACTGTGTTTGAGGGCGTTGGCCGCCACGCACAGGGCGGTATGTCGGAGGAAGAAATCGACGAGCTTGAAAACAGCGCATGTCCGACTTGCGGCTCCTGCTCCGGCATGTTTACCGCAAACTCCATGAACTGCCTCACGGAAGCCCTCGGTATGGGTCTCCCGGGCAATGGCACTATTCCAGCGGTTTACGCAGATCGTACGCGTCTGGCGAAAATGGCCGGCGCCTCAGTTATGAAGCTTTACGAAGAAAACAAGACGCCAAGCCAGATTATGACACCTCAAGCCTTCGAGAATGCCCTTGCAGTGGATATGGCTCTGGGCGGTTCCAGCAATACCATTCTTCACCTGACGGCGATCGCGGCTGAATTCGACTTGGTCCTCGACCTCAAAAGGGTGGATGAAATCAGCAAAAGTACGCCAAACCTTTGCCGTTTGAGTCCAGCAGGCCCGTATCATATTGAGGACCTTCATGAAGCCGGCGGCATCAGCGCTGTCATTAAAGCCCTCGGGGCCATTGATCGCTTTGATTTGTCGCAGCAGACCGTGGACGGCAACTTCGAAACCCGTGTCGCGAAGGCTAAACAGCCAGATGGCAAGGTTATAGCGACAACGGATGCGCCTTATCTGGATCAGGGTGGGATCAAGGTCCTGTTTGGGAATATTGCGCCGGAGGGTGCGGTCGTGAAACAATCGGCAGTGTCTCCAAAGATGAGAAAATTCGAAGGCCGGGCGAGAGTCTTTGACTCTGAAGAAGCGGCAACGTCAGCACTCCTTTCTGGAAAGATCGTAAAAGGCGACATAGTTGTCATCCGCTACGAAGGACCAAAAGGCGGCCCGGGCATGCGCGAAATGCTCGCGCCAACCTCTACCCTCAGCGGCCTCGGACTTGACGAGCACGTCGCCCTTCTGACGGACGGACGTTTTTCCGGAGCAACTCGTGGCGGCGCAATTGGACACATTTCACCGGAAGCTTATGAAGGCGGTCCTATCGCGTTTGTCGCTGAAGGTGACACGATTGCCTTCGATCTCGACAAGGGAACGCTTAACGTTGACGTTGAGCCTGAGGTTTGGGAAGCGCGCAAGGCGAACTGGGAAGCGCCGGACAGACCGGTTACCGGCTATCTTAAAAAATACAGGGCAAGCGTCTCTTCAGCATCCAAGGGCGCGATTTGCCGTTAGGAGGAACCGCTTGTGAATGGCGCGGAAGCAATTATCAAAACACTTATTGACGCCGGTGTCGGAACCGTTTTCGGTTATCCGGGGGGCGCGGTCATACCGCTCTATCACGAGCTGTATAAATACCAGGATCAGATTCATCACGTACGACTCACCCACGAGCAGCATGTCGTGCACGCTGCCGATGGTTACGCAAGAGCCACCGGCAACGTGGGGGTCTGCTTTGTCACCTCAGGACCAGGCGCGACCAATACAGTCACGGGGATCGCGACGGCTTATATCGACTCAATTCCTTTAGTTGTCCTCGCAGGTCAGGTCCCAAGCGGGCTTCTCGGCCTTGACTCCTTCCAGGAGATCGACATCACCGGCATCACAATGTCCATCACCAAACACAATTCGCTGGTGCGTTCCATGAAGGATCTCGTTCCAACGCTGCTTGAAGCGATTGAGATTGCGACTTCGGGCAGACCTGGACCGGTTCTGGTCGACATTCCAAAGGATTTCTTCCTTTCAGAGTGGTCCCCTGAAATCTCAAGAGAGGTTGCCAAGACTCAAGAGACGCTGCGGAGCCTCGATGAAGCTCAACTTGAAAAGGTTGCGGCGCTTTTTGAAAATGCGAAGAGGCCACTGATTTACGCTGGTGGGGGTGTCAGGCTGTCAAAGAGTGAGCCAGAGCTTATGAGGCTGGCTGAAAACCTGGACGCGCCCGTTCTCAACACGCTGATGGGCCTGGGCGGCTTTCCAAGGAACCACAGGCTGTCCTATGGTCTCGCTGGAATGCATGGCTCAAAAATTGCCAACCGAATGATGAACGAGGCGGATGTGATTGTGACCATAGGCGCGCGATTCAGCGACCGGGTCATTGGCGATCCTAAAAGGTTCGCCCAGCAAGCCAAAATTATTCATTTGGACGTGGATCAAACCGAAATAGACAAAAACATTCCAGTGGCATTATCCCTTGTAGGGGATGTCAAGACCATGGTTGGCCAGATTGTTGAAAAGCTTGGTGTTCGCCGGCATGAAGCCTGGCTTCAGGAAATTGAGGCTTACGAAAAGCCTGCCTATAAGAATCAGTATGCCCTGACGCCGCAAAGCATCTTTGCCGCTCTGAACGACCGGATGGATGAAAATACATTATTCGCGACAGATGTCGGACAGCATCAAATGTGGGCAGCGCAGTACCTCGAATTCCAGGGCATCAGAAACTGGGTGACTTCAGGTGGGCTCGGGACCATGGGCTTTGGACTCGGGGCGGCAATTGGCGCCAAAGTCGCTTGCCCGCACAAAAAGGTCTTTCTGATCACCGGTGACGGCAGCTTCAGAATGAATATGAATGAGCTGGCATCGCTGGCAGAGCACAAGATTAAGCTGGACATTGTTCTGCTGAAAAACAATGCCCTGGGTATGGTTCGTCAATGGCAGAAGATGTTCCAAAACGGCGTCTACAGTGAAACGGATATTCACGACGTTATAGATTTCGAAAAACTCGCGAGTGCCTTTGGCCTCAAGGGCAAGGTGGTCTACGATCTGCAGGGCTTTTCTGAAGCGCTGGATGCTGCTGCGGCAGATCCGGTGGCAAACCTGATCGTTGTAGAGTTGAATTCCAACATCAACGTCCTTCCAATAATACCGCCGGGCAAATCGATCGCGGATTCCATTGAGGACTGGGAAGATTCGGAAACGCCGCCGCCGGCAGGAAGCTTGTAGCTTGGAGCCTTTGGGAATTAAAGGATACAGTTTTTAGACGAATTCACTTTAGATTTTCACACTGCAATGCTATCAAGCCGCTTTGGGCATGTCGTCAGCGACGGGCCCAAGGCGGCTTTGCTTTGAAATAACCAAAAAAATAGGGAATATTGGTCAAAAATTGGGCGAGTTTGACCAATGACGGGATGTCCTGTATAATGAGAGTATTCTGATTGATACTAAGGGGTGGAACTAATGACGGATAATGAGATGACAATGGAAGAGCTCATGGGCGATATCGATAAATCGATGACGCGCCTCAACCAGGGCGATTGTGTAGAAGGTACGGTCATTTCCAATAATGGCGAGGAGCTCGTCGTCAATTTGGAGCATATGACAGACGGCGTCATGCCAAAGAACGAAATGGATTTTGAAGATGGTTCGTCTATTGAAAGTGTTGAGGTCGGCGCTAAGCTTCGCTTCGTCGTCGTCAAAGAGGATGATGGGCAGGGCAATGTCGTCCTTTCAAGAAAAAGGGCGCTGGCGCTGGATGTCTGGGACGAGATCAACGAATCCCTCGAAAGTGGCACACCACTGAGCGTGAAAGTTTCTGAAGTCGTCAAAGGCGGCGTCGTGGGTAAATATAAAGGCATCAGATTCTTTATGCCAGCTTCACAGGTAAGACTTGAGCGTGTTGAGGACCTGAATGAAGTCATAGGCGAATCAATGGATGTTGTCGCGATTGAAGTCAGAAACAAAAAGGACTTTGTCGTTTCAGGGCGTAAATATCTCGAAGCGCAAAGAGCCTTGAAGGAAGAAGAAATTTATAAAACTCTGCAGGCGGGTGAAACCGTAGAGGGCGTAGTCAGACGTCTCGCGGATTTTGGCGCGTTTGTTGATATTGGCGGTGTTGATGGTCTGGTCCATCTGAGCGAGCTCTCATGGAAGCGCGTCAAGAGCGCTTCTGAAGTCGTTTCAGTTGGTGATCGAGTCAAAGTGACCGTGCTGAATGTCGATCCTGAAAAACGCAGAATTTCACTGCGCCTTGCGGATTATGCCAACAACCCGTGGAATACGGTCAACGAAATGTACCGCGTCGATCAGGTCGTCACAGGCGTGATCAGAAGACTTCAGCCATTTGGCGCTTTTGTGGAGCTTAGCGAAGGTCTCGAGGGCCTGGTTCATGTGTCTCAGATTTCTGATGCGCGGGTTGAAAAACCATCGGATGTACTCTCTGTAGGTCAAGAAGTCAAAGTCAGAATTCTGGGCATTGACGCTGATCAACAGCGTATTTCCCTGAGCATCAAGGCGGCCCAGGACAACGAAGCTGAGGCTTATGAAGCTTACGCTCAGCAGGAAGAGGAAGCTAATGACGCATCTGCGACTTTGGGTGATCTCTTTGGGGACAAGCTAAAGGATTTCTTGAAGTAATTTATTTGTTAATTTGAAAACAAAATCAAAATCGGCGCAATCAGGCAGTCAAATCAGATGCCTGAGGCGCCGTTTTTTTGCGTTTGGGAGAATATTAACGCTGTAGACTGGGAAATCAAATTCTTGGATTTTTCGACGACTTTGAGGTTAGCGTTGAAATAGAGGGTATAAACGAACATGTCAGGGAGGAGGACTATTATGAAAAAATTTGGACTCGAACCGCATCAATTGACCAGAGCCTGTGACTTGAACTGCCTGCCCTTTGAAACGACGGAAGAGCTTGAGCCTCTCAAGGCAATCATGGGTCAGGACAGAGCGGTAGAGGCTGTCAAATTCGGACTCAAAATGAAGCGAAAAGGTTACAATATTTATGTAGGCGGAAGCTGGGGTACAGGACGAAACAGTCTGGTGCGCCATCTTTCTGAGGCAGCCGCGAAGCTTAGAACGCCGCCAAAAGACTGGTTGTATGTCAATAATTTCAAGGTGGCCAGAACACCAATCGCCATAGGCTTACCGCCAGGTGAAGGCAAGGAATTTGTAAAGAGCATGAACTTTATCATCAGCTTTCTCAAAAAGGAGATCGCGAATGCCTTTTCGGGGAAAGATTATGAAAACGACAGGGCCGGACTTCTTCAGGAATATACGGAGAACACCCAGACCATTATAGATGAGCTCAATGAAATTGGGGAAAAATACGGCTTTCGTTTTGCACAGAATGAGCGGGGACTCATCAGCATACCGCTGAAGAACAATGAGCCCATGACGGAAGAAGAATACAGGAATTTGTCGGAGTCGGACTTTGAGACCCTTAAGGAACAATCGGCAAAACTGAGCATTGAAACCTCGGACCTTTTCAACCGGCTGCGGGGGGCTGAGGAACAGTTCAGACAGAAAATGATGGATTTGGACGCCAAGACCGGCAGGCGGATCGCGACCTTCCACTTGGCGGAGATGTTCGAAAAGTACAGGGACAACGAGGCGGTGATCCAGTATTTAAATTATCTGATTGACGACATAGTCGAGCACCTGGAGCGGTTTAAGAATGATGGTGGCGAGGAAGAGTCGACAGGTCCGCTGGCAGCGCTGATGCCAAAGAGCAGTGAGTCGTTCTTCGACCGGTATACTATAAACCAGTTCGTCAACAATGACGGCAAAGAGCAGGCGCCGGTGGTCTTTGCCTCGAATCCAACCTATTACAACCTGCTGGGCGGTATTGAATACAAGAACGAGCTCGGCGTTTTAAAAACGGACTTTACCATGATTAAGCCCGGACTTCTTCACGAGGCCAACGGGGGCTACCTGATTGTCCTTGCGAAGGATATCCTGACTATGCCATTTGCCTGGAAAGGTTTGATGAGAGCCCTTTTGGATGACGAAATCACCATTGAGTCCCTGGGGAGCCAAACCGGAGCTATTGTCTCAACGACTTTGAAGCCACAGCCTATTCCCCTTGACGTCAAGATTATCCTGATTGGGGATCAATATACGTATCAGCTGCTCTATTATTATGATGAGGAGTTCCGAAAGCTGTTCAAAGTCATGGCGGATTTTGACATTGAGATGGACCGCAGTGAAGACAATATTGATAAAATCGCGCGTTTTATCGCGAAGCATTGCCACGAGGATGGACTCAGGCACTTCAGCCGCTGCGCCGTGGGCCGGGTCATAGAGCAGAGCTCCCGCCAGGCGGATGACCAAAACAAGCTGAGCTCTCATTTGAACAAGCTGGTGGATTTGATTTATGAAGCGGACAGCTGGGCGGATGAAGACGGTTCGGAGATCGTCGAATCAAAGCACGTGGAAATTGCCCTCGAAATGATGGAAAAGCGCAACAACAAAATCGAGGAGAAAGTCCTTGAAATGTTTGAAAACGGGGATTACCTCCTGGATGTTTCCGGTGAAAAGGTCGGGGAGATCAACGGATTGGCCGTCACCGGCTCAGGGCAGTATCAGTTTGGCAAGCCTACCAAAATTACAGTGTCCACTTACAGGGGCAGGGCCGGGATTATCAATATAGAGCGTGAAGCCCGCACCAGTGGCGCCATACACGACAAAGGTGTCATGATCATCTCCGGCTATCTTGGTCACAAATTCGCTCAGGATAAGCCGTTGGCACTGACGGCCAGCATTGTGTTTGAACAGCTGTATTCTGGCATTGACGGGGACTCTGCTTCCAGCACAGAGCTTTACGCGCTGCTGTCCAGCCTGTCCGAGCTCCCAATTCGCCAATCGATCGCAGTCACTGGTTCGGTTAACCAGCGTGGGGAGATTCAGCCTATCGGCGGGGTCAACGAAAAGATCCATGGCTATTTCAAAGTGTGCAAGCTCAAGGGTTTGAATGGCGAGCAGGGGGTCATCATCCCCCAGCAGAACGTCAAGAACCTCATGCTGCCTGAAGAGATCATAGACGCTGTGAAGGCCGGTACTTTCCACATTTATTCTGTGAAGAACATTGATGAAGGCATTGAGATCCTTACCGGAGTGGAAGCAGGGGACATGAATCCGGATGGCTCTTATACGAAGGATTCTGTCTATGACAGAGTCAACAGAAAGCTTCAGGAACTGATCACACCTTCGCCGGCGGAGCTGGAAGCTCTGCGGGTGGCAAAGGCCATTAAGTCCGAGCTTGAGGAAAAAACGGTATTGGAAGAAGATCAAGGTCAAGATGAAAATGAAAGCGACAAGGATACTGAACCGGTTTCGGGTCCAGGGCCAAATCCGTTGCCGGAAGATGAACCTGAAGACGAGCCTGAGGACGACGTTGGAGATCCGGTTTAGTGCAGACCGGCTCTACGATTAAAATTTTAATTTCTTAATATGAAATGAAGCAGAGGACACAGGGCGTAGTACGCGGCCCGGTGTCCTCTGATCTTTGTGTCTTATGGGAAATTTCTTTTGAAGTGTTTTAAGGGTGGATGCCGGTGAAAACCGGTGTCGGTGGGACACCAAGTTTCAGGGTCGCTTATCTGCCCTTTAAATCTGCATTTGGCGTTCGGATGATCCGGTGCTCCGTAATCAGATAATCCAGCGGGATGTCGTGGGGTTCCACAGGGATCTGCCCGTTCGGTACGATCTGAAGGTCGTAGGCAATCCCGCAGACCACACATTCCGTCCTGACGTGAGGGAGCAGCTTGTCGTAATAGCCAGCGCCATACCCAATCCGGTTGCCGAGTACATCAAAGACAACGCCTGGGGAAAGAATCAAATCGAGATCCGATGGTTGGATGTCCGGTACCCTGTCTTTAGACGGCTCAAGAATGCCATAGGCGGAGCGGATGAGCTCGTCGAAGGATTGGATCGAATACAAATCCAAACGGTCTGCTTTCTTGTTGACTCTTGGCACAACCGGGGTCTTTCCAGTTTTCCAAAGGTGCTCAATAATTCCCGCGGTACGGACTTCATCCTTGAAGTCCATAAAGATCATGACGGTTTTGGCGTTGTCCAGCAGTGGGGTGTGAATAAGCTGGTCCAGTATTTGAGCGCTTTTAGCGTCAAGCTCTTCTTCTGTAAGACTGCTGCGTCGCTCGAGAATACTCGCTCGGAGTGTCTGCTTGTCCATGGGAAGTCCTCCTCTTAAATCAATGGCTTATTTACATCATAGGCAATCCCGGCCCAATTGGCAAGGGTTGACTTTTTTACTTTGTAAAAGGGGGGTGTCATTTAACTGTAACCTCGAGCACATACGGTTTTTTTTAATGTTCGCTTTTCTTATGGCTGGTATTGAGATAGAATAGTAGTGATGTAAAAGTATTGGTTAAACTAACTAAAATTATTTCAAAAAGGCGTCTGCCGTCAACGAGGAGTGATTATATATGCATTTTGCGGATCAATTGCCGGAAGATCTTCCGCAGATTCGCCTGGAGGGTGTCACTGTCCGTTTTGATGATGGACACGAAGCGCTAAGGAATGTCAGTTTGGATGTTCAAAAGGGAGAGTTCATTTTCGTCGTTGGGCCATCAGGTGCCGGAAAATCGACGTTTATCAAATTGCTGCTGAAGGAATCTGACGCGACTGAAGGAAAAATCTACGTCTGCGGGAAGAAAGTTTCGAATATGCACAGGCGCAAAGTGCCGTTCCTCAGGCGTCAGCTCGGCGTTGTCTTTCAAGATTTCAGACTTTTACCCAACAAAACCGTTTATGAAAACGTCGCTTTTGCCATGGAAATTATTGAAGCCAAAGAGCGGGACATTCGCAGGCAGGTGCCTATGATCCTGAGTATTGTCGGCCTTGCAGACAAGCACAAACTATATCCCCATCAGCTGTCCGGCGGCGAGCAGCAGCGGGTTTCCATAGCCCGGGCCATGATCAATAACCCTCCGGTTTTAATAGCAGATGAGCCAACAGGCAATCTGGACCCGGACACCTCCTGGGAAATCATGAAGCTGCTGAGACAGATCAATCAGAGAGGGACAACTATCATCATGGCCACTCACGACAAGACTATCGTTGATGTCATGCAGCAGCGCGTCATAGCGCTGAGCGAAGGCAAGATCATCAGGGATGAGTTGGGAGGTTGCTACGGCTGTGAAGATTAGATCGATACGTTATACATTAAAGGAAAGCATGAAAAATCTGTGGCGCAACAGGCTGATGAGTTTAGCCTCTCTGTCTTCCGTGGCGGCGACGCTGCTGATTTTGGGGATCATTTTTATACTGATCGTCAATATAAACTCCCTTGCCCAAGGGGCGAAAGAGCAGTTCGACTCTGTTCAGGTTTATTTGGATGATGGCCTTGAGACATCGCGGATAGAGACAATAGGTCAGGAAATTTTCGCCCTTGAGGGCGTGAAAGAGGTCGTCTTTGAGACTAAGGAAGATGCCATGGAGAAGATGAAGACGCAGTGGCAGGAAAATGGCTATCTGCTCGACGGGCTTGAGTCCAACCCGCTTCCGGACAGCTTCATCATCACTTTAAATGATATTGGGTTCGCGAATTATGTCGTTCGCAATATTGAGAAGATTGAGGGTGTTGAGGAAATCAAATATTACCAGGAGATTATTGAACGGATGATGAATATTGCAGATATGATCCGGACAGTAGGCCTGGTGGTTATGTTCACACTGGTAGCCCTCAGTACCTTTATAATCAACAATACGGTGAAGCTGGCAGTTAACGCCAGGCGTCGGGAAATCAACATCATGAAGTATGTGGGCGCGACGAACTGGTTTGTCCGCTGGCCATTTCTCGTAGAAGGGACGGTGCTTGGGCTCCTTGGTGCATTGGTGTCTGCCGGTGTGATTTACGCGCTTTATCAGTACCTGCATACAATCCTGAGCAGCCAGTTTTACGTGCTGATCGCCGCGTATCTGGTGAGTGTTGAGTCCGTTATGAAGGATATATTGATTTTGTTTATTGTCATTGGCTCAGGTATAGGTATTTTAGGCAGTATTTTGTCCATGAAAAAATATTTGAACGTATAATGAGCTCACTGAAAGGAGGTCGCCCCCCTTGAGAAGATGGATCGCCGCATTGGTTGCGGTTGTCATGGTTTTTGGCGCGGTAGGCATGGAAAGCTATGCGAGCAGTCAGGATTTGCAGAAATATCAGGAGCAATTGAAAAAGCTGCAGTCGGATATGAAGAAAATTGATCAGCAGCAAAGACAGCTGACCGCCAATCAGAAATCCGTGGTGCAGCGGATTGGAAGCATTGAAAACAGTATCAGATCCGTTGAAGGTGAAATCAACGATATTTCTGATCGGATTGTCACGACGGAAGGGACGCTGAATGCCACCTTAATGGAACTGGCCAACGCAGAATCCAAGATCGTCGAGAAGAAGGACACGCTGAATCAGAGACTTCGGGTCATGTATAAGACAGGGCATGTCGGGTATCTCGAGGTACTTCTTGGCTCATTCAATTTTGAAGATATGCTGAGTCGCATGGATATGCTTCAAAAAATCTATGAGCATGACACAACACTGCTTGAATATATGCAGCAGCAGCGAGATTTAGTTGAGGAAAAAAAGAAAGCGCTGGAAGAACAGAGAGCGTCACTGGTGTCCCTCAAGTCCGACTTGTCGAGCAAACAGAAGAAGCTCTCACAAGATCTTACCAGCCTGGACACAGAGCAGCAAAACCTCAAAAAAGATATTAAAGCGCTGGAGGCACAGGAAGACCGACTGAATGAAGACGCGAAGAAAATCACAAGTTTGATCGCGAAGCTGAAGACGACTGAAAAATATGTGGGCGGTAAAATGATGTTTCCAACGCCTGGCTATACACGCATCACGTCACCTTTTGGGAACCGGCTTCATCCGGTCTACAAGACTTATAAGATGCATACAGGGATCGATATCGCAGCGCCCTCAGGCGCCAAGATCGTTGCGGCGCTGGATGGGAAAGTCATTTATTCGGATTGGTTTGGCGGCTATGGTAAGGTGATCATGATCGATCACGGCGGTGGGATTGTGACGCTTTACGCCCATTGCTCTTCGCTGGTCGTCAAGGCCGGGACAAAGGTCACCAAGGGTCAAACGGTTGCAAAGGTTGGAACCACGGGCGTTTCAACAGGGGCGCACCTTCATTTTGAGGTCCGTCAGAACGGAAAATACGTCAATCCGGTACCGTGGGTGACGGGGTAAATGAAAATGCTTTCAAGGGGCGAAGGCCAGCCTTTATAGTAAAGGTCGCAGGCGACGTCAGACAACCATAGGATGTGGTCAATTGAAAAAAAGTAATGTGGCACTATTGTGTATTGTTATGATGCTTCTCACTGCGGTTGGGACGTTTTTTGTCAGTAACTTGCTTCAGCTGCGGATTGGCGACAAGGTCTTAATGTCGAGAACAGACCTGGAATATTATCAGTCTCTGGACAAGCGCTACAGCAAGGTTGAAGAGCTGAAGGGCTATATTGACCAGTATTTCTATAAGGATGTCTCAGGTGTTGATTTTGAAGATGGACTTTTGAAAGGACTCTTCGCATCTTTGGAGGATCCCTATTCTGTTTATATGAATTCAATGGATTATGAGAACTTCAATATTTCGACGACGGGGGAATACGGCGGGATTGGCATAGTGGTGAGCCCAAATGAAAATGGCTACATTGAAGTCGTTTCCCCTATTGAGGATACACCGGCGGAAAAGGCAGGGGTTAAATCCGGTGACATCATACTCGCGGTAGATGAGAAGGATGTCAATGTGGAAATGTACGAAGAGGCAGTCAGCATGATCCGGGGAAAACCGGGTGAAGCTGTCAGACTGACCATTCGCCGCGCAGGTGTGACGGAGCTCATGGAATTTGAGATTGTCAGAGAAGAAATAAAGGTACAGGTGGTCAAGACAGAGGTTCTTGAGGACCAAATTGGATATTTGAGGCTTACCTCTTTTGATGAGGACGCTTACAAGGAATTTAAGTCGGAGTTGAATGCGCTTCTGGCTCAAAATATCACTGGGCTGATTATAGACCTGCGAGGGAATCCCGGGGGCTCTCTCAGTGAATGTACGCAAATCGCGGATTATCTTTTGGGTGAGCAAGTCATAGTCTATATGGAAGATCGCGCCGGCGAAAAGACTTATTACCGGTCGGACAAGGAAAAAGTGGATCTGCCTATGGCTGTTCTTGTCGACGGCGGCTCCGCCAGCGCGTCGGAAATACTGACAGGCGCTGTACAGGACTCAGAGTCAGGCGTCGTTATTGGCACTCAAACTTTTGGAAAAGGACTGGTTCAATCTGTGATTGAGCTGCGTGACAATACAGCGTTTAAACTGACGACCTCACAATATTTCACACCGGATGGCACGAATATCCATAGTGTCGGTATAGAACCGGACATTGTCATAGAGCCTGTGGAAGATGAGACACAGGACGTTCAGCTCGAAAAAGCCATTGATGTTATCAAGGCATCTGTTCAGACGACCGAAAACGCGTCAATTCAGGAGGCTTCGAATTGAAAAAACATCTGCTTCGCGTCATGCATTTGGAGTGGCTGCCAGTATTATTCATCAGTTTGATCCTTTTTAAAATTGTAGAGAACTACGTCAGCGTCTGGTCTTTTGTGAAGCTGCTCGTCGGATTGCTTATGCCCTTTGTATGGGGCTTTGGAATTGCGTATATTTTGAATCCGCTGATGAAAAACTTGGAGAAATTCCTTCGTTTGCCAAGGATGATGAGTTTGGTGGCGACGTACGCGATTGCGGCCTGGATCCTTTACTTGGCCATGACGGGCATAGTCCCGAGTATAGCTGCGAGCATCCAGGACATCATAGACAATGGGCCGGCCTATTTTGAGTCCTTGAGGAGATTTCTGCTGGACGCGTCTGTGCGCATTGAGAGCTTTGAATTTTTCGACTTGGAAAAATTTTTGGAACGGTGGAGCTTGGACAACATGCTGAGCACCATCAGTGAAAATTTAGACACGGCTGTCAGCGCCATGTTCTTTGGGGTTCTCGGTTTCGCGAACAGTATTTTCAAGTTTGTGATTGGTCTGATTTTATCCATATACTTGCTTAAGGACAAAGAAAAATTTATCTCCAGCATCAAGAGATCAGCCTACGCACATTTTGATAAAGAAACGGCGGAGGGCTTGTGCGGTTTTGTGCATGAAAGTGATCGTATGTTTACGAAGTTTATCATTGGAAAGATTGTTGATTCCGCAATAATTGGTATTTTGGCTTACTTTGGTTTGATTTTCATGGGGATCCGGTATCCAATTCTGTTGGCGCTGATCGTTGGTGTTACGAACATGATCCCGTATTTTGGACCGTTTATTGGCGCGGTTCCAGCTGTATTGATCACCCTGTTCTACAGCCCAATCCAATCTCTGTGGGTGCTGCTGTTCATTTTGGTGCTGCAGCAATTTGACGGCTATATACTTGGACCGAAGATTCTTGGAGATTCTGTAGGCGTAAAACCGTTCATGATCATTCTTGCCATTTTGCTGGGCGGTGGGTTGTTTGGGCTGCTCGGAATGTTCCTGGCAGTTCCGACGGCGGCAGTCATCAGAAATTATTATCGCCGTCATGTAGATCGCCGTCTTGAGGAAAAAGGCATTGTGATTTCCTGACGGACAAAATTGGACCCTGGCGCGCTGGGGTCCTTTTCCAGCTTTGGCGCAATTGAGAACGATTCTCGAGGTGTGTTTTGAAATTTGGTTGGGGACTGTCCCCAACCAACCTATTTGACGGGTAAAGGGTTCGAGGAGTATAATAGTTAGGGAACAAACGTTTGGATAACGAGGTGATCAAATGACTTTTCAAGTCGTTTCAGAATACAAGCCTACGGGAGATCAGCCCACGGCAATTGCAAAGCTGGCATCCGGGTTCGAAAGCGGCATGAAGGAACAGGTTTTGCTTGGGGTCACAGGGTCTGGAAAGACTTTTACGGTGGCTAATCTGATTGAGAAGATACAAAAGCCAACCTTGGTGCTGGCCCACAACAAAACGCTGGCAGCTCAGCTCTGCAGCGAGTTTCGGGAGTTTTTCCCAAACAACGCGGTGGAGTATTTCGTCAGTTATTATGATTATTACCAGCCGGAAGCTTATGTCGTGCACAGCGACACCTTTATTGAAAAGGATTCGTCGATCAATGACGAAATAGACAAGCTGCGACACTCGGCGACAGCGGCGCTGTTTGAGCGCAGTGACGTGATCATTGTCGCGTCGGTTTCGTGCATCTATGGTCTGGGGGACCCAATTGACTACAACAGCATGGTGCTGTCTCTCCGTCCCGGCATGGTTAAATCCCGCGAGGAAATCTTGTCGAAGCTGGTCGAGATTCAATATGTGAGAAATGACATTGCATTTACTCGAGGCACTTTCAGGGTCAGGGGCGACGTTATTGAAATCTTCCCTGCCGCTTCTGAAGAAAGCGCTATAAGAGTGGAGCTTTTTGGGGATGAGATCGAAAGAATTGCTGAGGTCAACGTTCTCACCGGGGAGATTCTGGGCAACAGGAAGCATATTTCCATTTTCCCAAGGTCCCACTACGTGACGAGCAAGGAAAAAATTGAAGCGGCCATCTCCGTCATAGAACAGGAGCTTGAAGAACGGCTCAAGTTCTATAAGGATGAAGGGAAATTTTTGGAGGCCCAGCGCATTGAGCAGCGGACGCGTTATGACATTGAGATGCTGCGGGAAATGGGCTTCTGTCAGGGGATTGAGAACTACTCGAGGATCTTGTCGGGCAGGCCTCCTGGAAGCCGGCCGTTTACGCTCATTGATTATTTCCCGGAGGATTTTTTGATGGTCATTGACGAGTCCCATGTGACCTTACCGCAAGTTCGGGGCATGTATGGCGGAGACCAGTCCAGAAAACATACTCTGGTAGATTATGGTTTTCGCTTGCCGTCTGCTCTGGATAACCGTCCCCTGAGCTTTGATGAATTTGAAAACGTTTTGGACAAGATCCTGTACGTCAGCGCAACGCCAAGCGCCTATGAGCTGAACAGGAGCAGTCAGGTGGTTGAGCAAATCATCCGTCCTACAGGCCTCCTGGATCCGCACATTGAGGTGCGGCCGGTCAAGGGTCAAATCGACGACTTGTATTCGGAAATCCTCATAAGGGTCGCCCGAAAAGAGAGAGTCCTTGTGACAACATTGACCAAAAAAATGGCGGAGGATCTGACGGAGTACTTTAAAAAAATGGATATCAAGGTCAGATACATGCACTCTGAAGTTGAGACGCTGGATCGGAACAAGATCATTCGCGGGCTCAGGGTAGGGGAGTTTGACGTACTGATTGGGATCAACCTCCTGCGGGAGGGTTTGGATCTGCCGGAGGTATCCCTGATCGCTATACTGGATGCGGATAAAGAAGGCTTCCTGAGGTCAGAAACGTCTTTGATCCAAACGATTGGCAGGGCGGCGAGAAATATTGACGGCCGGGTTATCATGTACGCGGATGTCTTTACGGGGTCCATGCAGCGGGCAATTGACGAGACCAACCGCAGAAGAGAGATTCAGCATGCCTACAACCTGGATCACAACATTACCCCGAAAGGTATTGTGAAATCGATCCGCTCAATCATTGAAGCGACCGAGGTCGCTGAAGAGGGACTTGATCCTGAGATCGAGGCATTGATCCTGGATTCTGCCGACCTGGAGAGAATGATCGAGGATCTGGAGAACGAAATGTACGTCGCTTCAGCCAATCTGGAATTCGAGAAGGCCGCTGTGCTGAGGGATAAAATTCAGGCGCTTAAGAAAAAATTGAGGTGACACAGGTGAGTAAGAATCAACTTGAAATCAGGGGTGCCAAGGAGCACAACCTGAAAAATATCGATATAGACATACCCAGAGATGAACTGGTCGTCATTACGGGTCTAAGCGGATCCGGCAAATCTTCCCTGGCCTTTGACACGATTTACGCTGAGGGTCAGCGGCGGTATGTGGAGAGCTTGTCGGCCTATGCCCGTCAATTTCTCGGACAAATGGAGAAGCCTAATGTGGAATCCATCAGCGGACTTTCCCCGGCAATTTCTATAGATCAGAAGACAACGAGCCGTAATCCAAGATCCACTGTTGGCACAGTCACAGAGATTTATGATTATCTGCGGCTCTTGTACGCCAGAGCAGGCACACCCCATTGTCCAGTCTGCGGCGTAGAAATCTCTCAGCAAACTGTGGATCAGATCGTGGACAGGGTGATGGGTCTTCCAGAGGGGACAAAGATTCAAGTGCTGGCCCCAGTCGTTCGAAGCAAAAAGGGCGAACACAAAAAAGAACTTGAATCGATTCGAAAGGAAGGCTTTGTCCGAGTCCGGATAGACGGTGTGATTCGGGAAGCTTCAGAAGATATTGAGCTGAGCAAGACCCAAAAGCACATGATAGAGGTGGTCATTGACCGGCTGGTTGTCCGGGAGGGCATTCAGCAAAGACTTTCCGATTCGGTGGAAACCGCCCTAAAGCTGACGGGTGATTTGGTAGTGGTCAATATCCTGGAGGGTGAGGATCTTGTCTTCAACACGCAGTTTGCCTGTCCGGAGCACGGCCTTGGCATTCCGGAAATGGAGCCCCGAATGTTTTCGTTCAACGCGCCCTATGGCGCCTGTGAGCACTGTAAAGGCATAGGCTATTTGCAGAAGATCGATCCTGAGCTGGTCATTCCGAACCGGAAGCTTTCTGTGAAAGAGGGCGCAATAGCACCGGTCGCCAATAGTGGCCAGGAGACCTTTTTCCCTCAGATGATCAAAGCGATTCTGGACCATTTTGAAGAATCAGAGGAGACACCGGTTGAAAAGCTGAAACCTGAAACTCTTGAGACAATTCTTTACGGCTCTGGGACTCATGAGTTTGAGATCTTTTTTGACAGCCGTTTTGGCGGTTACAAGAAATACAAAGCGACCTTTGAGGGGATTGTTCCCAACATTCAGCGGCGCTATAACGAGAGCCAGTCTGACAATATGCGGGAGTGGTTCAGCGAGTTCATGAGCCTTGAACCCTGTGAAAAATGCCACGGCGCGCGGCTCAAGGATGAAGTCCTTGCTGTCCGCTTTGGCGGGATCAACATCCATGAAATGACGGAGATGGCCGTTCGGGATCTGGTTGACTTCTTTGGACGCGTCGAGCTCGACGCAATGAAAAAAGCGATTTCTGAGCCCATTGTCAAAGAAATAGGTGGGCGCCTAAACTTCCTTAAAGACGTTGGCCTCGACTATCTGACGCTGTCGAGAACAGCCGGTACCTTGTCTGGCGGTGAGTCTCAGCGGATCCGCCTTGCGACGCAGATTGGCTCCGGTTTGGTGGGCGTTCTCTATATTTTGGACGAACCGTCTATAGGATTGCACCAGAAGGACAACAGCAAGCTGCTGAAAACCTTGAGAAACCTGACGGATATTGGCAACACCCTGCTGGTGGTCGAGCATGACGAGGAAACCATTATGGCGGCGGACCATGTCATAGATATGGGACCTGGGGCTGGGATCCACGGCGGTGAAGTGACCTTTTCGGGAAAAGTGCCCGAGCTTATGGTCAGCGAGACCTCTATCACCGGTCAGTACCTTTCCGGCCGAAAAAAGGTCGAGCTGCCTGAGAAGCGCCGCAGTCCAAATGGTCAGTGGATAAGGATCCTCGGCGCGAGTGAGAATAATCTGAGAGGCATTGACGTCCAGATTCCAAGAGGCGTGATGACCTGTGTCACAGGCGTTTCCGGCTCAGGGAAGAGCTCCCTGATCAATGAAATTTTGTATAAGAGCGCTGCTGTCAAAATCAACGGCACCCGGGTTAAACCCGGCCGGCACCTCAGCATTGAAGGTCTCGAGGAGATTGACAAAATCATAGACATTGACCAGTCGCCTATAGGCCGTACGCCGCGCTCGAATCCGGCGACTTACACCGGCGTATTCGACCCAATCCGTGACCTTTTCGCCAGGGTACCGGAAGCCAAGATGCGGGGCTACCAAAAGGGCCGCTTCAGTTTCAACGTCAAGGGCGGCCGCTGCGAAGCCTGCCGGGGTGACGGCATCCTGAAGATTGAGATGCACTTCCTGCCGGACGTCTATGTCCAGTGCGACGTCTGTAAAGGCAAGCGCTACAACCGGGAGACGCTGGAGGTGAAATACAAGGGCAAGAGTATTGCTGATGTTCTTGATATGAACGTCGAGGAGGCACTTGCCTTCTTTGACAGCATTCCAAAAATTAAGCGCAAAATTAAGGCAGTTCATGAGGTCGGCCTGGATTATATCAAGCTCGGGCAGCCTTCTACAGAGCTCTCCGGCGGTGAGGCACAGCGGGTCAAGCTGGCCACGGAGCTAAGCAAAGTCAGTACGGGCAGGACGCTTTATATCCTCGACGAGCCTACAACGGGCCTGCATGTCGCGGACGTCCACCATCTGATCAAAGTCCTTGACCGGTTGGTGGAGGGCGGCAATACGGTTGTGATTATTGAGCATAACCTCGACGTCATAAAATCCGCGGACTATATCATAGATCTTGGGCCTGATGGCGGCGACAAAGGCGGCGAAGTGGTGGCAGCAGGAACACCTGAGCAGGTGGCACGCTGTGTAGGCTCCTATACTGGCCAATACCTGAGGCCAATACTTGAGAAGGAACCTCTTTGGAATGCGTTGCCGTCTCAGGAAGCCGCAAATGAAGCCGTGCCTTTAGAGGATGCCGGGAAAGCTTCAGATCAAGCGACAACGATCAAACCTAAACGAAAAGCGAGGAAGAAGACCACATGAAAAGACGACTGAGCAGGAGTTTTTTAGCGACCTTCAGTTTTGTCGCCGCGTTTTTCTTTGTGCTGGTTTCCTTCATTCTGATCCCTGAACCCTTCGAAAGCGACAGGCTTGTAGCATGGCATTTCGGGCTGTTCAGCTTCCTTGTCTTCCAGCCCCTGATTTATTTGACCATCAGTGAGGCCTTATGCCGTCAGGCAGCGGATCTTTACAAATTCCGGTTTTCTTTAAAGACCGGTGAAACGCCGCTTTATGACAGGATCCTCACCGTGGCTATGATTGCTTTGACAGGACTTGTGCCGCTTTTTCAGCTCGATCAGATTGAGACGCGTATTATCATAATAAGCGTTGTGGCGTGGATTGCAGTGACAGAGATTCTGCTGGTCATCAGCGGCAAGTTAGCCAGGGCGGATTTTCAGCACGATATTATCCTGGTGCGGGGCGTGAATTTTCGAAAGCACTATGGATTGAACAGCAAGGCTATGACGACCAATGGGATTTATTTATATGAAGAGTTCGAATCCTACTCACTTCAAGGAGCGCTTTTGACCCTGAAATTGAAGGGATTGGGCGGGCGCCTTCGCCTGCGCCTGCCTAAGGACCTTGAGGAACCGGTCTGCGCTTATTTGGAGCAGGCTAAACTGATTCGGCGGGTCTGAAGGCCTTGACGTTTTCGCTCAAATAAAAAAGGAAATTGGAACAGCCTGGAAGTCTTGAAGTGACTCAGCTGTGCCAATTTCCTTCTTTTTGTCGATTAATATTCCATCATGTGGTTGAACTCGGCGGATTCGACCCATTCTTCAGGTCTTCTGACATACTCTGCGAGATTTTCGACGATCATAAGATGTCGATTTTCTTCCTCTTGAAGCTCGATCAGAATTTTCTTTTCGTGGTCTGACTTAGTATTCTCGTAGGCGTCACGATAAAAGTCGATGGAGCGGCGTTCCATTTCGGCAGCCTTGTTATAAGCTTCGAAGGCATGCTCCGGCATCTCGAGGTTTTCCTTGTTTTCGAGCGCTTTCGCAAAGACACTTTTGAGGGTATCCAGGCTGGTTCCTTCCATGAAGTGAACACTGCCGGAAATGATGTTGCTGACAATTTCGTAATGCTTGCGTTCGTCTGCTGCCATCAGTTCAAAGACAGCCTTGATGCCGGGATGCACAGCGTTTTTTGCGAGTTCAAGATAATACTGTTCACCGTCCATTTCCATTTTGACGGCAAGATCGTAAAGACTCATGAAAACACCTCCCATTGTGATGTTAACCTATTACCCAACGTACGTTGAAATTCACCAATCAAACTGAAAATATGATAGAATTGTTTATGAATGTTTGGTTTGGGGGACAGGAACCATCGGCAACCTGTCGTTAACTGGGCCCGGTGGGATTATAGATGAGAAACGGAGTATGACTATGACGCGCATGGAAGCCATAAAGGCGCAAGTGAAGAAGGTGCCGGAGAAGCCGGGCGTCTATCTGATGAAGGACAAATGGGGCAACGTGATCTATGTGGGGAAGGCAAAGCGCTTGAAGCAGAGGGTGTCCTCGTACTTCAGGGCGCTGAACTCCCACGCGCCAAAGGTTCGGAGCATGGTCGCGGTGGTCGAGGAGTTCGAGTACATCCTGACGGACTCCGAAATGGAGGCGCTGATTCTCGAGCAGACGCTGATCAAGCAGTATAAGCCAAAGTTTAATATCCTGCTGCGGGACGACAAGCAGTATCCCTATATAAAGGTAACGGTGGATGAGGCGTTTCCGCGGCTGATCATGACGCGACAGCTGTCCAGGGACAAGTCGCGCTATTTTGGGCCCTATACCAGTGCGGAGGCGGTGCGCAGGACAATCGAAGCGCTGCAGGAGATTTATCCCATCAGGAAGTGCAACCGACGGCTGGAAAAGATGGAGGAGCGGCCGTGCCTGAACTTCCACATCCGCAAGTGTCTTGGGCCTTGTCAGGGCAACGTGCACCAAGATGCGTACCGTGCTATGATCGACGAGATTTTGAAGTTTCTCGGGGGCAAGACTGATTTTTTGAGGGAGAAGCTGACTGGAGAAATGAAGGCTGCTGCAGCAGCGCTGGAATTTGAAAGGGCCGCAGAGCTCCGGAATCAGCTGATGGCCATTGATCAGCTGATGGAGCGGCAGAAGGTGGTCTATGAGTCTGATGTTTCCCAGGACGTTATTGGCAGCTGGGCAACGGAGGCGAGGATTTGCGTCATGATTTTCACAGTCCGGGGCGGCAAAATGATAGGCAAAGAAGAATATGTCTTTGAAGAAGAATATTTTCAGGATCCAGAGGTCTTATTGGACGATTTTATCCTGCAGTATTATGCCAATGTCACGGAATTTCCAAAAGAGATCGTTGTTGAGCGTATGCCGGAGGATTTTGAGCTGCTGGAGGCGTTTTTAGCCAAAAAGGCGAGCTTCAAAATCAAACTGACGACACCGCAGCGAGGTGACAAGCTAAAACTGCTGGAGCTGGTGAGAGAAAACGCTCGTGAATATCTGGAGAAATTTGAGGAACGGATCCTGCGTGAGCGGGAAAAGTCGGATCAGGTTGAAACGGCTTTGAAGGATATGCTGGGGCTGAAGGGCCGTCTCCGGCGCATTGAGGCTTATGACATTTCGAATATCTATGGGGTTCTTTCGGTGGGCTCCATGGTGGTATTTGAGGACGGCAAAAAAAAACCCAGGGATTACAGGCGCTTTAAAGTGAAGACTATTGAGGGCGCAGATGACTATGGCTCCATGCAGGAGATTTTATTCCGGCGGTTCCGGCGGGGCCTTGAGGAACAGGCGGCTCTGGAGGCGCTGGTCGAAAGCCAGGGCTCAAAAGCGGAAGAGGCGGAGGCGACGGAAGAAGAAGCCGTAGCGGAGTCAGGGGGGCACTATAAAGGCCGAATAGGTCAGCGCGGTTCGGGAGCGCCGTCCATTGGTGCCAAGTTCTCTCACTTTCCAGATCTGATCCTGATTGATGGCGGCAAGGGACATGTGCATGCAGTGCTGGATGTCATGAAGGCTTTGGGTCTTGAACTGGAAATTGCCGGCCTTGTGAAGGACGACTACCATAGGACGGATCAGCTCTATTACCGGGGGCAATTTTATCCAATAAGGACACAGCCAGAGCTCTACCGGTTTTTGGCGGGCATCCAGGAGGAGGTTCACCGTTTTGCGCTGGAGTATCACAAGACCCTGAGAAGTAAGACTATGACCCAGTCACTTCTGGATGCGATTGATGGTGTCGGAGAAAAGCGACGGCTCAGGCTGATGCAGTACTTTAAGAGCATTGATAAAATCAGGGAAGCCTCAGTGGAGGAGCTGGCCAAGGTAGATGGCATGAATCGCAGGACGGCTGAAAAGGTATTTGAGTATTTTCATGGGACGTCGGAATGACCATAGGGGGGACTGCAACTTGAAATCTTTGGATGAATTGACGAAAATACGGTCGGAAGCGCTGAGGGCTGTTGACGCCAGTAACACCTCCGGGAACGATAAGAAAATCATTGTGAGGATTGGCATGGCGACCTGCGGTATCACGGCAGGTGCCAGGCAAACGCTGACCCGGCTCCTGGATCTTATGGGCCAGGACCGGGCTGCCCACATTAAGGTGCTTCAGACGGGCTGCATGGGCAACTGCGATATGGAGCCTATTCTCGAAGTCGTAGACTTGGAGGGCGTCGTGACAAGATACGAGCGCGTTGGCATTCAGGAGGTTGAAAAGCTTTACTATGATGTGCTGAGAACGCCCGGCGTCAAGTCAAAAGGCAAGAAAACAAAAACCGTCAGTCTGGAGGGCGGTGAGGGCTCAGGAAAAACGACGCTCCTTGCAATGCTCAAGGACCACTTTGAGGCGAGAGGCCTGGATGTCATGATCACCAGGGAACCAGGCGGGGTGCGAATTGCGGAGAAAATTCGCGAAATTATTCTCGACGTCGAGCATACGGAAATGGATGTTCGGACGGAAGCACTTCTCTACGCGGCGGCAAGACGTCAGCATCTGACACAGAAGGTCCTGCCGGAGCTCGGCAAACTGGACTTGGTGCTCTTTGACAGGTTTGTGGACTCCTCGGTGGTTTATCAGGGCTACGTCCGGGAAATTGGCATGGACGAAGTCTATGAGTTGAACCGTTTCGCCACAGAGGATTTCTTGCCGGATATGACAATTTATCTGGATGTTGATCCAGCAGAGGGTCTTAAACGCGTTTATGGGGACTCAGGCAGGGAAATCAACCGCCTGGACCTGGAGGCAGCGGAGTTTCATGTTAAAGTCCGGCAGGGGTACAGGATCCTTCTGTCTGAGCACTCCGAACGCATCGTTGAAGTCGACGCCTCCCGGCCGGTGGAAGCAGTCTTTGAAGACGTTAAAAATCTCCTGGACAATTTGTTGAATCGGGCTTAGAAACGGTGTAAAAAGGCAAAATTAATGTTATAATAAAACCGATCGTTAAAAAGTTAACTTACATTGCTGAACAGTATGCAGAATTTGAGCGTATGCCCAATCCAATGGGCTGCGTCTTCGGAACATACGGCAGGAGGTTCATATGGAGATCGGAACATTAGTAGAAATGCTGGGTGGCAAGATCATCGTCGGCGAACAATATATGGAGAAAAAAGTCGACTACGCCTTCAGTTCTGACTTGATGAGCGACGTTCTCGCCTTCGTGTCGGAGCATGCGCAGGATTGCGTCCTGCTGACCGGACTCACGAACAATCAGGTCATCCGTACCGCGGAAATGCTTGATCTCAGCGCAATAGTCTTTGTCAGGGGAAAATGCCCGCCTATGGAAGTGATTGAGCTCGCTGAAGAAAATGACATGGTTTTAATTTCAACACCGCACACCTTGTATGCTACCTCCGGAATTCTATACGGACAGGGACTCGAAGGCGTGCCAATATAACATCACGTATCGAAGTCCAGTACCCATTATGCGCATCAACCAGTGAGGTGAGACGCTATGAGCAAGGCCTTGGAAATGGAACGTGACTCAGCGGCAATGGCATATGATTACGAAGTGGTAAAAGAGGACTTCGCTCACGCCGGCGCGGCATCGAGCGACATAAAGAAAAAGTGCAGGGAAATTGGCTTGGACAAGGACCTGATCCGCAGAATCGCCGTCATGACCTATGAAGCGGAGATCAACATTGTGATTCACTCAGAGGGCGGCGTCATCACAGTCATGATCATGGGGGATCGCATAGAGATCTGGGCGGTCGACCGTGGACCGGGGATCGAGGATGTGGCGCTTGCCATGACAGCCGGTTATTCGACAGCGAAGACTTCTGCCCGTGAAATGGGCTTTGGTGCCGGCATGGGTCTGCCCAACATGAAAAAATGCTGTGATGAATTTTACATTGAGTCGGCGAAAGGTGAACCGACCCGCATAAAAATGGTCATTCAAATTTAGGGGTGGAGGTAACCATGGAGAAATTTCTGCACTCCGTCATTCTCGAGCGCGATTACTGCAATGGCTGCACCTATTGTCTCGACCGTTGCCCCACCCAGGCAATACGTGTGCGTGAGGGCAAAGCGGAGATCATGACGGAACGTTGTATTGACTGTGGCATGTGCATCAAGGTATGCCCGTACAATGCAAAAGGCGCGCAATCTGATTCTTTGGAAATGCTTAAGAATTATAAATATAACATAGCGCTGCCGGCAATCTCAATTTATGGGCAGTTCGGCCTCGAGTACGACATAAATAAAGTCATGAACGGGCTTTACGAGTTGGGTTTTGATTTCGTCTTTGATGTGGCTTATGCTGCTGACCTGATCACGCAGATTCAGAAAAAGCGCGTGGGGGAAGAGGGTCATCCTAAGCCTTTGATCTCAGTCTATTGTCCGGCGGTGATCCGGCTGATCCAGATGCGCTTTCCAACCTTGATCGATCATATCAGCCGTTTGGAGTCACCGGGTGAAGTTGCCGCGCGGATCGCGAGGAAAAAGGTCGAAGCTATGACCGGGCTTCCGCAGGAAGACATAGGTGTCTTTTATCTGACGGAGTGCCCTGCGAAAATCACGAGTATTCGAAAGCCCATAGGTATTGCGAAATCTCAGATTAATGGCGCCATATCCCTGGAAGCGGTCTACACAAAGCTTTTGAGGATGTATGACGACATTCAGGTCGTGCAGCAGATCTCCAAGTGCAGCGGCAAGGGGGTCGGCTGGGGCATGGTGGGCGGTCAGAGCTATGCCATGGGCAGTGAGGATTATCTGGCAGTCGACGGGATTGACGAGGTCATTAAAGTCCTTGAGCAGCTGGAGCTGGGAAAGCTCAACGATATAGATTTTTTCGAGGGGTACGCCTGTGTCACTGGCTGTGTCGGTGGTCCGCTGAACCCGGAGAATCCGTTCATTGCGAAAGGGCGGATCAGGCGACTATCGGCAAAATATCCTCAGGAGGTGTCCATGGAGGCCTTTGGGGAAATCACAGAACGCATGCTGGAATGGGACGAGGACATTGAGCCGCTTCCGGTCATGAAGCTGGATTCGGATTTCAAGGTAGCCCTTGAGAAATTGTCCAAGATCGAAGCGCTTTATCATATGCTGCCGGGGATCGACTGTGGGGCTTGCGGCTCGCCAACCTGCAGGGCCCTTGCGGAGGATATTGTCATGGGCAGGGCGACTTTGGCCGATTGTGTCGTCAGAAAAAACAGTGAACGAAAAAACAATGATTCGGAGGAGAGGTGACTTCTATGAAAATCTCAGAACTTGAAAGAATTGAAGGTTTTCGAGTCTACGCTGTGGGGGATGAGTCTCAGGTGATCACAGGGCTGTACTGCAGCGATTTGCTGAGCTGGGTCATGGCGAAGGGCAAGGCGGGGAACGCGTGGATCACCGTTCAGACCCATCAGAACGTTTTGGCAGTGGCCTCTTTACTCGAATTTTCCTGTATCATTCTTCCAGACGGTCTGTCTATGGACCAGGCGGTGCTTGACAAGGCGGTTGAGGAAAACATTGCAGTCGTAGGCTCAGACCTGGATGCTTATGGCATCTTTCAGGTGCTTTACGAAGCCGGGCTGAGATAATGCTGTTTTACTACGATCTGCACATGCACACCTGCCTGTCGCCGTGCGGTGAAGAGGAAATGACGCCAAACAACGTGGTCAATATGGCGATGATCAAAGGTCTTGATATTTTGGCAATCGCGGATCACAATCACTGCGGCAACGTGCGCTCGGCCATGGCGGTCGCTGCCAAGCGGGATATGCTTTTGGTGCCGGCCATGGAACTCCAGACCTTGGAAGATGTTCACGTCCTCTGTCTTTTTCGGTGGATCGAGGCTCTGGAGGCCTTCTTTGAAATTGTCGACCAAGCTATGTTGAAGCTTCCCAACCGCCCAGAGCGCTTTGGCCATCAGCGGATGCTGGATGATCAGGATGAGCCTGTGGGCGAAGTGGTCCACACGCTGATCACCTCTTGCCAGCTGAGCCTCACCGAAGCAGTGGCAGCGGTTAAGGCACTGGGCGGGGTAGCGGTTCCGGCGCACATCAACCGGGGTTCGAACAGCCTGCTGTCCAACCTGGGCTTTATTCCGCCGGGTGAGGGCTTTGTGACACTGGAAGTCACTGCTGGCGAAATGGGCGATCAATTTATAGCGGGCCACCCTGAACTTGCCGGCTACAGGATTTTAAGAAATTCCGACGCGCACCAGCTCACAGCGATCTCCGAGAGAGAAAACGCGATTGACCTTAAAGAGCGGACACTGGACTGTCTGATTGATAGTTTGTTAACCCCACTGAACATAAAGGAGTAAAGCTTATGCGAGAGCTATCCCTGCATATCCTGGACATTGCCCAGAATTCTATTGTCGCAGAGGCAGCAACCCTGAGAATTGTCATTATTGAATCGAAAAAAGAAGACCGGCTGACCGTTAAGATCAAGGATGATGGCCGGGGGATGGACGAAGAGACGGTGAAGCGGGTTGTCGATCCGTTTTATACGACGAGAACCACCCGAAAAGTCGGTCTTGGAATTCCTATGTTCAAGGAGAAGGCAGAAAGCTGTGACGGCGACTTTGAGCTGAAATCTGAGCTTGGCGTGGGCACGGAGCTGAACGCGACTTTCAGGCTCAGCCATATAGACCGGGTTCCTCTGGGCAATCTGACGGATACCATTGTGACCATTGCGCTGGCAAGCCCAAAGACGGATCTCATTTTGACCCATTACGTGGATGATCAGAAGTTTTCTCTCAGTACCCGTGAAATCAGGCGGATGCTGGGTGAGGATGTGCCGCTGGACAATATTGATGTCGTCAGGTGGCTCCGGGAATACGTCCATGAAAATATTGCGGGCATAGGCAGCGAGGCGGTTTATTGATGCTGAACACGAAGGCGTTTAGAAAAGCGGGGCTTCTGGTGATGCTGATCACGCTTTTGATCGCGGTTGTGACTTCCAGGCTTGGTCTGTCCGGATACGTGCGACTCGCTCTGTTGACTTTTGGGTTTGGCGCGGGATTCATGCTGGTCTTTGTGGCGGGTTTTCTGCCGCCAAGTGAATAGACGTATGGTGGACAGGGTGGTTTTGTGATGGCTGAAACCCAGCGTTTTAGTGCTTTATGGAAAATCTCAATGGTTTCATAAGTGTGATAAAAAATCTCAATATCGTTAGACCATGCTTTTGGGTTATACTGTTATCAGGCGGTTGGCATTTTGCCGGCCGTTTTTTTTATAATCAGAGGTGAGACTGAAATGAAATTTGACCTGCATATTCACGAATTAACCCATAGCAAGGATAGCCATCTGAGTCTCGAACAGATTGTTCTTGAGGCGAAGTCCAGAGGACTGGAGGGCATAGCGATCACAGACCATGATGTGCTCGGTTTGAGGGCGCAGGCAAGATTTTTAAGTGCCCGTCACAACCTGCCTATTTTCGTTGGGGTAGAAGTTTACACAACCCTTGGGGACATTCTGGTATTTGGTGTCGATCAGCTTCCTGCTGTTGAGGAAGGCAAGCGCATTGAGTCACAGCAGCTCATTGATTACGTAAACTCAAAAGGTGGCGCGACGATTGCTGCCCATCCTTTCCGAAGCAATGGCCGGGGACTTGGAGAGGCTTTGTACGGGCTGACGGGGTTAACCGCCATAGAAGGCTACAATGGTCGGACGACAAAGGGACACAATGACCGTGCCGCTGATGTGGCTTTGGCCCTTGGCATTCCAATGACGGGCGGCAGCGACGCTCATGCCCCGGGAGAAGTCGGTGCTTATGCCACGGAGGTCAGCGGTGTTGTTCAAACGGAAAAAGATCTGATTCAAGCCCTCAAGAAGGGGCGCTGCTATCCGGTTTCTATGACGGGGCTGCCGCTGGGGAATGTGGCTGGATTAGGGGCGGCTTTGGCAGCGGACGTGAATATGGCAGCGGACTCGGAAGTTGCAGTATAATTAAAAAGTCGAAATAAAAGAGAAGTCAAAAAGGGAAGACGCCTTAAAACCGGCGCCTTCCCTTTTGTGATGTTTACGACATAATATTCAATATTGTGGGTAAGTCGGTGGACGCGCTTAAACAGGCTGTCTTTCACCGACTTTTTGCGTTGGTCTGACAGGTATGAGGTGCGAGGTTCTAAGCCGCAGCTTTTTTCTGATAAGTGGCAATGATGCTCGTCGCATGTCCCATTGGACAGACCTGGCACCAGCTGCGGGGCTGGTAAAAGACACCGAGCAGGAGCCCAACCGCCAGTGAAGCTGCCATAAAGCGGAACAATGCCATGCCAATAGTTTGTATGGAATCATGATTATGGGCCAGTGAGACCGTCAGCATAATGACCATTAAGCTGAGAAGGCCGTTCTTGAAGGCGTTGGTGCGCATAAATGCCGGCAAAGAATTCCTGAGGCTGACGCGCTGGAGAAATTTGCCGAACAGGGACCCCCTCGGGCAATAGTGTGAGCAATGGACTTTGCCGTGGCCTCTCAGGGCATGAATCATAGGGATCGTCATGCAAAAAACGGCACCGAGTCCGAAGCGCAGGTCGAGGACAGACAATGCGAGAAAAATAACCATGATAATCCAAGACCAGGCCATGTGTGATTTTTTCTTGTTTTTTTGCTTTGTTTCTTTTTGATCAACTGCAGATGGTTGTTTGAATGGGATGATTTTTTGGGTCATGGTGACGTACCTCCGTTGTATCGTATTGTAGGGTTGAATGATTTGTGATTTAAAGTACATCCGCACCCCTGTGGGGAGGGGGTGTGGTTGTGGCACAAAATCTATATTACCCAAATGCAAGGAAGCTGTCAATATTGAAATTAAAAAAAGAATAATAAATACAAAATACAGTATTCGCATAATGATGAACTTCACCCACTTGCTCCATAAACCGTGCAACCTCTGCTTTGAACAAAATTGCCAAAGTGAAGGACGAAACAGTCTTGACGAAATGTTAAAATGTGGTAATCTATAGAAGTGAAAAGTAAAAATATGGAATAGCGTAAAGCTTTCATGATGTTACAAGTCGTCGTGGTTAACCCGGAAATTTTCACGGAAGGATGCATTTTATGGCCGAACAGGGTTTTGAAAAAACGCAAAAGTCCATCCTGCAGAAGCCCGGAGCAATGGACAAACCTCCTGTGAAACCATGCTATACTGCTGGCGCGAGTTCTTTAGGCGGGTTCATGGAAAGCCAGGGTTTTCTGACGGTCGAAGCGGCGGTCCTAACGCCAGCAGCCATAATGATGGCTGTTTTGATTGTCCTTGTCATGCTCTTTGAATTTCAGTCCCTGTTGATGGCAGCAGGGATCCACCAAATGGGAATGACTGAGATGCATCACGTCGAAACAGAGCGGTTAAATTTTGAGGATGGGTTAAAGGTGATGGGTACCGTCAAGGTCAAACGTTCTGTCGCGTTTGGCGGCTTGGGTGAAGAAAATAGTCTCCTGGGTCTTCGAACCCTAAAGCTCAATGCAGTCCTTGAGCCTGGCCACCCCTGGCTTAAGGGCCTTGAGGCTGTAAGTGCACGTTCTTTTCATGTAAGAGTACCGGCAGACTTCCTGATATTTGGGATGTACCGCTTGGCGCCAGAGCTTCAGTAAGCGGGGGATCATAAGAGGTGATTATGAAAGGAGGCTTGGAGGATGTGGAAGCTTTACCGCTGCTTGGCCTCCAAGAGGCTATGTTCGGCACGCTTGGACGAGTCGGGGTCCATAACGCTGTTTGCTTTAATGATGACTTTGACCATCCTCGGTCTGTTTGGCGCGCTGGTGACTTATGGCATGAACCAGATGAAACACGCGGATACCTTGAGGACGCTGGAGATGACAGGACAGTCGATCCTGCACACCTATGACCGCCGGTTGCTGGAATCCTATAGCCTTCTGGCGGTGGATCTTGAGGTGGCGGATCCACAGGTCTACATGAATGCATCGAGCAGGCTGGGGTTTTGGTGGAAGGGTCAGCGTCGTTCGTGGCAATTTGAGCCACGTCAAACACTGAATGAACCGGAAGCCTTCCTGGAAGCTGTGGCTCGGTCGGTCGCATCGGGGACGGCAGAGGAGGCTTTGTCAGGATTTTCTTCATGGATGGAGAAGTCCCCGGGATTAAGCGGCGGGCAAGAGCCTGCAGCAGGAGCCTCAAAGGAAGATCAGGCATTTGAGAAGGCTTTATCCGGGGAAAGCTCTGGAACGGTTTCGGAGGAAGAGAAGGACTTGGCGATTGAGGCAGTTCGCTGGATTCGGGAGATGGGTAGATCCGAAGATCAAGTGGGCCGTGATGGGAAAGAGGTTGGGGGAGAAGCTGAGGAAGCGATCGGGCCTGAACTGACGCCGGCGCAGAAGGATAGGCTGCCCAGCCAATTGTACGAGGGGTTGAGGCGTCCGCTGGAGGCCCCGGAACGCCTGGCGTTCGTTTATTATGTTGCCAGGCATTTCAGGGACCGGGCTGCAGACAACCGGACGCCGTTTTATAAGCACGCACCTGCAGAAACTTTTTTTAACGCCGAAAGGGAATATCTTCTGTATGGACATGGCGCAGAGGTTTTTAACGAAGCCAGGGCTTATGCCGATGTTTTCCTCCTCCGGCTCGCGGGCAACACCGCCCATGTCGCGGGTTGCCAGAAAAAGCAAAAGTGGATCGCGGTGGTCTCCGGGGCGGTCAATACCGTTTTTGGCGTCCCGGCGGTGATGACCTCCTCCGCGCTGGTGGTGACCTGGGCTGCCGCGGAAAGCAGAAGTGACCTCAAGCGCCTCCTGGCAGGAGAAGAACTGCCCTGGATCCATGGGACGGATGCGAAGTGGCAGACACAGTTTGGCTCTGGGCGTGGAGATACAGTCTTGGCAGAAGAGGGTAAGACTGGCCCTGTAAACAACTCAAACGCTTCTGAGGGTTTCATTGATGCTGATTATGGTGACCACCTCAGCGCGCTTCTGTGGATGAAGGCTGGCACCGCTCATGTGCTGCGTGCCATGGATCTTATAGCGTTGGGCAGCGGAGAAAACAAGGGTGGACTCAACGGCATTGATCTGAGCCAAAGGGCAACTGCATTTTCAATACAAGTCGAAGCGTTGGGCAGTTTACCGGCGGTGACCTGGGAGGATGGCTATGGCTGGGAGTAAAAGGCTGTCCCGGTTCAGGAACTGTCTCAACAGTCGCGGCGTGCTTACGGTTGAAGCAGCGATCGCGCTGCCGCTGGTGCTGATGCTTGGATTCGGCCTCGCCCAATATCTTGGACACCTCAGGGTGGTTGAGGTCACACGGCAGGCCTTCCATAACACCTGCATGCAAATCGCTGTTCAAGAGCCTGGAAAAATGACGTCGCCGGCTGGAACGAGTTTAGCCATGGCGGCAAATCTGGCGGCGGTAGGCGGCGAGGTTGATCTCCAGTACCTCTACTTACGTGAAGACGCAGCTGGAAATTTTGTTGCCAAGCTCTATTGGGTTCGGGAGGTTCCAATCCTTGGACCTATCGTGACAAGCTTCGAAAAAACGGGGCGTTCCATTTATAGGGCGAATGACAGCCCCGCAGGGGAAAAAGAGCTAAAAACCGCTGCAGTAGTTTATGTAACGAAGACTGGCTCCAAATATCATGAAGCCAATTGCTTCCACTTGAGAAAATCCAGCCGGCCGCTGAGTCAGGATGAAGCGGAGCATGAGGGCTATGAGGCCTGTGCCCACTGTATATTGGAGGTGCCGTTATTTGAAAGGAAATCATGAGGTAGTTGCCAGGCAAGAAAGCTCTATCAAAGCTGAGGTGTCGAAATTCCATCCGGGGGATGTGGCGAGAGGTGGAAGCTGTGCGGTCTACTGTGTGCGGAGTCTCGAGGGCAGGGGAAAACGCTGCATAAAGCGCTATGAGAACCCCCCAAGCCGTGACTATCTCGAGATTCTTGAGCTGATGCGGGCGCCGCGGGGCATGAATGTGCCTGTTGTCTTCAACTGGTCGGTCTCGGGCCATCGCTCAGACGAGCTGGTGGTGGAGGAAGAGTGGGTGGAGGGATGTACGCTTAGGGGATTGATGTCTGAGGCGCCTCAAAAGGTGGTGTTGAATGCGGTCAGGTGGTCCCTGCAGCTGGCGACGACTCTGAGCAGGCTCCATGAAGTGTATGGTTTTCTCCACCATGACATCAAACCTGAAAACGTCATAATAGATTTGTTCGATGACGCGGTGTTGATCGACTTTGACGCCGCCAGGCATCTCATCCGGGAAGGAGATGAAAAGCCGGTTCTCGCTCAGAGTTCAGACAGAATTGGAGAATCTCCCGCCCTCAGAGGGACCCTTGGCTATGCGTCACCGGAAGCAAAGCTCTTTCCTGGACACTGCGATGCTGCGGTGGATTTATACGGTTTTGGAAAGATGTTTCTTGAAATCGCGGCAATAGAGCCTCACGCCTTCGCTCCGGCCTATTTTGAAATTCTCAGACGCTGTACCAGAGTGGATGCCCTTTCCAGGATTGAGAGCGCTGGGATGCTGCGGGAGATGCTCAGGGCAATGCGGATTAAATAACTCTAAAAGCGCTGGCCTGAAAACTAAAGGCCTTGCACTAACTGTGCAACCGCCGAACAATAGCTGAGTAAAAACCGAGTAAAAACCATGAAATAGCGCCATAAAAGACCATATAAATTTATTGCGATGTCAAAACTATTTGTATATAATAAAGACGACCAGTCAATGGGTAAACGACCACTGTCAGATCTGACAAGGAGGATATTATGGATCCGAGAATCAATCAATTAGCGAAAAATCTTGTTCAGTATTCCTGTAATGTGCAGCCAGGTGAAAAAGTAATGATTCAGAGTGTTGGAGAAAGCCCAAAACCCTTGGTTAAAGCTTTGGTTCGAGAGGTTCACGCGGCAGGCGGTTATCCGTTTGTAGAATTAAAGGATTCCGTTCTCACCAGAGAAATTGTAATGCAGGGTAAAGAAGAACATTTCAAGCTTTGGGAAGAGGTTGACCTCTATAAAATGCGTCAAATGGACGCGTATATTGGAATTACAGGCCCGGATAACGTCAATGAAATGGCGGATGTCCCCAGCGATCAAATGCGCCTATATATGGAAAAATACCTTTCAAATTTGACGAACGAGCGCGTCAACAACACAAAGTGGGTCGTGCTTCGCTATCCAAACAGCGCCATGGCTCAGCTTGCCTCGACAAGTCTTGAAAAGTTTGAATCGTTTTATTTTGATGTCTGCAACCTCGATTACGGAAAGATGTCAAAAGCCATGGATGCCCTGGTTGCCCGCATGGAGAAGACGAGGGACGTGCGTATTGTTGGCAGCGGTACGGACTTGTCTTTTTCGATTGGTGATATTCCTGTCATTAAGTGCGCGGGGGAAAACAATATTCCGGACGGCGAGGTTTTCACGGCGCCAGTCAAGGATTCCGTCAATGGCGTGATCTCCTATAACTGCCCGGCGGTTTACAACGGCTTTACCTATGAAAACATTGTACTGCGGTTTGAAAACGGCAAGATTATTGACGCGACGGCGAACGACACTGAAAAAATCAACCAGGTCTTTGATACGGATGAGGGGGCCCGCTATGTGGGGGAGTTTGCGATTGGCGTCAACCCATACATCCTGAAGCCTATGAAGGATACACTTTTCGACGAGAAGATTATGGGAAGCTTTCATTTCACCCCTGGAAGGGCTTATGAGGACGCTTCGAACGGCAATGCCTCCGCGATTCACTGGGATTTGGTCTGCATTCAGACCCCGGAATATGGCGGCGGAGAAATCTATTTTGATGGCGAGCTGATCAGAAAGGATGGACGCTTTGTCGCAGAAGATCTGAAAGTCCTGAACCCGGAAAACTTGAAATAAAAATTTTGAGGATGCCTTATTCAATAAGGCGTCCTTTTAATTAGAGAAGGCGTTTGGTTGGGGACTGTCCCCAACCAAACGCCTTTATGGCATGGCTTTTGTAAAGTCAAATTTCCGCAGAGATGACCGCCTTCAATTTATGTTACAATATAAAGGAATATTTTGTGCGTCTTTTGGAGGTCTTTTTTATGTATAGAGCACTGCTGACGACTTTTTTTAAAATTGGATTATTTACCTTTGGCGGCGGCTATGCCATGATCCCTCTGATCGAAGAGGAAATAGTATGGAAAAAAGAGTGGATGACGGATGAGGAAATTTTGGACATCATTAGTGTCGCCCAGAGCTTACCGGGCCCCATTGCCGTCAATCTTGCGGCTTTTATTGGCTACCGGCTCAAGAAGCTGAGGGGCGCGCTGATGGCCGCGCTGGGCGTCATATTGCCGTCCTTTCTGATCATTGTGATCATAGCGCATTTGCTGATCAAAGCGAATATCGCAAAGTACATTGAGCCGGTCTTCAGCGGGCTGATGCCGGCGGTGGCGGTCATGATCCTGATTTCGGCTTATCGCCTTGGAAAAAAGGTGTCCTGGTCACCACTCAATATTGGCATTTTTGCTTTGGCAGCGATTCTGCTGATTGCGCTGGGCGTTCACCCCATCCTTGTGATTGCTGGGGGGATCGTCACGGGCTTGCTTCTGAACAAAGTGTTTCCGCCGTCTGACAGCGGCCTGAATTCGGTGAAGTCGTCCGGGGAAGGGGAGGTGTCTGAATGAAGCTGCCATTGATTCTTCAAATGGCCCTGACCTTTTTTAAAATTGGCTCTTTTAGCTTTGGCGGCGGCTACGCCATACTTCCGGTCATACGGCATGAGGTCGTTGGGATCCATCACTGGCTGACAGACCGGGAGTTTCTCAATATCCTTTCCATCTCCCAGGTGACGCCGGGACCGGTGGCCATCAACACGTCCACCTATGTGGGCTACAAAATGGGCGGGATCCTGGGCTCTGCGGCGGCGACAGTTGCCGTGGTTGTGACCTGCATCACGCTTTCGGTCCTTTTGGCTGGTCGCCTCTATCCCTATAGGGAGCATCATCTTCTTCGCAGCGTTTTTAGCGCCCTCAGGCCTATTGTCATTGCCTTGATTTTGAGTGCTGCGGTGTCGACAGGGCTGACCGTGGAATGGGACTGGCGGGCGACTCTTATAGGTGCCATCGCGTTTGCACTATTGACCAGGTTTAAAGTCAAGGTGGTTTGGGTCATGGGGCTTTCGGGGGTCATGGGCGCTGTATTTTACGGTGTTTTGGCGTAAGTGCCCTCAAAGTGCGTTTTTGCCGATGGTTGGGGAACCAACACCATCGGCAAAAACAATCTTTTGAAAATCAGCGTGCGTGTCAGCGTGCGCCAAGGCATTGATTAGGGGGAATTGACAAATGAAGCGTTTCGCAATCATAGTTCTAATCTTGCTGCTGCTGGCCTCCGGGGCGGCTGCGGGCTATTGGTATTTTAAGTATGACGAGCTTTCCGCGCGCTTCGCGCAGACCCTCTACCGCTCCAAGGTGACGGTTGACGACGTGGTGATTCCAAACGGGATGACTTACGTGGAGGAAGAGGGGCGGCTGTTTTTGGACATTCGGATTGTTCAGGGGTGGCTGGACGAGGGCGCTTACGTGAGTCCCTCAGGCGAGCGGCTTTACATGAAGTTTGAGGCCATGGGCTTTAAGTCCGGTGATGACGTGACGGACGCTTTGCTCAGTGAAAGCCTTGAAACGCTGAGTCTGCCAATTTACCGGGTGGACGACCAGCGCTATGTCGAGCTCGAGGCGCTCTCCCGGCTGTACCGCATGCGCTGGATGCGCAGTCCTGAGTCTGGCATGCTCAACCTGTTGACCCACCGGGCGGATGTTGTGAATTTGAAAGTGTCAAAGGGCGCGGTGGTGAGTTTGGATGGCATAAAGGTCTTCGAAGTCCAGCCAAATCAGTTTGTGACAGCGGTCAGGACTGAGGGTGGGGCGCTGAATGTGCTGCATGCGGACGGCAGGATGGGTCTCCTGGAGCGGCTGGATGGGATTGAGACCTCCCCTGCGAATTTTCTGCCGCCGGTGATTCCGGTCGGGGACAGGGCCCAGCTGGATCGGGTAGTCGGTGCCTGGGACCAGGTTCATAGCTATGAAAACAATTTTAACTTCAATGCTGCCGATGGTTTTGGCACCCTAAACGTCATCATGCCCACCTGGTTCGACCTCAACGTCGACGGCATAGTGCTGAGCCTCGCGGATATGTCTTACGTGCTCCGCGCCCAGGAAGCGGGAATCCAGGTCTGGGGGCTGTACGCCAACCATTTCAGCCCCGCCTGGACCTCGGAAATGCTCCGCAGCGAGGCACTGTCAGACAGGACGATTGCCCATGTGGTGGCTTATGCCGTGGCTTTTGGCCTGGAGGGCATCAATATTGACTTTGAAAATATGTATCTGAAGGATCAGGCGCTCTTTTCCGATTATGTGGCAAAGCTGTCAGAGGCTCTGAAACGCGTCGGCAAATGGGTTTCCATAGATGTGACCGTGCCGGAGGGCAGCGATCAGTGGTCCAAAGTGTATGACCGTCCAGCGTTGTCCAAGTCTGTAGATTTTGTTTTCCTGATGGCTTATGATGAGCACTGGGCATCCAGCCCCAAGGCGGGCTCTGTCGCTTCCCGGGACTGGGTCGTGACTGGCATTGAAAAAAGCCTCGCGCTGATCCCGCGTGAAAAGCTGGTGCTGGGGATGCCGCTCTACACGAGAATTTGGAAAGAGTCAGGCACTGGCGGGGCTAAGAAGGTCAGCTCGTCCACGCTGAGCTACGCCAGAACTTCCGAGTGGCTGGAGGCGCGAAGTCTTATGCCGGTCTTTGATGAAGAAACGGGACAGAATTATGTTGAATATGTATCAAACGGCGTAAAATACAGAGTTTGGCTGGAGGACGCAGCCTCTTTGGAGATGCGGCTTGAGCTGATGGAACGCTATGGACTTCCGGGACTCGGATTTTGGTCAATCGATTTTGCGAATGAAGAGGTTTGGGCGGTTATTGAAAGCGATTAGCGGGTATAAAATAATATCTAATTGAATTAAATTGAATTAAATCAAAGCGACTTTGTGACAGCAGTGGATGACGACCGGGCTATTGACCCGAATGAAGAATTGGATGAGGTGATCCTGTGGACTTTTATGAGATGCTTGGACGTTATTATGATGTGATCTTCCCTACCAATGAAAAGCAGCTGATGTTCCTTAAAGCGCTGCTTCCGGAACGCGGCAGTGTTCTTGATGTCGGCTGCGCGACGGGCACTTACGCGATCCCGCTGGCGCGCCTTGGTTATGATGTCTGCGCGTTTGATTTGGATTCACCTATGGTGGAAATGCTGGTGTCTAAGACAGAAAATGATGAAAATCCGCCCAAAGCCTTGGTTTACGATATGCGGCGCCTGCCTGAGCTGAATGTGGGGCCGTTTGACCTGATCTATTGCATAGGGAACACCTTAGTGCATTTGGGCTCTTTAGCTGAAGTTAATGAGTTGGTGAAGGCTTGCCGGGAAAAATTGAAGGAAAGCGGTTCTGTGGTCATACAGACGGTCAATTATGACCGTGTGCTTGCCCACAAGGATTTGTCGTTGCCTTTGATAGACCGTCAGGAGGGGCGCATGCGCTTTCACAGGCATTATGAATTGAAGGACGCGGAAGTTGTATTTCATGGTCAGCTGGAGATCGAAGGTCAGGGAAAGACTGAAGCCTCAACGACTTTGCTGCCTGTAGAAGCTGGTGACCTCGTTCGCGCTCTGGAAGAAGCAGGATTTAGGGAAGTGAATGTCTATGGGGGCTTTGATGGCTCACCGCATACCCTGGAAAGCCCGGCGACGGTGATTGTCGCGGGCTCTTAACGTCACCAGTTTTAGATGTTTTGATATTTATGCAACTTTATCGAACGTCGCCTTCGTTTGGGAAGGTGGCGTTTTATTTTATAAAATAACTAAAAGTGAAGGATTTGCTTCTAAAGCTTTCTGAAAATGCAAGAAAACTATTTTGTACTTGTAAAAAAACATTGCTAAACAGCGAAAAATGCTTAAAGAGGGGTTGCGAAATGAAGGAAGTGTCACTATAATATTCATTAATAGGTTTTGCAGATCGCGAATGACATATGTGGTTGAAATGATGTGTATAAGGTCGCAAAGCATAAAAAGTGCAGGAATATGCAAGATGACTTTCGGAATGTCTAAGGAAAGGCTGAAAAATCGATTTGCTGCGCATGGCAAACCAACGCGCTGTGACTGAGGAACGGCAAGGGGCAGGATGAGTATAAAAGGCAAGGTTCGATTAACAAAATCGAATATTGAAACACGAATATTAATATATAATCAAAATTAGAAATGGTCCTACTTCGTCATTATTTAGATAAAAGAATAATTTATTTCAAACAATAAATAATAAATGCAAGTTGATAACCGTGCACTTGCAGAAAAACATAAAAAAATCAAAAAAATATCAAAAAAGCCCTTGCAAAATGAAAGATGATCACTTATAATAATCACAAGAGGTTAAGCAAGACAACAAATTTTGAGGGAGGATCTTATGGAAAAATATTTGAGCAAAGACCAATGGACTGTGGAAGTATGCAAGCGCTGTGGAGATGAAAAGAAAGTCAATCGCTTTGGTGTCTGTGAATCTTGCGATCACGAAATAGACAGTGACTATGCAGGTCTCTATGGTTACAAGGAGATGGAAAACTAATATGATTCAGCCTGATCCCAGAAGCTGAGCGCCCTCGTCGAACGAATAGTCGGCCAGGGCGCGTTTTTTTATGTTCAAACGAACGTATGGATATTAAATGTGCAAGTTTGAAAAAGAAAGATGCATCTTTCCGTTTTCGAAAGGTGAAGTGAAATTATTTTATAAAATGTATTCAATGCAATACAAGATTCTTTTTGAAGTTAAAAAATGCAAGTTTAATGTTATGTATTTGCAAAAAAACATAATAAAATTGAGTTTTTACCGAAAAAAGGGGTTGCAAAATGAAAGACGAGGCCCTATAATAATCACAAAGAGAATAATTGTATACAATTATTCAACCTAAGGAGGATGAAGGTTATGGAGAAGTACATCAGCAAAGATCAGTGGAATGTTGAAACTTGCAAGCGCTGCGGAGATCAAAAGAAAGTCAATCGTTTTGGTGTTTGTGAATCTTGCGATCACGAGATTGACAATGACTACGCAGGCCTCTACGGTTACAAGGAGATGGAAAACTAAGATGAGCCAATCTGGCCCCAGAAGTTAAACGCCTTTGTCATCATTCAATGACAAAGGCGTTTAGTGTTTTTTGGGATTTGGTTGGGGACAGGGACACGTGGTTGGGGACTGGGCCGAACCAAACACCTATTACCCTTTGACGACGGCCAGAGTCTTCATCCTCTTAATAGGCTCGATCAAGTCGAGCTCATTCCCAATCACTGCATCAATGTCTTTATAGGCCCATCTGGATTCTTCGCTGAGGTCACCCTTTTTGACTTTCCCAAGGACAACGTTTTCAAGCTCAAGGTCCCTCAAAGTCTCCTGAAGCGTGAAGCGCCTTTTGGCTTCGTGGCGGCTCATTTGCCGGCCTGCGCCATGAGAACAGGAATTAAAGCTCTCAGCGCTGCCCTTGCCCTTCACAAGATAGGACCAGCTGCCCATGGCTCCGGGGATGATCCCAGTCTCGCCTTCTGCAACGCGGATCGCGCCCTTGCGGTGGATCCACAATGCCTCACCATCATGGCGTTCAAGCGCAGCGTAGTTATGGTGGCAATGATGATGCTCCAGAATCTCAAAAGCCTCATTGGCAAGCCGCGGCGCCAAAGCCTTCTCGACAATGTGCCTGACCCGGGCCAGCATGACTTCACGATTCTCGTGGGCGAAGTCCAGCGCGAACCCCATCCACTGAATATAGGCCCGGCCCTCAGGGCTGTTTACGGGAAGATAAGCCAGATCCCACTTCGCCGGAATTTGCCACTGGAGCTTTCCGCTGAGGCTTTTCGCAAGCTTGTTGAAATGCGAGCACAGCGTATGTCCAATATTTCTCGAACCGGAATGCACCATAAGGCACAAATAGCCCTCGTCATCCTCCTGCAGCTCAATAAAATGATTCCCACCCCCCAAGGTGCCCACTTGAAAACAGGCCCGCTCGGTCTCTTGCAATAACGGCTTTTCAAAGCTTCTCAATTCAATACTTTCAAGGACCTTCTCAAAACGCTCCGCCGCCTCGCAGGCCTGCTTCTCCTTATGATGCTCAAATCCGGTCGGAATCGCCCGCAGGATCTCGCTCACCATCACCTCCAAAAGACGTTTGCCGATGGTCCCTTTAAACACCTCTCCCACCTTCACCGAAGTCCGTTCAAAAATGACACCGCAGCCTATGTCGACGCCGACCGCATTTGGAATTATGACTTCCCTGGTGGCCAGTACACCGCCAATAGGCATGCCATAGCCGCTGTGGGTATCCGGCATCAGGGCAATCCAGCCCTGGGCGAACGGAAGATTTGATAAATTGAGCGCCTGCTGCAGACAGACGGCTTCCAACGCATCAGCATGCTCGAGCCAGACTTTTATGGGCAGTTTTTGGCGGCTGGGGTCAAAGAGTGTAAACATGGTGGCGATCGCCTCCTTTATTCCTCCATGATACCACGTTTTTAGTTTGCGATTAGTCTCAGCCAACATTGGGTATATTATTTTATGTGTCCGCTTATTGTCAGATTCAGCTAATAAGAATCAAAAAAACAGGCAACACAAATATTTTATCAGTTGACGTTCAATAAATAGTAAAAACCCTCGACTTATAGTGAGGTTTTTACTATAATTGTCCCGGAAGATTAACTATTTAAAGGAGGTTGAAAAATGGCCAAGGCCCTTATCATCGGAGCTGGTGGTGTCGCCCAAGTCGTTGTTCACAAATGTTGTCAAAACCCTGACGTTTTCGAGGAAATCTGCATTGCAAGCAGAACCAAGTCGAAATGCGACGCCTTGAAAGAGAAACTCGACGGCGGCAAGACCAAGATCCAAACCGCTCAGGTGGACGCGGATAAAACCGAGGAAGTCATTGAGCTCATTAAGCAGTTCGGTCCGGACATTGTCATCAATGTCGCGCTGCCTTACCAGGACCTGACTATTATGGATGCTTGTCTTGCGACGGGCGTCGACTATCTGGATACCGCGAACTATGAGCCGCTCGACACGGCAAAATTCGAATATAAATGGCAGTGGGCTTACAGGGAGCGCTTCGAGAAGGCTGGCATCACAGCACTCCTCGGCAGCGGCTTCGACCCAGGTGTTACCGGTGTTTTCTGCGCTTATGCCCAGAAGCATTACTTTGATGAGATCCATACCATTGACATCCTGGATGCTAATGGCGGAGACCACGGTTATCCGTTCGCGACGAACTTCAACCCTGAGATCAACATCCGCGAAATTACGGCGAATGGCCGTTATTGGGAGAAGGGCGAGTTTGTCGAGACGCCGCCGCTTTCCATTAAAAAGGTCTACGATTTTGAAGGCATAGGTGAAAAGGACATTTACCTCCTCTATCACGAAGAGCTTGAGTCCCTTGCCCTCAACATCAAGGGGATCCAGAAGATCCGTTTCTGGATGACCTTCTCCCAGAACTATCTGACGCATCTAAAGGTTCTTGAGAATGTCGGCATGACGTCCATTGAGCCAATTGTATACGAAGGCAGAGAGATTGTGCCGCTTCAATTCCTCAAGGCGCTGCTTCCGGATCCTGCGTCCCTTGGACCGAGGACGAAGGGCAAGACGAACATCGGCTGCGTTATTCAGGGCGTGAAAGATGGACAGCCTCGCACGTACTATGTCTACAACATGTGCGACCACCAGGAGGCCTACAAAGAAGTGGGTTCTCAGGCAATCTCTTACACCACAGGTGTGCCTGCTGTCATTGGTGCCATGATGATTCTGAAAGGGCTTTGGAAGAAGCCTGGCGTCTTCAACATTGAGGAGTTCGATCCGGATCCGTTCATGGAACAACTCAACAAACAGGGACTGCCTTGGCACGAGAGCTTTGAGCCGGTTCTGCTTGACTAACCCCTTATTGACAGACTGAGGTGCAGAGATTGAAAAATATTGATTTTTATAGTGTTCCAAGCCCATGCTATGTTGTGGACGAGCGTCTTCTCAGACGAAACCTTGAGATTTTGGATTCCGTCCAAAAGCGCACCGGCGCTTCAATTCTCCTGGCGCTGAAAGGCTTTTCCATGGCGTCCATGCTGCCCATTGTAGGGGAATACCTTGCGGGCATCACCGCCAGCTCTCTTCACGAGGCAAGGCTGGGCTATGAGTACATGGGCAAGGAAGTGCATGCATACGCGCCTGCTTTCATTGAACACGAATTTGAAGCGCTCATGGGTTATTGTGACCATTTGGTCTTTAACTCCTTCGTTCAGTGGGAAAAATACCGGGACAGAGTCAAGGCTTACCCGGGAAAGAAGATTGAGTGCGGACTTCGTGTCAACCCGGAGTATTCCGAAATTGAGGTTGAGCTTTACAATCCTTGTGCGCCAAATTCCCGCATGGGAATCACCCTCGACAACTTTCATCCGGAGATGCTGGAAGGCATTGACGGGCTCCATTTCCATACCCACTGCGAGCAGAATTCGGACGCCCTTGCCAGAACCATTCCGGTGGTGGATGAAAAGTTTGGCCCTTACCTGAAGCAGATGAAGTGGCTCAATTTTGGCGGGGGGCACCATATCACCCGCGAGGATTACGACATTGAGTCTCTGGTCGAATCAATTCTTTTCATGAAGAATAAATACGACCTGAAAATCTACCTTGAGCCAGGCGAAGCCATTGCCCTGAACACCGGTTACCTGGTGTCAACAGTGCTGGACGTCGTCAAGAACGGCATGGAAGTAGCTATTTTGGACGCGTCAGCGGCGTGTCACATGCCAGACGTCCTCGAAATGCCTTACCGGCCGCACATCATAGGCTCGGGAAAACCTGGGGAGAAACCTTATACGTACCGTCTTGGAGGCAATACTTGTCTTTCCGGGGACGTAATTGGGGATTATTCCTTTGATGAGCCGTTAAAACCGGGAGACCGCCTGGTGTTTACGGACATGGCCCATTACACCATGGTCAAGAACAACACCTTCAACGGCGTCAATCTGCCGTCCATTGCCTCTTATAATGAAACGGATGGGATTCGGGTTCACAGAACTTTTGGGTTCCAGGATTACGTGTCGAGGCTGTAGAAAGTAAAAAAATAAAGCGTTCTCTTCAATCGGAATTAAACCCGAGGAGAGAACGCTTTTTATTTTAGATGAAATCTGGTCGGGGACTGTCCCCAACCAGATTGTCCCAGACCAGATTTTTTGAACGTGTTTCCCGCTCTTTCTGCTCATTTTCTCATTCTTCTTAGCCTTTATGACGTGCAAGCTTCCTCGTATTCTGTGACCAGCTCGTCCATGACCGCTTGTACGGTCGTTATTTTGTCGAGTTTAAAGGCGTTGTGGCCTGCGAAGACCAAGCCTTTGTCCACCTCGCCGGTGACCGCCTCAATAAGCTTTTTCGTGATGCAAAAAGGCGTTGTAGCCGGATCACAGTGGCTGAGGCAGCGGGTGCAGGCCGAAACCGGAATGCGCCCAGCCTCCAGGCTGTGGGTCATATCGTTTCGGATTGCGCGTCCCGGGAGCCCAACGGGACTCTGAATGATGACGACGTCTTCCTCTTTGGCATCCAGGTACATTTGCTTGAAAGCGTCATCCGCGTCGCATTCCTCCGTGGTGACGAAGCGCGTTGAGATCTGAACACCAGCAGCGCCTAAATCAAGGGCTTTTTTCATGTCCGCGCCGCTAAAGATACCGCCGGCTGCAATGACGGGAATAGGCTTTTGATAGCGGTCTGAGAAAGCTTTGACTGCGACCAGGACTTCATCCAGCAAAGTGTAAAGGTCCTTAGCTGTGCCTTCCAGCTCTTCTCTCGAAAAGCCAAGGTGGCCGCCTGCAAGGGGGCCTTCAACTATAATGGCATCCGGAACAACCTGATAGCGGCGGTCCCAGAGCTTCAGCAGCGTTTCGGCAGCTTTTCCGGAGGAAACAATAGGCGCAAATTTCGTCTTTGTGCCTTTGACAAACTCAGGCAGGTTCTTTGGCAGGCCGGCACCGGAGATAATGAGGTCAATGCCTTCCTTGACAGCTTCTTTGACGAAATCTGTATACTCCCGTGTCGCCGTCAGGAAGTTGATGCCTATGATGCCCTGCGGACTAAGCTCTCTTGCCTTTCGTATTTCGTTGCGGATACCTCTGAGATTTGCTTCGAGAGGATTTGTCCAGAAATCCGGCTCTTTGAAACCGGGCTGAGCGCCGGAAATGACGCCTATGCCGCCTGCGTTCGCTACAGCGGACGCCAGCCTTGACATGGAAACACCTATGCCCATGCCGCCCTGAATCACCGGCAGGCGCGCTTCGAGATCCCCAATTTTGAGGGTTGGCAGATTCAATATAGTCACACTCCTTATAAAAAAAGGATCAGCGCTTCGCCGACCCAATATTTAGACGATAATACCTTCCACCTATAAATATAGGTTAATTCACTGAAAAAGTCAATGATAGATATTAGTATCAGGTATTAAACCGCCGGCAGAGAAAAAAACCGCGAAGGCCTTAATGCTCAGAACCCTTCGCGGTTATTATGAAAATCCAGGCGTTTACACTTTGGTGGCTCTTCTTTTGCTCTTGTAAGTCCTGATAAACTTTCCCATGGTGGAGGAAACGATTAAACCGCTGGCTATAGCCACTGCAATCAAAAAAGATTCTGCGCCTTTGGAAACGGCCTCGGAATAATTTTGCCCCATGATGGATTCCATGGTGTAGAAGATGCCGTACCCAGGGACGAAGGGTATGATGGCCGGTACAATAAAGACGGTAGCCGGCTTCCGGAAATAGTTGGCCAGCAGCTCTCCGGCGAGGCCCAGAGTCATGGCCCCTACAAATGTGGCGAAAATAGTGGATCCCCCAAGCAGAGTGATCTGGGTATAAAGGGCCCAGCCCATAGCGCCGTTGGCGCTGGCCGTAAACAGGTGCCGCCTTGGTGTGTTGAACAGGACCGCGAAACCGAGGGTTGCCAGAAAGGACGTCAAAACACTTGTCAACAGAATCATGGCATCAACCCCCCAAGCAGTATTCGAGCGGCGTTGAGTGTGACGCCAACCCCTAAAACAAGCGCGACGGAGATGACGAGGGCCTCGGAGGTCCGGGACATGCCGGAGACGTAGTCCCCTGAGATGGAGTCTCTGACCGCATTGGTGATAGCCACGCCGGGTACCATGGTCATGATCCCGCCTATAATGATGATATTCATGTCCACCTGCAGCCCCAGAAGAGTGCAAGCTACGGAAAAGGTAATAGAAGCTGCGGCGGTGATCAGACCGCCTGCGACGTTGCGCATAAACAGGCTGACATCATGGGCAAACAGGAACTCCGTCACGGCTGCGGTGATGGCCGAAGCGATCAGCGCCCCTGTAAACTCCAGGAGACCGCCGTTATACATCAGGGTAAAGAAGCTGCCGCCCACACCTGCGAATAGAAGCTGAGTCAGCAAACTGTATTGTGAGGATTTTTTGATGTCGTTGAGCTTCAGTCGGGCCTCCTGGACGCTCATGCTGCCCGAGGAAAAGTCTCGGCTCAGGTCGTTGACGCGGGTCACCCGCATCAGGTCTATCCCAATCCGTTTGTTCCTTTCGATGTGACTGTACAGCTCATCGTTGTATTCGATCGAAAGAAAGATGGCAGTTGGGATCACGAAGGCCTGAACATTACCAACGCCCCGCGACCTCAAAATGTGCTCAACCGTACTTTCCGCACGGTAAGTTTCCGCACCGTTTTCGAGCAGGACGCGTCCCGCGAGCGCGGCAAACAGCACCAATTCTTTAATTTCATAGCGATCCAGCGCGGGCACCCCCCTATAATGAAAGTAAATGTATATCGATTCATTCAATTTACTAAAGGTGATAACATTTTGTCAACGAAAATATCTTCAATATGAGCTTCAAGCTTATTGACTATCCCCATTATGTCACGTTTAGCCTGTAGCTTGCAATAGGTAATGGATTGGCCCTTTCAAGCGGACTGCGTGCGGCAAAAAAGTACAAAAGCTGCGTGATTTTTTGCCGATGGTCCCAAGTACCAGCCGCATTTTTTCTTTACAATCCGCATTTCTATGGTAAAATTGCCTTGGATGGCAGCCTCGTGCGCCATACCCTTAGCGGAAGTACCGGAATGACCTTACAACTGCTCAGAGCCAGATGGCCAGAGACAGACATCGTGACTGAAACGCCTTTTTGGCGTGCGGCTCGTCCTGTTCTGGGGCGAGTCTTTTTTGTGTTTTGGGGTATGGATAGGATGTAGGAAGGAAATGGAAGACGTTAACAAGTGAATAGAGGAACAGTGCAGTACAGCTTATAGCCTTTCAAGTAAAGGAGGCGTGTGACCTTGAGGATTGGAATAATTGGCGCAGGAAAGGTCGGTACAGCGTTTGGACTTTTTTTAAAAGATCAGGGCGAAGCCATAGCGGGTTATGCCAGCAGGACCCACGATTCGGCCTTGAAGGCGGCTGAGCTGACGCACAGTGAAGCCTTCCGGAATCCTCTCGATTTGATTTGCGAGGCGGATCTCGTTTTTCTTACGGTTGTGGATGATCAGATAGAAGTGGTGGCGCAGGACTTGGCAGAGGCGTTGTCTTTGCTGGAGACTCAAAAGAGTGGTAAAAAAAAGGAGCTCTTGAGCCCTGAAAGCTTGAAACGTCCTATCTTCGTTCACATGAGCGGTGCCCACAGCAGGGATGCCTTGGCGCCTTTATCGTTAGCCGGCTTCGAAACTGCGACGCTGCATCCTTTAGTCTCAGTTTCAGAGGTGCAGCGAGCGAGAGACGCCTTTGGAAAAGCGTTGTTTTCCGCGGAGGTTGAATCTGGGGGCGGCTTTGAAGCTTGGCTTGTGAATTTGGGGATCCCCTTTGTTCGGCTTGAAGCCGGCAGCAAGGCCCTGTATCACGCGGGGGCGGTGTTTGCCTCCAATTTTGTCGTCACGCTGATGGATACGGCGGTTCAGCTGTTTAAGGAAGTTGGCTTTTCTGAGAAAGAAGCCATAAAAGGTTTGTTGCCTTTAGTTTATGGAAGCTTGGACAATGTTGCGCGTTCAGGAACGGCGGAGGCGTTGACGGGGCCGGTGGCCAGAGGTGACGTTGCCACAGTGGAAAAGCATCTAAAAGCCCTTGAAGCTTTTTCAGAGGTTCTGGGGCTCTATAAAACTTTATCTGCTGCGACCTTAACGCTGGCGGAAAGAGATAAATTGAAGGTCAAACCCGACGCGGCGGCAGAGCTTGCAAATCTGCTGAATGAGGAGGACACTAAAGGTGAAGGATAAAAAATTTACAGTCAGTGATTTCAGGGAATTTAAGGCACGGGGCGAGAAGATTGCCATGCTGACGGCTTACGACTATAGTATGGCGAAGCTGCTGGACGATGCGGGCGTGGACAGCCTGCTGGTGGGGGACTCCCTTGGCATGACCATGCTGGGTTATGAAAATACCCTGCAGGTAACCATGGAGGATATGATCCACCACACGAAAGCGGTGCGCAGGGGGACGAAGAATGCGTTTCTCGTCGCGGATATGCCTTATCTGTCTTATGAAATAAACGTGGAGGAAGCCGTTCGGAACGCGGGTCGCCTTGTGCGCGAGGCCCAGGCGGACGCGGTTAAAGTTGAGGGCGGTTACGAAATGGTGGAAACGATTAAGGCGATTGTCCGGGCTAAGATTCCGGTGGTTGCGCATCTTGGATTGACACCTCAGTCGGTCAATATCTTTGGTGGCTTTAAGGTGCAGGGAAAGAATCTGGATCAGGCACAAAAGTTGATTGAAGAGGCACTTGCGGTGCAGGAGGCGGGCGCTTGCGCGGTTGTTCTCGAGTGTATTCCGTCGAGGTTGGCGAAGGTGATTAGTGAGAAGCTGGAAATACCGACCATCGGCATAGGGGCTGGTGCGGATTGTGACGGGCAGGTTCTGGTTATTCAGGATATGATTGGGATGTTTAAGACGTTCACGCCTAAATTTGTGAAGAAGTTCGCAAGCGTTGGTGAGGAGATAGAAGCGGCGGTTGAGGCGTACATTACTGAAATCAAAAGCGGCGCGTTTCCGGGGCCGGAGCATACGTTTAAGTTGGCAGATGAGGTGCTTGAGAAGCTGTATTGAAGCTGTATTGCTGAAGTGATGAGATAAAAAATTTGGAAAGATAGTTGGAGGCGTATAGTTATGGAAGTGGATCAAAATCCCCGAGTACTGCAGCAGAAGCTGAAGGCGCTCAAAAAAACAGGAAAGTCCGTTGGCCTGGTGCCTACCATGGGCTTTCTCCACGAAGGCCATTTGTCTTTGGTGCGTCAGGCGCGTCGGGAAAATGATGTGGTTGCGGTCAGCATTTTTGTCAATCCCATTCAGTTTGGGCCAAAGGAAGACCTGGCCAGTTATCCCCGGGATTTTGAGCGGGATGCTGCGCTGCTTGAGGCGGAAGGCGTCGACTTTATATTCGCGCCTGAAGTGGCGGACATGTATCCGGAGGGCTATGGGACGTATGTGGATGTTGAGGGCGAGGTAACGGGAAGGCTTTGCGGCGCCAGCCGGCCTGGTCATTTCAGGGGTGTCGCCACGGTGGTCAGCAAGCTGTTTAATATTGTCGCGCCTGAGCGGGCTTATTTTGGGAGCAAGGATGCCCAGCAGGTGGCGGTGATCCGTCGCATGGCTTCGGATCTCAATTTTGATTTTGAGATTGTGGCGTGTCCCATTGTCAGGGAGGCGGATGGTCTTGCGCTCAGCTCCAGGAATGTTTATCTTTCAGAGTCTAAACGTCAGGATGCGCTGGTTTTGTCACAAAGTCTGTTCATGGCCCGGGAAATGATTGAAGCTGGTGAGAGAAGCGCTTTCGCTGTTCGGGACGCGATTTCGGAGCGCATTCGTCAAGTGCCGTCTGCTGAGGTGGACTACATTGAAGTGGTGGATGCCTTCAGCCTTGAGCCGCTTGAGACTTTGAGCGGGACGGTGCTCATTGCGCTTGCTGTTAAAGTGGGGAAACCAAGACTGATCGACAATCTTCAAATTGAGGTGAAATAGAATGATGCTCAATATGTTTAAATCAAAAATTCACAGGGCCACAGTGACGGAGGCAAATCTGCATTATGTAGGCAGCATCACCATAGACAAGCTGCTCCTGGAGGCGTCCGGCATCCTGCCTGGCGAGCGGGTCCAGATTGTCAACAACAACAACGGCGCGCGCCTTGAGACCTATGTGATTGAAGGCGAGGCGGGGTCGGGTGTCATCTGCCTGAATGGCGCGGCGGCGCGGCACGTCCATGTGGGTGACAATGTCATCATAATTGCGTACTGCTGGATTGACGCTGAAGAAGCGCGGACATTTAAACCGTCGGTCGTCTTCGTGGATGACAAGAATAGAATCAGCGAGATTACAGACCATGAAACCCATGGGGAGATTATGTGAAATCAAGAAATCAATGGAATCAATGGGGACGGTTCTTATTGATTTTTGAGGAATCATTGGGGACTGTCCCCAATGATTTCCTTTTTTTGCGATGCCATTGACCAATCCGGTCAATAGTGAGATAATAAAGCTATAAATGACCAGTGTGGTCAATTGTGTAAAAAGAAAGTGAGGAGGATGCGGTTGGTCAGCAAGTTTGAAGCTTTGGACCCTGAAAAACAAAACAGGATTCTAAAAGCGGCATTCGAAGAGTTTGTAAGAAATGGCTATGAGCGGGCGTCCACCAATGAAATTATCAAGAATGCAGACATTTCAAAAGGCGCGCTTTTCGTCTATTTTGGGTCAAAAAAGAAGCTCTTCATTTATCTGTTCCATTATGCCGTTGGGATCATTCAACAGATCCTCAAGGAGATGGATCTTGAGGAAAGTGATTTTTTCGAACGCGTCAGGCAGCTTGGTTTGATCAAGCTCAGGCATATGAGACAGATGCCTTATGCGTTTGATTTTCTCGAGGTGGCGATCAAAGAGAATGACGCTGACTTTCACGAAGAATTCAGCGGGATTAAACATGACGTCATCTCAAGGAGCTTTGCCCTGATGAACCAGAATATTGACTATTCGAAATTCAGGGAGGATTTTGAACTGGAAAAAGTACTTAACATGATCAACTGGGTTATGCTGGGGTTTTCCGAGCAGGCCCGCAGTAAGCTTGGGAGCTATGAAGAGGCGGATGAGTCACACATTCAAGTGTTTGACGATTATATTGAAATCATGAAGCGATGCTTTTACAAGCCGACTGAGTAGTTGGTTGGGGACTGGGCCCACCTGAAGATTTGGTGGGGGACTGGGCCCGCCTGACGTGAGGAGGATTTTTATGAGTCAGCAAATTATTGAAATTAAAAATCTGTCCAAGTACTACGGAAAGCAGATGGGGATCGAAGACGTGAGCTTTTGTGTGGCTGAGGGAGAAATCTTTGGGTTTATTGGCCCAAACGGCGCTGGTAAAACGACAACGATCAGGAGTCTTTTGGCGTTGATTCATCCGACCGCGGGCAGTGCAACAATCTTTGGGAAGGATTGCGTTAAAGAAGCTGCTGAAATTGCGGGGGAGGTGGGCTACCTGCCATCGGAAGCTTACTACTATGAGAAGATGAAGGTTCGAGAGCTGCTGAAATATGCCGCGGACCTTTACCAACAGGACTGCGAAGGCCGGATCTCCGAGCTTTCAGAGCGCCTCAAGCTGGATTTAAACCGAAAAATTACAGATCTGTCCTTTGGCAACAAAAAGAAAGTGGGCATAGTGGCGGCGCTGCTCCACTCGCCTAAACTGCTGATTCTTGACGAGCCTACCAGTGGGATAGATCCGCTTATTAAGGAGATTTTCTTCGAGATTCTTCGGGAGGAGAATAAAAAAGGCGTCACGATTTTATTTTCATCTCACGTGCTGAGCGAGGTTCAGAAAATCTGTGAGCGGGTCGCGATCTTGAAGGAAGGCCGAGTGATCAGCATTGAAAATATCAGTGAGATGAGAAGCGTGGGCTATAAAAAAATCGAGCTGACGGCCAGCTCGACGCTTCAGGAAAGTTACTTTGACATGGGGAGCGTTGCGGACTATCATCAGGCTGGTTCAAGTGTCAGCTTTATTTATAAGGGGCGCGTGGGCGACTTGCTCGATAAGCTCAGTGCCCTTGACCTCAATGACGTCTATATTGAGGAGCCGTCCCTGGAAGAGATCTTCCTCCACTACTACCGTTAGGGGGGCTTGAGGAAATGACAATTTTCAAGTTTGAGCTGAAGCAGCTGAGTGTTTCAACAGTTCTATGGTCGATCATACTTGGGGTGACAATTTTTTTGATGACCCCCGTTTATATTGATATGCTCACAGGCACGGACATGAGCAGTATATCCGGACTGAGCAATCAGGGCTACTATGAAACCATGGGAACCAATTTGCAAATTCTGTCGACACCGCTGGGAGCGTACGCTTTTTTGACAACCTTTGTGCTGTTTGCCTGCGCGGTTCATGGCATGAATGTTGGCCTGTCAATGATGACCAAGGAATATAGAGGCGCGACGGCGGATTTTATCCTGACCAAGCCCTATAGCCGTTCAAAGGTTTTTGTTTCGAAGCTTCTGGCGGGGCTGCTGGCAACGCTGGCAGTTGGCGTGGCTTATTTTGTGGGGTCCTGGCTTGGCATGGCGGCGGGGGCCAAAGGGGCATACAGTTTTCAAGCCATGGCGCTGATCGCTGGCTCTGCCATTTTCGTTCAGTGGATCTTTCTGTTTCTCGGAATGCTGCTGGGGGTTTTGTGGCCACACCTCAGAACCACGGTGACAGTATCTTCCGGGGTCTCGTTCTTTGCCTTTGTGACGGGGTCGTTTTCCTACAAAATGGGTTTCGTCTGGCTTGGTTTTTTGTCGCCGTTTACTTATTTTAAAGGGGCGGACATCATTTCAACTCAGCGCTATGATCCGGTCAACCTGATGGTGTTTCTTTTGGTGTCGGCAGCAACCCTATTGGCGGGACATCATTATTTCCGAAAAAAAGATGTCACGCTGGTATCCTAAGGGGGTGAACAGACATGAAGACCATATTTCTGAAAACACTTAAAAAACACAGAAAAGGCTTGGTTATTTGGGTGTTGGTCATGATCCTGACAGCGTTTTATGCTTACATGGAGACGCCGATGGTCATGGAAAACATGGACAGCATTATGTCGGCTATGGAGGCAATCCCGAGAATTGTCGTCATCATGTTTGGCATGAACGGGCCATCTATAGGAACGCCTATTGGTTATTATATGATCATGTATTATTGGTACTGCCTCATGGTTTATCCCCACGCGGCGTTTGTGGGGGCGTCCTTCATTTCAACGGAAGAGCGCGACCGGACATCAGAGTTTCTGTTCGCGAAACCTTACAGTCGAAGCACGGTCATTACGGCAAAGCTCCTGGCGGGGCTGGTTAATATTCTGGTCATGGGTCTCTTTACCTGGTTGACGACTATGGTGCTGCTCATTCCAGCAATGGGGAATGCCCCAATCCATAGTGCTGTGACGTTGACGGCTGTGGGGATGTTTTTTACGCAGGTCGTGTTTATGGCACTGGGATTTCTCTGCTCGGCGCTTTTAAAATCTTATAAGGTAGCGCTGGGCGCCTCTTTGCTGCTGGTCTTTGGGACTTATGCCATTGGTGTGGTTATTGAGTATATGGGTAATTTGAACGCTCTGGATTTTCTGTCGCCGTTCAGGTACTTTGCTGCTACGGAGGTTGTCGAAAGCGGGCTGGGAGGCATGGGGCTCCTTTTGACGATGGTGATCACAGCGGCGTCTCTTTTTGTGACTTATGTGAGGTACCAGAAGCGGGACCTTCGCGTGTGAAGGTGGTTTTTTAAAGCAATGGAATTGAAGCTGAAGCTTGAGAAAGCGGGTGCCGGCCCTTCCGATGAGGAATTTGGAAGGCGGGCACCCGCTCTTTGTTTTTGGGGCTCTAAGTCAATAGTTGGGGTGGGGATTCTTTGAATCCCTGCTCCTTTAATGTTTAGAGGGTATTTTAGTAATCGATTGTCAACGAACGAATTATGGGCATGACAAAAAGGCCAGCAGTGTAAAACAGCCAGTTAAATCTACCTGCACATGTGAAGAATTCTGTTTCTGAATCTCATAAAGTTTCTCACGCCATAACTGATGCGTTTCAAGACTTTGATTTTATTGTTGAATCCTTCTGTACAGCCATTGGTATAGCCATACTTGAAGGCGTTGAGGATCTCCTTGCTCCAGTTCCTGAACGCTGTAATACAAGCCT
>NZ_FMWL01000031.1 GCF_900103005.1 Acidaminobacter hydrogenoformans DSM 2784 | reverse complement strand
GGCGCTTTTTCAAAGGTTAAAGATGGTCTCGCTTATGATCGGTTTCGTCGTAGGGGTATGAAAAAAATAGTGGCGGATATGATGATGGTTGCTATGGCAATAAATCTGAATAAGCTTCATAGCAAAATCCAAAACAACCAAACCGGCATTATCGAGTACAAAAAAGCAGCTTAGACCAGATATTTAAAAATACGGTGAATAGGCTTTTTTGTCGACCCTATAATTCAAGATCTCATGGATGGTTTGTCAATAAGCAAAATTATTGAAAGTCAGTAATTCCAATTGGCGTAAAAAAAGAGTTGCTGTGAAACTAAATGTTATAGTTTCGCAACAACTCCAGCTTCATTTTTTGAGGGGAGTTGGTGACCACTGCGCCATAGGCTCGGCACCTGCGAAACGCACACCTCGCCTTTCACCCATATAAAAAATGTGATATGATGAAAGCGCAAAATTGTGACCACCATTTTTTCAAGCAAACAAAATAAAGTAAAGCAGGTGACGTCCTTGTCTGATCAATTAATGAAGCGCGCGCGCAGCTTACTCTCTCAGCTGGGTGCAGATGGCCTCTTGTCCTTCAAACCGGAAAACCGCCGCTATTTCTCGGGTTTTACCGGCACCAGCGGCTACGTCCTGATCCTCCCCGAAACCCAGTGGTTCATCACGGATTTCCGGTACACTGAACAGGCCAAAGCCCAGTGCCCGGGCTACGAGATCCAGCTCCACAACACAGAGCGGCCCCTTGAGGCCATCCTAAAAGAAGCCGGCGTCAAACATCTCGCCTTTGAAGACAATTTCATGACCTACCAATTCTATAAAAACCTTTCAGATAAGCTGCCGATGGTCACCTTAACCCCCGCCGGCACAGAAATCGAAACCCTGCGCCTCGTCAAAGAGGACTGGGAAATCGACAAAATCGCAAAAGCCGCCGAAATCGCGGACAAAGCCTTCGACCACATCCAGGGCTACATCCGCCCCGGCGTCTCCGAGCGTGAAGTGGCGCTGGAGCTTGAAATCTACATGAAAAAACTGGGCGCCAGCGGCCTGTCTTTTGAAACCATTGCCGCCTCTGGCCTTCGCTCCGCCATGCCCCATGGCGTTGCCTCGGACAAGCTCATTGAAGACGGAGACTTCCTGACCCTGGACTTTGGATGCGTCTACGAAGGGTACTGCTCGGACATGACCCGGACCGTGGTCGTTGGAAAAGCGTCCGAAAAGCAAAAAAAGCTTTACAACACCGTACTCGAAGCCCAGGAAAAAGCTTTGAACGCGATTCGTGAAGGTATTAACGGCGTAGACGTTGACAAAATAGCTCGAGATGTAATATCATCTAATGGATATGGAGAATATTTCGGTCACGGTCTCGGTCACGGGGTCGGTCTCGAAATTCACGAGGAACCAAGACTGTCGCCAACCGGCACGAAAACCCTGCTGGAGAACATGGTGGTGACAGATGAGCCGGGCATTTACATCCCCGGTTTCGGCGGTGTCAGAATCGAAGACCTGGTCGTTGTCAAGAAGGACGGCTGCGTGGTCTTGAGCCATTCGCCAAAGCAATTGATTGAACTTTAATTTGTCAAAAGGGGAAATGTTCATGGTATCAGCAAGTGAATTCAGAAAAGGTATGACCTTCGAGATCAATGGCGAGCCTTTCGTCATCATTGATTTCCAGCACGTTAAGCCTGGTAAGGGCGCAGCTTTCGTCCGCACGAAGTACAAGAGCTTGATTTCCGGCGCGACCCGTGAGGAAGCGTTCAACCCGTCGGAGAAATTCCCTAAGGCGCACATTGAGACGAAAGAAATGCAGTTCCTTTATTCAGATGGTGAGCTGTACTACTTCATGGACAATGAGACCTTCGACCAGATCCCGCTTCATCACGAAGAAGTCGAAGAAGCCATCCGTTACCTTCGTGAGAACGACACGGCAACGTTAAAGTTCTACAAGGGCAAGTGCTTCCAGGTCGACGCCCCTAACTTCGTCATTCTCACCGTTGTTGAAGCTGAGCCAGGTGTCAAAGGCGACACGGCCTCCAACACGACTAAAAAAGTCAAGGTTGAGACTGGCGCTTACATTGACGTTCCGCTATTTGTAGAGGAAGGCGACAAGATCAAGATCGATACACGATCTGACGAGTACCTCTCAAGGGCGTAACCTATAAACACCGCACCACGCAACAAAGAAACTGCATCAAAGGCACCAAAGTATTTGACGTCTACCACTTATTCATTTCACAGGGAGGTTTATGAGCATGCTGTTTGAAAGAGTGTCATACTTGAAAGGACTCGCGGAAGGCCTCGAAATCGAGAAGAATTCGAAGGAAGGCAAGCTCCTGAAGGAGATCATAAGCGTCCTTGAAGACATCGTCTACGAGCTGGACGATCTCCAGGAAAACGTCGACGAGATCGACGAGTTTGTCGAAGCGTTGAGCGACGACGTCGCGGACATTGAAGAAACTCTCGAGGATATTGATGATGAATTCGATTCCTTCGAATGTCCGGACTGTGGCGAAGAAATCCTGATCGCTGAGGAAGAGTTCGACGAAAATGGCTGTGCAGAAATCGTCTGCCCAGGCTGCGGCAACGAATTTGTTGTCTGTGACGAAGACGAGTGCGACAGCTGCTGTGGCTGTGGCTTCGACGACGAAGAAGATGACGACATGGAAGAAATTGATGAGGTGGAAAGCGAGTAAGCTTCGCCGAATCCTTGCTCTATGGCAGTAAAACTGCCGGGAGTAACCAAAAGCATTTGCAAGATTAAAATCTTGGGGCCGTGGGCTGATGCACCGCGGCCTTTTTGTTTGTACTTCTCAATGCATTTTTGGTATAATGAGCTCGTATACGATTGGAGGATTGGGCATGACTGAAAATACTCAGCTTGATGAACTCGAATATGGCAACGTCAATATATCGGATGACGTAATTGGCATCATCTCCTCGATCGCTGCGGCGGAAATCACCGGCATCAGCGGTCTCAGCGGAAAAATCACAGAAGATCTCGTGGAAATGCTCGGTAAAAAGAATTTTTCCAAAGGCGTTAAGGTAGAAATCAAAGAGGACAAGGTTGAAATTGACCTTAATCTGATCGTCGACTATGGGGTCAAGATCCCGGATGTTTCCTGGAAGGTGCAGGAGAATGTCAAAACTGCTGTAGAGTCCATGACAGGGTTAAAAGTCCTCGCGGTCAACGTCCACGTCAACGGCATCAACCTCAAGAAAAAAGAAGAAGCTCCGGCGAAAGCCGAGTAATAAAGCTCAAGATATTCTTCAAGCACTAAACTTTATACACTAAAATAAACGAAGCTTGATCACTGAGATGCGGCCGCGATTTGCTTAAAACCTGAGCAACTGCGGCCGGACAGAAGCTTTTTATCCTGCAGGCGTGCACAGCACGTACAAGATTCGCCAAGGTGTTTGCAACCGGCAAACGTCAAGGCGAATTTTTGCCGCTTTTCTTTTCGTCCATTTTGAGCTGGTTTATTCACCAAAACACGCTAAAAAAAGGCGACTTGTTTGAAAGCCGCAGAAGCTGCCGCGCACCTTCCCGCAACGGATAAAGCGCCGTCCCAGCTCGAGTGACATTACGGAGGCTCAACAGTTATGAGCAGAAAAATCGCACGCGAAATCGCCATGAATGTTCTGTATCAAATGGCCATTCATGAGGACTACGCGTCAAAATCCTTTGAAAACTATATGACCGAAAACTTGACGGAAGCAGATGATTTCAGGTATGTTTCCAGTGTTGTGAATGCCTTCGCGGACCATCACGAAACCATTGACATTGCCATCACAAAATACCTGAAGGGCTGGACCTTTGACCGGCTGGCCAAGCTGGACCTCTCCATTCTCAGACTTGCGGCAACGGAGATCTTCTTCATTGAAGAAGTCAGCACGGCGGTCGCAATCAACGAAGCTGTCAATCTGGCGAAGCGCTTCTCTGATGACGAGACGCCGGGCTTCGTCAACGGCGTCTTGGGAGAAATGGTCCGTCACGAAGAAGTGACGCCGCATGAAGGCTAAGTCAGCATTCCTCGGCATAGACACCAGCGCTTATACGACGTCTGTGGCAGTGGTGGATGAAGACGGTGTTTGCCTTTCAGACGCAAGGAGACTTCTGGAGATCAAAACCGGTGAAAGGGGCTTAAGGCAATCTGAAGCCTTTTTTCAGCATGTCAATCATTTGCCGGAGCGCCTGGAGCAGGCGCTTATGGATGCCAGCCGGCCTCAATTGTCCGCAATTGCCGTCAGCAGAGCACCCCGTGACGTCGAAGGCAGCTATATGCCCGTCTTTCAGGCCGGGGTACGGATCGCGGAGAGCTTATCCATCACCCTTGGCATTCCCCTTTACAGAACGACGCATCAGGATGGCCACCTCATGGCGGGCTGTCAGTCTCATCCGGTGCTGCTGGAACGTCCATTTCTCGCCGTCCATTTATCTGGAGGCACAACGGAGATTCTGGTCTGCCGCTATGTGGGAAAAGGCTTTCAAGCAAAGCTCGTGGGGGGCTCCAAGGATCTCAGCTTTGGACAGCTCATTGACCGGGTAGGCGTACGGCTTGGCTTGCCATTTCCTGCCGGAAAAGCCATGGAAGCCCTCATTCTTGAAGGGGAGACCGCTGAGAACGTGGTATTTAAACCCAGCGTTTTCCCAAAGGTGAGGCCAAGCGCATGGTTCAACCTCTCAGGTCTTGAAAATAAAGCTTACAGTCTGCTGGAAGCGGGTGAAACCCCCGCACAGGTCGCCGCCGGACTTATGGATTGTCTGTCAAGAACTTTGATGGAGGCGCTTCGCTGCGTTCAGAGCACCCTCGACTGTGGTGATATAAAGGACGTCCTGATCATAGGCGGCGTCGCCTCGAATCTCAGACTCAGAGCTGACCTTGAGCAAGGCCTCAGGAAAATGAAGCCCTGCCCGCTGAACGCGCGCTATGCCAGCGTGGCGGCTTCCAGCGACAACGCCATAGGTGTCGCGCTCATTGCAAAAGCCTGTTATCAGCAAGGAGAGACAGAATAAGGAATTTCATTAAAGAATAGCTTCAAAGATAAATCCAGAGACATGATCCAGTCATCAAGAAGACGGAGGTGACCTGTTCCAATGAAGCTCAGACCCTTAAAGGTCGCTGAAGTCAACAATTACATCAAACAGCTTATGAACCGGGATCCCATCCTGCACCACCTGACGGTGGAAGGGGAGATCTCCAACTTCAAAAAACATACCAGCGGTCATCTCTACTTCACTCTGAAGGACGGCGACGCCCGTCTCAGCTGCGTCATGTTCCGCTCGGATGCGGTCCTCAGCCCGCTGGACCTTAAAGACGGCATGATGGCGGCTTGTACCGGCAACATTTCCATTTACGAACGGGACGGCCGCTACCAGCTCTATGTCCGCAGCGTCGAGCGCCTTGGTGTTGGGGACCTCTATCAGCGCTTTGAAGCGCTTAAGGCAGAGCTGGCTGCCCTTGGCTATTTTGACGAGAAATACAAAAAGCCCATTCCAGAGCTGCCGGAGCGCATTGCCGTAGTCACTTCGCCTACAGGCGCCGCGATCCAGGACATTCTCAATGTGGGCTTCAGGCGTTCAAGGCTGCCGGAGGTCATCCTCCTTCCCGCTTTGGTGCAGGGAGAAGGTGCTGCGGCGTCAATAGCCCTGGCCATTCGTTACGCAAGCGAAAAGCGTCTCGCGGATGTGCTCCTTATTGGCCGGGGTGGGGGTTCCATTGAGGAGCTTTGGGCCTTTAACGAACGGGTGGTGGCAGAGGCCATCCATGACTCTGAAATTCCAGTTGTCTCGGCCGTTGGCCATGAGACGGACTTTACAATATCGGACTTTGTGAGCGATATGCGGGTACCGACACCATCGGCAGGGGCTGAGCTCTTGTTTCCCAGCGACAAAATGCTGCTGGGCGAGCTGGAGGCCTACCGGAACCGCATGCACGCCAAAATCACCGCCAGGCTCATGACCATGCGCCACGAAATCGAGCGGCATTCGCCGGCTTCTGAGCTCAAACGGCTTCAAGACGGCCTGAATCAGAAGCGGATGACCCTCGACTATGAGCGGGACCACCTGGAGCAGAGTCTCCAGAAGCGCCTGCGGGCAGAGAAAACGGCCTTGTCAGAGCTTGGTGCCGCGCTGAACGCACTTTCACCACTTGGGGTTCTTGGAAGGGGCTACGCGGTCCTGACGGACAGCACTGGAAAAGCAGTGGATGAAGTTTCAAAGGTTCGAACCGGTCAAAAGCTCAGAGCCAAGCTCAGAGACGGGGTCCTGGACGTTACCGTTGATGAAATAACAAAGGAGGCGTGACAAAACCATGCCTAAAGCAGCAAAAGATAAGTCCACCCTTGAGGAAAAGCTCGAGGCGCTCAGAAAAATCACCGCGTCACTTGAGAAAGGGGATCAGCCCCTGGACAAAGCCCTTGTGGAATTCGAGGCTGGCATTGCGATTTACCGTGAATGTCTCAGCATGATCGAAGAAGCCGAGCGGCGTGTCAGAATTCTCACCGGGGAGGAACTGAAGCCCTTTGAAGAAACCACGGAGGTGGGAGAATGACTCAATTTCTGAAGCAGTATGAAGCCAAAGCGGGACAGATGGATACCTACCTGAACTGCTATTTCATAAGAAGCGACAACAAATTTATTGAAAAGATCAATAAGGCCATGCGGTATAGCCTGACGGCATCCGGCAAGCGGATCAGACCCGTGCTGCTCATGGAGTTCTGTAAGCTCTTTGGTGGTACTGAAGAGGATGCCATGGACTTTGCGGCTTCCATTGAAATGATTCATACCTATTCCCTCATTCACGACGACCTGCCTGCCATGGATAACGACGACCTTCGCAGAGGAAGGCCTACGAATCACATTGTCTTTGGAGAAGCGACAGCCATTCTGGCAGGGGACGCGCTCCTGAACTACGCTTATGAGAACATGCTCAACAAAGCCCTTCAGGATCCTGCAAAAATGCAGCGGTACGTCCACGCGGCGAAAATCATTGCTGAAAAATCAGGTTGCAGGGGGATGATCCTGGGCCAGGTGGCGGACATTATGTGCGAGGGTGAAACTATTGGTGTGGAAACCTTGGACTATGTCAATTTGCATAAGACAGGGGATCTGATCAAGGCAGCCATGATGGCCGGTGCCGTCATAGGCGGGGCAGACAGGGAAGCCCTGGGCAAGGTGGAACAAATTGGTCTCAATATAGGGATGGCTTTTCAGATTGTGGACGACATCCTGGATCTTGAAAGCACCACGGCAGCCATGGGCAAACCAAGGGGCAGTGACCTGCGCAACGACAAAACCACCTATCCTATGCTCCTGGGCACAGACATCTCAAAAAAAATTATCAAAGAGCGTGTTGACCATGCGATTTCACTGCTCCACGAGCTTGGCGGGGACACGGCCTTCCTCGAGGCGCTGTTCCAATACCTTTGCTATAGGGATAAATAAGGGGTGAAGCTATGTCCTTTTTTCCAGGTATCGCAAGCAACAGAATGTTTCAAGTGGCCTTTGTCAGCTGGTTCATTGCCCAGGTGCTGAAGGTCATCCTGACGCTGATCACGGACCGCAAGCTCAACCTGTACCGCATGATTGGCTCCGGGGGAATGCCTAGCTCCCACAGCTCTCTGGTCATGGGGCTTTCAACGGCAATTGGCCTTTATTTAGGCTGGGATTCTCCGCTTTATGCCGTTGCGCTGGTCACCAGTCTCGTGGTTATGTATGATGCCAGCGGCGTCCGGCGGGCAGTTGGCATTCAGGCGGCCATTCTCAATCAAATTATTGAGGATGCTTATCAGCACAAGCCCTTCAGCCAGGATAAACTCAAGGAGCTCATTGGGCATACGCCTTATGAGGTATTCGCTGGCGCCATTTTAGGGATTGTCGTGGCGAATGTTATGATTTAATGCCATGACACGTTTAATTATCAACTTAAACCTGTTTTCAGCCAGGGACTTTCGCCCTGGCCAATTCTGTCTTATCTGAAAGGTCTGACGCACATGCGACATCTCGATAGTATAAAGTCCCCGGCAGACTTGAAAGGTCTCTCCGAGGCAGATCTAAAAATCCTGGCGATTGAAATTCGCCAGTTTCTGCTCGAATCCCTGTCAAGGACCGGTGGCCATTTATCTTCCAACCTGGGCATTGTCGAGCTGACTATAGCCCTTCATAAGATCTTTGACTCTCCTGAGGACAAGATCATTTTTGACGTGGGCCATCAAGGCTATGTCCACAAGCTGCTGACCGGACGCATGGATCAGTTCCCAACACTGCGCCAGCTGGACGGCATGAGCGGCTTTTTGAAGCGCTCCGAATCCGAACACGACGCTTTCGAAGCAGGGCACAGCAGCACCTCGCTGTCCGCGGCTCTGGGCTTTGCCAAAGCCCGTTCCTTAAAGGGCACAAAGGAGCATGTGATCGCTGTGATTGGCGACGGAGCCCTTACCGGCGGCATGGCCTTTGAAGCACTGAACCACATTGGACACGACCGTGAAAAAGTCATCATCATTCTCAATGACAACGAAATGTCGATCTCCGAAAACGTAGGAGGTCTTTCCAAATATCTCGACCGAATCCGTACCAGCAATAATTATTACAAGCTCAAAGGGGAAACAGAGTTCATTCTGAGCAAAGTTCCCGGCGTGGGCGGCGCCATGGCCAGAGGCCTCAAGCGACTCAAGGGCTCCATCAAGTACTTCTTCGTACCGGGGATGCTCTTTGAGGATCTTGGCATCACCTACATTGGTCCTGTTGATGGCCATGATCTCCCGGCTTTGATTCACTCACTTGACCGGGCCAAGGAAGCCAATGACGGTCCAATTTTGATTCACGTCCTGACACGTAAAGGCAAAGGCTTTATGCCCGCGGAGCTTGACCCTGACAAATACCACGGCGTCGGAAAGTTTTCCCTGTCAAAGGGAGTCACAGAGCTGCCAGCTGCCAAAACGCTGTCGCAGACGTTTGGTGACAAGCTGACAGCCCTTGCCGGGGAGGACGAACGGATTATAGCCCTGACGGCCGCCATGTGCGACGGTACTGGCCTGGAAGGCTTCAGGGCCCGCTATCCAAAGCGTTTCTTTGATGTGGGTATAGCGGAGCAGCATGCTGTGACCTTATCCGCTTCGCTGGCCTGCGCCGGTATGAAGCCGGTGTTCGCGGTCTACTCCACTTTCCTTCAGCGGGCCTATGACCAGGTCCTCCATGACGTCTGCATCCAGAATGCCAATGTTACGCTGGCTATTGACCGGGCAGGTCTGGTGGGCCAGGACGGCGAGACTCATCACGGCATGTTTGACCTTTCCTTCCTGCAGCCGCTTCCAAACATGACCATTTATTCCCCAAAAGACGCCCCAGAACTTGAGGCGACCCTGTCCCATATCATGAGACGCGAAGCAGGTCCTGTTGCGATCCGCTATCCTCGGGGTGTCGCTGTGACGCTCCTGCCTTTTGAAGGCGCACCTGACGCACCCCAACTTGAACGTTGCGAAGGTGACGATTTTGCGCTCATTGCCGTTGGCAATGTCTTTGCCAATGGTCTTGAGGCCTATGAACGCCTCTCCGCTTTGGGCTTCAGGGGCAGACTGATCAATCCGAGGATTCTTAAGCCTTTGCCAGTGGATGCCTTAACTGAAGCCATTGGTGACACCACAGCTATATTTACTTTGGAGGACAACGTCCTCACCGGCGGTTTTGGCGAACGCATTACCTTGGCCCTGGACCCGCAGCGCTGCAATGTTGTCAATTTTGCTGTTCCAGATCACTTCGTTGAGCACGGCACAATTCAGCAGCTTCATGAGCGTCTTGGCCTTTCCGGCAAACGGGTGGCCCAAAGGATTCAACAGAGTTTGGTGACGCGTAACATGAAGAGCCACAGCGCTTCGAACAGCCGTGCTCCAGAAACGGCAGCAAACGGGGTGGACTATGAGTAAGACACGACTGGATGTACGACTTGTAGAAGAAGGTTATTTTGAATCCCGCGAGAAAGCCAAAGGCGCCATCATGGCCGGCATTATTCTGGTGGATGGACAGAGGGTCGACAAAGCAGGTACCTTGATTAAAGATACTTCTATGGTTGAAATGAAGGGTAACGGGCTTAAGTATGTCAGCCGCGGCGGCTTGAAGCTTGAAAAGGCTATTGAAGCCTATGGTCTTGATCTCACGGGGAAACGCTGCATGGATATTGGGGCGTCCACGGGAGGCTTCACCGACTGCATGCTGCAAAACGGCGCGGCGCTGGTTTACGCCGTGGATGTAGGCTATGGACAGCTGGACTGGAAACTGCGCAGCGACGAGCGCGTCGTCAACATGGAACGGACCAACGCCCGGCATTTGACCCTTGAAAGCGTTGACAACATGCCTGTTGACTTTATCTCTGTGGACGTGGCGTTTATCTCCCTGAAGCTGATCTTTCCCGTGATGACTGCGCTTCTGAGCACACGCGGAGAAACGGTCTACCTGATCAAGCCCCAGTTTGAGGCGGGACGGGAATCCGTGGGCAAGCATGGCGTGGTACGGGATCCGGCAATACACGAGCAGGTCCTTCGCAGCGTAGTCAGCGAGGCAGAAAAAATGGGACTTTATACGGTGAAGCTTACTTATTCTCCTATTAAGGGGCCAAAGGGAAATGTGGAATTTTTATGCTATGCCTCCCGTGACGAAAACAGAGAAGACCTGCTAAAGGTTGATGACCACTACATTTCAAACCTGGTGAAAGAGACGCATCAGACACTTGGATAACTCATAAATAAAAATATTTACAAAAAAATTAAAAAATATTTTATGCAAAAGAAGGAAATTTATACGTAGACAGCGAATAACCAAAGGCATCCTAAAACTGCTGAAAATGTCGGTGACCAACGACGCCGTATCAGATCCCCTGGAGAGAATCCGCCCCGGGGCAAGAAATTATTTGAATCCATTCAAAAGCGCGGAGTTTTCAGCAATTTTTGTGTGACACATTGATAGGGGGGCTTGAATTGAAATATTCAAGACATGCCAAAATTCTCGAGCTGATCGAAAGCAATGAAATTGAAACACAGGAGGATCTCGCCAATAGTTTGAGACAGTCCGGCTTCAATGTCACTCAAGCAACAGTTTCAAGGGATATCAAAGAACTGCGGTTGATTAAGGTGTTGACCCGGGAAGGGAAATATAAATACGCCACAATCAAGCAGCAGGAAAGCGTCGTCACAGACCGCTTCATGAAGCTTTTCAAGGACTCTGTGCTCTCCATTGACCACGCAGGCAACATGATCATCATCAAGACTTTAATTGGCGCTGCCAACGCGGCTGCTGCAGCCATTGACGCCGTAGATCTCAAAGAGGTCGCAGGAACGATTGCCGGAGACGACACCATCTTCCTGGTCATCCGGGATGGCTATGAAATGGATGATGCGCTGGAAGTATTCAGAAATATGACAAAGTAGAGGATTTCAGATGCTGAAACAGCTCTATCTGGAAAATTTTTTGATCATAGAACAAGCCTCCGTCAATTTTGGCGAAGGCTTAAACGTCATTACGGGCGAAACAGGTTCAGGAAAATCCATGATCTTTGAGGCTATTGGTCTTTTACTGGGCGGGAAGGGCGGCCGGGATTATATTCGTACCGGCGCGGACAAGCTGCTCCTGGAGGGCGTTTTTGAAGTGCGCTCTGAGGCCCTCGACCTGCAGCTCCGTGAGATGGGTTATGACCTTGAGGAGGGGGACCTCTTTCTCTCCCGTGAAATTTCAGAGTCAGGAAAATCCATCTACCGTCTGGGTGCGCGCATGGTGCCCGCCGGCGTCGTCAAAGCCTTGGCGGACAGCCTTGTGGATATTTCCGGACAGCACGAGCATCAGATGCTGCTGTCCCCTTCGAATTACATTTCTCTCATTGATGAATTTGGACAGGAGACTTTGAACCCATTTCTTTCAGAGGTCTCTGAAGCGGCCAGCGCTGTATTTTCTCTTGAAACCGCGCTCAAGCAGTTTGACATGGACCCGTCCGAAGTCGCCAGACGCATGGACTTCCTCCAGTATCAGCTTGAAGAACTGGATGAGGCGGCCCTGAAAGAAGGGGAAGAAGAGGCGCTGGAGGAAACCTACAGCGCAATGAAGCATTTTGAACGCATTGCTTTGCTGGTAAGTCAGATTGAGGCTGATGCCCTTTCTGAGGATGGTTATCTGAGCCAAATTTCAAAAACCCGGCGCCAGCTGGAGGAGCTATCTCAGCTGCAGCACCGCTGGAGCAGCCTGGCTGAGCAGCTGGAGGAGGGGTATTTGACCCTGGAAAGCGCCATTCACGACCTGGTAGGCAGCTTCGATCCTTCTGAGCAGCCGGAGGAACAGGAAATTGCCAAAATCGAATCCCGTATGGCGCAGATTTTTGATCTGAGGCGCAAATATGGCGGGACGATCCAGGAAATTTTGACATCCTATAAAGCAATGAAAGCTGAGCTGGATTCCCTCGCGTATTACAATGATGAAAAAGCAGCACTGCAAATAAAGCATGAAACCGCGCTGAAGCACTATCATAAGCTGGACGAAGCGCTCACCGGAGCGCGCCAGACTACAGCAGAGCACTTTTCCAAAGCCCTTCACAAAGAACTCCTCAGCCTTGGGTTTGAAGGCCTGAAGCTTGAGCTGACGGCTGTTCACGGGACAACCGTCAGGAGCACAGGCAGCGCGCACATTCAGTGGCTGATTGCCACAAATCCCGGCGAGCCCCTCAAAGAGCTCAGAAAAATTGTCTCCGGCGGAGAGCTCTCCCGCATCATGTTGGCTGTCAAACTGGTCAACCGTCATGCCCGTTATGCCAGTACCCAGATCTTTGATGAAATTGATTCAGGAATCAGCGGGAGGACGGCATCACGGGTCGCGGAAAAACTGGTTCAAATTGCGGAGGACAACCAGGTCATCCTGGTAACCCATCTTCCTCAAATTGCATCAAAAGGGAATGCCCACTTCGTCATTGAAAAGAAAGTAGATCAGGACCGAACCTTCACCAAGGTCCATCAGGCCTCCGGCGAGCAGCGGGTCGAAGAGATTGCCCGCATGATTGGCGGCGGCGAAGTCAATGATACAGCACTTGAGCACGCACGGTCCTTGCTGACCTAAAGTTAAAAGGAGCTTGGCGCGTATGACAGATAAAGTTAAGATTTTACTTGTAGACGACAATCAAAACTTCATAGAGCTTTTAAAGGACAGGATTGAGTTTAGTGATACCTTTGAGGTTATAGGCGAAGCCGGCAACGGGGAAAAAGCCCTGGAGCTGATGCTTGAGCTGAGGCCGGAGATTGTGATCCTGGACATGATCATGCCTGTACTGGACGGCCTGGGAGTTCTTGAGCGCTTTAATCAAGCCGGCACAGAGGGCTACAAACCCAAAATCATTATCCTGTCAGCCATAGGTCAGGACTCCCTCACCAGTCAAGCCATAGGCCTTGGAGCGAAGTACTATATGGTTAAGCCCATTGATTTTGATCTCCTCATTGAGCGCCTGGAACAAATTATTCATGAAGAAGAAAATCTCGCTGTCTCTGCCGCGCCGGTGGACGATTATATACTGCAGCGCAGGATCACAGAAGTCCTTCAGATGCTTGGGGTTCCACCTCATATTAAAGGCTTTGTCTATTTGCGGGATGCCGTCGCAATGGTGTTTGAAGATGAAAGCCATCTCATGCGAATCACCAAGTCCCTTTATCCGGGAATCGCGGCACGTCATGACTCGACGCCTCAGCGGGTGGAACGGTCTATACGCAACGCCGTGGAGCTGACATTCCAGCGGGGCTCAAAAGAGCTTTTCGCGAACTTTTTCAACATTACGGTTCCACTTTCAGAGGGACGCATTACAAACGGCGAATTTATAGCCTACATTTCGAATTATGTCCGCAATGAGAACCGTCACGAGTCCAGCAGCTAATTATTTTCTGTAAAACCTTTGTGCCTTATGTCTTGAACTCTGTCACCAAGAGGTCTATACTATTTATAAAGGTTCTGAAAAAGAGCCAACGCACCAGGCCCTTCAAACATCCAGAAATTGCTGTAATGATGCTTTATCATTTGTATCCAGGCGGCTGTTGCTGTAAAGTAAAGCTGCCAATTCAACAAGCGCTAACAGAAATTTAACAACACTGTCGCTTCATCCATTCCGTCGCCGCCAGCGACATGTCTGAGGGGTAATTATGAAAATCCATGTGAAGCACTTCATCCACCATATTGAAAACGAAAGACAGCTTTCACCCAATACTCTGGAAGCCTATACCCGGGATCTCAGGGATATGGTAGATTTTTTTGAGTCAAAGGGCTTAAATGACATTGAAGAAGTCAAAACCCAAGACATGCAGACCTTCATCCAGCATCTCGACGCACTGGGCAAATCTGCGTCGACCCAGTCCAGAGTCCTCGCGACACTGCGTACCTTCTTTGACTATCTTCAGGACAATAAAATTGTAGAACACAATCAGGCAAAAAAACTTAAGCGTCCCAAGTTTGAAAAGAAGCTGCCTGAGATTATGACAGAAAACGAAGTGGAACGGCTTCTGGCAGAGCCTTCGGACCATTCACCCATAGGCCTCAGGGACAAGGCCATGCTGGAGCTCCTTTATTCTACAGGGCTGCGGGTCTCCGAACTCATTTCAATCAATTTGGAGGATATCAATTTAAATCTGGGCTACATACGCTGCCGCAGCGGAAATTCCGTCCGCGTGGTACCTATTGGAAAAACCACGGCTGAAGCCCTGGACCGTTATTTAAAAATTGGTCGGGAGAAGATTTGCCGCAGGGGTGTCATCTGTGATGAATCCGCTTTTGTAAACAATGCCGGGCAACGGTTGACCCGTCAGGGGTTCTGGAAGCTGATCAAAAAGTACACGGATCAGGCAGGCATCAAGAAGACTATAACCCCACACACTTTGAGGCATTCCTTCGCCGTACATATGATTGAAAGCGGGGTAGAGCTGAAAGCCGTCAAAGAGATGCTGGGACATTCGGATTTGACCTCAACGCAGCTGTATACCGCCGTCAAGCAAGATATGGCGAACAGCGCGAGGAAGAATACAAAGAAGTCTTGAAGTTCACCTTTTGTAATTTTATTAAGAAAGAGAGGCCTGCGCGGGTGCGTGGGCCTTTTTAGATGGATGAAAAGAAGAACTGCTTAACGCAATAGGAAGCAAATATACAGCATTCAACACTCTTCTGTTAGCGCGGGGCTATTCAAGGGTATGATAATATAGGCATTCAGATTTAAAAGATGAGGTGATTTTATGACACATAAAGTGCATACGAATAAGCCAACAGCACCGGGACCTGTCAAGCGCGTGATCCTGTTTGTCCTCGACAGCGTTGGTATAGGGGCGCTGCCGGACGCCGGAGAATTTGGTGACACCGGCGCCAACACCCTGAAGAGCCTTTTGGCCTCAGGCCCTGAGGTCAAGCTCCCAAACCTGATCAAGCTGGGCCTTGGCCATATTGAGGGCGTGGATTATGTCCCCCGCACGCAAGCCCCCGCTGCCGCCTTTGGCCGCATGAGCGAGCTGTCAAATGGGAAGGATACCACCACAGGCCACTGGGAAATTGCCGGCTTAAAAATTTCAGAGCCCTTCCAGACGTTTCCGGATGGTTTCCCGCCCCACATCATCAACGCCTTCGAGGCGCAAACAGGCCGCAAAGCCCTCTGCAACAAGCCGGCCTCCGGTACGGAAGTCATAGAGACCTTTGGCAAAGAACACATGGAAACAGGCAACCCCATTGTCTACACTTCAGCGGACAGTGTGTTCCAAATTGCCGCCCATGAGGAAGTCGTGGGTCTCGAAGAGCTCTACCGCATGTGTGAGATTGCCAGGGAGATTCTCAGAGGCAAAGATCAGGTGGCAAGGGTCATTGCCCGTCCGTTCGTTGGAAAGCCTGGTGCCTTTACAAGGACCTCCAACCGCCGGGACTATTCGCTGAAACCTTTTGCGCCTACTGTGCTGGATAAAGCTATGGACGCAGGCTATGATGTCCAGGCAGTGGGTAAAATCCACGACATCTTTAACGGACAGGGCATTACCGAGGAGGTTCACACCAAAGATAATATGGATGGTATAGACAAGACCCTGGATTATTTGAAAACGGATTCAACAGGGATCATTTTTACCAATCTTGTGGATTTTGACGCGAAATTTGGCCACAGACGGGACGCTGAAGGCTACCGGCTGGCACTGGAGGCTTTTGATCAAAGACTCCCGGAACTCCTTGACGCTATGAAGCCGGAAGACCTTTTGATCCTTCTCGCGGATCACGGCAACGATCCCGGATTTAAAGGCAGTGACCATACCCGGGAATATGTGCCGCTTCTGGTGACAGGTCACTATGTCAAAGAGGGTACGGCCCTTGGGACCAGGGAGACCTTTGCAGACATTGCCCAGACCACAGCGGAAATCCTTGGACTCGAGGCTATGTCTTTGGGCCGGAGCCTTGCCAAAGAAATTTTAAAGTGATCATGATGGGTTTATGATTAGGTTGAGGAGGACTATTTGTGAAGGTGAGTTATGAGATCATGGAAGCGGCGGCACAGGCGCTGAAAGCAAAAATAAGCAAGACGCCAGAGGTGGGGCTAATTTTGGGCAGTGGCCTTGGCAGCCTTGCTGACGAGATTGAAAATCCGGTTTTTATTCCTTATGACACTTTAGAGGGCTTCCCGGTCTCGACGGTGGAAGGTCACGCGGGCCGCTTTGTCATAGGCGACTTCGAAGGCCGCAGTGTTATTGCCATGCAGGGCCGGTTCCACTATTATGAGGGCTACGACATTACGGCAGTGGCCATGCCAGTGTACGTCATGAAGCTTATGGGCGTGACGCATCTGCTGCTTACCAACGCGGCAGGGGGTGTCAACACCGGCTATGAGCCAGGGGACTTGATGCTGATTGAAGACCACCTGAACCTGTCCGGACATAACCCGCTGATTGGACCGAACGACGAGCGGTTTGGACCGCGTTTCCCGGACGCATCTGAGGTTTATGACAAAGCGCTAAATTCAAAGATCCGGGCGCTGGCCAAGGCTATGGACATCCGGCTGCAGCGCGGGGTTTATGCCATGTCGCCGGGACCGTCCTATGAAACGCCTGCGGAAGTCCGAATGGCCAGAGCTCTGGGCGCGGACGCGGTAGGCATGTCCACGGTGCCGGAAGCGCTGGTGGCAAACCACTGTGGCATCAAAACCGTAGGGATTTCCTGCATCACCAATATGGCCGCCGGGATACTGGACCAACCGCTGCATCACGGCGAAGTCGTTGAGACGGCGGAGCGCGTGAAGGCAACCTTTACAGCGCTGGTCAAAGCCGTGGTGCCAGTACTGAAGTAGAGGGAGGACTTACCATGCGCATGTACGACATTATTCATAAAAAGCGCGACGGCGGTGCACTGACCAAGGAGGAAATTCGTTTTTTTGTCGAGGGCTACACAAAAGGGGAGATTCCGGATTACCAGGTCTCCGCGCTTCTGATGGCTATTTTTCTTAATAAGATGGATCGACGGGAAACGGTGGACCTGACAGAAGCCGTGATGCATTCCGGGGATACCGTAGATTTGTCTTCTATCAACGGACTCAAAGTGGACAAGCATTCCACCGGTGGTGTCGGAGACAAGACCACGATTCTTCTTGGACCTATGGTTGCAGCCTGCGGCGTGCCTGTCGCCAAGATGTCCGGTCGGGGACTGGGCCACACCGGAGGCACACTGGACAAACTGGAATCCATAGGCGGCTTCATGGTGGAGGTCTCTTCGGAGGACTTTATAAGGCAGGTCAATGAAGTAGGCCTTGCGGTTATAGGCCAGTCGAAGAACATTGCGCCTGCGGACAAAAAGCTTTACGGACTGCGGGATGTTACCGCAACGGTAGACGACGTCAGCCTGATCGCGGCCAGCGTCATGAGTAAGAAGCTGGCCGCGGGCAGTGATGCCATAGTCCTGGATGTCAAGGTGGGTAGCGGGGCTTTTGTCAAGACTATTGACGGGGCCATTGAACTTGGACAGATCATGGTGGATATTGGTGACGGCATGGGCCGGGCTGTGATCGCGGTGATCACCGGGATGGATCAGCCACTGGGCTACGCCGTGGGCAATGCCTTAGAAGTTAAGGAAGCTATTGCGACGCTTAGGGGCGAAGGCCCTCAGGATCTCAGGGAGCTTTGTCTGAGGCTGGGAGGCATGATGGTTTATCTTGGCGGCAAAGCGAAAACACCAGAGGAAGGCTCTGAGCTGGTCCTTGATGCGCTGCGCAGCGGCGCCGCTTTTGAGAAGCTGAAAGCCTTTGTGGCGGCACAGGGCGGGGATGTCTCCCAAATTGAGTCGCCGGAGCTTCTACCAGGGGCCAAGATCATTGAGCCGGTTCTCTCACTGAAGAGCGGGCACGTGGCTCACATTCAGTCTGACGAGGTAGGTATCAGCGCCACTATTTTGGGCGCAGGACGGGAAACTCTGGAAAGCGTTATTGATCACGGCGCTGGCATTGTGCTGGTCAAAAAAGTAGGAGACGCGGTGAAGCAGGGCGAGGTTCTGGCCTACCTCCACACCAACAGCGATCAGCGCCTTGAGGAGGCCAGAGAACGGCTTCTGGGGGCCTATGAGATCCAGGCTGAGGATGTGCCTGTCCCTAAGCTGATCCATGCCATCGTGCGCAAGGACGGCGTTGTGAGGTATTAGTTGTGAAGTATTAAAGGGATGTTTTAAAAGATTTGGAAGCTTTAAGACCATTTAGTCAAAAGACAACATCATTTTATTACTCGAGGGAGGGTTATGAATGAAGGATCAAGAGCTTAAAATCATTCAAACAGCAATTATCAACGAACTGGAAGGCTATGAGTTTTATAAGATGGCCCACGAAAAAACCGAGGATCCGTCTGTCAAAGCCGCTTTTCTGACCTTGGCAGAGGAAGAGAAAAAGCACATTGATTGGCTGAAGGAGCTGTTTGAAAAGGTCAGGGACAGCGACGAGGATGTTCTGAAGCTGTCCATGATGGACAACCCGCCAAGCCCGGATATTTTCAAGTGGGAGAATCTGGACCGCACCAGTGCCAGCCTTGCGGTGTCTGTATTTGGCATAGGCATTCAGATGGAGCGCATGTCTGTGGAATTTTACGAGAATGCGGCTAAGCGGTCTGAGATCACGGCTGCCCGTTCACTTTTCGATACTTTGGCCAAATGGGAGAAGGTTCACCTGGATATGTTCTCCAGCGAATATGACAAGCTTCAGAATACCTGGTGGGTCGACCAGGGCTTTGCGCCGTTTTAGTTAAAATAGAGGGGCGCTGTGACGCAAAGTTGTGAGACAAACGATTAAAGCCGCATCCGGCACTGCCGGACGCGGCTTTTTTAGGCTCTAAGTCAATAGTTGGGGTGGGGATTCTTTGAATCCCTGCTCCTTTAATGTTTAGAGGGTATTTTAGTAATCGATTGTCAACGAACGAATTATGGGCATGACAAAAAGGCCAGCAGTGTAAAACAGCCAGTTAAATCTACCTGCACATGTGAAGAATTCTGTTTCTGAATCTCATAAAGTTTCTCACGCCATAACTGATGCGTTTCAAGACTTTGATTTTATTGTTGAATCCTTCTGTACAGCCATTGGTATAGCCATACTTGAAGGCGTTGAGGATCTCCTTGCTCCAGTTCCTGAACGCTGTAATACAAGCCT
>NZ_FMWL01000011.1 GCF_900103005.1 Acidaminobacter hydrogenoformans DSM 2784 | reverse complement strand
CAGCAATGTCTTTTTAGACATCAAGGGGAGGTCTTTAATTGTTTGATGTCGATAGTCGTGAATCTTTGAAGTCAATTTGCCACAAGCCGGGCAGTGAGCCTCCTTGGCCTTGGTTGAGATTGTAATTCTTATAAAAGAATCAGAATGGTCGATTTTGTTGATAATACAATCTTTCAAATCTAAGAGTTTACTGGTAGAATGAGGATGCACTTATATCCAAGCCCCTTTCTTTAATGTTTGTCTAGTCAACTAACATTTTAAGGAGCAAAAGATATAAGTGCATTATTTTTTTGAAAAAAATAATGCTGGGGAGGAATCACCCACCCCAACATTTATTATAGAGCCCTTTTTTAATGGCTTCTTCAATTTCTTCCATAGTAGGAAGGTTAAACTTACCATCTTCACCAAGGTGTCTCGTGACAGAAACCGTCTTGCGGCCAATTCTCTCACCGAAAGAAATGTAATTGGTGTAAGCTGGATCGATCATCATCAGCGGCTTTTCTCCGGATCCCGCAGGACCGCAAACGCCAACGAGGAGAAGCTCCATACCGGAGGATCCGCCGTCCGTGACCTGGACAAAAAGCTTGCTGGTATCGAAACCTTCACAGCTCAAAATGTTCTTGAAGGCATTGCGGCATTCTTCCGTTCCCACTGTTGTGGAATATCTGACAACACCTTTGGAAAAAGGGCTCTCCGGAGAAGCAAGCTCAAACATTCTCTTTTGCATAGCAGGATTAGTAGGCAGTGAAACGTTTCCTATGCCAACGTTGATGACAGCCTCTGGCTTTACTTTTCTCTCTTCGTATTTCATTTGTGCCAATCTGACTGCGGATGGCTTTCTCGATTGAAAATGCGCGGAAACTACTGGCTTGTTCATAATCCATCTCCTTTGAAAAAATAGTTTTATGTTAAAAACTCTACTTTCTCGAAAAGACATACAATCCCCTATATGTCCGTTCTCATTCTATCACTTTATGATTAAAATTTCACGAATTTTTTTCGATTTTATAAAATGCTATTCTGGCGTCAAAATGCTAAATTTTCAATATTTTCAGAGTATTTGTCAAACCTTTGTCAAATGCTCGTTCCGAGAAATTTTGTTAACTTATTTGAGTTGATCTGGTGGGTGCCTGTCCCCAACCAAAAAGTCTTTGTCTGGTTGGGGACAGGCACCCACCAAACAAAAATTCTCTGAGGCCTTACAATTCTGCAGCTCAAGCCTCATTCCCGCACATACACAAAACCGTCCATAATCCTCCGGGCCGTCCTGGTCACACCGCCTTTCAGAACCTTGTCACCCTCCATAAAAATCTCCACCGGCGTCACGCCGCTGACATGCCCCAGCCGGATTACGGCGTGGTCAGCTGCCGGCGCGCAGAGCTCACGGACAACCGTCCCCTCAAGCATGGCCGCTGCCGCCGTCGCAATAGACACCGTCATGGGGTAAGCCTTATGCAGTGCCCCCACGGAGATCGCCCGCACACAGAGATCCATTTCCTCCGTCTTGATGGCGTTACCGTCCATGTCCACATAATCCGCAGGCTTCGAAACAATGGAGATTTTTGGCAGGCTCGTAGACTTGGTCCTGGCCTCCTCCCAGTGTGCCACAAAGCCCAGCCGCTCCGCCACAACACACCGGATGCGCTCCATGTGCTCCATAACCGTCAGCTTAGAGTTGATCTCCGAGAGCTCCGTCCCTTTAAGCCCCAAATCCGCGGCCCTGACAAACACAACGGTATTTGAGCAGTCCACTACGGAAACTTCTATGTCCCCGTATTCCGGCACTTCAATCACATCCCGCGGCTTTCCCGTAGGCAGCAGCTTCCCCGTCGCCGCGCCCCCCGGCTCAAGGAAATACATGTCAATGCGCGACCCCGTTCCCGGAACCCCTTTGATCCGCTCGTCCCCGTGAACCATGGCGCGGCCGTTCTCCACCCGGACGTGCTCTTCAATAATTTTTTTCGTATTCGTATTGCGCACCCGCACCACCGTGATGGGCGCCACCGCATCCACGAGGCCCTCGTCAATGGCGAACGGCCCCACCGCGGAGGAAATATTCCCGCAGTTGGGCTTGTGGTCCACGTGGGGAATCAGGATGTCCACCTGCCTGAAGGTATAGTCCACATCTACCCCAGGCTCTGCCGATGGTGAAATCACCGCCACCTTACTCGTCGTGGACACCGTACCGCCCATGCCATCAATTTGCTTCACATCCGGCGACCCCATGACCTTGAGAAACAGCGCGTCCCACTCCGACTCATCTGCCGGCAGATCCCTCTTATGAAAGAAAACCGCCTTGCTGGTCCCGCCCCGCATGTAGACACATGGATACTTTTTCATGTACACGTGGATCCGCTCCTTTTCAACACCATAGACTTGCTGCAGTTACCTCTGCCTTCACTTTAAATTGTACTGTATTTAACTTAGGATCACAACGCGAAGAGCACTATACCATCGGAGGGAAAAGATGCCCACCCCTGTTGCTTATTCTAAAAAGTGTGCTATACTTAGTTGAACGCTTGCCCAGCGTGGCTGACTCTCCTTTGGAGGTCAGCCGTTTTTTATTTTTTGAAAAAATCCTTCATTAAAGTGTAACGGAATGAAAAAGGCAGATGGTGAATTGCGCCATCTGCCTCTTCCATTAAAACCCTCATATAAAAATCCTTACATTGTTCGACGCACTGCTTCGCCTATTTCTTCTGAAACAGTGTCATTTTTTCAATTCTGTCAAACGCCTCTGCCATCTTTTCCACGCTGACGGTCATGGCCATACGGACGTAACCTTCACCGCAGGCGCCAAACGCGTTCCCCGGCAGCACCAGCACGTGGGCTTCCTCGAGAACTCTTTTCGCCACTTCAGCAGACGAAAGTCCCGTCGCCTTGATGTTGACGAACAGATACAGGCTCCCCCGCGGCGGCAGCACCGACATGCCCGGAATCCCGCAAATGCGGTCATATGCGTAATTAATACGCTTTTTGTATTCCTCGATCATAGGCGGCTGAATTGCGTCCCGGTGACGCAGGGCGTGGAGCGCGGCCCGCTGGGACACGGAGGGCGCTGTAAACACGTTGTTCTCGTTGATGTCCTTGATGGTCTGGATGATGAAGTCCGGCGCCAGCACATAGCCAATCCGCCAGCCCGTCATGGCATAATCCTTGGAAAAGCTGCCGATGGTAATCGTCCGCTCCCTCATCCCCTCAAGGGTCATCATAGGAATAAACGGCGCTTCATAGCTGAACTTCGTATAGATGTCATCCGCAATCACCAGCAGGTCGTACTCTTTCGCGATTGCCGCGATCGCCTTCATGGTGGCTTCGCTGAAGCAAGTCCCGGTTGGGTTGTTCGGCGTATTGATGACAATAGCCTTGGTTCGGTTGGTGATCAGGCCGCGCAGCCTGTCCGGATCCACCTGGAAATTCTCGCTTTCGTAAGTCTCCAGGATCACCGGCACGCCCCGGGTCAGCTGGATTTGCTGAGGATACGGGGTGAAGTACGGCTCGTGGATGATGACCTCGTCGCCGTCGTCCAGAATGGCCTCGAGGACCAGCCACATGGCGTGGCAGCCGCTGGTGGTGATCATGCATTCCTCGATTTTGAGCTTGTGTGAATACTCCTCGTCGAAGTACTTGCAGATCTCCTGGCGCAGCTCGTTGTCACCGAAAAAGTCCGTGTAGTGGGTGTGGCCGTTCATGGCGTCCTCGAAGGCGGCTTTGATGATGCGCGCGTCCGTGGTGATGTCCGGATCCCCCAGGCTGAAGTTGATGACGTCGTCGTACTCAGCCAGATGGCTGCTGCTTTCGCCCATGGCCGTCGCGATGCTGTTCCAGTAACGCTTTGAAATAAATCGGTGCTTCATGGGATGACCTCCATTTCAATAAGGTGTTGATGATCGATTCCTTGCCTAATAGACGAGGTTGGCGATGAGGACGACAATCGGCAAAGTTATCAGGGTTCTTTCGAGGAAGATGATCACCAAGTCCTTGAAGGACAGCGGAATGTCCGAGCGGAGGATGACCGCGCCGGTCTCTGTCATGTAGATCAGCTGGGTGAAGGAGATGGCACCTATGATGAAGCGCGTGATCTCGAACTCCAGGTTAGCGACGAGGATGGATGGCAGGAACATGTCCGCGAAGCCGACCACCAGTGAAGGTGCTGCCTCCACGGCGCCTGGAACGCCCAGGGCCTGGAGGATCAGGATGAACGGATAGGACGCCCAGGTGAAGATAGGGGTGTATTCCGTGACGATCAGAGCAATGGTGCCCCAGGCCATGACCAGCGGCATCAGGCCCACGTAGACGTCGATGACGGTCCGGAGACCATCGGCCACCAGGTAGTGAGGGCCTCTGGCTTCCATAGCCCGGCTGACGCCCCGCTCCACTGCATATTGATGCAGGGTCCGGCCTTCAGGTACTTCTTCGTGGATCCGCTTGGTGGACGCTGGATGGTAGTCGGATTTTTTGGAACGCAGCGGGTAGATCCTTGGAAGGATCAGGGCCGCCACGAGGGAAGCGACAGAGATGGCGCCATAGAACTGGAGGAAAACGTGGGAGAGATCCAGGAAGCCCGCGACGACGACCGCGAACGGCAGGGAGACCAGTGAGAAGCAGACCGCTATGATGGACGCTTCCTTAGTGGTGTAATAGCCGGCCTGGTACTGCTTGTTTGTGATGACGACGCCTACGGGGCCGCTGCCAATCCAGGAAGCCACGGCGTCAATCGCGGAACGGCCGGGGACCATGAAGAGCGGCCTCATGAACCTTCTGATCAGGGTGCCAAAGTAGTCCATGCTGCCAAATTCCATCAGCAGCGGGAGAAGGAAGCCCGAGAAGAAGAACCAGGTGGCCAGGGTCGGCAACAGGTCGAACAGGATTGTGCCGCCGGTGGCACGGGAGGTGATGGCCGCTGGACCAAGCTCCAGATAGGTCATGACGATAAAGATGCCGCCGAGGATTCTGGAAATGGTCCAGAAGGCTGACGGAATGAGGAGCTTATTCCAGAACTCATTTTTCGTGACAAAGGCCGGCTTGAATACCACAGCCAGGACGGTCAGCACCGCAGCGACCGCCACGACAATGGTCATAAAGCCTGGCAGCAGCTCGCCCCAGTTGCCCCTGAACCAGTCGGCCATGGCGCCAACACCTATCGTGAAGTTCTCACCGTAAGGCAGCGGGATGACAAACAGCAACAGACCAATGATGGAAGGAATTAAGAATTTTAGAAATGATTGCGTGGAATAGCTGATGGGCCCGTTTTGAGGGGATTTCAGCGTTTTTTCGTTTTCCATGGTTGTACCTCCGTATTTTTATTCATGAAACGCCGTTTCAATACAAAGGTAGCATCAATTGAAATTGTTGTAAAGCGTTTTATTATAAAATTTTTTTGGTGCGGGACAGGGACATATGGTGCGGGACTGGGCCCGACCAAAATTCAAGGCGCACAACATCATTCAAAGTATGCTACCGTCCTGCACCGTAATCCATATACTTCGACATTTCGGTTAAAACCTTTGCCGCATCCTTCAGATGATCCGTGAGCATGCCCATGCCCTTTCTTTCAAGTCTGCTTCGTGGTCCCGAAATGCTGATCGCAGCAATAACAGTGCCCTTGCTGTTGACTATTGGCGCGGCGATACAGGCAAGCCCGTACTCATATTCCTCAAGGTCGTAAGCCACATTCTCCTTCAGGATCCCTTCCCTGTGTTTGAGAAAACCTTCCAGGGTAGATTGGGTATTCACTGTTTCTATGGTGACTTTCAGCCCCTTAAAGTACGCTTCCAGCTCAGTCTGCGGCATGTGGGCAAGGTAAAGCTTTCCCATTGAAGAACAGTAAAGGGGTGCAATTGGCACCAGCTTTGATACCAAAGTCGAAGCCTCACCCTCAAAGCCTTGCACGGTTAAAATGCTCTCACCGTACATTATCCCAAGGTTAGTCGACTCCCCTATCGCCTCTGAAAGCTTCGACAAGACAGGCGTGGCGATCTGGCTCAGCTCAAAGTTGTTGCGGGCTTTATTGCCCAGCTTGATCAGCAGCCTCCCGAGGACGTACTGCTCGTCATCATCCTTCTCCACCGCGTTCATCTGGTGCAGTGTGTTCAGGATCCTGTAAACGTTGGCTTTGGGCAGCTCCAGGTCTCTGGCGATCTGGGAGACGCCCACATGTTTTTCATGGTCGTATATGTAATTCAGAATGTCGAATGCGCGTTCAATCATAACAATGCTGTTGCTGCTGTCCATAGCGACCTCCAGTGGCAATTGAAATGGTGTTTCAATTTATTATACTTGACGTCTCTTTAGAGTGCAATGATTGCCAGGGCGGGACAGGGACGCGTGGTGGGGGACAGGGACGCGCCACGCGTCCCTGTCCCCCACCACGTGTCCCTGTCCCCAACCAAAATCCCGGTTTACAAACAAAAAAAGGGTATATACTCCAGTGGAGGTGATCCTCATGATCAACGTTGGTTTGATTGTCAACCCTGTCGCTGGCATGGGCGGCAGCGTTGGCTTAAAAGGGACAGACGGCAACATGTACGAAAAAGCCCTCGCGCTTGGCGCAGAGCCAGTGGCAACAGAAAGAATCCGTCAAGTCCTGTCCCTGATCACGAGACAAGACCTGAAATTCCTGAGCGCCCCTGGAAAAATGGGCGAAGCACTGCTCAAGTCCTTTGATTTCACTTATGACGTGATTGGCAGCTGCGACGAACCTACCACATCCGAGGATACAAAGCGCATTGCAGCGCAGATGGTCAATGCGGGCGCTGATATTCTGGTTTTCGTGGGTGGGGATGGAACCGCCCGGGATATTTTGGACGCGGTCGGCATTAAAATCCCTGTAATCGCGGTGCCATCCGGCGTCAAGATGTTCAGCTCTGTGTTTACCTTTTCCGCGCACGCGGCAGCGGAAATGATCAACACCTTTACTGACAAATTCATTGAAAAGGAAATCCTGGACATTGACGAGGACGCCTTCAGGGACAACCGGCTGGTAGCGAAGTACTACGGCACCGTCAGAGTCCCAGACGTCCAGCGCCTCTTGCAGGGCAAAAAGGCCGCCTCAAACGTCCAAACGGACGCGGAAGAGAAAAAGAAAGAAGTCGCCCAGGAAATCATTGACAGTATGGACGAGGACACCCTGTACCTCCTCGGACCGGGGACAACAGTCAAAGCCATCACCGACGCATTGGGTCTGGAGAAGACCTTACTGGGGGTGGATGCGGTTTGCGGGCGGGAGACCATCGGCAAAGACCTGAATGAAAGTGGTCTGCTGGCCTTGCTCGACAGCCACGATAAAGCCGTGCTCATTGTGACACCCATAGGCGGGAACGGCTTCATCTTCGGTCGCGGCAGCAAGCAATTTTCGCCGGAGGTTCTGAGGCGCGTGGGCAAAGGCCACCTCCTCGTGGTCGGAACGCTGGACAAAATCAGCGGCCTTGAAAGCCTCCGCGTCGACACCGGCGATTACGACGTCGACCAGCTGCTGGCCGGACCCATCGAGGTCATGATTGGTGAAGGCGAGACCATGGTCATGGAGGTGAAGTATTGATAGACCTCAGCGCCAACGAATGCCCCTATCCACCATCCCCCAAGGTCCTCCGGGCTGTGTCCGCGAGCCTTGAGACCCTGAATCGCTATGGTACACGGGACCAGCAGGACACCTTAAAAACAATGCTTGCAAAGCTTGCCGATGGTCCCCCCGGCCACCTCCTCACAGCTCACGGCACCGACGCGCTGATCGCCCCAATTCTCACACAATTTTCAAAGGATCGCGCCGTCGTCACCACCAGCCCGACACATTTCGGAAATCTTGGCCTGGTCAAGCTCTCCGGCGGCAAGCTTAAAAGGATTCAGCTTCGGCCGCCTGATTTTCGCATAGACTGGCAAAGCTTGATGACCGGCCCGCAGTTGATCCTGCTGAGCCGGCCCAACAGCCCCACCGGGCAAAACCTGATCACCCGGACGCAGCTAATCGAACTGCTCGAACAGGAAGATACCTTAGTGGTCGTGGACGAGGCGGGCTTTGATTACTGTCAGGAAACCGTGATCGACCTGGTCAGCCGTTACCCGAACCTCGCCGTCACCCGGACGCTGGACAAGGCCTATGGGCTGGCAGGGCTGAGGGTCAGCTGGATGGCTGCGGGCGCAACGCTGCTTAAAGCTTTTGAAAACCAACCCCCAACTATTGGTCAAGTGGCCTGCGCAGCGGCAATCGCCGCTCTGGAGGACCCTTCCTACGCCAGGACTAACGCCGGCATGACGGTTTCAGAGCGCAACCGGATGGCGGAAGCACTGGAAGCCCTCGGATTTCAAGTCTTTGACAGCAAATCGAATTTTTTGCTCGTGAAGTCGCCCCTCCCAGAGCTTGGATTCCGTTTAAGGCAAGAAGGGATCCTGATCGAAGACTTCTCTGGCGTTTGGATTGAAGGGTATTTTCGAGTGACCATCGGCAGCAAAGAGGAAAATGACGCGTTGTTGGCAGCGGTCTCAAAGCTTTAAGCCACCTACGACAAAAGGACAGAGCACGCATTTGGTGTTCTGTCCTTCTTCAATTTGTAAAACTGCAGGCTTAAGATCACCCTTTGGTGAACAGGATGAACAGCGCCAATCCGACCCCCATGAAAAATGCGATGTACGCGTGCTCCCGCTCGTTTTCCCTCGCCTGAGGCAGCAGATGTGACGCGGATACATAGATCATGACGCCCACGACAAAGCCGAGGGCAAGACCCAGAATAGTGCTGTTGAGGCGGCTCACAAAAGGATAAGCCACAAACGCCCCAACAGGCGTTGTCAGAGCCGCTACAAGAAATGCGTAAGTGATCGCTTTCTTGTCACTCAGACCACCTTTGACGAGGAACGCGAAGGTTATAATGCCTTCAGCAAATTCATGCACAATGAGTCCAATGCCGGCCAGCACCCCGGTCATGATGCTGACGCTGAAGGTGACCGCGTAGATAATGCCATCGATGAAAGAGTGTATGCCAATCCCCTCCAGCGCAATAATCCCGAAGGCCAGCTCCGGCTGTTTGGTCTTATGCTTGATGAACCGGTTGCTGAGAAACATAAAAACAAAACCGGCCAAGGCTGCCAGTCCAGCATTGGGATTCTTGGCAATCGCCTGGGGAAAAGCACCTGTCAGAGGCGACGCGATCAAGACCCCCGAAGCGAAGCACATAAAATATTCCTTCGAGCGTTCGGCCCATGCCTTATTTTTGTAGATCAGCAAGATCCCCAGGCTGTTGATGACCATTGCCGTCAAGGCAAATATCGCGACCCAAATGAACGTGTTTTGATTTGCTGTCATTGTTCTCACCTACTTTGATCCCATTTGATCAACCACTTGGCTACATGACTTATATTCTTTCATTACATTTATACCCATATTTAAACAAAAATAACTGTTGCTTGGTGGGGGACAGGGACGCGTGGCGCGTCCCTGTCCCAGACCGCGCGCCCCTGTCCCCTCCCAAACTCCCCATAAAAAAAAGAGCCAGGACCACCTCTAATCCAGTGGTCCCAGCCCCTTAAAACTCTACTTATCCATATGCACATCCACTTGCGGAAACGGTATAGAAATGTTCTCTTCATCAAACCGCTTCTTAACCTGCTCGATCACATCAAAATACACCGCAAAGTAATCCGCCGCGTTCACCCATACCCTAACGGTATAGAAAACAGCATGATCCCCGTGCTCCGACATCCTGACAAAAGGCTCCGGCGCCTTCAGGACAAGGGAATGTGAGTTCACTATTTCAGTCAGCACATCAATAACCTTCTTATAATCATCCGTGTATCCCGCACCAAATTTAAAATCAACCCGCCGCGTCACCTTTTCTGAATAGTTTACAATGCTCGTGTTGGAGAGACTTCCGTTTGGTATATGAATGACCTTGTTGTCCACGGTCACGATCTGCGAATACAGGATTTGAATCGCCTCAACCGTCCCCGCATAACCGTTGGCTTCAATATAATCCCCTACCTTAATAGGCCTGGTGATCAGCAACAGCACGCCACCAGCGAAGTTCGAAAGCGACCCCTGGAACGCCAGACCAATAGCAAAGCCCGCCGCCGCCAGAACTGCCACAACAGACGTCGTTTCAATCCCCAAAATGCTGATGACCGCGAGGCCCAGAAAGATTTTCATGAGCGCGTTCACCAACGACTTGATAAATGGCTTCAGCGTATTATCAAGCTTCGTCTTGCCAACAGCGTGCTCAACACTCTTCGAGAGCCACCCAATCACAATCAAGCCTACAACCAAAACCACAATAGCATACGCTAAGGTTTTCAGGAAGGGCAAAGCTAATAGTCCTAATTCCATCTCGAAACACTCCTTTTTAACAAATTTCTTTAATTATAACATCTTAAATGGACCTATACCGCTAAAAATGGCAATTTAATGGAATTGTTACAAACGCCGCCCCAAATAATCCCCCCAAAATAAAAAGCACAACCATTTTTTGCCGATGGTCTCAGCGCCCCCACAATCATTTTTCAGTAGGGGACAGGGGCGCGCCACGCGCCCCTGTCCCCTACCAGAAAAAGCACAAAACTTCAACGTCCTCGACTATTCCTCATCCTCCTCGTCTAACGAGCCCCAGAATCCGCCGTATTGCCTTGGCGCCTCACCCTTCTCTTCAATAATCTCAGCCCTCGCCGGCCCATCGAGATCCCATTCCATCCTGGTCACCTGAACCTCAAAGGTCCACTCCGCTTCAAAGTCGAACAAATATGTAAACCGTCGGCCAACATAAAGCTCGAGCTCATTCAGACACACCTCATCCGCCGAGCGCAGCTCCCCGCACCGCGGCGAGTAAATGGTGCTCTCCCTGGACTGCCTTGCCCCTCGCCTCGGACTCATGTAAAAGCAGTACAGGTGATCATCATCAAAATCAAAGGCGTATTGGATCGCTTGATGAAGCGCCTCCAGCGTCTCCTCCCCGGAAATCCGGATAGTCCTCCATGTCACGCGATCCAGCGCGACTTTAAGCTCATAAAGCCCCGTTCCCATTCCCATTCCCGTTCCCGTGCCTACAGCAGCCTTCACATCAACGGTCCTCGAAACAGCCTCCGCCGGAAATAAAGGAGCCAGAAAGGCGACCATAGGCGGAAGCTCTTTAGGCTCCTCCGCCATGGCCTCTTCGTACATCCGGTGAAGATTCGCGACCAGCTCCTCATGTGTCCGTCCGGAGACCGCCGCCTGGCCTTGACGCATCAACCAGTCCCCATAAGGATCAAACTCACCGCCCACGGTCTTTTCCCGCCAACGCCTGATGCTGCAGGCCTTCAGCGCACCACTCAGCGCCACGCCCCATTCCGTCGGTGTAATGGATAAAATCGCGTTCTCATCAATCCGCAGCTGCTTTCGCCCCTCCGCAGGTTTATTCTCCACGAAGGTCCAAAATCCAAACAAGCCAAAATAGTGCGTGAACTTCGACAAATTGGAATACCAGGAATCCCCATGAGCGCCCACAAGCGCATTGCCGCCCTTAAGAGGCTGCCCCACCTGCTTTGACGCCAGCTGGACCATCAAACGATTGATCCCGTCCAGCGCCCGTCTCCCATCATAGCGAAGGTCAGTCTCAAACGGAAAGCGCGTCCAGAAGGTCTCAAACAGGAACACGTATTTCTCATAAACATTCAAGGCTTCATAGGCCCCCATAGCCGCTGTCCGCCTCAAGGTTAATGCCGATGATCTCTCAATCGGCCCCACCTCATAAAGTTTCGCAAGCTGCGCCACCTCAAACATGGCGTTGATGGCAGGATAAGACACCTGCGCGTAAGTAGGCTTCCCAACAGCCTTCTGGTGCACAAGCCGCCCATTGATCTCAAATAAATCCTTGTTGGACAGGAGTTCGGCTTTTGCTGTCAGCTTGGGCTTCTCCGAATCCAAATAGGCGAAAAAGGCTTCAAAATCATGAACCGTTTCTTCAATCTGGGTACTGTCAAATTCACTGCTATTTCTCTCCGCAGCTGACATAGGCACACTTCCTTCAGTATATTGAATATTACAAACACAACTCTGATATTCTGAGTTTATCCGAGAATCCTACAAAACACAATTTCACAATGCTATAATGTAGTTAGAACTTAAAAGGCAGGCGATCCACCATGAAACCCATCCAACTGACCGCAAGTGACGGACTTGAGCTTTCAGTAGTCATTTTTGAGTCCAAAAGCAATGAACCCGAGGCACTGGTTCAGATCCTACACGGCGCTCAGGAGCACAAGGGACGCTATTTCGAGCTGGCCCGTTTTCTTCAGGGCCACGGCTACACAGTCGTTCTCTCTGACATCCGTGGCCACGGAGAATCCATCAGCGCCCAGGTCCCCAAAGGCTGCATGGGCAGCCTGGAACAAATCCTCGAGGATCAAAAGCTGATCGCGGACACCCTAAAAAAACTCTATCCTGGAAAGCCGCTGTACCTCTTTGGCCATTCCATGGGCTCATTATTCGCAAGATGCTATCTGCAGGCCCATGATGACGACATTGAAAAGCTCATCCTCAGTGGCACCGTGGATTACAGATTCTACGCCAGAGCCGGCGTTCTGATCGCAAAGCTCATCAGCACTCTAAAAGGCGACCGGGGCCACAGTCAGTTTTTGAATGCCCTGCTTGGCATCAACGGCAAAGATGACAGCTGGGTCAGCGCGAATCCTGCCAACCGGATTCAGCGGAAAAACGACCCGCATTTCTTCACATCCTACGAAAATGCCGCCATCCTGGCCATTGCCACTGCCAACCTTCAGCAGCGCGCCTTCGACAAATTCTTGTGCAAGAATCCGGACCTTGAAATTCTAAGCATCACCGGCGAAGAGGATCCCATTACCGGCGGCCGCAGGGGACTTCAGGGCTCCATGGACGCACTGAGGAAAGCGGGCTACACCTCCGTGGAAAGCAAGGTCTACAAAAGACTGCGACACGAAGTCATCCACGAGGTCGAAAACCAGCAAGTTTTCGAGGATCTGCTCAAATTTTTAACCTCACAAACTGACCAAGACCTGTCCTATGCCACAGGCGCTATTCGCTAAGGAGGCAAAGACATGACCCTTTTACACGAAGCATTAAACATCAAAGACGACATCATCACCTGGAGAAGGGCACTGCATAAAATCCCCGAAACCGGGCTGCACCTGCCCAAGACCGCAGCCTATATCGCCGCTCAGCTGGAAGCCATGGGCATTCCCTACAAGACCTTTGACAGCCATTCCGGCATTCTCGCCTGGATTGGCGACCCCGGCAGTCCCATCCATCCGGTCAAGGGAAAGACCATAGCCCTCAGGGCAGACATGGACGCCCTCAACATCAACGAAGAAACGGGCGCCCCGTTCAAATCTGAAAACGACAAAATGCATGCCTGCGGCCACGACGCCCACGTGGCAACGCTTCTGGGCGCCGCCAAGCTGCTTAAAAGCCGTGAAGCCAGCCTGAACGGCTGTATCAAGCTCATCTTCCAGCCCGCCGAGGAAGGTCCGGGCGGCGCGGTACCCATGATTCAGGACGGCGTCCTTGAAAACCCAAAAGTGGATGCCATGTTCGCCATGCACGTTTTCAACGTCGAAGATACCACCATCCCCGGAGCCATAGGCGTTCGCCAGGGTGCCATGTTCGCCTCGGATGACCAGATCTACCTTAAAATCAAAGGTAAAGGCGGCCACGGCTCAGCGCCCCACGAAACCGTGGATCCCGTCACCATAGCAGCCCACATTATTGTGGCCCTCCAGAGCATCATCAGCCGTGAAGTCAACCCCGCAAGCCCCGCCGTCATCACCATAGCCAGCCTCAGCGCCGGCCGCGGCACCAACAACATCATCCCTGACTGCGCGGAAATGCTGGGCACCATCCGCACCCTGAGCTTTGACACCAGAGCCTTTGTCCTGAAACGCATTGAAGAAATCATAGACGCCCTCATCAAAGGCTTCCGTGCTGACTATGAGCTCAGCTTTTATGATTCCTACCCACCCGTCATCAACGACGAAGCGGTCACCACCCGCTTCCTCAAATCCGCCAGAAAAATTCTCCCAGAGGATGAGATCGTCATCATGAAGGACTCCCTCATGGGCGGCGAGGACGCGGCTTTTTTCTTCGAACAGGTCCCCGGCACCTACTTCCTGCTGAATACCTCCATGCTGCAGGACGGCCAGCTCTACCCCATCCACAACGCCAGGTTCATGCTGGATGACGCCGTCCTCTACAAAGGCGCCGCAGTCTTTGTGCAGGCGGCGCTGGATGCCCTGGAATCGCCGGATCCCCTCGAGACGTAAAGTGTCATAACACAGCCAACCCATATACCACCCTCAAAAAAAGAGAGCGCCAAGACCAGAGCTTTTTGCCGATGGTCTTGGCGCTTTACATTTTCACTTAAAAGCTCGGCGGCGTCATAGCCCAAACAGACTCGCAGTCCTCATCTCCAACATTGACATACCTGTGAGGCGTGGTACTGTCAAAATAGATGCTGTCGCCTTCCTCCAATATATACTCCTCATTTTCCATCTTTACCAGCAAACGCCCTTTGATGACAACGCCGCACTCCTCACCCTCGTGGGTGACCAGACCGTCTGACGAATGATCCCCAGGCTTTATGGTGATATACAGAAACTCAATCTTGCGGTTGAGATCCTGAGACAACAGCTCATAGAGTGCATTTCGGTTTGAAGTCTTTATGGTTTTCCTATGATCGCGTTTTACAACCGGTGACACAACCTCTTTTTCCTCTTCCAGCTCATCAAAAAAATACCCAAACGACACCTCAAGGGCTTTTGAAATCTTCCAGAAAGTCACCACAGAGGGCGTGACCATGTCCCGCTCAATCTGGCTGATGATCCCTGTACTGAGTCCTGTCATTTCAGCCAGCTCCGCTATGCTTAGGTTCTTGCTTTTTCTCATTTCCCTGATTTTCGCACCAATATCTATATTCAAACGAACGCCTCCATTTTCATACTATAACCATTTTACCATAAAATGACGTTGTTGATTATTTTAATATATTGAAATTTTCATCAATAAATTGATATTAATATATTGAAATTTTAGTTACAATCGTTTAATATATTAACTGTAACACAGATATCATTTTGTGGAGGAGGTTTTATTATGAACTCATTCATCAGTGCAGACAATTCGTGGGCTCTATGGTCAATTCTCGTCGGTATTGCGGCGCTCAGTATCTTTCTTGAGCAGAATTACAAATGGGCTTCGAAAATCACCGGCGCCATTATTGGCCTCGTGATCGCCATGGTCCTCGCCAACCTCAACATCATACCTACCGCAGCGCCAACCTACGACGTGGTCTGGGGATATGTCGTCCCGCTGGCCATACCGCTCTTAATGTTCAACGCCAACATTAAAAAGATCTGGCGGGAAAGCGGCCGGCTCATGATCATCTTTATCCTGAGCTCCGCTGGTACCGTAGTAGGCGTCATGGTGTCACACAATCTTCTCAAAAGCTATATCCCGGACCTGTACAAAATGTCTGCAATCATTACAGGATCCTACATAGGTGGCGGCGTCAACTTCGCAGCCATGTCTGAAGCCTTCGGTGCCGGCGAATCCTGGATTTCAGCGCTCACCGTCGCAGACAACCTCCTCATGGCACTTTACTTCTTCGTCTTATTAGCGATCCCAACCATGAACTTCTTCCTCAAAAAATTTAAGCATCCACATATAGACTCCGTCAATGCCATGGTAGATCCAGCTGAAGGCGAAACCCTCGCTAAGCAATACTGGGGCCGCAAAGAAATTTCGTTAAGAGATATTGCGTTTTCCCTGGCACTTGGTCTGATCATTGTCTGGCTCTCAACCGAGGCAGCTGCAATCCTTAAGGGCATCATTCCAACCGGAAATTTCTTCCTCGATTTGGCAAACGGTCTCCTTGGCAACAAATATCTGTTGATCACAACTTTCACCATGCTGCTTGCGACCTTTGCACCAGATTTCATGAGTGGCATTCACGGGGCTCAGGAAATAGGAACTTTCCTCATCTACATCTTCTTGGTCGTCATTGGTGTTCCAGCCTCCATTTCAGTCATCATCACCCAGGCCCCTCTCCTTCTCTTATTCACGGGGATTATAGTCGCTATAAATATGCTCGTGTCGCTTGCGCTTGGCAAGCTCTTCAAATTTGACCTTGAGGAAATCCTTCTCGCATCCAACGCCAATATAGGCGGACCTACCACCGCAGCGGCAATGGCGATCGCCAAAGGCTGGAACAAGCTGGTCGGCCCCATCATTCTTGCAGGCGTCTTTGGTTACATCATAGGCAATTACCTGGGAATTTTCATGGGCAATCTGTTACAGTATATGTAAAGAACGAAATATTCCCCAGGGCTCGGTATGCCCGCACCCTGGGGCTTTTGGAGGTGCAATATGCTGCTCGACATTCATGGAGATATTTGGACTGATGTCACGGTCAAAAGTGCGCAAGGCATAAGGAACATTATCCGGGATTATCACCTGGAGCGATTCAAAAAAGGCAACATGGCAGGCGGGATCTTTGTCATCTGGGCTGATCCGCCGCATGATCTGCGCCCACAGGAAAGGCTTATTGAAAGCATTCGGGCAATGAGCAAAGAGTTAATGGACAGCAGAGACATTGTACAGGTTATGAAGCGTTCAGAAGATTTCTCACATGCCATTGCCCACAACAAGCTTGCGGTCATGCTTGGGCTTGAGGGCCTCAGCGGCATTGGAGAAGATATCGAAGCCCTGTATCCCCTCTACCAGCTGGGTTTTCGCCACGCGAGCCTGACCTGGAATGAACAGAATGCTTTGGCGACCGGCGTTAAGGGCGACCCAAGCCGCGGCCTGACCGCCAAAGGCAAAGAGGCAGCTTCGTTGATCCACGAGCTTGGCATGATCCTGGACGTTTCTCACGCCAATGACAAAACGTTTTGGGACATCGCCGACCTTTCCGACAAACCGATCATTGCGTCACACTCCAACGCCAGAGCATTGTGCGACGTTCCCAGGAATTTGACGGATGAACAGATCAAGACCATCGGCAGCAAAAATGGCTTAATAGGCATTAACGCCTACAACGAATTTATTCACGTGCTGCCGGCGGAGCGAACCGTTGACCGCCTGATCGATCACCTGGTGCACATTGCGGGGCTGATTGGGATTGAAAAGATCGCGCTGGGCTTTGACTTTTTCGAATACCTCTCAAGCTCTACAACGGACAGCTTTACATCAGAGACCTATGCCGGCACCATAGGCCTTGAGGACATTACAAAGGCCCCAAACATGATATCCCGACTGAGTGCAAGAGGCTTCACCAGGGAAGAGATTGAACAGATCAGCCACAAAAATTTCCTGTCATTGATGGACCGTGTTTTGATATAGGGTGATAAAGATTGCTATGGCAATGTGGACTGCAAAATGAAACATTACTGTACCACCCTATTTTCATAGGTTTGACGTTTCCTCAAAATAATACAGCGCCAAGACCAGAGCTTTTTTGCCCGATGGTCTTGGCGCTGCATCATTTTATTTTCACGACTACGAACTTCTTCCCGACATACTTTCCAACACGCTGTCCGACGAAGCATTTCAATCACAAAATTTGTTTTTATCCCCTATGAAAATATCATAATAATGATATAATTAAACCACAAATAGTTCATAGGCGGTGACTAAGGATGCCCACAATCAAACCTATTTCCGACCTCCGAAATAACTTTAACAGCATTGCTGAAACATGCCATAAATATGGCGAACCTGTCTTCATAACAAAAAACGGGGAAGGTGATCTGGTGGTCATGAGTTTGGCACTTTACGAACAACAGCAGGCTCAACTCGACTTATACAAAAAACTGCTCGAAGCAGAAGTCCAAAGTGCCTCAACCAAAGAGAGAAAATCCCACAAAGCACTCATGTCCGAGCTCAGGGAGCGCATTAATGGATAATACATTCACCATAGAATATCTGCCCTTAGCTGAAGAAGATATTAAGACTATTTTCGACTATATAAGGATAGATGATCCCAACACCGCGGTCAAAATTCTTGATCAATTTGATAAAAAAATTGATCTCCTGACAAACTTCCCATATATGGGCGCTGTACCACGAGATCCTTATATCGCTCAAATGAAATATCGTTTTCTTGTTGTCGAGACCTTTTTAGTTTTTTATGTTGTCATGGAAGAATTGAACAAAGTTGAAATTCGAAGAGTTTTTAACTCAAAACAGAAATATGATGCATTTTTATAATAACAGCGCCAAGACCAGAGCTTTTTGCCCGATGGTCTTGGCGCTTTCTCTTTTACCGCAATTCAGCACCTCGATTACAGACACATCCTGAAAATCTTCTCAATATCCCCTGCTGTCAATGGCCAGAACCCGTGCTTGGTCGCCCCCAGCTTCGCAGCCTTTTCCGCCATTTCACCGAATCGCGCATCATCAATCCCAATTTCCGTCAGCGTACTTTCAAGACCCAGAGTCTCAAAGAAGAATGCTTTCAGTTTTTCAATACTTTTCTTCGCCACTTCCATTTCAGGAAGACCAGCATCAATTTCAAAGACATTCACCCCAAACTGATAGAACCTGCCGGCGGTTTCCCCGTTAAGCACATAGTCCATCCAGCGCGGTATCAGGATCGCGAGTCCCAGTCCATGGGTAATGTCATAAAATGCAGAAAGCTCATGCTCCATAGGATGACAGCTCCAGGCGTGACGTTTCCCGCCGCGGATAAAGCCATTTATCGCCCAGGATGACGCCCACATAAGATTCGCCCTGGCCTCGTAATTTTCTGGCTCTGCCATGGCAATTGGCCCATACTTCAACACGGTCTTCATCAAGCCCTCCATGACCGCATCCAGCATATATAAGTCCTGGTCTGTCTGGAAGTAGACTTCAATGATATGGCTCATGATATCTACCGCGCCACAGGCTGTCTGGTACTGGTTAACAGAATAAGTGAGTGTAGGATCCAGAAAAGATACTTTTGGCCGCATCACCGGAAACATCATGCCAATTTTGTCATTTGTGTCAGGATTGCTGATGACGCCTGCCGCGTCCATCTCTGAGCCCGTTGCTGCAAGGGTCAGCACTGTGATGATGGGCAGACATTTTTCCACTGTCACTTTCTTTGTTAAAATGTCCCAGGCATCCCCTTCATGATACGCTGCAGCGCCAATAAACTTGGTGCAGTCAATGACCGACCCGCCTCCAACGGCAAGCAGAACATCAATCCCCTCTTTCCTGCAGATTTCGGCGCCTGCATTCACCGAAGCCACTCTTGGATTGGGATCAATGCCAGACAGCTCAAAGAGCTCAAGGCCCGCCTTTTCGATCTCTTCCAGAATTTTATCATAGAGGCCGCTCTTCTTTATGGAGCCACCGCCATAGGTCAAAAGAACCTTTTTTCCATAATTCTTCAGTTCTGGTCCAAGGTGCCCCAGCTGATATTCTCCAAAATAGACTTTAGTTGGGATATCGTAGGTGAAGTTGTTCAATGTTTTGTCCTCCTTGTCCACGTTATATAAGAAAGCACCCCAAATCAGGCGCGTCACCTGTTACACAGGCCTTATAAAGAAGAATGCCACTTATCCCGGCCTTGAAACAGAAGGACGTATGATTCTTAACACATAAGAGCCGCAACAAAAAACCAAGACCACCCTTTCAGATGATCCTGGTAATTTGAGATTAGTATTTATTTTTAAGTATCTATGCCGCATCTTCCTCTTCTTCAATTTCAAATCCAGCCAAAGCCATTTCTGCGTCTACTTGACCAGAAACCATACGGAAGACACTGACAATAACCGGAAGCGTGAAGATGAAAATTGGCAGCGCATAGACAATACTCATGGTCTGTAACGCCGTCGTACCCACTTCACCTAAAGCAAACAGACAGATCAGCGTGGTGGCACCTATCATCAAGCCCCAGAATAATTTGATTTGGCGAGGTGCTTCTCCCGCGACAGAGTGTTTGAGCGTTACAGATGAAATTGTGCCTGTCATAGCGTCTGCAAGCGTGATAAATGAGAAAAACAGAACCGCTACCAGCAGTGGAATCATAACGCTATAAAAAGGCATTTGCTGGAGAAGCGCAAAGTTCGCGACCGGAAAACCTAGTTGTTGAATGGTTTCGTAGATCCCAGCTTGATTGTAGAAATCCTGATAAATCGCGTTGCCGCCAAATGCGGTGAACCAAATGAATACGAAGATGCCAGGGACGAAGATATTGACCAGCAAATACGCGCGGACACTTCGCCCTCTTGAGATTTTCGCCAGGAACATCCCGACCAAAGGCGCATAGGCCATGATCCAAGCCATAAAGAACACGGTATTATTTCGGCTCCAACCTTCACCAACATTAAAGGCGTCAGCATTAAGCGCTGTGGTGATAAAATTATTGAGCATGGAAGCTACACTTTCAGTAAAGAGATTTGCAAGGAAGATTGTTGGCCCAAAAATTATCAGGAACGCTGTAATAATGATATAGATGTAGGCGTTTGCGTTACTGATAATCTTCATCCCTTTATTGAGTCCACGAGAACTTGAAATCGTATACGAAAGCGTGACGACTAAAATGGTTAATGCATAGATGGTGTTGCTTGGCTGAATCCCAAAGACGAACTGCATCCCTGATGCAAACTGCGTTGTCCCAAATCCAAGTGAGGTAACAATACCACCGACGAGCGCCAGAATGGACAGGACGTCAACAACTTTACCCTGCCAACCAAAGACTTTCTCCTTCATCAAAGGATAAAGTGCCGAGCTTGGACGATATGGCAAGTTGTGATTCATGGACATATAACCAACTGCTAAACCCCAGAAGGCAAAGATGCCATAATATAAAAACGACCAATGGAAGGAAGAGATTTGGATGGCACGAACAGCAGCTTGTGGTGTCAACGGATCCAAATATGTAAATGCAGGAGGGTTATAAAAATAGGAAAGTGGTTCACCAACGGCGTAAAATACCATTGCAGTGGCAATCCCGCTGCAGACTGCCATAGCGCACCAAGAGAAAACATTATGTTCTGGTTTAGCGTCAGGTCCGCCTATAATCTTTTTGCCAAATGGCGAAGCTGCAATATAGAAACAAATAAACAATAACGCAAGGGATACCATCAGATAAAACCAGCCAAAGCCTTTTGTCGTTACATCAAACAAATAACCGACTGATGAGTGAAAAAATGAAGGGAAGACAATGCCGATCAGTAGAACTACTCCCAAGATGATCGCGGAAGGTAAAAATGTACTTTTTTCAATTTCAAAGCCTTTATTTTTACTCATAGAATCACTACCTCCATTTTTTATCCTCCTGCCAAGGGGCCAATGAGGGTGATCGTTGAAGCTTCATCGATCACCTCATTGAGTGAGCTGCAGGCTTTATTGTTGACTATAATCATAGGGGTCAGCATTGGGCTGATCCCAGCCTGATTGAGAATTTCTTTGATCGTCACTGCACCTTCAGTATCGATCATAAAAGTTTCCTCAAACTCTACGCCTGAAGTTTTATAAATAGAAAGCAGGCTCTCTGACAATTTTATTGTAATCTGCATAAGTGCCGCCCACCTCCCAAACAAACTTCAGTACAAAAACCATTTATAGATTAAGGTCAAATTTCTCGAGAGTCTCACGAGTCGGGATACCATTTCTGTCCCAGCCCCGGCCGTCGTAATAATTATCCAGCATTTCCTCAATCGCATCAAAGGCAACAAAGTGTCCTTTATTCGGGCCATCTGGAATTGGCTCTGTGTAGAAACGTTTAGGCGGATAATCATACTTTCTGCCAAAATCGTTAATCTCACGTACATTATACATTCTGTTTAAGTGCCAAAGCTTCTCCGACAACGTTTCAAGCTCAACCCAGGAAAACTTTCTTCCCGTAATGGCGTAAAACACATCTTCATAATACGAGGTTTCAAGGCCAATTTCCATAAACTGCAGCCTGCAAGTACCAATTATATCAAAAGCCGGCCTGATATGCTGGCTTTTCAGCACTATTGGAACAACATGCTCATGCTTGGCTTTGGGCAGCTGGTTCGCGTTTTGTTCCCCAGAGATCAGGTCGTTGACGTTGCCGACAACCGCGGATCCTGCAACATCATTGCCAAGCACCCAGCACCTTCCATGATGGGCACCAATGTCCGCCGTCATATACCCCAGCATCATACCAGGCGCATTACGGCTCTCATAGCCCGTCCATTCAAGCCCCTTGACGTGAATCGCGAAAACATCACTGCCTTTGCCGATGGTCTCCGCAGCCCCTCTAACACCTTCCGCCAATACGTTGCCAATGCCTTCTCTTTCCGCGATATGACGAAGTAGGTACACCGCGGAATCAAAGTCACCAAACTTAATGTCCATACCGACTTCTTCCTTGCTCAGCAAGCCCTTTTCATAACATTCAAAGGCAAAACTAAGGACTACACCAGCGGAACAAGTATCAAGACCCAACTCGTCACAGATATAATTCAGATAGGCAATGTCATGAATGTTGCTGATATCACAGTTGCTTCCCAAAAGGGACAAGGTTTCATATTCTGGACCTTCCACATAGGCATCGCCAATTTTGGTTTTAGCGTGCCCGTATTTCCCACAAGGCGTCGGGCAAGAAAAGCAGCCTTTATCTGTGATCTTCAGCTCTTTCAGGACCGCTTGACCATTAATCTTTTCTGCGTAGTCGCAGCTCGACTTTTGGAAATTCCTTGTTGGCAGCGCCCCAACGTTATTACACCAATCCGTTATCCCTGCTGTTCCTTGCGGCGTCCATCCTGTAAAGCCAGGTTTTTTTCTCAAATCCGCATACATCTTTTTGCCTTTTTCGAGCAGCAGCGCCGGATCAAAGACCGGAATGCCCTTCGTTCCACGGACAGCAATTGCCTTGATATTTTTAGAACCAAGCACTGCCCCAATACCAATCCGTCCAGCTTGTCGGCCAAAGTCGTGAGAAATACAGGCAAAATTAACGAGATTTTCTCCAGCGGGGCCAATAGTCAGGATCTGAAATTCATCCCCCAGCTCCTTTTTCATAGCTTCCTCAATTTCTGCCGACCCTTTTCCCCAGTACTTTTCTGCATCCACTATTGTGACTTTATCATCATCAATTAAAATATAGCTGCGCTTTTCCGCTTTTCCTTTGAGGATCATGACATCATAACCTGCGTATTTCATTGTAACACCAAAGTGGCCGCCCATATTGCTGTCCCCATAACCGCCTGTTGCAGGCGATTTGGTCGCGAAGTGGGTCTTGCCGCTGGAAGGAAGCATATGGCCGCTCAGAGGGCCCATGGCAACCACAAAAATATTATCCGGGCTAAATGGATGCACATTGGGTGGGTTTTCATCATAGAGGATTTTCGCTGTAAAACCGCGTCCACCGACGTACTCTTCCACCAATTCCTCTTTCAACGGCGTTGTTGTGATTTTATTGTTGGATAAGTCTATTCTCAGCATACTTCCTGCATAACCATAAATCATACGGATGCTCCCTCCTCTGGAAAGGTCAGCGCATTTCTTGGACAAATCTCTGCGCACTGCCCACAGGCGTCACATTTATAGGCGATTCCATCCACGAAGCGGATCACTTCATAAGGACAGGCATCCATACAAAGTTTGCAACCAATGCAGAGCTCTGGATCAATTATGTATACGCCATCCGTTTGTTCAATGGCACCTGCTGGACAAACTTCAGCACATTTACCACACTGATCACAATAATCAACATAATATTTCCCCGGTGCCGGAAACTTTCCATAGACATTTAAGTATGCGAGAGATGGATTTGATATTTTAAACTTGCCCAGGGCGCAAACCAATTGACAGGTCTTGCAGCCTGAACACGTTTCGTTATTGAATTGAAGGGGCATTACTTACCACTCCTTGCCTTGCCAATATTTTGTTAAGAGCTTTGTTTTCAGTCGAGAACTTTAAAGTGAATGTAAGGCTTATACAACACCTGTTTCAAAGATCAGTTCACCTTTTTCAAATCTGCGAACATTCATAGCTTCAATATCCAGCGTTGTCTTTTCGCCACTCAAATGCTCAGCAAGCAGCAAGCCTATTGCTGGAGAAAGCATGAATCCTTTGCCGCATCCAAGCGCCATATAGTAGCCTTCTACCTCAGGAATCGACCCTACAATTGGCTGACCATCCGGGGATATACCATAATGACCTGCCCACTGCCTGACAATGCGGACGTCTTTCAGTGCTGGAATTTGGAACACTGCTTTCTTAGCCATATCTTCCATGAACGCCCAGTCGTGATTGTAGTTGATACGCTTAGGCTCATTGGGGATCCCATAGCCCATTACAAAACCGCCATGATGCTGCTGATTAATGTAAGAATCATGGTTGAAGGACATGACGAGTGGACCAACCATATGCTCCAAAGGTTCTGTGACTAAAATCTGGTGTCGTTCAGGCTCAACCGGATGCGAAACACCAATCATCTTCCCAATAAATTTGGCATATGGGCCTGTGGCATTAACGACAATCGGCGTATTAATAGTACCTTTGTCCGTAACGACTGCTTTTATTTTTCCACCCTCTGTTTCAATGCCAAGGACCTCAGTATACTTTTCAAATTCAACACCTAAGTCTTTTGCGCCCTTTTCAAAAGCAAAGGTCGCTTTGAAAGGGTTGATACAGCCATCTTCCTTGCAATAAAACGCCGCTTCCATACCGTCAATGTTCAGATAAGGCACAACGTCTTTGGCTTCAGGGCCAGACAGCTTTTTCGCCGGAACACCAAGAGACTGCTGCAAGATGAGGTTCTTATTCAATCTCTCAGCTTGTTGTTTGTCATACGTAATCATTAAGTAGCCCGCTTGTCTGAATTCAATATCTCCATAGCCGGTCTTCTCACCCAGCTCGAGGAAAAGATTGGCGGCTAAGCGTGACAGCTTGATATTAATTTCTGTGCCCCACTGCTGGCGAATGCCTGCGCCGCATCTGCCCGTTGAACCACTTGTTATGTATCTTTTTTCAATGAGGACAATGTTCTTGAATCCTTTGAGCGCCAGATTATAAGCGACAGAACATCCGACCGAACCGCCTCCAATAACTACTACATCAGCATTCTTACGCATTCCTGGCACCTCCTGCGACTTTACCCATTTTTATTGGCTTTACAGGCGCTCTGTAAGTTGGCATATCAACTTGTTCCATTTTAAGCGCATGGTATTTTGCGATTTCTTTTGCGATCAATTCCCTGCAGGTGCGGCCTTGGCATGGTCCCATGGTACAGCGTGTGGACCGCTTGATTTCTTCCATTGAGAAAGAGCCTTCATCTAATTGTTTATGCAAATCTTCCAGTGTCAGATTTTCACATCTGCATAGATAGACTTTTGACTTATCCATTGTGCTACCCCCTCACGTTGATGCTGCGTACCTCATAGATGAGCTCTTTTGGTACCGCTATAGTGACAATATTGGTTTTGTCTAATTTTTTATTTGACTGAACCTGGATGACTTTCGCGGTGCCCACAACATTTCCAAAGCGGTCCAGCGCGTCAGTTTCAGTGCCTTTTTCAGGAAGCGGCGTCATTTCATACGGAATTTTGATTGAAACTTCATTTTCAGAATAAGTTTCATCAATGACAAAACAGGCAAGTCCAGGACAAACACTGACGCACACCGCGCACCCTGTACATTTTTCCGAGTAAACGGTAGGTGTCTCATTAATATCTTCCATGAATTTTACCGCACCAAAGCTGCAGCTGGTATTGCACGGATTACAAGGAATACTTTGAAAACATTCCATTATGACATATGGGCCTTGTTCTCTTCTTTCTTTTGATGGAAGCAGGCTCTCAAACATTTCTTGACTGACAATTCCACATCTATTAAACAATGTAATTCCTCCTACCCACAAAGTTGATCGAGGCCTTGCCTGATCTTTTCGCCAACAGAACCGGAGCGCATTCCCTGAAGCTCTTGAATATAGTGTTTTCGCGCTTCTTCACCATCTCTGACATAACCAAGCGCCATAGCTGCTGAAACACCGGCAATACTGCCTTCAATCATTGCCGCGCTGGCTTCTTCAATACAAGCGACATCACCAGCAACGTAGATCCCTTTTGCTGAAGTCTCCATATATTGGTCTTTAATTGGCACATAGCCACCCAGTATTGGAACATGTTTCAGTTCACAACCAATATGGCGTAGAAGTTCTGACAAAGGTGTCAATCCAACTGCAAGGCAGATGGTATCAATATCAACGTTTCTTTCAGTCCCTTTAATTGGTGCGAAATTTGAGTCAATTTCATGAATGACTGCACCCGTTATGAATTCTTCACCAAGCGCTTCTTTAATGGTCGTCTGTGTTAAGATTGGAACACCAAGACGCTGAAGCTTCGCAGCATGAACCAGGTAGCCACCCACTTTAGGAGCGGCATCAATGATCGCTTCAATCTTTACACCCGCTTGCACCAGCTGATAAGAAACTATGAGGCCAATATTTCCTGCGCCAACCATCAGCACCTTATCGCCGGGTTTAACACCAAATTGGTTCATAAAAGTTTGAACAGCGCCAGCCCCATAAACCCCCGGCAGGTCGTTGTTTGGGAACAGCAGCATTTTTTCCGCAGCACCAGTTGTGATTATGACTTTTTCAGCCGTCATTCTGCCATACTCATAACGTTCTTCATAGGTAATGACGCCATCTTGGTAAATTCCAAGAACCGTTGTATCAGTTTTGACTTCAATGAGCTTGTTTTTTTCGATCATCTCTTGCAGTATTACTGCTATGTCTATGCCTCTCGTTCCAGCGTATTCATGTTCGGAACCAAAGAATCTATGTGTTTGCTTAACCAACTGTCCGCCAAGTTTGAGTCCTCTTTCGAAAAGAACGACTCTTGCGCCTTGCTTTGCAGCTGCGATTGCTGCGCTCATCCCTGCTGGGCCTCCGCCAATAACTGCTACTTCAGTATGTAACATTATTTCTCGCCTCCCAAAAATGCGCCTTTGCCTTGCTGCATGTTGACAACCATACCTTCAACGAGTGGCTCAATGCAAACGCGTACGTTTGGCTCACCGTTCACTTCCATCAAACATGAGGAACAGTTGCCAATTGCGCAATAAAAGCCTCTTGGCCTGTGATCATGCCGTAATACTTTAACGCCATTTGCGTGAAGCGCGGAAGCTATAGTCTCACCATCGTAACCCTGAAGCTGTTTTCCTTCAAAAGTGAAAGAAACTGTCTTGCTCCTGTCAAAATCAAGAACGGGATGATTTTCAATTCTCATAAAGGCACCTCCTGAAAAATTTGACCATTTACTTATAAACAGTCATCATAAGTCTTGACGAAAAAGATTTTAATTCAATATTAATGATTTCATTTCAAGTCGATGTTATCCCTAAAATTGACTCACTCCCTCTTGTTATTGAAATAACAGACTTTTGGCAACTTCCCTACAGTTACTGTAAAGTCTGACGCAGGGTGAGAGTCAACAGAATTTTCTGAAATTTTAATTTTGTTCATTAAATCATTCGCTTACAACCGATATTTGTGTTATATTTTCTTGGAATCCGATATTTCAAAGGGAGGATACTCAAGTCATGATGAAATTTGAGGACAACAAACTTTCAATTGGACAAATGGCAAAGCTGAATAACGTCACGGAACGGTCTTTGCGTTTGTATCATGAAAACGGATTATTGGTGCCAGCTTACATTGACGAAAGCTCTTCCTACCGTTACTATTCCAGTCACCAGTCCAAGCGTCTTGATATGATTCTTCAGATGAAATCCGTGGGTCTTTCCCTGAAGCAAATCAAAGACGTTCTCGACAACCAAGATTTATCAATTTTTGAAGCTTTGCTTCACGAGCAGATCGACGCTATTGAAACACAAATTTCTGAACTGATGATGAACCAAACCATTCTGAGAAAAAAGCTGAACAGCTGCAGGCACTTTTCCAATCCACCATCCCTGAACAATATCTATATTGAATACCAGCCTGCCAGAAGAGCTTTTTACTTTGACATTGAACCTTATGACTATGAGAAGGATGTCGAAGAAAGCATTACCTACTGGAAAAATGCCTTAATTAAAGTCAAAAATGAACTTCATAAGAACAATATGCCTATCACCTATTTCAGCGATGTTGGCGCCATTATATCTCAGGAGAATTTATCAGCGGGCAAACTCTTATGTGATACGGCGTTTATTGTTGCAGATGACAAGCCCGAATATCCTAAGGTTAAGCAGTATGCCATTCAAGCAGGTACATACGTATGCGTCTACAATAATTGGCCCTCCGGAGACAGCAGCATTGAAGCCGCCGGCATCAGAAATCTAATGAAATACATAGAAGATAAAGACTATACCATCTGCGGTGACTACATTGCGGAGGTTGTGGCAGAGACGACGGTCTTTGATTATGAAAGCCATTTATCTTTGGTTAAAATGCAAATTCCAATCCATATTGGTCATTCAAACAGAAAATGATCTACCTTGACCCAATGTCAAGCTTGAGATAAAAAATGAGGGACAGCGCATCACCAATCTTGGTGACACGCTGTCCCTTTTTTTAAGCTATTCAACTATCACTTTTCAAAGTAGTTAACTGTTTAGAAGTTTTTCTTTAGCCTTTTTATTGCGATAAAGATTGCTAAACATAAAGAGAGCCATCAAACTTATCCCTACGGAGTCAGTTAGATATCCAGGCTTGACTAACATTATTGCTGCAGCAAACGCCATCAGTCTCTCATGGATTAAAAGAGGTGATCTGAAGTAATTTTCATTAGCTGCACCAAGACTATAGATTCCTAATAGTCCTGTGATAATAGTCACGATCAAATAGCTTGGAACGACATTTTGCATTAGGAGAATTGGAGAATAGACAAACATAAACGGAATAATTAATCCGGCAATCGCCAGTTTAAAGCCACTGAAGGCCACTTCTGTTGGATTTGCACCCGAAATTCCCGCAGCCGTATAAGAAGTGAGCGCTACAGGTGGTACGACCGCAGAAAGCGTTCCATAATAAAACGCGAAGAAATGTGCAGCAAGTGGCAAAACGCCCATCTTGATCAGCGCAGGTGCCGCCACGCTGGCAGTAATTATGTAACATGCCGTCGCAGGAAGTCCCATTCCGAGGAAAATTGAGGCAACCATGACAAGGATCAAGGCAAGCCAGAGCTGACCAAAGGACAGCTTCATGATATTGAGGGCTATGACCTGGCCTAGACCCGTCATTGCGACTACACCCACAATGAATCCAACGACACCACATGCAATGGCTATTGATACAGCCGTTCGAGCGCCCTCGTCGAGCGCATTAAGGATGTCTTTCAGGCTCATTCTCGTACTTTTCTTCATTGCGCTAAACACAACCGTTGAAATCAATCCATAAAAGGCAGCATATAGTGGGGTCACGCCTTTTATCAAAAAGAATAGAATAACTAAAATGGGCAGAGCTAAATGGCCTTCACCCTTGATGACATCTTTTAAAATTGGCAAATCCTTTTCTTCCATGCCTTTAAGTCCAATTTTTTGTGCTCTGAAGTCAACGACAACAAATATTGCAAAATAATACAGGATGGCAGGGATAATTCCCGCGTACATAATTTTTAGATAAGGAATCCCAAGAAATGACGCCATAATAAATGAAGCCGCACCCATTATTGGAGGCATCAGAATACCACCTGTAGAAGCAGCTGCTTCGACAGCGCCAGAGAAACGCGGTGAATAACCCACTTTTTTCATAAGCGGAATAGTAAAGGTGCCCGTTGTTGCTACGTTCGCTTGTGCGGATCCACTAATAGTCCCCATAAGCCCAGAGGCCATAACCGCGACCTGTGCAGGCCCACCCCTAAGCTTTCCAGCAAATGACAAGGCAAAATCATTAAAGAATTTTGCTGTACCGGAATAATGAAGAAAAGATCCAAACAAAATAAACAAAAAGACATAACTCATTGAAACCATTATTGAAACCCCAAAGAGACCTTCTCCAGTGAGGTACATTCTGGTCAAAATCCTTTCCCAGCTAAATCCTCTGTGCGCCAATACCCCTGGAAACATTTGACCGAATCGCGCGTAGAATAAAAACGCAATCGAAAGGATAGGCAGGACTATTCCAACAGCTCTTCTCGCAGATTCCAAAGTAAGTATAACCGCAATTATGGCAAAGACATAATCCATAGGAACAGGAATTAATGATCTTGCAACCAAGGCATCATAGGTGAAATAAATATAAAATCCAATGGCAAGACTTGCGGCAGCTAAGATCCAGTCAAGAATTGATGGATTGACTCTGTCAGATTTTCTGGTCGCTGGATACATTAAGAAAGCTAAGGCCATCATTAATCCAAGGTGAAGTGCATTCTTTTTTATCACAATCATCAGGTTAAAGCTATTTAAATAGATATGAAAAATTGAAGTAATAATTGCATAAATTGAAATACCTATTGCGATCCGACCCGAAAATTTTCTGGCGCCAATAGATTCTCTCGTTACTTTTTCCTTTTTTTCTTTTTCAGGATTCTTTTTCTTAAAAAGCATAGTCCGTCACACCTTCCTGATAGTTGCGATACAACCTGCTGCGCCCAACTCAAGTTGGGCGCAGCAGGTTGTTGTGAAAACAATCAGTTTTTCTTACTAAGGCATCATTTCCGCTGGGATCTCAATACCTTTTTCTTGATAGTATCTAACAGCACCTGGATGGAGCGGCACAGGCGGTAATCCTACAACAGCATTCTCAAGTGTGACGCTTTCAAGTGCCTGGTGAGAACCTACGATCTCCTCATGATATTCATACATAGTTTTGGTGAGATTGTAGATGAGCTCTTCATCTGCACTGGCATTTGTAAACAGTGCGGATTTAATACCAACGGTAACAACATCTTCGTCAAGGCCAGGGTATAATCCTCCAGGTACAGTAAACTGGCCATATTGTGGTGCTTCAGCTTTAAGCTTCGCATACTCCTCGTCAGTAAAAGAAAGCATTTTGACTGCTGTCTTACTCGCGAAGATTTCTGATACTGAGGATGTTGGAATACCAGCCTCAGCGTTCATAGCATCCAACTGTCCATTTTGCATTGCACTGGATGCCTCAGAGTATCCAAGGTGCTCCGCTCTATACTGGTCGGGTGTGAGGCCACCAAGAATCTCAAGTATTTTAAGCGTGCCATACTCAGTTCCTGAACCTGCGCCTCCAACGTTGATGGAGTGACCGGCAACATCACTGATGCTGTTGATCCCAGAAGCTTCTGTGACTACAATTTGAGAAAGCTCTGGCCACAAGCCAGTAACCAGTCTCACATCTTCAAACTTGTTATCAGCAAAGTTTTCTTCACCCGTCATTGCAAAATATCCTAAGCTTGCAACGGCTATACCTAATTGGGCTTCATCACTTTTTAACATGTTGAGGTTTTCAATAGAGCCCCCTGAAGATTGCGCCGCAGCGACTACACCTTGATCTCCAAGCTTTTCGCTCCAAAGCGTCGCGAGAATGGTTCCAACAGGATAATATGTGCCGCCAGTAGAGCCTGTAACAATTGTGACAAACTGTTTCTCAGGCGCTGGTGCTGGTGTCTCGCCAGAAGGCTCTTCTCCCGCCGGCTCAGATGAACTGCACCCGGCAAAGGCACTCATAAGTAAAAGCAGAACTAATAATAACGAAAGATGTTTTTTAAATTTCATTGGTAAATCCCTCCCCTTTCAATTTGCCTATAGTTATTGCAAGTTTCATGCCACAAATCAAAACGTTGATTTTGCAACACTTACAATTAGATTAATACAATTATCAAACTCAATATCACAAAAAACAAACCTGCAAATTTTGCAGGCTGGCAAAATTTGCAGGCTTAATAAACTTCGTATTCCTTTAATTTGTATCTAAGATTTCTCTCGCTTATACCGAGAACCTCTGCAGTTTTTTTTCGGTTTCCTTCCATAGCCTCAAGTGTTTTAAGGATCACCTGGCGCATAACCTCATCCAGCGGTTCACCAATCTTGACGGGTATGATCTTGTGAGTATCGAGAAGATTTTCATTCATTTTTAGTCTTGTAATATCTTCAGGCAAATCGTTCAGTTCAATAAAACTGTGATCCGTAAGCGTAGCAGCACGTTCTAAAATGTTCTCAAGTTCGCGAATATTCCCAGGATAATCATAAGCTTCTAAGGCCGATAACGCTTCTTGAGTGATCCCTTTGATTGCTTTTCCAAGCCGACGATTGCATTTTTCAATAAAATGCTGAGTCAGAAGCGGAATATCCTCTTTCCGTTTTGACAGACTCGGAAGCTCAATTTTAATAACATTCAGTCTAAAGTATAGATCCTCTCTAAATCTTCCCAGCTCTACTTCTTTCTTGAGATCTTTATTCGTTGCGGCAATTATTCTAACGTCTATAGACTTAGCTTCTTCAGAGCCCAAAGGTGTAACTTCCCTTTGCTGTATCGCTCTCAACAACTTAACTTGAAGGTTTAAATCAAGTTCTCCAATTTCATCTAAAAATATTGTCCCTTTATGGGCCAATTCAAACTTTCCTTTTTTCTTAGAGCCTGCACCTGTAAACGCGCCCTTTTCATAACCAAAGAGTTCACTTTCCATCAGATTATCAGGGATCGCTCCGCAATTCACTGCCTCAAAGCGTTCTTTTCTTCGCTTTCCTTCATAGTGGATTGCTTTGGCTACAAGCTCTTTTCCTGTTCCACTGGGCCCCTGGAGAATGATATTTACGTCTACATCCTTAACCTTTTGTATCATTTCAAATAGATCTTGCATCCTTTTTGAGTTTCCAATAATGCCACCAACACTATAACGCATTTGAACTTCATTCTGGAGATAATCAATTTTTTCTTTTAGACATTTGTATTCATTCGCTTTGATGAGCAGCGACTTCAGTTGGCTGATGTCTAACGGTTTCATAATGTAATCATAAGCACCTTTTTTCATGGCATCTATAGAGGACTGTATGCTTCCATGTGCCGTCATCATGATGACAATGCTTTCAGGAGAAATTGCCTTAATCTGTTCCAAAAGATCTATTCCAGAAACTTCTCCAAATTTCAAATCCAGAAGTACCAAATCGAAATAATCTTTCTCAATAAAATGGTTAGCTTCAACAAGATTCACCGCTGTACTGATCTCATAGTCCTTACCTAACGCAAAGCCGAGTGAGGAACATATAGCCTTTTCATCATCTATGATAAGTAGCTTTCTCATGAGATTTTCTCCACCCCCTGCCCTTTTTGAAAATGCATCTCAACTCTGGTACCCTCTCCCAAGACGCTTTTAATTTCCACGTCGCCACCGTTTTCAGTAATGAGCTGATAGCTGATCGAAAGACCGAGGCCGGTACCACCTTGCTTAGTCGTGAAGAATGGATCAAAAATCCGCTCTAAGTGCTCCTTAGCGATTCCGTGGCCATTATCCTCAATAGTTATTTGAACCTTGTTTTGAATTTCAGCAGCAGCAATTTCAATTTTTCGATTGCTTTTCTTATCTGAGACAGCTTGGACTGCGTTGATTAGAAAATTCATCATGACTTGCTTGAATTGTTGTCGGTCCACATATAATAGAAGATTTTCGGAGCAGTCAAGTGTGACTTCAATCCCCTTTTCCTCCAATTGTTTTGAAAACAAGCTGAAAATCTCTTGAATGGGCTGTGAAACTGAAATCAGCTCTTTTTGGCTTTCCTTTGGCCGGGCATAATCGAGAAGCTCAGTAACAAAGCGGTTAAGCTTGTTGATCTCTTGTGGAAGGTCTTCGACGATCTTATCTCTAAATCTTTTATCCTCAAAATTTTCGGGCAAAATTTCAACATAGGTCTTAATGGCGGTCAATGGATTTCTTATTTCATGGGCAATCTCTGTCACTAAAAGACCTAAGGATTCAAGCTTGGCCCGCATAGCCAATTTCTTTCTTAAATATTTTTTCTCGGTAATATCCGACATAGTGAGGGTTATGCCTATAATTTGATTTCCTTCCATGACAAGAGGATACATGTTATATTCCAGGATTCTTTTTTCTCCGTCCCGAATATAATGCTTCTCAACCTCTTTTCTATACCGACCTGACGTGAGAACGTGATCAAAATCACGATCATAAAAAAGTCTATCTAACGGAGTTTCCTTGTAATGACAACCCATTGCATTCTTATAATCTGCGCCCAAAAAAGATACCATTTTCTCATTCATCGAAAGGATTTTCCCTTCAAGGTTGAATGTGACAAGTCCACTAAAAATGCTGTTCAGGGTTTGTTCTTTATAATAGGATTCCCTTACCAAATTCTGAGTTTGCTTCGCTACTTCTTTCTTCAGTAAATTATTCCAGTGATAAAAAAGAATAACAACCAGTGTCAGGATAGCAACAATCGTTAATCCAAAATAGATTATGTTTCTTACATAAGATTCAGGCAAACCTATAGGTTCACCAAACCACTTGCTGTAAATTTTATCATAAGTGCCATTGCGTTTGATTGTAGACAGACCTTCATTAAAAATATTGAGTAAAACCTCATCACCTTTAGCGACCGCAATGCCATAATCACTGGGAAGCAGCTCCACACCGGTAATTTTTATCTGATCTCTATAATTACTTCTTTGGATGGTATACAGACCTGTCAGACGATTTCCAATATAAGCGACTGCTTCCTCACTTAAGAGCTTATCTATAGCCTGTTCATGGGTCTCAGACTCAAGAAGCTCAATACCGCCCACACTCATAAGATAATCATAGGCAAAATCATCCTTCTGAACTGAAACCTTTGCACCTTTTAAGTCTTCTAAATCAACAATATAATTATTGTCTGATTTGACGAAAATCGCGAGCGAGGAAGTCAAGTAAGGCTCTGAGAAATCATACCGTAAACTTCTTGATTCAGAAAACTTCATGCCTTGAATTGCTCTGATTTTACCTGTTTCAAGTGCAAAGAGCGCATTATACCAAGGCATTGGTACAATTTCAAGGTCCAGCCCTTTTTCAATGGCTATCGCTCGCATGATATCTATATTAAAGCCTTTATAAACGCCATTGTCATCTTCATATTCAAAGGGCGGAAAGTAATAGTCGCCCCCAACCACTATTGTCTCTTTTGTTAAATCCACCTCTTCACCAAAGGTCCAAAAATGACCTGACAGTGCCAATAGGGATAGTATGATGAAGACTAAGCAAGCTTTTCTTTTCACCAATAAAGCCCCCTTCGCAATCCATTTAGTCTTATTATGCACTGATTTTGGTTCTTTGTAAAAGCAGAAAAGTGAACGGCTCCCCTTCGGATCAGAAGAGGAGCTGATTAAACCATGGCGTCTAAAGTCGTTTTTATGTTTGATAGCAGCTTTCAATCATCTTTATAAACCCATCCATCGGCGGTGTAATCCATTTGTTCTTATTGTAAAACAATTGGCTCCAAAACTCGATCGAACAATCCTCAACTTCCAAGGCCACCAACTCATGACCTTCGACACTTTCATTTACTGTATATTCAGGTAGAAACGCAATCCCAAGACCATGCTTGATCAATTTAACAATAGTGCCTGTATTGTCAATTTCCCAATAAGGCGTTATTAGCGTATTTCTTTCTGAAGCAAAATCTTCAAGCGCTTTTCTATAAATACCATTTTTCTCCGTCAAGATCAAAGGATATTGAAGGACATCCTGAAAAGCAATCTTTTTCATTTTTGTTATTGGATGTTCTGGACTGGTCACAAAAACAATCTTAACAGGCCAAGCAAAAGTACGTACACAATCTTTCTCAGTAATTTTTTTATCCAATAAATAAATCAAATCCAGCTGATTCTGTCTTAACAGATTAAAAAGATCGCTGCCAGACGCTGTCTTTGTCTCGACTGAAACATTTGGAAATTCGTTATGATACTCAATCAGAAGATCCTCAATTAACCACACAAACAGTGACTCGAGAACCCCAATCCGTAAATGCCCTGAGTAATTTTTTGGATTTTTCCCAATCTGCTTGGATTCCGCTGCAATTCTCTCCAGTTGATTAGCGTAAACTATGAACTCCTGACCCATAGGCGTTAAAGAAACCTTCTTACCTATTCGATCAAATAAGGGAAAACCAATCTCCTTCTCAAGCTGCTGGATTTGAACCGTCACCGTTGACTGTACATACCCCAGCTGCTCAGCGGCTTTCGTAAAACTGCCAGATTCCGCTACTTTCAAAAATGTCGTGACATTTCTCAATTCCATTTAAACACCTACTATCATTTATTTTCATGCTTATGATGAAATCCATTCATTTTACAAATCGCTTAACTTGAGTATATACTGAGTTCAAGAAACATACAACTCAATCATGCAAATACAAATTCGCGGTCAACGCAAACTACTTAAGGAGGCACAATCATGAGCAAAATGGAGTACTTAAAAGATCTGCCAATCGCTGTCATAGGCGGCGGCGCTGTAGGGAAAACCTGTGCAGCAGATATGAAATTAGCCGGCCGCGAGGTACGTTTATATGACATGATGCCATTTGCAGAGAAGACACTCGCTAACCTTGATAAAACCGGCATCTTACTTGATGGCGTCCAGCGCAACTTATACAGCTTCGAGCGCTCCGGAAAAGCGTTTTTCGATTTAGTCACAAGTGACATGGGTGCCGCTGTCAAAGGCGCAGGCTTAATTGTCGTCGCAGCGCCAGCTATGGCTCACGAACCGTTCTTCCGGGAAATGATCCCACACCTTGAAGATGGTCAAGTAGTACATATCTTTACGGACAACTATGCGACATTAATTCTTAGACGCTTGATGCGCGAGATGGGCTGCACCAAGAAAATTATTGTAGGCGGTTGGTCCTCAGCACCATACGGCACAAGAATTGAAGCCGTCAACGGCTTCATGTTCCCTCACGTTGGCGTCAAATACCGCGCGATCACATTGCGAGGCGCATCCATGCCTATGTCTGACATAGAGGACTTTATTGAGTCCTCCAAATATCTCCCTTGCCTTGATGCGGTCACTCAAGGGAATGGTCCAGAGGCAGGCAATACAGTGCTCGATATTGGCTTCTCTAACATCAACCCGGTCATTCACGTCCCTGCGACCATCCTTGGCGTTTCGACCATGGAAAACTGGGGCGTCATCTTTGGGGGCCACGACAGAACGAACTACTCCATGTATTCACACGGCCTTAGCCCTTCCATCTGCGAAGTTCAATACCAGTTCTATAATGAAGAGATCGCGCTTGCAGAAGCCATTGGCGTAGATGTTCCTAAATATGCCTACGAATCCTTCTTCTCCCGCCGCAGTGTGCTGACACAGGAATATATGGGCCTGGATGAGAATGGAAAAGACAATGTGGTATTCCCGCTCGACCAACCTTCCACTGAAGGCAATACCGGTCCTAACAGCATCCATCACCGCTACCTCACAGAAGACGTTCCTGTTGGCTGCAAAATTTATCATGATTTAGGCGTACAATATGGTGTTCCAACACCTATTATTGACTCCATGATCGTCATGGCTGGAGCATTCCACAACAAGAACTTTTTCAAAGAAAGCAAATATAACCTCGCTTACATTGGCATTGACAATATGAGTAAAGAAGAGCTTTTAGCTTACCTTAACGAAGGTGTTTACAACCGGTAAATCCCATAAGTGCGGACATTCCCCCGGATGTCCGCACTTGTCACAGGAGGCCTCGATATGGAATTTAAAACCACACATCAAGTAGAATCCTATATCCTTAACACGAAATGGGAGGATCTCCCCAAGCACATCCAAGACCGTGCCATTGTCTGCGGCATAGACTTACTCATGGCTCTGATTGTTGGCAGCAAAGGCCGTCAATTTGAAGCCGGTGTAAAGCTTGCAAAAACCCTTGGCTTGTCAGGTCAAATAAATGTACTGGGTGACGCAGGCCAATATAATCTCCTCGGCGCCACCATTGCCATGTCCCACGCTTCCAACTCATTTGACATTGACGATGGCCACAATATGATCAAAGGCCATCCAGGAACCTCCTTTGTTGCAGGCATTACCGCCGCTGCGGCAGAAAAAAATGTCTCTTACAAAGAATATTTGACGACTTTGATCATAGCTTACGAAACCACTATTCGCTGGGCGCTGGCCATGCAGCATCACTATGGCTTCCTGCACAGCACCGGTGCCTATGGCGCTTACGGAACAGCGGCTGGTATTGGCAGACTATATGGCCTTGACAAAGAAACGCTGAACAACGCGCTTTCCATCGCAGACTTCCATGCCCCTATGACCCCGGTCATGCGCTCCGTCGAATACCCTTCAATGAACAAAGATGGCGTACCATTTGGTGCGTTGGTTGGCACCATGGCCGTACTCGAAACCCTGGCAGGCAGCACTGGCTACGGAAATCTTCTGGAGCTCCCGGAATACCAGCATTACGTCGACACCTTAGGCGTAGAATTCGAAACTATGCGCCTCTACTTCAAGCCCTATACGTGCTGCCGATGGTCCCATCAACCCATCAAAGCCATCATAGACCTCATGAGTGAACACAATTTCACACATAACGACGTAGAATCCGTCACCGTCAACACCTTTGACTCCGCCGCCCGCCTCAGCAAAATAGTGCCAAAAAGAGCGGACGAAGCACAATACAACATTGCCTGGCCCGTTGCTTCTGCACTGGTCTTCGGAGATGTCGGCTTTCTGCAAGTCACGGAAGAGGCCTTAGAAAACGAAGAGGTCCTGTCCACCATGAAAAAACTGACCTTCCAGGTGGACCCAGAGCTCGACAGACAATTCCCGGAAAAGCGTCTTGCACAAGTTGAAATAAAATTGGCAGATGGCAAAACTCTAAAATCAAGTGTCTACGCTGCACCTGGCGAGCACACAGACCAGGTTGACTTAGCTTGGATGACGGAAAAATTTTCACGAATCACGAAGCCTATGCTGACTGAAGAGGAGCAAACGAAGCTTCTCAATGTGCTGACTGAAGATCTGGATAAGCCAGTGACGGATATTGTTCAGCTAATCAATGAAATGCTCCATGTATAGTGATCATTAATCTAAAAGAGCCAAGGCCATAGTTTCCAAGTGGTCTTGGCTCCTTCACTATTTCCCGCGGGAAAAAAATTATTGATTTTGACCCAAAGTTAAAAATATCTTTTGTGATATGCACCTGCACCTGTTAAACTAAACGCGTATATGTACTATTCTCATATTTAATGATTCCTACTACCCCACATTATCCCACTGACAAGGAGCCCACCCCCCATGCCCAAACCGAAACCCACTTTAAGCAAAGCCGAACTCACCAACTGGCTGGCCTACCTGGCTGTCTGTCTATTCTGGGGCTCCGCCTACGTCGCTATTAAAATTGGTGTGACGGGTATAGCGCCGCTGTTCTTCACTGCGCTCAGATTCTCCATTGCCGGGGCACTCATGTTGGTGTTCGCCCTCCTGAAAGGCATCCCCTTCCCAGAACATCCGCGGGAATATATCCAGTCCGCCATCATAGGACTTCTGATCCTCTTTGGTGGGCCCGCCTTTGTGGGCCTGGCCTCACGCTACATCAGCGCCGGCGCCGTGTCTCTGATTGTCGCTTCGATCCCGCTTGCAGTCGCGGTTATGCAAATGCTCTACTATCCAAAGCTCAGAACTGCAAGCCCCCGCATTTGGTTAGGTCTTCTGATAGGCTTCAGTGGTGTCGCCATTCTCATTATTTCAGGAGGCGGCGACGTGAAGCTGGATCTGCGCGGCGTCGCATTATGCCTGATTTCAGTGGTCCTCTGGTCTGTCGGCACACTCTATTCAGGTACTGTGAGACTTACAAGCCATGCCATTGTCCAGTCCGGTCTTCAGATGCTGTTTGCCGGTCTTGGCATTTTGGCCGCAAGCTTTGCATCAGGCGAAAACCACACTCTAAACGTATCCACCGCAAGCCTTCTGGCACTCCTCTTCCTGATCATTTTTGGCTCCATCCTGGCATACAGCGCCTATATGCACATCATTAAATCCTGGCCACTGTCGAAAGCCAACACCTACGCCTACATCAACCCCATGGTCGCCGTCCTCATGGGCTGGCTGCTCCTCAAAGAGCCCATCACCCCCAGCATCCTTCTGTCCATGGCTGTCATCCTCTCTGGTGTCATCCTGGTCCAGGCAGACACTTCCAAGCCAAATGAGACGCTGGAGCTCGCGGAGACCCCGGCGTAAAACTACCAAAAAAACAAGAGCCAAAACCATTTTATCTCCAATGGTCTTGGCTCTTCCCATATCACCGCACACAGCGCTCTGACTACGCCTTCACATAAGAACAGCAGTAATCCACGACTTCCTCAATCTTAAGCTTGAACTTCGAATCCGCCGGCACCTCAAACGTGTACGCCCCGTCGATCTCAATCCATTCCTCATCCCCCGGCAGCTGAACCCTCAGCTTACCGGACAGAATCTCCATGACTTCCTTCTCCGCTGTCCCAAACTCATAATCCCCCGGCATCATAATCCCCAGGGTCATCTTCTCCCCATCCTCAAAAATCACCGTCCGGCTTGTCACCGCACCGCCGTAGTAAATGTTTGCTGCCTTTACCACTGTTACGTTTTTGAATTCGTTCATGCTTCACCCTCCTGAACTTATACACACTTTTCATGCTGCATTTATTAGCATATTCGCTATTATAGCCTCTTTTTGCGGTGATTGAAGGTTCGATTTGAAATGAAAAGTATTTAACTTTTTATTCAATTCAGCGTTTTAACCATTTTTATCATCTCTGATATCAATTTCTCAAAATTTATATCTTTCGCAAAATGATTTCTCTTTTGCCATGCCATCCATCTTGTATTCATATTTGTATCACTAATTATTTCGTCTAACAATAATAACATTGACTGGCGATTCCACAATGTCCCCCTATACTCAAATGTTCTATTAATTGCTACATTTAGCATATTGAGATCAATAGAGTCTTTGTATAACTTCCATAAGATATATATATCATAAAAATCTTTACTACGGCTGTTTGATAGGCTCCTTCGGATTATAGTTTCTAGTTTTTCAGCAAGCATAGTTTCTGTGTTATAACTCATGAGCGGAATAATATCATCATAAAATAGACACTTGAAGTTGTAGATATAAGGCGACGGCGTCACTGGATCTCCGGTAGCAAAATCTAAAGGAACAATTTGTTTAATATTATCCAGTCTACATAGAATTTTGACTCGAAATCCTCCATATACATCCTCTAAGCGAATTCGTTCAAGATTGTAAATTTCACAGACAACTTCAGGGATAGCCCCTGACAAACAGATCTGAGAGGCTATCTTTCTAACGTTTACCTCTGATAGCTCCAATCCATGTATCAGCATATCAATATCTACGGTTGTTCTGGTATTCACCCCAATCACATTCGATAATAGAAAACCACCTTTAAAAATCAAATTACATTGAACATCCTCATAAACCATTTTTTTAAGAATGGTTTCTAAGAAGAAATAAGTTAAAACAGCATTAAACGAAATACCAGTTCGTTCAGTAATCCCATGAGCTTTATACGTCACAGCCGCCTTGTTCACAAAAGCACCTCCATGATTTCCTGAACTTTTTTTAGGCATTTCATTTTTTTTGCATATGAAAAAAGTTTGTTCAAATTTAAATCATTTTCTTTCACACATGATTGTAGCGTTTTTGCAAAAAGCTCAGCATCTACTTTATTCCGATTACAGATCAAATCACAAACTGTTCTTTCCATGTCATAGCATTCAACTGAATTTCCCAAAGGCGTCTCAACAAAGATTTTCCCAAGATCGAGCAGTTCCTTTGTAACATAATGTACGATTACATCATCTGGAAAATGAGCAGCATTATATCCTGTGTAGACCGATACCTCGATCAAATGAGGGACAAAATCAGTTCTGCCAAGCAAATAAAGCGAACTGCTATAGGAAAAAATAGCTGCTTTATTCTTCAAATGGAATATATTAAAATCATCGTAATCATATTCACTTAATGAATAGATGCCGCGTTCAACTCTATGGAGTTCTCCATCTTTCACCATGCGTGAAAGATATACCGTTGGTATACCTTCTTTAACACACCAATTAGAAGTTACAATACCATTATTATCGTCAGCATAGTCTAATATTATCTTTCTGTAACCCATTCCCTCACCTCCATTTGTAACTTTCACGCTTAATTTTATCATTTCAAAAGCGTAATTGCAACACGTGTTCAATTCCACTTCTACCAAAATAAATACCAAGACCATTTTTGACAGTGGTCTTGGCTCTATTACTTTTCCAGATTATTCTCAAAAGCCTTTGAAACTTCTGTAGCCTACCCTTAATTCATACCCTTACCCACATCCAGCTTAAACGCCACATACTCAATAATCATGCCATACAGCACACCTGCTAAAAAGCTTACCGTATCCGTAAAACCAATTGAACTATAAAAAGCAAAAGACACCACCAGCCCCAGCGCCGCCCCCCGAACTACTGAACCAGGCAGGTTCAAACCTCTTCCAGTCAGTCCAATAACCAGCCCCAGGATCACCCGGTTATACCACAAAGCAAACAGAAAATAAACCTCACTCTGAAAGCCCGACCTGACAGAGGCGCCAACAATACAAACCACACCCAGCAGTGCCCCCGTAATTAGACAGATTTTCATGCGTTTCGACAGCATGTGGATCACCTCACTTATAAAATGTCCTTCTATGCCATCTATACCCAATTTCGTGATGATGACAATCTTTCCCTGAAACTATGCCTTTTACTCCAAACTATGTTAGAATAGAATTATCCCCCCCAGGGGGTTGTTGCCTAACACCCTATCAATAAAGGAAGTCATATTATGCAGCTCGAGCACAAGCACACCGAAACAAAAAACGTCGTCAACCGACTCTCCCGGGCCATAGGACACCTCGAAGCCGTTAAAAAAATGGTCATTGACGGCAAAGACTGCACCGACATCCTCATCCAGCTCTCCGCGGTCAACGCAGCGATCAATAACACAGGCAAAATCATTCTGGTAGATCACATTAGACACTGTGTGGCAGACGCAGTGGAAAAAGAGGATCACACCGTACTGGATCAGTTAGAAGATGCCATCAACAAATTCATCCGCTAAAAGCCTTAAAGCTGAAAAAACCAACCAATCTGCCATTCTTTTCGCTTTTATTGCCGCAGCCTTTTACGCTTTGAGCACACCGTTCTCAAAGCTGCTGCTTACTAATCTCGACGGCACCATCCTCGCCGGACTCCTCTATTTAGGCGCCGGCATTGGGATGCTTGCTATTTTACTGGTTTATAAAGCCTTCAACCTCGACTCAAGCGAAATCTCCCTTGGAAAGTCAGAGTTGAAGTACATAATCGCTATGGTCATCCTGGATATAGCCGCGCCTATTTTTCTGATGGCTGGCCTGAAAATGTCCTCCGCCGCCAACGTGTCGCTCCTCAACAACTTCGAAATTGTCACCACCACCATGATTGCCTCACTGGTGTTTCATGAAAAGATCTCGAAGACCCTGGGTACAGGCATAGCCCTCGTCACCCTGTCCACTATGATCCTGAGCTTCCAAAGTGAAGGCAGCCTTTCTTTCTCCGTAGGCTCAGCCTTTGTCCTCATGGCCTGCCTCTGCTGGGGCCTTGAAAACAACTGTACCCGGATGCTGTCCAGCAAGGATCCTAAGCAAATTGTAGTAATCAAAGGCTTCGGATCAGGCCTTGGCGCCCTTGGCATAGGCCTGATTATAGGCAAAACCCTGCCGGAACCAAAGCTTCTGATCTCTGCTTTAATCCTCGGTTTTATTGCTTATGGCTTCAGCGTGTACCTTTATGTTCTGGCCCAGCGGACCCTTGGCGCGTCTAAAACCAGTGCCTTTTACGCCGTCGCGCCGTTTATTGGCGCCGCAGCTTCCATTGTGGTTTTCAGAGAGCTGCCAGGCCTTAACTTTTGGGTAGCGCTCGCAGTCTTAGCAGTGGGTACATATTTTACGAACAAGGGTTGATACCGGCGAAAAACATCGCAACGGACAAGCCCCTGAATTTTCCCCCCAAAAAAACCTAAAGAGCCAAGACCAGTCTATGCCGATGGTCTTGGCTCTTTCACATTATCCCTATCTAACTGTGATCATCAATTAGCTGCCCTGCCTTCAAATTCAATATCTCCATTTTCATTACGAATGTACTTGCTGAAAAACTCGTCCCATAACATCCAGGCTTCAGACGGCAAACAGAGATGCCCTTTCTGATCGACGACTGAATAACGGACCATTGGTGTATTATTGTCGTTGACAAACATGAAGTGATTATAGGCGCCATTTTTATAATAGGAGCCTTGATCCACGGTGACGGTTTGGTTCCGCTCAATCCAGTATTCAACTGTCGTTTTAGCAGCTGCGTTTTGAGCCAAGGACCCACCACCTATGTCATTCTGTCCCATTATAATCCAAACAGGAATTTCATAGTCAATGTTCACATCTGTCAGTTCATACATAGCAGGATTTATTATGACACCTGAGGTCGAGCCTGAAGCCGTAAAAATGTCAGGCAATGCCATTGCGGCGCGCAGGCTCATCATGGAGCCCATAGACTGTCCGGTACAGTATACTTTGCCTTGATCCACGTTGTATCTGCTTTCCACATTTTCGATCATGCTTTTAGTAAATTCAATATCATCCGGCGCTGTCGGAACAGCCGCGACATTCCATGATGGATGCGGAATGCCGTTGCGCTTCAGAGGGTAGCCCTGTGGCATGACCACAATGAAATTGCGCTCTTCAGCGATTTTATACCACTGCAGGTAATCAATATAAGCAGTGCTGGTTTGGGAGCCGCCGTGGTAGACGACGACCACGGGAAGAGGCTGATCTGGATTGCTTTGGGCTGAGGTCGGAACATACTCGTACCATGTCCGCTTGTAGCCATCCACAACCAGTCTTTGCTCGGCCATGCCTGCGCCCTCTTCGCCAAGGAGCGCACGAAGATTCGTGTTGGTAATGCCTGCGAATCTGCCAACTTTGCTCAAAAACTCATCCCAGACTTGTTCGTTGAATTCAGGGTCATATTTAACTGTATTTTTCTTGGTAAACTGCACCTTTGCAACCGGTTGGGTGTCGATCATTCGGTCGACTGTCGTCAATTCAGGCATATAAACGAAAGTGTCGTCAAGCGTATAAGCTTGATCGCTGACATTGTTCGCAGCCATCCAATACGCCAAAGTCGCTGACGCCGAATCATTAAGCTTATTCGAGATCATCCACACCGGTACTGGCACTTCAGATAACGCCACTTGCGGATCGTTGGAAGCCAAGCCAGCGGTCTCCATCATAAACGCCTCAGTAACATTGATTTCTCCAAACGTCGCAAGGCCCGCCCAGGAATTTGGCGTCCTCATAGCAGCCTGTTGCGCCACCGTGGCACCTTCCTGATATCCCAAAATATACATATTGCCAGGGTAAGGATTGTAATAGATTCGCTTCGCGGTCTCAGCCACAACGGCTTTAATATAGTCAACTTCTGTGCCATCTTGCTTCCACTCGCCTTCAAAAGGTTCAGGAACAAACAAATAGAAGCCATTTTTATCCGCGATCTCCATCCAGCCGCTGCCCTCAATAAAGTCGGCGGCAGTTTCACCATTCGGCGGAAGAATAAAGACACTCGAAGCGCAGTGGACGCCGCTTTCAGGTATGTACGCCTTAAAAGTTCTGGTAAGATTGCCGATGGTCACCGTCTGCTCATATAATCCCGTATAAGGCAGCTTCATGGGATCCAGCGGATCGAGCTGATTCGTGACTTCCTCAAAGTTCGTTGGAAACGCCGGAACCGTAGAATTCGCCAAATTTGGAATGCTGACGAGTGAAATTGCAATGACACAAATCATTAGGAAAGACCAGAAACGTCGCTTCATAAAATGCCTCCTATTGTCATAATTGTCGGTCGGCCTGCTTTCAATAGCAAATGCGCATTTTTACTATTTAATATAAGATGATAATTTTGGATTCGTAATCAATGTCACCTCCCGATTTAATATAAAACACATAATACGATCATTCGCTATCTGCAGACGCGCACTGCTCTTATGCCTAAATTTAAAGCATTTTGAGCGTTGTAAATAGTGACAAAGCCTGTTTCGATGTTTCAATTTGGACTTGGTCATGTTTCATTTGAAGTCAAACTGTATCAACTTTCTGGTTTTTGAGCAATTTCAATTCATGACTATTCAAAAGTATGTTATGCCAACTGCGCTTTATGCTATAATATTTATAATATTTAAAATTCCATCTAATGAAATAACGTGTCTTCAATCGGAATAAACGTCAAGCAAGCGGAATTTCAAGCAACTTATTGGAGAATCACTTTTCCGTTTTAAGCGTTTAAGGGTTACCCTCATAAACCGCAAATAAAAAAGGAGCAAAACAACGCTGTTTTGCCCCGGCTCCACTTAGGAGCAGTCTTGGGTAGGATTCGTCAACGTAGATCAGGTGCGAATTCGGAAGTTTTCAGATCCATAATTACTCCTGTGAGGAATAGATTTGAATTTGGTCATTAGGAACTGTGAATCCTGATGGGCTATAGAATCGAACGACGTTGCCATCTTGATCCATAGTCATGCTATAGTGTTCGAGGAAGTCCCAAAGCACCGGCATTTCTTCGTGAATGCAATTGTGGGAACGATAAATGTTTTCAGTCACTTGGAAGATTGGCACCTCTTCACCACTGAATTCTTTAGACCAGGTCCAGGTTTTGAAACGGTCCATCCAGCCGCTGATCGAAGCGCTGTCGTAGTTATGCTCGTCGAGTGAGAAGTCGTTGACGGCGAGGTGGTGAGCCGCAACGGCATCCAGATTGTTGTCGAGCTCATCCCAGAGATGGCCTTTAAGGAATGACAGATCACCCGTGCCATAGATCAAATAGTTTGGAATCATTTGAGTGCTGACATCATACGGTACGGTATCAATGGTAATCTTGCCATCCGCACCAATTCTGGCATCTCCTGAAGTTGAGGCAACCGCAGCAAAGAAGTCTGGAAATACTGCTGCAAAGCTCTGGCTGACCATACTGCCGGCAGACTGACCGGTCGAGTAGATTCTAGCCGGATCGACTTTATAATCATCCAAAAGCACTTCTTTCAGCTGCTCATAGAAAGTGATGCTGTTCTTATGACTCACCGTCACAGAGTTGGCGACATACTGTTCACAAATAATAGCCAGTACAAAGCCTTCCTCTTGAGCGACCTTCCACCATTGTGTGGCATCCAGGAAAACCTTGTCCGTCTGGGTATTGCCAGGCCATACCATCACTACCGGCGCTTTGTCGCCCCACATTTTCTTTGCGGAATCCGGGACATAAACCATGTATTCTCTGAGCTCGCCTTCGACTATCATGGTTTTAACTTCAATGCCAAGCGCCTTGTAATCCGCGCGCTCGACAAGCTGGTTGCCATAAGCTATGACGTTCTCATAGCGCGTGTAGAAGTTCATAAAATCACAAATATCTTTTGTGACGCTTTTTTTCAGAACATTGACTTTTTTATTTAGCACTGCGACCTTTGAAATAGGACCCGAGTACGAGGTCATCCAGCTTTCTGAGTCATTGGATTGAGGATAGACCATTCCAAAGACCTTGTCCATTTCCGGAACAGCATCACAGTCATTGGCATTCAACCAGTAATCAAGACTATCATCAAACTGTCCCTTGACTGGATTAATATACCAGGTTGGTAATAAGGCTTCCGAGACTGCAATGTAGTCAAAGTCTTCAGGGAAAAGGATTGGGTTGTAGCCACCATTTATGCCACCAAACTCCATTTCCTCGAATTGCGTTAAATAGGCTTCATCAAGACCTTCTGAATCCAGGTATACTTGGCTGATCACTCTTAGAGGATTGGCTGCCGCCCAAGCTTCAAGTGCCGGCGCGCCATCACCATAGCCTACAAAATAGTGTTCACCATAAATGGAGAAGTATCTGTTGCCGCTGTAAAAACCAAGTGCCGCAGATATGTAAGCGGCCTCTTCTGAGTAGGTGCCCCAACCATCGGCACCAGGCTCCAGGATAAAGAGCCCTTCAGCTTTTTGATCCGCAATTTCCTTCCAGCCTGTCACGTCTAGAAATTCTTCTGTATCCATACCGCCCGGAACTGCTATGACAGTGAAGTAGGAACGAATTGGAGCATCTTCAGAAATATAGATTTTGGCCGTACGTTCTATGCCTGAAATGCTGAAATTGTAATTAAAATAGCCTGTTAACGGCAGTTGGTTTGCCTGAGAGTAATCATAATCCGGAAAATCCGTTCCATTCAACGTGACAGCTTCCATTTTCTTCGAATTGTTGTCTGATGCTGCCCATCCCGTCATTGGAAGCATAAGTAATGTCATACTGACAATCAGCAGAATACAGAGTCCGCTTGAATATCTTTTCTTCATTTCGGCACCTACCTCCATTTTATGTGTTATGGGTGCTTTACAGCTTAAATCAATCACGCATCTACGCAAAGCACAGCAATTGGGACTTAAACTCCAAATAATCGACTTTTTAAAACATTGAGGTTAAGCAATTCAACATTTCTTAATTCAATCATTGATCATCTCCTTTTCAAGGTTAATAATAGCAGCATCATTTTTTTGTTGACGATCCACCACTTCATCAGCCATCTCTGTCTGTCTGGCTGATGGTTCATAGGGATTAAGCTAACCTATGTTAGCCTTACCATATCTCATTGGCCTGTTTGGTATAAGAACCAAGTTGCCGCTCTTTGTTTCATTTGCCGAACATTGATGTTACATTTTAGACCGGCATGTTTCACGAATCTGGATTAAAGAATCGAAAAACAAACTGGATGACACATGATTAATGCGCCATCCAGTTCAAATTGCTTAATTTCAGCTCGTCTAAATGATTACTTCTCGCAGTATCCGACCCGGACGTTTCCTTTGGATAATTTATGCCTGTTAATCTCTGGTCAGTACCCAATCACAAAGTGTTTCGCCATAAATTATATAGTCAAATCCATCCTTAACATAGTCTCCATTAGTGAGTTTTCCTTTAAGTTGATAAGTATCACCCACTTCAAGCTTTGAGTTATAAACCAATTCTCCGTCAACAATCTCAACGTCTGGTCCATAATAAAGGTTGTCGTAGAAATACCAATAGGTCATTTTTGTGGTAGAGTGATCAGTTTCTCCCCAGTAATAATATAACTGAGTCGGGAAGCCAGTGAGTCGAAGATTTTCTGCGATCCATTCGTCTGACCAGCCTGCTGCTTCGTAATAGGCGATTGCTGTTTGGTATAGCGCTATATTGTTGGTGTCCAGTTCACCGTCAAACGCCCAAATGCTCATGCCATTTTCAGCGGCAGCTTGCCATTCTTCAGCTCCCCATACGCCTGCAAACATATCCAATCCAGCGATCCCGGTTCCCATTGAACCGTTATTGAGAACCAAAGTATTGATCAAGCCAGGATATTCTGAAGCAATGGTGTTTGCTGCGATAGTCCCGCGAGAGTTGCCGCTCAACGTGATCGCTTCCGGATCAGCGTTGTATTCATTGATGAAGTATTGAATCACATTATAATCATCTTCCCAGAACTTATACTCTGAACCGCCGCCCGTGCTGCGGTCGTGAATATTCAGGACGATTGCGCCGCTGTCCATCCATCGGAATCCGGAACCGTCAAAGTTCAGGCCGGTCCCAAAGTTATTGGTGCCATCAGGCAATCTCCAGTAAGAAGTGCCGCCGCCAGTTATAGTTATAATCAAAGGGTATTTTTTACTGCTGTTCTCTGAGTACCCTTTTGGGAAATACGCCCAGCCTTTGACAAAATCATCACCGTCCGTTGCAGTCGTTGGCACTTCTATACCGAGGGCCTCGAAGGACTGGAATCCTTTTTTTCCATAGTTGGCATCCATCGTCGGAAGCCACAGACCGTTTTCATTGTAGCTGCCGTCTTCGTTAGCCAGACAAGCGGCTTCCGCTGAGGTCTCACCCGCATGGAAAAGCTTAAGTTCAAGTGATTCCCGAGTTTGATAGCCTTTGCCTGTTGTATTGTTTTCATACTGGTCAACAGCACTATTTCCAAAATAAATGACACCCTCCACATCCCTATACCAAGGACCAGTGGAATATAAACCGACTGGATTCTTAGCTCGAGGACCATCAACAACATCACCAGTATAAATATAACCGTTATTTTCCAAGGCTTCTGTATCCACATTAATATTTAGAGTCACTGTCTTGCCTTTGACATCTACTGAGTCAATTGTAACTTCTGTGAAATCCGGATTTGAATAGCCCCGGTCAAGCAGTGTATATGTATCAGCAGTAACATTGGTGAGGTCTACGTTGCCACTATATTTGATCTCCACCTTGGTCAGCTTCTGACCATAGAAGGCAAGATCACTATAGGCTTGAATACTTTTAACATGACTTAAAGCTGGCTCCATTTTCGAATTATCCGTTGCAGCCAGGGATGACAATGGCAAGCCCATGATCAGCATACAAACCATCATTACTATTGCAATCATTTTCTTACTCATATCACAGTGCTCCTTTCGGTAGATAGCAGCCCTTCCGCTTTGAGATAATGACTCAATGCGTCGACCCGTGATCGATAACAGACCTATCATTTTATGACTGAGATCTCTTTTTAAGACATTCATCTTAGTTTATGAGCTATCCTTAAAAATAAACATTTCCAAACCTCCTCGCAATGTAAGTAGGTTGAATCGAAATCGAAGCTTCATTCCGTTATTATTTCCTTTCGCTATTAACATAGTCTATGACGGTTTTTAACATAAGAAACAAGATGTCGCTCTTTGTATCATTTGCCGAACATTGATGTTACATTTTAGACCGGCATGTTTCACAAATCTGCATCGCTCCAAAACACAACTATTGAGGTCATAGGAAAAGGCGTGATGATCATGATGAAGAATCTCAACAAGTTCATTAAAAACAGGCTGTTCATAAGGATGTTTCTGTATTTCAACGCGCTTCTCATCCCAGTCATTATAGTTGGGAGCATTTTCTATATCTACTCAGTACAAAATTCAAAAAATGAGACAGGTCATGAACTCACCGGGAATCTGGAATTCTCGAAGGAAATTATTGAAAATTCTATTCAAATGGCTGTAGACACAAGCTTGAACCTGATGTTGGATGATGCTTTTGATGCGCAAATATCCCCCTCGGAGTCACTGAGCGCGGATCAAAAAAAACAGTTTGAAAGCATGTTCCAAGCCATCACCAGAAGCCAGAACGTTTCAAACTATGTCATAGACAATCTTTTTGTATTTAAGGACGATCAGTGGATTCTCCGAAGCGCAGGGGCTGAAAATTTCGACACCTTTTTCAAATCACTTTATCAATTTGAAAGGTATCCTATACCATTTTGGAAGACATTTCTGACCAATCCCTCCACGGTTCAATATTTAGAGCCTACCTTAGTCACGACTTCAAGCGGCAATACCAAAACCATCATTCCAACGGTCTCTGTCAAGCAAAGTGATCAGGGCAATATGGCGGTCGTGGTTTGCCTATCCACTGAAGCAATTTATGAGATGGTTAGAAAGAACATCGTCTTTTCGGGCACGGAATTTATTGTCTTTGATAAAAAAGGGAACACGGTCATTGCCAGTCGACCGGAGCTGATGGCACTTGAAACGAATACATTAATTGGCGTCACCGAACAGACAGAAACAGATGAAATGAGTGAAATTGATTGGAATCAAACCTCATATTTTGTGACAAAGTCAACTTCAGACCGTCTCGGATGGGCTTTCTTCACACTCACGCCAAAACACTATTTTTATGTCGAGGCTGAAAACGTACTTCGTGTCACGCTCTGGTCCTGCATTTTATTGTTTTTAATAGGATCAATTATGTCCCTCATCTTTAGCGTTAAACTTTACAGTCCAATCAGAAATATTCGCGATGTGCTGATCAACAGCTTTGCTGACGAAAAGAACAGCAATTTCGACATTAACTTTAATAAGAAAAATGAATTTGAAATCATAAATTCTTCATTGAGTCAGTTGATGGATGTCACATCAGCCACTTCTTCAAAAATAAGCCGCATATCAGATGAATATCTGGATAACGCCTTTTCACAATTAATCAAAGGGCACATCCCAGAACACCTGGCAGAATTCAATAAAATCATTCATGAAGATCTGGGTTTCAGCGGAGATTCCTACGTTTGCTGCTGTATCATATTCGATCTAAACAGCAGCTTTTATAGTGAATTTCAAGATACTGAAAGATATGACATTTTAGAAGGGATCAGAACGATTCTGCAAAAGTCCTTTCTCTCTCATTTTAAAATGCATATTTTGGAGCCTGAGCCCGGTCATTTCGCGTGTATACTCAATTTGAAAGATGACGCTGAACGCGAAACAGTGATTGAAGCATGTGAGAACATCATTGAGTCATTCTCTTATGAAGTTGAATTCTACACTGTTAAGATTGGTATCGGCAAAGCACATCACGGTATCAACAAGCTTTGGATATCATATGCCGAAGCACAAGCTGCCATTGATCACGGCAATATTTCCGGCGAGCGGTGTGTATGGGATGCCTCAAATCTTCCAATCAGTCCGGCTCACTACTTTTCATTTAAAGATGAAGAAAAAGTGATCAATTGCCTTAAGGCTAAAGATTTAACCGGTCTCGAAAATATTATCGACACGCTTCTCGATCAAATGGACGCGGATCCAGCCAAGATGATCAAAAAAAACGCGCTATTTGATGAGCTGTATCGAACCGCTGTCAGATATGCCGCTGATCAGCAGCTTGATATCTTTACGCTCTTAAATCAAGATGACTATCAGGCATTTAAAAAAAGAGGGCTCATTCAGGATGAGACCGTTGACAGCAAGGCAATGATCATGAGTTTATTTGGCGCGCTGCTGGAATCCGCTCAATCCGGCGCAGACCACTCTCACCAATTAGTTCAAGACGTCATACAATACATTGAGGCTCATTATTTTGAGGACATCTATCTTGAACGCATCGCAACAGACCTCGGAATTTCGGTCAAGCATCTGTCCAGATCCTTCAAAACACACACTAATATCAATTTGACCAATTACATCAGCGCTAAACGCATAGAGATTTCGAAAGCTCTGCTTGCCGATTCTTCAATGACCATTGATGAAATCTGTCAAAAGGTCGGCATTCATAGCAGAGTCACCTTCTATAGGCTTTTCAAAAAACATGTTGGTACCAACCCAAGCAATTTTCGAAAATCTGAAGAACATGCGAGGTGAGTCAATGAGTCGGATGCCAACGTCTATAATAGCTTTAGCAGTACTATCATTTTTATTATTAACAGGATGTCAAAGCCTCACAGATACGGAATCCAATAAAGAAACCGCGGATCCCGCGCCAGTAAAATTGAGAGTTGTGAGACGAGAATCCGTCTTTCAACCTATCAATTTGAATCCCGAAACCAGAACTTCGATTCGTGACGCTATTGGTATTGATATTTTAATTGAACCGGTCCCAAGCAACAATTTCAGCAGCAAACTGACATTAATGCTGGTTTCTGAAAATGTCTCAGACCTCATTGAGCTTGGTTATATGGATTTGCTTCGTTATGGATCAGAAAACCATTTCGCGCCTCTGGATCAGTGGATTGAGACCAGCGCGCCAAATTTTAAAGCGTTTGTGGAGAAACACCCTGAACTAAACCGTCTTAAAATTGATGATAAGTGGTTTGGCTTCCCTATAACGTCAGTTAACTCTCTGCCTTCAGCGGCATATCCTGTCATTCGTTCTGATTTACTTGAGCAGCTCAACTTTAATGCCCCAGGTACCTGTGAAGAACTGCTGGATTTATTGATCGCGCTCAAAGCCGCATATCCGGATCAAGCGATTTGGGTCAATCAAGGTGGTACTCGGGGCTTGATCTCTAACGTCTCCTATCCCCTTGGTTCAGGATTCAGCCTGACAACCTCCTACTACTTTGAAGATTCAGTCAATCCAGGGCGTTACAAGTACGGACCAGCTCACCAAGAGTTCATTCATGTCCTTCAGTTCCTAAGAAAAGCCTATCAGGAAAAGGTCCTTGATCCCTTCTATTCCATTTCCACCGTGGATGAATGGCAGCAAAAACTGAGCTCTGGTGAGGCGCTCTTTTATTATGATTTCCCGGTCAATATTGAAAACTTTAATCTATCGCTGCGACAACAAAATCCAAATTATCATTTTGCGCCGCTTCTCAATCTAAAAAATATCACAGGCGAGTCAAGAGTGAGTTATCAGTATCAAACCCATGCCATGCACCGGTATTATGTAGTTCCAGCCAAGTCTGAGAACATCGAAGCCGCAGTTAAGCTTATTGACTGGCTCTATTCAGAGGAAGGCACCGCGCTATTCAACTATGGCATCCAGCAAAACGCCTACACCATAACAGAAGGTAAAATGACTATTAATCCTGAGTTGTTTCAGCGTTATCATGAGCTTCCATTTGGTTTTAGACTTATGCAATATGAACGTGGAACGGGCCAAGGCTTTTTTACGCCAAGTCTGAACATGTCCTATCAATATCAGATACAGCCTGAATTGGAGCTCATCATGAAAGAGATTGAAAACAGCCCCGCTAATAGAACGTCACCACTTCCGCCTCCACTCACAAAAGAGGAAGCCAAGCGCGTAGCTGCTCTGGTGACAAAACTCGACCAGATCTTGTTCAAAGAAATTGATCAGTACATTGTGGGCGAGAAGTCACTTGACGCATATGACACCGACCTGAGACAGAAGCTGATCAACACAGGCTCCGAGGAGCTTGAGCAGCTGCTGAATCAAGCCCATCAGCGGGCACTTGAAGTCCAAAACTGAAGGAAGAACACTTTAGAGAATGAGACATTGATAAAATCAGCAAAATTTGAATAGTCGATCCAATTAAAAATAAAGAGCCAAGACCAGTCTATGCCGATGGTCTTGGCTCTCACAATTTTCAAATCTTACTTCATTTTGTGTCTATATTTCTGCTTCTCAGGAATCACACCTCTGACGCCACCTTCTGGATCTGCCATATCCCCTTCGTACCTCGGGATAATATGGAGATGCAGATGCGGAATGGTCTGACCCGCACTCAAACCTTGATTGACCCCAAAATTAAATCCTGCCGGGTTAAATTTCTTCTCAAGAAGTGCTTTACCATCTTCAATCAGCTCAAACAAGAATTTTCTTTCGTCTGAGGTCAACTCAAACAGAGTCTCCGCATGTCGTTTAGGAATAATAAGCATATGCCCTTCCGTAACGGGATATTTGTCAAAAAGGCCAAAAAAATAATCGTTTTCAACAACATACGCAGAAGTCGGCATCTCGCAAAACACACAACCTGACACTTTCATACGTTCACCTTCAATCCTATGATATAACTGAATTCTATCATACTCAGCCCAAAAGCTTCAAACCAAGTTCCAATTAATATTAAAGCCCGCCAAGCGGCTCATAATAATTCTTCAAATCTTCAAGCATTCTACTTCTCAACCGCTCGAGTCCATCACCCTGGGTCAACGCATCCCATATTCTGTGATGAAATGAAATCTTCTTCAGATCCTTGGCATAATACATGAAACGCTTGCGCTCAAATTTTTCAAAAGGATTTGAAAGGATGCTTTTAATCAGCACCTTGTCATCCATAATATAGGCCATATTGCCATAAGGACAATTTTCCCGGTCAACCATCAACCCTTTTTCATGACGCTCAAGGTAATATACCCTATACCGCTCCATCAGCCCCTGAATATCCGCGTCACCTGTGCTGTCCACGTTTTCGAGCAGCGAAAGCATGAAATACATCTTATAGCTGTAGGTATAAGTCCGCTCATCAATAAACGCCCAGAAGTCATCGACCAGCGTTTCCTCTGTATGCTCACTCAGGCCTTTCAGCTGACGGATCTCAACGACCTGAGCCGGACGGAATAATTTGATCGAACTCCTCCCCATAGGAATCGTAACATCCGCCTTGATCTCACCCTTAATCAGCCAGCTGTTCACAGTGCCCGTAGAAACAAAAAGTTCTCTGGCCAGCATCTCAACAGAGAGATAGTCTTCATAAACTTTTTGCATTGTGAAAAGTTCAAAAGGCTGCAGCTTGACCAGGCTTTCGTGAGTTGTCTCCAATAAGACAAGCTCCTCCGAAGCATCCCCAGTGCGCATAAAAAGATTTCCAAAGACCTGATAATCCTCAAGTCCAAATAATCCATGCACTGACCATGGGCGATTGCTGACCTGCCCAAATGAACCATACTGATCCACCACGTCAATGACGTAAAGCGCCTCCTTGCCCTCAGCAAGCCGCGTCCCTCTTCCCAGCTGCTGCGTGTATAGAACCTTTGACAGCGTTGGCCTTGCCATGACAATGACTGAAGTATGCGGCGCATCCCAGCCTTCGCTTAGCAGGCTGCAGGTGCACAGGAACTGAATTTCCTGTTTCATATACTTCTCAATTTTTTGTTGCCGATGGTAATCCTTCCCATCCACCGACTCCGCCCCAAACCCTCTCGCCTTCAATAGTCTCGCCATTTCTTTCGCATGAGCGACACTGACGCAAAAAATCAAACCCGACTTTCCAGGCAGCTTTGTATAGAAATATTTATGTAGGACATCCACTATGAGCTCGTTTCTTGAACTTACTCGGATGCGTCGCTCAAGATCCGCTGATACATAATCTTTTCCATTAAATCTCACTTCTGAAAGATCAATATTGCTTTCAAGCCTAAAGGCCCGGATCTGACACAATAGTCCTTTTTCAATAGCTTGCCTCAGGTCCAGCTTCTCCTCATAGCTCCCAAAGACACTTTCAAGCTTTCGAGCATCCAACCGTTTGTCTGTTGCCGTTAATCCCAGCATGAAATCCGGCTGATAGTGCTGAATTGCTTTCTTGAGAACAGGCGCGACACCATGATGCGCCTCATCCACTACCACATAGTGGTATTTGCCTGGCGCGTCTTTGTAGTACTGTCTTGCGGCACTGGCATAGGTAACCACTTCAATTTTTCCGACCTTATTCTGATAGTGCTTGGCTTCCCTCTCCCACTGTCTGGTCAGATCCAAGGTTGGTGCAAGTACCAACGCGTTAAGTTTTCCTTTGCTATCCGCCAACCTTTTCATATCTTCCAGCGCGATAGTGGTTTTTCCTGTCCCTGTTGGCAGAACTACAAGCGCAGAGCCTTTACCTTCACTTCTGTCCACTGAAAGATCATTTAAATAATCCGTCTGGTGTTCATGCAAAACGAAGCCTCGCTGAGAGACCATAGCATATTGAATCAAATAGTCATTGATGTCACCAATGAATTCCTTCAGCTCATCAACAATTTTTTCGCGGTTCGCGAGACTCTCCGTGTCCCATCTGAAAACAATGCCATTGGCGGCAATCACGGAGTTTTGTTTCTTCAATATCTGCCGGTATTTCGCTTTACCTATGATATTCGGATGATGATACATGACGCCATTTTCTTCAATAGCGATCCAAGTCCCATCCTTTTTAAACAGGGCATAATCCACATAGGCAGTCCTACCCTCTTCAGTGATAAAGGCGTATTCCCGTTTAATGAATTTCAAAGCTTCTTCTCCATAGGCTTCCGCAAAGCATTCCTCAAAGCGGTATTCGAGGGGTGTGGGGTCTGCTATAACGCCTTCTCTGTTAAAGGTTCTTCCAAGCTGATATTCCGCTTCCTCTTCAACAAAATGATCATTCAAAAACCTTTCCAGTTCAATGTCGCCTTCAATAAATCGATAGACCCTTTTATGCTGGCGCATCCATTCATTTTGTTTTTGACAGTAGCGTTTGTAGGGGAAGGGGGTTGAGAAGATTTCGTTATTATCAACTATTACTATGCAATCATTGGATTGATTATAAGCGCGCGAAAGAACAACCTCATTGTGCTGCAGTTGGTCGAAGTAGGCTCCTTGTTGAAGTTGTCCATAATCTTGCACCATGAAAAAAATCACTCATTTCATAATCAATGATATTTAGATAGTTTTTTCAACAAACCAATTACTACGCCATTGTAGGTTTCATCAAATCCGTTCCCCTACATCACACTCTTATTCGCCCTAACCACCAGACTGGCTGGCATCTCCTGCTCAAGCTCCCAGACAAAGCTGATAGGCTTTGATCCTTCGTGCTTGATGTAATTCGCCTTCCCAAGATAAATAAATGGTGCGGTCAGACCATTAGCTTTCTTATATTCCCGGACAAACAGCAGGATCTGATGACCGTTTTTCCTATGGTGGATATATCTTTGTCCTGTCGCACTTTCCACACTGGTGGTGCTTTGGCTCTGCCAGTGGAACAACCTGCTGTTGATGGCATAGTCCTCATACATGGTGGAAGGTGAAAAATCCTTTTCGGACTTGTTGAGGTTGATCAGGAACAGGTCCAGCTTCTGATCCTTCAGGTATTTGACGCCCTCCCTGAATTCCTGGCTCGTTAGCGCATCAAATGCGCCAAGGCCTGCCATCAGCTGATCTCTGGAGTAGGCGCAGTGAAGATCTAAAGGGCACTCGAAGCCCAGGTCCACGGGCGCGTCTACAAAATCGATTTTTTCGAGCAGGTAGGTGCAGATTTGGGAGATTTCGGGGGTGGTGGGACCATCGGCAAAAACTGTCTTTAAAGCGTCTTTAAAGTTTTTATAACCAAGCTTCCCTGGATATTTTGAAAAGAAGGTGTAGTACAGCATGGCTTCCAGCCTGGTTTCCATGGGATTATTCCGCGACTTCTTCTCCCAGCCTTTCTCCTCAATGTAATTCAAGATGAAGCGGAGAAAGCGCCTGGAATTCAGATGAAAGAGATTCCTGAAGCGTTTGACATTTTTCAGGTAGGCCTCTGAGGGTTCAAAGCCCTCCGGAGGGAGAAGCGTATAAAGGCTGCGAGGCTTGCTTCCCGTGCCATAGAAGTCGTGCAGGGTGAGCTTATGGTGATCGAGAAAGGCGCTGAGGGTGAGCGGCTGTTTGGTGTCCGCCTCAAAGTTCTGGAGCTTTTGGGTCAGGAAGCGGACATTCAGCGTGACCTGCTTCAGACCCCGCAGGACATAGTCCTTCGCGACTTTTTCAAACTGTAAATAGCAGCCTCTTGGCAGCTTAAAGACGTTGTATTCAATCTGGTGAGCGAGTCTGTGGCGGCTCTTCTCAAAGACGGCCCGGTACTTTTCCTCAAAGCGGGTTTGATAGTTTTTATGCGCCTGGCCTATGAAATCCAGGACAGTGAGGTGCTCTTTTCCCGGACTGAGGCGCAGCCCCCGGCCCAGCTGCTGAAGAAAGACCGTGAGGCTCTCCGTAGGACGCAGAAAGAGTACGGTGTTGAGCTCCGGGATGTCGACGCCCTCGTTGTAGAGATCCACGGTGAAGATGAAGTTGGTTTCGCCGCTGGCTAAACGCCTTTGGGCGCCCTCTCGGGTATCTGCGTCCGTATCCGCCAGGACGACCTCAGACTTCAGACCGCGCTTCTGGAAATAGGCGTTCATGTGTCTGGCGTGGGACTGGGACACGCAGAAGCCAATGGCTTTTACCGCGCTGAGGTCGCTCAGGTATTCCTCTACCTTCTGGTAAACCAGACTGGCGCGGCGGTCATTGGCCGTGTATTCGGTCGTCAGTTCCTCGACGTTATATTTGCCGTCCCATTTCATTTTGGAATAATCCACGCTGTCCGCGAGACCAAAATAGAGGAATGGGGCCAGGAGCTGGCGGTCAATGGCCTCTGGCAGGCGCAGCTCAGATGCAACGTAGTGATTGAAATATTTGAAGACATCCTTGCCATCCATGCGCTCTGGCGTTGCGGTTAAACCCAGCAGGATCTTGGGCTCGTAGTGGGCCAGAAGTCTCTGGTAGGAGCTGGCTGCAGCGTGGTGGAACTCGTCTATGATGATGAAGTCGTATAAGTCAGGTTTTGTCGCCTTGTGGAAGGCTTTGGCATTAAAGGTCTGGATGCTCATAAAAAGGTGATCCAGCTGCGTGGGCTCCTTACCGCCGTAGAAGACTTCGCCAAAATTCTGGTCTTTTAGGATGACCCGGAAGGTTCGAAGGCTCTGATCCAGAATCTCTTTGCGGTGGGCAATGAACAGAAGGCGGGGTTTCATGACTTCTTTGTGTTCTTCTTTAACGCTCTGGACAAAGCGGACGTAGTCGAAGGCAGATACCACCGTTTTCCCTGTCCCCGTGGCAGCGATTAGAAGGTTCCTGTAACGGCCGTGAATTTCCCGTTCTGCCTGGAGGTGATCCAGCATTTCTTTCTGGAACGGGTGGGGGGTGAGATCGAAGAGGAGTTCTTTGTGCTGGGCGCCCGTTTGTATGGTCTGATTCTGGAGTAGCGCGGTCCTAACGCGATCTGCGCTTTGTGGATCATCCAGACGGACGGTTTCAAATTCAGGGTCGTTCCAGTAGCTTTCAAAGGTCGCCTGAAACTTTCTGATGATCTCAAAGGAATCCCGTTCTGAGAGCTTTACGTTCCATTCCAGACCATTGGTAATGGCGGCTTTTGAGAGATTTGAGGAGCCTATGTAAGCCGTTGAAAAACCAGTCTGGCGTTCAAACAGATAGGCTTTGGCGTGAAGCCTGGACTGGTCGGTGTTGAAGGACATTTTCACTTCCACCTTGGGGATCTCGCTGAGGACCTTTAGAGCTTTATAGTCCGTAGCACCCATATAAGAGGTCGTAATGAAGCGGACTTTGCGGTTAGGACTTTCTGAAATAAAGGTTTTGATTTCCTCAAGGATCAGCAGCAGACCGCTGAGCTTTATAAAAGACATCAATATGTCGATCCTGTCTGAGGTCAGAATCTCTTTTTTAATTTCGCTGACCATATTGGGCTCAACGGAAGCCCCTGTAAACAGCGAGCTCTCTGAAAGTGGCGTCAACGGCCTGAGGGCTGCTTTTTCTTTATTAAGGGCCCTCATGGTATTAATTTTTATGTAAAGGGACAGCAGCAGCTCGTGCTGCTCGCTGATTTTATAGGTTAAAAGATCATCCTGCTTCGTCACTCTTGAAAGCAGCTCAATGATCTCGTTGCACAGCGCCACTTGCCGGGCAAGGGTTTTGTTGTCTTGCTTGTCAGAATGATCAGGATCGGTGTCATGGTTGTCGTGGTCATCATGGTCAATGATACTGCTGGATCCGCTTTTTTCTTCGCGCACCAGACGAAGGGCGCGTTTAATCACCTGTCCAGTGTATTTGGAAAGGATCAGATAAGCCTCCGCAGGATCGATTTTCTGAGTTTCTTGTTCGTAAGCCTGAAGGGTTTCCAGCTGAGACCTCAGGGCTTCAGAGATCACTTCTTCGTACAGGCCTGTTTTAGGCTCCATGCGCTTATGACACCTCCCACATTCTCCACAATATAACATTCGAGATTATTTCCAGGAATCCTTCTATAGAATTGGAAATTGTTGTGTCTAATAATGTCGAATGCATTGGCAGAGAAAATCGAATGACAATTTACACACAGGGAAATGTACTTAGGATTCTTAGAGCTTGCTTAAAACAATCGGCATCACTATTACCTTATTTTGTTGTTATTATAAGAAATCCATTCGAATCGATTTTTCCAAATAGATCAAACAGCACGATCACCGCCAGGCAACCCATATTAGCGTATCAAATATATATCGTTTTCAAACCCGCACAACAGTAAAATTTAAGATATGATGGACTGATACAACGTATAAGCGTCACAATCCATCAAGAGAAGGTGTCAATAATGAAATACTGCGCGACATGTGGCACTCAAATGGCTGCAAAGAATAGGTTCTGCAGCAAATGTGGCGATCCTGCTACGCATGAATCCAGCCAAAATGATCTATCACTTCATGATTTAATCTCCAACAAAACCCTTAGCAGCGGCACAACCTCTCTGAAACACGGCAATAAAAATCCGAGAACGAATATCAGCCGTTATTTATTCTTATTCTTTTGGATCTTCTTTTTTCCATTTATGGTGTTAAACAAATTGGTGAACAGCGAGATCCTGATTCGGCACTTTTCGCGGAAAAAGGCTAAACGAAAAAGAAATGGTTAATCGAATAAACTCGGAGCCAGGAGAGAATCAAATATTTTAAACACCAAAATTAAACAGCCCACACCGCTTAAAATGGTGTGGGTTGTTTAGCATTTATGATAATATGCCTCTGGTCAATGTGTTTTCAAACTGCACCGTATATCCGAGTTTTTAAAAATGGTCTAGCCGTTGTGGTGATATTATAACCTCTTAAAGTTTATTTTACTTTTGTTAGAGGCAGCCTGTAATCCTATGAATTGCTGGCCTTATTTCACTACCCTTGACACCAGCACATCTTTGCTATCGTATAAGGCTGCCGGATCCGGATCGGAGTTGTTCCACACATTCTGTGTGGTCCATTTGAGGTCTCCGGTGGCGTCTCCACTGGCAACTTTGACAGAGGCGCCGGCTTTTAGGAGGTAGTTCGGGAAATCGTAAATCTGATTGCCTTTCTCTGAGACCAGAATGTACCCTTGCAGATTGACGTCTGCCGTGGTCGTGTTTTTGATGGTGACAAGCTCGGTGCCCTTTTCCAGCAAGCTGATGATAATGCCATTAGGTACAACGGTGCCCGGAGCGGCTGGCACAGGGCTTACAATAGGAGCTGGAACTGGCGCTGGGGTTGTCGTGGAAGTCGTGCTCGTGCCCGGAAGCCAAGCCGCAGCGGTAGGGACTTTGTCAAAGCTGATGGTGATGCCATCACTTTTCGCCACTATGGTGCCAAGCTGATCGGTCCTATAGAGCTTCACGTTCATGGAGGCAAGGCGGTTAAGGACGACGAGGGATGGCAGGCCATAGTCGTTGCCGGTACCTGCGCTGATCACCGCATATTTAGGAGAGACCGCATTGAGGAAGTTTGTGCTTGAGGCGTCGTCGCTGCCATGATGGGAGACTTTGAGGACTTCTGCACTGAGGTGGCTTCTAAAGCTTTGAAGCATCTCGTTTTCTGAAAGCGCCGTCGCGTCTGCGGTAAAGAGGAAGTCATTGACGCCGTCTGTGAGCTTCAGGACTATGGAATGGTCATTCAGATTGTCATAAATGCCTTGATTTGGCGCCAATAAGGTAAAGTCCGCTTTTCCCAAGGTGTAGCGTGCCCCCGCCTGGGGACTGAGCGGCGTGAGACTTTCCGTCTTCAGCGCGCTGGTAAAAGTCGCAAAGGTCGGTGTATCCTGGGTGACTTCTGGCATGATCACTTTGTCGACTTCAAAGGTTTTCAGCACGCTGTCCAGACCGCCAATGTGGTCCACATGGGGATGGGTGGCAATGAGGTAATCCAGCTGTGTCAGGCCCTGAGCTCTCAGGTAGTTGACGATCACACCGTCGCTCTGTGGTGTGCCACCGTCAATCAGCATGGTCTGATCGCCTTTTATGATGAGCGCCGCATCCCCCTGCCCCACATCTATAAAGTGGACTTCCATGACAGGGTTGTCGCCGCGGAGCCGCGTGGCTTTGTAGAGCATGATCAGGGCTTCTTCTCTGGTGGCAGTACCCGCTGGGTTGAAGGTGTTCGCCCCCACGCCGCTGACTATGCCGTTGGCCTTTGCGGTGTAGACGGAGGCTTTGGCCCAGGTTTGAATGCTGGTATCGTCCGCAAAGCGGTTGGTGTCAGCGGGTTTAAAGGTGAGGTTTGTGGCTTTGAAAAGATTCACAAATAGCGTGGCCAGCTCGTCCCTGCGGATCTGGTTGTTGGGACGAAAGGTCCCATCCTCGTAGCCGCTGACTATGCCGGCGTTTTTTGCCGCGAGTACATATGGATCAGAGGTGTCGGTGAAGCTCGCCTGACCAGCTTCCGGTGTGTTTCCTGTGTAGTAGTCGTAGAGGGAGACGGCCAGATAGGCGAACTCGCCTCGGGTGATTCGGTTCTGATAGCTATTCAGCAGTCGTGTGACGTCGAGACCTGGCTCTTTGGTGACTGCTGTGACGTAGGGTGCGGACCAGGATGAAGGAGCGGTTGACGCGCTTGTGATTGCTGATGAGGGTAGTGTCAGGCTGGACAGTACCAATAGAAGGATGATAGGCAGGCATGGTTTTTTCATGTGACTTCCCCTTTCTTTTGCGATGCTGATTGAACTCGGGTGATTTGAAGAATGGGATTGAGGGTGGGTGGCGTGGGTGTGAATTTTTGTATGGTTGGTGGCCGCCCAGTACCCTGCTGACATGATTTTACCATTTTTGGCGGTGGGCGTTACATAATGCAAAAGAAAAACCATCGGCAGCAGCACTTAAGGCTTTTTAGGGCTTTGGGTGCTTGGGGCGATGGTAGTTGTATCGATTTATATAATTTAAGCATTCTTTATTCTTGTCTGATTACAATCTGCTTCTCATGGATCTGATCGCAACAACAACTATTTGTTTATTAATTGGATCCACTCTATAAAGAACAATGAAATTCTTAGCAAAAATTTGTCTATAACCTTTTTTCGCATAGGCTCCGACTCGACGTTGAGCCCCTCGAAACGGCATTGTCTCAAGAGTTAAAATTGTTTCCTCTATCTTGTCAACGATGCTAAGTGCTGCTTCTTGATTGTTCAGTTCTCTTGCAATATAAGTGTAAATATTGTCGAGATCTCGAATTGCTTTGGATAACAACTTAATGTCATACTTATCCAAAATGCTTCCTCCGGAGGGTTTTTAGTGTTTCCCTTGCATCATACAGTTTACCGTCAATTTTATATTCCGCTTCAGCTTCTGCAATAGCCTTGTCTATTTCCTGCTCGTCAATCATTGCTTCATAAGCCTCAATACTCATGATCACCAAATCACCATATCCGTTTTTTGTAATGAAGACGGGTTCTTTTTTTGAATGACACAAATCCGAAATCTCGTTCGTATTTCTAAGGTCCGTAATGGGTCTGATAATTGGCATTCTGGCACCCCCCTTATGTTCATTATTATAACATTTTTATGTACATTTTAGAATCTGTTTCATTTGGATTTAGCGCTGAAAAGTTTGCGTTTGTTAAAGTTTTGGAAGTTTAACCTACAAATCAATTTTTTTTAAAATTGTAGGTTAAATATTCTCCCCAATAAGAAAAACCATCGGCAGCAATCCTAAAGCATAAGCGCTTTGAGATTGTGTACTGATGGTTTACTTTGTCGAAGAATCTATCCACTCTATTTCTGCTTGAGATATTCACCTTTCCTAAACTTATACCTCAAAAAAACCATCCAGCCCCAGGAAAGGCTCGCAGCTGGCAGCATAGCGGTAAACGCGGCTTCAAGCGGCGGCACCTGAGAAAACTTCAATGGACCAAAGAATATCATAAAGGTCACCACCAGCATACCAAGGAGAATCGCACGCTCGCTTAGTTTCCTTGGGGGCGAGAGAAAAATCTTTTGAACATCCACCGCCACTTGCTTTTTAGGTGTGTTTTGACGCTCTCTTCTCACTTTTGATGCTGATGATGCCATAGGTCTATAAACTCCTTTCAAATCAGGAAGCCGGGACAAGGGTTTCTTCCCCCTGGCCCCAAGCTTCCCACCCTGTTTATTCTACGCAAGCGGTCCAGCGACCTCTTCCGCGAGCTCAACCAACCGACCTGAATGTACAAGACCTTTCAGGTACTCAATGTGCGGATGGAGGAACTGATCCTGGGTCATGGTTGGGATATGTTTCTTAAGCTCATTAAACAGGGCCGCTGATACAGATGCCGGTTTGATCCCCGGATCAAGAAATTGATGTGCCTGATAGATAGACAGCAGCTCAATCGCAAGGATATACTCGAGCTTCTCTGCGAGAGATAACGCCTTTTTTGCTGCGTTGTACCCCATGGCGACATAATCTTCCTGGCCGCCGCAGGTTGGAATACTGTCCACGGACGAAGGATGTGACAGAGTTTTCATGTCGTTAAGAAGTCCAGCCTGGGTGTATTGAGGGATCATGAGCCCGGAATTGAGACCTGGATTCTGAATCAGAAACCAGGGCATACCGGAAAGATGCTCTGTGATGAGGCGGTAATTTCTGCGCTCTGACATCTTGGCCAGCATGGTAGCGGCAATGGCGGCGGAATCCATTGCCAGGCCTACATAGGAGGAGTCGCAGTGACAGCCGGACATGGCGTGACCATCGGCACCTTCCGGCCAGATGATAGGGTTGTCGCTGCAGGTGTTCATCTCTTCTTCAACAGTTCTCACGGCATCATTAATTGTGCGTTTGACGGCGCCGTGGAGCTGTGGCATAGCCCGCAGTGACAGGGCGTCCTGGAGGCGGCGACCTTCGCTGTCTTTAATAATTTCGCTGTCTTGAAGCAATGTCCTGACATTGGCAGCAGTATTGCCCTGCTCTGCATAAGGTCTTGCCCGCATCAGCCGTTCATCAAAGGCTTTGATGTTGCCTTGGTTGACCTCCAGAGACAGAGCGCCTATAATGTCCGCGCTGAGGGTAGACACCTTCATGTCAAAGATCGCCAGCGCCGCCAGGGCTGTAGGACTGGTGGTCCCGGAGATCAGGGCCAGGCCTTCCTTGGCCCCAAGCACGAAAGGCTCAAGACCATGCTTGCGCAGGACCAGTCTTGACTCCACCGCAACACCGTTTTCAAAAATCTTTCCAAGACCAATAATGGCCATCCCAATATGGGCTTCAACGCTGAGGTAACCGACGGAACCTTCCCGGGGAGCAAACGGAATGAGATCCAGATTCAGCATGAGACGGATTCTTTCCAGAAGCGCCAGACTGACGCCGCTGTACCCCTGCCCCATATTCTGCAGCATCATGAACATGACCGCCCGGGTCTGTTCAATGCTGAGGGGCTCTCCGACTGAAGTCGAATGGGATAAAATGATATTTTTCTGAAGCTGCGCGGTTTCTTCCTCTGAGATCACACGATCACACAGAGCGCCAAAGCCAGTAGTGATGCCATACATGACCCTGCCTTCGCGAATCCATTTTTCAACGAGAGCTCTCGAACGGCTGACCCGTTCGCAATAAGCATCTGAGAAAGCAACTTCCGTTTTGTGCCTCGCTACTGCGACCAACGCTTCTAAGGTGGCTGTGCCGCCAAGCTCGACAATCCTGCGACTCTCACCTTCTACCATTGCAGTATCCTCAAATCTGTCTTCTTCTAATTTCAAATTGGTTTTCAAACTTTTCATCAGGGTCGTGCCTCCAATGTCTTAGGTTTAATTCTGTCTGGCGCGGACACCGAATTATTTTACAATTTCATCAATAAAGAACATCTTGATCGCTGAGATGACTTGAAGGACGAAGATGAACAGCACTGTGGTGCCGCCAGCTGCCGCCAGATACTTGACGCCGTCAACGCCTTGGGCGCCTCCTGCATAAGCGACCATGAAAAAGGCAATTGAGCCTATAGAAAGGCCCCACACCAACTTCTGCCAGGTCGGCGGCTCTTCATCGTGCTTCATGTTTTCGGTACAGAGAGAAGCGATCGTGCGGGTCATGGAGTCCGCCGCCGTGGAGAAGGACAGGATTAAAGTGATCATGACGATCGGGATAAAAATCATGCCCAGCGGCATGTGCGCGAGAAACGCCCAAAGTCCTGAAACCGCGCCGTTGCCCTGAATGGTGCTGATCAGGTCAAGTTGACCTTCCTGCTGCCAATAAAGCGCCGTTGATCCCCATACGCCGAACCAAACGATACTGAAGACAGATGGTAAAATCCAGTTGATCATCATAAATTCACGGATGGTTCTGCCATAGGAGATAATGGCAAGGAAAATACCCATAAGTGGCGCATAAGCGATCCAAATTGCCCAGTCGTAAAGCGTCCACCACATGACGAGGGCTTCACCGCCCACCTCGCCAGCATCAAGTCCCCAGCCCCAGAAGTTCTGAAGCCACATGGAGAGTCCTGCGGTCGACATTTTAAGCATATAGAGGGTTGGACCGACGACAATGAGTATGCCAAGCAGGACATAGAACACTTTCGCATTTATATCAGACAGATGCTTGATGCCTTTGTCTATACCCAGAAGCGAGGATAGGGTAAACGTCGCTGTGATGATGAGGGTGAGGACCAGCCAGACCATCGGCCCTTGCTCTATGCCAAAGGCGGATTCTACACCGGAACCCACCAGCGCCAAGCCTGCGCCCAGAGAGGATGCCAGTCCAAGAGCAATTGCAAGAAGTGACAGTGTATCAATGATATTTGCCCAAATGCCTTTGGTGACTTTTTCCCCAAATAACGGCACCAGAGATGCGGTAACTGAGAGGGACTGTTTACGGTTGAAATAGACATAAGCTATGACGAGACCACAAAGTGAGTACATGGCGTAAGGGATAAAGGTCCAGTTATAAAAGCTGCGTGCTATAGAGAAAATCGCGGCCGTTGCTGTGCCCGGCTCAATACCGGTCTGAGCCATTTCGCCGTAAATACTGCCAAAATAGATGATAGGTTCATTGGCACCGTAGGTGACGACGCCGGTGGCGATCCCGCCGGTCAGTGCCATGGCAAACCATGTCATGAAGGAATACTTTGGTTTGGCGTCATCTCCGCCAAATCTGATCTTGCCCAGCTTTGAGAAGGTAATGATGGAAACCAGGATGAGTGCGACAATAGAGATAATTTGGTAGAGCCAGCCAAAGGTTCTGAGAGAAAACAGGAAGTTATTCAGCGCGACTTCAGTGAGCAGTGCGTTATTGACGGTGCCAAGGATGGCAGCCCCGCCAACGACGAGGATGGATGGCCAGAAAACACCCTTTCGGATCCCTTGCTTCTTAACTTTCTGTTCTATTACGGATTCAACAGACATTTGAAACCTCCTAGGTATTTATTTTGGTATCTCCCTATATTGCAAGCCTCGTGCCAAGGGCGCGTAATTATCTGAAATTTGTGTGAATCTTTCTGTAATTGTTGCTATACGGGGCTTCCAGCGCCTATGAATCCGCGATGTATTTTTTCATTACAATCTGGCAGAGTCTAAAGTGCAAATTATTTTTGCGATTTTCGTTAAAATTCTCCATTATTAACAAAATTGCAAAGAAAAAGCGCCAATTTTTTTGGCACTTTACGCAAAATTATTTTGCTATATTACATAAGATTATGTCTGTTCTTGATCTTGTTCATGAGATAATGCTTCGAATTTTCGTATTCGATATTGCAGATTTTGCCGGCTGAGCCCGAGTGACTTTGCCGCCCTGGAAATGTTGCCATTACACCGGTTCAGCGCTTCACGCACAACGTTTTGCTCGTAAGCATCCAGTAAATCGTTCAGAGTTTGGCTTTGGGGTGGGAGCTGTGGGATCGAATGACCATCGGCAGAGTCACTGATGGCAGTGTGAATCACAGAAACACCCTTTGTCAAATAGACGGGAAAATGCGCCAGACTGAAAACTTGCTCTTCTACATTCGCCTGGTGAACGGCATGCTCAATCACATGTCGCAGTTCCCTGACGTTTCCGGGCCAGTCGTGATGCGTGAGGATATCAAGCATGTCTGGCGTCAAGGTCAAATTGGGCTTGCCGTACTCCTCGCAGAGCCGCTGGGCGAAATGCGCTGCGAGCATGGCGATGTCTTCTTTGCGGTCTTTTAGCGGTGGGATGTGGACAGAAAGGGCAGAAATGCGGTAATAGAAATCTTTTCTCATCATTTGCTGGTCAATGAGGGACTGAGGGTCCTCATTGCAAGCGGTGATGACCCTGACATTGCACTGATGATACTGGCTGCCGCCAATCCGCTGGTAGCGCTTTTCCTGGAGGACCCTCAGGAGTTTGGCTTGCATTTCCATGCTCATGGCGTTGATCTCGTCAAGGAACAGGGTTCCACCTTCCGCCAGCTCGAAAAAGCCTTTTTTTGTCATGCTTCCTGTAAAAGCGCCTTTTTCGGTTCCGAAGAACAAGCTCTCCACCAGATTGGAAGGTACAGCGCTGCAATTAACGTCCACAAAGGGCTTGTCAGCTCTTGGACTGAAATTGTGGATGCTCTGTGCAAACATTTCTTTACCAGTACCGGTTTCTCCCGTAATCATGACGTTCACATGTGTCAGCGCGATTTTTTTTGCGAAACGGATGCACTCTGCCATTTTTTCTGATTGGTGAATGATTTTTTTGAAGGTGTACATATTTTGGTTCAAAACGGGCTGCTCATTTCGAATGAAAGCTTCCAAATTGAAAGACCTGTTTTTGATGTTGTTGATGACGGACAGATCACTTTCAAACGCGCACGCACCATAGATTTCGTCTTGAATCATCAACGGAAAGCCCGAATTAATGGTCACAAGCTCTTTGTTGTTCTTTGCTTGAAACCTGTCACAACGGTTGATGACGGGTTTCTTTGTCCTGATGACACTGAGCGTGGTGCTCATTTCCTCTGAGAGATCATAGAGGTCAAGTAAGTGCTTGCCTTTAAAATCAATAGTGTCGTAACCTTCCAATGCTTCACTTGCAGGATTTCCGTGGATGAAATAACCGTTGCGGTCAAAGATCTGGATGCCTTCAGACACTTTGTCTATGGTTTCTTTGAAGAGACTGAGCATGAGGCTGTCCTGGCTGAGGAGGAGCTGCTTTTGAGTGCCCAGTTTCACGAACTGGACTTTGAAGAGTTTGGTGTTGAGTTCAAGGATGTCGTGGTTTTTTATGTCTCCGAAAGCGTCGAAGAGCTTTTCATTGAGGAAGCGTTCACTGCCCAGCTCTTTGAACCACTCAAGCTCATCACCCAAGTAATCGATTGCTATGATTTTGTCATCCTCACTGTACTGGATTATCAAATCCGCGATGGCCATGGTATCACATCCGTTGTTTTTTTCTTAATGATATCATAACAAGACGATTATTCAACTTGATGACTTGGTCAAAAGTCCCATCACAGATCTAAAATTAAAGGAAACGAAGCCAAGCTCCATTTCCCGGTAGTATAGGTGTGATTGGTATGGCGTTTACAAGATCGTTAAGCGGCTGTATTTACCCATTAGCTGGGTTGGGGAACCATCGGCAAAAAAAAGGGCATGGCTTTGAAGTCCAGAGAAAAAAGGTGCCAGACGCAGGTTTCTATGCCGAAGTTTATATTTGAACGAAATTTAGGTTATAATAAACAAAACCTCTAAGAAAGTCAGGACATATGAAATTCATTTTGAAAGGCAGGTGAACGGTGTGAAGATCACTGTAATTGGCGCCGGTAACTCAGGCATGGCAATGGCAGCGCACTTAAGTAAAGAGGGTCATCAAGTAACCATTTGGAACAGGTCGCGTCGGTCTATAGAGAAACTGATAAAAACGCACAGCATTCGCTCAAGCGGAATCATCAGTGGAAATTTTTCAGTCCACTGTGTGACGGATGTAATTTCTGAAGCTTTGAAGGACCCGGATATTGTATTAGTCACAACACCCGCAAATTCACACAGGGCACTGGCTGAGTTAATCGCGAAAAACATTAATAAATCTACGGCTATTGTATTGAATCCCGGGCGAACCTTTGGCGCTTTGGAATTTAAAGCAATCTATGAAAAGTTTAATAAGACGCATGAGCAAATAGTCGCTGAAACGCAGACGATCATATATACTTGCAGAAAAACGGATGAAGATGCCGTCAATATTATTGCATTCAAAGAGTCAGTGCTGATCGCTTCACTTGACTTACCATCAAATTTAGAGATCTTTGATTATTTGCCTGAGTGCCTACATAAATATTTTACCCCTGCGCACTCTATGATTCAGACGTCAATTGGAAATGTCGGCATGGTGCTTCATTGCGCGCCTTTGCTGCTGAACACCGGATGGACCGAGAGCAAGAAAAATATTTACAAATATTACTATGATGGGATTACGCCAACGATCGGCAAATTCATTGAAAAAATTGACCTTGAACGCGTCAGGGTCTCCGAGGCATTAGGGTATAAGGTTGAATCCACCAGAGAATGGATGATCAGGACGTATCATGTGACGGGAAATACACTTTATGACTGCATTCAAGCCAATGAAGCTTACAAAACTATTGAAGCGCCAGGCTCTTTAGAGCATCGATATATTTTTGAAGATGTCCCTTGTGGTCTGGTGCCTTTAGAAGCTATTGGTCTAAAGCTCGGTCTGGACATGAATCACACCACCCTGATTATTGATTTGGCGACAAAGCTGTTATGCGTTGACTTCAGAAAAAATGGTCGTAATCTGGCGCATCTGGATATTTCGTCCATCAACGACGGATTTAAAGAGAACCTGAAGGAGGCCTTGTTATGAATAATTCCATAGGCGTAAAATATGGATTCATAAAACCGGCTATTGACGCGCATACAATGGGAATTAACGCCGCAGCGGAGCTGCTGCGTGACTGTGGTTATGAGGTCGTTATGGCGGACGATTTAATTGCAGCTGCTATGAATGACTACAAACATGAATCGCGGCGAAAAGTTGTTGTCGACTGGCTGAGATCCAACAAGATCGAGCGTTTGGGGATCAGCTACCGGCTGGATCAGGAAGATGCCGTCAACATGATGGGCTACCTTATTGAAGAAATAAAGCAAGCACAGCTGATGAAATTTCAAGGCGGCCAAATTGAGGCCCTATTCTTTGGCGGTCTGCCTGGAGCTTGTGCCGCAATTGAAAAAGAGTTTAACGGCATGGTTAAAACCTTTATAGGTGGCGAATCCATTCGAGAGACGCTCGAAAAGATGGGTGTTTCTGAAGACAGTATTCCGACTGATCTGTATGAGGGCAGCCATTATGATGATTTTTTGATGTCTTTCGGTAAGGAAATCATAGATTCTCAGGATTACCTGAATTTTAAACCCATTGACAGATCAAACTACCCTGAGTTCGGAACTATTCGCGATTCCATCACAAAACGCATTCATGCAAACATGAATGAAAGCTTCACGCCGTTAATGAGAGCGCATGTCGGACCGTATTCTTCTGGATTGACGCGTCTTGAGTCTGTAAATGAGTTCATGGCCTGGGCAAAGGCTTTGGCCAAAACTCAGTACCTCGATATCCTTTCAATTGGAAGCTCTCAATTAACACAGTCCAACTTTGGCGAGGATTGGGAGGACAAAGCCAACGGCGGCGGCGTCCCTGTCAATTCACCAGAGGAATATAGAATGATTTGGGAGGCCGCAAGACCACTCCTGGTCAGGACTTATGCAGGTACAAAAAATATCCCGACCCTCGCACAAATGCATGAGCAAACCCTGAATATCTGTTGGCATGCATTGTCGTTGTGGTGGTTCAACAAGCTTGACGAACGCGGTCCATATGATGTCTATACAAATTTAAAGCAGCATTTTGAGACCATTAAATATATTGCGACCACAGATAAGCCGTTTGAAGCCAACGTCTCACACCATTTTGCCTTCAGGGGCGCGGACGATGTCACCTATATCGTGTCTGCTTATTTGGCAGCAAAGCTCGCAAAAAAATCTGGCATAAAAACTTTCATATTGCAAAACATGCTCAATACGCCAAGGTTTACCTGGGGGATTCAAGACTTAGCGAAATCCCGCGCCATGATTAAGCTTGTCAAAAGTTTAGAAGACAGCAGCTTCAAGGTTTTGTTACAACCAAGGGCAGGACTGGACTACTTCAAACCTGACCTTTATGAAGCAAGAATACAATTGGCAGCGGTAACGGCATTGATGGACGATATTGACCCCTATAATGAAATGAGCCCACCCATTATTCATGTCGTAAGCTTTTCTGAGGCGTCTCATTTGGCTACACCTGAAATAATCAATGAAAGCATTCAGATCACACAGCATGCATTACGCAAATATCGTGAACTCAGGAAAATGGGAAAGATTGAGGATATGGGAAAAAATCCTGATGTTGATGAACGATCTGCAGCACTTTACCAAGCCTCAATTCAAGTGATTGCTGCGATAGAAAGTTCGATTCAAAATCCATATTCGCCAGAGGGGTTTTACATCATTTTTGCTGCCGGCTTCTTGCCTGTGCCCTACCTATGGGGTGAAACTGAAGAATTCAGGCACGCAAAAAACTGGAGAACGAAGCCCGTAAGGGGAAGCATGAAGATTGTCGATGAAAATAACCATGTGATGAAAACTGAGCAAATCATTGAAATTGCAAAGAGGAACCTGAAAGACGCTGCGTATAATTTGAATCAGCGACAGCTGAAGGTGGGGCGCATACTGTAAGGACAAGGGTGTCTGAACCCAATGTTCACCGCATGGATCTTGGGATAAGGGGACGATACGCACCAGCCGCTGGTTCCTTTTCCTCCCTCACCTTTCCCCCCTTTTCCCCGAGCCCATCATTGAGCCCAAAGCCTCAATCTGTAGGTCACCGGCAGGAACCAAAACGGATGGACTGGACTGCTGCCCTTCTGTGGTGGATGGAATGCTGCCGTCAAGCTGCCCCTGGATGCTCTGCGCTCTGAGGTTTCCCAGTTCTATCAGCGCTTCGACCGCGGTTTGATATGCCTCGTAGGTGCAGAAAGCGGTGGGGTCATTTTTAACGTCGTCGGAGATTAAAGTATGGAGGGATTGGATTTTTTGGGTAAAGTGACCATCGGCAAAATACTTCTGGAGGAGGGTGTTGAGGTGATCATGGTACTGTGCCAAATAGGTTTCATCTGATAAAAGCTGGTTCAGGAGCGGACGGTCTGACATGGATACGCCGCTGACAGGGGTATCGATTGGGAAGTTGATGACGGAGTCCGCGTCACCGCTCTGGAAGCCGCCCCAGGCCAGGTTATAGTCCCACGGCAGTACGGTGAGCTGGCCGGCGCGCTCATAGAGATAATAGTTCTGCGCCATGGAGGAGGAATAGCTGTCAAGATTGACGACGACAGTATGGGCGGCAAGGTAGCGAAGGATCGCGTCTGTGTCAAAGTAGGTGTCAAGCTCGGTGCCAGAGTAGAGCGCTTTCAGAGCAGTGATGACGCGCTGGTTGGCCGCTGTGTCTACATCACCAACCACGTTGTCGAAGATGTCACTGTAGCTTTCGGGGTTATCATCCGTATAGGCCAGACTCCCGCCATTCCTGGCGCCCATGTTGCCGACTTTGCCACCTGGAAAGTCGCCGGGCGTACGGTCTTCTGGTAAGTCGCTTGGGATTTGGGTGGGTGACGCAGACGCTGTGGCGCCTGTGTTCGTCTCGGGTCGTTCGTCAGTGACAGGCCTGTCCACCATGGGCATCCTTCCCTCTCCTGGCATTTGATCCTGGCCCATACTCATCTTGACGTTGAAGAGCGCACCGGTAGTGTCCCCGTAGACTCGTTCTTCATAGCTGTCATTATACAGCTCCACCGCCAGGTAAAGGCCCCAGGGCTGCCCATTGACCGTTATGTCCGTAAATCCAAAGTAAGGGGTGTCCACACCTATGGTCTTCATGAGATCATAGGAAATGTATTCCTTCATATAGGAATTGTCTCCCATCATGTTGTTGACCACCATTTGATCGAGGCCAAAGCAGGTCTGCCCCTCAACGTATTTGTCAAACTTGATGCGGAAGCTGTAGCGGTCGCTGTCCGAGGAGGCCACCTGCTTAAGGCTGGAATTCCCTTTGGGGCGTATGCCGACATCCTTTAAAGTCGTTCCATTGATCACCACATCCACTTTGATGTATGCCTCTTCCGTGGCGTTGTCGAGCATAGTCTGCCACTGCGCTTCATCCGCAAGAATCTCCAGGGTGATGATGTCTGTGCCAAAGATTTTTTCAGCGTATTCGGGTGCGGAAGGATTGATTTCTGCCGTGCTGATTTCGGGTGAAATGGTCAAATTGGTGTTGGTGCTGGTGTTGGTGCTGGTGTTGGCTGCTGTGTTTAATGTGCCTGTTTGGCCACAGCCAGTCAATGCCCCTGCCATCAGAACGGACGCGAGCAGTAATGATAGTGCTTCCGCAGCTGTGCTATACTTCAATTTTAGATGCCTCATCAATTAATTCCACCTCATGTTCGAATTTTTTTCTTTTTCGTACGGACGGCACAGTGTGCCACACCTAAAGTATGGCATTCGAAGCTTAAAGGGGGCTTAAAGTTATGAAAACACTCGAATTCAAAATAACCCTCTCCACTCCCGTCAGCCTGGTTTGGGAAACCATGCTGAGTCCCACTACTTACCGTCAGTGGACCAGCGCTTTTATGATGCTCAGGGAGAACACCCGTGACTTCAGTCATGGGATGAATCCCACATAAGTGCTTGCATTAAAGTCATGATTAACAAAATAAAATAGTGAATGCACCCTTGATCATTTGCCTATTTTCTCGATATTCAATTAAGGGCGCTAATGGAAATGCAGTAAAATGACTAAATATTTTTCTCGATTTTTCTTTGAAAAAGAACAAACGTTTGATAGAATAAAAGCATAAGATTAAATTCAAATCAAAGCAAAGTCCCTAAATCACTTAAAATCTATGACTGTCGGCAGACTGATGAAATGAGATTCCTGCCGCTTGTTAATGGGTTTGAGTGATTTTTTTGTTTTGCGGGAGTTAATATAGCCATTTGCGTGGAGGTGAAAAAAGTGCTGGTTCATAAAGCCTATCGATTTCGCATTTATCCAAATGAGGAACAGAAAGTATTGATCTCAAAGACAATAGGATGCAGCCGTTTTGTATTCAACCACTTTCTGAGCGCATGGAACAAATTCTACGAGGAAACAGGCAAAGGGCTCACTTACAACACTTGTGCCGCGCAAATGACTTTGTTCAAGAAAGAAAAAGCATACGCGTGGCTGAGTGAAGTGGACAGTATCGCCCTGCAGTCATCACTGAAGTGTCTGGATGACGCGTTTAAACGATTTTTCAGAAAACAAAATGACCGACCCCGCTTCAAGTCGAAAAAGAACAAAGTCCAGTCCTACACAACCAAATTTACGAATGGGAATATTGGTATTATTGGCAGCAAAATCAAACTGCCGAAGTTAGGTCTTGTTAAATTCGCAAAGTCAAGAGACGTTGAAGGAAGGATTCTGAGCGCTACGATCAGATGTCATCCGTCAGGCAAATACTTTGTATCTATTCTCGCCGAAACAGAGGTACAAGCATTTCAAAAGACAGGTTCAGCCTGTGGGATCGACGTGGGCATCAAGCACTTCGCCAAAGTATCAGATCACACAGAACGCGAAAACCCAAAGTGCTTCAGAAAATATGAGGCTGAGCTCGCAAAAGCCCAGCGCGTGCTCTCGAGGCGCGTCAAGTACTCAAAAAATTGGGAGAAACAAAGGGTCAAGGTCGCTAAAATCCATGAAAGAATTGCCAATGCGAGAAAAGACAACCTGCACAAATTTTCATACGAAATCGTCAAAAATCACGACGTGATCGGAATAGAAGATTTGCAGGTCTCCAATTTACTAAAGAATCACAAATTGGCAAAGGCTATTGGGGATGTGTCTTGGTCACAATTCAGAAGTCTGCTTGAATATAAGGCAAGATGGTATGGCAAGCAAGTTGTTGCTGTGGGGAGGAACTTCCCTTCAAGTCAATTGTGCTCAAACTGCGGATACAAGAATAAAGACGTTAAGGATCTTGCTGTTAGAAACTGGACTTGTCCAGAATGTGGTGTATGCCATGACAGAGATCTTAACGCAAGTATCAATATTAAAAACGAAGCCCTAAGGCTTCTAACCGCCGGTGCGGCGGGGCTAGCCTAATAATAAACTGTTCGATAGAACGGTGTTCTTAGGAATCCCGTGACTTAAGTCATGGGAGGTTCAAGGAAGGCTCTTATTACAACGGCTCTTGGGAATAAAGCTCAAAGATGTATTTTCTGAATCCCACTGAGCTTGGCATGGTAGCTAAAGTGGCCGAAAACAAATGGCACGAGCTCATTTCCATCCTGATGCTCGGTTTTGTCTCCCAAGGCATAGAGGATATGGACAGCGAGGACGCCAAAATCTGGACCCCGGCTTATGAATATTATTATTTCAAAGCTGCAAATAGCGGTACTGAGCTTCGAGTCACTGTGGACGTACCACCAGAGCATGAGGATATGATGACACAGTCTTGGATGAAAGCGCTTGAGCACTTGAAAGCTCTATGCGAAGGGTAAAACTCGACAAGCTTAAGTGTCGTTGACCTCGCTTTTATGCATACAAACAGTCCACAACGAAAATTCAAAGGGAGCCAGAACAGTGCAATGCACGCTGTTCTGACTCCCTTTCCATTTTCTTATCTACACCTCTTCACGGCTTTGTTGCTTTCCAATAAGCACCTGCGCTCACGGAGGCAATAGATCCACATTCCTTTTCTCTTTGCTTTCCGCTGATGGACTTATAAAAAAATCTCAAACCCTCAGTCTTCTTTCACCCTAAGCCGGGTATCTAAACAATACAAGGTTCCACACAGCGCCACACCCCCAGAAAAACTTGCAGGGAGGTCCTGATTATGAACGTGATAGAAAAAGCGAAAGAGTTTCAGGATTATGTCATTAAAATTCGCAGGGAATTACACGAGTATCCGGAGCTCAGCCTTCAGGAGTTTGAAACTCAAAAGCGCATCATGCGCGAGCTGGACGCCATGGGCATTTCCTATGAGAAGGCCGGCACCACTTCTGTCGTTGCAAGGATCAACCCTGGAAAAGGCGATCAGGTCGTTGCCCTACGGGCAGATATCGACGCGCTCCCCGTCACTGAACAGTCTGGTCTCCCCTTTTCCTCGAAGACTCCTGGCGTCATGCATGCCTGCGGCCATGACAATCACACCGCAATGCTCCTTGGCGCTATAAAAATCCTGACCGGCATGAAAGACGCACTCCCGGGCGAAGTCCGCTGCATCTTTCAGGAAGCGGAAGAGCTGTGCGTTGGTGCCAAGAATGTGATAGCGGAGGGTCATCTAAATGGCGTCAGCGCCATCCTGGGCCTTCATGGCATGTCCAATCTCCCCATTGGCTTCTACGACATCAATCCAGGCTACAAACTGGCAGGCAGCGACACGATCCACGTCAAGTTCGAAGGGATCTCAGGACACTGCGCCACGCCACACCTTGCCAAAGATACCATCTACCCGGCCTGCATATTCGTGGCGGATCTCCAAAGTATTGTCACCAAAAATGTAGCCCCTGAAGAATCCATTGTACTTTCAGTAGGCAAAATCAGTGGCGGCACGAAAGCGAATATCATTGCTAAATACTCAGAGCTTGAAATTTCCATGAGGTACTTTGATCCTGAAGTCAGGAAGACTGTCCACGACGCCATCCAAAGACATGCCAACGCCCTTGCCCTCGCCCACGAAATCAAAGTTGAGGTCATCATTGAGGAGACGGCCATTTCCCTCTGCAATAGCGAACGCGTCACCGCCATCGCGCAAAAGTCAGCGGAAAAGGTGTATGGACCGGATCGAAATATCGATCTTTTCCGACTGATGAATTCCGAGGATATGTCCTACTACTTCCAGAAAACAGAAGGCACGTTTGCCATGCTCGGCTATTTTAATGATGAGAAGGAAAGCATCTATTCCCCACATCACGAAAAGCATACCATTGATGAGGACATGCTGATCTATGGCACTGCCCTGTACGCCCAGTTCGCGTTGGACTATTTGAATCCGTAAGCTCTGAGCAGATTTCGGTTGGGGACAGGGACGCGTGGTTGGGGACAGGGACATACCAAAATGGAACCAGACCCCATCCCTCACGCGACCTTTTCCCTTTCCTGTTCTCACATCTTCAAAAAATTTAAAAGGGAGGAAGAACAGCGCCGCAGCGCCGTTCTTCCTCCCTTCCATGTCCTAAGCTCTTATATTTTTTCCCAAAACCACTCTTACTTCTTAATTGGCTCCAGCTTCGCCGTAAAGTGGCGCAGCACTGGCGGCTGCCAAAGAATCTTGTAGCCTGTAATTTCGTGCGCACGCTTCTTGATATTGATCAGCGCCTCGACGACCACGTCAAAGTGCGCCTGAGTATACACACGTCTTGGAATCGCCAAGCGCGTAAATTCCATTTCTGACTGCAGCTGCTCCCCGGTTTCTGGATCCAGATCCAGCAGGTAGGAGCCAATATCGCATGAACGGATGCCCGCCTCCAGATAAAGCTCGCAGGCCAGCGCCTGACCCGGGAACTCGTTATACGGAATGTGCGGCAGCAGCGCTTTCGCATCCAGGAACACGGCATGACCGCCCACCGGATACTGGAACGCAATGCCCTCTTCCATCAGCCTGCCGCCCAGGTATTCGACCTGGCCAATGCGGTAGCGCAGGTAATCCTTGTCAAGACCTTCGTAGAGGCCAATTGCCAAAGCTTCAAGATCTCTGCCAGCGAGGCCGCCGTAAGTGACGAAGCCCTCGTAAGGAATGGTCCAGCCTTTGACTTTCGTGTAAAGCTCCTCGGAGTCCTTGATGCCTATGAGACCACCCATGTTGACAATGGCATCTTTCTTCGCGCTCATGGTGAAGGCATCCGCGTAGCTGAACATTTCGCGCACAATGTCGATGATCTCAACATCCGCATAGCCCTCTTCCCTTTGCTTGATGAAGTAGGCATTCTCCGCGTAGCGCGCAGCATCAATAATCATTGTAATGCCATATTTGTCTGCTACCGCTTTGGTGGCTTTCATGTTGGCCATGGAAACCGGCTGGCCGCCTGCGGAGTTATTGGTAATGGTCATGATAATGAGACCTACATTTTCCGCCCCAACTTCATTGATGTATGCTTCCAGACGTGGAACGTCCATATTGCCCTTGAACGGCATGTAAGTTTGCGTGTCCTTGGCTTCAGGAACAACGATGTCGACCGCTCTGGCACCAATCAGGCCCACGTGGCCGCGCGTGGTATCGAAGTGCATGTTGGAAATACATTTCTGACCTTTCTTCAATAAACACGGCAATAGCACCTGCTCCGCCGCTCTGCCCTGGTGCACCGGCTGGGCATATTTATAGTTGAAGATGTCCTGGGCTGCTTTCAGCAGCCTTCTGTAGCTGCGGGCGCCGGCATAGGACTCATCCCCGGTCATGATGCCCGCCCACTGGGTGTCACTCATGGCACCGGTGCCGCTGTCTGTAAGAAGGTCGATATAAACATCATCAGAATCAAGGCCGAAAACGTTGTAGTTGGCTGCTTTCAACTTTTCTTCCCGGTATTCTCTCGTTGTCATTTTAAGAGGTTCAACCATCTTGATCTTGAATGGCTCCGCGACGTACTTGACCATTATATTACCCCCTGTGATTTAGTAATTAAAGCATACCATTTCCTGCGGTCGCTTTATAGTGTCTTTAATTTGACTTTAATACGTCAGCGACGTAAAATGAACATAATCGTGAAAAACACAAATGGGGGTGTGGGTGGTGAAGACCATCGGCATAGTAGGGCATGTGGATAATATAAAGAGAATTCAGCGCGTAATCGACAAAAGCTTCTCAAACCTTAAGGGCGTGGCCATTGAGATCCACGACATGCGCCAGGTGGAGACCACCGTGAATTTCCTCAAGGAGCACATCAACGACTTTGACGGCATCATTTTTACCGGCAAGATCCTGTATGACATCATGAACCACCGGATGCACTCCCAGAATCCCTGGGTGCACCTGGACAATGACGAGAGCCAGCTTCAGCGGATCTTTCTGGAGGCGACGCTGAAGCAGGGGCTGGACATCCGCCGTATCAGCATTGATTCTTACACCCCGGAAATGGTACAGACGATTTACGGCGACTTTGGCTTTGAACCCGGCGACTATGAGGCCGCGGTGTCTGATGTTGACATTTTCCGCGACACTCTGATTGAGGATCTGGTGGACTTTCACAAGCGCCACCTCCGGACCCAGCCTGGCGCCATTGCCATCACCGGGATTTCCACCGTTCACAAACTGCTTCAGACTGAGGGCGAGTCCAGCATATTGCTCGTCTCCAACGAAAACTACATCAAAAACAAACTTTATGACCTCCTCCGAAAGATCAAATTCAAGGACATGTCGGTCAGCCAGATCGTGGTCATGTCCATGGAGATCGACCTGGACAACGAATACGACCTGACCTCAGAAAACGAATACAGCGTCATGCTGGAAAAGACCCGCATCACCGAGGAAGTCTACAAGTTTGCCCAGCGCATCCAGGCGGCGGTGGTGGAGACGGAGAAAAACTACCTTCTTTTTACCACCAAGCAGATTCTGGAGTTTGAGACTAATAACCTCAGGGAGCTGCCTATCCTCGGCTCCATTAACCAAAAAACAGCCCACACCCTCAGCGTGGGCATAGGCTTTGGAACCACGGCCAGGGAGGCCAAGTCGAACGCGGTCATTGGCAAGAACAAGGCCTTCAAGATGGGCGGCAACCAGTGCTTCGTCGTCTATGACCGCAAGCGCCTGGAGCGTATCACGGCATTTGACAAAGTGGATAATAGCGAGTCCCTGTCCCCCACCGGACTTGAGTTGCCCTTCAAGGAAGTCTCTGAGAAGAGCGGTGTCAGCATCAACAACATCTATAAGCTGAAGTCCATCATGGACCTCTATAAAAAGGACACCTTCACCAGCCTGGAGCTCGCCCAGGAGTTCGGCAACTCCCTCAGGAGCATGAACCGCATGATCGAGCGGCTGGAACGAGCGGGGTACATTGAGGTGGTGGGCAGCAAGATTATTGGGAAGGCCGGGCGGCCCAGCCGGATTTTGAGGGTGGGGATTTAGGGAATCATTAGGGACGGTTCCTTTTGATTCTTTTGATTCTTTTGATTCTCCGATCCACTACCATCGGCATAGCTTTGTTTGAAGTTGGCTATACGCCCTCGATCTCATGCCTATGGGACAAATACTCCAAAAACCGCTTCACCCCATGGGAAGCGGTCTGCCTGCTTCGAAGCGCCAGGCAGATCTCTCTGTAAGCTGGCACGTCCAGCTCTTTCGCGACAATGCGGTAGGGTATCCTCTGCAGGATCAGCTGCGGCAAAATGCTGACCCCAAGCCCGCTTTCAACCATGGACATAATGGCGTAATCGTCCCAGGTTGTAAATTTCACTTTTGGGACGATCCCATAGTGACTAAAAATTTCCTTGACTTCAGACCGGCCGCCACGGTCCAGAAGCATGAAGGGCTGCTCGCACAGTGCCTGAATAGGCACCCGGTCGAATTCCGTCAGCGGATGATCAATCGGCAAAATGGCCAGCAGCTTGTCCTGCCCCAGAAATATCGACTCGAGGTCAGGGTGAGCTGGCTCTATTAAAAATCCACAGTCGACGCGGCCTTCCATAATCCATGCTTCAATCTCAGAATAATCTCCCAGCAGAAGCTCATAATCAATCCCGGGGAAGTCCTTTTGAAAGGCCTTGATAATCCCAGGCAGCCAGTGTGTCGCGACACTGGAGATGGTACCAATACGGATCAAGCCGGACTGAAGCCCATTGAGCTCATCGACTTGATTCTGAAGCTTCTGATATTCATGGCACAGCATTTTGGCATGAGGCAAGAGCAGAATCCCGTCCGATGTCAGTCTGACCCCGGCCCTGCTGCGCTCCAGCAAAGCGGTATTCCATTCTTTCTCAAGATCCTGAATCATCCTGCTGATTCCAGACTGGGTGTAATTAAGGGCTTCAGCAGCCTTTGTGAAGCTGCCGCACTCCACGGTTTTGACGAATGCCATCAGCTTTTGCAGATTTAAATTCATGTCCATTTATCATTACACCTCTTGCATGATATTTTGTCATACTTTTCATGATAACAATTCGCTTTTGTGATCCATTTTTGAATGTTATATTATTATCGAATTGTCGTCAAGCAGGAGGATTAGATTAGAATGAATAACCCTTATTTCAAATACGTGCTTTCACTGCTTTTATTTGGTTCCAATGGCATAGTGGCCAGTATGATCTTGCTCGGCAGTCACGAAATCGTCTTTTGGCGGACCTTGGTGGGCAGTCTCCTTCTGTTGATATTTTTTCGGGTGGGCGGGGGAAAATTTACCGCGCTTCGCCATAAGAAGCATCTGGCTTATGCAATGATTTCTGGTGCCGCACTGGGCGTCAGCTGGATTTTTCTCTTTGAGGCCTATTCGCGAATTGGTGTCAGCGTTGCAACCCTCGCCTATTACTGTGGACCCGTTCTGGTCATAGCCATCTCACCCCTGCTGTTTGAGGAACGACTAACGCCCGCCAAGCTCACCGGTCTGAGCGCAGTCATACTTGGCATGGTCTTTGTCAACGGCCTCGGTTTGCTGACAAACGGGCTCTCTTGGGGTTTGTTCTGCGGGTTGTCCTCCGCGGTCATGTACGCCGCCATGATCGTTTTCAACAAAAAATCCACCCAGGTAAAGGGACTTGAAAACGCCTTATATCAGCTGCTCATGAGCTTTGTCACCGTCGCTGTATATACCTTCTTGAGACAAGGTGGGCCCAGCCTCGCTGTCACAGATTATATCTTTCCGATTCTGATTTTTGGATTGATCAACACAGCCATAGGCTGCTACCTGTACTTCGCTTCCATTGACCAGCTGTCAACCGGTTCTGTGTCCATTATTGGCTATTTGGAACCCTTATCCGCGCTCGTCTTTTCAGCCGTCTTCCTTCACGAGCAGCTGACCGTACTACAGGTGATTGGTGCTGTCATGATCCTGAGCGGTGCCGCCTTCAGTGAACTCTACCGCGAGAAGCCACGCACGCCCGTTGGTCAGGCTGCGTGAGGTGGGTTTGAGAAAAGAGCAAAGGCTTGTCCAATGGTCATTGAAACCACCATCGGACAAGCCTTTAATCATTAGGGACGGTTCTTTTTGATTCCTTTTTTGCCGCATTCCGAACCCTACTGAACGACACACCCGTCAGCGACGCAATCGCCCGATATGGGAGATGACTCTTTTCAATCAAGTCTTTCAACAACGCCATCATTACTTCCGGAAACGCCTGCAGTTGGCAGGTTTCAGCAACACCACATTTCTCACAATAGTCCGTAATGATCCTCCGGGCATTCTCTTCTCTGATCTTCGATCGATCTTCATCAATTTCAAGATGCTCTGCATCATCTTCCATCCGATGAAATTCCCCAAAAGCTGCTAAATCTCCATTGAACAGGTCCATTACGAAATCATGCTGATCTTTGTCAATGGCTTTCTCTTCAAATACAAAATTTGAAAAGCTACTCCACTTATAGTCCTGAGGATGCTTGACTATGCCGGCTTTGACGGGATTGCAGTGAATATATCTTATCGCCTTCATTAAATAGTGTTTGTCTTCAATGCACTGGCTCTTAAATCTGTCCTGAAAAACGTGGCCGCAGGTGCTTTCCCGCTGGTTATATCCCATGGCGAATCGAGTGTTAATCTTCTTAAATGCTTGTGTCAATTGTTCCTTTTGTGCCTTCACAATAAGATGCACATGATTGTCCATGACGCACCAGGCTGCAGTTCCAATAAGACCTTCCCTGTTCTGCTCCTCAATCAGCCTGATACAGCGTTCTTTTTCCTGATCATTTTGATAGATCCATCGCCTGTTGTTGCCCCTCATGATCACATGATAATATCCCGATTTGCTTTCTTTTCTTGCCTTTCTTGGAATGTTCTCACCCCCGTTTCCACATTGTACTTTTTCTTATCACATTTGTCAATATTTGTAAATTCATTAGGAACCGTCCCCTTTGTGTCTCCATTAGGAACCGTCCCCTTTGTGTCCGTTTTGTGTCCAACGAAAAAGACTTTGCCGATGGTGGTTTGACGACCATCGGCAAAGTCTTTTACTTTTTTTTGGGGGGGGAATCATTTGGAATCATTAGGGAATCATTAGGGACGGTTCTTTTCGATTTTCTCGTTGCCCTACTTCTTTTTTGAAGTAGAATCATTAGGAACCGTCCCCGATGTTCCCCCCAACCGGCTCAGGGGATGAAGCCGGTCGGGATTTTTCTATCGTCTGTAAACGTCGTCTATGATTTCAAACTCTTTCTCTGCCAGAGATTTATCCACCCAATCCCTGTTCGCCGTTTCATTTTTGGCAGCTGCCAGTTTTTTCTCATCCTCTGCCTTGAATTTCTTCGCAGCTTCGAGAACGACCGCAGCCTCACCCTTTGGAATGATCGTCACACCGTCCGGATCACAGAGCACAATATCGCCCGGTTCAACGGTGACCTCGCCACAGGCAATGGGTACATTGATCTCACCCGGCCCCTCTTTATAAGGACCGCCAGGTGTGGTTCCAGTTGCATAAACATGCATTTTCATGTGTTGAATTGCGTCAATATCCCGAATTGGGCCGTCAAAAATAATGCCTGCGACTTTTTTTGTATATTGTGCATAAGCCATCATAACTTCACCAACTAATGCACGGGTCATATCGCCTTCATTGGAGACGACTATAATGTCACCTTCCTGAGCCATATTGAGTGCTTTGTGAATCACAAGGTTGTCACCTGCCCTCGCCTTGACCGTCAGTGCCGGACCAACAATGATTGGTTCATCTGGGCTGCTCATCAGATTGATCCGTGGGTGCATGGCACCTACACGGTTCATGACATCTGCTGTATTTGAGGCCGGGATCTCCTTAAACTGATTCATGATTTCAAGATCCGGCATTTCTCTTTTCAAAAAAATTCTTTTGCCTACTGCCATTTCTTCACCTCATCTTAATGTATTATTTCATGATGCTGAGAATCTCCTGCCACTGCTTGGGATGGACGCCATGGAATTTCTCCGGAAATTCATAAGACGCCAATAAATCATGCTTGTCTTTGGAAGCGACCGTCATTGGACAGTCAATTCCAGCCTCACTGCATAGCAGTATTGAACCTTTAATTTCTGCTGCCCTGCGCTTCGCGTGAATCGCCGTTCCCGTGATCAGCCTGTCAAGATGGGACTGGAACGCAATACCATCAAGGGATTTCCCAATTGACTTCACGACCTGATCAGAGACCTGATAGTGCTCTGATGCCTGAAGCATTTCAAGCATCAATCCCGCAAGGCCTTTCATAAAGATGCTGCGAATTAATTTAATGGCTGACGCATCCCCGGCTTTGTCACTGGCACACGTTATTCTCATGCCGTAAGGTGTCATGGTTTCATGTAAAGCTTCGGCACCGTTGCCACTTGCCATAATTGGTACCTTATGTTTGTCCAGAGGCAGGGAGCCCAGCATAGCGGCGTCTACAAACAGAACACCTTTATCTTGAATACGTCCCCATACCTGTTGTTTGATTGTTGGCGTCGAGGCGCTGACATCTGCATAGATCTGCCCGACCCTCAGGTCATCATAGATCTCGTTGCAGACGTCCATGGCGTAGCTGGACGGAACCGCAACGAAGAGGAGCTCTGCTTGGCGAACGACCTCAGCGTTCGACCCAAGCAGCGTTACGCCGGCCTCAGCTGCCCTGTTTTCAATAACTTTACCCACTTCAGGATGGGTTACCATGACATCGTAGGCCACGATGTCATGAATCCCTTCCTCTCTGAGACCGAGCGAAATACAGTATGCCGCTTCACCAAATCCAATAAATCCAATTTTCATCTCATCACCACTTTTACAGTTTATGTCGTTTCAGCCTATGCCGCTGCCATAATATGTTTCGCAGCGGCTGCCAAAATCATCTTTTTTATGCTGTAGCTTTTCTTGATGCCTTGTTCTTCAGAACAATCATGACAACAGAAATGACTGCGACGAGCAAGAACAGCGCTGAAATTGGTCTGGTAATAAACGGCATCAGATCACCCTTACTGACAATCAGTGCGCGTCGCAAATTTTCCTCAGCCATGCCGGACAGAATATAACCAATGATGAAGGGTGTCGTTGTAATCGACAGCTTTTTCAATATGACGCCGAGCATACCAAACGCAAAGATGCTCCATACATCGAAAACGTTGTTTCCAGTTGCGTAGGCACCGACGGCGCATAGAACCATGACAATCGGCAGCAAAATGTGCTTTGGAATGCCCATCAGTTTAACGAACCACTTCAGGCCTGCGTACTCCACAATCAGCATGTAAACATTGGCAACGAGGAGTGCGGTAAAGATCGCGTACATGAATACGCCGTTCTTTACGAAGATCAATGGACCCGGGGTAATGCCGTGAATGGTGAGTCCACCCAGGATGACCGCTGCAACCGTACTTCCCGGGATGCCCATGGTCAGCAGAGGGATCAGCGCACCGCCAACGGTTGCGTTGTTCGCCGTTTCAGAAGCGATAACGCCATCAATGATGCCGGTACCAAACTTCTCAGGATATTTTGAAGCATTTTGCGCCGCGGAGTAGGATAAAAGACCTGAAGTCGAACCGCCAATCCCCGGAAGAATACCTATACCCAGGCCAATCAGCGCCGAGCGCATCATATTGACAAACTGCGCTTTGAATTCTTTAAGGCTAATGCCAAAGCCCGTCAGGCTATACTGGATCAGCTTGCCCTTTTCAGCGAGCTTTTTACGGTTTGCACCTGTCTGAATAATGTCTGTGACGGCGAAGAGTCCGATCAAAACCGCGACAATATCGAAGCCATTTAAAAGGTTGATGGAGTCGAAGTTAAAACGCATGAAGCCATCAATCGGCGAAATCCCTACAAATGCAAGGGCCATGCCGAGAAGTCCACTCAGCAATCCGTTCAGGACAGATTTTCCGGACATACTGGCAATGATCGTTAGTGAGAACAGCGCTATGGAGAAATACTCAAACGCTGTAAATTTCAAAGTTATAGCGGCGAGATATGGGGAGATGAAGATCAAGGCAATCAAACTAATGATGCCGCCAATAAAGGAATAGAGGATTGAGATGCCGATGGCTTTTCCCGCCTCACCGCGATCCGCCATTGGGCCTCCATCAAATACCGTAGAAATTGAGGAGGGTGTGCCGGGAATTTTGAGTAGTACCGCAGATATACACCCACCGGAAATACCTCCTATGTACAAGCCCATCAACAGGGATATACCGCTGATTGGCTCCAGCCCAAAGGACATTGGCAGAAACAGCACCACTGCCATGGTTGCAGAGAGACCGGGAATAGATCCGAATATGATACCTACAATAACACCGAGTAAAGTGACTAAAAGACAGGCCGGCGAAAGGATTACTGCTAATATACCTTCTAAAACCATGAAATCATTCCTTCTCTTAAATTATGTCCAGCAAGCCCTCAGGCAGCATAAGGTTGAAGGCGTAGACGAATAGAAAATAGATCGCCAGAGTGGCACTTATTGAGATGATCCCAAATTTTATTGGCTTGAAATGGACTTTATCCGCCAGAATCGTCATCTGAAGCGTCAGAAATACTATAGAGGAAATAATGAAGCCAAGTGGTTCAAACAGGATCACATAAGCAGCCAGGTTAAGTATTGTCATGAGGCTTCCCATTTTGTCATCTTCAGATTGCCTTTTTTCTGTGTACTTGGGGCTATGATTTTTTAATGCGATCACCAGCTTGCTGACGGATACGATCACAATGGCGACTGCGACAACCTTGGGCATGAAAGCAGGGCCGACATCATTTTCAATGATCGATTTAACCGTGAAAGAAATGGCGAACAGGAAAATTCCAAAGATCAGGAATACAATAGAACCGATTAAATCTCTTTGTTTTTCACTCATAATCAATCTCCATTTAGTGACATAAAAAGCGGTGCCAAAGCTTTATGGCATTCATTTGGCACCGCTTTCGTTTATAGCATTCTGCATGTTCTATACAATTTGGAGCTTGTTAAAACGTGTTGATGTTTTGTCTACTATTCAATTTGCGAAATATTTACTTAAAAACGTCTCCCATGACTACTTTGAGAAGCTCAACTTCAGCCGCTTCATCTTTCTCAGTTGTTTCAGGATCCTTGTAGTATGGCGCTGCATGGAATTTCGCAAGCTCTGCAGCAAACTCAGGGTCTTCAGCGATTTCTTTGAGCGTTGTTGTGAATTTATCGATAATCGCTTGGTCAGTACCATTAGGGAACTTGTAAGAGTAACGCTTTGCCGCGACGACATCATAACCCTGCTCTACAAACGTTGGGACTTCAGGTAATGATTCTACGCGCTCAGGCGCGAGGATCCCAAGGGCTACAAATTGTCCGGCTTCAATATAATCCGCTACGTTGGCGTAGTTGACAACGAGGAGATCGACCTGTCCGCCAAGGAAGGCTGCCGTTCTGTCCGCAGCGGATGAACCGACGTCAATCTTGTCAAGCTCAATGCCTGCAGTTTCTTCAAAGAGCTTGGATACGAAGTGTGTTACCTGACCATTGACCTGTGAATAGGTAACCGTGCCTGGTGCAGCTTTGGCTGCTGCTACGACATCACCTAAGTTTTTCCATCCGCTTTCAGCTTTTGCAACCATGGTATAAGTATTGTCTTCTACAAGTGTACCGCCGTAAGCGAAGGACTCCGTATAAGAGAAATCTGCCATGCCGCTCGCTTCCTGAATCAGACCGCCAGTATGGCTGAACAGCAAGTTGTAACCATCTGGATCTTCGTTCATGATTTGCTTTGCTGCCAGAATCCCGCCGGATCCAGCGATATTGACGACGACGACTGTTTCGCCAAGCTTTTCGCTGAGACGTTCTGCAGCAAGCCGGCAATAGATATCCGTATCTCCGCCTGCGTTGTAAGGCACCGCTATTTGGATTGTTTTTTTAGGCCAGTCTGTACCTTGAGCTTCTGAGCCGGTTTCTCCCGCAGGCTCTGCTGCTGGCTCAGTGCTGCCGCCACAAGCTGCTAATGAAAAAACGAGGATGAGTGCTAACAGTAACGAGATGAATTTTTTTAACCCTTTCATATTGACCTCCCAAAATTGTATTTTATTTAAATTTCAACGTCTCTGAAAACCAACTCCCCCTCCTTTACGGTAATCATTGCCCTAAATTGCTGTGATCCATAAATGATGTCCCCATCACAATCACCAAATTCGGTTTCTGAATCCAGCAGCCTCAGTACTGCGATATCTGCTGCTGTACCCGCACTCAGCGAACCGAGTTCCTGTTCTAAACCGAGGAGCGCTGCAGGCCGCTGCGTCGTTGCGCGAATGACCTGATCCAGTGTCAGTCCCATCGCTATAAATTTTGACATGACATGAAGCATGGTCATGACTGCTGGCCGCTTATACAGGCTTCTGACGGTCAGATCCGTACTGATCGTATCCGGCAGAAGCCCTTGTTCAAAAGCTTTACTGGCAACTTGATGTGAAAAGTGAACGTTGGCATGCGCCACGTCAAATATGACGCCACGTTCTTTGGCATTTCTGACTTCAGGAATAATGATGCCTTCCTGATCTAAGATCGTGCTCGCCTTACTTTGATAGGCATGGGAGAGAATGTCCCCAGGTCTTAACAGATCAACCAGCTCCGCCATTGCCGATGGTGGGTTGGAACAATGCACCATCACCCTGACACCAAGTTCTTCCGCAAGCTTTATAGTTTCTCTCAACGGTTCGAGCCCCAATTCTCCAACGATTTCAGCACCTTGTCGAACTTTGAGGCCAATCAACTCATGGCTGTATTTTCTGAACAATTTCTTGATTTTATCCCGGTTGAACTGTTTGGGATTCAGATTTTCCAGGTAACTACCCGTCGCCAGTCCGCCCGAGCTGATGTTGAGGAAGGATTTGACAGTCAGTTTTGTGCTGTTAAGAGCGCCACGGTGTCCCTCGAAAGTGCCTGCGCCTGAGCTTCCGGCATCCACTGCTGTTGTGACGCCTGACGGGAAGTAGGTTGCTTCGCCTAAAACCCCAATCTCTGCCAGAGGATAGATATGGGTATGGAAATCAATTAGGCCAGGCGTGACATGACATCCTGATACGTCAATGACATGAAGTGCTTTTTCATCAATATGTTCCTGAACTTTCTCGATAAGTCCATTCGAAATCGCGATGTCCGCAATTTTGTCCAGGTTGTTGTAAGGATCGATCACGCGTCCATTTTTAAGTAAAAGATCATACATTTCCTGTTCAACTCCAATGGATGATAAAATTTGTTGATTCTTTCGTTCAAATCACTTATGCGAATGCCATAGAGCTTTCATGTTCAGTTAGCTGAGATTTAACACTATCCGTCTTGTCTCGCGCTCTGATTAACTTATCTGAATCATATTCGAAATTGTATGAAAACTCAAACACAGAAAATTATGTCTGGTCAACAAATATTTTTTGTGGGAAAATAAAATAAACACAATTTTTATTTGTTAATAATTTGACTAACTTTATCCAAATAATCCCTTTGACATCCGTAATTAAAATGATTTTCTGTTAAATACAGTCATTCTGGAGGTGCTTTTTATTGAATCTCGTCAGTTACTACTACTTCGTTGAGGCCGCCAAAGACCTTCACATTACCAACACAGCAAAAAGATTGTTTATTTCTCAACAAAATCTAAGCAATCACATCCAAAAGCTCGAACAATACTATGGGGTTGAACTCTTTAATAGAAAGCCCAAGCTCTCATTGACCTACGCTGGAGAGAAGCTGCTTGAAGCTGCTGAACGAATTTTGGGCGAAGATGCTAATGTCATCAACCAACTCGCTGAGATTTCGGAAAAAGGCGTCGGTGTCCTTCGCGTAGGGATCCCCGCCTATCGGGCTCAAGTCTGTCTTCCATTGATTTTGCCAATCTTCTATCAAAAATGGCCTAATATCAAAATTCAGCTTACTGAAACCCAGTCCGCCAATATGGAGGAAATGGTGGCAGAGGGCCTGCTGGATGTGTTTATAGGGATTAAAAATGCTGATGATTCTGCACTGGAAGTCACCCCTTTACTCAACGACCACACCTATCTCATGGCGTCAGATACTTTGCTGCATAAATACTATGGTAAACGTGCAGACCGCTTAAAGCAAGAAGCGCTTAACGGCACAGATCTTAAGGCATTTTCGGAGCTGCCATATATGCTGGTCAAACTGCCTAACCGTCTGCGAAAAACGACGGATGAGTGTTTCAACGCAGCCGGTTATAAACCAAACGTCTTCATAGAATCCTCCAATACAGAGCTACTGATATCGCTTTATCCAAAAGATTTTGCCGCTTTTTTCGTCACTGAAATGCGTCTGCCACTGCTTGAGGACATCATGACAAACAGCAGCTGTTTTCCTCTGATGTCAGGTGGCGACTTGATCATGCACCGTCTGGTCATTGCCCACCGGGCTGAAAAGTATTTGACGCAGTATGTTAAGGACTTTATAAAAATTTCAATTGAGGTTCTTCAAGAAATAGAAATTTCAAGACAGAAGGCGCGGGGGAAGGCGGGGAAACGCGTTTAATGAAAAAGACTTTGCCGATGGTCGTCAAACCACCATCGGCAAAGTCTTTAACTTTTGGAGATTATATTGTAATGTCTGCCACGTTATTCCACTGTGGTTCTTCAGTTTAAATCAAATCATCGCGCTCAGCACGCCCGCCATCAGAACCGAGACAATGGTGACGCAAATGAAACCGGCAATCAGCATGGTTGGGAGCATGGTATCGAATAAAATCTCCTCTTCTTCAACATTCCCGGCGATCGCTCTCGCCGCCTCTTTTGTGATCATATAATTGAACGGAAATCCTAAGTAACAGTTATAGCCCACCGCCATGGACAGCCTGCTGGTGTAGCCAACGCCCCGGCCCACAATCCAGCTGAAAACACCTATGCCGATGGTCGCCATGACAAACGTCAGCACCAATGGCAGCATCATGGCCTTGATGGTCGCCACACTGGCGCCGGTCAGGAACGTCATTATGTAAGCATAGAAGCTGATATCCAAAATGCCGCTGGACATGGTTTTGCTCATGACGCCTTTATCCAGCAGACCGAGGTTGCCAAGCACAATGCCAATCACCAGTGCCACGATAGATTTATCCATTATAAGGGAAATATACTGAATTTTAGATGTCACATTGATATAGAGCGCGAGGTTTAATGTACCCAGGATCGCAAGGACGAGAAAATAAAAGGCTGGCGTTTTGTAAAGCTCAGGAAGCTTATCGATCAATTTTGTATTTTGTGAAGCAACAGACTCAGTTTGCACTTCGTTTGGATGCTTCAGCTCACCACTTCGCACTTTACTGAGAAGATCTCTCATTTCACCGCGGACGAAGAAAGCGACTATCGGCATGCCTACGAAGCTCTGGAGGGTGATGAGAAGAATTGGCCAAACAGCCAGATCGGTATATCCGCCGTTCGTCAGCGCCTGACTGGTCAAGATGCCGGCCATGCCTCCGCCGGCCAGTGGCGCGATCGCGGTCAGCGAGAGGAGCTTATCACCCAGTATTAAACCGCCAACGCTCAGGAAGATCAACGCTATGCCCGCGACGGCTGCCAGCGCAGTTGCGACTGTCTTCCATTCACGCTTGAGCTGCTCGAGCTCAAGCAGGGTGCCCATGTGAATCAGGATGATCATCATCATGATGTTTTTGACGGCTCCAAGACCTGAAACTTCGACAATATCCATCGGGATTACGGTCCAGTAACCAATGAGGGTGATGACTGTCATAAGAAACAGCGCCGGAATTTTGCCTTTAAGCTTCGCAGAAATGGTTTCAGAAACAAAAATAATAGCGATAACAAGGACAAAAGCGATTTCAAATCCATACTTCATTGAATAGCCTCCTCTTGATTTAAGTGGTTCACTGCGCAGACTAACCCTGTGCAATCAACTTCTGTTTGGACAACGTGAAAGCTTCTTTATAGTTCTCGACCATCTCCCGGTCCATGAACAGCCGTCTGGCTGCCAGCGCAATGACCGTACCGGCAGTGAGAACCGACGGAATAGATTCGGATGCACCGGAAGCAGCAAGGAATTCTTTGGTATGCGGCATAACACCTTCTGGGGTGATGCCAAACCAGAGATTGCAGGTTGGAAGCACGAATGACACATTTCCGACGTCGGAAGATCCAAGCACATCAAATGGTTTGACCAACCCTGAAGTCAGTGCCTCAGCCAATCGAATGACCATGGTGTCAAGGGCCTCGACTTTAACCGGTGCCCCATAAGTCACACTCCAGGAAATTTCCATCTCAGCGCCGGTAGCCAGTGCCCCTGCCCTTGCACAGCGCTCGATCATGTCTGCCAGTTTTTCCATGTAAACATTGTCCAGTGCCCGGACTCCCCAGTCCATCTCTGCTCTATCTGGCACAACGTTGGTGACTTTTCCACCGTCTCTGATAAAGCCGTGTACCCTGGCATCACTTCTTAGATGCTCGCGCTGAAGCTCTATGGCGTTGTAAGCAATCACCGCAGCGTCCAAGGCACTGATGCCCTTTTCGGGTGCAGCAGAAGCATGTGACGGCACACCTTTAAAGACAATCGTTGCAGTTTTGGTTGCCAGAAAATCGGATCCAGTTGCCCAGCGGTCTCCAGGATGCGTAGCTAAAGCCACATCCACACCATCAAAAAGTCCCGCTTCTACCATATGAGCTTTTCCTGCTTTTCCCTCTTCGCCAGGTGTTCCATAGACGATCAACTTCCCTGGCAGGGCTCCCATCTGCTTTGCCAGCATCAATGCCGCGGAAAGGCCAGCAGAAGCGATTAGATTATGACCACAGGCATGCCCATCCGGAAGCGCGTCGTATTCCAATAAAATGGCAATGGTTGGGCCACTCGCGTTGCCCTTCAATGTCGCCGTAAACGCTGTGTCCATAATCCAGGCATCCTTAGTGTCCGGATTGACACCTCTAAGATTACGTTCAACCTCAAAGCCCTGTGAGGATAGTACCTCGCACAGCAACTCACACGCGTAGGTTTCAGTGAAGGCCATTTGCGGGTGATCGTATATTTTGCGCGCAACCTCAGAAATCAGCTCTGTAAACTCAGCTGCCATTGCGGCGAAGGCAATTTCTTCCCCACTCAGTACGACATGGCCTTCTTTGATCTTTGTCAACGTCCCTACAGTGCCGTCTTCTGACCACTGGATTATAAAACCAAGCTCTTTCAATGCCGCCTCATTCAGTTTAATATCTCCATTTCCAGTAATGCTGAGGTTTCCATTTTGTTTCATTTCAATGCCGTCTGAAAGCTTTAATGTCTTATGCGCGCTGCTGAACTCCACTGACATGACCTCCCCAGTTTTTCTTGCCACTTATGATGAATATTGTTATTGATTTTTAATAACGCAAATATTGAGCCAACTTTATTATTTTCAAGAAAATTGTTCTATATTTCTCTTAGCTTCTGAAAACGCTATATTTTGAACAAAAAAAGACACGCATAAAGCGTGTCAATTTTATGATAATAGATCGTCAAAATGGTGTGAATTTCTATTTTGTGTGTTTTGGTTCGTTGTTTAGCTCGTATTTGGTTTGTTATTGATTTTTTGGTGTGGTATGGTGCGTTTTGACTTACACCAAATTAGTTTCTCTCACAACTGTTGACTGTGAATCACTTCAACTTACGACCTGCTAATAGCAGTTTTTCTTTTCCTGCTAATGTGAGTCTGGTACCGCCCCTGCCCTTGACAACCTGGATGAAGCCAGTCATTTTTAACGTATCGAGTATGCCGTTGATTTTATACTCTGTCACTCTTAAGCCTCGGTCCCTAAGCCTCGTCAAGAGTTTTCTGCGACCACTGTAGCCATGGTCAATTTCCAGGAGCACCAAGTCTTCCAAATCCATTTCCGACTCATCCTCCTCATGATGAACCACCCCATGAAAATTAGCCATCAAAGTCGGTCTTTCTTTAATATAATTGGATAATTCTGATTCTAATGTTTCAGACTCCGAATGTCCATGAAGCCACTTTTGATATTTATCCGGCAAGTGTTTGACTTCAAGTATCCTTGAGTCAAAGCTTAGCATATACTCGGCGCATCCCTTAAGCTCTCTAACGTTGCCTGGCCATGGGTAGTTTACAAAAAACTTCTTTAATGGCTCGCTTAAGTGATTGGTATATTGGCCAAGCGCGTCCATCAGGATGGGTTCAATATCCTCTATCCGCTCGCTTAACGGTGGTACTGACAGCGTCACCGTGCTGATCCGGTAATAGAGATCTTCTCTGAAGTCTCCGGTCTGCATGGCTACTTCAAGATTTCTGTTAGTCGCGCATATAACCCTGACATCCACTTTTCTCACGGAACTGGATCCAATAGGTTGAACTTCTTTTTCCTGAAGAAAACGGAGCAGCTTGACCTGTAGCTTCAAACTTGCCTCTCCAATCTCATCCAGAAAAATGGTGCCGCTGTGTGCACTTTCCAAGAGTCCTTTTTTCCCGCTTCGAAGCGCGCCTGTAAAAGCACCGCTTGCGTATCCAAATAGCTCTGATTCGAGAAGCGACTCCGAAAAAGCACCACAGTTGACCGCATGAAATGGTCGCTGCCGCCTTGAAGACGCCTCATGAATGGAATGGGCCAACAGCTCTTTCCCAACACCAGACGGGCCCTCTATGAGAATAGTCGTATCCGTTGCCGAGAAGTGTCTCGCAAGCTCGACAATCCGACTCATAGAACTGCTCTCATAAAGTATGTCCTTAAATTTATAAGCCAGTTGTCCCTGGGATTCATTTTTAACGACAGGCACCGCTTCAAGAAGAACTCTGTGATGGACAGATTGTCCGTAGCTTTCTATTGCTCTGGCACTAACCTTATAGTGTTGATCAGATGAAAGTTCAAAACTGCCGCTCCCGCCCCGGTCTTCACAGGCGCTTCTCATTTGGTATAGAAAAATATCCCTCGAGATTTTTTGACCGATCATCCTGTCAAAATCTTTTTGAAATTCGGTTCTTAAGCGTTCATTAAATCCCAAAACCACATCCTGATCGTTAAGCAGCAAGGCCGGCGTGTCAAGCAGATTCATGATCGCAAGGCGCTCCTGAGTAAATTCACTTAGGTAGGAAATTTCCACACAATCGTCGTAATTCAACAACGCAGTCGTGTCTTTAATATAATTAGAGATTTTTTCATCGAGAAAGCTTTCCGCGAGGCCCGCAGCATTACCAATTTTTAGAAGGACATAAGGATGAAGCACACGCCATCCCAAGTCAATGATGTGATCAATCTCTGGGAGCTCATAGGTTTTTATTCCCATATAAATAGCGTATTTATAAGCACTGGTATTGATACGCTGTCCATAATAGGGCACAAAATTGACATGCTCCATGCCATGAGCTTTTAGGGTCAACAAGGTGTCCCAAAGGAAAATGGTGCCCTCGCTGACTAATAGAACATCCGTGCCTCTGTTCAGCTGCTTGATGCTTTCGAGACATGAACCGTGAAGTGTGTTTGCCATATGTATGAATTCCGCAGCCGGATTCAAGCATTTTTCCACTAATACAGGCTTGAGAAATCCTAAAGTATACAGTACCAGATCCGCGCTGAAGGTCTCTACTGGCCTGAGATCGGAATACAATCTGACTTCTAAGTCTATATGGTCTTCAAAGATCCGTCTGAGAATCGTGGGATAATAATCCACGGACTCCTCATAGATCACAAATACAAAGACTTTGAGTTTAGAAGTCACTAAGACCGCCTCCATTCAATAAATATAAAGAAAAAACCGAAATGATACAGCCGAATTCAGCATTGATAAAAAGGTCAAACCAGACAAATCTGGTTTCATTATATCAGATTATAAAATCATATGGTTATTGGATAATGCTCCGTACAAAAGAAGATAATCGAGTAAGAGGCTACCCATTAGTTGAGTAGCCGTCCTCTCACACCACCGTACGTACCGTTCGGTATACGGCGGTTCAACCGCTTGAGTGCATTAAGCGTAATTGCTCGTACTGAGCCGGGAAGTCATAATACCCGGCCAGTGCGAGCTTTTCATTTGTAATGGAACGATTGAGTACAGCACTTCCGGCAATTCGCCAGTATCCCAGACGGGTATTGCCCCACTGGTATGCCTGCCACTCCGGAATACCCAGTTTCTTTAGATTCATGATTCTGGTTCTTGGCTTCTTCCATTGTTTCCAGATGTACATCCGAAGCCTCCGTCTCAACCACTCGTTCCAACTCATCAGCGTCCGCTTTATGTCGGCTACATAGTAATAACCGAGCCATCCACGGATGAAGCTTTTAACGTTTTCCATGACCATGCGCACATTTCTGCCCTGATTTCGGCGGGTCAGTTGCCTCAGTTTCCGTTTTGCCTTCGCCAGGGATTCCCGATGGGCGCGTATATAGACGCCTTTCTTGTTCTTCCCAAGGCAAAAGCCAAGAAATTTGAAGTGTTTTATTGCCAACACACTGACGACCTTGCTCTTTTGGGCATTCATTTTCAGTTTCAGTTTGCCCTCCAGATACCTCCG